>DASWNP010000065.1:0-10812 GCA_036399175.1 Pyrinomonadaceae bacterium | reverse complement strand
CTCGAACATCATGCGCAGCCCCGAGATTGCCGAGAACACGGGGCGCGGCTGGGAAGCGGCCGTCTCGCCCGCGCATCACAAAGATTTAACGCCCGACGGCAGCTTCTACCGCACGCTCTGGCACGAAGTCGGCCACTATCTCGGCGTCGATTTAACGAAGAACGGGCAAGACCTCGACACCGCATTACAGGACACTTCCAGCCTGCTCGAAGAGATGAAGGCCGACCTCGTCTCGCTCTACGTCGCCGAAGCGCTCGCGCGTCAGGGCTACTACACGCCCGCGCAGCTTCGCTCCGTCTATGCGAGCGGCATCAACCGCGTTCTCCAGAACAACCGCCCGCGCCGCGAGCAGCCCTACAACATGATGCAGCTCATGCAGTGGAACTTCTTCCTCGAAAACGGACTGCTCACCTTCGACCCACAGACGCAGAAGCTCAACATCAACTACGACAAGTATCACGACACGGTCGGGAAGCTCCTCGCCAAAGTGCTCGACGTGCAATACCAGGGCGACCGCGACGCCGCCAATCGCTTCGTCGAGCAATACGGGCGCTGGGACGAGCAACTGCACGGCGCGGTGGCGAAAAACATCCGCGACCAGCAGCGCTATCGCTTCCGCCTCTTCAAGTACGCCGCCCTCGGCGAATGACGTTTAAGTTTTGTGCTCAGTCGGTAAGTGACTTTTAAGGCGTGCCCACAAGCGGCGACGGCCGCGCAGCTTCGCCCGACGGCGCGGGCGCTTCCGTCGCCGCATCCGTCTGCGGCAGCTCGACCGTGTGCGCCAGCGCGAGCAGCCAGCGCCCTTCGCGCCTGACGAAGACATCCGTGAAAATCTGCGTGCCTCCGTCCTCCTGCTGACCGTCGGCATTCTCGACCAGCGCCCTTTGTCTGCCGGTCAGGACAGCCGTCTCGCCGTAGACGCGTACCTCCAACTGCTCGCCCCACACGGACAGAATTTTGACGGGCAGAGACGTGGCGAGCCGCAGAAAATCCCGCTTCGCAAGCGACGCGCCCGCCGCATCGCGGAAGACGAAATCCTCCGCCACCAGGCGACCGAGCGCCGCCTCGTCCTGCCGCTCGATGGCCGACATCACCTCGCGCTCGATTTCGAGAATCTCGCCTTCGACCGATTCGACTCCCCGAGTCGCCCTCGTCTCTTTCTCTTCGCGGCTCATCCTTTTCGCCTTCCGTTCGAGTCGATTTTCGTCTCTCCGGCCTTTGGCAGCGACTCGACCAGATAATCGAGCCCCAGCCAGAAACTCCAACTGTGATGATAGAAGGCGACGGGAAAAAGCAGCGCCGCGCCGAACAGGCACGCGAGCACCGTCTCGTAATTCGAGCCTATCCAGGGCAGCGAGACGAGATAGAAAGCCAGTATGACAAACTCCGTCGTGACGACGTTCGCCATAATCGCCCCGACGAAGAATCCATCCTCGCGCTTGAAAATCACTTCGCACGCCGAGCAGCCCTCTTTGATTTGAAACGGGCTCTGCACGATGGACGCCCGCCCGCACGCCGGACACCGAAGCATCACGCATCGCCC
Organism: Pyrinomonadaceae bacterium; assembly: GCA_036399175.1. Taxonomy (GTDB): domain Bacteria; phylum Acidobacteriota; class Blastocatellia; order Pyrinomonadales; family Pyrinomonadaceae; genus DASWNP01. Next base: position 9,269 of record DASWNP010000065.1, on the reverse strand, counting down.
CAAAGTCTTCGTTATCGAACGTCGCTCTCTCCCCACAATCTCTCCCGCGCTACGTCGCTACCGCTACTATTACTGCGCGAGGTAGCCGCGCTTCGTCGCCCTCGACGACGAAGCCTTCGCTATCGGTTTCAAACTCTCCTTCTTCCTTCCGCTCTCGCCGAAGCATGATAAAGGCGAGCGAGGCAGTCCGCCAAAGCTTTTTACCGTTTAGGATTTGCCAGACGGCGGCGCAAGAGTAGAATGAAGAGGCCGGAAGAGTTGTCCGGATGGCCGAGAGAGCGGGGAAGGGGAGTCGGGTTTTCGGCGCGGAGAGTTTCGTTGAGGAGGAACAGGAGCGATGAGCGGAAGAGATGACGACGATGGCGGGACAAACTTCGACCTGACGACCCCTTTTATGTCGCCGCCGGGCTCCCGGCGTCCCGGTCAGCCGCCCGCGCCACAGGGCGGCGACTTCGACCGCACGGCCTACAACATCCCGCGCGAAGGCGGCAACCGCACGCCGCCTCGCAGCAACGCCCCGCGCAACAACTTCGACCTGACATCCGTCAACTTCAACGTCCCGTACGAAGACGAAGAGGACAACTTTCGCCGCCCGCCCGTGCCGCAGCAGCAGGCTTACGTCCAGCGCCCGCCGCAGCAGACGCCCGTCGCTCCCGTCGCACCTGCGACTTCTCGTCGCGTCCCGACGTGGGTCTGGGTGATGGGCGGGAGTTTTCTCGCCACGCTGTTTCTCATCATCCTTGCCGGCTTGCTCTATTTCTTCTGGCCTTTCAGCTCGACCTTCACGCTCAGAGTTTTGAACGCGCCGCAGGGCAGCAAAGTCTTCGTCGATGAAGTGCCTATCGGAGTGTCGCAGGCGAGCGGGGCGATTATCGCGCAGGGGTTGCGCGCGGGCGAGATGCGCGAGGTGCGCGTCACACACGAAGGCTACGCCGATTGGAGGACGACCGTGAAGGGCGAGGGCGGCGAGGTGCGCGAAATCCGCGTCAGGCTCACGCCGCTCACAGCCGAGCCGCCGCCCGCCGCGCAAGACCAGATTGAAGACGACCTCGGACAGATGGGGCGCGCGCGCATCTACGGCGCAAACTTCGACCCCGACTCCGACCGTCTCAAAGAAGACTCGAAGCCGACCTTAGATAGAATCGTCGCCATTCTCAAGAAGCGTCCCGACTGGCGTCTGACGATTGAGGGACACACCGATTCGACCTCGACGCCCGAACACAACAAGAGCCTTTCGGAGCGTCGCGCCGTCGCAATGAAAAACTATCTACAGGCCAGCGGCATCGACCCCTCGCGCCTGACCACCGTCGGCTACGGAGCTTCCAAGCCGGTCGCCGGAAACGAGACGCCCGTCGGGCGCGCGATGAATCGCCGCGTCGAGCTGGTCAAGCAGTAGCAATCGCGCGTGCGAAGCATCTCTCCCGTGCAGCCGCTCGACGAGCTTTCTCTCAAGCGCGCCCTCGAACGTCTCTCGCGGCGCGACCGAGACCTCCGCCGCGTCCACAAGCTTCTCGGCTCGCCTCCGCTCTGGGCGCGCGAGCCCGGCTTCCCAACGCTCGTTCAAATTATCCTTGAGCAGCAGGTCTCGCTCGCCTCCGCCCGTGCCACCTACGAACGCCTCCTTCGAGCCGCCTCGCCGCTCGCGCCCCGAAGCTTTCTACGGTTGGACGATGCGGCGCTCAAGGCAATCGGTTTCAGCCGTCAGAAAATCCTCTACGTCAGGCATCTCTCCGAGTCGATAGTCGAAGGTCGTCTCAATCTCGACGCGCTGGCCGAGCTGGACGACGAAGCCGCCAGAGCCGAGCTACTCAAAATCAAAGGCATCGGCTCCTGGACGGCAGACATTTACCTTCTGATGGCGCTCGGCAGACCCGACATCTGGCCTTCCGGCGACCTCGCCTTAGCCGTCGCCGCGCAAAAGCTCAAAGGTCTGGACGCGCGCCCAACCGAGACCGAGCTTGAAACGCTCGCCGAGCGTTGGCGACCCTACCGCGCCGTCGCCGCGCGCCTGCTCTGGCATTACTACCTGAGCAAACCCGTCTGAAACGCGCCCTCGCGCGAAACTCTATCCGGCCCGTCTTGCACGTCCGTTTTCGTCTTGTGCCTGCGCTCTGACAGATGCTAGTTTCGCTCCCGATGGATAAACGAGACGAGCAGGCGATAGCCTCGGTTTGGAAGCTGGGCGGTCTGACCTGGCGAGAGCTTGGTCGGCGTCTCTGGCTGGAGATTTACGAGAGCGACCTCTTCACACGCGCCGCCGCGCTCTCCTACTACTTCCTGCTCGCGCTCTTTCCGCTGCTCCTTTTCCTCACAGCCCTGCTCGGCTACTTCGCCGAAGCCGGAACGGAGCTGCGCCGAAATCTCCTGAACTATCTCGCACAGGTCATGCCGCGCTCGGCCTCGCAGCTCATCTACACGACCGTCAACGAAATCAGCAAAGAGACGAGCGGCGGCAAGCTCTCCTTCGGTCTGCTCGCGGCGCTCTGGTTCGCCTCCAACGGCATGGGCGCTGTCAGCGAAACTCTCAACTCGGCCTACGGCGTCAGGGAATCGCGCCCCTGGTGGCGAGTTCACCTGACGGCGGTCGGGCTCACCATCACGCTCGCACTGCTCATCATCTCCGCGCTCTCGCTCGTCCTCTACGGCGGCGAGATAGGCGAAGGGCTCGCCAATCGCTTCGGCTTCGGCGAAGCCTTCACCGTCGCCTGGAACATCATCCAGTGGCCTATCGTCCTCGCCTTCGTCCTCTTCGCCTTCGCGCTCATCTACTACTTCGCGCCCGACCTCTATCATCAGAAGTGGTACTGGATTACACCCGGCTCGCTCTCGGGCGTCCTGCTCTGGCTGCTCGTCTCCTTCGCCCTGCGCATCTACCTTCGCTACTTCGACCGCTTCAGCCTCACCTACGGCTCGCTCGGCGCAGTCATCATCCTCATGCTCTGGTTCTACCTCACCGGCCTCTCCATCCTCATCGGCGGCAAAGTAAACGCAGAGATAGAACACGCCGCCGCCGAGCGCGGAATCCCCGAGGCCAAACTCGACGGAGAGAAGAGTCCCTCCTGACGAATTCGACTCTTAATCAAATGAATTGACTTTGAATTGAGCGCGATGAGACTTCAGAAATAGACATCGAATGGACTTCTACGTCCGATAACGTCGGCAGAAAAACCTTGCCAGTTGAAACAGGCTTCAGAAGCGAACCCTGACTGCTCTGCCGTTTGCTCTGCCGGGCAGAGAGGGCTACGAGCCGGAGGCTTTCATCTCGCGCTCAAGTCGCTTTTTGGCCTTCTGCATCTCTTTCTTCTCAGCGCCGGTCGTTTTCGGGTAGTCGAGCTTGAGAGCGCGCAGGCTCTTGAGCATCAGGTCGGCGACGGCGAGGGCGGAGAACCAACGATTGTCGGCAGGGATGATGTGCCAGGGCGCGGCTCGCGTGCTCGTGTGCGTGAGCACCTCTTCGTGAGCCTTGAGGTGCTCGTCCCAGAGGGAACGGTTTTCCAGGTCGGCTGAGGAGAACTTCCACTTCTTCGACGCTTCTTCGGTGCGCTCCAGAAGTCGCTCGGCCTGTTTCTCTTTCGAGAGATGAAGGAAGCACTTCAAGACGACGACGCCGTTATCCGTCAGGTACTGCTCGAAGTTGTTTATCTCGTTCATTCGACGCTTCCAGATGCTCTTCGACTTCGCTTCGGAAGGCAGACTCTGCTCTTCGAGTCGCTCGGGGCGAACGCGCGGGCTGATGACCTCCTCGTAGTAGGAGCGGTTGAAGAAGGTTATGCGCCCGCGCTCGGGCACTTCTTTGTGGAAGCGCCAGAGGTAGTCGTGCTTGTTCTCCATGTCGGACGGGCTCTTGAAGTTGAAGGCCGTGCAGCCCTGCGGGTCGAGCCCGGAAGCGACGTGCTTGATGGTGCCGTCTTTGCCTGAGCCGTCCATCGCCTGAAGGATGACCAGAAGCGCGTGCGACTCCTCGGCCATCAGCATGTCCTGCAAGCGCGCCAGCTCGCCGCAATCCGTCTCTCTCTTCTCGCGCGCCTCGTCTTCGTCCGCGAAGCCTCCTGTGAAAGCCGTGTCGTAGCTCTTCAGGCGGGGTCTGCTGCCCGGCCTGACGTGGAAATCACTCTTTTTAACCATGCTCGATTTTTAGCCCCTGATTTTTTTCTAAGAGAGACGTGCGGCTGTTCAGCCGCCCGTCTACTCGAACAACTTACTTGAGAGGTTGAACTGCGCTCGACGTGTCGAAGTGAATCACGGCGTCGAACTGCTTCGAGAGCCGTGCGTCGAAGTAATGGCTGCGGCGCTCGGTGCTCGGCATGTAGACGACGCCGACCGCTCTTTCGAGACGATGACTGCCGAGCGCCTGCGTGAGTTTTTCATCGCCGCGAAAGAGCAGCAGAAAATCGGGCACGCCCGTCTGATGAAACAGCCCCGCGTAGCTTTCTTCGAGCGCGGGTCGAAGCTTCATACGGCTGCCGTGCTGCCCCCACTCGGAGGCCGCCGTCACTTCGCCAGCGTAAGTCGTGAAGCCCACGAGGACGGTCTGGCCGTCGTAGATTTGGCGCATGAGATGTCCGACGTTCAGCTCGCCCACTTCGCCCCTGGCCGTCATGCGCGCGTCGCCCTGATGCGAATTGTGCGCCCAGACCACCACCTTCGCGCGCCTGCCGCCGAGTTTATCCGAGTATTTGACAAGCTCCTGAATGGTGCTCGTCATGTGACGGTCGCGCAGATTCCACGTCGAGAAGTTTTGACGATAGATGAGACGGTAATAAGCCTCGCCGTGACGGACGACGCGCGCGTTCTGATAAGCGGAGAAAAGCTCTTCGTCCCTCGCGCGATTCGGGTCGGCCTGCCACGCGGCGAAACGCGCTTCCATCTCTTTGAGCTGCGCGGCGGTCTCCTTCTCACAAGAGCCGTGCATGCCGGTCGCCACGTCGTAGCCGTACTGCTCCGGCCTGTCTCGATAACCGCTCAAACAGCCGTAACGCTTACGCGCACGTTTCGACGCCTCCGCATCGACGCGCTTGAGATAGCCGACGACCGCATCTGCCGAATCCGAAAGACTGTATAAGTCCATCCCGTAGACGCCGACCTCTGCCGCCTCTGCGCGGCGCGAGTCATTGTAGGCTCGCAGCCAGTTGACGAAGTCTCGGAAATCGGCGTTGCGCCACATCCAGCGCGGGAAGCGCTTGAAGTTGGAGAGCGATTCCTCCGCGCTCTGGTCTGCTCCGACGCCGCGCACGTACTCGTTTACGCGGAAGACATCAGGCCAGTCGGCCTCAAGCACGACGAGATTAAAACCCTTCTCTTCAACGAGCCGACGCGTTATCTTCGCGCGCTCCCTGTAAAACTCGTGCGTCCCGTGTGTCGCCTCGCCGAGCAGGACGAAACGCGCGTCGCCGATTAACTCGAAGAGAGGGTCGTAGTCGCGCGCGTCGCCCGTCAGCGGATGCGCCGACTGGCGCACAAGCTCAATCTCACCTTGCGTCGGCTTCCTCGCACGCGTCTGTGTGTGGCTCGCGCGCCCCGACGTGTTTTGATTCTGCTGCTGCGCCTGCGCAGGAAGGGCTGCGAGAAGTAGAACAGAGAGACACAGCGCGCTTCGCAGCTTCGTTGCGAGAACCCGTGCGGCCTGCCCATCTGCTCGAACTCTTCCACCCATATCTCCCCCCTCTGCTCGTTCGTCCTCGCACGCTCAAACGCGCGCCCGAATCTTAGCTGATATTCTTAGCTTGTTGTCTCCACAGGATAAGAGCAAACGGCCTCTCAGGCAATCGACCAGCCTGACTTCCCCGTTCACATCACATAACTACGATTATCGGACTCCGCAGATTTGAAGATGCGTGCGAGCGGAAGCTTGCGCCTCATGTCAGGTGCCGGGTTGAGCGGCGGGGTTTCATTTGATGCGTTGAGCGGCGGGGTTTGATTGACACTGCGTCGAGCGCTGAAATATCTTCGCGCAGACGGGCTCGGGCGGTTCTTCTGCCGAAATCAAAAGATTAGTCGAGGCGGGGCTTGAGGCTTCGTCTCTTCTGTTTTGAACGCTTGAAGCGTCGGAGGCAATATCATGCAGATAGATGTCCGCATCGCGCTCGACCGGCTTCGGATTGTGCGCCAGAACGAATCCTCAGATGAGCCGTTTCTGTGGATTGTCTTTCTACGGGTGGACGGCGATACCGTTAATATCTTCACCCCCGATAACTCTCACGTCGAGATTCACGCGCCGTCGGGCGCGCATCACAATCTGGGCAAGCCTTCGGAGGGCGTGAGGACGGGTGAATGGATTCCGATTCCCGCCGAGATTGGAGTTTGGAGAACTACTCTGCACAGCTTTGAGGGCGCGTTGGAACTGACGAGATACGCGTCGCTGGCTTTAGTCGTCGCCGGACTCGAAGAAGACCAGACGAACGACACGCACGCCGTCGAGCTGCATCGGCGCGTGATTGCAGACATGCGCGACCGCTTGAACAGGGAGTTGCGGCGCATCCTGCGCGAGGTTATGGAAGCGCGAGCGTCGGGCGGGGAGATGCCAGAGCCGGGCGAAGTGCAGGAGCGCCTGGAGGCGCAGGTCAACACCGCGCGCGTCAGGGAAATCATCGACGACTTCGTTTCAGGCAGGACTCCCGGCGTCGTCCTCAGCTCAATCTTCAATCCCTTTTCCGCCATCGACAATTTAGTTCAGGGCACCGACCCCGACGATAGAGTCGGCTTCAGCGTCCCGAACCCTTTCACCTTCCCGCGCATCCTCGCGCGCTCGCTGACCGGCATTGACATCGACCTGACGTTAACCAGAAGGCAGACGTTTGGCGACATGATGCCCGGAGTGCCGTTGCCGCCCGAGGTTGCAAACCGCCCCGTGGGGAGCGCGGAGGGCGAGTATCGAGTGACGGGGCGCGTGCAGAGGAGAGACATCAGAGAGCCGCCGACGCTGGCTGCGGTCTGGCGCGGCGAAGGACGCCTCGGCGTCTACGCGCGCAGCATCGGCGGGCGCGTCTACATGCACCACACCTCGAATCGCGGCCAGAGTTGGAAAGGGATGAACAAGTCGGTCGGCAATGCTTCGCTCTCGTCGGGCGTCGCAGGCGCGTCGAGCGCCGACGGCAAACGAATCTACCTGTTCGGTCGCGCCTCAGACCACCGGATGCTCGTCTGCCTGCCCGAAAAGGACTCCGAGCCGGGCACCGAATGGCGGCCTCTGATGGAACGCAAATTTATGAGCGGGGCGGGCGCGGCCTGCTCGGCCAAAGGCGACAGATTGTGTCTCGCGGCGACGGGCGAAGACGGCCTCGTCTACATCACGCGCAATCTCACGAGCGGCAAAGATTGGACGGACAAGTGGGATGCGCTCTCCGACGTGCGTTTTCTCGCCTCGCCTGCCGTCGCTTCTTCAGCCGACGGGCAGAAGCTGCACATCCTCGCGCTCGACGAGAACCGGCGCATCCGTCACGCCTTCAGTCCCGACGGCGGTCGAAACTGGACGCAGCGCTTCACGCGTCAACTCGACGAGACCTTCATCTCCGCGCCCGCCTGTGCCACTTCCGCCGACGGCAGCATCCTCTGGGTAGCCGCGCTCGGCGACGACCAGCACTACCGGCTTCGACGGCTCACCGACTTCGGCAACAAAACCGGCGCGGACTGGACGCGCTTCGGACGCGGCGGCAACTTCGTCTCCGCCCCCGCGCTCGCCTGCTCGCCCGACGCCAAAGAGATACACATCTTCGGCATTAACGATAACCTCACCCTCCGCCACCGCTACGCCCCTGACGCGGACAAGGACTGGAATGATTGGACTGACGTTGCCGGCGGGGCGTGGTACTAAGGGCAAACGATGAAACAGTTTTCAGTTTTCGGTTTTCAGTTTTCAGAAAAGATGTCTTCTGCTGGAAACTGAAAACTCAAAACTGAAAACTGCTTCATCGCTTCTTCTAAGGGGACTTCTATGTTTGTCGCTCAGAGAATTTTTGTGCTGATGTTTTTAGCTTTCGTCTGTGCGCAGTGCAGCGCGGCGCAGCCGTCGAAGAGCGCGAGCGCGGCGAGTGAGACGTTCGACGCTCTGGTCGATGTCGGCGGACGCCGTTTGCATCTGAGCTGCGCGGGGAAGAATCTGGAAGGCAGGCCGACGGTCATTTTGGAATCGGGTTTCGGCAGCCCGGCTTCGGTCTGGAACAGGGTTCAGCCCGAGGTATCGAAGTTCACGCGCGTCTGCTCCTACGACCGCGCGGGTCTCGGCACGAGCGAGCCGGTCGGCGCGCCGCGCACCATCGTCGCGCTCACGGAAGACCTCCACGCGCTGCTTCAGAAGGCGAAAGTTCCCGCGCCTTACGTTCTGGTCGGCCACTCTCTGGGCGGGATGCTGGCGCGCGTCTACGCGAGCTACTACCCTTCGGAAGTGGTCGGGATGGTCTTCGTCGATTCGCCGCACGAAGACGAAAACGACCGGGGGCTCGCGCTGCTTCCGCCCGAGACGCTCAAAGAGATGCTGCGGACGGCCAAGCCCGAAGACATCAGAGTTGCGGGGCCTGAGAGCGTCGATACCTGCTCGATTCGTCCCCTCCTGAACGCGCTCGACTGGCGCGGCCAGATTCCTCTCGTCGTGCTCACGCAGGGGCTACCTTACAGGCCGGAGGATTATCCAGTCCCTTCGGTGGCTCCGAAGTACTACCAGCTTCACCTTGAGATGCAGAAGGAGCTTGTCAGCCGCTCGACGAAGGGCAGGCAGGTCATCGCCTCGAAGAGCGGCCATTTCATCCATCAGGACGAGCCGGAGTTGGTAATAGAAGCAATCCGGCAGGTGGTCGAAGAGTCGAAGCGCGGACGCGCGAACTCGAAGTAGTTTGCACGTCTCGAACGCACATGCGGGAGGAGCTAAAAGCAGATGCGCGGCTCGATGCTGTTCGTTATCATTCTTTCACTTTCGACGTTTGCGGGCTGTACTCAAAATCAAGGTGACGCGGTGAACGCAAACTCTCGTCCTGAGAATACGAACCCCAATCAAACGCCCGGCTCGAACCCCTACCGCCCCGCGCCCTACGTCAGGCTCAGGCATCCCGAGTGGACGAAGAATGCCGTCATCTACCAGATAAACACGCGCCAGTTCACGGACGAAGGCACGTTTCGCGCGGCGGAGAAACATCTGCCGCGTCTCAAGGCTTTGGGCGCAGATATTCTCTGGCTCATGCCGATTCACAAAATCGGCGAGAAGAATCGCAAAGGCACTCTCGGCAGCCCTTATTCCGTTAAGGACTACTACAGCGTCAACCCCGAGTTCGGCACGCTCG
>DASWNP010000064.1:0-171260 GCA_036399175.1 Pyrinomonadaceae bacterium | reverse complement strand
CGCCCTCGCTCGCAGGCGTTTCTCCAGCCACTCCTGCACCGGCAGCAGATACGCACCGGCGACCACTCCCAGAAGCAGCGCGACTAAGACTTTTGCGGTGAGCGCGACGAAGAGTGCGAGAGCCAGGAGAGTGGCGAGCGAATAGACGAGGATGCGCTTGGCATCTCCCACCGTCAGCTCGCTCAGCCGTCTCTCATCTTTTTGTGTCATAGGTTGCAGCAACTATAACATCATGGGGCTGAAGTGTGGGCGGGCGAAGCTTGAGAGCGAATCTATCAGGACGATTCCGAGGCCGGAAGTTTTAACGCCGTCGCGCGCGTCCTGCCTGCGTCGCTTCTGCGGATTTGTGACTTCCGTACAGAGTCGCTATCATGTCAGGTTCATTCCGCGCGAAAATTGTTGAGAGAGGACTTGGATGACGATTAACGGCAACTCATCTTTTGAAGATTTTCTGAACCGGCAGGACGAGCAGGCGTGGGCGCAGGCGCTCGAAGAGCTTCTGCCGTCCGTGCACGAAGTTGACCGCAACGCGACGCGAATCTGGTTCGCCTTCTTTCCGCTCGCCCTGCAACGCGCCTTCGAGCGCGCCGCAGACCCCGAGGCCTTAGCGAAAAAACTGCTCATGCAGGGAAGGTTTCAACTCAAAGAGCAGATAGATTCTTCGCACAAGTTTCTCTACGGGCATCGCTACTGGCCGGAGGTGAAAAAAGCTCTCGTCGAGCGCGCCGAGTCCGGCGCGGCGGAAGCAGAAGAAGCGGCTCAAAAGCTTTCGAGCGAGATTCTAAAGGTTTCGGAAAAGGTTGCGGGAGAGCTTAAGGTCGAGCACGCGCTCGTCGCAGGCATCATGGCCGTCGCTTTTATGACGCTCAGGCAGGTCGGCCTCGCGGCCTTTAAAGCGACGCCGGGCTCGGTGCTCATCGACCGCAGGCACGCCCGCCGCTCGCCGCAGCAAATTTTGAGCGAGCGCGCACGCGACGACAGCCAGGGCATCTTCGGCTTCCTCCGCACGACGGACAAACGCTGGACTGTGCGCTTCGACGAAAACGACGAGACGGCGCGTTTTCGGATGGTTCACATGCAGGAGATAGCATCGGCTGCGCCGACGCATCCCCTGAAGGATTGGAGCGCGATTGACCCGCGCTGCACCGTCGGCGAAGGGCCGATACCCGTGCAGTGTCGCTCGGCCTCCTGCGGGACGTGCTGGGTCGGCGTGCTCGGCGGAGCGGAGAAGCTTTCGGAGGTCGCGCCGCGCGAACGTCGCGTGATGAAACAGCTCGGCTACATCGACACGGACGACCCGCGCCCGCTGATTCGGCTCTCCTGCCAGGCACAGGGCGGGGGCGCTGTCTCCATCGTCATTCCACCCTGGAACGGCGTCTTCGGCAAGTACCTGAGCAAGCTCAGAAACGGAGAAGAGTCGGGCGCTGACGCGAGCGTTGAGACGGCGGACGCGGGCGAAACGGGCTTGGGAGCGAAAGCTTAAAGGCTCCGTGCTCGAAAGATAGTGGCGCGGTCGCGCAACCGAGCCTTCAAGAGTTTCCCTCGTCTTGCGACTGAAGCGACGAAGAACGATTTTTATGTCGGGTATCCAAACAGGCAGGAACGCAGAAGCGCCGGGACACAAACCGCCGCCGCTTCGACGCGACCGTGAAGGACGCGTCGAGCCCTCTTCGCTCGCCGACCTCATCCAGTGGTTTCTGAGCTACGACGAGCGCGTCGCCGTCGTCAACTATCCTTCGGTCGAGATGCTCTTTCAGTGGAAGCAGCAGCAGTCCTTGAGTGAGAGCCCCGACTCGTATACCTTCGCCCGCGCCGAAGACCGCCTCGCCGTCGGCATCATGCAGGCGCTCGCCGAGCACAACACCGAGCCCGCGCTCCACACGTGGATTCGAGAGCTGCTCACAGCCCTCGACGACGCCACCAAGACCAACGAGGCCATCTCCGAAGCCTACCGTCTACACCCGTCGGCGGAGAGTTCCGTCGTCGAAGAGGCGGCCAAAATCCCCTCGGAGCGCGAGCGTGGCGTCTATCTCACCTGCTGCTGGCTCGAAACGCTATGCACCGCCGAGATACGTGTGCTAGGCTGGGCTTATCAACAGCTTTACGGCAGACCTTTTCATCCTGAGAACTTTTGAGTTTCAAGTTTGGAGCTTCGAGTCTCAAAGTTCCAAGACAGGATTGATAACCTTAAGCTTGAAAATAATACGGAAACGAAATCATGTCAGAGACAGCCAACTATACGAACAATTCGCAGACCGTCGTGGTCGATGCCGCGAGCTTCACTTTCGAGACCATCGAGCGCGAGAACGGCAACGCCACCGTCATTCGCTTCAAAGTCGATAACCCGGACGTGCGCGCCGGAGACGTGCTCCTCGTCCTCTCCGGCAGCGAGATACACTTTCACGGCATGATAGGCCAAATTCAGGACTCCTGGGGAATCGCCACCGACCGCCGAGGCTCGCTCCTGCCCGACACCCTTCAATAAAAGCCGCGCCCGCGCTCGCCGACCCCGGCAAGCGCACACGAAAGCCGGAGTCTCCGGCTACCAAACGCGCCTGCAAACCTACCTGTCTAGCCCCCGAAGTCGAAGCGTCTGCGGCTGTCTCTATTTGAAGAGCTTTTCTCTGTAGATGAGCTTTTCAGTCTTCGTCGTGGTCTTCGCCGTTGTAGTGCATACGAACTGGCTCGTCGTCGGCGATGGTTTCGAGATGCACGGGGCGTCCCCAGAGAGTGTAGACGTATTCGAGGACTTTGCGCGCGTATGAGCCGTCGAGTTCCGCGCCTTCGTACATGTGCTTGAGGTAAAGCTCGCGGTTGCCGTTGTAATCGCCGTCGGCGACGACGATGTAGGGGAAGCCGAAGTTGGTCATGTTCGCCACGAGCTGGTCGCGCACGCGCTTCCAACGCTTCTCCGTGACCGTCCATTCCTCTTCCTCGACCAGCTCATAGACGAACAGGTCAAGCTCCTCGCAAAGCTCCTCCGTCAGATAGTTGCGCAGGAAAGAGACATCCGACTCAAGCTCTCTCACCTCGAAGATTTTCTCGCGCCCCTCACCGCCCGCGCGCCCGAGCTTCTCGCGCTCCTCCTTCGACGGATTATCCCAACGCCGCTCGATGTCCTCGAAAATCTTGTAGCCCAGATAGTACGGATTCAACTGTCCCTTGTGCGGCGAGACCACGCCCGAATGTAAATCTGCGAACTCGACCAGCTCCGTGTCCGTCAGCTCCAGCTCCCGCATGATGCGCGCGTGCCAGAACGAGTTGTGATTGACAAACCCGTTGGCGACGTAGGCGTGCTTTGTATCGACCGTGATGTCGAAAACGTCCGCGCATCCGTGCTCGATGGAGACCACCGCGTCGCTCTGTTCTTCCCGCCTGAACCAGCGACGATTCAAAACGTAATCTTCGAGAGCGTGCCGTTTGCGCGTGAGGCAAAAGCCAATCTCGTCGAGAAAGAGTGCGGCTGAAGCGCCTGTAATCTCAAGATGTGTGCAGCCGTCCTGTTGCTGCCGTTGGGTTGAGAGGATGCCGTAATTGAGCAGAATAATCTGCACGGCGTTAATCAAATCCGTGCTCGCTGAAGAAAGCCTGACTCCTTCGCGTCCGGCGTAGGCGTCCGCATCGAAATAGCCGCGCAGGAAGGCCGACACAACTTCTTTGGGCGAACGCAAAATGGGAGGAGGAATCTTCTTGGCTGCGGCCTTATCTTTCAGATTGATGCCGAGAGATTCGAGCCAGCGCAGAAGCTCGCGCGAGTGTGCGATGACGCGCCAGCGTCCGCCGCGCTCGGTCGCGTCCCAGAAGACCTTCGCACCTACTCCGAATATCTCTTCGAGAGCTTCTGCCAGCTTCGAGGTCAACTCCTCGTCGCCGGAGGTGAGACAGATTCCCGACTTCGTTCTGTTGCCGTCGCCGACAAAGAAGCCGAGCAGCCAGGCCACGTCCTCGTCGAGCACGTCAGGCAGCTTCAGAGAGCGACGCGTGCTGAGAATTTTTCCATTCCTGTCCGCTTCGTAGGAGACGCTCTTCAGCGCCCGGTTGATGTCGTCTGCCGTCAGCGTTCTCCGACCCTTGAGATGTCGCATGACCGTCCACGAAGAGACTCCGGCCAGCGATGCGACCGTCGCCAGCGTCGGGCTCGACTCGATTGGCCTGAAGCTGAATCGCTGCTTTTCCTTCGGCCAGATGTTAGTGCCGCTCTCAAGGCTGACGCGGTCGCCGATTTTCAGGTCGGCGAGATAAGCCCAGCTCCCGTCGGCCATCAGGAGACGATGTTTGAGAGCGCCTTCAATGGTGAGCCCGTGACGGGTCTTGATGCGAACGGTTGGAACCTGCTCTTCCCTGTGAAAGTCCGTGACAGGGTACAACTCGCCGCGCCCACCTCCGGCGACGGAAATCTTCTGCCCGGCCTGATACAGCTCGTCGAAGCGCATGAATCCGTGCTCGGTCAGGAGAAGGGAGTCGCCGGTGGCGCATGCCCATCCTTCATTCATCGTCTTGGTCTGCATCTGCGGGACGAAGTATTCCATCTCTTCGTGAATCATGGACAACACGTCGCGCTGCCAGTCTTCGAGGATGGGCGAGTTGCGCATGATGTAGTAGACGAGGTCTTTTTCCGGCACGCGCTCGCCGCGCGGGAGGTCGGCTTTGGGCGCGGGGGGCGCTTCTTCGGTCGAGCCGATTTTCCAGAGGTCGTCGTAGCGCCCTTCTTTGGGACGCCTGGCGGCGTCGGTCTCCGCGTCGAGGCGCGGGCGCTCCTGCTTGATGAAGAAGTTTGGGTCGATGTGTTCTTCGATGGAGAGGACGGCGTCGAGAAGTTGTTCGACGCGTTTGCGCCCGTAGCGGAACTCGTATTCGGCCATCCGACCGGCGTGCGTCGAGACGCTATCGACCATGCGGCGGTTGGTCTTGGAGAAGTAGACGTTGTTTTTGAAGAAATCGACGTGGCCGAGCACGTGCGCCATGACGAGCTTGTTCTGGACGGGGCTGTTGGTCTCCAGCAGAAAGCCGTAGGAAGGGTTGGTGTTGATGACGACTTCGTAAATCTTGGAGAGACCGAAGTCGTACATCATCTTCATGCGGTGATAGGCTTTGCCGAAAGTCCAGTGCGAGTAGCGTCCGGGCAAGGCATAAGAGCCTATCTCGTACATGACGGTGGCGGGGACGAGTTCGAAGCGCGTGGGGAAGGGGTCGAGGCCGAAGCGGCGTGCGACTTCCCAAATCTGTTCGAGAGCTTTTTCGAGGTCTTTGATTTCGCGGTCGGACATATGAGCTATTCTCCGCCGAAAACGAACCGCACCGCAAGCCCTCTTTCGAGCAGAAGAAGGCTTGCGGCGGCGGGCGGTTTAAAGTCGTGCGGGAGATTTTGTGTTACTGCTGTTTGCTGCGCAGCTCTTTGATGGTGGCGCGGACGCGTTCGGCGTCGGGGGCTTTGGGGTCGAGGCGGAGGTAGGTTTCGAGCGAGGTGGCGGCGCGGCTGTAGTCGCGCCTGCCCCAGTAGAGACCGCCGAGATAATAGTGCGCGAGCCCCATCTGGTCGCCGCCGGTCTCGGCTGCCTGTTGCAGCTCTTTTTCGGCCTCGTCGAGCTTGCGCTGCTTGATGAGGGTGAGTCCGAGATAGAAGTGCGCGGAGGGCGAAGCCTGATTCTTTTTGGAGGCGCGGCGCAGGTGCGCTTCGGCTTCGGCGAAATCTTTCTTCTGGAAGAGGGCGATGCCGTAGGTCAGAAGCGTCGCATAGTCATCGGGCGAGAGCTTGAGGGCGGCGCGAAGTGTTTCGATGGCCTTGTCGGGCTGTTCGAGCTTGAGATACTGGACGCCAAGCTCGCTTAAGGCGAGCGGGAACTCCGGATGGAGAGCGATGGCGCTCTTAAGCTGCTCGACGGCGCGGGCGTTTTCGCCTTTGCGTACGGATTCGACCGCCTTGTTATACAGCTCGACGGCCGGCTTCGGCACGCTGGCGAGGGCGGCGTTGATGACGCCGGGCTTACCGGAAGCATCGCGCTGGATTTTGGATTGCAGGTAAATCTGCACGGAATAGGCGCGCGTCGATGAAGGGAGCACGGCTCCGCTTCTGGTGACCAGGCTGTCGGATTCGATGGTGACGATTTCAGTCGCCGTCTCGAAGTATTCGTTGCCTTCGATGATGACCCGGTAAGTGCCGGGACGAAGCGACTGGAAGGCGAAGGTGCCGTTGGCGTCGGCGAGCACGGTCAGGTCGCCGGAGAGCGTGCTCTGAAGTCTCACTTTTAGCCCGATGTCCACGCGCCTTCCCGAAGGAGAGAGGATGCGCCCTTTGATGACGTGGCGGCCTCCCGTCCCCGTGCGGTCGATTCCGCCCACCTGCGCACGCGCCTCGGCGACGCAGACTATAGAGACCGCAAACACCAGCGCACACTGAAGAAGGCGGCGGAAGCGAAGGCGAGAGACGCCCCGACCTGTCTGGAGAAACATCTGGCGGGCTCCTTTCATAAAACGGCTCGTACCTGAAACAACTGTTGTGCGCGATTGTTGAGCGGAGAGAATAACACAAAAAACAAAGGGGGAAGCGCGATTTTCGCGCCTCCCCCGAATCTCTCAACGAGCGCCGGGGAAAGCTCCCCGGCAACGGTGAAAGCAGGTAGAACTTAGAACGAGAACTTCACGCCCAGACGCAGAGCCGACGGGAACTGGAAGACCTGTCCCGTGCCATAGAATGGGTTGTCGAATTGAATAGAGGCAGCGCCCGGAATACCGCTGTTGATACGCACGGTCTCGTCCTCGCGGACGGCGCGCTGCGTATTCGTGACGTTGAACCAGTCGGCCTGGAAGCGCAGCTCACGATTCTCGCCGAGAGCAATCGGGTAGTAAGCGCCGAGGTCGAGCTGGTAGGTGGTCGGAGTGCGGGTCTTACCCGTGACGGGGTTGACCGCCGTGCCGCGCGGCACACCGAAGCCTTCATTGTCACCGTAGACCGGATGCGGAACTAACTGGTTGAAGGGAATCCCCGACTGCGCGTAGAAGTTGCCCGACAGCAGAAGCTTGAACGGCGTGCGGTAGCTGCCGTTGAACTTGAACTGGTGCGGACGGTCATTCGGGAGACGCCCGTAGGTGTTGCCCAGAAGGCTCGGCAGGTCG
The DNA here is from genome assembly GCA_036399175.1 of Pyrinomonadaceae bacterium. Classification (GTDB taxonomy): domain Bacteria; phylum Acidobacteriota; class Blastocatellia; order Pyrinomonadales; family Pyrinomonadaceae; genus DASWNP01. The sequence goes on along the minus strand of DASWNP010000064.1, from coordinate 164,147 downwards.
AACAACGAAGTGATGTTCGGGTCGGACTGTCCGTTGTCGTTACGGAACAGACCTTCGTAGTTGCCGATGAGGCTCGAAAAGACGTAGGAAGCGATGAACTGGTAGTTGTTCGTGAAGCGCTTCGTGGCCGTGAATTCGAGCGCGCGATAGTAGCGGCGAGCGTTACCGAAGCAGCCGATGAGCGGGTCGCTGCAAGCGGCCTCTTCCGTCGTGCCCGCGCCTCTGCGACCGGGGTTGAACAGGAAGTAGGTGTGGCCGTCGTCGAACGAACCGTCTTCGATGACGTTGTCCTGCGCGCGATAGATGCCGCGCATGCCGAGCGAGAGGTCTTTGACAACCTCGTACTCGATACCCGCGCTCCACTCATCGACCGTCTGCGGCTTGAGACCCTTGTCAACCGGCGTGGCTTCGCAGCCCAGGCAGCCGAGGCCGGAAGCGAAACCGGCGAGGATGACCGAGCCGACGGGAGCGTTGACGCGGTTGGCGTTGATGTTGCGGTCAAGCTGAATCTCGTCGCCGCCGGCGCGAACGTTCACGTCGAGCGGAATCGGAGTTTCGAGGAAGCGCGCATAGTTGGCGAAGACCTTACCGCGACCCTGTCCGGTGAAATCCCAGATGAAGCCGAGGCGAGGCTGCGCGTTGGAGATGAAGTCGTTGAGCTTGATGTAGGTCGACTCGATGCCGTAAGCCTGCTGGTAGTCCCAGCGCAGACCCATGTTGAACTGGATGTTTCTCGTGACCTTGAAGTCGTCCTGAATGTAGAAGCTCTCGACTCTGGTCTTGGTGAACTCTCCCTGCGTGTTGAGGAAGAAGTCGCGCACGCGGGCGCTGGAGAAGACGAGAATCGGGTTGGCCGACAATTGCGCCGAAGTCAGACCCGAGACGGTCGTCGCGCTGGTGATACCGGCAGGCCCCTGTCCGGCGGCAATCAGGTTGTTGAGACGACGCGTGAAAGTTCCGGTCGGGCACTGCGCCGTGTTGCCGACAGCCGCGCAGACGCCGAAGCGGTTCGTGATACGAACGCCGCCGGGCATCGTGGTCGAGGGGAAAGGCGCGCCGGCTTCTTCACCGAACGGGTCGCCGAAGGTTCTGGCCGGGCCGCTCGAAGTGGTCAGGATGCGGTACATATTCTCCTGAAACTCGAAGCCGTACTTGAGGGTATGCTTGCCCAAGATGTTCTGGAATCTGGCGGCAAACTCCCAACGGTTGCGATCCTGGTCGGAGACCAGACCGAAGCCCTGTCGCGTGAAGTTGCGCTCAAGTGAGCCGCCACGACCATCGACGAACGAGATGAAGGTGGTGGCATCAGCCGAGTCGAGAACGTTCGTGTCGACGACGGGGCGAACCGTGCCGCCGCTAACGACCGCGAAGTTGTCCTGAATGAGCGAAGTGCCCGCAACCGAGGCGACGGGAATCGTGTTGGCTCTCTGGTAGTGGAGGCCGAACATGAACTCGCCGATGAAGGTCGGGGTGAAAACGGAATTAAGGCGCGCGGCGTAGTTGTGGCCGCCCGTCTCGATCGTGCCGTTGAAGCTGTTCAGGTCAGCGCCGAAGCCGTTGTCGGGCACGCGCGCGTTGACGCGGAAGAGGAAACCTTCCTGCTTGGTGAAATCACCGAAGGTCGAGAAGGTGAAGGTGTGGTTCTGGTTGATGCCCCAGGTGAGCTTGCCCGCGTAGAAGGGGGTCGTCACCTTGTTGCTCACTTCCTGGCGGAAGGTCTGCGTCAGGAAGTAGTTCTCGCGGCGCTGCGGGTTGAACGCGCCGAAGAACCAGAGCTTGTCTTTGATGATGGGGCCGCCGATGTCGCCGCCGGCGTCGATTTCGGAGAAGCCCGAAGGGGCAGCGCCCGTGAGGGGGATGGCCGAAGCCTTCACCTCACGAACCATTCCTTTGGTCGTGAAGTAGCCGAAGAGGTCGCCGCGAAACTCGTTGCCACCCGATTTGGTGATGACGTTGAAGATGCCGCCGGTCGATTTGCCGTACTCGGCGCCGTAAGCGCCCGTCTTGACTTCGACTTCCTGGACGAACTCGAAGGGCAGGTTCGCGCCGCCGCCGCCGAACGCGGGGTCGGTCGTGGACACGCCGTCGAGGATGTAGTTGTTCTCAGGGCCGGAGGAGCCGCCGACCGAGGGGTCGCGGTCGCGTCCCGAAGCGTCGCGCAGACCCGAACGGGCGACGGTCGGCGCGATGCTGTAGAGCGACTGCACCGTGCGCTGAGTCGGGAAGTTGGAGAACTGCTCGCTGGAGACGTTGGTTCCGCTCGTGTTGGTCGTCACATCCACCGCCGCGCCGGAGCTGGCCGTCACTTCGACGACCTCGGTCGCGCCCGCCGGACGAAGCTGCACGGCCACCGAAGAGGTTCTCGAAAGATTGACCTCAACGTCCGTCTGTTCAAACCGCGCGAAGCCGCTCGTGGCCTCGACGGTCACGTTGTAACGTCCCGGAGGGAGATTCAGGATGCGATAGTTACCTTCATCATTGGTCGTGGCCGACTGGGGACGAATCAGGTTCGGGCTCGTCACGGTGACAGTCACACCGGGCACAGCCGCACCATTCACGTCGGTCACCGTTCCCTCAATCGAACCCGTCGTAGATGTTTGCGCCAAAGCGCTCATCGCAAACAGCGACAAGCACAGGGCGAACATCGCCGTAATGATTCGCTTGGAAATTCTCATACTGACCATTCCTTTCATTGTTTTAGCTAAAAAGCATCACCTGTGGAAGATTTAGTGACGCGAGGCTAACTTGCAAAAAAATTGCCACACTACCCGAATGCAACTCGGAGGCCAGTACTGGCAGACGCCCTCCGGAAAACCCTCAAACGGCAGCCAGTCAACACTTTAAGGCTACGGCGCGGAGGTTTCCCGCAAGGCTTCCAGGCGCGAAAACACTCGTCCCTCAACGAATTTTTGGAGCGACCTCCAAAAATTTGAATAGATATTAGAATTTATCAGGATTTCTCGACGAGCAGGCGAAAAGCAAAAGGCACCAAAGGCGGAAGGCAAAACGTTGAAGACAGGGCTTTTCCGCCCTTCTTTTGCCCTTCGCCCTTTTCGCTTTGAGCCCTTCTTCAGACCTCGACGCCGCGCCGGCCGAAAAACTGCTTGAGCGCCGGGTAGACATCCTCTTTGTCGTCGATGCGGACGCCGATGAAGCGCTCTTTGCGTTTGAGCCGGTCGTTGAAGATGGAGAGCAGCGCGCCCGAGGAGCGACGGTAGCCGGAAGTGCCCTCTTCGCCGATTTCGCCGTAGCCGAAGAGGTTGCAGGTGGTAATCAATTCGTCTGCGAGGCGGACGGCCTCTTCGTTGTCGGAGTAGTAGTTGTCGCCGTCGGAAAAGTGGAAGGGATAGATGTTCCAGTCGGTGGGACGGAAGCGTTCTCGAATGATGTCTAAGGCGAGTTGGTAGGCCGAGGAGACGACCGTGCCGCCCGATTCGCCCTGCGTGAAAAACTGCTCTTCGGTGACTTCCCTGGCCTCGGTGTGGTGCGAGATGAAGACGATGTCCACGTTGTCGTACTTCGTGCGCAGGAAGCGCACCATCCAGAAGAAGAAGGAGCGCGCGATGTACTTCTTGAACTCGCCCATCGAGCCGGAAACGTCCATCAGGGCGAGCACGACGGCGTTCGACTCGAAGCGCTTGTCTTCCTCCCAGCTCTTGAAGCGCAAGTCCTCTTTCCTGACGTTGCCGAAGCGCGCCTCGCGGCTCTCGCGCGCGTTGCGCTTGATGTTTTCGAGAATCATGCGCCGCTTGTCGAGATTAGCCATGACGCCCGTGCGCCGAATCTCGTTGAAGCGCGTCGTCTTCGACTGGACGGCCTTCTTGGCCTTCTCTTCGAGGAAAGGCAGATGGAGGTCTTCAAAGATGAGCGCGGCCAGTTCGTCGATGTCCACCTCGGCTTCGTAATACTCCGCGCCGCCCTCGCCTCCGGCCTGCGGCCCCTTGCCCGTCCCCTGTCCCTGCTGGCTCTCGCGCCCGATGACATCGCCGACTTTCGTCTTGCCGTCGCCCTGCCCGACCTGCTTGCGCTTCCGGTAATCGAAACGAAACTTATACTCGTCGAGCGAGCGAATCGGCACTTTCACCGTCCGCTTGCCGTCCGAAAGGATAATCGCCTCGTTCGACACGATGGAGCCCAGATTCTTCCGAATCGCCTCCTTGACGCGCTCCTTGTGTCGTTCCTGGTCGATGATGCCTTTGCGCTGCAAAGACCAATCGTTGCGCTGTATGGACATCTCAAAACCTCGTGAATGGTAAATCGTAAATCGTGAATAGAAACTGCATTCACCACGTTTCTATTCACGATTTACGATTCACGATTTACTACTTTACAGAAGCCTGCGACGAGTCCGGCGAACTCTTCGGGGCGCTCTTCCTGTGGGAGATGCCCGCAGCGTCGGAAGACGACGAGGCGCGCGTTGGGCATCTGCGCGTGCAGGCGCTCGCCGTAGCGGAGGGGGATGTCTCTGTCTTGTTCGCCCCAGATGAGGAGCGTCGGCTGCGTGATGCTTGCGGCCTCGCGTTCGATGCGCGAGGCGTTCCAGCGCCGGAGCGTCAGCAGGATAGCGCGCTGCGTATCGGCATAGCGCAGTGGAAGATACTGCGAATCCAGACGCGCGCGCTCTAACAGATGCGCATTGCCGTTCGCATAGATTTTCCTCAGCCGCCACTTTATCAAACGCCGCGAGTCAATCAGGAGCGGCGAGAGCACCTCGCCCAACACGGGCGCTCCCGCCACGCGCAGAAGCAACTGCCGCTTCGCCGCGTCGTTCGTCACCGCCCCGACCAAAACCAGACGCTCCACTCGCTCCGGCCACTCCAAAGCGCACACCGCCGCCACCGCCCCGCCGTATGAGCTACCCACAAGCGCCGCGCGCTCGATTCCCAGATGCTCCATCAAGCCCACGACCACGCGCGCCTGCGCCTCAATCGTGTACTCGCCCTCGCGCGGCTTCCCCGAAAAACCGAAACCCACGAGGTCGGGCGCAACGACGCGAAAGCCCATCTCCGCCAGCGTCAAAAGCACGTCGCTCCAGACGAGCGTCGAAGCGCAGAAGCCGTGAATCAGAATCATCGGCGGCGCACCTTCAACGCCCGCCTCCTGATAATGCACCCTCACGCCCCCGACCTCCGCGAAGCGCGAATGCGCCCCGTGCCGCACACGCTCCGCGTGCTCCTCCCACACCAACGCGCGCGGACGCCGCCAAAGCTTCGCCGCCACCGCCGCCCCGGCCAGCCCCGTCGCTCCTGCCACCAGATAACGTTTCTTCATAATTTTCTGAACAAGCATGGCAGCGAAGCTCCCGGATGTCTACAAGAGATTATCCAGACCCTTTTCGACGCGAGTTTCGCTCTTCGCTTAGACCGTGAGACCGAAATCTCCTCTCATCCTCTCGGCCACTCTCTGAATCTCCTCAGAGACTTCTCGCCAGGCCGTATCCTGATTCTCCCAGGTATCGACGGCCTTACCATCTCTGGGAAGGGCTTTCAGTCCGGCAAAAGGAGCGATTCTCCAATTGACATCGCGCACGATAACAGGAATCACGCGAGCCTCGCCCTTCTCGTGTCGTTCGAGCGCACGCTTCATCTCCTTTTCGTAGCAATAATCCGAAGCGATGAAATCGGGGCTCACGAGCAGCAGAATGATTTGGGCGCGCTCAAGATTTTCGTCAATCTTCTGTTTCCAATCCTCACCGGCCTCGATGTCGCGGTCTTTCCAACCCTCGATGAGTTTCTGGTGTTGGAGAATTTTCAGGTGAGTCTCCAACCTGTTGCGCAGGCTCTCGTCCTCATGCGAATAGCTGTAGAAGAGACGCACGGCCTGATGCAGCTCGTCCATCCTCTTCTCTCTTCTCTGGCGCGTGCCTTTGAGGTCTACGCCGTTGAGCAACTCGTTCACGTCCAGTTCGACCACCCGCCCATCGACGCCTTTCGGCAACGTCTTCACTCCGCTTTGCTCCATCAAAAGCATTTCCTGATAGGACACAACCGCCTTCGGATGCGCGGGCAGAGGAATCATCTCCTGCGGCTGCAAGTTGCGTATGTCGCCGTGAATCCGGTCGAAGTCCGAACGGATGACGGCGAGCAGACGCCTGCGCCCCGCGAGAGCGCCGGAGACGGAGACGAAGACCTTCCTGTCCTGCACGTCGGCTTTGACGAGCGCGCGGTTCTCTTCAAATTTCAGGATGACGCCGGAGCGCCAGCGCGGCAAACCCTCGCTCAGCGTGTGTGTGCGGACGATGAAACGCGGCAGCAAGCCTTCCGGCAGCACGGGGTAATGATACTGAAAATTCAGACATTCCTCCGGCTCAAACTGCGCGGTCTCTTCCGGCTCTTGCTTATCGAGCAGCTCAGGGATGAGGTAATGACACTCGTCGCCGGGGAAGCTGAAGCAGAGGTCGAACTTCTTCATCAAATCGAAGATGAAGCGACGCATGTTGGGCGGATACTCGCGGTCATCGAGAATTTCCGAAACCTCGTGCAGATGAATCTCGCCCTTCCGCTTTTCCAGCTTCTCCGAGTTGAGAATCCTGTAGATGCCGTTCGTCACCCAATGCGGATTGAGGACGTGCGTCTCCTGCAAGCGCGGGTCTTCCCTGTAGTTCAGGACGACGCCCAGATTGTGCAGGTAGCCTGCGAGCGATTCCTGAGCCTCCGCGTCCGTCTCGCCATGCTCGGCGCAGAACTCTTGGTACTGCTCGAAGCTCAGGTAGTTCTTCTTCATCCCCGCGAGCCTCTGCTTGATGGTGAACCAGTCGGCGGGGAAAGCGTCGCGCAGGTGCTCAAGGCGGTCTGTCTCGCGCTCGATGACCTTGCGAAGCTCTTCAATGCCCGTGCCGTCGGAGCAATCGGTTTTGACGAACTCCCGAACCGGATACTTCTGTTGCAGCGCGCGACGATTCACGTCGAACGGATGCTCCTTGATTTTGTTCAGCACGACGATGACGGGCGACTCGCCGCCGAAGCTCTCGATGAGCTTCAACCAGTATTCCGCATCCGTATCTTCGCCGCCCTCGCGCCCGTTCAAGACCAGCAGGTACAGGCTGCGCTGCGTCAGGAAAAACTGGTGAGTCGCGTGCATTATCTCCTGCCCGCCGAAGTCCCACACGTTCAGCCTCACGTCCTCCACCCCGTTCAGCCGAAATCCCCACTCCGTAATCTTGATGCCCTCAGTCTTCTTTTCACTTCCGTCAAAGCGGTCATCTACCAGCCGATTCACCAGCGAGGTCTTCCCCACCGCCCCGCGCCCCACCAGAATCAGCTTGGCTTCATTCAAGGGACGCCGCCCGCCTCGAACGCGGAAGTAATAATCAAGAATCTCCTTTGCCCTAGCCGGTTGCCCTTTTCCCTGCGCGACTTCTAACCAAGTAGCGCCCAACACCTCTGTCGGCAATCCGAGAAGGTCATTCCCATGTAAATAAAGCTCATCAAGTGAACTAAGGTTTCGCAGCGACGCCGGCAAAGCCACCAGTTTGTTGTTATCAAGATACAGCGTCTCAAGCTGAGCGAGTTGATTGATGCTCTCCGGCAGTTGTGTCAGTTGGTTGCTGCTAAGAGACAGTGTCTCAAGCTGAGTAAGTTGACTGAAGCTCTCCGGCAGTTGTATCAGTTGGTTCTCATCAAGGTACAGATACTTAAGCTGAGTAAGTTGTCCGATACTCTCCGGTAGTTGCGTCAGTTGGTTATTATCAAGATACAGCGTCTGAAGCTGGGTGAGTTGTCCAATACTTTCCGGCAGTTCGGTTAAATTCTTCGCAGATAAATCTAAGCCGGTCGCGCGCGCGCTGTAGGCTTCCTCAATAAGAGCAGCCACGTTTGGTGATTCATTTATCGCTCTCTTTTTCCGACGGTCGAGCCGTTCAGTCATGGTCGTTGTTCCTCAAGTGCGACGCCCGCGCCTTCTTTAGAAGAAAGGCGCGGGCGTTGGGGTAAGTGGGTTGCGCTTGAAGGCTTCGCCCGCGCCGGAGATTCAGCGCGAGAGAAGTGTGCCGACGTAGGTGAGTAGCTCGTTGGCGCAGACGGGGCAGTAGCCGCCGTCGCGCACGAGGCGGTCAACGACTTCGTTGATGCGCCGGAGTTGGTCGGGGTCGGGCGTCTTGGCGGAAGTCGTTATCTTCACCACGTCTTTGAGGTCGGAGAAGATTTTCTTCTCGATGGCCTCCTTTAGACGCTCGTGAGACATGTACTCGAAGTTTTTGCCCTTGCGCGCGTAGGAAGAGATGCGAATGAGAATCTCCTGCCGGAAGGTGTTCTTGGCGTTCTCGGAGATTCCGATTTGCTCTTCGATGGAGCGCATGAGCTGTTCGTCGGGCTCCATCTCCTCTTCGGTGATGGGGTCTTTCATGCGTTCCTTGTTGCAGTAGGCTTCGACGTTGTCGAGGTAGTTGTTGCACATGGTTCGCGCCATCTCCTCAAAGGAGTAGACGAAGGCGCGCTGCACTTCTATCTTGGCAAGCTCGTCGTACTCCTTGCGCGCCGCCGAGATGAGATTGAGATAACGCTCGCGCTGCTCGGCGTTGATGCCCGTGTGCTGCTCGAAGCCGTTCTTGATGGTACGCAGCGCGTCGATGGGGTTGATGCAGGTGACGCCGTCGCGCACGAGTGCGGAGGAAAGACGATTGATGATGTAGCGCGGCGAGATGCCGTCCATGCCTTCGCGGACGGTCTCTTCTTTCAGCTCGCGCACGTCCTTCGACTTGTAGCCTTCGACATCCTCGCCGTCGTAGAGCTTCATCTTTTTGACGATGTCCACGTTCGCGCGCTTGGGCTCTTCGAGGCGCGTCATCACGGCGAACATCGCGGCGACTCTCAGCGTGTTCGGCGCGATGTGGACGTTGCGGAGCACTTCGGACTGCTTCAAGAGCTTGTCGTAGATGCGCTCTTCCTGCGAGACGCGCAGGTTGTAAGGCACGCGCACGAGGATGATTCTATCCTGCAAGGCTTCCGACTTGCGGTTGCCGGCGAAGGAGACGTACTCGTTCTCGTTCGTGTGCGAGAGAATCACCTCGTCGGCGTAAATCATGGCGAAGCGACCCGTCTTGATGTTCTGCTCCTGCGAGAGCGTGAGCAAGCTGTAGAGAAACTTCTCATCGACCTTGAGCATCTCGACGAACTCCATGACGCCTCGGTTGGCGATGTTCAATTCGCCGTCGAAGCGGTAGGCGCGCGGGTCGGATTCGACGCCGACATCGCCGATGGTCGAGAGGTCGATTGAGCCCGTCAGCTCAGTGATGTCCTGAGATTTGGGGTCGGAGGGCGCGAAGGTGCCGATGCCGACGCGGTTCTTCTCGGAGAAGAGAATGCGCTGCACGCGCACGTCTTCGTGGCGTCCGCCGTAGATGTGTTCGAGCGAATAGCGGCACTGCGGGCAGAGGTCGCCTTCGATGTAGATGCCGTAATGCTTCTCGATTTCCGCTCTCAGCTCGTTGGGGATGAGGTGCAGAGGCTCTTCGTGCATCGGGCAGTCTTTGATGGCGTAGACCGCGCCCTCTTCCGTGCGCGTCCACTCTTCGAGGCCGCGCTTGAGCATCGTCACGATGGTTGACTTGCCGCCGCCGACAGGCCCCATCAGCAGAAGAATGCGCTTGCGGACTTCGAGACGCTGCGCCGCCGACTTGAAATACTCGACGATGCGCGCAATCGGCTCTTCGATGCCGAACAGCTCCGAGGCGAAGAACTTGTAGCGGGAGATTTCGTCGCGCGTGCCTTCGTTCAATTTCTCGACGCCTGCGGCATGAATCATGTCGTTGATGCGCGCGTGAGAAAGCTCTGCGAGGCGCGGGCGTTGTGCGACCAGCTCGAAGTAGTCGCGGAAAGTTCCTTCCCATTGCAGAGCCTCGTGCTCGCGGCGCAAGCTTTCGAGGCGCTCCGTGATATTAAAACTATGATTGCCATCCTGCTCTTGCATAGCCTTGCTTAAACCTCTTCTCGGCTTGGCGCGCGTGGACGGCGTGGGGAAACTCACGCCCTTGACGAAAGTGACTGACGACTTCGCCTCTCCTTACGCCTTCCCGTGATGCCACAGACATCGTCGGGCGCGTCGCATTGGGAGTCGCCGTCTTTAGTTGGAGGGTTAATCTCGATGCGCGTGTGCGGTCGGCTCGCGCGGAAGAGCCCGCCGCGCCGTCGAAATTTCTCCAAGCTCTCTGGATGCTTTTTCAAATGCGGGGAGAATCGGTTTCGTCCGCGAGCGGCGAACAAAGTCTTTCGTCGCCCCGCGTCTTTCTGAGGCCGATTATAACACAGCCCTTCGGGGAGCAAGTCAATGCTTATTTTGCACGCTCGCGCGCTCCGACTGTCACTCAGGCGCGAGCGTCACGCGCGGCTTGAGCTGACCCGTGGCCGAATCGAAAACGGCGACGGCCAGGAGCCTTCCCTCTTCGTCGCGCAGGCGAACCATTTGGCCTTCAGTCCACGCTTCGCCGACGCGTGAAGGGTGTGCGCTGACCGCCGCGCCGTGACCGACGCGACGCGCCTCGTCGCCCGTTAGATGCACGAAAGGCAACGCCGAGAGCGCCGCGTCCGGAGAAAGAAGCGACGCCGAAAGCTCGCCCGCCTTCGCCTGCTCGCTCAACTCTTCGAGCGTTAGCGCCTCTTCGATGCGAAACTCGCCCGCGCGCGTCCGCCTCAACGCCGAGAGGTGCGCGCCCACGCCCACACGCTCGCCGAGCGATTCGGCCAGCACGCGAACGTACGTCCCCGCCGAACAGACGATGCGCGCACGCAACTCACACGTCCCGTCCGCGCCGCGACGCAGAAACTCGCCGCCCTCGTGTCGCAACAACTCGAACGCGCCGACACGAACCCTCACCGCCGCGCGCTCGATTTCCTCGCCTCGCCGCGCCAGCTCATAAAGCTTCCGTCCCTTCACCTTTTTCGCCGAATACATCGGCGGCACCTGCTCAATCTCTCCCCTCAGCCCCGAGAGCGCCGCCTCAATTCGCTCTTCACTCAACGACGCACAGATAGCATCCATCTCATCCATCTTCGACGCCGAAACAGCATCCCCTTCATCCGTCGCCGTTGCTCCTCGACGCGCGCCCGTCAGGTCTCCCGTCTCCGTCGCGTAGCCGAAGCGAATCGTCGCCACGTATTCCTTCTCCGCGCCCGACAGAAATTGCGCGAGCCTCGTCGCGCGCCCCAGGAGCACGACGAGGACGCCCGTCGCAAACGGGTCGAGCGTGCCCGTGTGCCCGACGCGACGCTCGTCGAATAAGCGACGAACGCGCGCCACCACATCGTGCGACGTCCACCCCGCAGGTTTGTCGATGATTGCGACGCCTTCAGCCATTGATAAGCTTTCAGCAATCAGCTTTCAGCAATCAGCCGAACCGAAAAGCCGACAACGATAAGTTTCAAGAGAGCACTTCGTTCAACTGTTTGGCTGAACGCTGACAAGCTGATTGCTGAAAGCTTATCAAAAATTCCTGCGTTTGCCGCGCGCTTCCGCGCCGCGCTAGAGTATTGACGATGAGAAAGAGAAGAAGACCACAGAGCAGGTCGCGGCAGTTGGATGAAGAGGCACAACCTCAAGAAGAGACGCGGCCACGACCTCCGCTTGACCCGGAGAAGGCGCGCGAGCGGACTTTGCAGCGCGCAGTAAAACTTCTGGCGGCGAAGCCTCGTTCGGTGGCGGAGCTGCGCGAGCGTCTCTTGGAGAAGGAGTGGACTAACGAGGAGGCGGTCGAGGCGGCGCTCGCAAAGCTCGGCGAGTATGGTTATCTGGACGACGAGCGTTTCGCCTTCGGTTTCGCTTCCTACCGTGTCAGGCAAAAGCCGGTCGGACGCCAGCGCCTCGCGCGCGACCTCCAGTTGAAGAAGGTCTCGCGCGAGACCGCCGACGAAGCCCTCAATCTCGTCTACACGGAGACTCCCGAAGAACAGCTCATCGAGCGCGCCATCGAAAAACGCATACGACTGCGCGGTCGTCCCTCGACGCGCTCCGAAACCAAAAGCCTCTACGACCACCTCCTGCGCCTCGGCTTCTCCTACGACCTCATCATCCGCAAAGTCCGCGAGGCGTCAGAAGCGGAGGATGATGAAATGGACGCTTCAGAAGGATGAGGCGTCGGCGCAGTTTGCGCCCGCGCCGCGCACCTCTGGTCGTGCCCTCCGTTTCGCCCGCCCGCATCGCGCATGCTAAACTTTAGACAGTGAGCAGTGAGCGGTAAGCGGTGAGCAGATTTGCACGTCGTTTACCGCTTACTGCTCACAGCTTACTGCTTACTGGAATTTACTTATGATGACCGGAAACGAGATACGCGAGACTTTTCTAAAATACTTTGAGCGGCACGGGCATACGCGCGTCGCTTCGAGCCCGCTTCTGCCTGCCAATGACCCGACGCTTCTGTTCGCCAACGCCGGGATGAATCAGTTCAAGGATGTCTTCCTCGGCATCGACGAGCGCAGCTACAAGCGCGCCGTCTCGGTGCAGAAGTGCCTGCGCGCGGGCGGCAAGCACAACGACCTCGACGACGTGGGCGACAACACGCATCACACCTTCTTCGAGATGCTCGGCAACTTCTCCTTCGGCGATTACTACAAGCGCGACGCCATCCGCTTCGCCTTAGACCTTCTGCTGAACGGCTACAAGATGCCGATGGAGCGTCTCTGGTTCACTGTCTACAAGGACGACGACGAATCAATCGAGCTGTGGGTTGAGGCCGGAGTGCCGCGCGAGCGCGTGCTGCGCTTCGGCGAGAAGGACAACTTCTGGCAGATGGGCGACACAGGCCCCTGCGGCCCCAACAGCGAGATTAACTACTACACGGGCGAAGACCCGCACGACCCCGAAAAGAATCGCGCCGAGCACGTCAACTCGGACGGCAGCCCGACGGTCGAAATCTGGAATCTCGTCTTCATGCAGTACGACCGGCAGCCGGACGGTACGCTCGTCCCTCTGCCGAAGCCCTCGGTCGATACCGGCGCGGGCTTCGAGCGCATGACCTCCGTACTTCAAGGCGTGCCCAACAACTACGAGACGGACATGATACGTCCAATCGTCGATTTCACTGCGCGGCTCGCCGGAATGACTTACGACTCGCAGACGAAGGAAGGCTTCGCCATGCGCGTCATCACAGACCACGCGCGCGCCACAGCCTTCTCCATCGCCGACAACATCCTGCCCGGCAACGAGGGGCGCAACTACGTCCTGCGCAAAATCATGCGCCGCGCCATCTATCACGGTCGCCACACGCTCGGCCTCGAAGGGCTCTTCTTTCATCAGGTGACCGACTTCGTCGTCGATTTGATGAGCACGGCTTACCCGGAGCTCGAAGCCTCGCGCGACTTCATCGAGCGCATGGTCAGGCTCGAAGAGGAACGCTTCGGCTCGACCCTGACCATCGGCCTGCAAAAGCTCGATGCCCTGTACGGCTCTACACAGGAGGGCGAGTACCCGGACTGGAATGAGCTGGCGCGCCTCTACGATACTTTCGGCACGCCGCGCGACCTCATCCGCGTCAGTCTCGAAGAGCGCGGCCTGCGGACGTTCGATGAAGAGACCTTCAATGCCAAATTTGAACAGGCATTGCGCGAGATTCAGCAGACCAGCGTCCGCGAGCGCGCGGTTGCGAAAGCGAAGTCGAAGCCGGTCTACGCAGGCATCGCCGAGCGCACCGGACAGAGCGAGTTCACAGGCTACGAAGAGACGCGCACCGAGGGCGCACGCGTCGTCGCGCTCATTCACGACGAAGAGGAAGTCAAAGAGCTAACGGAAGGCGAAGAGGGCGAGGTCATACTCGACCGCACGCCCTTCTACGCCGAAGCGGGCGGGCAGGTCGGCGATACGGGCGTGCTCGTCGCGGGCAACTCACATACGGTCGTCAACGACACGGTTTCGCCCGCGAGCGGTCTCGTCGTCCATCGCGTCACGGTCGAGCGCGGGCGTTTAAGCGTCGGCGATGAAGTGACCGCGCTGGTCGATACGGAGAAGCGCGACGCGACGCGGCGCAATCACACGGCGACACACCTGCTGCACGCAGCGCTGCGCGAAGTTCTCGGCACGCACGTCAAGCAGGCCGGGTCGGTCGTCGCGCCCAACTACCTGCGCTTCGACTTCACGCACTATCAGCCTCTGACGCGCGACGAGATTGCAGAGCTTGAGCGCCTCGTCAACTATCACATCCTGCGCAACGAGCAGGTGCGAACCGACATCCTCCCGCTCGACGAGGCGATGCGCTCCGGCGCGATGGCTCTCTTCGGAGAGAAGTACGCCGAGCGCGTGCGCGTCCTGACCGTGCCCGGCGTCTCCGACGATGCCTTCTCAAGAGAACTCTGCGGCGGTACGCACGTGCGCGCCACAGGCGACATCGGCCTCTTCAAAATCACGAGCGACGAATCCATCGCTTCCGGCACACGTCGCCTGCGCGCCGTCACCGGCGCTGACGCCTTCACGCGTTTTCAGGAGACCGAAGCCCTCGTCGATCAGCTCGCCTCCGAGCTTCGCACCTCGCGCGGCGACATCCCGGCGACCATCGGGCGCTTGCAGGAAGAGTTGAAGAAAGCCCGGCGCGAGACGGACGAGCTGCGTCTGAAGATTGCTCTGGGCGCGGGTGCGTCAGTCTCCGGAAACGGCGACGAGGCGAGAGAGATAGAGCCGGGCGTGCTCGTGCTCGCGCGCGAGGCGAGCGACCTCGACGCTCCGGCCTTGCGCCAGCTCTCCGACACGCTTCTCGAACAGATTAAATCCGGCGTCGTCGTGCTCGGACGCCGCTCCGACGGCAAAGCCTCGCTCATCGTGCGTACTTCACCCGACCTACAGAAACGCCTCCCCGCAGGCACGCTCATACGCGAGCTGGCCTCCATCATCGGCGGACGCGGCGGCGGCAAACCCGACATGGCCGAAGGCGGCGGCTCCGAGCCGCAGAAGCTCTCCGAAGCCCTCGAAGCCAGCTACTCAATCGTCGAACGCATGCTCATGCAGCAAAAGGACGCCAGCGCCTGACGCGTCCCGGAGGATTTCTCCAAACCAACTCTTTCAAAACACGAAGCGCGGCCAGAAAGTCTTTCGATGAAAGGATTTCTGGCCGCGCTTCGTGTTTTGCCCCGGCTCGCGCCGGACGCGTGTGAGCCGTTTGTCTCCCGGTTAGCCCGCTTGTTTGTCGGCCTCGGCTACATTGCTTTCTGTTTATCGGTCAGAGGGATGCTCATTTTCTCAAGGGTGATGCGGTTGAGCGTGCCCGTGACTTTGATTCCTTCGGCTTCCTGATACTTTCGTAGCCCGGCGCGCGAGGCGTCGTCGAGCTTGCCGGTCGTGTCGCCGACGTAGAGGCCGCGCTGCCGGAGCAGACTTTGCGCCTGCTTAATCTGGTCTTTGGTGGCGCGGAAGACGGGAGGGCGCTTTTTCGCGTTAGCGTTACTGTTGACAGAATTGGAGTTGCTGCTGCTCTGGGGAACTGCCGCCGGGACGCTCGAACAGACGAGCAGGACGGCGAGCGCCGCGCTGAAGATTTTCCTCATTTGTTTCTCCTCAGAAGGTTTACGGCACGCTGTGAGGCGCGCTCAGGGTGATTCGTGAGCGTCTGAGGGGGGACGCGGAGGAAGGGGGGCTTAATCATACACGCGCTGTCAACCCCTCCGGCCACGAAAGGCCGCGCCCGGCTGAAGTCTCTTCGGTCGAGGAAGACTTCATGTAAACTGTTGATTAGATATTAATTAAACAGTTCAACATAAAAGTATTGGCAAGAGTAACCCGGTGTGCTATCTTTCCTGTGTGTCGTGAAGACACGTTTGAAAGCTCGCAGCCGTACCAAGAAACGCCCTCCCTCCTCGCGTCCGAAGCGTCCCGCGCCTTTAGCGACAACCAAACGCCCGAAAGCGCCCGCCGCGACCCTTCGCCGATTCCCTTGAAAATTCCGATGAAGAATATCTGGAAGCTTACGCTGCTTTGCGCGCTGACGCTCGTCGGCGCGTCCCAAATCTTCGCGCAGGAACGTCCCGCTCCGCGCCTGGATAATTTCGACATCAAGGATGGCGTCCGCGTCGCCAGCCCTTCGATGAGGGACGTTCTGCCCGCCAGAAGAGTTCGCCTGACGGCCAGCCAGCCGAGCGTCAACGCGAGCCTCCCGAAGACGCAGCCTCGCGCCGCCACTGCCGCCACTGCTGCCATTGCCACTCAGCCGCGTCTGAGCGGCCTCGGCATGGCGGTCAGCAAGTCGCTCGACGGCTACACGACGGGCGACGCGGCAGTCGATAGCTTCATCGTCGATTCCGGCACGCGTCACGGCGTTGACCCAGTGCTGCTCTACGCCATCATGCACCGCGAGTCGGCCTTCAAGAAGCAGGCCATCTCGTACAAAGGCGCGCGCGGACTGATGCAGCTCATGCCGGCGACGGCTCGGCGCTTCGGCGTCACAGACATCTTCAACCCGCGCCAGAACATCGAGGGCGGCGCGCGCTACATGCGCTTTCTCCTAGACCTCTTCGGCGGCGACGTGCCGCTCTCTCTGGCCGGATACAACGCGGGCGAGGGCGCTGTCCTGAAGTATGGCCGACGTGTTCCCCCCTACAGCGAGACGCGCGAATACGTCCGCCGTATCTCGGAGCGTTACGCGCTGATGCGCGACCCGCAGTCGGCGCGAAGAGCCCCGACCGTGACGCCCGCGCAGGTGGCCGGCCTCAAGACTTCGGCGGCGACGACGACTGCCGCGCCGACCTACGAGCGACAGGTCTATTCCGTGCGTCTGCCGAGCGGACAACTGATGCTCGTCAGTCGTTGAAGCTTAAGGCCGGGAGGGTTTTCAAAAGAGACTGTCGGCGAAGCTGAAAAGCTTCTGTTATCGACGTTGAAAAGCTTTTGAGGGCGGGGCGGGTTTTCAATCAATCCGCCCCTTTCTTTATTTCGGCTTGGGCTCTCTTTTATGTATGATTGCGGGAGCCGAGCGAGCCCGCTAAGGTTTCCGCGCCGGAGGCTGGAGCCGAGCGCTTGCTCGAACGCGTCGAACGTGAGCTTGAACGAACCCAAATCAAAAGAGACTGTGAGAAGCCGGCCGCGCCGCGCGCTCGTCTGCGCCGGTACTTCCGTCGCCGTTATGCTTGAGCGCCAGCTCGCGGCAGCCGGTTACGCGGCGGTCGTCGCGTCGGCGGGCGACGCGGCGCGCGTCATCGAGCAGTTTGCGCCCGACGTGGCGCTCCTGGCGATGCACAACGGGATGGACGGCGAGCGCCTCGCCCTCGCGCGTCGCCTGCGCGCAGAGCCTTCGACCTACGCGCTGCCCCTCGTCTTCCTTTATCAACAGGACGAACGCTCGTTGCGCAACACCGCGCTCCATATCGGCGTGGACGACTATTTTCCTCTGGCGACTCCTACGGGCGAGCTGTGCGCGCGTCTCGATGCACTCTTCTGGCGCACCGAAGCCGGACGCCGCGCCGCGCCCGTCGTCGGCGAGCAGCGCGCCGAGATAGACAACTTCATGCTGCTGCTCGACAACGTGCGCGCAGACATCGAGCAAGGGGACGAAGCGACGGGGACGCTCGCGCTCGTCGAAGCCGTCTCGAAGGAGACTGCTGCGAGCGGCGCTGAAGAGGCTCGCACACTCACAGAGGCGCACGGCTTTCTCAAGCTCAACCTGAGACGCGCCGATTCGGTCGCCTTCTACGGCCCGACGATGCTTCTCGTCTACCTGCCGCGCATGACGGCGGAGACGGCCTGCGACTTACTCACGAAACTGCGGGACGAGTTCCGAGCCAGGCGCGGCGTCGCAGACCTCGCCGTCGGGCTCGCTTCATTTCCCGCCGACGGCACGGACGTTGAAACGCTCGTCGAGCGTGCAGAGGCCGCAGCCCTCGCCGCGCGCAAAGGTCGAGACGCGACGCGAGTCGTCGCCTATGGCTCGGAGGCGTCGTCTTCAAGTTTGGAAGCTGCTTCGTCTAACTCCGAAGAGTTATCGTCAAGCAAGGGTTCGCAGGATGCGGCGAGAGCAGAGCCGCGCGTGAGTATGCAAAATGCTCAGGCGTCGTTAGGAGCAATCAGGACTGAAGCGCCGTCAGAGGTCATCAGAAGTGATGCGTCCGGCGTGGCCGACGCGCTGCAAGGCTTGCCGAGCGCGGCGCAAACGGCGGCAACGCGGAGTTCGTCGCAAACGGCGACGCCGAAGACGCCGGATAAAAAGAGTCGCCCGGCTTTTTCCGACCCCATCGTCGTACGCGAATCGAGGCTCGCAGACTCGGGAAGCGGGCGAGCGGGGGCGCTTGTGCCTGCGGGCGGGCAACTCACCGACGCCGCCGACGCGGCGGCGCGTGCGGCGGCTGAGGCGGGCGCGCGCGAGCTTGCGCGTCGCGCTCAGGGCGCACCCATGCCGCGCCGACTGCTTTTGACCGTCTCCGACCCGGCGCGCATGGCTCAGGTCAATCTGCTTATCCGCTCGGCAGGCTACGACGTGCGCGCCGCCTTCGACGGCCCGCAGGCTCTCAACCTGCTGCGCATCGAGCGGCCTGACCTGCTCGTGCTCGACTACGAACTGCACGGCATCGACGGCCTCGAAGCTTTGCGGCGTCTCAGGAAACAATCGGGCGGGCGGTTGCCTCTGCCCGTCGTCCTGCTTCTGGACGCGAAGCACGAGCGTCTCAAACGCGATGTGCTCGAAGCAGGTGCGCGCGCCGTCATCAGTCTGCCTTACGACCCCGTAGAATTCCTCGACACGGTGCGCAGGGCGGGAAACGTCGAGTGAGGTCGAAGCCAAGATGCACTGCATGAACTGCGGCACGCCGCTCCCATCCGAAGCGCGCTTCTGCGCCGGTTGCGGCGCGCCCGTCGATACGGAACTGACGCGCCTCGCCGCCACGCGCCCGAAGATGCCTCAGCCGCAACCCCTCGTCGCTGCACCTACGCAACTGCCGCTCCAACCGCCGCGCGGCGAGATAAACGACGCCGAGCGCATCATCTTCACCGCGCGCCCCACGCTTCTCTTCATCGGCATCGGCTACGCTCTGGCCGCGCTCACGGCCGTCCTCCTGATGGCGCTTCTCGGCTTCACGGGATGGGTCACTTCGCCCTTTATCCTCGTCCCGCTCGGTCTCTCGCTGCTGCTCATCCCCGCCTATCAACACCTCAAGCGTAACCTCGTCCGCTACACGCTCACCGACTCCAAAATCGAGATTGACCGAGGCTTCATCTCGCGCACGACGAGAAACATCCCGCTTCGCAACATACAGGACGTGACCGTCTCCATCTCCCTCCTGCAACGACTCCTCGGCTTCGGCGACATCGTCATCCAGGACGCCAGCGAGCAGACCGCTAAGACCGTCCTCGACGACATCCCCGACCCGCGCCGCCACGCCGACCTGCTCCTGCGCGAGCTTCGCCGTTGGAGATAAAAGACAGAGGGAAAAGGGGAAAGGGGAAGGGGGAAAGGAAAGGGCACAGCGCGACGTAATATCGAGCGCGGCTCTTCTGCTTTCCCTTTGACCCTTACCCTTTCCCCTTTTCCCCCTTCCGGCTGTATTATCTCTCCCGGCGCAACGGTAACAGATTCGAGCACATCCAATGCGTATCGAAGAAAACATGCGCGCCCGCCTGGCACCGGCGTTCTGTTTCAGACGGAAAGGTTCTGCTGTGCGTATCCCAATTTTGCCAAAACTGATTCTCGCCTTTCTCGCGCTCTCGCTTTGCTTCGGAGTGACGGCGGCGCAGACTTCTTCAGACCAAGCCGCGCCGCTTCTGCCCGAACGCGTCGGCGATTTTCGTGCTCAGGGCGCGATGCGCTCGGCCACGCTCAAGTTGGAGGGCGCGTCGCCCGACGACTTCGCCGTCGTTCAGGCGCGCGGGCGCGACTACGTCGCCGCGAGCGGCGACAAATTTCACGTCGATGCTTTCGAGACGCGCTCAGACTCGGCCGCCTACTCGCTCCTGCGCTACGTTTCGAGCCGGTCGAAGCCTTCGAGCGTCGGCCTGATTGAAGAGGCAGGCGTCGTCGGCATCGCCGACGCCGACCACGTCAGGTTCATCAAGGGCTCGACCTTCGTCGAGGTTTCAAGGGTGGGCGGGCAGACTCAGGACGCTCAGGGCAGCATCCCTTTCGTCAAGGCTCTGGCCGAGAATCTGCGCGGCGTCGCGGGCGAGATTCCCGTGCTGGTCGAGCATCTTCCGCGTCGGGAGCAGGTGAACGAATCGACCGGCTTCGCCGTCAGTCTGCCGGTGCTGCAAGCTTTAGCGGGAAACCGACCGGCGCTCGATGCAGTCTCTTTCGAGGGCGGGGCTGAGGCCGTCACCGCCGCCTACGACGGCGCGGCTTCGCGCCTCGTCATCGTCGAATTCACGACGCCGCAGTACGCCAGTGATAACGACGCGCGCATCCGCCAACGCATCGAACAGCTGCGCGCCGAAGGCAAGCCCACGCCCTCGGATTACAGGCGCGTCGGCAACTACTCCGTCTTCGTCTTCGACGCCCCCAACCAGTCAAGCGCCGCAGAGCTTGCCGGCGGCGTCAAATACGAGAAGGACGTGCGCTGGCTCGGCGACAACCCGCGCATGTTGGAGCACGCGCAGCGTGCCTACTACGACATGACCGGCAACACCATCCTCAACACGCTGATTCTGACCGGCGTCTCGATTCTGCTCTGTCTCGGCGTCGGCGGGCTGTTCGGCGGCGCGGTCTTTCTCTACCGCCGCTCTCAGGCGGACGCGGGGACGGAAGTCTACAGCGACGCGGGCGGCATGGTGCGTCTCAACATCGACGACCTGACTGCCGAAACAGACCCTTCGAGGCTCATCGGCAGCGGCGACAGGTAAATCCCGCCGAAGCCGTGACGGTCGAGGCCGAGCGAGCAGAAGTTAGTCGCAAAAAAGGAAGCGCGGCGAGTTCCCCCAAACTCGCCGCGCTTCCTTTTTTATAGCTACTACTCGGGTTATCGGTTAAAAATAGCGGGTTGCTGATCTATCTGCGAGGTTCCCCCAAAGCCTCTACAGATCACCGACCAACAACCCGACATCTAACGCCCTTCGACCGCTCTCGCTCGTCAACCGCTCCGTTCCCCCGAAGAGCTGTTGCCAAGCATTGAGAATGAGTGGAAACCTCCCCCAAAGTTTTCACTCACTTGCTGTCTCCGAGCCTGACCCGATAACTTAAAGTAACCCCACTTTACAATTTTAACGGTTTCTATCTTGGCAACGCCCGTGCCACTGGCAGGCCGAAGCCGTAAGACTACTGGAAAACGCCTTCCGGGTCGCTTTTCATGCGGTTTTCGTTCGCGTGCGCGCCCTTCAGATACAGGCGGTAAAAGGGCTCAAAACCGTCAAAAACGTATCATTTCCGTGCTTTTCGAGTGTACTGTTGTTTCAAATTAGTTCGCTTTTTTCGTCTGTCCCGCCTCCCTCTAAATGAGTTCCAGTTCAAAAGACGGGCGGATGAGGCCGACGGTGTCGCCCCGGTGGTTGTGGATGGGGAAGGTCGTGTACGGAACGAGGGTTTCGAGAGCTTCGGAGTCGAGGACGCCGAGCTGGCGCAGTGCTTCGATGACGACGGTGGGACGTGCGCGCCGGTCTTCGCCGTCCTCTATCTTGAAGGCCAGTCCGAGGCCGCGCGGCCAGCGCTCGCAGGGCAGAATCCCCGCCGTGTAGACGCCCTCCGCGCCGATTTTCGAGATTAATCGCCCGCCCGCCGCACGCATCAGCACCGTATCAAAACGCTCGTGCGGCCCGCCGATAAGCTCCGGATGCGCGGTCATGGCCGAGACGATGCGGCGGCAGGCCGCGCGGGTCGCGGAGTCAAACCCTTTGGCGGGCGTCTCGGGCGGCACGACAAGGCGCACGTAGCTGAGCGCCATCGCCTGCACGGTGACGCCGAAGACGGGTACGCCGCAGCCGTCGATGCCGACGGCGATGTCTTCGAGAGGCACGCCGGAGAACTGCTCGACCGTGCGTGCGATTGAGAGTTGCACGGGGTTATCGGGCTGGTCGTAAGTCTCTGTGGGCGCTTTGAGGTGTAGGGCGAGGGCGAGCATGCCTGCGTGTTTGCCCGAGCAGTTGTTCTGGAGGACGTGCGGCGCTTGGCCGCTTTCGCGGAGGGCTTGCGCGGCCTCGCGGCTGAAAGGCTCGTGCGCGCCGCACTTGAGGGCGGAGGCGTCGAGGCCGATTTTGCGGAGCATCGAGCGCGCGGTCTCTTCGTGGACGGGCTCGCCGCTATGCGAGGCGCAGGCGAGAGCGATTTCCCTCTCGTCGAGGCCGAAGCGGTCTGCCGCGCCGGTGGCGACAAGCGGGACGGCCTGAATCGGCTTGGCGGAGGAGCGCAGGTATGTCAGAAGCTTTTCGGGCTGTCCGAGACGTGCGACCGTCTGGCCGTCCGCATTGACGGCGATAACGTGGCCTCTGTGTCTTGATTCCGTGATAGAGCCGCGACGGACTTCGACGAGCGACTCCGGCTGAGGGGCGTTTGCGTTCCGATTCTCTTTGTTCATCTGGTCGGACGCATCTTAACTGCCACAAACGGCTGCGGGCAACTTCCCGCGCCCGTCTCTGAAAGCTCTGCGAGAAAAAAGGGCTGCCCTTTTTCAAGAGCAGCCCTCAGGAAATACTGACTCTGATTTATCTGTCGAGGGAAGGCGTGTTGCCAACCCCGCTGAATTATCTAACGCTCGCCGGTTTTGGTCGGCGCAGAGGGTTTTCTCTGGCGCGTCAGGACGGTCAGCTTAACGGGGCGGCGACCGAAGCGCATGGCTTCGCTGCCGCTC
Source organism: Pyrinomonadaceae bacterium (assembly GCA_036399175.1). Classification (GTDB taxonomy): domain Bacteria; phylum Acidobacteriota; class Blastocatellia; order Pyrinomonadales; family Pyrinomonadaceae; genus DASWNP01. The sequence continues at coordinate 141,483 of DASWNP010000064.1, read as the reverse complement.
GGCATCCAGATGTCGATTTTGCGACCGCGCACCGCGCCGCCCGTATCTGCCACGAGGTATTCGCCGCTATACGAGCCCGCTTCGACGCGGACGCGCGTGCCGAGCGGGAGCAGCCTGCGGTCGGCGGCGATAATTCCTCGCTGCACCTGCTTGCCGCTCGCCGTCCGCCCTCGAAGGCTGTAGGCGGTGGCGACGAAAGATTGCGACGCTGCGGGCAGGATGCCCGTCGTTGCCGTCGTCGCTGCTGCGTTTTTGTTCTCTGAAAGCGGGCGGGCTTTCTGATTGACGACGCGCGGCCTGACGAGTTCCGTCTCGGGCGTCTTTTGCCCGTTTGGCTCGGAAGCGTCCGTGTCAGAAGCGACTGCGGTGGTCGTCTGAAGAGAGACGTTCGTCTCTGCTGTCTCTGTAGTTTGTTGAGTTGAAGGCTCCTGAGAAGCTGAAGCGAGGGGTTCTGCTGCTGTCTGGCCTGCTGCGTAAAAAATCAAAGAAAACGAGAGAAGCGCGGCAGCCGCACTTCCTCCCAAGAGGGATTTCGCCACTATTCGGTTCTCCTTTCCGAGTTGGGTCCTTCAGCGGCGCGCGAGCCTGCTTGCTTTGTTGACTCGTCCTCCGACTCTAGGAGTTAAGAAAACGTCAGTCGGAGTTGGGGATCGCATCCTTGATGCGGAGCGCTGAAAGAAGTTTAGACAAAAAGAAAAACAAGCGAACATCAAGTCCGCTTGTCACGGAAAGAAAGCTAACACAATTTCGTGAAGATTGTCCAGCCGGGTTAAAGCCGTCGGAAGAGCCGGAGACACGGGACGTGGAAGAGCCGCCCGGTTTCGAGCCTTACTTTAAGACACCTCTCTTTCGCGCCGCTCGTCTCTCATCCACTCGCCTCGATAGACGACTTCGGCCTCGCCCGTCAGGAGCGCCTCGCCGTCGTCGCGCCAGAAGACTTCGAGATTTCCGCCTGCCATCTCGACGCGAACGCGCCGCTCAGTCAAGCCTTTGAGGCTGGCGGCGACGGCAGAGGCGCACGCGCCCGTGCCCGAAGAGAGCGTTTCGCCGACGCCGCGCTCCCACATCCTGACCTCAATCGTGCGCGGGTCGCGGACGCGCACGAAGGCGACGTTCGTGCGTTCGGGGAAGCGCTCGTGCGGCTCGATGAGCGCCCCGAGCGTGCGCCAATCGACGCTCTCGAAATCCTCTACGAAGACGCAGCAGTTCGGATTGCACATCTGGAGCGCCGTGATGCTGACGGTTTCGCCCGAGGGCAGCGCGAGCGGGTAGTCGCGCACGAAGTCGAGCGGCTCGTCGGCGCGGAAGGGGACGGAGGCGCTATCGAAGCGCGGCTGGCCGATTTCCGCCTCGAAGCGGTAGCGCCCCTCTCCGATTCGTTCGCGCAGGCGGTAGAGCTTGACGCCCGCAGCCGTTTTCAAACGCAGCTCTTCGCGCGGCCAGAGGCGCTGGAAATATAGATACGAGACGGCGCAGCGCGAGCCGTTGCCGGACATGGCGGCCTCGCTGCCATCGGCGTTGAAGATGCGGAGGGCGAAATCGGCCTCGGCGGACTCGTCGGGGCTGAGGAGGGCGACGCCGTCGGCGCCCGCGCCGAAATGCCTGTCGCAGACGCGCCGCGCGAAATCTCCAAACTCTCCAAGCCCTCCTGCGTCTGCAAGCTCCGCCGACTCGAAGACGAGATAGTCGTTGCCGTAGCCGTGAAATTTGATGAAGCGCATGCGATTTTGAACGAAAGCTCGAATTTGAAATTGATGCTGGAGGGGAGTCTCTTTTGAATAGCGGCTCGAAAAAGTCTCCGAGAGACTAAGTCAGTCCTTCGTTTGAAACTCCCTCGTTTTGTAGACTTCGGATTGGTCTCTGGGGATGCTGAGCGAGCGCCATTTGCCGCCCTTGAGATGCTTGGCGAGGAAGACTATCTGGCCGGTGTGGTAGGCGTAGTGGGCGAGTTGGCGGTTGATGGCTTCGACGACGGAGAGAGCCTGCCAGCGTATGTAGACCTGCCGGTTGAGGTCGTCGGGCTGGAGCGATTCGATTGCTTGAAAGAGACAACGCCAGCCCTGCTCCCAGCGTTCGACGACGGCGGCGCGGGTCGTGCCTTCGGCGACGACGAACTCGGCGTCGCGGTTGCGGTCGGGCTTTTCTCCGTCGGAGTTGAGAAAGTTCGTCCAGCGCGAGAGCATGTTGCCGCTCATGTGCTGGAGCATGACGGCGACGCTATTCGATTCCGGGTCGAGCGCGCGGAAGAACTGCTCGTCGTCGAGCTGTGCGAAGGCTCGCTCGGCGAGCTTTTTTTGTTCGCGGAATTTGGCGACGACGCTCTGTAGGTAATGCGTGGCAAACGGGTTCTTCATACGAGTTCTTCATCTTCGTTCGGTTCGGATGACGTGTGCGTGGGCTCGTCTCTCAGCTTCGACCCGTGAAGGAGGCGAGAAGCACGGTGATAGGGTCGGTGAAGGCGCGGGGCGGGCTCAGGTCGCGGGGCGGGTTGTTAATCATCAGGGCGAAGACGAGACGCTCGCCTGCGGCGGTGGTGACGTAGCCGGAGAGCGAGGTGGCGCTGCTGAGCGTGCCGGTCTTGGCGCGCGCGTTTCCGGCGGCGGGAGTTCCCTTCATGCGATTGCGGAGCGTGCCGTCGATGCCTGCGATGGGAAGCGTCTCGCGGTAGGCGGCGGCGTAGCGATGGCGGCTCATGTAGGTGAGCAGTTGGAGCGTGGTCTCGGCGGTGACGAGGTCGCTGCGGGAGAGACCAGAGCCGTCGCTGATTAAGACCTTGTCGGCGTCTATTCCAGCGCCGCGCAGAAACGACTTGACGGCTTCGATGCCAGCCTCGTCTTCGGGCTTCGAGCGGTCGGAGGCAGCGGCTTTGCCGAGCGTGCGCAGCAGTAGCTCTGTGTAGAGATTCTGGCTCGGCTTCATGGTCTGCGCGGCGATGACGCCGAGCGGCGGCGACTGCCGGTTGGCGATTTCGACGAGCGCAGAGATGGGCAGAGGCTCGCTCTCGCGCGTGCGCGCATCGACCGTGCGCGTGCGGCCTGCGACGTGGACGCCCTGACGTTCGAGCGAGGTGCGAAGCATCGTCGTGAACATCATGGCGGGGCGCGAGATGGCGACGCTGCCGCTCCATCCTCTATCTTCTAAAGGAAGACTTCCGCGCACCTCGACGACGTTTTCCGTGAGTGGGCGGAAGACTTTGAGGTCGGGGCGCGAGCCGCGCGGCGAAGTGGTCGTACGGTCGACGATGGTGACGAAGGTCGTCTGCGGCCCGACGCTGATGGTGCAACGCTCGCCGACGCGCGTGCCCGGCTTGACGAAGAGGTCAACGGAGTTATCGTTCACCGTCAGCGCACTCACCTCCGCGCCGTAGTACCACTGCAAATCGTCCCACTCCCAGCCGGGCGGGAGCGGAAAACTGTTGAAGTAGCTTTCGTCGCCGACGATGTCGCCCTCGACGCGGCGCACGCCCGCCGAGACGATGCGCGCGGCCAGCTCGTCAATCGCTTTGTAGTAGTTGCCCGTCGTGCCGTCGCCGTTGAAGCGGGTGGCGAAGGTCGGGTCGCCGCGCCCGTAGACGGTCAGGTCGCCGCGCAGAGTGCCCGACGGGTCGGGGCGCGTCTGCGCGTAGACGGAGGTGGTGAAACGATAGTCGGGCGAGAGACGGTCGAGGGCGGCGGCGATGGTGTAGAGCTTCAAATTCGAAGCGGGCTGCAACCACTTCTGCGCGTTCTCCTCGAAGATGACGCGCCCTGTGTCGAGCGAGACGATTTTGGCGGCCAGATGCGAAGAGGCGAGCTGCGGCTGGCGCATAATCTCCTGAATGCGCGCGCGAAGCTCTTCGACGGTCTGCGGCGCGGGACGCGGGTCGGGTGTCGGCGTCGGCAGAGGCGAAGCTGTCGGGCTCGGGGGCGCGGGCGTTTGCGACGCCGAAGGAGAGGAAAGAGAGGAAGGGAAAGAAGGAGCGGGCGTCGCGCTGCGCGTAGGCGCAGGTGTTGGCGTCGGCGTCGGGGCAGCAGCGTTGACGCGGCGGTCGCGCTGTTGTTGCTGCGTCGTCGCGGTCTGCGCTCCGGCAGAAGGAAACGCGGCGAGCGCGAGCGCGAGCGACAGAAGAAACGATGCTAAGCGTGCGGGCTGAGATTTTTTCAGAGACATATCTTGAGAGCTTGAACGTCGGCGCGGGCGCGGCGTTCCGTTGCGTGTAGTCTTTCTAAACCTGTTCATCGGAGGTGATGGAGGCGACGAGTTCGGCGGCGTCGGCGGTGGCCGTGCCGAGCTTGCCGACGACGATTCCGGCGGCGTGATTGGCGAGCATGGCGGCTTCGACGAGCGACGCCCCGGCGGCGACGGCTGCCGAGAGAGTGGCGATAACCGTATCGCCCGCGCCCGTCACGTCGTAAACCTCGCGCGCCACCGTCGGCACAAAAATCGGCTCGCCGTCCTCTTCCAAAAGCATCAAGCCCTGCTCGCCGCGAGTGATGACGACGGAGCGACAACCGAGCCGCGCGCGAATCTCGCGCGCCGCACGCGCCATGCCTTCGTCCGTGTCGTCTTCGCTGCCCGTGAGTCGCAGGGCTTCGTGATGATTGGGCGTGACGAGCGTGGCCGGACGGTAGGAATCGAAGTTGCGAATCTTCGGGTCGATGAGCGCGGGCAATCCCGCGCGCTCGGCTATCGGCAGCACTTCCGAGAGGATGCGCGGCGTCACCGCGCCCTTGTCGTAGTCGGAGACGACGAAAGCGTCGGCCTCGCGCAGCGCGCCGCGCAGCACTTCGACGAGGTTTTCTTCGGTGCGCGCTTCGACCGGCGTGCGACGCTCGCGGTCGGCGCGCACGACGAGTTGATTGTGCGCGATGATGCGCGTCTTGATGGTCGAGGGGCGACTCGCGTCCGTCACGAGCGCACGCTCGGCGTGAAGCGCGCCGACCGCGCCCAGCTCCTTCTTCAGACGCTCGCCCGCCGCGTCCGCTCCGACCACGCCGACCACCGACGCACGCGCGCCGAGCGCCAGAAGATTCGCCAAGACGTTTGCCGCGCCGCCCAGTCGCACCGACTCGCGCTTGATTTCCACGACCGGCACCGGCGCTTCCGGCGAGATGCGCGTCACGTCGCCCCACACAAACTCGTCGAGCATCACGTCGCCATAGACGACCACCGTGCGCCCGCGCATCCGTTCGACTATCTCCGCCGCCCGCCCTGTCGTCAGAAGGTGCATAGCTTCAACCTGAAACGCCCATCCCTTTTTTAAAACCAACCCCAAGACCTGACCAAATAGACCAAGCCGACCACGACGCCGACGAGCACCCCTACCAAAAACGCGAGACATCCGTATAGCGTCCATTTCATCTTCCGACGCGTCTTCTCATCGCCCGGCGACAGAGTGCCCTGCGGAAAGTAAGGCGGCGGAGTAGATGTCGGCATTCACTTTCTCCTTCGGAGAGACGATGGACGAAAAAGCAGACGATAGACCATAGACGATAGACGATAGCCAAACCGATTTTCGTTCATCGTTCGTCGTCTCAAGTTCACTAAACGTCCGTCGGCTTCGTTTTGTCGTCCATCGTCTATGGTCTATCGTCCATCGTCTGCTTTTTCGTCCATCGTCTGCTTTTCAAGCACTCGCTCGATGGCCGATGCGACGCGCTCGACCGTGACGCGGCGGATGCATTCGGGCGCGTCGAACTCGGAGCAGGTATAGCCGGGGCAGGGCGCGCAGGGCATCTCGTCGCGGACGACTTCGGCGGGCGCTTGTGTCCAGGGACGCCAGTGCGCGACGTTCGACGAGCCGAAGACGACGACCGAGGGCACGCGGAGCGCCGACGCGATGTGTGCGATGCCGCTATCGTTGCCGACGAAGAGGCGCGCACGCGCGACGAGCGCCGTCACTTCCGGCAGCGTCAGGTCAGTCAGAGAGAGGACGGGTGCGCGCGTTTCTTTGACGAGCCTTTCGACAATCTCAGTTTCAGACGACGCGGCGAGAGCGACGACGGCGAGCCCGCGCGCCGAAAGTTCTTCTGCGACGCGCGCGAAATTCTCCGTCGCCCAGGTCTTCGACGCGAAGGCAGCAGCCGGATGAAGCAGGGCGAAGGGCTGGCCGTCGGCGATGGGGAGCGGCTGGCCGTCGGCGTCGCGGGCGCGAAGGAGTTTGAGATTGATGCTATCGGAAGCTGCGGCGTTTGCGGGCAGACGCGCGAGCGGACGGTCGCTGACGGGGACGCCCGTCCAGCCCGCGAGCGCGAGTTGCTGCTCGGCGGAGTGCGTCTTCTCCGTCTGCCAGAGAGCGGTGGCGGCGGGCGCCAGGTCTGTGTGCAGAAAACTGTAGCGGTAGCTTCGGTAGCCGACGCGTCGCCGAGCGCCGGAGGCGCGCGTGAGAAGCGCGGCGGTCGAGCCGCCGTGCAGGTTGAAAGCCACGTCGTAGCGCGCGGCGCGTAGCTCTCGCGCGACGCGAAGACGCGCGAGCGTGCTTCGTCCTTCGAGACGGATGATGCGGTCGGCGTCGGTCGTGCCTTCGAGCAGGGGCGCAACCCAATCTTCGAGCAGGAGGTCGATGCGGGCACGGGGCAGGAAGCGCCGGAGCGCGTGAAGCGTCGGAGTTGCCAGCACCGTGTCGCCGATGGAGCGCAGGCGCACGACGAGCACGCGCCGAACCTTCGACCAGTCCCAGCGCGCGGGCGCGAGCGGCCGGGCGTCGGGACGAATCAACTTATCGCTCGCTCTCAATCCGACGGCCTCAGATGGAGGCGTGGAGGTAACGACGCTCATCTCAGGTTGATTTCGCTTGCGACTCTTCATCTTCGATGGTCGCTTCTTCAACCACCATCGCCGGGATGTCGTCGCGCACGGGATAGACGCGCCTGCACTCGACGCAACGGATGCCGCTTGCGTCCTGCTTCAGCTCCACACGCCCTTTGCACGCCGGGCAAATCATCATCTCGACAAACTCCTGCGTCACTTTCATCACTTCCCTCCACTGCTTTCGACGGCGCTTCCTCGCTCTTCCTCTCGCGGAGCATCGACGAATTGACCTTCGGCGTTCTACACGTTCAAGCTTAACAGTTTCATAAAACAGAAGGCAAAACTTGAGGGGAAACTCTCGGGGCGTCGGCGGGCTGAAGGCTTCGGTAAAGAATCAACAAGAGTCAATGCAGCGCGCGGCGTTCAAGCGTCAGAGGAACGCCGTGCTTGCCCGGTCGCAGCGTGATGCGCGGACGTATCTCGACCCTCTGGCCGGGCGCGAGGCGCACGCGCCAACGCTTAGCGAGCACGGCGAGCAGAAGCGTGGCCTCCATCCATGCGAAGCCCTCGCCGATGCAGCGACGCACGCCGCCGCCGAAAGGAAAGTAGGAGAACTGCGGGCGCTCGTTTTTGACTTCCGGCATCCAACGCTCCGGGTCGAAGCGTTCGGGCTCGGGGTAGAAACGCGCGTCGTGGTGCGTGACGTACTGGCTCAGGAGGACGAGCGAGCCTTTCGGAATCAGGTAGCCGCCAACTTCGTAATCTTTGACGACCAAGCGCCCGACTGTCCACGCGGGCGGATAAAGTCGCATCACCTCCGAGATAACCATTTCCGCGTAAGGCAGACGCGGAAGGTCTTCAGGAGCGGGCAACCTCCCGTTTTCGAGAACCGCGTCGAGTTCCTTATGCAGCCGCGCTTCAACCTGCGGGTGCTGTGCGAGCAGATACCAAGTCCATGCGAGCGCGTTGGCGGTGGTTTCGTGTCCGGCGAGAAAGAGGGTCATGGCCTCGTCGCGCACCTGCTGGTTCGACATCCCCTCGCCGTCGCCCTCTTCGTCTTCGGCCAGAAGGAGCATCGAGAGCAAATCGCCTCGGTCTTCGCCGCTCGCGCGCCGCTCGTTGATGATGCGATAGATGACCGCGTCGAGACGCTCGCGCACGCGCAGGAAGCGACGCGTCTGGGGCAGAGGCAGCTTCTCAAGCAGCTCAGAGTAGGGCAGCATGAGAAGGTCGAACATCTCCATCACCTCGTTCATCGCCGCGCCGACCTCGCCCGCGTCCCGCTCCACGTCCGCATCGAAGAGCGTCTTGCCCACGATGGCGAGCGTCAGCCGCATCATCTCCTGCGACATATCGAGGGTCTGCCCGTCAGCCCAACGCTCGGAGGTGCGCGCCGCGTAATCCACCATCACACGCGCGTAAGCGTTGAGGCGCTGGCGATGAAAGGCGGGCTGCGCGAGCCTTCGCTGCCGCCTGTGATGCTCTCCCTCGCTCGTCAAAAGACCTTCGCCCAGCAGCCGCTTCGCGCGTTGCAGCGCCCGTCCCTTGATGAAATGGTCTTGATGCGTGATGAACACGTCGCGCACGTAATCGGGATGATTCAGCAGAAAGACGCGCTGCGGCCCCAGCTTGAAATGCGCGATGTCGCCGTACTCGCGCGCCAGACCCAGCAGAAACTTCAGCGGGTCGCGCCTGAAGCGCAGGAAGAAAAAGAACTGGCTGCCGAGCCTCCCCCTCTTCGGCCCCGGCGGCAGCATCGCGTTCGTCATTCTCTTGTCTCCCTTCACTCTCCCGCCGGTTGTGGCTCGCTATAGCTGATACGGAAACGACTCTTTTGTTGTATAGTTAATATAACTCGCCTATACCCATGTGAGCCACCAGAGCCCGCTCGTTGAACAATCCCGTTCACTAACGACACGCGAGGAGAATCGAAGTATGCCTCTGACTTTCGAGATAAAGGATGGCGACAGTGTCATCAAGCTGTCCGTTAAGTACGGGCTTTTCTGCGAAACCATCTGGAACCACCCGGACAATGCCGAACTGCGGCGCAAGCGCAAAGACATGAACACGCTGCTGCCCGGCGACATCCTCTTCATCCCCGACATCAGGCCGAAGGATGTCCCGGCGGACACCGGCAAGCTGCATCGCTACCGGCGCAAGGGTGTCCCGGCCAACTTCTCAATCCAGATTTACCAAAACGAGCAGCCCTACGCGCATCAGGACTACAAGCTCGTCGTTGACGGCGTGCCCTACACGGGGATGAGCGATACGATGGGCATCGTCAGTAAATGGATTCCGCCCACCGCCGTCGAGGGCGTGCTCCACATCGGCCCCGACAATTACAAAATCCTGCTCAGGTTCGGTTATCTCGACCCCATCAACGAAATCATCGGCGTCCAGAAGCGGCTCTACAACATAGGATTCCATCCGGGCGAGCTGGACAACCTGATGGGGCTGAAGACGCGCCAGGCATTGCTCGACTTTCAGAAACGCTTCGACCTCTCCGAGACGGGCGAAGCCGACGAAGAGACGCGCAGCAGGCTCGAAGAGATTCACGACGAGGTCAACCTCTTTCCGAAACAGTCTTCCGAGACCGGGAGCAATTCATTATGAACTACGACCACATGACGCGCGTCCAGGGTCATAACTCCTACAGCCTTCCTCCCAGCAGGCTCATTATCCTCAGTTGGAACTTACAGAACTTCACCGGCGACCACAGGCTCGGCATGACGCACGGCTCGGTCGATTCCAATGAAAACATGGCGCGGGCGGCGGTCGTCGCCGCCGTCATGCAGCAGATTCACGCCGACGTGCTGCTCGTCATGGAGACCGGCTCGGACGTAAGCGGCGCGCTGGAAAAGGTCAGGTCGTTTCTGCCCGACAAAGATTCCTGGCATCCCTTCGTCAGCGGCAACACGCACGCCATCCCAATCATCTCGCCCAGATACCACTTCAAACAGAAGAAGCGCACGCTCGGCAAGATGCGCGCCCTCATCAATCTCGTCGAGTTCTTCGACATCATGCCGACGACGACGACGCGCGTCCTCGGCACGACACAGGTCAAAGACGCCCTCAGCCTGCTCTCGCAATGGAAGAATAAAGACCTGACGTGGCTCTGGAACGTCATCGGCGCGCCCGACTCGCATCCTGACGACACGACGCCCGACACCTTGCTCGCCAAGCTCCTTCCGCCCTTAAAAAACGATGTCGGGCTGGTCAAGGCCGATTCGCCCGCCTTCTGGGCAGGGGTCGAAGAGCAGTTGAACTGTATAGAGGAAAATCTGAACACCGGCGAATATTTAATCGAAGAGGCTTCGTGGATTCAGGATTTAAAGCTTTCGCCCGATAAGAGAGCAAACGATCTGGGAAAGCTCGAACAACTCACCGACGCCCTCGATTTTCTCGAACTCCTCTGCCTCATGCACAGCGCGTTAGTGAACGGACACGTTTCCTCTCCCGGCGTCTACATCATGAGACGGCTTTCCGAGGTGCGAAAGTTTAACCCCAACGAATTCGCGCCGCTCGCCGCCTGCCTGATGGCTTCTTTCTCCGACCTCATCTTCGACCTTCGCGGCACGGTCGATGGGCTGTATGAAAACAAGCACGTCAACTTCGCCTATGACGCCCTTAAGAAGCTCAAAATTCTCGACCTCATCGCCGAGACCTACGGCATCCTCTTTCGCCCACCGCACAACTTCCCTCAAGCTATGGAGCAGTTCTTCGCTTCCGTCAGCCCGGTCGACGACGCCTACGGCGTAGCGCAGAAGGATACGTTGGGAAATTGGATTGGCGTGCAAGACCCCAACAGCGCGCGCAACTGGCGCTCGGCCCTGCACATCAAATTCCCCATCTCCCCGAACGTCTTCGTCCCGGTCTGCCTCTTTCACACGCGCTTCACCGGCAATGAAAGCATCAAGAAGCAGAAAGTGAAACTGACGCAGGCCGACAAAGTGCTCAAGATGCGCGCCGAGAGCGTCCTCGACATCGCGCTCTGGAATAACAAGACGCAGCAAAACTGCCAGTCGCTCATCATCGGCGACTTCAACCTCCCCGCCAATCTCGACGGGCAGGTCTTGAAAGATTTCGCCGCCGAGATGCAGAAGCAGAACTACAAGCGCGTCGGCACCGAAGGCGCTTACCAGCTGACGACGCTCAAGAGCGTCAAGAACATCATCAAAGACACCACCAAGCTCTATAACGAGCCCTACGACGGCGTGTTCATCCCCAATAACTTTCTCAGCGGTAAGGGAAAGATACAGATGTCGGGAGCGAGAACCGTCGATACTATGGACTTCAAGAAACTCACCCAGCCATACAAAAACGTGCTGAGAGACGCCGTCGTCAGGCAGTACGTCAAGTTCATCGGTAAAATCACTTTCAAGATGAAAGAGTGCAACGAGAAGCTCGTCTACATGTGCTCAAGGCCGGGCAAGCAGGTTAACGACCCCCTCGTCACCCCCTTCCTCGACCCGAACAATCTCGTCGCTCCCAGAAACGAGATAATCAACGTCGGGAATCACTTCACGCTGAATCTCACAGACCTCGATACGAACGTCGTGCGCCCCGTCCTCAATCACTTCTCCGGTTACGTGACGCTGTTGCATCAGGCCGCTCAGGTGAACGGCCTCGCCCACAACGTTAAGGAGCTGCTGCAATCGACCGAAAAAGAGATTGACGACCTGCTGCAACTGATGGCGACGCTCGAAGTAAACGCCGTGGCGCGCAAGACGGTCGCCTACCGTCAGATAGTCAGCGACCATATCCCGGTCGCCCTCATCGTCACTTACAAATACTGAGCCGCCTCCTCCGCTCGCTGACACGGCTTCAGGCCGGAAGCCCTTGCGCCTCAACTCTACTTGCGGCGCGGTTCTCTGTTATCATAGGTTTCATAGCTCGGCTGCCGCCGATTTTTTGACGCGCGGCGGTCGCCTGACCTCGAAGCACGCGGAAAAGAAGTTTTGTCTTTAGAGTTTGCCATCGAACATCCATGCGCTCTGCGGGCGCGTTACGCCGAGGAGCATCTGAGGGCGTGGGGGAGGCTGGGGAGCATTCACACGCGCCTGACGACGGGCGAGGCTTCCGCGCCGACCGAAGAGAAGCTGCGCTTCGTGGAGCGCGCGGCGGGCGAGATAGAGCGGATGGAGACGGAGACGAGCGTCTGCCTGACGTGCCCGGCGCATCTGCCGACGGATGCGGCGGGCGAGGGCGAGCCGGTCGGATGCCTCGGGCGCATCACCTATCCGGTCGAAGCGCAGTTCGAGAAGTTTCTCGCCGACCGCGTGCAGCTTGCGCTCGACACGCTCGAAGAGCAAGACCAGCCGAGACTGCTGCGCATCCTCGTCGATTCGGATTCGCCCTTCGACGGCGAGGGCGCGAAGGCGCTCAGAAGCGCCCGCCCGCTCGAAGACGTGCGCTTCTTCGAGCTACGCCTGCCCATCAAGTTCGCGCGACAGGGCGCGCACATCACGACCGACAACCTCTTCGACATGCTCTACGGCTTCACCTCCGAAGACGCCGAGCACACCACCTACACGCGCGAGCTGCCGCCTGCCGCCGCCGCAGACTATTACGACTTCCTCGACCTCGTGCTCCGCAACGACCTCACCGCCTCCGAGCGCGAACGCCTCAACGCGCGCAGCCGCAACTACCAGCAGTTCCTACGCCTCCTCGCCGCCCTCGAACTCGCCGAAGCCCTCAACACGCGAGTCCTTCTCGACTAAAGAAGGCAGACTGAAGAAGGCAAAAGGCAAAGGGAAAAAGGCAAAAGTGCGGCGGAAACCACTTTCGATTTAATTCTTACCTTTTGCCCTTTGCCTTTTTACTTTTGCCTTCTTCAGTTTGCCTTTTTACTTTTGCCCTTCCTCGTCGAGCTGGCGCAGGGTGTCGAGGATGAGGTTGGTGTTGCTGGGGGCGTTGATGGTGGTGGGAAATTCCTGTGCGGATTTCTCGAAGTCGAAGGTGCCGGAGGTGATTTGGACGACGAGACGGAAGGCTTCGAGGGCGGAGGCGTCGCCGCTTTCGGCTCCGACGATGCGACCCTCGTTGAAGAGGATGCGTCCGGGCGTCTGCCGCTCGTCGTCGCTGACGGCCTGGAGCGCGCCCGTGAGACGCGAGTTTTCGATGACCTGCACGGCGTCGAAGATGCTGACGGCGTTTAAGTCTCCGGCGAGCGTGACGCGGCGCGTCGCGCCTTCTGCCTGAGCGACGTTGAGCGTTACGCCCGGCGCTTGAAGCTCCGGACGGCGGGCGCGCCGGATAGCTTCGAGGCCGGTGGCGATGGAGATGCGCGGGTCGAGTCGTTTGGCTTCGAGGAGGCGTTCGTGTGCGGTCTCGAAATCCTCGCGCGCCAGGTAGAGATTGGCGAGGGCGAGACACTGGCGCGCGGCCTCTTCGGGCTGCTTGTTGGCGGCGGCCACCTCGCGCAGCCGCTCGCGCAGGACGAGCGAGCGCGGCTGCCCTTCAATCGCGCTTCTGAGTCGGAGGACGGCGCGTTGCGGCGCTTTGTACTTCAGAAAAAGCTCGACGTCGAGCAGCGCCGCCTCGACCTCTTCGTCGTGACTCTGGGGGGAGTCAGTGGTATCGGCCATCGGTTTCACTTGAAAATCAGGCTCAAAAGTCGTCGGGACAGCGAGTTTACCATACTCCGCGCGCCCGTTTGTTCAGCCTTTATTCATTTGACGCAATCGCCAGACGAGCGACACCATTTCGTGTAACTCGAAGGCCAATACGTCTCATCTTCCGCCCGCCCCGCTCGCTCTCGCGCCTCGAAATTTTAGACAAAAGCTCAGGTAAGCTCTCAGCTTATCCCTCTCAACTGCGCCTCCGGCGACACTAACGAAAGCCGCCGTTTTGCGCCTCCGGCGACCCTCTCGTGCAGCCTCAGAAGTGGTGTTTCACGCGGGAAACGTGGCACGGCAGATGCCCTATGAGACCTGTGTTAGCCCCCTGTAGAAAGCTTTAGAGTTGATATTAAAAGAGAAGCGTTCGACGGCTGGCGGGCGTGCGGTCGCTGCGGCTATCGACAGTTGTCCGAGTCAACTTCAGGCCGGAGGCGTCCGGTTTTAACGAAAATATAGGAGCAAAAACCTCGATGCATGATGAGCTTACGCTGGAGATAATGGGCGCGCCGACCGCCCGGCTGATTGAGGCGAGCTGGGCGAGCCGCTTGCAGCCGGTCTGCGCGCGTCTGAAATCAATCGGCCAGAAACGCAGGGCTGACGGCATTCACTATCTCGTCACGCGTCTCAGGCGGACGCGCCCCACGACCTACCGACACTGCCTGCGCGCCGCGCGGCTTTCGCGCACCATCGGACGCGCCCTCGGCTTCGACGCCTTCCGTCTCCAACAGCTCGCCTCGACCGCCATGCTCCACGACATCGGGAAGCTACTCGTGCCCGAAGCCATCCTCAATCGACCGCGCAAGCCGACGCGCCTCGAACAGTTTATCCTCCACCTTCACCCGAACTTCGGCGCGCTTTTGGCCTCCTATTTCAATCTCTCGCCGGAGCTTCGCATCCGCACGCAGCATCATCACGAGCGTTGGGACGGCAAGGGCTACCCGCACCGTCTCGGCAGCTACGACATCCCCCTGATGGCGCGCATCGTGCAGGTCGCGGACACCTTCGACGCGATGGTCGCAGACGACCGCAACTACCGGCGTCCCCTCACGCACGCCGAAGCCTTTCAGGAGCTTCGCTCGGAGAGCGGCAAGCAGTTCGACCCGCGTCTCGTCGAAGCCTTTCTCGACACCTTCAAGCGAGAGGAGGTGAGATGAGCCATGATTTCGCGCATTAGGCGGCGCATCCGTCGCTCGCGCGCACGATGCCACAAAGCCCTTTTGGCCTCTAAACAGAAAGCAGGCCGCGAACCATCGAAAGACGAACAGGCCAAGCAACCTGTATCGAACGGCGGCACGCGCGCTTCCTCCGTCCACGACAAGTGAATCCTTCAGGCCGCTCTCCCGCCGAAGGCTTCCCCGCCTCTTTTTATCTACACATCATTGCTCCGGTGCAATGACCTCGCCGTCTCGCCTGAAGAACATCGCATAGCTCATCAATCTGCATCGGCTTCAAAAGTCGAAACGAAGGCCGAGACGAACCGTGCGCGGGCTGAGAGTGCGCGTAGGCGTGAGGAAGGTGTCGAGGAAAGCGGCGCGCTGTGCGGCGGTGGCCTGCGGGCTGAGGACGTTGAAGTTGACGAACTCGGCGGCGAAGGTGAAGACGGTCTTATTCAGAATGTTGTCTATCTCGACGACGGGGCGCAGGCGTCCGCCGTGCTCGCCGAGACGAAACTCGCGCGTGATGCTCAAATCGAAAGTGAAGACGGGCAGGCCGCGCCCGGCGTTTCGCGGAAGGTTTCCCGTGCGGCCAATCGTGGGAAGCGCGAAGGCTTCGACGAGCGACGGGTTCAGAGGCTCGCCCGGACGACGCGCGCGCAGAAGCTTCGTGTCGCCGCGAAAGACGGGGCGGTCGTTGCTGACATCGTCGAGATTGCGGTCGATGCCTCCGAGGCTGATGTTGAAGGGAGCGCCGGAGGATACGCGCAGGAGCGGCGAGAAGCGCAGACCGCCGACGGCGCGGGGCATCGAAAACGTGCCGGAGAAGACGAAGCGCTGACGGCGGTCGAGCAGGCTCGGCGCGCGCTCGCCGCGAAAGTCTCCGACCCTGAGCGCGCTCGAAGTGTTGACGACGCCGTCGTCTGTGAGGCGCGAGAGCGTGTAGGCGGCGCGAAAGGAGAGGCCGAAGCCTTTAGGGAAACTTCGGAAGCGTCGGCGAGCTTCGAGAGTGAGGCCGTGATAGAAACTGTTGCCGGCGGAGACGAGCTGCTCAATCTGTCCGCGCGACGGGTCGGGGCGCAACGGGTCGAGCGCGGCGAGCGCCGTCTCGACGGTC
The DNA here is from genome assembly GCA_036399175.1 of Pyrinomonadaceae bacterium. Lineage (GTDB taxonomy): Bacteria > Acidobacteriota > Blastocatellia > Pyrinomonadales > Pyrinomonadaceae > DASWNP01. The sequence goes on along the minus strand of DASWNP010000064.1, from coordinate 125,863 downwards.
GTGTTTGAATTGAAGCTGTTGAGATTGAAGACGGAGACGGGGACGCCGAACTCGAAGACGCGCCCGATTGAATCGACGCTCGACGCATTGAGCGGCGCGAGCTGGAAGCGGACAAGCTCGCCCGCCGTCGAAGCGTTGTAGAGCGGGCGCGCGCCGCCTGCGCGGCGGAAGTTCGGAAAATCGCGCGAGACGAGATACTCAGTAAAATCCCTGTAACCGCGCGGCAGTCTCGGAGCGTTCGCGTTCGTCTCACGCCAGAGATGAATCCCTCGATTGAAAGTGTAATTTGCTTCCACAACGAACCCGCGCCCAAGCTCGCGCTCGAAGCCGAGGTTGAATTGATAGCTCTCGGGCGTGCGAAGGCGTGGGTCGAGGCGTCTGGTGAAATCGTCGGGGCGCAGGCCGAATCGGCGTACGAGCGTCGAGTCGCGCGTGAGCGTTTCGGGGAAGCGAAGGTTGGCGGCGATGAAGGCGCGACGCTCGGCAGCCGGCAGCGCGTCCGTGTCGAACTCTATCGACTGCTGGCCGAGCGTGAAATCGTCGATAGTTCTCAAGAGCGCCCGGTTGAAGAAGAGACCTGCGCCGAGGCGCACGACCGTCTTGCCGGAAGCGAGGGGGTCGAAGGCGAGCGCGACGCGCGGGGCGAAGTTGTTGCGGTCGTCGAGAATAGTTTCATGCTCGTAGCGCAGACCGTAAGTCAGCGTGAGATTATTTCTCAGACGCCACTCGTCCTGCGCGAAGAGTCCCGCATAGAGATTCTTCTGCGCCGACTCGCCCGCGAACGTCTGGCGAAAGCGGCTCGGCGTGCCCGCCAGAAAGTCGCCTGCACTCGTGAAGTTGTACGTGCCGGAGGCGTCCGAGAGGTCTCTGTAGACGGAGCGGATGCGCTGCACGTCGCCGCCCGCCTTGAGCGTGTGAGAGCCGACCAGGACGGTGAGCGAGTCCTGTATCTGCCAGCGCGTCTCGCGCCTCTCGCTCGCGCCGCTCGAAGATGAACCGGCGACGAGCGTGCCCGAGCGGTCGAAGGCTTGAGATGCGCCGAGCGGGTCGTCGATGTTTATGAGGACGACCGGGAGAGAGCGTCCGCCTTGCGCCGCGACAGAAGGCGAAAGACGCGAAAGCTGCGCTCGCAATTGATTGACTGTGTTCGGCGAGAAGACGTAGTTATCCGTGTAGGCGAGAGCGTCCGTGTCGCGCGCCTGTCCTTGCAGGCTTTCGGCGAGGCGTTGGCCGCCGCCGAACTGGCGCAGGTTTTTCAGACGACCGAGCTGATAAAGGAAGGTCGCGTTGTGTGCATCGTCGAACTTGTGATCGACGCGCGCCGTCAGCGTATGCCTGCGCGCGGGAGTGTTGACGCGCTCGACGAAGGGCGCAAGCTCTGCGGGCGCGTTCGGCGCGGTAGCCGACGCCTCGCGGCGACGATCTTCGAGCGTCGTCGGTCGGGGCAATGGATAGGAAGCGTTCTGCTCGACGGGCACGAGCGCGTCTATCAAGGCCGAGTCGAGGGTGGTGTCGTACTCGTAGGCGACGAAGAAGAAGGTTCGGCGACGACCGTCGAAGCGAAGCGGCTCGACGTAGCTCGACTTGAGACGGATGGGCGCGCTCAGCGTGAAGCCGGAGACGTGTTGTTGGAGCGGGAGGCGTTTGAGGCCGCGCCGGTTGTTGTTGAAGGTGTTGCTATCTAAGGATTCGTCGCGGAAGAAATAGAAGAGGCGACCGCGCAGGGTGTTCGAGCCGCCGCGCGTGCGCAGGTTGACGCGCCCGCCCGACGCTCGCCCGTACTCGGCTGAGAACTGGTTCGTGATGACCTGTACTTCTTCGACGGCTTCGAGCGAGGGCTGGAAGCGTTCGCGCGCGGCGCGGTCGTCGTTGTTGTCGAAGCCGTCGATGGTGAGGTTGTTCGAGTAGGCTGCGCCGCCGGAGAGGGCGAAGAGTCCGGCCTCTTCGGGCGTCCGAGCGGTGCGTTCGGATGTGCCCGCGCGTGCGTCGCGGTCTTCGGCCACGCCGCGCGTCGAGAGCGGCTCTTCCGTCACGTCGCCGAGCGTGAAAATCAGCTCCAGAGGCTCGCGCGTCGCGGCGGGCAGAGACTCTATCTCTTCGCGCCGGAGCGTCGCGCCGACGACGGTGCGCGTCGTGTCAAGAGCCGTCTCGACGGTCTCTTCAACCACCGTCGCTTCAAAGGCGACGCCTGCGGGTTGCAGCGTGAAATCGAGCTGCACGTTCTGCGCGGCGACGGTCGAAAGTCCGCGCCGCTCTTCCGGCGCGAAGCCGTCCGCAGAGGCGCGCAGCGTGTAGACGCCCGGCTCCAGCTCGACGAGACGATAGCGCCCCTCTTCATCCGTTTTGACCGTGCGCTCGACGCCCGTCGCTTCGAGCCGCGCCGTCACGCTCGCGCCCCCTATCAAAGCCCCGTCACGGTCTACGACGCGTCCACCGATGCTGACATTATCGAGGTCTTGAGCGAGCACGGATTCTGCCGACGCAGCGAGCAGAAGCGCGGCTGTGAAGAGAGCGCAGCGACACGTCGAGGCGAAGAGCGCGCGGAAGGAGGGACAGTTCTTCATGCGGGTCATGCTCCTGAAGGGTTCGTGCGGACACCTCTTCGGGCGCATGATTTCGGAGGGGGAACGAGGCGAGACACGCGCACGCCTGAGCGGCATCTCGGCGATGCTGCATCGTCGTTTCGCTTTAACAGAGGTGTCTAGTGTGAACGCCGACGCGACAGAGGGGTGAGGCGTTGGATTGCGTCCTTGAAACTAACCGACAGGCCGCGCACTTTATACCTAACGCCCGCAGAAAACAAGAGGGAATTTTTCAGCGCACGCCTTCGGGCGTCGGAGTTCGGCCTGAGTATTTGGGAATTGACTTGGGTTATATCTACACGTATCTATAGATAAGGAAGCCTCGCCGGTTGAGCTTCATCCGGCAGAGAGTGTTCGGGAAGCGACGGCGTCGAAACATCGGTCAGGGCGAACTATTTCGCGTGAGGGAGGCACGATGCGAACGAATTTTGTTCTTGTAGATTTCGAGAACGTTCAGCCCAAAGATATAGGCTTGCTGAAGGACGGGCCTTTCAAGGTCAAAGTGTTTCTGGGGCCGAATCAGTCCAAAGTTCCGGTGACACTCGCATCAGCCCTCCAATCACTGGGCAGCAATGCTGAATACGTGCTTCTGGAAACGGTCGGGAACAATGCTCTGGATTTCCACATCGCCTACTACATAGGCGTCCTGTCATCCGAAGACCCTACAGCCTACTTCCACATCATTTCAAAGGATAGCGGCTTCGACCCGCTAATAAAGTACCTCAAGAGGCGAAAGATATTCGCTCAGCGTTCCACCTGCATTGCGGAGATGCCCTGCTTCAAATCAGCCCTCCCGGCCATCCCCGAAGCTCAGGTTGAGGTCGCGGTAGCAGACTTGATACGCCGCAAAGCATCTAAGCCTCGAACAATAAAAACTCTCGTCAGCACGCTACATGCGCTCTTCAAAAAAGAGCTTTCGGAGCAACAAATCTCACAGTTGTTTGCGGTACTTTGCACTCGCGGTATTGTGAAGGTTGACGGCGCTAAGGTCTCTTATGATTTACCTGTTGCGCCCTGAAAAGGCATTGCACCCGACCGCGAATCAGCATTGATTTTATGCGCAAGATGCCCGCAATTCAGAGGCTCTCAGAGACGCTGCGCGGCGTGTGACGGCAGTCGCTCTGCCGCTTGGATCTTGTCGGGAGATATACTTTGCGAAGTCTCGTGAGTTTATGAACGGCTTTGGAATGGAACTGAGCGGATTAACTGTCCTCGCGGCCATCGCGTGGATTTGTGCTTTGGGCTGGCTCGTCTTCGCTGGCGTCGCGCTGCATGGTCTGGCGGGACGCAAGCCGCTATTGCCGATGGACGCCTCGCACCGGAAGGCAGACGCGCCGCTCGTCTCGGTGCTGATGCCTGCGCGCAATGAGGCGCAGCGCGTTTTGGCTCGCTCGGTTCGCTCCGTTCTCGCACAGGATTATGAGCGTCTCGAAGTCATCGTGGTTGACGACCGCTCGACTGATGACACGGGCTCGATTTTGCGCTCAATCGCCGAAACAGACGGGCGTCTCCGAGTCATCGACGGCCTTGAGCCGCCCGCCGGGTGGCTCGGCAAACCTTACGCTTTGCAGCAGGCGCTGGACGCTGCGCGCGGGCAGTGGGTGCTGACGATTGATGCGGACATGGTGCTTGAGAAAGAAGCTGTCGGCGTCGCCGTCGGTCGGGCGCTCGCGCTCGGCCAGGACGTTCTGACGTTGATGCCTTACTTCGAGACCGAGTCGTTCTGGGAGCGCGTCTTCACGCCCGCCTGGATGTTGATTCTGCTGGTGGCCTACCCGTTTGCGAACTTCGGTAATCCGAAGATGAAACCGCCGGTCGCTTTCGGCGGCTTTATGCTGATTCGTCGGGAGGCGCTCGCAGGTCTCGGAGACTTCGCGGCGGTGCGCGCGGAAGTGGTCGAAGATGTGTGGCTCGCCGGGCTGCTGAAGAGTTCGGGAGCGCGTTATCGCATCGAGCACGCGCCGAACCTGATTCGGACGAGGATGCAAAACGGCTTCCGTGAGATATGGGATTTTCTCTCGCGGTGTATGTTCGCCAGCATGCGGCAGTCGCTTGCCCTGAGCGCCCTCTACATCCTGACGGGCTACGCGTTTGTCGTCGCGCCCGCCCTCATCGCAGCCTTTTGTCTGCTGATGCTCGCAGTCGGCGCATCCGGCCAGTGGTGGAGCTTGCTCGCCGTTCCGTCCATAACAATTTGGGCGAGTCAGGTCATTGCCTTAATATTTATTTGCAGAAACTTGCGTATCCCCCTCGCCTATGCGCTGACTACGCCGCTCGGCCTTTCGCTGTTTTACACAGCGCTTCTGATTTCCATTATCAATATCCTTCGGGGGCGGGGAGTGGGGTGGAAAGAGCGTAAAGTTTACGAGCGCACGGGCGCGGGGCTCGCGGTCGGCGACGAGCGAACTGTTAGCTCTTCAACTGCCGACAAGTAAAAAGCAGACGACCTTTCAGGATTTGCGGAGGTCGAATCTGAGTGAGACGAATGACTTCAGAGGATTGGTCGAAATTGGTGGTTGCCTTTGTGCTGTTTCTGGTCGGCGCACAAGCAATTCATTGGCTCACCACGCCGGTCGCGGCTGCGGCATCCGACGCGCGTTGGTGGGCGGTGGTGGCTCAAGCCGTGCTCGGCATCGGCTCGGGATGCTGGTTCTTACTTAAGGGACGAAGAAGGGGTCTTGATAGTTAGAAGTTATTTGCGGCCTCAAACGTCGAGGCGTAAAGATTCGGAATAGCTCGGTATGATTCAAAGTGAAGAGAGCGGGGCGAGCGGCGAAGGGGCGGTTCACGTGCGCGTCGCTATTGTCGGAAGCGGTTTCGGAGGTCTGGGCGCGGCTGTTCGTCTGAAGCGGGAGGGCGAAGAAGACTTCATCATCTTCGAGCGCGCGGACGACCTCGGCGGGACGTGGCGCGACAACAGCTATCCGGGCTGCGCGTGCGACGTTGAATCGCATCTCTATTCCTTCTCGTTTGCGCCCAACCCGGAATGGACGCGCAGCTTTTCGCCTCAGCCCGAAATCTGGGCGTATCTCAAACGCTGTGCGCGCGACTTCGACGTGCTACGGCACATACGATTTCGACACGAGGTCAGAGAAGTCGCTTGGGACGATGCGGCGCAGGCGTGGCGTCTCGAAACTTCAAAGGGCGCGTATACGGCCTCGGTCGTCGTGATGTCTGTCGGCGGGTTGAGCGAGCCGAGCATGCCCGCGCTGCCGGGACTCGAAAATTTCAAGGGCGAGACGTTTCACTCGGCGCGCTGGAATCACGAATACGAGTTGAAGGGGCGGCGCGTGGCCGTCGTCGGCACGGGCGCGTCGGCCATCCAGTTCGTGCCGCAGATTCAACCGCTCGTCGAGCGTCTATACGTTTACCAGCGAACGCCGCCCTGGATTATGCCCCGGCGCGACCGTCGCCTGAGCGAGCTTGAGCGCACTTTGTTTCGACGCTTCCCCGCCGCGCAGCGTCTTGCGCGCTCGGCAATCTACCTCTTCCGCGAAATCTTCCTGCTCGGCTTTCGTCATCCTCTGCTCGGAGCGCAGGTCGAACGCATGGCGCGCATGCATCTGGCGCGCTCCGTGCCCGACGCGGAGCTTCGCGCACGACTCACTCCGAGTTACCGTCTCGGCTGCAAGCGCATACTCGTCTCGGACGACTACCTGCCCTCGCTCATGCAGCCAAACGTCGAACTGTTGACGGAAGGAATCCGTGAGGTTCGGGAGCACTCAATCCTTTGCGCCGACGGAGCGGAGCGCGAAATCGACGCGATAATCTTCGGCACGGGCTTTCGCGTCACAGACCAACCCTTCGCGCGCCACGTTCGCGGGCGCGACGGGCGGACGCTCGCGGAAGTCTGGTCTGGAAGCCCGCAGGCGCACGCCGGGACGACCGTCGCGGGCTTTCCGAATCTCTTCATCCTGATGGGGCCGAACACAGGACTCGGACACAACTCGGTCGTCTACATGATGGAGGCGCAGATAGAGCACATGATTGGCGCGCTCAGGCACATGCGGCGGCACGGCGCGAGCGCCATCGAGCCGACCCGCGAGGCGCAGGCGAACTACATCGCCGAGTTGGAGAGAAGAACGAAGGGGACGGTCTGGGTCGCGGGCGGCTGCGCGAGCTGGTACTTAGACCGGACGGGGCGCAACTCTACGCTCTGGCCGGATTTCAGTTGGCGATTTCGCCGCCGCGTCGCGCGCCTCCGACCCGCCGATTACCGCTTGAGCTTCCCGCACGAAGCGAAGGAGCGGAGCGTTCCTCTTCAGACGCCGACCGTCGGAGAGGCAAGCCGCGTCTGACGTTCTCTTACGTTCTCTCTCAACCGAAGGAAATTTCATCTCTTGAGATACAACGTCTCCGACAAGGTCGTACTCATCACAGGCCCGGCGCGCGGCATCGGCGCGGCGTGCGCGAGAAGGCTCGCGGCTCGCGGCGCACGCCTGTCTTTGGTGGGACTGGAGCCGGAGAAGCTGCGCGTGTTGGCCGCCGAAGCGGGCGAAGGCCACGTCTGGTTCGAGTGCGACGTGACGAATCAGGAAGCGCTTGAGAGCGCCGTCGCGGCGACAATCGAGGCGTTTGGGCGTATCGACATCGTCGTCGCCAACGCCGGCATCGCCAGTCATTGCACGGTCGCCGTCGGCGCAATCGAAGCTCTCGTGAGAACTATCGACGTGAACCTGAGCGGAGTGGTGCGCACGGTGAGCGCGACGCTGCCGCACGTCTCCGCCGCCCGAGGCTACTACCTGCTCGTCTCTTCGGCGGCGGCTCTCGCGCCCCTGCCCGGCATCTCGACCTACGCTGCCGCCAAGAGCGGCGTCGAGCAGTTCGGCAACGCCCTGCGGCTCGAAGTGGCGCACAAAGGCGTCGGCGTCGGCATCGCTCATCCTTCATGGATAGACACGGACATGGTGCGCGACGCGCGGCGCGACATGCGAAGCTTCGACGAGATGCTTGCGACGCTGCCCTGGCCTTTCCGTTCCGTCACACGGGTCGAGACCTGCGCCGCCGCGCTCGTCCGCGCGATTGAACGGCGCAAGCGCAAGGTCTACGTGCCGCGCACGCTCGCGCCCTTCGCCGCCCTGCGCTACCTCTTAGCCAACCCGCTCTCGGACTACCTCATGGGGCGCAACGCACGCCGGCTCATCCCCGAAGCCGAACGCGAGGCGCTCGCGCTCGGGCGCTCTTTTGGAGCCAACAGCGTCGAGACCGCGCGCGAGCGTCAGGGCGCGGAGCTTCCAAAGCATGAGACCTGAAACGGAAGTGATGAAGCTCGATTCCGGAAGATGAGACTCGATTTTCGAAAGATGAAGCGCGGCTTCTCAGTTTTCCTGTGATTCGTGCTCGCGGCTACCAGGTCTAAACTTCCCCGCCCCAATCGGGCGCAGCCACACTCTTCCAGCGCGCGACGATGGCTGCAAACTCTTCCTGCGAAAGCGAACCGGCGGCGAGCAGTCGTGCGTTCTCTCTCCAACGTCCCGGCTTGGTCGTGCCGACGATGGCCGTATGTATGCCGGGGACGCTCAGCGTGAAACGCAGGGCGATGGAGACCGCATCGGAGGTCGAACGTTTGAGAAAGTCGTAGTCGAGCTTTCGCAGGCGCTCCCAGTAAGGTTGAACGTAGGTGTTCTCGGGTCTGGTCGAGTGTTTCCATGCGGCGTTGGCGATTGGTCGCTTGGCGATGACGCCCATGCCTCGTTCGCGTGCGCGGGGCAGCGTCAGCTCAAGCGCCTCCTGGTCGGCGATGTTGACGGAGGTTTGCAGCGTGTCGAACGCGCCTGACTCGATGGCGTAGAGCGCATCGTGGCCGTCGCCGCTGTAGCCGATAAAACGAGTCTTGCCCTCTTCGCGCGCTCGCTGCAAGACTTCGACGACCGCGCCTTCGCGCAGCACGTCAGCCGAGCAGCTATGAAGCTGTATGAGGTCGAGGTAATCGGTTCTCAGGCGACTGAGGCTGCGCTCGATGCTCTGCATGAGCAGGCGCGGGCTCCAATCCGGCGCGTCGAGCCCGGCGGCGTGACCGCATTTGGTGAAGAGGTAGAAATCGTGCCGCCTGTGCGAGAGCGCCCTGCCGATTAACTCTTCGCTCGCCAGATAACACTCCGCCGTGTCTATCACGTTGAGACCGGCGTCGAGCGCGCTCCCCAGAAGCCGCTCGACCGTCTCGGCTGGCGTCTGCTCGTAACCAATCTCAGAGCCGCCGAAACCAAGCACGCTCACGCTCATCCCCGTCCCGCCCAGAACCCGCTTCTCCAAACTCGTCGTAGACATACAGCCGTCACCCCTCTTTCGCCTGTGTCGATAGCTTATTCGCAGGCTCGGAGTATGACATCTTCTGCTCAGAAGCGAGAAGCCGCGCGAGTGTGCGCGGCTTCTCGTAGCTCTTTGAAGTCGGTCGTCAGAGAGGTGTGAGTTTGAAGTCTCTTTAACTGCGCTGATTTTGTGCGCGGCGGCGCAGGGCTGCGACGCGAGAGGCCGGAACGAGCGCGCCCGCTTCGGGCGGAGGCACTTCGGTAAAGTGTGCGAACTCTTCGGCGTGCGCCTGCAAGTAGGAGAAGAAACGCTCGAACTCGCGCTGCATGGCGTCCATCTTCTCGCGCATGTTGAGGATGATTTCCACTCCCGCGAGATTGACGCCGAGGTCGCGCGTCAGCGAGAGAATCACTTCGAGGCGTTCGAGGTCGAGGTCGGTGTAGAGACGCGTGTTGCCCTCCGAGCGCGAAGGCTTCAAGAGCCCCTCTCGCTCGTAGAGCCTCAGCGTCTGCGGGTGAATATCATACTGCGAGGCCACCGCGCTGATAGTGTATGTCCGACCTTTGCGTGCCATAAAGCAGTTTTCAGTTTTCGGTTTTCAGTTTTCAGTTAAGAATCGAAGGCCGCAAACTTAAAACTTAAAACTGGAAACTGAAAACTTATTATTCCAATCCCATCGCCACGCGCGGGTTGTCGGGGTTCATCTGCGCGTAGCGCTTCAACAAGTCTTTAGTCTCTTCCGAGATGACTTTGGGCAGCGTAACCTGCACATCGACGAACTGGTCGCCGCGCGCCTGCGGGTTGCGCAAGGAGGGAATCCCCTTCTCGCGCAGGCGGAAGCGTTGACCCGACTGCGTGCCGGGCGGGATGCGAAGCTGCGCTTTGCCTTCGACGGTCGGCACCTCTATCTTCGCGCCGAGCGCAGCCTCGGGCACGGTCACGGGGATAGTGACGTAGATGTTGTCACCTTTGCGCGTGAAGTATGCGTGCCGCCCGACGTTTGTGATGATGAAGAGGTCGCCGGGCGGTGCGCCCAGTCGTCCGCCCTCACCTTTGCCCGGCACGCGCACGCGCGAACCCGTATCGACGCCCGCCGGAATACGAACCTTGACGACCTCGGTCTTCGGCACAGTCCCCTTGCCGTTGCAGACCGCGCAAGGGCTTCGACGCTTGCCCGCGCCCCCGCAATCAGGACACTCCTGCGCGAACTTCAAACGCCCGCCCGCACGCTGCACCTGCCCCGAGCCCTTGCACGTCGCACACGCGACGAGCGGCCCACCGGCGTCGCCCGCGCCGTTGCAGCGCGAGCACTGCTCCGAGCGATTGACGCTGATGTTGGTGGTCATCCCCGTGACGGCCTCCTCGAAGGAGAGCGCCAGAGGCATCTCGATGTCAGCGCCGCGCTGCGGCATCGGACGCGGCGGCTCGCGCTCCTGCTTACTGCCGCCGAAGAGGTCTGCGAAGATGTCTCGAAAACTCGAACCGCCGCCCGACGCGCCCGCGCCCGACGAAGACGATGCGCTGCCCCAATCGAAGCCCGTAAAGTCGAACCCGGCGGGGCCTCGGCCAGCGCCCGACGCGCCCGCGCCGCGCCCGGCAGCGTCGGCCAGATTGTCCGAATACTGGCCAAAGCGGTCGTAGATGCTGCGCTTCTTCGGGTCGGAGAGAACGTCGTGCGCCTCGGTTATCAGCTTGAAGCGCTCTTCGGCGGCCTTGTCGCCCGGATTCACGTCCGGATGATGCTTGCGCGCAAGCCTTCGATAAGCCTTCTTAATCTCGTCCGGCTTGGCATCCCGCTTGACGCCCAATACTTGATAAAAGTCTTCTTTTGCCATTCCAAAGATAGTGAGCAGTGAGCAGTAAGCGGTGAGCAGTAAAAGCAAACAACTGCTTACTGCTTACCGCTCACTGCTTACTTTCTTCTTACTTATTCTCGTCCACATCGACGTACTCGGCGTCGATGACGTTATCGTCGCCGCCGCCGGAGGTCGAGCCGGTGGAAGAACCCGCGCCGCCGGATGCGCCCGCCGCCGAAGCCTGCTCGCCGCCTCCCGCGCCTGCGCCCGAAGCGGTGTTGCTGTAGAGCGCTTCGGCCAGTTTGTGCGAAGCGGTTTGCAGGTTGTTGAAGGCTTCGTTCATGCGCTCGGCGCCGCCCTCTTCGAGCGCCTTCTTGGCGTCGGCGATGGCCGTCTCAAGCTGCGTGACGCTTGCTCCGTCGAGCTTCTCCTTGTTCTCGCTGAAGGTCTTCTCCACCTGATAGGTGAGACCGTCCAAGCGATTGCGCGCTTCGATTTCTTCGCGCTTCTTCACGTCCTCGCCCGCGTGCGATTCGGCCTCGCGCATCATGCGGTCGATTTCTTCCTTCGAGAGACCGGAAGAGGCCGTAATCGTAATCTTCTGCTCGCGTCCCGTGCCCATGTCTTTCGCAGAGACGTTGACGATGCCGTTGGCGTCGATGTCAAACGTCACTTCGACCTGCGGCATGCCGCGCGGTGCGGGCGGAATCCCGACCAAGTGGAACTTGCCGAGCGTTCGATTGTCGCCTGCCATCGGGCGCTCGCCCTGTAGAACGTGGACTTCGACCGAGGTCTGGTTGTCCGAAGCGGTCGAGAAGATTTCCGACTTGCGCGTCGGAATCGTCGTGTTGCGCTCGATGAGCTTGGTAAAGACGCCGCCCAGAGTCTCGATGCCGAGTGAAAGCGGCGTCACGTCGAGCAGAAGAATGTCTGTCTTCTCGCCCGAGAGTACGCCCGCCTGCACGGCAGCGCCGATGGCGACTACTTCGTCGGGGTTGACGGACTTGTTCGGCTCTTTGCCGAAGTGGTTGCGGACAAGCTCCTGCACCTTCGGAATACGAGTCGAGCCGCCGACGAGCACCACCTCGTCAATCTTCTTCGCGTCGAGCCCCGCATCCTTGATGGCCTGCTCGACGGGCGGCATCAGTCGTTGCAGAATCGGGTCGATTAACTGCTCGAAGCGTGCGCGCGTCAGCTTCAGCACGAGATGTTTCGGGCCGGACTGGTCGGCGGTGATGAAGGGCAGGTTGATTTCCGTCTCCATCGCCGACGAGAGTTCAATCTTGGCCTTCTCCGAAGCTTCCTTCAAACGCTGCAAGGCCATCTTGTCGTTAGAGAGGTCGATGCCCTGATCGCGCTTGAACTCTTCGATAATCCACTCGATGAGACGCTCGTCGATGTCGTCGCCGCCGAGGTGCGTGTCGCCGTTCGTCGATTTCACTTCGACGACGCCTTCGCCGACTTCGAGAATCGAGATGTCGAACGTGCCGCCGCCGAAGTCGAACACCGCGATGGTCTCTTCCTTCTTCTTGTCGAGGCCGTAGGCGAGCGCCGCCGCCGTCGGCTCGTTGACGATACGCATCACTTCGAGCCCGGCGACCTTGCCCGCGTCTTTCGTCGCCTGTCGCTGCGCGTCGTTGAAGTAGGCCGGGACGGTGATGACCGCCTTATCCACCTTCTGGCCGAGATAGTCTTCGGCAGACTGCTTCATCTTCTGAAGAATCATGGCCGAAATCTCGGGCGGATTGTAGTCTTTGCCGCCCGCGTTGACGCGCACGTCGCCGTTTCCGGCGGCCTGCACCTTGTAGGGCACCTGCTTAATCTCTTCGCTCACTTCGTCGAAGCGCCGCCCCATGAAACGCTTGATTGAATAGACGGTGTTCTCCGGGTTGGTGACCGCCTGACGCTTGGCGACCTGCCCGACCAGACGGTTTCCGTCCTTCGTGAAGGCAACGACGGAGGGCGTCGTGCGACCGCCTTCCGAATTGGTGATTACCGTCGGCTCGCCCCCCTCCATCACGGCCACCACAGAGTTGGTCGTTCCCAAGTCAATTCCTATAATCTTGCTCATTGCTCTTTGCTTCTCCAAATTTTTGTTTGTTCACGCCCCCACGCCCGAACCGACCCGGAGGCGCGGCACGAACCCAGCTCGTTGCCTGTTTTCGCCCTCCCCGAAGCGGCCACCTGCGGACGACAGCCGCCTCCTGAGATAGCTTGAATACGCCGCTAATATAATACTTGAGTCTCTCCTTGTCAACTTATTTACACCGCCTCCCCACGCTCTCCGACCGTTGAGCTAAATGCTTATAAATATGGAGTTAAGAGCGAGACGGGGAGTGCTGACGGGAGTTGAGGCGCTGGCTCCCGAAGGTTTTGAGGTAGGAGCGCAAGGGGGCAGGCTGCGTCAGACGGCGTTGTCTCGGCCTCCGCGCTCTTCGCTGAGGAGGCGGGAGACGAAAAAGACGTAGTGAACGCCGGAGAAGAGCGCGAAGGCGAAGACGGTTGTGTAGACGGTAGGCAGGTAGCCTCGAAGGGGCGGCAGGCTGGCGGCGGTCAGGATGTAGACGACGGCGAAGAGCTGTACGACGGTGCTGGCCTTGCCGAGCCAGGAGGGACGAAAGCCGCGAAATCCTGTGACGATGTTGATGGCCGCCGCGCCGACGACGATGAACACGTCGCGGCTGATGACGGCCGCCGTCACCCAGAAGGGGACGGGAAGGTGACGCGGGTGGGGCTGCGGGATGGCCGAGGGCGTGACGATGGAAGGCATCGAGAGCACGATGAAGGCCGTCACGAGCAGGAGTTTATCGGCGATGGGGTCGAGGATTGTGCCGAGGTGCGATTTCTGGTTGAGCGTGCGCGCCAGAAGGCCGTCGAAGCCGTCGGTCACGCCCGCGAAGACGAAGATGACAAGCGCCCAGAGAAATTTCTGATAGTAAAGCGCGGTGACGAAGACCGGAATCAGCACCATGCGGACGACGGTCAGGATATTGGGAAGCGTGACGATGCGGGAAGCCATGAAAACAGTGACGAGCGACGAGCAGGAAGAAGCGTTTGAGAGCGAGTGACGACATCGAAATCGAGCCGCCGCGCGTTGGAGTGCCGAAGCCGTTCAAGGCGACGGGCGTATATCAATCAAACAGCTCGTCAACGGGCATGCTCCAACCGGGGACGGCGGGCTCGGCTTCGGCAATCTCGCCGCGTTGATAAATCTTCGGGTTCTGCGGGTCGGAGGCACGATAGACTTTGATGACATCCTCGCCTAACAAATCGACATCCCACACAACCAACGTGCCCGCCGCGAAATAGTCTCGGCGCTTCGTTTCAATCTCCGATTCCGCCTCTTTCCCGTAATCGTTTTCACTCCTGATTTCAGCGGCGAAGACCGGAGCGCCGTCGAGAAATTTCATGCCGGAAGATTCGCCCACATAGAAAGCCGCGTCGGGGCTGAAAGATTTACGATTCGGGAGATTCACTCTGAAACCGACGTTATCCGGGTATGCGCGTCCGCCCGCCTGACGCTCAAATGCCCTGAGACTGACGTAGATTGAACCACCCGCGCGTCCCGGCAAATCACCTGTCGGGCTCATCAGGACGATTTCTCCATCGACGATTTCCGCCTTCGCGCCGCCGCGCAAGCGGTACAAATCTTCGATTGTCGCTTGGGGTTTCGTAGTCATATCTAACCCTCAAGCCCGAATCTTATCACACCCGGCAACGAGCGCCGCGCAGCCCGTTTTAACTCGTCACTCGTCACTGTTCTATACAGCGCAGTTGAAGATGTGTCACTTCGGGGAGGCAGCCGTAGCGCAGGGGCAGGACGACGGTGCCGAGGCCGCGTGTGACGTAAATCTGTGTCTCGCCGTGACGACCGAGGCCGCGCAGGATGCGTCGGCGGACTTTGCCGGAGGCCGAGCGCTCGGAGCGCCAGGTGACCTGTCCGCCGTGCGTGTGGCCGCTCAGCACCAAATCGACTCCGGCGCGGGCGGCGCGGCGTAGGATGACGGGGTTGTGCGCGAGAAGAAGTTTCATCTCGTCGGCGCGCGAGCCGGCGAGGGCGAGCGGGAGGTCTTCCTGTCCGACCATCGTGTCATCGACGCCCGCGAGCCAGAAAGATGCGCCGTTGTGCTCGAAGCGCATGCCTTCGTTGACGAGGACGCGGATACCTTCTGCCTCGAAGAGGTCTCTGATGAGCGCGGCATCAACCCAGTGGTCGTGGTTGCCGAGCACGGCGTAGACGCCGCAGCGAGCGCGCAGGCGTCCGAGCATCTCGGCGCAGGGCGCGGCGTATTCGCGCTCGTGCGAGACGTAGTCGCCTGTGAGAGCGATGATGTCGGGCTCAAGGCTGTTGGCGGTTTCGATGGCGCGTTCTATCTGTTCGCGCCCCGTAAAGGGGCTGTGATGGATGTCTGAGAGCTGGACGATGCGCAGACCGTCGAGCGCGTGCGGCAGACGCTTGAGGCCGACGGCGTGGCGCTCGACGGCGAGCATGTACGGTTCGGCGAGTGCGGCGCGGGCGGCCTGCAAGAGACCGGCCTTAATCGAGCGCAGCAAAGGAGTCGTGCGTCCGGGTGCGACACGACTACGCTCTTTCCACGAAAGATTGGTCGCCATATTCTTATTCTTAGTAATCAGACGGAAGGTTTACCAAAAATACGTTCGCCCCTGTTTTCGCATTTCCCAGGGGCGAGGTACTAAAGCCCGCGCATTATACGGAGGCGACTCGAAAAAGGCAAACGGGGGAAGGAGGATGGGAGATGGGGGATAGGGGTTGGGGGTTAGGGAGGAAAAAGAGGGGATGGAAAGGCGAGTAGGTTTTGTTTTCCCCACCCCCCGACCCCTATCCCCCATCCCCCGTCTCAGAGCGGCCAGATGAGGGGGACGAGCAGCATGACGATGGCGAAGACGACGATTGTCAGGATTGAGCCGACTTTGACGAAATCGAAGAAGCGGTAACGACCGGGCGTGTAGATAAGGACGCAGGCCGGTTCGAGCGGCGTGAGGAAGGAGCAGGAAGCGGCGTAGGTGACGGCGACGGCGAAGGTGCGCGGGTTGAGGCCGAGGGCGAAGGCCGTCTTGACGGCGATGGGCAGGACGACGAGCGCCGCCGCCTGATTCGACATCGGCTGCGTCAGCGCCACCGTCAGCACGAAGAAGCCCATCAGCACGGCCAGTCCGCCGTAGGCTTGAAAATTCTGGACGATGAGGTCGGCCAGATACTGATCGGCGTGCGTCTTTTCCATCGCCGTCCCGAAGGAAATCATCCCCGCGATGAGCACGATGAGACGCCAGTCGATAAGGTCGTAAATCTCCTGCGTGCGGATGCTGCGCGTGAAGAGCAGGACGAGGACGCCCAGAAGGACGGCCACCGAGAGCGGCACTTCGATGCCCGTCAGGTATTTTCCGACCGAGAGAAACAGGAAGAGACTGAAAGCGGCGAGAGCCCAGATTCTCTTGCCCGCGCGCCCCTTTCGCTCCGACACGTCTTCGAGCAGAAGGACGTTGCCGTCCGAGGCCATCCGCTCGACGTTCTCGCGCCGTCCCTGAAGAAGTAAAACGTCGCCGAACTTCATGCTGACGGTGCTCATCTTCGACAAAAGCGCGACGCCGTGACGGTTAATCGCCAGCACCGTGAGGCCGAAGCGGTCGCGGAAGTTGAGACCGCGCAGCGTCCGCCCGTTCAGGTCTGAGCCGCGTAAAACCATCGTCTCGAAAAGCTCCATGTCGCCGGCCTGGAGGTCTCGGTCGCTCAGCTTGAAGTCGGCTTTGATTTCTATTCCCGCCTCGGTCTTGACGCGCAGGATGTCTTCGACGCGCCCCTGCACGAGCATCACGTCGTTGGCCTGAATCTGCTCCGCCGACTGCGGCGAGATGCGCCCGCCGACGCCGCGCATGATGCCGACCACAGTCAGGTCGAGCGCGTTGCTCAGGTTGGCTTCGCTCAAAGTCTGGCCGACGAGCGGCGAGTCGGGGAGCACGACCACTTCCGACATGAACTCGCGGATGTGGTATTGGTCTGTGAGCGAATCGGCTGCGCCGCGCGCGGGCAGAAGCCTGAGGCCGAGGAGCAGCATGTAGGCCATCCCGACGAGCACGATGGCGACGCCGACCGTCGTCAATTCAAACATCGAGAAGGGCTCGATGTTGTAGCGCGGCAGCGCGCCGCTCACGGCGAGGTTGGTGGAAGTTCCGATGAGCGTGCAGGTTCCGCCGAGGATTGCGCCGAAGGCGAGCGGCATCAGAAGCTTCGAGGGCTGGATGCGGGTGCGTTCGCAGAGACCCAGAACGACGGGGACGAACATGGCCGTCGTCGTCGTGTTCTTCATCACGGAGGCGCAGGCGGCGGCGACGAACATGATGAGCGCCGTCAGACGAAAGGCGTTGCCGCCCGCGATGCGATGCAGGCGGCGGCCAATCACGTCGATGACGCCGGTCTTGACGAGCCCGCCCGTCAGGATGAAGAGCCCGGAGATGGTGATGACGATGTCGTTGCCGAAGCCTGCGAAAGCCTCGCCCACAGTGAGCGTGCCCGTCAGTATCAGAGAGATGACGAGCAGGATGGTGACGATGTCGATGGGGATGCGCTCGGTGGCGAAGAGCACGAGGGCGATAAAGAGCAGCACGAGAACTGTAGCGATAGCGGGAGTCATAAAACCCTTCGGTGCTATAATCTGCCTTCAGGCATTTCGTCTCGAAAAAATTTATCCGACGGTTTACGGGTTCAAGGGCGGTCAGGATACCTAATCCGCTCGCATTCGCAAACCGAAAAAGCAGTGTCTCAAAATTTCAAGGGGAAATTATCCGAATGGGTCAGAAGTCTCGCATCATCGTCATCGAAGATCAGGAAGACCTCGCCGCGCTCTACGAAGCCTCTCTGAAGAAGGCGGGCTACGAGGTGATAAACGCTTACACGGGCGAAGAGGGCGTCGCAGAGTTTGAGGCCGGGGGAGCCGACGCCATCCTGCTCGACATGACGCTGCCCGAAATGAACGGCGTTCAGGTCTTGCAGGAGATACGAAACCTTTCGACGAGCGTGCCCGTCGTCGTCGTCACCGGCGAGACCAGCGAAGAGACGCGCCAGCAGTGCGAGCGCCTCGGCGTCCACGACTATCTGCCCAAACCCGCCGACTACACGACGCTGCTCGACGCCATCCGCCGCTCCCTCTCCGAGCCCGAAGAGGAAGACTACACGGTCGTCACCCTCCGGCTGCCCTCCCGCGTCGTCCGACGCCTCAAAGACATCGACACCAACCTCGAACGCGCCGTCACCATCCTCTGCAACTGCGAAGAGCCCGCCGAAGAGGAAGAAGAACAACAACAGTCGCGCACCGCGAGCCCTTAAAGAGCGGTCGGCAATTTCAGCGAGACGGAGACCAATCAATGGCAAAGGCGACTTTCGATGAAGAGAAGCTCAAAGGCTTACTGAAATCGGCTCTGGCCGAAGCCCTCGAAGAGCAACGCGATTTGGTGCGGGAGATTGTTGAAGAAGCGCTGGAAGACATAGCCCTCGCACGCGCTATCGAACAAGGCTTGGAGAGCGAACCCGTCTCGCGCGAGGAAGTGTTTGCCGTTTGAGAGCATGTCTCAAAAGCTGTTTGGAAAACAGGAAGATTTTGTGTCCCGCAAGGGACTGCCGACAGTAGCCCAGCGATTTATCGCTGGGAACAACCCACGAGAGCTTTCTTTGAGTCCCGTAGGGACGGGTGAATGCTTCAATCAGTCGTCCCTACGGGACTCAACTACATGCATGGCTCAAGTCCCAGCGATAAATCGCTGGGCTATTCTCGAACGTCCCTGTCGGGACTTTTCAAACAGTTTCTAAGATAACTTTCTAATCAAAGAGTGATTGCTCGACGGCGGTGGCGGCCTTCTTGGTGGTGCGTGCGCCGGTGCTTTTAGTCGAGCCGGGATGATGTGCGAGGTGTTCGGCGTTGAAGCCGAGTTCGCGCAGGTGGGCGGCGAATTTGGGTGCGCCGTGCATGGTGATGATTCTGTGCGCGCCTGATTCGCGTGCGAGGCGGACTAGTTCGTCGTAGTCGGCGTGGTCGGAGAGCGGGAGCACGAGGTCTACGCCCTTGTACATGTAGGGCGCGCTTTTGCTCATCGCCCAGCCGGTCAGCATTATCAGGTAGCGCCGCTCGATGTTGAGTATCATCGGCTGCTTGCGACAGCCGGGCGGCGTAATCAGCACGCGCCCTTTGAGTCGCTCGCGGTCGTACTTCTCATACCTGCCGGAAAACTCCACGCCCAGCTCGCGGTAAATCTCCGTCACGTTCCAGACCGAGCCGTGCAGCGTCACCCGGTAGCCGCGCCTGAGCAGAAGCTCCAGAGCTTCCTGACTTTTGCCGAGGGCGTAGGCGAGGACGACGGGGACGCGCTCGTCCGAGAAGGCGCGTTCGACGGCGGCGTAGAGGCGGTCGAATGTCGCCACGTCGGGCGGGAAGCGGTAGAGGGGGTCGCCGAAGGTCGATTCCATGACGAGCGTGTCGCAGGGAACGATGACGGCCTGCTCGGCGGCGACGTTCGGACGCAGCTTGATGTCGCCCGTGTAGACGAGGCGCTCGCCGTCGGCCTCGACGAGAATCTGCGCCGAGCCGAGACAGTGTCCGGCCGGGTACATCGTCAGCGCGTAGCGCCCGTAGTCGCGCCGCTCGCCGTAGCGGAGCGTTTCGATGTGTGCGTCGCCGCGACGGTGTTGAAAGATGCGCGCCGTTTCGGGCGTGGCGACGATTGATTTGTGCTCGGCGATGTGGTCGGAGTGGGCGTGAGAGATAACGCAGCGCTCGCGCGCGCCGTCGGCGTCGAGCCAGAGGTCAAGCTCCGGCAGGTAGAGACCCTCTCGATATTCGACTCTTAACAAACTCGCTCGCTCCTTCTTCCAAACGCCTCCGACGAAAGCAGCGCGCCCGTCGCCTCGACGGCCTTGCGGCTCAAGCCCGTCTTCATTTATGTTCGGGAGAATTTCAGACGCTATTATAACACGCGCGCCGCTTGCGAAAGGTTCAGACGGCGGCAAAACTGATTCGCAATCCGCTTCACGGTATGGAACAGGAGAGCCCGCACGACATCGGTACAACGGCGGTCGAACCCGTCGGCGAACAGATTCAGCGCCGACGCGCGACGCGCAGACTTCTGCGCGCCGAAGTGTTCTACCTGCTCGGCCTCGTCGGCTTCGCCGTGCTCGCCGCCTTCGCCTACTTCAACGCCTATTTCGGCTGGGACTTGCGCGCCTCGCGCGCCGTGCAAAGCATCCCTCTGCCGGGCATCGAAGCCTTGATGACGGCCACCTCGCTCTTCGGCAACGAGGGGATACCCTACGTTCTGACCGCGATTACAGCCGGCATCTTTCTCATCTTCCGTCGTCGTAGCGAGGCGGCAGGGCTCGTCGTGAGTACGGCGGGCAGCGCCATTCTCAACGGCACTCTCAAGGCGCTCATCGCGCGCCCGCGCCCGACCTCCGACCTCGTCAACGTCGTCTTCGATTTGCCCTCGCTCAGTTTCCCATCCGGCCACGTCACTTTCTACGTCTCCTACTTCGGCTTCCTCTTCTTCGTCGCCTACGCGCTGCTTCGTCGCGGCTCGCTCGTGCGACGGCTCGCGCTCACGCTCTCGGCTCTCCCCGTCCTGCTCGTCGGCTTCTCGCGCGTCTATCTCGGCGCACACTGGCCGAGCGATACCCTCGGCGCATACCTCATCGGCGGCGTCTGGCTCGGCCTCTCCCTGCACCTCTACCGCTACTGGAAACAGCGCGCCACGTTCAAAGCAAAAGCGGAAGGGGGGAAAGGGTAAAGGGAAAAGGGGAAAGGGTAAAAGAAAGCACGCCGTTTCTCGCGTGTCGATGTCTTTCCCTTTCCCTTTCCCCCTTTCCCTTTTCCCCTTTAGTTTTTGATTCGCCAATTGTTGGTCGGCTCGGAGGGAATCTGTTTGTGACGTTCGACCCAGTCGATGATGAGTTCGCGTATCTCTTCGCTTGAGCGTTGGAGGACGGGAGCGCCTTTGTACATCGTGTAGCCGCCGCCGCCGTTGACGCGGTAGTTGTTGGTAGCGAGGCGGAATTTCTGCGCGGGCTGGACGGGCTGACCTTTGAAGCGAAGGTTCTGGATGCGCGAGCCGAAGGGTTTGGTGAGGTCGAGGTCGTAGGTGACGCCTTCGGCGATGTCGAAGTTGTAGGCGGGAATCTTTTCGTCCACCAGCTCCGAGGGCGACTTGCCGGGCTCGTAGGCGCGGAAATACCGGGCGGAGTGTTCGAGCGCGTCTTTGAGCTGCCGGCCTGTCACTTCGATGACGACGAGCGTGTTCTCGTAGATGTAGAGCGCGGCGATGTCGCGCACCGTGACCGCGCCTTTGGGGATGCGCGCACGCGGGTTGAAGCTCGCCACCATCGAAACGTCCGCCTTGCCCGCCTCCAACTGCACGCGCTGAATCAAATCGAGAATCGCCGTATCGCGAAAGCGCGCGTCCTCCGCCGTCAACTCCGCCGCCGACTCGCCGATGGCTCGACCGAGCCAGGCTTGAGTCTCGCGGTCGTAGGGCTCGGCCAGTTTCAGAATCTCGGCATCGTCGGCGACGCCTTCCGCAGAAATCGTGCGCGCCTGCTTGGCGACGACGCGCCAGCGCCCGCCGCCGCTCGCGCCCTCTCTTTCCAGATACACGTCTGCCCGCGCGACGTGTCGCCCCCAGTAGTTGGCCTGCGTCAGCAGCACGCCGTTCGAGTAGAGCGCAGGCACTTCGCGGTGCGTGTGTCCCATCAGAACCACATCGACGCCCGGCACTCCTTCGGCAATCGCCAGCGCCATGTTTTCGTTTGCGACCTGACCGGGATTGACCTCGCCCGTACGCAAATCGCGCTCAAGCCCCATGTGCATGGCGACGACGACTAAATCGACGCGCTCCTCTTCGCGCAGGCGTCTCGTCCACTTTCGCGCCTCCGCGACCGGCTCACGAAACTCAAGCCCGGCGTAGTTCTCCGCGTTCTCCCAGGAGGGCACGCCCGGCGTCGTCAGCCCGAGCACGCCGACGCGCACGCCGCCAAGCTCTTTGACGATGTAAGGCCGGTGATAGGTCTCTTCGCTTCCGCGTCTGTACGTGTTCGACGAGAGCCAGGGGAAGCTCGCTTCGCGGCGCGCTTTCTCAAGGACGTTGAGGCCGAAGTTGTATTCGTGATTGCCAACGGCCATCGCGTCGAAGCCGAGCGCGTTCATCGAGAGCATAACGGGGTCGGGCGGCTGGTTGTTCTTCTTGTTATGAAAGTATGCGAGCGGAGTGCCCTGAATCGTGTCGCCCGAATCGACGAGCAGAAGGTTCGGGTTCTCCCTGCGCGCCTGCCGGACGATAGTCGCCACGCGTGCGAGGCCGCGCGCTTCGGGTTTGTTCGTGTAGTAATCTACGGGGTAGATGTTGCCGTGAAGGTCGGTCGTCGAAAGAATCGTTATCCAGGCGCGGGCGCGTCCCTGCTGCTGTTCCTGCTGCGCGCGCGACTCGCCCGCCGGAAGCAGACACAAGGCGAGCAGGACGACGCAGAAAAATCTCGACGCGTTTGAGCCTCTCTTCAAAGCTCTCTCAGTTAATCTCATACTCTTTGGAATCAAGGCAATTTGGGAATATCCGCTTGAGCGCCGCGCCTCATCCAGTAGGCCAGCCCGAAGCCCGCCAGCGCATAGACGACCGTCAGGCCGAGGTATGTCAACGCCGACGAGAGCGCGGGCGGCTCGTTCAGATTCGGTCGATGCGCGTTGGCGTAGACGTAGACGAAGGTCATAAAGAACAATCCGAACGAGAGCAGCACCCAGATGAGCAGAGCGAGCACGGCTTTGAGAACCTTCCGGCCTCGCCCTGTCGCCGTCTGCCTGTACGCCCTGATTGAGTTAATCAGGACGAAGATGGGCGCGATGGCGCAGGCCGCGAGCGCGAGGCAGACGCTCGCCGTGAAAATAAGGTCGCTCATATTTTTCGCTCTGAGACCAGTCGCTCGCCTTACGGCTGAGAGCCCGCCGCCCTCGCCGCATAGACTTCCGCCGCGCTCACGCCGTCGATGAACACTTCGTAGACCTTGACGAACGCGCCGCCCGCGCGGACGCCCTGCATCTCCTCGCGGTTCTCGAAGTAGGTGCGCCCGCGCTGTAAGATGACGAAGTTGTTTTCCGGCTCGCCGAGCAGATTGTACTGCGGGTCGGAGATGACGCGCGAGCGCAGGTCTGTGCGCTTGAAGCGTTCGAGGTAGTAGCGCACGACTCCGGGCGTCTCGTGCGCAATGGTCGCCCCTTCGGGCGCTCGGCTACAGACGAACTCGATGGCTTCTCTCAATCCGTCGTCGTAAAACTCGTCGTGTGGGAAGAAGTAGCCCTCGCGTCCGCGCGCGAAGAGGTTGGTGAAGAGGGCGTAGTGCGGCCTGTGCGCGTAGGAAACCCAGGCCGGAAGCCCGACGAAGAAGAGGAGCGCGAGCGCAACCAGAGCCGCGCGCCGCACGGCCGACCCGACCCGCTCGCCGCTCATCCTCACGCGCGTCGTTCTTCGCACCAGCGCCGCGATGCCGACCGCGCTTATCATGTAGACGAAGGGTAAAAGCGACAGCGTGTAGCGCAGCCACTTCGCGCCGACGAGCGAGTAGGGCACTATCCAGAGCACGAACATCACGAGCAGGAAAGCAGGCCCCGGCTCTTTCCTGTGCCGGACGATTTCAAACAGGCCGAGCGCGAGCGCGACGAGCAGCGGAATCGGCGTCTTGACGGCCAGAAACAGCAGGTAGAAATAGACGGGTGTGCCGCCGAAAGGCGTCTTCGACATCACGTTGTCGTAGAGCGTCTCTCCCATCAGGTAGCCGTGATGCGTCAAAAGGTGCTCGCCCGAATAGGCGTTGAGATAAGCCCACGTCTGCGGCAGCAGCAGCGCCGGGTTGGCAATCAGAAACGCGACGAAGACGACGACGTAGAACACGAGCGGAGTGTTGCCGCGCGGCTCGTCGGGCTGTCGCTCGCGCACGCGGACGAGATGAAAGTAGAGCATGTTCAATCCGAAGTAGTGCGGGAAATACTTCGAGGCGAACATCAGTCCGAAGGAGACGGCGCTCAAAACGTAATGGCGGCGCTTGCGCTTCTGGTCGAAGCCGCTCGTCTGCTTGGCGCGCAGGTAGAAATAGAAGGCGAAGAGCATGAAGAAGACGAGCAGGGTGTCTTCTTTGGCGATGCGGTTGTAGGTGATGGCGTTGACGCCGAAAGCCCAGAGCGAGGCGGCAAGAAGCGCCGTCCGGCGGTCGAAATATCCGGCGGTGAGTAGGAAGAGCGGAAAGACCGTCAGCGCGCCGAAAAGTATGTTGGGAAACCTGAGCGCCGCCTCATCCGTGATGCGGCTCTGCTCTCCCGCACGCGCGTTCCATAGCCGCGCCCCCTGCATCGAGACGAAGATAAACGCCTTCATCACCATCGGGTGTTCGGCGTTCGGCGTGATATTGCCCTGCTCGTAGGCGCGCACCGCCTCAAGCTTATTTATCTCGTCCTCCGCGAAACCTATCCGGCTGATACCACTCACGCGCAGCCCGAAACCCAGAGCCGCCAAAAGCACCAGCACGCCCACCACCACCGCGCGCCCCTCAAGCAGCGTCGCCACCCTCTCTGTATCCGGCTCGACGGAATGTGCCAAGAGAAACCTCAAACGCCCACTTGTTGGACTAGGGCACTGCGCGACAACTTACACTACATGCTCAAAGCTCCGGCACGGACAAGTTACGGCATATCTTCTTAGCCAGCAGATTGGCACTCTCCGTATGCCGGGTACGGCTTCGACAGCCCCTGTCTTCGGGTTGCACCAGAGGGAATGCTCTCTGCCCTCTCGCTTCAGGAAACAGCCGTGCTTACGCAGGTGACGCAACAAGGAGCTGCGCTTCATCCGACTATTACCAATTCACGAATGGCATCCTGCGGCACGCCCCGCAACGCATCCTCACGTCTGTCTTCAAGGATGAGCGCGATAGCTTCGGCCAGATTAGCGCGGCATTCTTCGACGGTGCGCCCCTGCCCATTCGCCCCCGGTATCTCCGGACAATAAGCGATGAACCATTCGCCGTCCCGCTCGATGATGGCTGTAAACTCATTGCGCATCCGAAAGCCTCCTTTGCATTCACAACTTACATCGAAGCCGGAGCAAATCACAGCCTTAACGAAGTTAGAGGTTAGTCAAAACAAAACTTTGAGCCTGGCTTTTGCCCGTGTCTTTCACTGACCTCTGACCTCTAACCTCCGACCTCTGCCTTTTCGTTTGCGAGCGCGTGTTGGGCGTCCGAGGCGACGGCGCGCGGCGAGAGTCCCCGGCTGACGAGGAAGGCGACGCCCACGCCCGTCCAGAAGAGGACGCGCGCCTTGCGTATGAGCGCCAGCGTGACGCCGGTCGCCGTGCCGAGTTTGAGCACGCCGGTAATCAGTCCCGTCCCCGCTTCGTCGATGCCGATACGCATCGGGACGAACTTGAAAACTACGGTGATGACCCGGTTGACGGATTCAAGCACGAAGGAGGTGAGCAGCGTCGGCGGCACGTCGCTGATGAAATAGAGCGTGACGTAAACTTCGGCCACGCCCGCCATGTGAAAGCAGCCTTCGAGCAGCAGTATCGGAAGAAATCGCGTCCGGCTTCGCTCGTAAAAACCGTAGATTCTGTCTTCGAGCGCACGCGCTCGCTCGCGCCTCGTCTCCAGCAGACGCCTGCCCACGCCGCGCGCATAAAGCCTCTCAAGCACGCCGCTCAGGAATCTCCACTGCGCCCTGAGCATCAGCGCGGCCAGCAGAATAATCACGGCCACGCCGCCGAGGATGCCGATGCTCGTCCAGCGCAAGTTCTTCGTCAGGGGGAAACTCAGAAGCAGCGCCGACGCGCCGCCGAAGATGAAAAGCGCGACCGACAAACTGTAGAAGATGTTTTCGACCGCGATGGCCGAGAGCCCCGCGACGAGCGGCACGCGGTCGCGCACCAGCGCCGCCTTCGCCGGTTCGCTCACGACTATCCCGAGCGGTACGATGTTGCCAAGCGCATCGCCCGTCAGGTAAGCGCGAAAAGCGTCGCGGAAGCGCAGACGGTGCGGCGCTTCAAAGCAGAGCATCCAGGCCATCGAGCGCACCACGAACCTCAAGCCCGCCAGCGCGAGGATAATCAGAAAGCCTGCCCCGAGCCTTCGCATGTACTCCCAGATTTGTTCGACGCCCGCCTTCCTCACGAAGTAGACGAAGAGCAGCAGACCGAGCGCGGCGAACACCACGCCCGCCGGTGCAAACCTGCGCGACATGCTCTGTGGCTTAGAATCCAGACTCATCGAAATCGCGGCTCATTCCCCTCGCGCTTGCGAGACGCCCCAATCCTTTCCGTTCCTGTCCTTAGCGCCGACGCCGAGCTAAAGCAAGATACGCTACAAAAGCCCCTCGCCTCAAATCCGCGCGCCGCGCGCCTTCATATCAGAAACTCCGCTTGCCGCCCCGCGCAAGACGCGCTCTCTCCCTCTCTTCTCCCTCACCGCAACTTCCGCGCCAACGCCGACAGACGCCCTCCGCCTGCCCCTCTGCCTCGAACCCTTCGACTTCGCCTTTCCGCAAAACCCGACAACTGTCAGAATTTTTCCACTTCATCAGTCAACTCTTCTCTTTCCTCCTGCTCATCACCCATCACTCATCACTTTGTCTTCGTCTTGCTCGTCACTCGTCACTCCCCTTCCAACAGTTGACCGAATGCGCCCTGATAAGCGATGCTTACAGCCTAAAATTTCTAATCCAACTGACGGTGAGCCAACAGCCATGAGTAAAGCAGCAACCGAACTTCTGAGCGGCAGCCCTCTGACCGTTTATTCCGAAGATGAAGAGATGTTTCGCGCGAGCGTGCGCGAGTTTGCCGAAGGCGAGATTCGTCCGCGCGTCGAAGAGATGGACGAGGCGGCCAAGATGTCGCCCGACATCATCCGTCACCTGTTCGACCTCGGCCTGATGGGCATCGAAACGCCCGACGAGTACGGCGGCGCGGGCGCGAACTTCTTCACGGCCATCATCGGCGTCGAAGAACTCTCGCGCGTTGATCCTTCGGTCGGCGTTTTGATGGACGTGCAGAACACTCTCGTCAACAACGCCCTCATTCGCTGGGGCAACCCCGAGCAGAAGAAGAAGTATCTGCCGCAGCTCGCCGCGAGCAAAATCGGCGCTTACGCCCTGAGCGAAGCAGGCTCCGGCTCCGACGCTTTCGCCATGAAAACGCGCGCCACTCCGGACGGCGACGGCTTCGTCCTGAGTGGACAGAAGCTCTGGATTACCAACGGCGTCGAGGCAGAGATTTTCGTCGTCTTCGCCACGACCGACCCCGAAGCCGGTTATCGCGGCGTGACGGCCTTCGTCGTCGAGAAAGGTTTTGAAGGCTTCTCCGTCGGCAAGAAGGAGAACAAGCTCGGCATCCGCGCCTCTTCGACCACCGAGATTATTCTCGACGGCTGCCGCGTCCCCCGTGAGAACGTGCTCGGCGAAGTGGGCAAAGGCTACAAGGTCTCCATCGAGACTTTGAACGAAGGGCGCATCGGCATCGGCGCGCAGATGATTGGCCTCGCGCGCGGAGCCTTCGAGGCGGCGCTGGGCTACACGGGCGAGCGCATCCAGTTCGGTAAGACCATCAACCAGTTTCAGGGCGTGCAGTTCCAACTGGCCGAGCTGGCCGTGGAGCTTGAAGCCGCGCGCCTGATGGTCTACAACGCCGCGCGCCTCAAAGATTCGGGTCGTCCCTTCGTCAAAGAAGCGGCGATGGCGAAGCTCTACTCCTCGCGCGCCGCCGAGCGCATCGCCTCGAAAGCCATCGAACTCTACGGCGGCTACGGCTACGTCAAGGACTACCCCGTCGAGAAATTCTGGCGCGACTCCAAAATCGGCGCTATCTACGAGGGCACGTCCAACATGCAGCTCCAGACCATCGCCAAGCTGCTCATCGACAACCGTCAGCCGAAGGTTCAGTAGTAGTGGACGCCGACGAGATTAAAGGATATTTCGCAGTTTTTGCTTGAAGAGATTTTCGAGCGACGACAGTGACCACGCTGAAAGAGACGAGAGAATTAATCGAGCGCGAGCCGCAACACTGGTGCGTGCACCTGATGAACTTCGTCGATGATTTCCGTTACTACAAAGACGCGCGCGCCATCGACGAGCCTTTCGCTACGGGCGAGCCTCAGATGGATGCGCTGCTCGCCTCGACGGCTGAAGCTCTGTGCGATGAGATGGGGCTCGCGCCGCCTCGATGGTTGTCGGAAATCCCGGCTTGCGGGGAGCCGTTCTTCGTCGGCGGGCTTGAAAGTCTGAAAGCGATTTCCATTGTCGAGAGCCCTCTGCGCTTTCGGATGCGCAAGATTTTCGTGCTGGAAAATTTCCTGAGTCGCGTCTAAAAGGCGCGTGCCGGGCAAAGAGTGAGAAAGCAAAATGGCGTCGTCACGCATTGAAGTCTTCGAGCAGATGCTTGAGAGCGACCCGGAGAACACTCTTGTGCTGTTCGGGCTGGCGAAGGAGTATGAGAAGGCCGGGCGCGCGCAGGATGTCGTCGAGACTTTGACGAAGTATCTCCAGAGCGCCGACGACGAGGGCAACGCCTACGGCATGCTCGCACGCGCCTGCGAACAGACCGGCGACCGCGAGGCCGCCCGTCGCGCCTACGAGCGCGGTATCGAGGTGGCGATAGGGCACGGTCACCCGAGCATGGCGGAAGATTATCGAATGACGCTTGAGAGCGAGTACGAAGATTGAGAAACGGCGCGACGTAGAAAAAGGTGGAATAAATCGGCGATGGATGAGCTAATCTTTCTCGTGGAGGACGCGCCGGAGGGCGGCTACACGGCGCGCGCGCTGGGCGAATCTATCTTTACCGAAGCGGACGATTTGGATAGCTTGCGGGCGCAGGTTCGTGATGCCGTGCGTTGCCATTTCGATGAAGGAGAAGGGCCGCGAGTGATTCGCCTCCACTTCGTGCGGGAAGAAGTTTTCGCCGCATGAAGCTGCCGCGCGATGTCTCAGGCGACGAACTCGCCCAAGCTCTCAAGCTCTTTGGTTATCAGGTGGCACGCCAGACCGGCAGCCATTTACGACTGACTACGATGCAGGGCGGCGAGCATCACTTGACGATTCCACGTCACAGCCCTTTGCGCGTCGGCACTCTCGCGGCCATTCTCGATGATGTGGCAGCACATGCTGGCCTGACCCGCGATGAAGTACTGTTGAAGATTAACATCTGATTATTTGAAGCAGGAGATAAGCAAGACATGGCGACCGAGGTGAAAGCGCGTGAGTATCGGGGGCTCGACCGCGAGCAGATGGTCGGGATTTACCGCACGATGTTTCTGTCGCGGCGGCTGGACGATAAGGAGATTCAGCTCAAGGGGCAGAATAAAATCTTCTTTCAGATTTCGGGCGCGGGGCACGAGGCCGTGCTCGTGGCGGCGGGGATGGCGCTCAAGGCTGGTTACGATTGGTTCTATCCGTACTACCGCGACCGCGCGCTCTGTCTTCAGCTCGGCATGACGCCTCTGGAACAACTGCTCTCGGCTGTGGGCGCGGAGGCCGACCCCAACTCGCACGGGCGACAGATGCCTTCGCATTGGGGTCACAAGCAGCTCAACATCGTCTCGCAGTCGTCGCCGACGGGCACGCAGTTCTTACAGGCGGTCGGGTGCGCCGAGGCGAGCTATCGCGCGACGCTCATGGAAGAGTTGAAAGAGCGGGTCGTCGGCTTCAAGGGCGACGAAGTGGTTTACTGCTCTTCGGGCGACGGGACGACGAGCGAGGGCGAGTTCTGGGAGGCTCTGAACACGGCGAGTAACCTGAAGCTGCCGGTGATTTTTCTCATCGAAGATAACGGCTACGCCATCAGCGTCCCCGTCGAGGTGCAGACGGCGGGCGGCGACATCTCGCGCCTCGTCTCAGGTTTCCCAGACCTCTACTTGCAGAAGTGCGACGGCACAGACCCGGTTGAGTCGCTTGAGACCATCGGGCGCGCCGTCGAGTATTGCCGCGCGCGCCGCGGCCCGGCGCTGGTTCACGCCACCTGCATACGTCCTTACTCGCATTCGCTCTCGGACGACGAGAAGCTCTACCGCCCGGACGAGGAGCGCACCACAGACGCCGAGCGCGACCCCATCAAGCGTTTCGGCGCGCTTCTGGTCGAAGAGGGTT
This sequence comes from Pyrinomonadaceae bacterium, assembly GCA_036399175.1. Classification (GTDB taxonomy): domain Bacteria; phylum Acidobacteriota; class Blastocatellia; order Pyrinomonadales; family Pyrinomonadaceae; genus DASWNP01. The sequence goes on along the minus strand of DASWNP010000064.1, from coordinate 96,073 downwards.
TCGTCACGCAGGATGAGCTGCAACGCATCAAGGAAGAGGTTGACGCGCTGGTCAGCGCAGCCGCCGATGAGGCTCTCGCCAGTTCGCAGCCCGCGCCCGAGACGGCCATCAACTTCGTCTTCTCTCCCGAAGTTGACCCGACCTCGAAAGCCTTCGACACGGAAGAGGGCGCTGAACTGTCAGGCAATCCCGGCACGATGGTTGACCTCATCAATCGCTGTCTGCACGAAGAGATGGCGCGCGACCCGGGCATAGTCGTCTTCGGCGAAGACGTGGCCGACGTTTCGCGCGAGAAGTATCTCGACCAAGTGAAGGGCAAGGGCGGCGTCTTCAAGGTGACGGCCAACTTGCAGCGAAGGTTCGGCGGAGCGCGCGTCTTCAACTCGCCGCTCGCAGAGGCCAACATCGTCGGGCGCGCCGTCGGCATGGCGACCAGGGGGCTGAAGCCCGTCGTCGAGATACAGTTCTTCGACTACATCTGGCCTGCCTATCATCAAATCAGAAACGAGCTGGCGCTGATGCGCTGGCGCTCGGGCGGCGATTGGAAGTGCCCGATCGTGATGCGCGTGCCTGTGGGCGGCTACCTGAAGGGCGGCGCGATTTATCATTCGCAGTCGGGCGACACCATCTTCACGCACATCCCGGGCTTGCGCGTCCTCTATCCTTCAAACGCGCTCGACGCGAACGGGCTGCTCCGCACCGCCATTCGATGCGACGACCCCGTACTCTTCCTCGAACACAAGCACCTCTACCGTCAGGCTTACAACAAGTCGCAGTATCCGCCCGACGGTTTTATGGTTCCCTTCGCCAAAGCCAGGACAGTCCGCGAAGGCACAGACCTCTCCATCATTACTTACGGCGCGCTCGTCCAGCGCTCGCTCGTCGCCGCCAAACAGGCCGAGCAGCAACAGGGCATCAACGTCGAAGTGATAGACCTGCGCACGCTCGCGCCCTACGACTGGGAGGCCGTCGCGCGCAGCGTCCGCAAGACCAGCAAGGTCATCGTCGCTCACGAAGACACGCTCACGCACGGCTTCGGCGCAGAGGTCGCCGCGCGCATCGCCGACGAGCTTTTTGAATACCTCGACGCTCCCGTCCGACGCGTCGCCGCCCTCGACACCTTCGTCGGCTACGCCCCTCAGCTCGAAGAGGCCATCCTCCCGCAGTCAGAAGATGTCTACCGCGCCATCACCGAACTCTACAGCTACTAAAAATCCGGGGGGAAAGGTGAAAGGGGAAGGGGGAAAGGGAGTGAACAGACCGGCTCTGTTCTTTGTCCCTTTCCCCCTTCCCCTTTCACCTTTCCCCCTTTTCTTTTGGTACACGAATGTACTGTAATGCTTCGCTCCCGGCCTGCTGGCTCGTCGCTCAAGGTAGTTGAAGCGCCTTTGCGCAGGGAATTTGGTCTTGCGGCACAAGGCTTGCGCTCATTTCATTCGTTCTGACCCCTGTCAGTCATCATTACCCCATAGGCTAAGAGACAATTTATTAGGAGGGAAATGGAAATGAGCAGACGTTTGCTTAGTTTCGCGGGCGCAGTCGCCCTTGTTTTTGCCAGCGCCGCTTTGAGCTTCGGCCAAACGCCGCAGACCACTACTACCACCGTCCAGACCACACAGACGCAGGCCGTGCAGAACGCCGACGGCACCTGGACGGTCATCGAGTATCCGGTCAATAAAGAGGTCGTCGTGAATCTGACGCCGGGCTCGACGCTGACGGGCGCGACCGGCACGGCCAAAATCGTCCGCATGGGCGACCACACGATGATTAACCTGAACGCGACGGGTCTCAATAACGTTTCGGGTCTGAATCTTTACGCCGTAGACCGGACGGGTCAGGTGACTTTGCTCGGCCCCGTCAACATCAATAACGGCGTCGCCACGCAGAGCTTCCAGACGCCGCTTAACAACTTCATGCTCGTGCTTTCGCCGGAAGGCAATCTGACGACGATTTCGCCGACGACCAACGTCGCTTTCCGTAGCGCCGTGCCCGAAGGCTTCGCCGTCGTGCCCATCGCGCAGAGCGGCCCGCAGGGCGGTGCGCCCATCGGCGAGCGCGTCGCGGCCACTTCCACCGCAGGCTCTACTTCGGTTTACAGCGCCCCGATGCTCGGCATCTCCGGCATGCGTCGCGGCACTGATACAACCGTGAAAATCAACTTCGCAGGCGCTCTGACGGGCACGCGCGCCAACGTCTCCCTGGAGCCGCGCAAGGACGGCCCGACCACCATCAAGATGCGCTTCCACGAGTTGAAGGATTCGCCTGCGGGCAAGGTGCTCGTGCTCTGGGCGGTCTCGCCTGACAACAAGTTCGTCAAGCTCGGCCAGATTATCAACACCGGCAATCGCAACGAAGCGCAGATTCAGACCGAGACTTCGCTGCCCGAGTTCGGACTGTTTGTGACGATGGAAGAGGAGATGACCGCGCCGACCGGCGTCATCGTCGGCACAGTCATCAAGTAGAGGGCTTCGACTCAAAATCAATCTCATGCTCGCGTGTCTCGACCGGACACGCGAAACCTAAAAAGACGCCGCTTCGCTTGCTTTACTTGCGAGGCGGCGTCTTTTCGCGTCTTCTCAGCCTGCGGCTCAAGAGCAGGCGGACGGCTCTCTCTGCAACGTTCGGAGATTACTGTTGAAACAGGCTTGAGTCGAGATTATCCTGCGGCTCGCGCCTCGTGACAATTTTGAAAAACTTTTTCGTTGACTTGGCTTTGTCGAAGGATTAAATTCGGAATTGCCAGCGCCGACCGTGCCCCAGCGTCGGCAAGCCCCTTTTGACGACGGGTTCGCTCCTAATCGAATCCCTCCTGCTCCGGGCGACTCACCTGCGGGTCAGCCTTCAAGAGTTCAAAAGCGATGTTGAAACCTAAGCTCCCCCTCTGGGCGGCCTTCGTCGTCCTTATCTCTTTTGCCGGTCTCGTCAGGGCACAGGACGAGCGGCAGGCTTCGGCGTCTCTGCCCGAGCTGATTCGACGCGTCAAGCCGTCGGTCGTTTCCGTCATCACTTACAACGCGAAGGGCGAGGCGCTGATGAGCGGGAGCGGCTTCTTCGTGCGTCCCGGTCAGGTGGTGACGAACATGCACGTCGTTGACGGCGCGTATCGCGTCGAAGTCCGCACCTTCGAGGGCAAGGGCAAGACTTACGCCGTCCGGGGTCTCATCGACTCCGACGACGAGGGCGACCTCGCCATCCTCAGCATCGACTCGCCGCCCGACCGGGGTCACGCGCTTGAGCTGGCCGCGACGCTTCCCGAAGAGGGCGAGCGCATCTTCGTCATCGGCAGCCCCTTGAGGCTCGAAGGCTCTGTCTCCGACGGCATCGTCTCGGCTCTCAGAGAAGTGCCGAACCTCGGAAAGATTATCCAGATAACAGCGCCCATCTCTCACGGAAACTCGGGCAGCCCCGTCTTCAACATGAAGGGCGAAGTGGTCGGCGTCATCACCATCAAGGTGACGAACGGGCAGAACATCAACCTCGCCATCGACTCGTCGCGTATCTCCATCTTGAGTCCGAATCAGAAGCCGCAGAGCTTCGACGAATTGGCGACGCGCAGTCGCGGCAGCCAGCCGCCCGAAGCGATGGCCGAATGGTGGTATCGCAACGGACTCAACTCGCTCTGGCTCGGCAACTACGAGAGCGCTCTCTCCAACTTCGAGAACGCCATCGACAAGAACCCCAACCGCGCCGAAGCATGGATACAGGTCGGCTTCTGCAAGGTGAAACAGGGCAAGAACAGCGAAGCCATCCGCGCCTATCAGCAGGCCATCCGCCTGCGCCCCAACTCCTTCGAGGCTTACAACAAGCTCGGCGACGCTTACTACTACGCCGCCAACTACACCAAAGCCATCGAAGCCTACAAACAGGCCGTCCGCCTTCGACCCGACCTCGGCGAGCCCCACTACAACCTCGGCATGACCTACCTCGAAATCGGCGACCGCGCCTCAGTCGTCAACGAAATCAGCATCCTCAAAACCCTCGACGCCGAGCTACACAAAAAGCTCCTGCGCGAAATCGAGAGATAGAGAATAGGGGTTGGGGGTTTAGGGAAGACCAAACGCTTGGTCGTCTTTTCCCTAACCCCCAACCCCTATCTCCCGTTTCTTACTCTCCCGTTCGCGGGATGAAGATTGTCTTGTCTATGCTTTCGGGATTGCCGAGGACGACGAAGCGTATGTTGCGCATGTAGGTGCGTGCGACGCGCTGCACGTCGGCGGGAGTGACGGCGCGCAGTCTCTCGATGAAGTTGAGCGAGTTGCGCCAGCCGCCGCCGATTAGCTCGTACTGCGCCAGCTCTCCGGCCTGCGCGGCGTTGGTCTCCTGCCCGAGATAGTGGCGCGTCAGGAAGTGCTGGACGGTGGAGGTGATGTCCTCCTGCGAGATGGGCTCGCGCTGGAGCTTCGTGATTTCGTCGAGCATGACGCGCACGGCCTGATTGGCATCGACCGCCGTCACGTAGATACCGCCGACGTTCGCGCTCTGGCTGCTCAGGAAAGCGTCGGGCGCGTAGGAGAGATTGCGCCTGTAGCGGACTTCGACGAGCACGCGGTTTTGCAGGATGGTCGAGGCAATGCGCATCGGGTAGATGTCGGCCGTGTTCAAAGACGGAGCGGTGAAGACGCCCTGCACGTAGTTGGTCGGGAGCGTGCGCTGCGTTATCTCGACTGTGGGAGCGTCGAAGGTCAAGGGCGGAAGCGGGACGGGCTGGTAATTGCCGCGCGGAAGCTTCGCCAGACTGTCTGTGACGCGGCGGCGTATCACTTCGGCGTCGAGGTCGCCGACGATGACGAGCAGCAGACGCGAGGTTTGCATCATCTGTTGATGATAGCGGCGCAGGTCTTCGACCGTCAGGCGCGAGACGCTTTGAGCCGTGCCCTGCGGGTGGTTGAGATACGGGTGGCCTGCGTAGGCAATCTTCGATTGCAGCAGCTGGAGGTAGGAATCGGGCACGTCCGTATCGTCGCTCAGGGAGACGACGAGGCGATTGCGCACGCGCTCGACATCCTCGCGCGCAAACGTCGGCCTCAAAGTGACATCGGTGAAGATGTCCCACGAGCGGTCGAAGTTGGCGCGCGTCGAGGCCAGTGTGAAAGCGGAATAATCGTAGTTGACGCCGTAGCTGATGCTCGTGCCCATGCGCGATAGCTCGCGCCGCATGCGTTCGCGCGGGTAGTTCAAGCTCGCCTCGCTGGCCGAGTCGAGCATGAGGGCTTCGATTCCGGCGTTCTCCGCCGTGATGTTGCGCGCGCCGCCTCGCAGAAAGAGCCCTGCGACCACAGTCTGGCTGCCCGCGCGACGCTTCACCAGAACTTTCAGACCATTAACTTCAAACTCGGTGACGAGCGACGCCTGCTGCGCCGCGAGATTCTGCGCGGGCAGAACCTTCTCGGGCGCGGCCTGCGGCGCTGTAGACTGTGCGGCGGGCACGCTTGTCGGCGCTGACGGCTGCGCGGTTTGAGCCTGTGCGACCGAGGCCGAAGACGCTCCGACGAGGAGCGCGAGCGCGAGTATGAATAGCTTTAGAGAGTTCTGCTTCATTGTCCGATAAGCTCCTCCGGCGTGAGCTGCGCCGTGCGCGCCGCCTCCTCCGACATGAGCGCGAGCCCGACGTGCGGCTTGCCCTGAATGTAAGTTGTCACGTAGCGGCTGATGTCTGCGCGCGACGTGCGACGAAGATTGCCGAGGTAGCCCCGGAAGTAATCCGTCCCCGTAGAAGCCCACCAGAAGCTGATGGTGTGCGCGTAGTCCGAAAGCTTCTCGCGCGAGTAGAGGTCGTCGGCTTCGAGTAAGCCTTTGGCGCTCTCAAGCTGCTCGTCGGTGAAATAGTCTTTGTCGTTGAAATGCGAAATCTCGCCGTAGATGGCCTTCAAAGCGGCGCGCGCTTTGTCGGGCGTGGTCTGCGCGATGATGTTGATGGGGCCGACGTTGCGTTGCGTGTAGTAGCCGAGATTGACGGCGGTGACTAAGCCAGTATCGACGAGCGCGCGCTGGAAGCGCGAATCGGGCTGGCGGAGGATGAAGGAGAACACGTCGGCCGCGTAGGTGGCCGGGTTGTCTTTGCCGATGGAGGGGCCGTGCCAGCCGATGCTGATGATGACGTTGCCGACCGGCTGCTTGATGACGACGCCCTCGCTTTTCGCAAGCGGCGGATGCTCGACGGGCGGAAACTTGACGAAGGGGTCTTCGGCGCGCGGCCAGTCGCCGAACATACTCTCGACCAGCTTGAAGACCTCTTCCGGCTTCACGTCGCCCGTGACGACGATGGCCGAGTTGTTCGGCACGTAGTAGCGATTCTGTATGAGCCGCATCATGGCGGTCGTGGCCGAAGAGACGGTCTGGCGGTTGCCGCCCGGATTCTTGCGGCTCGGATACTTGTAGAAGAGACGGTTGTTCATCTCAAGTTGCAGAAAGCCGTAAGGGTTCGACTCGTGGCGGTCAAGCTCGCCGATGACGACTTCACGCTCCTGCTCGAACTGTCGCTCGTCGAAGAGCGGATAGCGCACGGCGTCGCGCATGAAGCGCATGGCGACGGGCAGGTTGGGCGAGGTGGTCGTGAAGTAGTAGTTGACCAGCTCTTCCTGCGTCTGACCGTTGAAGACGATGCCGAGCGTGTCGATGGTTTGCAGGTACTCGGCCTTGTCGGCGACGGCCTGGTTGGCCTTGAAGAACATGTGCTCGTAGAGATGAGAGAGGCCGTTCAGCTCGGGCGGCTCGGTGTAAGAGCCGTTCTTGACGCCAAGCTCGGCCGTGACGAGCGGCACGGAATGGTCTTCGAGCACGATGATTTCCAGACCGTTCGGAAGCACGCGGCTGACTAAAGGCGTCTGCGGCGCGGCCTGCGGCGCAGGACTCGGAGCAGGTGCGGCGGCTGCCGCGCCACCACCAGCAGGGCGTTGACCTTGTTGCGCGCGCTGAGTCCTCTGCGCCGCGGCGACGGCGACCGAAGAGGACGCGCCGCCCTGCGGCGACGGAGCAAACGGCGCGACGAGCGACGCCGCGAGGGCGAGCGCGAGAATAAACGAATATCGTTTCACGGATAGCATCCTTCTCAAATTCGATTAAAGCTTTTGTCAGGGAATCACACGCGCCGAAGCGAAAGACCCAGCGTTAGGAACGAAGGGCTGAAGAGAACGGCTCCGAGTTGGATTCGAGACTATTGGAGGCCAATCATACCACGTCGGTTGCTTGCGGAGCGACGGCGCGGCTGACGTGCCGCAAGCGAGGGGCGTTTGCCGCGCGGGATTTGCAAAGACAGAGCGATTGTCCTCCGCTCGCTCGTCCGCAAAAGCAGAAAGGGCAGGGACGAGCCCTGCCCTGACGGATTCAAAGGCGTCTGAGATTCGCTTTAGAAAGTGCGCGTGCTGGCGCGCTGTTGAAGCGCGTCGCGGTAGGGGTGAGCTTTGTCCTCTTTGATGTTGGACGACCAGGTAGCGCGGCTCGCGCCGTCGCGCCGCGTGGCTGGCGCGAGGCTGACGCTGTAGGTCTGGCGGGCGCGCGGGACGTAGAGCACGAGACGGCGCTGGCCTCTGTCGCCGCGCGGCTCTTGGCCGGTGCAGAGGATTTCATCGTAGCCATCGTGGTCGATGTCGAGAATCTCGGTCGTCCACTTCGCGCCGCGAAAGTCGCCTTTATCGAGCGGCGCGCGAGCCATCACCTGAAAACGTCCGGCGCGCTGCTCCATCAGGTAGAGATGGCTTGCGCCCTCGCGTCGCTGCTCGTGGATGGCGGCGATAACCTGCCCCGTCTTCGTGCGGATGATGTGCGCGCCCTGGATGGGGCCGCGAGTGACGCTCTGAGCTATCTGCTGCGCCGTGTCGGTCGAGAGCGCGGGCTTGACGGCAGAGGCGCGTGCGGACGCGGGAACGGCGCGCGGCGTCGCCCTCTCTTTGTCGGCAGTGCCGGAGGCCGAAGACGATTTGCCGCGAGAGACGACCGTATCGCTCGCCGTCGCAGCCGCCTCCTGGCTCTCAGGCAAGACGCCGACGCCGCCCGGCCTGCTGCGCGACCATGCGAGGAGCACGATGCTGAGCATGACGACGATGGCGAAGGCTGTGGCGGCGCGGAAGACGGCGGAAGTTCCCGTGTCGAGCGCGGCGATGGTGGCGGCAAAGGGCGGCGCTTGAGCTTCGGGGTCGCGCGGCGGCGGGGCAATGCTTCGGTCGAGCAGTGCGCGCACGTCAGCCGCCGTTCGCGGGCGATTCGTCGGACTCTTAGCCAGAAGCGTATGCACGAGCAGCGCGAGCGTGCGCGGCACGTCCGAGCGCGCGGCGACGAGCGGAGGCGGCGCGCTCGTCGCCTGTTTGACGAGCACCGCCGAAGAGAGCTGATCGACGAAGGGCGGATGCCCGGCCAGCATCTCGTAGACCATCACGCCGACGCTGTAGAGGTCGCTCTCAGGCCCTACGGGGCGCCCCATGCACTGTTCGGGCGACATGTAGCGCGGCGTGCCGATGACGAGCCCCGACTCGGTCGTCGGATGAGTCTTGGCGGCGTCAGCCGTCGCCAGGACTTTCGCAATGCCGAAGTCGAGCACGCAGATACCGCGCTCGTTGAGCATGATGTTGGAGGGCTTGAGGTCTCGGTGGACGATGCCGAGCTGGTGCGCTTCCGAGAGCACGTCGCAGATGCCTGCGGCGATGCGCACGGCGCGCTCGGGCGAGAGACGGCCTTCGTGCAGCAAGGTCTCTGCGAGCGTGCGCCCTTCGACGTACTCCATGACGATGAAGGGACGACCGTCGGCGAGCCGACCGGCGTCGAAAATCATCGCGGCGTGTGAGTGCCTGAGACGCGCCATCGTGCGCGCCTCGCGCATGAAACGCTCGGCGACCTCGGGGTCTGCGGCAAACTCTTTCTTGAGGACTTTGACGGCGACGGGGCGTTCTAATCCGAGATGCAGGGCGCGATAAACCGTGCCCATGCCGCCTCTGCCGATTTCACACTCGACGCGGAAGCGTCCGGCGATAATCTGGGGGATGTCCATGTTTGACCCTCTCGCGCGGGATGGAAGGGGGTCGCTGACGGAGACCCCTGCCTCCCTGTTCGCCTGTGGGAGTCCTGGGCGAAGCGAGACGGGTGCGGGGGGTGGCCGACAGCGGCGCGCTGTCAGTTAACTGAAAACCGTTTTTTGAAACGGGAGTGAAACACGCATCCGTTCAAGGGGCTTTGACGGATGAGACAAGATACAGCACTTCGCGCGCGACGCGCAACGGCTGAGAGCGAGGATTTCAAATTCCGGCACAAAAGAGCCGCGAAGGAGCGGCGAAAGAGCGCGGATTTGAACAACTCTTATCCGTGCTTCGGAGCGCCTTCTTTCGCGGCTCTTTCGTGACCTCGGTCTCTTGCCGCCAGCTTCTACGAAATCGCGTAGAGCCATTGAGCCGTCCAGACGAAGATGAGCAGGGCGGCGTAAGCAATCGCGCCGTGCTTGATTCTGCGCTGGAGGCGTCGGAGCGATTCGTCGCTCGCCCGCCCGCGCTGGCAGAACATGAGGTAGAACATGGCGAAGCTGAAAAGGAGCGTGCCGAAGACGAGCAGAGGCCCGGCTGGATTGAGCGTAAAGGCGTCGCCGAGGTGGCCGCGCAGCGTGAGCAGGACGCTGCGCGTCATGCCGCAGTTCGGACAGGGGATGCCGAACGTCTGCTTGAAGGAGCAGCCCCAGTTGAGTTCTCGCCCGAGGAAGGAGACGCTGGTCGTCGTCGCCGAGCCGAGCAGGCCGAGGGCGGCGACTTGCAGCGTCGTCAAAGCTCCGACGAGCCCGGCAGTACCGCCCGGTCTGGAAAAAATCCTCGACATCAATTTAAACGCAGGTACAGGGAAGTCTCTGCGGACAGCGTCAGCCCGTCTTGACGACGAAAGTGCCGACTGCCTTGTCGTGAAGCGTCTGTTTCTTCTCGTCCCAGAGCGGCCAGAGCGCATTGGCGAGGCCGAGGAACATGCCGATGATGGGGATGAAGCCGAGACCTATCTGCACGAGCAGGCGCAGGAAGAGCGTGCCCATCTGCGGGATGTTGCCGTTCGCGTCCAGAACCTTCAGCTTCATAATGCCCTGGCCGATGGAGAAGCCGCGCTTGCTGACGAGGAAGATTTTGTTGTAGATGCCGACGGCGAAGACCGAAATAGCCGCGAGCAGGAAACCGAAGCAGCAGGAGAGCGAGCCGAGAGCGCCGAAAACGCCGCCCGTGTCCGGGTCGCCGATGCTGCCGCCGATAGCCATCAAGCCTCCGCCCACGACGAGGATGATGACGTAGAGCACAATCATCACGACTGCGGAGATGCCGCCGTCGATGAGCGCGGCGAGCACGCGGTCGATCCACTCGGCGTAAGGATAGCCGCCGATGCCGGTCGTCGTAGCCATCGCGCCGCCCGCTCCGCCGTAGCCGGAATAAGAGACGGGCGGAGCAGAGTAGCTGACGGGGTCGTTCAAGCCGCCGCTCGGCTGCTGGCGCGAACTGCCGCCGCCACCGCCGCCCGGCTGATTGCCGAGCCCGCCGCTCGGCTGATTGAAGCGCGGGTTCTGCGGGATGTCGTAAACCGTCTCGTTGAGATTACCGCTCGGAGCTTTCCACGAACCGGGTTCGGGGGAAGGCGCAAGCTGCGCCCCGCACTTGACGCAGAACCGCATGCCGTCGGCGTTCTCGGTTCCGCAAGCAGTGCAAACAGTCATAGTTCTCTCCTTCTAAAAATTTAAGATGTTTGTTGATTCACGTCCGAAGCGTTTTCGCTTCAAGGGCGAAACGATTCGCTTCCGAGTGGCAAAAGCTTTTCCACTCAATCGAGGTCTGCTGAAAAGATGTTCGCCCTGATGTTGGGCAAAGGCTCAAGGGAACGGAGACAAGTCTTTCTCACAAATGGCCTCAAAAGTAAAGCAGAGGTCAGAGGTCAGCAAAAGCTAAGTCCTCTTTTTAACTGGCCTCGTCTTACTTTGCTTTTGTCTTTAAGTGACTTCTGACCTCTGACCCCTGACCTCTTCTATGTCAGGTATCCAGAAGAGCTGGCCGCAGGCTTCGACGGTGCGCAGGCCGTGCGCGGGCAGTTCCGTTTCTTCGAGGCCGAGGAAGGTGAAATGCGGCAGGTCGCTGGCGACGGTTTGAAACCAGCCGTGACGCGCGAGGACGCGGCGCACGCGTTCGTCTTTGAACTCGACGGCGTCGAAGGCGTACATCGAAAGGTGCGGCGACGTGCCCGGCGCGGCCACCGATTGCAGGATGGTCTTCGAGAAATCCTTGCTGAAGAAGATGCCCTCGCGCTCAAGCTCAAGCACTTCGGCCACCTGTTCGTGCGGCGCGAGCGAGCGCAGGCGCTCGGCCTCTTCCGGTGAGAGTCGGCCTTGCGCCGCCCAGTGTTCGAGGGCGGGAAGAAAGCGCGTGTTCCAGAGTCGGAGCGTGTCGGAGTAGCTGCGACGGCCTGCCTCCGAGCCGTCGCGCGGAGTGATGTCGAGCCCGAGGCTTCTTACCTCTTCGCGCGCTTCGAGAAGGGCATCCATCGCCGCCGGTTGCAGCTCGATGGTGAACTCGCCGAAGGCTTCGGCGCGAAAGGTCGCCGCGCGTTGAAACGCCTGCACTTCCTCTTCGCTCGTGAAGACACAACGCGGCGGCACGAGCACGCTGTCCGAGGCGACGAACATCGCCCCGTATTCTTCGAGCACGCGCCGCGCCATCACGTCCTTCGCGCGGCAGACTTCGCCCAGACGCAGCCCCCGCCGATTGAGAGACTGCTCAAGAACGCTGTGAAAGGTTGAGTTCAACTCGGCATCCTTCGGAATTTTTCCCACGCGAATTTGTACCACGAGAGCTTGCCTCGAATAAAGCCCCCCGTTTTCAAAGCTCTACGAGCCTGTTGTATGCTTGCCAGAGACGATTAACCGAGACGTTCCGGAAAGACGCGAGACAAGGACGGAGACGTTCCGCCCTGCGAGGCTTTCAAGTACCTTCAGCCGACGAGGCCGAGGGGCGGGCGCGGCAGACGATGAACCAGCTTCAACTATTCAGAGAGATTCTGGCGATGTATCGCAGGCACGGCTGGCGGCTCCGACGCGCGCTGATGCGTGCCGAGACGCGCGCGGAGCTACGCGGCGGCTCGCAGGGCGACGAAGCAGATTTGGAGATTTTCGAGAGTGCGCCGGTAGTGGAATCGGAGGTGGATGCGATGTGGCTGGCGCGGCCTTCGCACGAGGGGCGCGAGGCATGGGAGCTGCGTCTTGTGGCCGAGACGCCCTACGCTCTCTTCGAGCTGTTCGAGCCCGACGAAGAGGAAGAAGACCGCGAAGACGTGCGCCGCGAGATGGAGGCGCGGCTGCGCGAATACGCCGGAGGGCGCACTTGAGGAAGCGCGCCCCGTCTACTTAAGCCCTACCCATCTTCAGAGGAATCTCCATACGCTGCCCTGCGCGCACGATGACGACCTTCACGACGCTGTCGGGCACGGCGCGGCGAAAACGAGAGACGAACTCTTCGCTCGTCCGAATCGGCGTGCCGTCGAACTCGACGACGATGTCGCCGTCGCGCAAGCCCGCGATGTAGGCGGGACGGTTCGGCAGCACGTCGTCCAGTTTGACGCCGTAGACTTGCAGCTCGGGGACGAAGACGCGCTCAAGCTCCGACATGCGACCGATGTCGATGCCGAAGAAAGCCGTGCCTTCAGGTCGCTCGTCGTAGGCGTCTTCGAGCCGCTCCATCTCTTCTTTCGAGACGGTCGTTATCGTCGTCTGACGGGTCTCGCCGTCGCGCACGTATTCGAGTGCGACGGTCTTGCCGATGGGCGTCGAGCCAAGCATCTTCATCAGCCCTTCCCTATCCTTGACCTCACGACCGTCGAAGCTCTTGATGATGTCGCCGCCGACGAGTCCGGCCTTATCGGCGGGCGAGCCGGGCGGGCGAACGTAATCGACGAGCGCGCCGCTCGGCTCTGCATCTTTGAAAGTGTTGACGCCGACGTGCGAGCGCGGCGCGCTCCTGACGACGACGCGGCGGTCGCGCGAACCTCTTATCGACCTGACGACGGAGCCGCCGACGCCCGACACGAGGACGACGAGCAGAATCAGCCACACCATCCAGTTCATACGCGCGCCGCTGCACTTCAACTTCCGAAAGAGTCCGGTCGGCTTGCCTTCGAGCGCGGTGGTCTGCGCCGAGGGCGACATCGCGCCGAAAGTGTGCGCGAAGCCCGGCGCGGCCGTGTGAGGGGCGCTGGCCGTCGCCGTCTGAGTGTGAGCGGTGTATGGAGGAGTCGTGCCTGCGAAGCGCATCGTCTCGGCATACTCGGCGACGCCTTCGCCGAGACGGAAACCGCAAAAACGGCAAAATCGCATCCCCTGTAACATCTGGGCACGGCAGCTGGGACAGGTGAGCACGTCGGCGCTCGCGCTGCCCGAATCTGTTTCGGCTTGTTTTTGTTCGGCTTGCATAATTTCTTCTGACCTTGAGAAGTCTTCTCTTGCGGGGGCGATAGCCAAATCTGCGCTGCACCAGTATACGCCTGTTGGAGTCTCACGGTTGCATATTGTTTGCGCCCGCCGTAGACTTCTCACAGCAGGAATCGACAGACAGAGAGACGCACGGAGCGTAGCCTCCGAGCAGTTTCTCAAGCCACTTGGCGCGAAAGAGCAAACGAACGCGAGCGGTATTGGCATGAGTCGTGCGTTGAGACGAGGCCAATGCAACTGCTGCGACATTGCCGAGCTTACGTCAGAGACGCGCTCTCAAGCGTCGGCGCACGACGACGGCGGCGCGCCGCGTCGAAGCGCGAGGCGGCCTCGAAGGGCGCGGCCTCGCCCCCGGTTTATCGAAGAAAGAGCGGTACTAAAACAGTGGAAGTAACCAAAGCCCTCGCGGCCTTAAAGCCTCTCTACGGCAAAGACAACGTCGAGATAGTGACCGAGGACGGGACGCGCGTGCGCGGCGTCGTCCGCAGCATGAAGATGACGCAGGCACTCACCAAGCCGAGCGTCAAGATGGAACGCGCCGACGGCGAAATCATCAAGATTTCCTTCGACACCATCACAGAGATTATCGACCACAATCATTGAGCGGCAGCACAGCGAAAGTCGAAAATCATCAGCCGACCGGAGGCGGCTGCCAATCCCGGCGCGAAGCTTCGGCGACTCCGGCCATCTCGCCGAAGCCCTCGCCTCTCTCTCCACGCGCGCCGCTTTCAGCCTGACAATCTCTTATGCTCGACTTCTCTACTCTTGAGTGGAGCGCGACGCGCCATGAAGGCATCTTCCTGCGCGTGCTCAGGCGCGACGAGACGACCGGCACGACGAGCGTCCTGATTCGCATGCAGCCGGGCTCGGTCTATCCCGCGCACCGGCACACGGGCGTCGAAGAGGTCTTCATCCTACAGGGCGGCTATCGGGACGACGAAGGCGAGCATCGCGCGGGCGAATACGTCGTGCGTGTAGCCGGTTCGGTTCATCGTCCCGTGGCGCTCGACGCGGACGAAGATTGCATCATGTTCGCCGTCGCGCACGGCGGCGTCGAGCTAATCCGTTAGGCGCAAGCCGGCGGGCAGAGAGAAGGAGGGAGCGCGCGTCTCGAAATCTGAAGTGCGCGCTTGCCATCGAAGTTATAGTAGAATTCATCCAAATGCCGGAGCGCACGTCTTTCACCAAAGGCGTGCGCGGAAGATGGAGAAAATTTCCGAATGATGATGGAAGATTTCGGAGCGCGAATCGCAAGTGTGTGGAAGGGTTTGCGCCCGACGACGCGCAGCCTCGTCGAAAGCGCGCTTCTCTCGACGGCGACGACCACGACAAATCTTCCCGCCGCGAGCCGCGCGAGCGCCTCGTATGATGCGCGCGCCGAGTGGGAGTTGAGCCGTCTGCTCGCGGCTCTGGACGAGCGCGCGACCGAGCCGGGCGCAACCATCCTGAGCACGGAGCAGTCGCGCGAGCTTGTGCGGATGGCCGAGACCTGCGCGCTCGTGCTGCACAAGGAGGCGCGCTCCGCCGAGGTCTTCGGTCAACTGCTGGAGCGCGCCCTTCGCTCGCGCAACTACACGCGCGTCGATAATCTGGCCGACACGCTCTCGGCGCGGCTCGCTCCCTCGGAGGTTTGCGAGCTGGTGCGACACGCGAACGTCGCCGTGCGCGCCATCGCGCAGGAAGCACTGCTGCATACGCCGACGGGCGTGCTCGTCGAGCTGCTCGGCGACCCCGTAGACTGCGAAGTGGCGCGCGATGCGCTCGAACGACAGGTCAGCGAGTTCGGCTCAGAGGAAGCGCGCTGGGTCGTCGCCGCCCTCGAAGCCTCCGACGCTGCGGAAGACGACATATAAGAAAATGATGAATGCGGAATGAGGAATGAGGAATGAAAGGCAGCTTGCTTTTCATTCCTCATTCCTCATTCCGCATTCATCATTTATACGCGGGCTTGGCCGATTTCGCGGAGGCGTTTGACGACAAGCTCGATGAGCCAGTTGGGAGTTGAAGCCCCGGCGGTGACGCCGACGCGCTCGACGCCGCGCAGGTCATCCGGGTTAATCTCTTCGGGAGTCTCAATCAGAAAGCTTCGCGGGCACTGTTCCTGGCAGACGGAGAGTAGCTTGATGCTGTTCGAGGAATGTTTGCCGCCGATGATGTAGAAGGCATCGACCTCGCCTGCGAGGGCGCGTGCGGCGTCCTGGCGGTCGCGCGTCGCAGAGCAGATGGTGTTGACCACCTGCGGCTCGGCGTCGCTGCGAGCGCGCACGGCCTCGGCGGCTTCGAGGAAGGTGCTGAGCTTGATGGTGGTCTGCGAGACGACGAGCGGCTCGTGCAGCATTGGAAGCCCTGCGACCTCGCTCGCATCGCGGACGACGTGGGCGTGCTCGGGCGCGTAGCCTTTGACGCCTATCATCTCGGGGTGGTCTGGATTGCCGACGACGACCACGTCGCGCCCCTGCGCGGCGGCGCGCTCGGCCAGCTTCTGAACTTTGGTGACGAAAGGGCAGGTCGCGTCGATGACCTTCCCGGCGTTCTCTTCCAGCGTGCGCTGCACCTCGGGCGTGACGCCGTGCGCGCGAATGACAGCCGTTATGTCCGAGCCCGCTTCGCCCGGCGCTTCGATGGTGCTGACGCCCTGGGCTTCGAGCCGCTTTATCTCCTGCGTGTTGTGAATGAGCGGCCCGAGCGTGCGCACGGTCGCACCCTCTGAGAGCGCCGCCTCCGTCATCTCGACGGCGCGCTCGACTCCGAAACAGAACCCGTACTCTTCAGCCAACAGAACCTGCATAGTTAACCCTTCGTGAAAATCGGAAGCCATCAGCGGTCAGCTTGTCAGCACTCAGCCGAACGGTTGGAAGAAGCAGTCAGTCGAACTCGTCCCCGGCGGCTTTACGGTTTGGCTGAACGCTGACTGCTGACAAGCTGACCGCTTTTCTTAAATACTTTCCGGTTGCGCGTCGCCTGTCGGCGGCGTGTAGCCGGTCGTGTCGCTGCCGGTAGTAGTGCTGGTATGACGGCAGCGTTGTCGCCATTCTTCGCGGAGGCGGTCGCCGCCGCGAACGGCCTCGTCGATGAGGTCAATCTGTTTTTCGGCCAGCCAGCGAAGGCCGCCCCAGAAGTTTTTTTGAAACTCGCCGAGCTGGTGCGCCGCGTCGCGCGGGAGCACGGCGTAGGACGCATCGCAAAGGAAACGCCACGCGTCGCAGATTGGATGACCCGTCTCGTAGCGCGTCTGATTCGTGTCTGACATAAATCTATAACCTCCTGAACAGTGCATACGGCTCGAAGGGCGCGCACGTTCCGGTCTTCTGAAGATATTAGCACAGCGCCGACTCGCGCCCGTAGCGGGGAAGCCGGAGACGTTCGGACGGCAGGAGGATGAAAGGCGCGCTCTCGGAAGACAGGAAAACGGGCACGGATGAACCTCGGCTCATCCGTGCCCGTTCGTCGTCTTTCGGGAAAGCCGCGTCGGCGCGAGCCGGAGGCTTGAAGGAAAGCTCAGGGCGTAGTGGTCGGCGTCGGCGTGGGCGTCGTCGTCGCGGCGCAGGCGACGGGCGTCCCTTCAAGCTCGATGGTCACTTTCTTTTTGCCGCCGAGGTCGCAGGTGGCAGGCGAGCCGCCGGTGTAGGTAATGCTGTCGATGCTGGCCTTCTTGTTGTAATGCTTGTTGCTCTGCGGATTGCGTTTGGGCAACTGGGCGGCGTTGAAGGTCAGCTCGACGGAGTTTCCGGCGGAGCCCGACGTGCTGACGGCTCTGATATTTCCGCTCCCGCCTCCGGCGACGGAGTAGGCAATCGTGATGTCGGAAGCATCCGCGAAGGTGACGGTGCAGAGCCCGACGGCGGCATCGGTGGCGTCGTCGTCGTAGACTCGCATGGTCGTGATGCGATTGTTGGCGCTGCGGAAAGTACCGCCGCCGGATGAGCCTTGATAGTAGGCAGGATTAAAGTCGAGGTCGAGCGAGCCGCCGGAGATGATAATCGGTCGGTCGTCCGTGCTGGGCATCGGAGGTGGTGGCGGCGGAACAGCTCCCTGAGTGGGCGAAGGCGATGGCGACTGGGTGGTGACGACGCCTCCGTTGTTGTTGTTAGTGCCGGGGCCGGGGCATGAGGTTGTGAACGAGACGAGGAGGACGAGCGCGGCGAGCGCGGGCAGAAGAAGGCTGCGGCGGATTCCCCCCGGGGCGACGAGACGTTTGCGTTGCATGGTGGTTGCTCCTTTGGAGTTTGAGAGAAGCTCAGGCGTGTGCGTTGAGCTGTTCGAGTTGCCTGCGCAGGAGCTTGATGTCCTGGCGGGCGAGGTATTGGTTGTAGTTCTCCCCTCCCCATTGCTGTTGTAACTGCGAAAGAACTTCGAGGGCGCGCGCCGTGTGCTCACGCGCTCTATTCATATCGCCCGCGCGCTCGGCGGCTCTGGCCGCGACGAGCCACGCGCGCCACTCCGACTCGCGCTGCCCCGCATTGGCGAAGCGCGCGGCCACTTCGAGCGCAAGCTCCTGCGCGCGCGCGGCGTCGCCCGTCTCAAGGGCTGCTTCGGCCAGAGCGAGCATGGCGCGCGAGACGAGCGAAGGGTCGTCGAGACGCATCGACATGCCGAGCGCTTGCTCGCATGACGCGAAGGCGGCGCGACGGTCGCCGCCCGACGCCTTGAGCCGGATGAGACCGTCGAGCAGCTTGGCCTCGAAAGCGACTTCCAAATCTTTTTCGCCGACGAGCGAGAGCGACTGCTGGTTCTTCTCCGAAGCTTCCGCGAAGCGTTGCTCGCTGAGAGCCATCCAGGCGAGTTGGCGAGAGACGCCGCTCAGAAGCCCTTTGTTACCGGCGGCGGAGCTGCCCGCAACCGTCGCCGCTTCGTCGAGAGCCGTGCGAGCTTCCGCGAAGCGACCCAAGCGCCAGAGCGTCTTGCCTCGATTCATCGCTCCGTAGCCGATGCTCATTTTGTCTTCGAGCTGTTTGCCGATTTCGTAGCTCTCGTCGAAATGCTGAAGCGCCTCGGAGAAACGCTCCTGCTTGAAGAGGACTGAGCCGATTGCTTCGTGCGCGAGCCCCTGCTGCGACACGTCGTTGACCTTCCGGGCTATCTCAAGCTGCTTCTCGAAAGCTTCGAGCGCGCCCGCGTAGTCGCCCTTCTGCCGGCTCGCGCGCCCGACGAGGATGAGCGCCTGCGCCGCTTCTTTTCGATAACCGGCGCTCTGATAAAACTCCAGCGCCTGCCGCACGTCGCGCAAGCCTTCGTCCGGCCTGTTGCGCGAGAGACGCAGACTGCCCAGAGAGAAGAGGGCGAGGGCTTCGTTGCGCCGTCCTTTGTAGAAGCGTGCGGATTCGAGAGCGCGCCGGTAGCTCTCTTCGGCCTGCTCGAAGTCGCCGCTCGTGAAAGCGGCGTTGCCGAGCGCGATGAGGCCGCGCGTGGTGAGGTTCTCCATGCGATTGGCCTGCGCGAGACCCACGGCTTCCTCGGCGTGCTCTTTCGCTTTGGCCGTGTCGCCGCTCGTCAAAGAGACGATGCTCAGCATGAGGCGCGTGCTGATGGCCTGATACTTGTTCTGAGTGGTCGTCTCGGCGATGGTCAGGGCGCGCTGCAACTGTTCGCGCGCTTCGCCCGCCTTGCCCATCTTGCTGAAGAGGACGCCGCGCTGGTAAAGCACCTCGGTCACGCCTTCGTAGTTGGAGAGCGAGCTGTAGAGTTTTTCCGCCGCGTCGAAGGCGGTGCGGGCGCTGGCGAGATTCTGCTTGCGCCCGTGAAGAATGCCGAGCCAGAGAAAGCCTGCGGCGGCCTGCGGGTTGCGGTTGGTGGCTTCGGTGTAGCTTTCGATGGCGCGGTCAACCTGCTCGTTCTTTTCGTAGGCGCGACCCAAATCGAGATAAGCGTAAGCCTTCTCGGCTTCGGGCGCTTGTTGAGCGATGCGCTGGTAGGCTTCGATGGCCGAAGTGAACTTGCGCTCGACCGTATCGGTGACGGCCTGTAGATAGAGACCTTCGAGCGCGGGCAACTGCGAATAGTCGGGCACGAGCGAACGGACGCGAAGGATTTCGTCTTTCGCTTTGTCGGTGTAGTCAAGCTCCGTCCAGGCTTCGGCGAGGCGCGCGTGTGCGAGGGCGAAGCGGTCGTCGATGGAGACGGCTGTCTCCAGAGCCTTGCTCGCGTTCTGGTAAGTTCCGTCGCGCAGGGCGCTCACGCCGGTCTCGTACCAGCGGACGGCGTCCGCCGAAGGCTTGTGCGAAGAGCGAGGCCAGAAGCGCACCGCCGCCCAGACGCCGAGGCCGACTATGGCGACGAGGAGCGCGAGAAAGGCGGCGCTGAAACGCGGCTGCCGGAGCGTGACGGAGAGCGTGTTGAGCGCGCTGGTCGTGCGCGGCGTGAGTGCGGCGCGCAAGATGCGCTGCGTCGGGACGGCGTCGCCTGCGGCGTGCAGGCTTTCGCGCAGGGAGGCGCGCACGCGCGCCAGGTCGTTTCGCAAATCTTCTGCGGTCTGGTAGCGCGCCTCCTTCTTTTTGGCGAGAGCTTTGAGCGTGATGTAGTCAAGCTCGGGGGGCACGCGCGGGTTGAACTTCGAGGGCGGCGGCGGGTTGACGTACAGAACCTGCGCGCAGACTTCGATGGGCGTCGAGCCGTTGAAGGCCGAACAACCGGCGATGCACTCGTAGAGCAGCGAGCCGAGGGCGAAGATGTCGCTTCTGGCATCGACGGGCGAGGCCGTCGCCTGCTCGGGCGAAAGATAAAGCAGCGTGCCGATGACCGCGCCGCTTTGCGTGCGAGCGGCAGGCAGAGTCTTCGCCTCGCGGTCGGCCTCGACCGCCTGATGCTCTTCTTCGAGCTGCTTGGCGAGACCGAAGTCGAGCACCTTGACCTGCCCCCGGTCGTTAATCATCACGTTCGAGGGCTTGATGTCGCGGTGGATAATGCCGCGCCGGTGCGCTTCCGATAGCGCGTCGGCCACTGCCTCGATGATTTCGAGCGCACGCGAAAGAGTCAGAGCGCCTTCGCGCAGAAGGTCGCTCAAGTTCACGCCGCCGACCAGCTCCATCACGATGAAGGGACGCCCGTCGGGCTCGGGCAGCTCGCCGTAGTCGTGAAGGGTTGCGATGTGCGGGTGACTCAGCGCAGAGATGGAGCGAGCTTCGCGCAGGAAGCGCGCGCGAAACTCGTGCGCGTCAGAGGTGGTGTGCGGAATCTTGATGGCGACGCGCCTGCCCAGATGCGTGTCTTCGGCCACGTAGACCGCGCCCATCCCGCCTTCGCCAAGCTTGTCGAGAATACGATAATGAGAAACGGTTTGCCCGATCATGGAAAGCCGAATCCTTGCGGCACTGACTCGGCGGCGGTCAGGTGACGAAACGGCGACGTGTGGGACAGAAACGATAGAAAGAACGAGCGCGTAGAGCTTTTGGGAACAGATTCCCGGTAGGCGGGCATACTAAGACAAAGACGCTGCTATTTCAATATCAATCTGTGAACGAGAAGGACGAGTGAGGCTGCCCGAAGCGCGTTAAAATCGTGGCGCGCAGCAACCGAGCAACGAGCGTCAAAGACGAGCGCCCGTGAGTCTCACCTCGAAACTCGCGGGCGCTCGTCTCTCCTTCACCTATCCGCTACGGCGCTGAAACCAGAAACACGTCCCACGCCCAGCGCCCAACCCTCGCCCGCTTCGCCTCCCTCACCTTCGCGCGGTAACGAAACTGATTGCCATGCTCGTCCACTCGTTTCGATTCTTTGTAATCGAGTTCGAGCGCCGCCACCTCCAGCGACACGAGCGAGCGCAACTCTTCAGGCTCGGAGAAGCCATTGTGATTTCTGTCCTGCCACATACGCAGAGAGATGAAGATAGCGTCGCGCTCGTCAATTATGCCGTCGGAGTTGCCTCCCTGCTCGGCTTTGTCAAACTCTGCGAGGGCGAGAAATCCGTTCGGCTCGCTTGAAGGCGGTTGTGGCGTGAAGTTGCCGAAGAGTTCCCTGCCGTTATCAATCCTCCCGTTGCCGTTTCTATCGAGCGCCAGCCACGCGTCGTCGGAATCCGGGGTCGTCCAGGACAGATGCTCCGGTGTGCCCTCGCTGTTAAGGTCGAAGCCCACCCCGCCGCCCGCGTTTGTAAGGCTGAACCCGTTGCCTTCGACATCAATCAGAACAGGGCTTACCTGACAATCGCAAATATCTACATCCCAGTATCCGTACTCACACTGTTTGGGAATGCACGCGTCGGCTATAAGGCAGTTTGTCCACTCGCAGTAGGTTGTATCCCATCTAGCCATACTGCAAGGCTTGGAACGGTCGGGCGAAGGGCAATACTTATAACAAGTGACCGGGCAAATTATGGTCGAAGTTTTGACCACTACCTCGCCATCGCATTCATAAGAGAACGAAGTGCTCTTGTTGTCGGTTGCGCAGCTTATCGGCGTTATATTGCTGCACCCGGTTGGGACACGTTGACAAAGGTGTCGCGTTTGAGTCGCCGGGTCAGGGTTACACTCTTGCGTAGAGTAAATAGTTCCGTATGAACAACTCAGGTCACGGCATTCGACTCCGCTCTCCTCCGTGTGCGGCGTACATTTTGGAGTTCCGACCTCAACGGTCGGTCTTTGTCTCTGAGCGAGCGCCATCGCACAGAAGATGAGGAGCAAGTTGAACGTTACAAGCAGGAGGGTTTGTAACCGTCTGAAGGCCATGTTCACGGCCTCCCTTCCGCAGCGTCGAATGTTTTTTGAAGTTCGTCGGCAAGCTGGCGCGAGCCACCTTTTTCTTGAGCCGTCCTAAGCCGGCTGAGAATGGTGTTGTGCCCGATTTTGAAGCCGTACTGCCATTTTTCAGACTGACCGACGAGGGGGCTGACTACCTCTATGTTTCCCTGCGTGATGAGTTTTTTGACGGCCTCAATGCCCTGAGCGGCAAACAACCCACGCAATTTTTTGAGCGTCTCGCGGCCTCCCGCGCGTTGTCCGGCGAGATTCTCGGCGGCGTGCTGAGTATCCTCACCCCACGTCGAGCCATCGGCAAACTCAACAAAGTCGATGGACAAAATTAAACTGAGTAGAGGGTCTGAAAAGCTCTGTCCGCCGAACATCTCTTGACGGGATTGATTGGGCAATAAAAGCTGTGCGGTCGAGGTGATGTTTTTAATTGTCGAGTTTTTAACCTTTGAAGAACTCGTCGCGGTTTCTTCAAGCACCGTATAAGCTCGAATCGGCTTGTCGCTGAGATTTTTGAGTGTGTAATTAACTTGAGGGTCAAGCGGGTTTGAAGTGTCGATACGCTCTATCGTGATGAGCAAGGGCACACCCTGCTGTTCAGCTATCGAGACTATCGGGGGTTGAGCTATTTCGAGCGGAGAACTGAACGCTTCTTGTGAAGAGGACGAGCGCAGCAAGATGAGGACGGCAACAAGCGCGATATTGAGAGCGGCGGTAGATGCTACAGGAATCAAGCGCCTTCTGCTGACCTGCTTGGAACAAGACATAATTCACATGCTCCTTACGCTTTGTATCAATTATGTGAGACTGAAGGAATCTGTGAGGATTCCGTCAACAGGATTGTGCGTCAGCGCCAATACTAGGCCAGTTGTTTTCAGGCGTCAACGCGAATTTTTTACGGCTGAAGACTCGCTTTTCCGCTTTTGTAGCCTGCCACTTACTCTTCGCCAATGGCCTGCTTGACGGTCGGCCACATCGTCACAGCCCAGAATTCGTAGCCTTCGTCGGAGGGGTGAAAGCCGTCCGGCGAGAAAAACTCCGGGTGTGTGGGGATGACGGCGTGGCTCTTTTCATAGGCATCGACGGCGAGGATATTGTGGCGGGCGGCAATCTCTTTGATGCTCTGGTTGAAGAGGTTGATGCGGCGCAGCGCCTCGGCGCGGAGGAAGACGGGGACGGCGGGCGCGTGAGAGATGTCAGGGATGTTTGTGAGGACGATGGGCGCATCGGTCTCTTTCCTGATGCGGAGGATTATCTCTTCGTAGTTGCGCGCGAACTGTTCGACCGACACTTGCCGGCTCACGTCGTTGATGCCGATGCCGAGCGTGACGAGCGTCGGGCGCGCAGCGCCGACTCGTCCGACCTGCGAGCGTAGCACGTCTGAAGTCGTCGCCCCGCTCACGCAAAGATTGACGAGACGCGAGCCCGGACGCACGCGCTCGATTCTCTCGAACACGCGCGCCACGTAGCCGCCGCCCTTCCTCGCACCCACACCCGCGCCCGTTGAATCCCCCAGCGCCACGTAGACCACCGGCATCGCTCGCTCCTCCTCCGTCGCAGCCCCCGCGTCCTCGCCCTTCCAGTAAATCTTATCCGAAAGCTTCTGCCCGCATCCGGCAAACAACAGAACCAAAAGCAGGGGGAAAAGGGGAAGGGGGAAAGGGGAAAGGGAGAAACCCTCGGAAGCTTTCCGCGCCATCTTTTTTCTCGCGCTCACCCAGTCCATCAATCCCTTTCCCCCTTCCCCTTTTCCCTTTCCCCTAATGCTCTTCATTGATGCGCTCGTCTCAGATGTCGTTGGTTCTGACCGGCTCGCGCAGGATTGCGTCGGCGGCAGAGGCTGCGGTCTGTGCGGCGGCGGGGTGGGCGTCGCGGAGGTTGCTGATTTGGAGAAGCGATTCTCCGGTGCGCGAGAGCATACGGAAGAGGTCGCCCTCTTCGGCGCGCGTCTCGCGCACGAGCGTCGCCCACTCGACGCCCGAAGCCCAGCGCGCGGCTGTCGCCGCCGCAGAGAAGTTCATCTCGGGCGCGGGCTCAAGCTCCTGTCGCCATTCCTCGTTCGCCACTTCGTAAGCCACCTGCTCAAACTGCGAGAGCGCCGTTACCAATGCATCATCCAGCTCAAGCTCGCCGAAATCGCGCTCGGCATCGGAAGCGAGCGCGGCCATCACTGCGGCCATGCGCGGCGCGTCGAGACGCGCGAAGAGCCCGCGCTCGATGGCTTCGCCGACGAGAAGCGGGCGGTCGAGCCGCAAATCCGCGAGCCACTTGCCGCGCTCGGTGACGCGCTCGGCGGCGAAATCGAGATAACCGAAACGGTCGAGCACGCGCGCCCGACGCTCGAACGGCTGCCAGCTCTCCGAGCGCAAAGCCTCGATGCGACGCTCCAGACGCTCGACGGTTTCGGCCTCCTGCAAAGCAGACCACAGAGCCTCTTCGCAGCGCGTGCGCGATGCTTCATCCCTGACGTGCGCCGAGAGACTTTCGATGAGGTCGTTGATTAAAGCGACCGCATCGTCCGACTCGGCGCGGGCTTCGCGTAGACGCGGCTCGCGCAAGGGCTCGTTTCGTCCCTCGCGCACGTCGGCGAAGGCCGCTTCAAGCTCTTCCAACGTGCGCCCGTAGGTGCGCTCGTAGATTCTGCCGACGCGTTCGAGCGCAAGCGACGCTCGCCTTCCGTCTTCGCGCACGCCGACCAGATTATCGCCGCGCTTCTCCGTCAACATCACCAGCCGACGCCCGCCCCGACCGATGCTTACAACCCGACCCGGCGCGGCTTCCTTAGCGAGCCAGCGCATGAGAGCTTCGTTGCGCGTCTGCGGCGCGCTCTCAAGCAGGCGCGTGCGTGCGCTCGCCAAACGCTCAAGCCCGCGCGCCGTGCCGACGGGCAAGTCGCACCCGGCGCGCTCAAGCTTCTCCTTCAAGCGGCGCTCCGAGTCTTTCAGCTCGCGTTCGAGACGCAAAACCTGATCGAGCGCTTCGCGGCGGGCGAAGCTTCGCTCGGCTATCTCTCGCACCTGCGAGAAGCCGCCGTAGGCGTCGAGCAGGTTGAGAAGGGTCGTGTAGGTGGCTCGAAACTGGCTCTCAAGCGGGTCGGGCTGAGCGGTCAAAAGCGCAGCCATCTTCTGCGGGTCTTGATGCTGGCCGGGCGCGGCGACGACGAAGCCGACGAGGTCGCGCCCGCGCCGACCGGCGCGTCCGGTCATCTGCTGCAACTCGGAAGCCGTGAGCGCTCGCCAGCCCCGACCCGTCCGCACGTCGATGTTGGTTAAGACGACTGTGCGCGCGGGGAAATCGACACCGGCGGCGACCGTCGCGGTCGCAAAGATGGCGTCGAGCAGCCCTGCGCTCATCAGGCGCTCGATGGCGAGCTTCCAAGCGGGAAGATGTCCCGCGTGATGCGCGGCGACTCCTCCGCGCACCATCATGTCGAAGTGACGGTGCTTGCGAATCTCCGGATGAGCCTCGACCATCTCGCGCAGGATGCGTCGGCGCTCTTCTCGACGCCCGGCGTCCGAGGGCGGGCGCGGCGCGAGCGCGGCCTCGGCGGCGGCTTCGTCGCAACGCCTCCGCGTCGGCAGAAAGACGATTGAAGGGAGAAGGTCGTAGGAGCGAAGCGCGGCGAGAAGCGTCGCGGGCGGCATCTCCGGCAGGTTCAGTCGCGTCGATTGGCCTCGACGCTCGAACTCGCGCCCGCCGCCGAAGCGTCGCTCCCTTTGCTCGCGCGCCGTCTGCGCAAACTGCGCTATCTCGTAGTTGAAGCGCCCCGCATCGTCGAACAATGGGGCGAGTCCGCCTTCGGGGTAGAGAAAGGCGGCGCGCAGGGGGACGGGTCGCGCGCCCGGTCGCGCCACCACTCCGCAGCGCACGCCGCGCACCTCTTCGAGCCACGCGGCAAGCTCTTCGGCGTTGCCGACCGTCGCCGACAGCAGGAGCATCCGCACGCGCGGAGGCGTCAAAATAATCGCTTCTTCCCAGACGTGGCCGCGCTCTTCGTCGGCGAGGTAGTGCGCCTCGTCGAGCACGACTAAATCGGCATCGACGGCATGGCCTCCCCGCAGAGCGTCGAAGAGTTGGTTTCTGTAAACTTCGGTCGTGCCGACGATGAGCGGCGCGTCCGACCTCTCCTTCCGGTCGCCCGTCAGGATGCCGACGCGCTCTGCGCCGAACTCGGCGGAGAACTCCTGATACTTCGAGTTTGTCAGAGCCTTGAGAGGGCTCGTGTACCAGGCGCGGCGTCCGGCGGCGAGCAGACGCCTTATCTCTTCGCGCGCAATCCACGTCTTGCCTGAGCCGGTCGGAGCCGTGACGAGCACGTCCTCGTGTTCGAGTGCGCTCAAGGCTTCGAGCTGGAAAGGGTCGGGCTTGAAGACGGACGGCTCGGGGACGCCGATTCCTTCCAGAAGCCTCCTGATGGGACGCGAGCGAGCCGAGCGAGCCGCCACGCGCGACACGTCCGGCGCATCGCCGCCCGCCGCGCGCCACGTCGTCGCGCCGTCGCGCCGCGCGCCGTCGCTTCGGCCACTTCGCCCGTCGTCCTCGCGTCGCCCGCGCGCGGGCGCAGCCTTGCCCGTCCGGCGTCCACCCCCTTTGCGCCGGCTCCCTCCCCGTTCGTCTCTGAATCGCGGCATAAAATCATTTTAACTCATAACCCTTTGTGAAAGGGGCGCTCATAGTGCTAACTTTTATGTGTCGGGGCTGTCAACGATAAGACAGAACGCTGCGTCTAATACTCTGGCGACGGGCGCTTCCCGAAAGAAGTCGCTTCGAGCACGCCGGGTTCGGTTAGGAAATAAGTGGCAGAGATTTTCGCAAACTACGAAGTGAATCGTGTTCCGCGTTGGCCGCGCCTGCTGCGTGGTCTCGCGGGCGCGTTTGTGTTGCACGCTATCCTTGCGGCCATCGTCATCTACGTGCCGACAGTCCAGAGCATGCTGCATCTGGCCGGGATGTTCGGCGACGCCGAATACGTCGATGAAGACTACACGCTGGCCGAGATACGACAGCGCGCCGTGATGATAAAGCTCTCGCCGCACGAGAAGCTCTACTATCCGCCCGGCTACTTCTCTACGAATCCGGCGGCAGCGCCGATGGTGGACGACGCGCTGCTCGTTCAGGAAGCAGCCGCGCAGCCGCCGCCCGCGCCGGTGCCGCGCCGACGCCCTAGCCCGCGACCGACTCCGACGCCGGTCGAGACGCCCACGCCCGAGCCTTCGGAGACGCCCGAAGTCGCCGCTGCGACGGAAGACGCGAAACCGGCGGACGGCGCGGCAACGGCCTCTGCGTCGCCGACGCCCGACGCAGGCCAGTTGACCGACGACGAGAAGAAGGCCGAAGAGGAGCTGAAGAAAATCGCCGCGCAGACCAACACCAAGACGCTCCCGAAAATCAACGTCAAGCCCTTCAAAGACCTGCTCGCCAAGAGCAAGGCTCTCATGGACAAGGGCGAGCTTGATTTGAAGGGCACGATTGAAATGAGCATCGAGGCCGACCGCAACGACGACGGCACACTCACCAACATCACCGTCACGAAGGTCAGCACGAGCGACGAGAAATTGAAGGAGCTTGCCATCGAGTTCGTACAGGTCTTGAGCGCGAGCCGCGCGCTCGCGGCGCTCGAAGGCACGCGTCATCTCACGATGTCCATCCAGTCCACGCCGACGCTCGTCTCCGCGATAGTGACGACCAGCATGGATACACCCCAGCGAGCGCGCGAGATGGCCGACGGCTACACGGGGATGATCGCCGTCGGGCGTATCATCAAGAGCGGCAAGGACGAGGGCGAGATTTACAAGAACACGAAAATCGCTGCCGTCGGCAAAGAGGTCAGGATGACTTTCGGGATGTCGCGCGAAGCCGTCACCAAGTTTTTGTCGAAGCAGGTTCAGAAGACTGCGCCCGCCAGTTGAACGGCGGAGATTGGAAAGCCCACTGGCAGAGGCAAAACAACTGCGCGCCGTCTATCGTATCTGGAAGGCGCGCCCGTCTGGCGAAGCGGTGTAGATTGATGAAAAGGATGCTACCGAAAACGAAGCAGACGAAGGCTGCCCGCACGGAAGCGGGGCAGAGCGCGGTGGTGCGCGTCGTCGCCGGTTCGCTCGTGCTCTACGCCGTGCTCGGCACGTTCGTCTTCCAGCCTTCGCCGACGCTCGCCGCCGCCTTGAACGTCTCGCCCGCCGTCAGTCGTCAGGAAACGAAGCGTTCGGCGAAAGCTCCGGCGCGTCCGGTCAACCTGCGAGTCTTTCGTCCGCTGCTCGAAGAGGCGCGGCGGATGTACGAGCGGGGCGCGCTCGATTTGAGCAGCCCGCTTGAAGTCACAATCGAGGGCGACATCGACGAGGGCGGCATGCTGCGCCGGACTGAGGTCAGCCAGGACGCGCAGCTCTCGAAGCTGACCGACGAGTTCGTCCGCCAACTGAACGCGAGCGGCGTCCTCCAGCGTCTCGAAGGCGCGCGCCGCCTCGCTCTGAATTTCCGTCTCGACCGCGAGCGCGTCTCCGCACGCGCGCTGGCCGAAACCGACACCGACGCGCGTGCCGCAGGCATGGCGGGTAGTTATAACAATCTGCTCGCGCTCGGTCGAATCCTGCGCAGCGGCAGGCGCGAGGCGGTCGTGCTCAACAACATGACCGTCACTTCGAGCGGCAAGCAGCTCGTCCTCAAGCTCGAAATGTCGCGCGCCGCGCTCGGCAACCTTCTGCTCAAACAGGTCACACCCAACTAGCTTGTCCGAAGGCCGGGCGACGCTTCCGTTTTAAAACGGAAGCTGCCTTGCCTCTCATCCTCTCGCTCCCGTACAATCGCATGTTGCGCGAGTCTGCGCATATTTGCGTCCGTCGCGGCTGTAGCTGTTTGAAAGCCGCGCCCCTCGGTTT
The DNA here is from genome assembly GCA_036399175.1 of Pyrinomonadaceae bacterium. Classification (GTDB taxonomy): domain Bacteria; phylum Acidobacteriota; class Blastocatellia; order Pyrinomonadales; family Pyrinomonadaceae; genus DASWNP01. The sequence goes on along the minus strand of DASWNP010000064.1, from coordinate 67,097 downwards.
TTTCGATAGGATTGACAAGCAATGATTGACAAATTTCTGACCAAGCTTTTCGGCAGCAGCAACCAGCGATACATCAAGAGCCTCCAGCCCGTCGTCGCCGAAATCAACGACCTTGAGCCTGAGATACAGCGTCTCTCAGACGACGACTTGCGCCGCCGCATCAACGTCCTTCGTGAGCAGATTGAGGGGCGCATCGGCGACGTGACCGACAAGGAGGAGCGCAAGCGCCTGACGCGCGAAGCGCTCGACGAGATTCTGCCCGAAGTCTTCGCCATCACGCGCGAGGCTTCCGTGCGCTCGACGGGGATGCGTCACTTCGACGTGCAGCTCATCGGCGGCATGGCCCTGCATCAGGGACGCATCGCAGAGATGCGCACCGGCGAAGGCAAGACGCTCGTCGCCACCCTGCCCGCAGTCTTAAATGCCTTGACGGGTCGCGGCGTCCACGTCGTCACCGTCAACGACTACCTCGCCTCGCGCGACGCCGAATGGATGGGACGCATCTATAAATTCCTCGGTCTCACTGTCGGCGCAATCGTCAACGACCTCGACGACTGGGAGCGCAAGGACGCCTACGCCGCCGACATCACCTACGGCACGAACAACGAGTTCGGCTTCGACTACCTGCGCGACAACATGAAGTTCGATTTGGCGACCTGCGTCCAGCGCGGACACTTCTACGCCATCGTGGACGAGGTTGACTCTATCCTTATCGACGAGGCTCGCACGCCGCTCATCATCTCCGGCGCGTCCGACGAGGCCACCGACAAATACTACAAAGCCGACGCCATCATCCCTCATCTCAAGAAGGGACAGAAGCACGAAGACGGCGCTATCACGGGCGACTATCTCGTCGATGAGAAGCAGCACTCCGCCGTGCTCACCGAAGAGGGCGTCGATAAGGCCGAGCGGCTCCTGGGCGTCGGCAATCTCTACGATCCTTCAAACATGGAGATGCTCCACTGCGTCGAGCAGGCTCTCAAAGCTCACACGCTCTATCGTCTCGACCATCATTACGTCATACAGGAAGGCGAGGTCATCATCGTCGATGAGTTTACCGGGCGTTTGATGAAGGGGCGGCGCTGGTCTGACGGATTGCATCAGGCGGTCGAGGCCAAGGAGGGCGTCAAAATCGAGCGCGAGAACCAGACGCTCGCCACCATCACCCTGCAAAATTACTTCCGCCTCTACGACAAGCTCGCAGGCATGACCGGCACGGCTGAAACGGAAGCCGCCGAGTTCGATTCGACCTACAAGCTCGAAGTCGCCACCATCCCGACGCATCGCCCGATGATTCGTGAAGACTTCTCGGACGTTATCTACCGGACGCTGCCTGAGAAGTGGGACGCCGTCGTCGAGCAGATAAAGGACTGCTTCGAGCGGGGGCAGCCCGCCCTCGTCGGCACGGTCTCGGTCGAAAACTCGGAGCTGATTGCGCGACGCCTCCAGAAAATCGGCGTCCCGCACAACGTCCTGAACGCCAAGCATCACGAGCGCGAGGCGGAAATCGTCGCGCAGGCCGGACGTAAAGGGGCAATCACGATTGCGACCAACATGGCCGGACGCGGCACGGACATCCTCCTCGGCGGCAACCCCGAATTCATGGCGCGCGAGTTTCTCAAGCGCGAAGAGATTGACCCCGACGAGGCCACCGAAGAACAGTTGACGGAGGCGATGGAGCGCGCCAAGCGCATCGTCGAAGACGAGCACAAGGAGGTCGTTTCTATCGGCGGGCTGCACATCGTCGGCACGGAGCGCCACGAGTCGCGCCGCATCGACAACCAGCTTCGAGGCCGCGCCGGTCGTCAGGGCGACCCCGGCTCTTCGCGCTTCTTCCTCTCGCTCGAAGACGACCTCATGCGCATCTTCGCGGGCGATAAGGTCAAGGCTCTCATGCAGCGTCTGGGAATGGAGAAGGGCGTCGCCATCGAATCGAAGATGGTCTCGAAGCGCATCGAGGCCGCGCAGAAGTCCGTCGAGACGCGCAACTTCGAGACGCGCAAGCATCTCTTGCAGTACGACGACGTGATGAACCGCCAGCGCGAGACCATCTACGGCCTGCGCCGGCAGTTGATGGAAGTGCCCGACCAGCGCGAATACCTGATGGGCGAAAGCGGCGTCGCACGCGACCTGCTCGCAGACCTCACCAAGCAGTACATCGACCCCGCAACCGATGTCGATGACTGGGATGTCGATAACTACAAGATTCAGCTTCTCTCCGTCTACGCCTTCGACGCCGACGCCGAAGGGATAGATTTCCAGAGCGCCACCTCCGAAGAGATTGAAGCTCACCTCTGGGAGCGTCTCAAGGCTCTCTACTCGGAGAAGGAATCGCAGGTCGGCGTCGAAGCGATGCGCACGTACGAGCGCATCATCATGCTCAACATCATCGACGCGCAGTGGAAAGACCACCTGCTCGCCATCGACCATCTCAAGCAAGGGATAGGGCTCGTCGGCTACGGGCAGAAAGACCCGCTCGTCGAGTATAAGAAGGAGAGCTTCGACCTCTTCCAGTCCATGCTCGACCGCATCGACACCTTCACCATCCGTTCGCTCTTCAACCTTCAGGTCGTCGCCGAGCAGCCGCCCGAAGTCTTGCAGCGACGGCCGCCGCGCCGCCCCGCGCAGCTCATGTTCACGGGGCCGAACCAGAACGCTGCTGCCGCCGGAGAAGAGGACGGAAAGATTAAAACCGTCCGCCGCGCCGAGGCCAAAATCGGGCGCAACGACCCCTGCCCCTGCGGCTCGGGCAAGAAGTACAAAAAGTGCTGCGGCGCGTAAACGCCAGGGCGGCGACTCTTTCAAACACCAGAAGCGAGGCGACGCGCGTGTCAGTCGCCTCGCTTAATTTCAGAAATCCGTATGCTCACACTTCGCACAGACAAGCTGCTTCTCTTCGTGCTCTGCCTGTCGCTTCTGGCGAGCACAGCAGTTGCGCAAAGCGTCCATCTGAAGAGAGACGGCGAGCGAGCATCGCGCCGCTTTGTCTCCGAGAGCGGACTTGCATCAACCAGAGGGTCACATCAGGCGAGACTCGAACGGCGTTATCTTTCGGCGGTGGATTTCAGATGAGCGCGGATTTCACTTCGACGAATCCAATCGTGCAGGCCATCATGTCGGGCACTGCGCCACCGCAGGCGCGCATGGCAGCGGCGCGGGGTCTTCTGCCGCTTCCGCAGAACGAGATGCTCGAAGTGCTCGTCGTGCTCAGCCAGGGAGAAGACACGGAAGTCGCCGAGGCCGCGCAAGCGACGATTGCCGAGCAGGAGTCCGAGACACTTCTGAGCGTCGCCTCGTCGGCGGAGACTTCGGCCAACGTGCTCGGCTATCTCGCGCGACGCGCGAAGGGCGGAAGAGCCGTCGAGGAAGCCGTCGTGCTCAACCCTCGCACCGGCGATGACGCCATCGCAGCCCTCGCTTCAAACACCACAGACGCAGCCGTCCTAGAGCTTATCACCATCAACCAGCAGCGCATGATTCGCGCGCCCTCCATCATGGAGGCCGTGCTCTCTAACCCCGCGCGCTCGCCCGAATCCGAGCGGCGCGTGCGCGAAACTCAGCGCGAGTTTTTCGAGAAGGAACGCGGCGCGCAGCAGGTCGCCGACGAGCTTCGCGCGCGCGGCATGTCGGCGGCAGCCGAGTTCATCGAATCCGCCGAGTCAATCGGCACGGGCGCTGAGGCCACGCTCTCCCTCGAAGACGCGTGGCTCATCGCCGAGCACATCGAAGTCTCCGACGCCGACATCGACGACTCGTGGCTGCCCGCCGAACGCTACGAAGAACTCATCGACGAGACCTTCGAGCAGCGCACCGCCAACGCCGAGCGCATCATCAACGAAACGCTCCTCGAAGCCGGAGGCGAAATAGCGCCCGAACGCATCTCCCTGATTCGTCGCATCATGCTGATGAGCGTCAAAGACCGCGTCAAGCTCGGCATGAAGGGCGACCGCGAAGCCCGCGCCATCCTCATCCGCGACTCCAACCGCGTCGTCAGCAGCGCCGTCATACACAACCCGCGCATCACCGACCAGGAGATAGAAGCCATCGCCTCGATGCGCACCGTCTCAGACGAAGTGCTCCGCCTCATCGCCATGAACCGCGCCTGGGCTCGCTCCTACGCAATCATCCACAACCTCGCGCGCAACCCCCGTACCCCCATCCCCACAGCCATCACCATCCTCCCGCGCCTCTACGCCAAAGACCTCAAAAACATCTCCCAAAGCCGCAACGTCTCCGAAACCGTCCGCCGCCAGGCCGCACGCCTCGCCGCCACCCGCGCTGGAAAGTGAAAAGCTTGTAAATCGTGAATCGTAAATCGTAAATAGATTGCGTGATTCGCCACGTTTCTATTTACGATTTACGATTCACGATTTACGAGCTAAAAGATTTCCGAGCCTTTGCGGAGAACTGACCAGGCGACATCGGTGAGGGTGTGGGTGGCTGCGCCCCACCAGAGTCCGGCGAGGACGGCGAGGGCTTCGGGCGTGCCGATGCCCTGCGAGGCGAGCCCGGCTTGAACGGCGTGCCAGGCGCGCGTGAGCGAGCCCCAATCGGGCGGCGCGCCGGTGACGAAGGTAGCGCGCAGGTAAACGCCTGCGGCGGCGACGAGTGTGAGTACGGAAGCGAAATAGAGGACGCGAATCAGCGTGCCGAAGATGATGCCGTGCGACCATCGCGAACGATGTCGGAACATCACCTTGTAAGGCCACCAGAGAAAACGAAAGACGCCCCAGCGCGTGTACTGCCGCGATTGAATGTCTAGGTCGGGGCCGAACATCAGTCCGCCGAACAGCATTGCGCCCGTCGCGCACGCGGCGAGCATCAAGCTTCGGGTCAAGCCCCATCCGGCCACGAACGTCGGCGCAGCCAGCAGAAACGTTATCGCGTCGTGTGTCTTTCCAGAAGGCATAAAAACAGAGGTCAGAAGTTAGAGGTCAGAGGTCAGTAAAAGGCAAAAGCAACAGATTTGTTTTCACTGACCTCTGACCTCTCACCTCTGACCTCTATGTATAGCATTTGGCTTGAGGTCGATGCAAAAGTGCTGGTTTGCCAAGCCGGGAAAGGGCGGGATACACTGTCGTTTCTGTCGGGGAGAGTTTATCGAGATAAAGATGGCTAAGAAACGCGGAAGCTTGCAGACGAATGTGGAGTACGCTTTGACGCGCGGGCTGCTCTCGACTTTGGGCGCGCTGCCGCGCCCCGCAGCCGTCGCCGCCGGACGCGGCCTCGGTCATCTCGCCTATGCGCTCGCAGGCGGCCTGCGTCGGACGGGGATGCGAAATCTTGAGCTGGCCTTTCCAGAGATGGAAGAGGGCGAGCGTCGTCGGATTCTTCGCAGCTCGTTCGTCAGCCTGGGTCGGCAGCTCGGCATCTTCAGCCACTTCCCGCGCGAAACGCCCGACTCCATCCGCGAACTGGTCGAATACGACGGCATAGAGATTCTCTGGGAAGCGAAGCGGCGCGGCCGCGGCATCATCTTTCTGACCGCGCATCTGGGCGCGTGGGAGATTCTCAGCTTCGCGCACTCGGCGCTCTACGAGCCCATCAGTTTTATGATGCGCCCGCTCGACAACCCGCGCGTCGAAGAGATGATTGAGCAGACGCGCACGCGCTTCGGCAATCAACCGATAGACAAAAAATCGGCCGCGCGCGCGGCCATGAAGCTTCTGCGCGGCGGCGGCATCCTCGGCATCCTCGCCGACCTCAACACGCATCCGCACGAAGGCGTCTTCGTTCCCTTCTTCGGTCGTATGGCATGCACGACGGGCGGCGCAGCAGTCCTCGCCCTGCGCACCGATGCCTCGGTCATCCCCGTCGTCGCGCCCTGGGACGAAAAGCGCGGCAAATTCGTCTTTCGCGGCAGCCCTATCCTCGAACTCGTCCGCACCGGCGACCACCAGCGCGACGTCGAGATAAACACAGCGCGTTTCACCGCCGCCATCGAGCAGCAGGTGCGCGCCTATCCAGACCAGTGGCTCTGGATTCACAAACGCTGGAAAACCCGCCCAGAGGGCGAGCCAGACCTCTATTCCAAACAGCCCGTTGCACAAATTTCGTCACAAACCACGAACGAAAACGCCTTTTAGCCCTCTTCCCGAAAAAAACCTTGCCCAGTTTAGAGCTTTAATTTCAACGACTTGCAAGGTTTTTTGCAGCTTGTTACAAATTTGTGGAGAAAATTTGTAAATTGTGCTTGACAACTCACAATGATTCGGTGTAATTTCACACACGTTACGAAGCAATTGAAATTTTATACGGAAAACGTGCTTCGCTGTTGATTGAAACAGGCAGACGGCTTGAGGATTTACTAACGGCCTTCCGGGCAGAAGTCGATTTAATTTAATTTCGAGACTTCGGAGAGGGTTGTGAATTGACTAAGCTATTTTTTCTCGCCCATCCCAACGACCGCCTGTAAACACCGGATAGCCCGTAGGTGACTATCTCCAGCTCATTGCCAACGCCACCCTGAATCTCCGAGCCTTCCCAAAAGTTCCGCCCCGTTTGTTCTACCCCTAGAATGAACGGGGCTCCTTTCTTTCCGGCCGTTCTCTTTTTGCGCACTCTCTTTCTCACTGTAGAGTCGCATCGAGCTTATAAACATGAGGCGAAGGGAAAGACGCCAGCGGCAGCTACATCGCCATGCCGCCGTCGGCCTGTATGACCTGGCCTGTGATGTAGCGCGCGGAGTCGGAGAGAAGGAAGCAGACGATGCGGGCGATTTCGTCGGGCTCGGCGAAACGCTTGAGGGGAATCTGTTCGAGCAGTTTTTCCCGGTAGCCTTCGTCGAGCGCGCCTGACATATCGGTCGTGACGAGTCCGAGCGCGAGCACGTTGACGGTGACGTTGCGGCTCGCCACTTCCCTTGCGAGGGCTTTCGTAAGACCAATCATCCCGGCTTTCGACGCGGAGTAGTTCGACTGTCCGGCCATGCCGACTACGCCGCTAATCGAAGAGATGTTGAGAATCGAGCCGCCCGTCTCCTGCCGCAGCATGTGGCGCAAGGCGGCGCGCGAGAAATTCCAGGCGCCCTTCAGATTCGTGTCGAGGACGGCGTCCCAGTCATCCTCTTTCATTCGCAGGATGAGGTTGTCGCGGTTGATGCCAGCGTTGTTGACGAGGTAGTCGATGCGCCCGAAGGCGTCTTTGACCTGCTTGACCATCTCGGCGGCGCTTTCGGTCTGAGCCACGTCGCACTGCGCCGAGAAGACCTTGACGCCCAGGCCCTCCATCTCCGCCGTCAAAGTCTCGGCGGCCTCCGCGCTCTTCGCATAATTGAACGCGACGGAAGCACCGCGACGCGCCAACTCCAACGCAATCGCACGCCCGATGCCGCGCGTCGCGCCCGTCACAATCGCCACACGCCCTGCAAATTCATCCCTGTCGCTCAAAAGTTTTCCTCCTGATGAGCAATCAGCAGTCAGCTTTCAGCAGTCAGCCGAAATCTGATTTGGTTTGGCTGATTGCTGATAGCTGAAAGCTGAGTGCTTCTTGCTTCTTCACAATTTTAACGAACGCAGATACTCCTTGAACTGCGGCGCGAGGTCGGGGCGTTTGAGGGCGAACTCGACGGTGGCGATGAGGAAGCCGAGCTTGTCTCCGGCGTCGTGTCGCGTGCCGTCGAAGCGGACGGCGTAGAAGGGGCGCTTCTTTAAGAGCGAGCGCATGGCGTCGGTGATTTGGATTTCGCCGCCGGTGCCGCGCCCCGTCTGCTCGATTTCGTCGAAGATGTCGGGCGTCAGGATGTAACGACCGATGATGGCGAGGTCGGAGGGCGCTTCGGCGAAGGGCGGCTTCTCGACCATGTCTCTGATTTTGTAGACGCCGCCGGAAATCTCTTCGGCATCTATCACGCCGAAGCGCGAGATGGCTTCGCCTTCGACCTGCATCGTGCCGAGGACGGGCGCGTCGAACTCTTCGTAGACGCGGAGCATCTGCTTGAGCGCGGGCGTCTCAGCATCGACGATGTCGTCGGCGAGCATGACGGCGAAGGGCTCGTCGCCGACGAGGTCGCGCGCTTGCAGGACGGCATGCCCCAAACCGAGAGCTTCCTTCTGTCGTACGTAGCTGATGCGTGCAAGCTCCGAGACGCCGCGCGTTTCTTCGAGCAGTCGGTCTTTGCCGCGCTCGCGCAGAAGGTGTTCAAGCTCGAAGGAGATGTCGAAGTGGTCTTCGATGGCGCTCTTGCCGCGCCCGGTGACGATGATGACGGATTCGATGCCGGAAGCGACCGCCTCTTCGACGACGTACTGGATGAGCGGCTTATCGACGAGCGGCAGCATCTCCTTCGGCGAGGCTTTCGTCGCGGGCAGAAAGCGCGTGCCTAAGCCTGCGGCGGGAAAGACCGCCTTGCGTATCTTCTGTGGCATACTCGGAATCCTTGTCCCCCTCGTCGAATTTCAATCGCTGCGCGCGTCGTCTCACACGTCGGCTCGAAACGTCGCCGGAGTTTGAAGACGAAGCTCCGACGAGCGTCTTCAGAGTCGGCCTGCTTGACAGCCCGCGCGGGCGTCGGCTAGCTTGACGTTTTTCGTTTACCAGACTGGCGAAAGATGTAATTTCATACCACACGTAGAAGGGCTGCGGCAAATGCTCGACCTTAACTTCGTTCGGGAAAATCTGGAACGCGTGCGCGCGGCGCTCGAAGCGCGCGGCTTTCCGACCAGCGCGCTCGACGACTTCGCAGAGATGGACGCGGAGCGTCGGCGAGTCATCGCCGAATCCGACCGGCTCAACGCCGAGCGCAACTCTGCGAGCCGCGAAATCGGCGCGTTGATGAAGGAAGGCCGACGCGAAGAGGCCGACGCGCGCCGCGCCGAGGTCAACGGGTTGAAGGAGCGCATCTCCGAGCTTGACCGGCAGCGCGACGAGGCCGAGTCGCGCATGCGTGAGACGCTCTCGACGATTCCGAACGTCGCGCATGAGAGCGTTCCCGTCGGCGCGAGCGAAGAGGATAACGTCGAGGTGAGGCGTTGGGGCGCGAAGCCGGAATTTGATTTCGAGCCGCAGGATCACGTCGATTTGGGAACGTCGCTCGGCATCCTCGACCTTGAGCGCGCGACCAAAATCGCCACCTCTCGCTTCGCAATTCTGATGGGCGCGGGTGCGCGGCTGGAGCGCGCGCTCATCAGCTTCATGCTCGACATCCACACAAACGAGCACGGCTACACGGAGACGCTGCCGCCCTTCATCATCAACGCGGGCTCGCTCTTCGGCACGGCGCAGCTTCCAAAATTCGAGGGCGACCTCTTCAAGCTCACCGACGAGCGCGGCCTATACTTGAGCCCGACGGCGGAAGTGCCCGTCACGAACATTTACCGCGAAGAGATACTCGATGCGTCGCAGCTTCCGTTGAAGTTCGCCGCATACACGCCCTGCTTTCGCTCCGAGGCCGGAAGCTACGGGCGCGACACGCGCGGCATCATTCGTCAGCACCAGTTCGACAAAGTGGAGCTGGTGAAACTGTCGCTTCCGGAAAATTCCTACGCCGAGCTGGAATCCTTAACGCGCAACGCCGAAGAGATTCTGCGCAGGCTCAACCTGCATTATCGCGTCGTCACGCTCTCGACCGGCGACATCGGTTTCGGCTCGGCCAAGACCTACGACATCGAGGTTTGGCTGCCCTCGCAGAACACCTTCCGCGAGATTTCCTCCTGCTCCAATTACGAAGCCTTCCAGGCACGCCGCGCGCAGATTCGCTTCCGGCGCGCGGGCGGCTCGAAGCCCGAATACGTCCACACGCTCAACGGCTCGGGTCTCGCCGTCGGTCGCACATGGGTTGCGATTCTCGAAAACTACCAGCAGCCCGACGGCTCCATCATCATCCCCGAAGCCCTTCGCCCCTACATGGGCGGGATGGAAAGAATCAGTGAGCAGTAAGCGGTAAGCAGTGAGCAGTAAAAACAGGAAACAGGAAAGCGGCAAGCTTCTCAAATGTAGCTTGCCGCTTTTTCTGCTCACTGCTTACTGCTTACTGCTTACCGTCACTGCTTACCGTCACTGCTCACTTGATTTGCAAATCGTAGGGCAGCATCGCCATGATTTCGCCGCGTTTCATCTGGGAGAAGATGTGTGCGTGGCGGAAGGCGCGGCGCATCTCTTCGGGCATGGCGTTCAGGATTGCCTGTTGCTGCTGGCGAGCTTTGAGGCTGGCGTCGTCTTTGTCGTCCGAATCGACGCCGAGGAACTGCTCGAAGAAGGTGCGCGGCGTGGGATAGACGATGCGTCGGACGCCCTTTTCGCGCGGAATCTTGGCGAGTTCTTTGGCGACTTCGATGGCACGCTCAAGGCCGCCGAGTTCATCGACGAGCCCTTTCTCTTTGGCCTGCGCGCCCGTCCAGACGCGACCCTGCGCGATGGAGTCGATGTATTCGACGTCGCGGTTTCTGCCGCGCGCGACTTTGGGGATGAAGTCGTCGTAGTAGAAGCTCTTGATGGTGGCTTCGAACTTGGCGCGCTCTTCGGGCGTGAAGGGCTCGCTCTCGCGGAACATGCCGGCGTTCTTGCCGCGCATCACGTATTCGTTCGAGACGCCAATCCAATCGTAGAAGCCCCGCATCACGGGCTTGCCCGCGAAGACGCCGATTGAGCCCGTGAAGGTGGAAGGCTCCGCGAGGATGCGGTTAGCGCCCATCGAGATGTAGTAGCCGCCCGAAGCCCCCATGTCGCCCATCGAGACGACGACCGGCTTCTTCTTCTTCGCCGACTCCACCGCGTTCCAAATCAAATCCGAAGGATAGATTGACCCGCCCGGACTATCGACGCGAATCACGATGGCTTTTATCAACTTGTCGTCGCGCGCATCATTGATGGCTTTGACGACCGTGTCGGAGCCGACCGACTGTTCGCCGCCGAAAGAGCCGTCGTCGGACTTGCCCGAGCCGATTGCCCCGGAGGCGTAGACGACGGCGACGCGCTCGCTCTGGTCGATGCCGAGCGAGTCGAAGGTGACGCGTCGATACTCGGAGGCTCGCGTCAGGCGAAGCTTTTCGTCGCCCTTGTAGCCGAGACGCTTCTTTATCTCATCTTCGACCTCTTCACGATACTTCGCGTCGTCGATGAGCCCTGCGCTGACGGCCTCCTGCGCATGGAGAGGCGCGTTGTCGATGAGGGCTCGCACCTCTTCGGGCGACTTGCGGCGGTCGCGTGCGATTGTCTCGACGTAGCGGTTGAAGAGGTCGTCGAGAAGCGAGTTCATCACTTCGCGGTGCGGCTCGCTCATCTCTTTGCGCGTGAACTGGTCGGGCGCGTTCTTGTACTTGCCTATCTGGTAAAAGTCCGGATAGATGCCGAGCTTGTCGAGCGAGCCGCGAAAGAACATCACGTCGGCGGCGAAGCCGTTGATGAAGAGGTCGCCGATAGGCGCGACGTATACGCGCTCGGCGGCGGTGGCGATGTAGAGTTCCTTGTTCGCGCCGTATTCCATGTAGGCGTAGACGGGTTTGCCGGAGGCGCGAAAATCGGCGATGGCCTCACGAATCTCGTCTGCCTTTCCCCACCCGCCGCCGACAAAACCGATGTCGAGCAGCACGGCTTTGATGCGTTTGTCGGCCTTCGCCTTTCTCAGTTGCGCGAGCAGGCTCGTCAGAGATTGCGAAGGGACGTTGAGGAAGCGACTGGCGAACGGGTCTTCGTTGACGTAGTCGGGCAGCGAGCCGGAGACGTTCAGGACGAGCACGCTGTTATCCCTGACTTCCGGCGCGCTCTCTCGAAGCGACATCACCAGCAGCCCGACCAGCAGCACGCTCATCACGACCAGCGCCAGCACGATGCCGCCCACGATTAAAATAACTCTACGCGTTTTTGTCGTAACCATAGCTCTCTTTACTTCTCAATCAATCCAAAAATTTGTGCCTCAGATTTGTGCGCCCACGCTCCCGAAACGACGGGAGATGAAGCCCTTGTATTTACGCGCCGCGAGGCCAAAAGGTTTAGAGCCTCCGGGAAAGCAGATTCAAACAGGGATGGACAGGATGGACAGGATGGGAGGGAAAAGGCGAAAGGGGAAGGGGTAAAGGGAAAAGACAAATCGGCTCTGTTCCTTTTCCCTTTACCCTTTCCCCTTTTACCCGTTTTTCCCTGAAGTTCACGTGCTTCGCACAATCCAGCCGCCGCCCAGGACTTCTTCGCCGCGATAAAAAACGGTGGCCTGTCCGGGAGTAATGGCGCGCTGCGGCTCGTCGAAGACTACACGCACGCGTCCCTCTCCGAGCGGCGTGAGACGGGCGGGCGCGGCCTCGTGGCGATAGCGGACGCGCACCTCGGCGCGCACAGTCTCTCCGGGCTCGTCGAAGGCTATCCAGTTGACGCGCGCCGCCGTCAGCTCCGACGAGAGCAGCTCGTCGCTTTCGCCGACGACGACGCGGTTCTCCCGCGCATCTATCCGCACGACGTAGAGCGGCAGCGGATGACTGACGCCGATGCCGCGTCGCTGCCCGACCGTGTAGCGATGAATGCCGTCGTGCTCGCCGAGCACGCGCCCGCTTGCATCGACTATCTCGCCGCCTTGCGGACGCCGCTTCTGCATTCCCTCGGCTTCGAGATAACGGTCGATGAAGCCCGAATAATCTCCGTCGGGCACGAAGCAGATTTCCTGCGATTCGGATTTCTCGGCCACCGCGAGCCTCTCTCGACGAGCCGCCTCGCGCACCTCCGTCTTCGTCATCTCGCCCAGAGGAAACATCGCGTGCGCGAGCTGTTCCTGCGTCAGCTCCCAGAGGAAATAGGACTGGTCTTTGCGCAGGTCGGAGCCGCGCAGCAGCCGGTAACGATTCGCCTCCCGGTCGAAGCGCACGCGCGCATAGTGCCCGGTCGCAACCTTGTCGCAGCCAAGACTGCGCGCCAGCCTGTCGAGCGAAGCGAACTTCAGACGGCTGTTACAGGCGACACAAGGAATCGGCGTCTCGCCCTCCAGATAACTCTCCACGAAAGGCTTCACCACGTCGCGCTCGAAATCGTTCTCCAGGTTCAGCACGTAGAACGGAAACCCTAGTTCTTCGGCCACGCGCCGCGCATCGTACACGTCGTCCAGAGAGCAGCAGCGCGACGGCAGTGGCTCGCCGTGCTCGTCCACGCTGAGCCCGCGTCGCTGATTCCAAAGCTGCATCGTGAAGCCGACAAGCTCGTGACCCGCCGCCTTCAAAATCGCCGCCGCCGCGGAAGAATCCACGCCGCCCGACATCGCCACCGCAATCTTCATAACTGGTGAATCGTCAATCGTAAATCGTGAATAGGAAGAAGCGTGTAAATGGTGAATGGTCAACGGTGAATAGAAAGAACCTGTCTTTCACTATTCACGATTTACCATTTACGATTTACGGTTTTTCATCCGTTTGCCGCCCCTTCGCGGCAGGTGCTAAGATGCTCTACCAAACAGTTAAAGCTGCTTGCAATCAACTTTGAAGGATACCCCAAACGAGGGGAAACGTCAGCCCGTCGAAAACAGTCTGGAGACTGAAGTCCGAAGTCTCAACTCAACTTTTACGGCTTCAACTCCAGACTTTAGACTTCAGACTCCAGACTTGAATTATGGAACGAGCCATCGAAGAGTATACGGTCGCGGAAGAACCCTTTTATCTGGCTGTGTCGCGCGAGGTAGAGCTATTTGAGGCGGCTCACGCGGCGCGTCTGCCCGTGATGCTGAAGGGGCCTACGGGCTGCGGCAAGACGCGCTTCGTCGAGCACATGGCCTGGCGGCTCAACCGACCGCTCATCACGGTCGCCTGCCACGAAGACCTCTCGGCGACAGACCTCGTCGGGCGCTTCCTCCTTGAAGGCGAAGAGACCATCTGGCACGACGGGCCGCTCACGACCGCCGTCCGTTACGGCGCGATTTGCTATCTGGACGAAGTGGTCGAAGCGCGCAAAGACACCGTCGTCATCATCCATCCACTGACCGACCATCGCCGTCGCCTCCCCATCGAAAAGCGCGGCACGATTCTCGACGCGCCCGAAGATTTCATGCTCGTCGTCTCCTACAATCCTGGCTATCAATCCATCCTCAAAGACCTCAAGCAGTCCACCCGCCAGCGCTTCGTCTCGCTCGACTTCGACTATCCGCCCGCCGAGCTGGAAGCCGAAATCGTCGCCCGCGAAGGAGGCATCGAGCTGCAAACCGCGCGCGACCTCGTCCTCATCGGACAGAAGGTCAGAAACCTTCGCGGGCACGGCCTCGAAGAAGGCGTCTCCACACGCCTGCTCATCTACGCCGCCCAGCTCATCGCGCGCGGCATCACCCCCACCGCCGCCGCCGAAGTCGCCCTCTGCTCGCCCATCACCGACGACCGCGAACTCCAACGCAGCATCCGCGAAATCGTGACGACCGTGATCTGAGCTGATGCATTGAGCGGCGCGCTTCGACGTGAGACGAAGAGAGAAACTGCGCTACATTTATCCAAGCGCCAGTCATTCAAAGCCGCAGCACCAGCGATGATTAAATTACTCGAAAAAGCATTCAACGAAGCCTCGACGCTGCCGGGTGGGAGTGCTGCACATGAGATTAAGGTTAGTTATTATTGTCTGGCCGGCGAACCGGCTCTTTTCTGCGCTGGAGGTCTCAAGTCGCTCCCTGTTGGCATTTTAAATAGAGTTCCAACAGAGGAACAGCGATAGCCCTCATGTCGTTGAGATACTTCACCGCCTCGTCGTTCTCTTCGTAAAGATTACTGGCGAAGGTGGTGAGCTGGTTTGGCGTCATGCTCACCTTCAGAATCTTCCGTTTTTCCTCTTTCGATTTGTCTTTGATCATTTTTTTTATAGTCGACTCCTCAACGGCGAACAGCTTCGTGTCCACGTTAATGATTCCGAGCGCGAACTCCTCGGGGTTGCCGATGCGACTGACGACCGGAACGGAGACGTAGGAGAGATAGTCAATCTCGTCGAAGCCGCGTTCGGCCTCCAATCCTGAGGGGCAGATGCCTTCCTGGTTGTCCTCTGTGCGGAATTGTTTATTCTTGTCCCTATCCATGACAATCGTGTGGCCGGATTTCAAAGCGAGTCCGGCAACGCTCTTCCTGATAGGGAAGGGGCTTCTGTACTCGCCCGCAGCGACGATGTATTGCAGATGATCCGACATCCTGATGGTGACGCCCATGCGAAACATATCGCTTCTAATCCCACCGCTCTCGTCCGCAATTTCCTCTATCTTCATTATGTAATTCTTATCTCTGTAAGACTCATCTTTAACAGGCTTATCTTTAACGGGGGGAGGGCTGTCCGCTGCATCGGCGGCAGCAGCAGTTTCACACTCGATGTCTATGAGCCGGTAAAATATCAGAGGGGCGGTCGTCTGTGATGTGCCGTCGCCGGCCTTAAAGCGTTTTCGCTTCTGCTCCATCTTATTTGCGTACTCGAAAAGCACTTTCTCCCGAAACTCTTTGAGAGCGTTTACCAGTTGCCGCTTGGCATAATTCTTATCCTCTTCAAAGTTTTTCAGAAAATAACTATCGAGAGCTTTGGCTTTATCCGTGCCGTAGAGGAAGTAAATCAGAGCCCGGCTGCTCGAAGAGAGAGTCTTGCTGTAGCGGGAGGTTAGGTAAGCATAAACGAGCAAGTTAACGAAGGCCGAGATGGAGAATCCAACGAAGTAATGAGCGAAAGAACTGCCCATATTCACCCCCCCGCCCAAGTCCTTCGCGCTCTGTCCGAGAATCGAAGCGAGGAAAGCGCCGCCCGCCACCGCCGTCAAACTTTTGATGAAATCATCATCGTCTTTCAGCCAGTTGCGTACCACGTAGAATCCCATGATGAGGCCGAGAAAGACGAGGCTGGCGAGAAACAGCTCCGGGGGAGAATCCAGATGGCTCTGGGCGTAAGAGCCAAACTCCTTGAGCCGCCCCCGGTAGAAGAACACCGATATGCCCAGACCGAATCCGAGGATTGCCACACTCATCGTCAGCAAGCGTAGCCAATCCAGCTCGTTCAGCTTCTTCTCCTCTTTCCTAGCATCGCCAATCAGAGCAAGCCCGTAGATGACGAGGACGATTACGAAAAAAACTAAAAGACCGAGGAGGATGGGCAAAGCGCCTTTCCATAGGTTGGAGATTAATGGCAGGAAGGAACAGAGCGCACCGAGGACGAAAATCCCTGTTCTGAAAGACAGTGCTGTGAGATTACGACCGGATTTACTCATCTAAGTATCCTTTCGACAATATCTCATCCACTCGGATTCGAGGCTGAACGAACGATGATTAACGCGCTTGCGGGCTCGCCTCCTGAGAGCGGACGCTGAGCCTCAACTATTAATGTCGATTACGTCGAATCCATTTCATCGAGGAAGTCTCAAGGGTCGGAGCAGGAACTGAGGCTTGCCCTTGAGCTTAGTGCGGAAAATTCAACCGCGAGGCAGAGAGATGCGAGGGGTCGGGCGCTCGCTCTGCCGAAGTCCATGCAAAAGCGTGCGAATGTGAGCGTTCAGGAGCTAAATCTACTACTCTCCAAGTTCCTTGATGAGGATGAGATTGCGCTCAAGCTTATCGAAGCGGATGCCGCGCGCTCTTAACTCGGCTACGGCCTGCTCGACTTTATGTTTAGCGGCGGCGAGAGTCAGCTCATCGCCGAGGTGGTCGAGCAGAGGGATGCCTTTTCTGTAGCCGATGCCATACTCAAGCGTACATCCGTTGCTATACTCCCAGCCCTCATTGAAAAAGATTTTGTAGACTTTCTTGATAATGACGCACTCCCAAAGATAATAGTAATGCTGCTGCTCAAATCCTTCGGCATACAAGGGCCCCGGGTTGATTAGATTATTAATTCCACGCTGCCTTATTTTTTCCGTGAACTCCACCCCACGCTCGATATTACGGCGTATCAACTCCGACTTCGCTTGCTTATACAGGCTTGCGCCCAGCTTATCTTTCAGCTCCTCTTCCGAGCCTACACCGTTCTCTCTGAAAAGCTCGAAGTATAGCCCCCTGCCTGTCGTCACGTCGCTGCTGCAATAAACGCCGGCATCATCGGGAATCATGCAGTCGAAGGCAGAGAGCAACATTTTAATCTCGTCAATCACCTTTCGACTGCGGAACTCCGAGACTTCAAAATCTTCCGTGCCGTAATAAAGATGGATCATTAATTCTCTCCGAGTGCTATACAGCCGCGCAGCGCCGCGCGTTGCAAATTTTCCGGTTCTTCTAAATTTGTTCAGGATGTTCAATGTGCGAAGGAATCTCCGATTTACGGAGCAGGTCTCCGAGATGGCTCGTGACGCCGATATGGCCGACGAGGATGATGCCTTCACTTTTGCCTTTGACCTGCGAGATTAACGCTCGCAGCTCATCAATGCCTTTGGTCACATCGAATCGATGATAAGAGGTGGCCTCTCCTTTATGAATGATGGAGCCTTGCGTGGTGGTAATCCCTCGATGGAGTTGCACGATCCATGTAAATTGATTTCGGTCGCACACCCACTCCATTCTCACTGGGCCGAGATGCTCTCTCGCCTCTTCGTAACATTGCCTGACAGACCGCAAAATTTCGCGGGGAAGCTCCTCGACCTCGGCCAGCCCGAGCATAAACTTATCGCCAAAGCCTTTTGCGCCCTCAATCCTGACCTCTCCATTGGCCTCGACCACGAGCGAACCCGAGTAAGCGGCATCGACGCCTTGCTGGGACAGCACGGAAGCAAGGTGCGTCCCCTCCGGGTCTTCATCGGAGAGCAGCTTGAAGGGGTCGAGCCAGCCTCGCTTCGTAGTGAAATGTCCGGGGTCTTGTACGACCGGACAGGTGCGAATCCAGGTCTCTCCAGTATGGGTCGGCTGGCCGAAAGTGAATGGAGGCAGATGTCGAGGGATAACAGTCGTTGAAGGTACGGGCAGGCCAAGCGTATCGGCGACGAGCAATCCGAAAGCCTTGTCGCCGATAAAGCGGCTGAAGCGGTTGGGCCAGCGCGTGTCGGCTGAGACGTGACTTACGCCAACCTTTTCCAGTTCCCAGACGATAGCATGGTCGTGTCGAAATCCTCGTCTCAGCGGGTGAAGGCTGAATTCGACGCGCGCCGTCGAAGGGAAATCGAGGGCGGGAGGAAAGTGGTAGACCTTTTCTAATAGCCGCAGACCAATCTCGCGTGAGAACGAAACCGTTCCGGGTTTCTCCACACAACGCGGCGTATCGCCCGGCGCGAATTCGATGACATCGCCGAAGGCTACACCAGAGACGCCGCCATCATTTACATCAATCGTCTCATTGATAATTGTGAACAACCCTTGCGCCGCGAAGCTCCTGACGGTTTCAACCGCCTCGCCGATTGTTCGGATGTCATACTTGAAGGGTTTGGATTTCGGGTCGTCAGGCAGAAACGAGCGGACGTTGACTCTCTCTTCGCCGGCGCGCCCGAGTAAAATTTCGACCCATCTTTCCAGGCTTCCCGCTTCAGCATCGAAATCTCGAATACGATGAAACCGCTTTGTCAAAGCAGGGGCGAAACTAACGAACTGTGCGACGTTGGCTTCATAGCTCAAACGCTCCAAAACAGCATCTTTGAAGTGAAGGTCAGCAGCACTCATTCTTTTTCATCGGGCGGTGACATGTGGACTCTGCGGGTCGTTCAAGCACAGTCTCGAAGCGCTTTCTGCTGTGCTCTTTCTTCTACAATGAGACGACAGGATTATAAACTGTTCGATTCCTATATTACGATATTTCTGCTCCATCTTGGTAAAATGAGACGCGGAACATGAAGCGAAGGAGTAAGTTTACAAATTGCTGCGTAAGCGCGGCTAACTATACCAAAGAACCTTCGGAGTGGAAAGTTTGTCTTCGCTCCGGCAGAGCCCGCGCGGTGGTGCGTCAGACCAGGCGGAATCTCTTCGGAGCAGGCCCGAGAGATTTAGACATCGCCAACGTGCAGAGGCTTCGATGCGATCCTGCAAATGCTCCTCTTAATCGAACAGTTTTATGAGCGAATGGAATAACAGTAACCCTCCCGATGCCGAAGCGGGAGCGAGCCGAGCCGATGCGCCGGAATCCTTCAAGGCGACTTTGTCTGAGCGCCTACGTGGTTTGAAGGAGACTGAGGGGCGGAGGAGTGTGGCCGGGTTGATGTTGGAGTTCGGGAAGTTGCAGGGGGAGGTGGCGCGTGCGGCTTTGGAGGTAAGCGCGGGGCTGGCGGGGGTGAGTCTGCGTGTGAGCGGGGAGTTTTTGCAGAGCGTGCCGGAGGCGGCGCGGGTTTTGGACGCGGAGGGCTTGCGCGCGTGGGGCGAGATGGGAAGGCGTCTGGCGATGGCGGACGTGGAGCTGGGCGCGGCGTTCTTCGCGGCGGGCGTAGAAGATTTGGCGGGCGTGCCGCGAGAGGTGAGGCCGCTTTTGTTTCAGGTGTGCGCGCGGCAGATGATGTTGTCCAGCTCGATTGCTCTGGAGACGTTTAGGCGAGCGCCGGAGATTGCGCGTGCGGTGAGTGATGCGGAGACGCTTCGGTCGATTTACGAAGTGGCGGTGGAGATTGCGCGCAGGTCTGCCAAGCACAGCGCCGATTTACTGTCGGCGACGCTCCAGACGGCGGAGAGCATACGAAAGACAGGTGAAGAGAGTGCGCCCGAGTTGATGCGCGAAGCGGTGGGGCTGGCGAACGCGTTCGCGTTGCGCGCCGGTGGAATCGCGGCTGACATGTGGGCGGCGCTGCCGGGCGTTTTGAAAGGACTGGATGCCGAGCGGGCTTCGCGTCTGTTCCGGCACGTCGAGGGTTTTCTTGAGAGGGGCGGCGCGGCGGCGCTTCATGCGCTGGTGGCGGGCGGAGAGGTTCTGCGCCTCTTGCCGGAAGCTTTCGCGGAATGGGATGAGCTGCTTCGCGCCGTCGCCGAGCAGAGCAACGCCGGGATGGTGGCGCTTGCGCGCACGAGCCCGACGGTCTTTCATGCGTTCGCCGCTCAGCAGAATCGCGCGCGAGGGGTGGAGCTGGCGCGTCGCGTTTTGAGTGCGGCACGCGAGGTGGCGCGGGTTGATGGTGAGGCTGCTATCTCCTGTTTTCGTTCAGGCCCGACGGCTCTGCGGACGACTTCGATTGAGCAGTTCGAGCAGTGGGCGCTCGGCGGACTGGCGCAGACGCGCTCGGTCGAGGCGCGTGCGCGGCGCAGCTACTACGCGCTTGAGACGCGGCGCAGCAACGACGCGCTGCTCGGCGGCGGGGCGGGGCTCGCGCTCGAAGAGGTCGCGCAGACTTTGCGCCTCTACGTCGAAGCTCTGACGGGGCGCTCGGTCGATGTCGCGCCGCTCGCCGCCGTGCCGGACGAGTCGCGCATTGGTGACGGGCGGACGATTCACCTGCCCGCATCGGTCGCCGAGTTTGAAACGGATGCTCTCAACTTTCGTCTCTACAAAGTGCTCGCCGCACACGCTGCCGGTCAGATAGAGTTCGGCACTCACGACCGCGAGACGAGCGACCTGCGAGCCGCCTACACTTCAATCGCCGAGCTGTACGCGCCCGAGAACGTCGACGCGCGCGACGCCTTCGCGCTCGACGGCTACATCAACGATCTGGAGCGAGGCGAGCGCGCGCTCGCGCCCGAAGAGGAAGCGCGGCGGCAGGCCGAAGAGGCGAAGAGACGCGCTCTGCCGAAAGACGGCGACTATCGCTCTGCGCTCGCGCTCTTTCCGCTGCCGGGATTGGCGACGCGCATCTTCGGCACGCTGGAGAACGGGCGCATCGACCGTCGTCTGCATCACACCTACAGGGGCTTGAGCCGCGACCTCGACCGCGTGCGCGAGCACCTGCGCTCGAACCGCCCGCGCATCGCCGGTCTGCCCGTCACGCTCGTCCCCTTCGAGCTGCTCTTCCAAATCACGCTCTGCGGCGGCGCGCTCGACGACGCGCGGCAGTTCTACGGCCAGATTGTCTCCGAGCTTGAAACCATCGTCGCCGATTACCTGACGAGTCCGACCGCCACCGTCGCCGATACTTTGATGGCGACGAGCCGCGTCTACTCTCTGTTTCAATCGGTCGTCCCCGACATGACGCAGCAGTCGCAGGACGAGGCCGCCGCCGGAGGCGGGAGCGACGAGCAGCAAGAGCAGCAGCAGTCGGAGAACATGACGGGCGAGGTCGAAGAGCGGCGCAGCCAGCAAGCCGGAGAGCAGCAGCGCACGCAGGACGCACGCGAGCTTTTCAACGCCTGGGCGAGCGCCGAGGCGCGCGAGGGCGAGCCCGAAGATTTACTGGGCGCGGAGCGTTGGGCGCAGGGCGAGACGCCGGAGCAGAGCCTGGAAGAGGGCGAGGTTGCTTATGCTTACGACGAGTGGGACAGGGAGCTTTCGGATACGCGCGTCGGCTGGTGTCGCGTCGTCGAGAAGCGCGTGCGTCGCGGCGACCGCTCGTTCGTCGAGCTGACGCGCTCGCGCTATCGAGGCGTCATCTCTTCCATCCGTCATCAATTCCAGATGATGAAGCCCGAAAGCTTCAAGCGCATCTTGAACGAGCTGGACGGCGACGATTACGACCTCAATGCCATCATCGACTACATCGCCGACCGACGCGCCGACGGCCAGCAGTCCGAACGCCTCTACACCAAGCGTCTCCGGCGCGAGCGCGATGTCGCCGTCTCCTTCCTGCTCGACCAGTCGTCTTCGACGGCGCGCACCATCGGTCGTCATCCCTTGCAGCCCTACACGCATCCAGGCCGCCGCATCATCGAAGTGGAAAAGGAAGGGCTCGTCCTGATGAGCGAGGCGCTCGAAGCCGTCGGCGACGTGTACGCCATCTACGGCTTCACCTCCGAGGGACGGCGCAACGTCAAGTTTTACGTCATCAAAGATTTTTCCGAGCGCTACTCCGACGAGATAGAGCGTCGCATCGGCGGCATCAACTACCAGCACAACACGCGCCTCGGCGCGGCCATCCGCCACGCCGCCACCCGCCTCAAAAAACAGGACGCGCGCACGCGCCTCCTCATCGTCCTCTCCGACGGACGCCCCTACGACCACGACTACGGCGACGCACGCTACGCACGCGAAGACACACGCGAAGCCCTCCGACAGGCGCGACTCGACGGCATTACCCCCTTCTGCATCACCATCGACCGCGACTCCGAAGCCGAGCTGCGCGATCTCTACGGCGAAGTCGGCTACACCATCATCGACAACGTCCTCTCACTGCCCGAACGCATGCCCGCCATCTATCGAAGACTGACGACGTGAAAAGCAGAGGTCAGTGAAAGACGGCTGTTTTTAACTGACATCTGACATCCCGTCTCTATTCGGTTTATACTGCCCTTGCTATGAGTCTTTCCATCAACACAGTTCCTCTCTCGGCGGATGAAGCGGGCGTGATGAGAGTTGGCGAGACGCGCGTGTCTCTCGATTCGGTCATCTATGCTTTCAACGATGGAGCGACGCCCGAAGAGATAGTTCAGCAATACCCGACGCTGAATCTGGCCGATGTCTATACGGTCATCAGCTATTACCTGCAACATCAGGCCGAGATAGAAAACTATCTGGAAAAGAGACGGGCTCAGCGCCTCGAACTGAGGGCAGAGGTTGAAGCCCGCTCCGACCCGAGGGGCATCCGCGAGCGTCTGCTGGCGCGCCGATAAAGCAGAGGTCGGATGTTAGAAGCTGTTTGAAAATAGGCGCGTCTCTGTCCCGTCAGGGACAGAATGAGAATAGCCCAGCGATTTATCGCTGGGTGACGAGCGCATCTAAAGTTTCAGTCCCGTAGGGACGGCTGAGCCTGCCTTCAGCCGTCCCTACGGGACTGGGAAATGTTTTTGCTGGAATCCCAGCGATAAACGCTCTGGCTACTATCGAAAGTCCCTTTCGGGACTTTTCAAACAGCTTCTTAGATGTCAATTAAAGACAAAGTGCTTTTGCTGACCTTTGACCTCTTTCTGCGTGGTTGAGAAGGCGGGCGGCGTCCGGTATCATTGAAGGTGCATCATCTTGGAGGGGTAGCATAATTGGTAATGCAGCGGTCTTGAAAACCGCCGCCCTTGCGGGCTTGCAGGTTCGAGTCCTGTCCCCTCCGCCATTTTGAATCAGTTCCCGACGAGCCGCTCCAAGACCCCCAATGGTGCTTGGGCGGCTCTGTCTTTTTGTTTGGCGTCGAGGCTCTCGGCCATCGCCGCTCGGACGAGTTTTCAGAGTAAAGGGGAAGTGAAAAGTGTTCGCACAGTTATTTGAAGGAACGGGCGGCGCGGCATCTGTCGTGAGTCCGGCGCGGGTGTTGATGCTGAACGTGTGGATGTGGTGGCAGCAGGCGGCTGAGACGCCTCTGCCGGAGCCCTCGGCTGTGGTGAAGCCGGATAGAAGCTGGATGCAGATACTCTGGTACGACTACATCAACAGGCCGCTCGTCATCGGCGATACTTTGAAGATTTCGGTGGCGAGTCTGGGGCTTGGCATCGCGCTGTTTCTTGTGGCGCTTATCCTTTCGCGCTCGCTCAGAGCTTTTCTTGAGCGCCGGTTGGCCGCGCGCACGCACCTCGACCCCGGCCTGCAATACACCATCCTGCGCGTGACGCATTACGTCATAGTCGCCGTCGGGGTGCTCTACGCCGCCAAGCTCGCCTTCAACGCCGATTTGACGACCTTCGCCGTCGTCTTCACGGCGCTCTCGCTTGGCATCGGCTTCGGCTTGCAGTTCATCGCGGGCGACATCGCCTCCGGTTTCATCCTGCTCTTCGAGCGACCTGTCAGAGTCGGCGATTTCGTCACCGTCACAGGCCCCGACAGCAGGCTGACCGAAGGGCGCGTGATGAGCATCAATCTGCGCACGACCGTCGTGATGACGAACGACCACATCGCCGCCATCGTGCCCAACTCGAAGCTCGTCAACCAGAATTTGATTAACTGGTCTTACGGCGAACGTCGCTCGCGCATCTCGATTCCCGTCGGCGTCTCCTACGATTCCGACGTGGAGTTGGTCACTGATATGCTCCTGCGCGCCGCCGAGGGCGTCAAACACGTTCTGGCGGAGCCGAAGCCGAGCGTGCAGTTCATGGAGTTCGGCGACTCTTCTTTGAACTTCCGGCTGCTCGTCTGGACTGACCGGGCGCGCCGCTACCCGCAGATTAAGAGCGACATCAACTACCGCATACGCAGGTTTTTCCTCGAAGCCGGTATCGAGATTCCGTTTCCGCAGCGCGACCTCAACGTGCGCGGCGGCTCGCTTCAGGTGGCGCTGCAAAGCGACACGCGAAACGGAGAGAGTGGGGCGCGCGGGCGCGAGTTTGACGAGGAAGAAGCCGAGCTTGGAGCGAAGCGTTAGAGCGACGAGCGGGTTGCGTAAATGGGCGAGCGGGGTTAGGCTAGGGGCGACGTCTGAATGAACGGCCATTCAGGCGTCGTTTGAGATAAATGCTAATCCGGAGCTTATTCCCCTGATGCGTTCGGCTCGTTCCCTCCCGGCGACGCGTGCTCCTGTGGCCGACAAGCGCGAAGCAATCCTTCGCGCCGCCACGCACGTCTTCGCCCGCAACGGTTACTTCAACTCGAAAGTCGCCGACATCGCGCGTGTCGCCGGAGTGGCCGACGGCACGGTCTATCTCTACTTCAAGAGCAAGGAAGAGATTCTTCATTCCATCTTCGAGCGCAACACGGGCGAGGCGATGGCCGAAGGCCGACGCCAGCTCGCGGAAATCACAGACGCGCGCGAAAAACTCCGACGCATCGCTACCCTCCATCTCGAACGTCTCGGCGCTGACCGCGACCTCGCAGTCGTCTTTCAGGTCGAGCTGCGCGGCTCGACGAAGTTTATGGAGGAGTTTTCAGCCGCCGGGCTGGCCGAATACCTGCGCCTCATCCGGGAAGCCTTCGAGGAAGGTCAGCGCGACGGAGTCTTTCGCCGCGACCTCAATGCGAAGATAGTCGCCAAAGTTCTCTTCGGCGCGCTCGACGAGATGGCGACCAACTGGATTCTCTCGAAGCGACGTTATAAGCTCGCGCCGATGGCCGACGAGGTTCTCGACATCTTTCTAAACGGGGTGAGCGCCAGATGATGAACACCGCAGGAGAAGCGACGACTCAGACGGAAAACAAAGAGACTGAAGCGACGACCCCGAAGGAAAACACGGAGTCTCCGGTGGGCGTCAGGCATCCGCCGCGCGTGCCGCTCGCGCCGGACGAGCCGACGACTCTGCCCGAAGTTTTCGAGCGCGCCGCACGCCTGCACCGAAAGCCCGACGCGCTCAACTACAAACGCGACGGCCAGTGGCGCTCCGTCTCTTCCGAAGAGTTCATCACGCGCGCGCGCCGCATCGCGCTCGGCCTCTACTCGATGGGCGTTCGTCGCGGTGAGCGAGTCGGCTTGCTCTCGGAGAGTCGCCCCGAATGGGTTATGGCCGACGCCGGATGCCAGCTCGCGGGCGCAATCGACGTGCCCATCTACCCGACGCAGGCGCCCCCGCAGGTCTGCTACATCCTGAGCGACTCGGGCGCGCGCGTCCTCTTCATTCAAAACCTCGCCGCCTACGAGCGCATCATCGAGTCGATACGCGACTGCGAGGCTCTGGAGCGCATCATCTTCCTCGAAGGCGAGAAGCCCGACGAAGAGTTTGCGCTGACGCTCGCCGAGCTTGAAGAGCGCGGGCGCGACCTCGACGCGCAGGAGCCGAATCTTTCGGAGAAGCTTTCGCGCGCCGTCGAGCCGGAAGACCTCGCCACCATCATCTACACTTCGGGCACGACGGGCGAGCCCAAAGGCGTCATGCTGACGCACTCGAACCTCGTCACCAATCTCATCGACTGCTCGGTTCATCTCTCCTTCGGCGCGCGCGACGTGGTGCTCTCCGTGCTCCCGCTCTCTCACATCTTCGAGCGCACGGGGATGAACATGTACCTGCATCACGGCATGAGCGTCTACTTCGCCGAGTCGCTGGAGAAGATTGGCGACAACATGCGCGAGGTGCGCCCCTCTATCATGCTCTGCGTGCCGCGACTGTTCGAGAAAATCTACGCGCGCATCAAGGAGAAAGCTGCGGCGGGCGGGAAGGTGAAAGCCTCTCTGCTGGCGTGGGCTGTCTCGGTCGGCAAGCGTTGGGCGCAGGCGACTGTGAAGCGCGAGCCTATCCCTGCGACGCTCGCGCTGCAATACAAACTGGCTTCGCGTCTCGTCTTCTCGAAGTGGCAGGAGGGAGTGGGCGGGCGAATGCGTCTCTTCGTCTCAGGCGGCGCGGCGCTGCCCGAAGAGCTTGGCTACATCTTCATGGGCGCGGGGCTACCCATCGTTCAAGGGTATGGACTGACGGAGACTTCGCCGGTGATTACCGCCGGCTCGCCCGACGACAATCGCATCGGCACGGTCGGGCAGGCGATTAGAAACGTCGAGGTGCGCATCGCCGAAGACGGCGAGATAGAGACGCGCGGGCCCAACATCATGCGCGGCTACTACAACAAGCCCGAAGCCACGCGCGACGTGTTCACCGCCGACGGCTGGTTCAAGACCGGCGACATCGGCACGCTCGACGCCGAAGGCTTCCTTCGCATCACCGACCGCAAGAAAGAACTCTTCAAAACATCAGGCGGCAAGTACCTCGCGCCGCAGCCCATCGAGCAGCGCCTCAAGCAGTCGCGCTTCGTCAATCAGGTCGTGCTCATCGGCAATGGTCGCAAGTTCGCCTCCGCGCTCATCGTCCCCAACTGGGAGCAGCTCCGCTCCTACGCACAGCTCAAAGGGCTCGACTGCAAAACGCCCGCAGACTTCTGCCGCGACCCGCGCATCCTCGACCTCTTTCAACGTCAGGTGGACTCTCTCACCGCCGACCTCTCGAAGTATGAGCGCGTCAAAAAAGTCGCCCTCCTCGAAAACGAGCTGACCATCGAAGGAGGCGAGCTTACGCCCACCCTCAAAATCAAGCGCCGCGTCATCGACGACAAATATCGCAACGTCATCGACAGCCTCTACGCGGAATGATGAATGCGGAATGCGGAATGATGAATTGAAAGACAAAAGCTTTCTGCTTTTCATTCATCATTCATCATTCCGCATTCATCATTTCTTCTTCCGTCCACTCTTTAATCGCGCGACTCATTTCGTCGAGCTTGTTCTCGAAGAAGTGTCCGGCTTCGGGGATGATTCGGAGCTGGACGCGGGCTTCCGCCGGAAGCTCGGCGGCAAGGCGGCGCAGGCGTTCTACGTCGCCGAACTCGTCGCGCTCGCCGTGAACGAAGAGGAGCGGCTTGCGGCAGTCGTGCAGAAAGCCGAAGTCGTACATGTTGACGGGCGTGCCGAGGCCGATGAGACGGCGGATGCGAGGCTCGGAGACGCCGTATTCAAGGCCGACGCGCGCGCCGAAGGAGAAGCCTGCGAGCGTGAGCGGCAAAGCCGGGTAGCGTGCGGCGAGATAGTCGAGGGCATCGCGCGCGTCCTCCTGTTCGCCGCGCGCGTGGTCGTGCGTGCCGGTCGAGAGCCCGACGCCGCGAAAGTTGATGCGAAGGGAGACGAGCCCCGCGTCGTTCAAGGCGCGTGCGGCGCGAAAGACCACCTTGTTGTGCATCGTGCCGCCGTGCAGAGGGTGCGGATGCAGAACGAGCGCCGCCCCGCGCACCGCGCCGCCTGACGCCGACGCCTGCGGTTCTTTCAGAATCGCTTCGAGCCGCCCGTGCGAAGTCGGAATAAAGAGATTGCCAGCCGGATACATAAAAGCAGAGGTCAGAGGTCGGAGGTCGGAGGTCAGTAAAAGCAAAGCCCGGAGCTTTGTTTTTGCTTTGGTCTTTCACTGACCTCTAACCTCTGGCCTCTCTTTCGTGAGACTAGCAGAAAAGAGTGGCGGGAGCTAATTAAGGTGGTTAGCGAAAGGGAAAGCGCCTTGACTTGTCATGGTTAAAGAAGTAGCTTTTGCTCCTGTTAAGCATAAAGAGTAGAAACTGGCCGCAGAGGAACGACTCTTCGAGGCGTCCGAGAGTCCGTACGATATGACATGAGAGCGCAGAAGACGACGCGTTTCCGCACCAGACCAACGCCAGAGGCTTTCCGTAGCACGCACCTTCTCACTCAATTTCGTTTTGCCTGCCGTTGAGGCTTTTCCGGGCGTGCTGTTGCTGCGACGAGCCTCGTCCGTGCGCGTGTGAGTCGTGGGACGCGCCAGGTTTCGGGTGCGAGAGAAGGCGGCGTTTGTGCGGAGGATGCCGGGCGGGGGATAGCGATGTCGGATTCAAGGCGGGAGACGGGGCCTTTGGCGCAGGAGGAAGTTGCTCGAAGAGCGACGCGCCGCAAGAGCGCCTGGGAGCGCTACGGCGTCGCGGTCGGCGCTGTGCTCCTGGCAACTCTTCTGACGGATGCGCTGCGCCGCCTGATGGGTCTGGAACTCCCGCGCATTCCCTTCGCCTTCTATTTTCCGGCGGTCGTCCTCTCAGCCCTCTACAGCGGACGCCGCCCCGCCCTCGTCGCCGTCGCGCTCTCGGCGCTCCTGAGCGCCTACCTCTTTCTCGCGCCCGTCTTCTCACTCGCCATCGGCGTCGAAGGTCTTCTGCAAATCGGCGTCTTCGTCGGCGTCGCCTTCCTTATCATCTACCTCACCGAGCGGAGCAGGCACGCCGAAGTTTCCGCCTACGAGAACGAAGAGCGCCTTTCGGCGACGCTGCGGAGCATCGGCGACGGCGTTATCGCCACCGACCGGGCGGGGCGCGTCGTCTTTATGAATCCGGTGGCGGAGAGATTGACGGGGTGGAGCGCGCGCGAGGCGGCAGGCAGGCCGCTCGCGGAAGTCTTCAGGATTGTCAGCGAAGAGACGGGCGCGGAGGCGGAGAGCCCGGTCGTGAAAGTGCTGCGCGAAGGCGCGGTAGTGGGGCTGGCGAATCACACGCTGCTCGTCGCGCGCGACGGCAAACGAACGCCCATCGACGATAGCGGCGCTCCGATTCGTGATGCGCTCGGACGCATCAACGGCGTCGTGCTGGTCTTCCACGACATCTCGGAGCGGCGCGAGGCCGAGGAGGCGAGCTGGCGTCTGGCGGCCATCGTCGAATCCTCCGACGACGCCATCATCGCCAAGACGCTCGACGGCATCATCACGAGCTGGAACGCCGGAGCCGAACGCATGTACGGCTACACGGCTTCGGAGGCCGTCGGTCGTCATATCACTCTCATCGTCCCGCCGGAGCGGCATTCGGAAGTGCAGGAATTTCTCGACGCCATCAAACGCCGCGAGCGCGTCGAACACCGCAACACCGTGCGCGTCAGGAAGGACGGAAGCCTCGTCAACATCTCACTCACCATCTCTCCCGTCAAAGCGCCTTCGGGCGAAATCATCGGAGCTTCGACCATCGCGCGCGACATCACGCGCAGCCGGCAGGCCGAGGAAGCCCTGCGCGACCGCGAGGCGCGTCTGCGCCGCCTCGTCGAGTCGAACATCATCGGCGTGATGTTCTCAGACGAAAGGGGCCAAGTCACCGACGCCAACGACAACCTTCTGGCGATGATTGGCTACACGCGGGAAGAGCTGCGCGCAGGTCATGTGCGCTGGTCTGACATGACGCCGCCCGAATACGCTCAGGCAGACCAACAGGGCATGGCCGAAGCCCTCGCGCGCGGAGCATGCACGCCTTACGAGAAGGAGTACGTCCGCAAGGACGGAAGCCGCGTGCCCGTCCTCATCGGCTACGCGCTGCTGGAAGGCTCGCAGACCGAATACATCTGCTTCATCATCGACCTCACCGAGCAGAAGCGCACGGAGCGGGAGAGAATAGCTCTGGCGCGGCAGGTCGAGAGCGAGCGCGGGCGTTTGAAGAACCTTCTGGCAAACGTGCCGGGCGTTGTCTGGGAAGCCTGGGGCGAGCCGGACGAGTCCGAGCAGCGGATTGATTTCGTCAGCGACCACGTCGAGACGATGCTCGGCTACACGGTTGAAGAGTGGCTCGGCGCGCCCAACTTCTGGCTCACGATTGTTCACGAGGAAGACCGCGAGCGCGCCGCACGCGAGGCGCGCGAAATCTTCGACGGTCGCCGGGGCGGGACGAGCCAGTTTCGCTGGATATGCAAGGACGGGCGCGCCGTGCCGGTCGAAGCGCAGTCGAACGTCATCTGCGACGCGGAGGGTCGCCCCGTCGGGATGCGCGGCGTCACCCTCGACATCTCCGAGCGCAAGCGCGCCGAAGAGGCTCTGCGCCAGAGCGAGCAGCAGTATCGGTATCTCGCCGACGCTATGCCGCAGATTGTCTGGACGGCGCGACCCGACGGCTACCTCGACTACTACAATCAACGCTGGTTCGACTATACCGGCATGACACTTGAGCAGACTCAAGGGTGGGGCTGGCAGCCCGCCCTGCACCCGGAAGATTTGGAGCAGGCGCTGAGGCGCTGGTCAACCTCGGTGCAGACCGGCAACGTCTACGAGATAGAGTATCGTTTACGTCGAGCGTCGGACGGAAGCTACCGTTGGCATCTCGCACGCGCCGTGCCGCTCAGAAATTCCGAGGGGCGCATCGTCAAGTGGTTCGGCACGGCCACAGACATCGACGACCAGAAGCGCGCCGCCGAAACTTCCCGCTTCATGGCCGAAGCCGGCGATACGCTCGTCTCTTCGCTCGATTACCAGACCACCCTCGCCACGCTCAGCCATCTCGTCGTGCCGCGCTTCGCCGATTGGTGCTTAATCGACATCGTCGAAGAAGACCGCACGATTCATCGCACGCTCGCGCACACCGACCCGCGCAAAGAAGCGCTCGGGCGCGAGCTGACGAGTCGCTATCCGCCCGATACTTCCATCGCCGAAGGGCCCGCCAAAGTCTTTCGCACGGGGCAGCCCGTCGTCTACACGGAGATTCCCGAAGGGCTTCTCGCAGCCGTCGCCAGAGACGCCGAGCACTTAAGAGTGCTGCGCGAGCTGGGCTTGAAGTCTTACATCTGCGTCCCGCTTCTGGCGCGCGGACGCACCATCGGCACCATCACGCTCGCGCTGGCCGAGTCCGGGCGACGCTACGCGGCGGGAGACCTCCGCTTCGTTGAAGACCTCGCGCACCGCGCCGCTCTGGCCGTCGATAACGCGCGCCTCTATCGAAGGATGGAGCAGGCCAACCGCTCGAAGGACGAATTTCTCGCCACGCTCTCGCACGAGCTGCGCACGCCTCTGACGCCCATCATCGGCTGGGTTCATATGCTGCGCGGCGAACGCCTCCCCGAGAGCGAAACGCCGCACGGCCTCGCCGTCATCGACAAGAATTCGCAGGCGCTCGCCCGCCTCATCAACGACCTGCTCGACATGTCGGCCATTATGAGCGGCAAGATGCGCATCGAGCGTGCGCCCGTCGAGCTTGAAGGCGTGCTCGAAGAAGCGGTCGAGGCGGCGCGCACGGAAGGAGACAAGCGCGGCGTCCGGCTCGACATCGAGCTTGAGGCAGACTCGCCGCAGGCGCGCCCCGTAGTCTCGGGCGACCGCGTGCGTCTCGTTCAGGTCTTCTCCAACCTGCTTAACAACGCGGTCAAGTTCTCCGGCAACGGAAGCCGCGTCCGCATCTCCTGTCGTTCGCAGAACGGCGAAGTTCGAGTCTCGGTCGAAGACGAGGGACAGGGCATCACGCCCGAGTTTCTCCCACACGTCTTCGAGCGTTTCCGGCAGGCCGACGGCACGACCACTCGCGCCTACGGCGGACTCGGCATCGGCCTTGCGCTCGTCAAAAGCTTCGTCGAAGCGCACGGCGGGCAGGTTGTGGCCGAGAGCGAAGGCGTCGGGCACGGCAGCCGTTTCAACGTCACGCTGCCGCTCATCCGCCAGACGGCGCTCGACCTCGCACCCGCAGCCAACCCGACCTCTGGACAGTGGCCGCCGGAGAACAAACCGGGCTGGCGGCGCGTGCTCGTCGTCGAAGACGCGCGCGACACGCTGGAGCTTTTGCAGACGCTCTTCGAGGGACGGGGCTTCGAGACGACGCTCTGCGAGACGGCCTCCGAAGCTTTGCGCGTTGCCTCGTCGGCGAGGTTTGATATAATCGTCTCCGACATCGGACTCCCCCATATCGACGGTTACGACTTAATCAGGCAACTGCGCCAAATGTCTCATCTGCGAGGCGTCCCGGCAGTCGCCTTAACCGGCTATGCCGCTCCGAAGGATATAGAAGCCGCCCTCCTCGCCGGCTACGACCTGCATATCCCGAAGCCGGTTGACCCGACCGAGCTGGTCGACGCAATCGAACGGCTCATTAAAGAAAAGTCCGGAGTCTAAAGTCTGAAGTCTGGAGTCTGGAGTCCGAAGGCCGCCGGAGCCGGAAGATAAGAGACCTGACCTCAGTTTCCTGACTCCAGACTTCGAGACTCCGGACTTAAACGGTAAGGCCGCGCGCGAAGTGAGTCGCGGCTGAAAGGCTTGGACAATGCAATCGACAATCCCGACAACGCCGGAACATCGCTGGACTGACCTTACGGCTCTGCTCTTCTCCTATAACGCGGCCTTCGGCGGCGACGCTGCTTCGAGCAGGCCGCTCGGCGAAGAGTCTGAAGTCTCGACGACGGATAAACAGAAGCTGCGGGCGCTCGTGGTCGATGATGCGCCGGACGTGACGGAGATGCTGGCGATGGTGATGCGCTTCGCGGGCTACGACGTGGTGACGGTCTTCTCTGCCAACGACGCGCTTGAGACGGCTCGCACCGAGCAGTTCGACGTGGTCGTCTCCGACATCGGGATGCCCGGCATGAACGGATACGAGCTGGCCGAGGCTATCCGTACTCTGCCCGACTACCGCGCCGTTCCGCTCATCGCCGTCACCGGCTTCGCCATGTACGACGACCGCGACCGCGCGCTCGCCTCCGGCTTCAACGCCTTTCTCACCAAGCCCATCAACCCGATGGATTTAATCGACCTCGTTCGTCAACTGGGACGCGAGCCCGAAGCTCGCGGCTGAAGCGACGATGGTATGGAGAGCGAACGCGACAGCAGCAGAAGTGTTTCCGCCTCTCCGCTCGCCTGTGAGAAGGGCGACGAATCGCAGCGTGAAGGCGCAAAGGCTGTCGGCGCGAAGGGCGACGAGGTCGAGTCGCGCTCTATCGTCGAATACGAGCAGTTGCTTGAGCGCCTCGCCACGCTCGCGCAAGCCTTCGGCGTCGCACACGACCTGAAATCCGTCTTCCGCGCCCTCTGCCACTTCGCCCTCGCGTCTACGCCCTGCAACGGCATCTTCATCTCGCTCTACGACGAAGACCGGGACGAGCGCCACGCCGTCTACGCCTGGAGCGAAGGTCAGGAGATAGACCTCTCGACTTTGCCGCCGATGCCGATGACCGAAAGCCCTCACAGCCGCGCCGTCAGCACCAACCAGCTCATCATCACCGACGACTTGCAGGCCGCCATCGTTAACCTTCCGCGCGTCTACGTCGCAGACGAAGTTGACCCGCAGCTTCCGCTCTCTTCCCTCGTCGCGCCGATGAGCTTCATGGGGCGCTCGCTCGGCGCGGTGGAAGTTCAGAGCCCGCGCCGCGCAGCCTTCGGCGCGAGCGATGCGACTGCCATGCGGATGGCCGCGAACCTCGCCGCCGTCGCCATCGAAAACGTCCGCCTGCTCAAGCGCGAGCTTGAGCGCGCCGAGCGCGAGGCCGAGAGCGAGAAGATGCGCAGCCTCGGACAACTGGCCGCAGGCGTCGCGCACGACTTCAACAACGCGCTCGCCGCCATCCTCGGCCGCACACAGCTCCTGCTTCGCACCGCCACCGAAGAGAAACAGCGACGCAACCTCGAAGTCATCGAGACCGCCGCGCTCGACGCCGCCGAGACCGTCCGCCGCATTCAAACCTTCGCCCGTCGCTCGCCCGGCGAGCCCCTGGGCATGGTCTCCGTCTCGCGTCTCATCGCCGACGCCGTGCAACTGACGCGCACGCGCTGGGAAGACGACGCACGCGCTCACGGCCTTCATTACGACCTCGACTTCCGGCGCGACTTCGAGGGCGAAGACCTCATCGCCGCCAACCCTTCGGAGATGCGCGAAGTGCTCGTCAACATGATTTTCAATGCGCTCGACGCCATGCCCGGAGGTGGTCGTATCTCTCTGCGAGAGATGAAGCGCGAGCGTTGGATAATCGTCGAGATAGAGGACACGGGGCACGGCGTCCCCGCCGCTCTACGCGAGCGCATCTTCGAGCCCTTCTTTACGACCAAAGGGCCGAAGGGCTCAGGGCTC
Source organism: Pyrinomonadaceae bacterium (assembly GCA_036399175.1). GTDB lineage: Bacteria > Acidobacteriota > Blastocatellia > Pyrinomonadales > Pyrinomonadaceae > DASWNP01. The sequence goes on along the minus strand of DASWNP010000064.1, from coordinate 33,083 downwards.
GGCCTCGCGGTCAGCTACGGCATCATTCACCGGCACGGCGGAAGCGTCGAAGTCGAAAGCCGCGAGGGCGAGGGCACGACCTTTCGCCTCTCTTTTCCGCAGACGCGCGCCGGAGCGAGCGCGCCCGTCGCGCCGCTCCGGCGCTCGGCGCTTCCCTCGCGCCGCGTGCTCGTCGTCGATGATGAAGAGGTCGTGCGCGAGGTTCTGGTCGAGATGCTGACGGCGCTCGACCAGAAGGTGGTCGCCGTCCGCAGCGCCGCCGCCGCTCTCGACGCGCTCGCCGCAGACCGCTTCGACCTGATGCTGACAGACCTCTCGATGCCCGCGATGGACGGTCTCACGCTTGCCGCCGAAGCACGGCGGCGCGCCCCCGAGATGCTCATCGCGCTCGCCACCGGCTACGGCCAGACCATCCCGGGCGGCGCGCCCGATTCCGTCCTCTTCGATTTCATCGTCAACAAGCCCTTCAAAATCTCCGACCTCGAAGCCTCTCTGCTCACGCTCTACGCGGGCGCGGAAAATCAACAGTGAGACCCGGAGAATTCGACAGGCTCGCTCGCTTCAAGTGCGGCGCGGGCGTGTGCTATTTTGTCTGACATTCGACACGGACACTCCGGAAGACGACTCGCTGGAAGAAGGAAACGGATTTTCAGATGGAGAATATCGAAGGAAGCAACGTGGAGGTCGGGCGCGCGGAAGCGCCGGAGGTCTCCGAGGCGAGTGGCAGCGAAAGCACGGGCGCGGCCTCGTGGGTCGAGTCGCGCGTCGTCAATTATTTAGTCGGGGCAGCGGTCGTCGGCTTCGTCTTCTGGTGGCTGCAATTCTCGACCGCCTCCATCTGCTGCGGCGACTTCGACGGCTACTATCACGTTAAGTGGAGCCGGATGCTCTGGGAGAGCATCCGCGCTGGCAACTTCCCGCCGCTCTTCACACAGTTGCCCCTGACTACTTTGAACGCACGCGACTACGTAGACCATCACTTCCTCTTTCACGTTCTGCAAATCCCCTTCACGTGGTTTCGTGACCCCGTGCTCGGCGCGAAGATTGGGACGACGCTCTTCGCCTCGCTCGCCGTCCTCTCCTGCTACTGGCTCGTCGTGCGCTACCGTCTGCGCTACCCGCTCCTCTGGCTGCTCGCGCTGCTCGCTTCCTCCGCGCCCTTTCTCTATCGCATGAACATGGCGAAGGCGATGAGCGTCTCAATCGTTCTGATGGTGGCGGGGATATATCTGCTCTTCGAGAGAAAGTACGCCTGGCTCGCGCCGCTCGCGTTTCTCTTCGCGCTGGCCTACGACATGTTCGCGCTGCTTTGTCTGGCGGCGGTCGTCTGGTCTGTAGTGGTTTTCTGGAGCGAGCGACGCATCGAGTGGCAACCCGTCGTGTGGACGGCGGTCGGCTCGCTCGCGGGCTTCATCATCAATCCATACTTCCCACGCAACATACGCCTCTTCGTCGAACATCTTTTGATGAAGATGACGAAGGACGATTTCCCCGTGAAGGTCGGCGGCGAATGGTACCCTTACGAGAGCTGGGAATTTCTGATGAACGCCTTCGTCGCCTGCGTGGCGATGGTGGTAGGCTACATAGCCTTTCGCGGCGACGACAGGAAAACCGACGCGCGCCCCCTCTTCTTTCTCATCTTCACGACCGTCCTGCTCATCGCCAACGCGCGCTGGAAACGCTTCTCAGAATACTGGCCGCCCTTCGCCGTGCTCTTCGCCGCCTTCAGCCTCCAGCCCGTGCTCTCCGGCGCGCGACGCGCCGTCGCTTCGCGGCTGCCTTCCTCCGTCATGGACGAGCTTGAGCCCTTCCTCGACCGTCACGAGCGCCCTGAAACCGTCGAGCGCCGAGAGCGTGCGCGCTGGAAGGAGCTGGCCTTCGTCTTCGTCGTCTTCGCTTATCTGACGGCGCAGCTTGTCGGCAACGTCAGGCATGAAGTGTTGGAGATTGCAAACAGCGCGCCTCCCGAGCACTACCGGGCGGCGACCGATTGGATTCGCTCGAACGTCCCCAAAGGCGAGATGATTTTCAACACCGACTGGGACGACTTCCCGCGCCTCTTCTACTTCGCGCCCGAGTACACCTACGTCTCCGGGCTCGACCCCACCTACCTGCACGACAAGAACCCGGAGCTTTCAGAACTCTTCCAGAAAATCACCACCGGCGAGGAGAACAACCCCGGCCCCATCATCCGCGACCGCTTCGGCTCACGCTACGTCTTCACCGACAACGAGCACGAAAGCTTCTACAACAACGCGCTCGATAGCGGCTGGTTCGACGAAGTCTACGCCGACGACGAAGCCACCGTGCTGCGCATCCGCGACGCCAAAGGCGCACCCCCACCCATCCCCGAAGAAGAGATGAACGAAGAGGAAGACCAGAACGCTCAGGAGCCCGAGCCGACGAACTGAAAGAATTGTTTCATCGCTTCATTGATTCAATATTTGGTTCTTTCAATGAATCAATGAACCGATGAAACAATCAATCAATTCTCAGCACCAGCTTGCCGAACTGCGCGCGGTCTTCTATCAGCTCGTGCGCGCGTCGGGCTTCGGCGAGCGGGAGCGTGCGGTCTACTACGCCGCGAATCTGCCCGCGCTCGACGAACTTCATGGCGTCGAGCAGCTCCGCCTTCGAGCCCATGAAAGAGCCCAAGAGGCTCAGGTGTCTGTAGAAGACCTGTCGCAAATCGGTCGAGGCGTCGAAGCCGCTCGTCGCGCCGCAGGTGACGAGCCGCCCGTTCTTTGCCAGAGAGAGAATCGAGCCCGGCCACGTCTCCGCGCCCGTATGCTCGAAGACCACTTCGACGCCCTTCTTCCCCGTCAGACGCCGCACCTCCTTCGGCCAATCCGCGCGCGTGTAGTTAATAACTTCGTCCGCGCCAAGCTCGCGCGCGCGCTCAAGCTTCGCCTCCGACCCGGCAGTAGCAATCACGCGCGCCCCCCTCAGCTTCGCAATCTGAATCCCCACAGACCCGACGCCGCTTCCCGCCGCATGAATCAAAACATCTTCGCCCGGCTGCACACTCGCGCGCCCGACGAGCATGTGCCACGCCGTCACCGTCACGAGCGGCAAAGCGGCCGCCTCTTCCCAACTCAAACGCTCCGGCTTCGGGATAACGTTCGCCGCCGGGGCGGCGACGAGCTGTGCGTAACCTCCGTCGCGCCTGTAGCCGAGAATGTCGTACTGCGCGCACATGTTGTCCGCGCCGCTCAGGCATTCGCGGCAATGCCCGCACGACACTCCCGGCTGCAACATCACCTCGTCGCCCGCCTTCACCCAATCCACCACCTCCCCGACCTCGCGCACCACCCCCGCGATGTCGTTCCCCAGGATGTGCGGCAGAGGAATCTCCACGCCCGGCAGCCCCCGCCTCGCCCACACGTCCAGATGATTCAAAGCGCAAGCGCGCACCTCGACCAAAACTTCGTTTGCCTTAATCGACGGCTCAGGCCGCTCCGTGTACTCAAGCACCTCCGGCGCACCGTGTTCTTTGAAGACTACTGCTTTCATAATTTTTAAGAAGCTTTCAGCAATCAGCTTTCAGCATTCAGCCAGACCAAAAGCCGACGGTAAGGCCGCCGATGGAAAGTTCAACCGAGCACTCCATCCAATTGTTCGGCTGAACGCTGAGCGGCTGAAAGCTGACCGCTTGATTCAGTTTGACACGAGCTTATGTCGTCCAATATAACGCGGATTGTGCCGGAGAGGCGACGCGGCGTGTGCGGCGGCGGGCTTGTTTTAGCGTGAGAAGGCTCGTAAGCAGCCGAGCGCGCCTGTCATCTTCCGGTGGCTCTGCGACTCGGGTTTATCGTCTTCAACATCTCTTTGCTGTCTGAAAGGTTCTCTATGGAAGAAACTTATGCGCAGGATGCGGCGAGCGTCGATGCTATCATCGGCGCGCTCTACGACTCCATCTCAGGCCCCGCCGAAAAGAAGCGCGACCTCAGACGCTTCCGCTCGCTCTTTATCCCCGAAGCACGTCTGATTCGCACCTCGCCGACGGATGAGGGCGGCTCGACGGCCAGCGTCTTCGACGTGGACGAATACTTCAAGACGGCCTGCGAGTATTTCAAAGTCAAAGGCTTCTTCGAGAGCGAAATCTACCGGCGCGTCGATAGCTTCGGCAACATCGCGCACGTCCTGAGCACCTACGAGTCGAGAAACAATGCCGACGACCCGGAGCCTTTCAGTCGCGGCGTCAACAGCATCCAGCTTCTCAGGGACGGGGCGCGCTGGTGGGTCGTCACCATCTTCTGGGATTTCGAGCGCCCCGATAATCCCATCCCGCCCGAGTATCTCCCTTCGTGAAAAAGCCGCGAAGAGAATCAGATGAACACGGGTTCGGAACTGTTTTGAATCCGTGTTCGTCCGCTTCTCTTCGCGGCTTTTTCGACGTGTTTGAGAATGATGCTAAACGACCGTCTCGGCTTCGACCGTCGCAACTTCGGCATCTCCGGTCTGCTGGCGCGCGTGATAGGAAGAGCGCGTGAGCGGGCTGGATTCGACGTGGCGAAAGCCCATCTGCATGCCGATTTCGCGCCAGTGCGCGAACTCTTCGGGCGTGACGTAGCGCTCGACGGGGAGCCGCCGCGCGTGCGGCTGTAGATACTGGCCGATAGTCATAATGTCGCAGCTCGCGGCGCGCAAGTCCTTCATCAGCTCGACCACTTCATCGAACGTCTCGCCCAGGCCGACCATGATGCCGCTCTTGGTGAGCATGCCGCGCGCTTCCGAGTCGCGGCGCGCGGCGGCACGTCGAAGGAGCGTCAAGGTCTGCTCGTAGACGGCGTCGGGGCGAACGCGGCGGTAGAGGCGCGCGATGGTTTCCGTGTTGTGATTGAGCACGTCGGGGCGTGCGTCGAGCACGGTGTCGAGCGCCCGCTCGTCGCCGTTGAAGTCAGGGATGAGCACTTCGATTTTGCATTCGGGATTGAGGGCGCGCACTTCCCGAATCGTCTGAGCCCAGTGATGCGCGCCGCCGTCGGGCAAGTCGTCGCGGTTGACGGAAGTGATGACGGCGTGCGCGAGGTTGAGATGACGCACGGCTTCGGCGACGTGTCGCGGCTCTTCGGGGTCGAGCGCGCCGGGCTTGCCCTTGCCGACGGCGCAGAAGCCGCAATGGCGCGTGCAGATGTCTCCGGCCAGCATGAAGGTCGCCGTGCGGTCAGACCAGCACTCGAAGATATTCGGGCAGCGTGCCTCCTGGCAGACCGTGTGCAGGTTCAGCCCCTCAATCAAACGCAGCACATGATTCTGGTTCGACGGGTCGCCGATGCGCACCTTCAGCCACTCGGGCTTCGGCCCACGAAACGCCGGACGCCCCGGCGGCGCAGCATTGCTGATAACTTTAAGTTCGCGGCTCAAAACTTCCTCACTCCAAAGGTATTCGAAACTGATGCTATTTTAGCATCCGCACGGGTAAAAGCCGTAGGGGGAAAGGGGAAAGGGGAAGGGGGAAGGGGGAAGCAAAAGACTCGTCCGTCTTTTCCCCTTTCCCTTTTCCCTTTCCCCTTTTACCTGTGAGCGAAGCGAGCGAGGGCGTCGGGGTCGATGTTGCCGCCGGAGATGACGACGCCGACGCGCTTGAGCGTCTTGGGAAGTTTGTCGAAGAGGACGGCGGCGGCGGCGACAGCGCCGGTCGGCTCGACGAGCAGCTTCATGCGAAAGAGGATGAAGCGAAGCGTCTCGACGATTTCGTCTTCGGTGACGACGAGAACGTCTTCGGCTGTTCGTTGAAGAATGGGAAAGGTGAGCGCGCCGGGTGATTGGGTGCGCATGCCGTCGGCGATGGTCGGCGGCGGAGGGATGCGGATACGCTCGCCCGCCCCGAACGAACGGCGCGTGTCGTCCGAAAGCTCCGACTCGACGGGAAAGCAACGCACCTCTGCGCGCAGAGCTTTGGCCGCCGTGCTCGCGCCCGCGAAGAGGCCGCCGCCGCCGCAGGGCGTCAAGAGAGCGTCGAGGTCGGGCACTTCTTCGAGCAGCTCAAGGCCGCACGTCCCCTGTCCGGCGATGACGTGATAGTCGTCGTAAGGCGGGACGAGCGTCAGACCTTCGCGCGCGCTGATGTCGCGCGCGACCGCCTCCCGGTCGTCGCGCTGGCGGTCGTAGAAGACGACCTGAGCGCCGTAGCCGCGCGTCGCCGCGAGCTTCGAGACGGGCGCATCCTCCGGCATCACTATCACGGCGCGCACGCCTGCCTCGCGCGCGGCGAGCGCCACCGCCTGCGCGTGATTGCCCGACGAAAAAGCCACGACGCCCCGCCCGCGCTCGTCTTCCGTCAGCGAGAGAATCCGGTTGGTCGCCCCGCGTATCTTGAAAGCGCCGGTGCGCTGCAAGTTCTCGCACTTGAAAAAGACGCGCCGCCCCGCAGCCTCGTCGAAAGCGCGCGAAGTCACGACTGGCGTCCTGTGCACGCGCCCGCCGATGCGCGCCGACGCTTCACGTATCTGCTCTATGCTCAACATAAGTTAGTGAATGGTAAATCGTAAATGGTAAATGGAAACTGCATTCACCACGTTTCTATTTACCATTTACGATTTACCATTTACCAGCTTTGTTTCAAAGACCTCAGAGAAGCGTTCGATGATGCGGTCTTCGACCTGTTGGAGCGGAAGCTCGCGCCCGGTCAGCTCTTTGATGGAGGTGACGGGCTCGCCTTCGCAGGCGATTATCAGGTCGAAGTAGCTGAGGTCTGTGTTGACGTTGAGGGCGAAGCCGTGCGTCGTCACCCAACGGGCGATGTGGACGCCGATGGCGGCGACTTTGCCGCGCGCGGTGTGAACGCCCGTGAGCCCTTTGATGCGGAAGCCCTCAATCTGAAAATCCGCAAGCGCGCGTATCAGCACTTCTTCGAGGTCGCGGACGTAGCGATGAACGTCTTCGCGCTCGGGGCTCAGGTTGATGACGGGGTAGCCGACGAGCTGCCCCGTGCCGTGATAGGTCATCTTTCCGCCGCGATTGGTCTCGAAGACGGAGACGCCGCGAGCTTCGAGCACTTCGGCGGGAGCGAGAATGGCTGTCGAAGTGGCGCGGCGTCCGATGGTCAGGACGTGGGGGTGCTCGACGAGCAGGAGCGTGTCCGGCTCGTCGCCCATTCGCACGGCAAGCTCCGTCTCCTTCTGTATCCGCAGCGCCTCGCCGTATTCCAGACGCCCCAGACGGCGAACCTTCAGTATCCTTGTGCGCATCGCAAATGTTACCGCCGAGCCGCTTCTCGATGACGACCTCGGTCGATTGTAGCACGGCGAATCGGCGCGCGTGCTCAACTCGATTCGAGAGAGCGTCTCGGTGCGCGCGAGGCTTGACGCGGTCGGGCAAAACGGGAATAGTCTTAGCGATTTAAGGATACGCAGCCGAAAATCGAGCTGTCGCGGGCGAGGCTTCTTCGGTCTCGCGGAAGGATGCTTCGCAGGTCTTTCCAAACGACGCTCTCCGCCCGGCGCGCATCTCGTGTTTTCGTGAATCTACTTGAAGGAGAACTTATTGTGAAATCTTTTATCGCCGCGCTCTTCGTCTGCCTTTTGCTCGTGCTTCCCAATGTTGTTTCGGGGCAGACGCGCTCGCGTCGCAGCTCGACGCCGAGGCGGCGCGCTTCATCTTCTTCCACGCAGCTTGAGTCCGTGCAAGCCAACTCCGGGCGCATACGCCTCGCCGACCAGATTAAGAACCTGACGCGCTTTCTCTACCTCTACGGTCGCTTCTCGAAAGATTTGGAGTTGACGGGCACGCAGGCCGAAGCTTCGGAGGTGGCGAACAGAACGCGCGCCGCGCTCGCCGACAACCTGCGTAATATTCAGGCCGGACTCGACGAGCTGGAACGACAGTTTCGCATGACGCCCGGACTCGAACGCCACTACCGCAAGCTCGCCGGAGTCGCCCAGCGCGCGGGCGAGGCCGAAGCCCGCGTCTCCGCCAATCAACTCGACCAGGCCGGGCGCACGCTCGTCGAAATCGTCAACCAGCTGACCGATGTGCTGGTAGAAATGTAAAAAGGGGAAAAGGGAAAAGGGTAAGGGGGAAAGGGAAAGAATAGTCAGCGTGCCCGTGTCTTTCCCTTTTCCCTTTCCCCTTTTCCCCTCTAAGTTTTATCGGTTGACGTAGTAGCCCTGACGTGCGCGGACGCGAAGCTCTGAGCGCGTGGGCGTCTGCACCTTGATGCGGAGAAACTTGCCGGGAGGCGCGTCGCTGTTGGAGAGGTACTGTAGGAGATACTGCGCGCGCAGCTCGGCGGCGATGCGTCGGAAGATGGATTCAAGCTCTTCGAGTTTGTCGGGGACGAAGGACGAGCCGCCGGTAGTCTCCGCGAGCTGCTGCATGTTCTGTTGGGCGCGGGTGCTGATTTCGTTGAGGCGGAAGGACGGCCCCGTCGGGTTGATGGAATAGAAGACTGCGTCGGCGCGCTGCACTTCGCGTTGGACTTCGGCGAGCGCCTTCGTGTGAAGCGCCTGCTGCGAGCGGCGACGCGAGGCGCGCACGCGCTGTTTCTCCGCTTCGTTGTCGGCTTTCGCCGTCGCCTCATACTCGGCGACAGCCGATTCCCTTATCTGCTCGCTGAAGTTGTCTTCGCCGTCGGAGATGACGAGGATGACGCGGCGATGCCTGCCCGGCGCGTTCTGCGCGAGATACTTCGAGGCGGCGACGACCGAATCGTAGAAAGCAGTCGGCGTCGGGCCCGAGGCGGCAGGGATGGAGACGAGCTTCGTCGCCGCGCTGTCAGCCGAGGCGAGCGCCTGCTCAAGACGCGGCTTATCGGTGATGCTGAAGATGGCCGCACGGTCGGAAGGCTTCAGCACATCTTTGAGAAAACGCGCGGCGGCCTGCTGCTGAAACTTGTAGCGCTCGCTGACGCTGCTCGACACGTCGAAGAGAATGGCGATGTCGAGCGGCACCTGATCGGCGTCGCCCACCTGCGCAAGCTCCTGTCGGCGTCCCTCTTCTTCGAGCCGGAAATCTTCGAGCTTCAACCCGGCGACCGGCTCGCCCTTCGCGTCGGTCACCGACACGGGCACGACCACCAGATTCGACGTGACGCGCACGACATCTTCATCATCCTCAATCGCATCGGCGGGCGCTGACTGTTGCGGCGTCGGCGTCGGCGCGGGCGTCTGCGGTGCGGCGGCGGCAGAAGGTGCGACCGAAGCGCCGGTCGGAGTCTGCTGCGCGGTGCTGCTCGTGCCGTTGGCGTTGGAAGTCCGGGCGCTCTGTCCTTCGGGCGGAAGGCGCGGGACGACGATGGGAGCAGTCGTGGTCGAGCGTCCTCGCGTCGCGGAGCGGGCGGCGGTAGTGGTCGTCGTCGTGCGTTGTCGTCGTCGGGCGCGCGTCCTATTGGTCTGTGCGTCAGCCGTCGTGCTATCGGTCGTAAAAGTCAGCAGCGCGAAGACGAGGAGCAGGGCGAGCGTCGAGGCTCTCTTCGTTTTGTTTGACAGAATCATCGAAGAAAATCGCTCCGTCGCGCCTGTCGAAAGGGCACGACCTTTTCTAACTTGAATTGCCGGAGGGGAGAGTTAGAACAACTCGAAGGAGCGGCGAGCTGGCGACGCCGGACGCATGAGAAGGTGCGAGCGAGACTCTCATCGTCCCGCTCGCACTCGATAGCGTTCGTCGTCGCCGTTTCTCTTACGGCCTTTCGGTCTGGCTCGTCGCGCCGTTGGTGGAGGGCGTCGTCATCGCCGGCGCGCCCTGAATCAATCCGCGATTGATGAGGACTTTCACTTCCACGCGGCGATTCTGCTGGCGTCCTTCGCGCGTCGTGTTGTCGGCGACGGGCTGCGCTTCGCCGAAGCCGTAGGGCGTGATGATGCGGCGAAGCGGGATTCTGTGCTGCTCAACGAGATAGCGAATCACGGCGTCGGCTCGCCGCTCGCTGAGACGACGGTTGAGAGCCGTGTCGCCCTCGGCGCTGGCGAACCCGCTCACTTCGAGCATGTAGCCTTTGGCGCTGAATGCCTGCTGCGCCACCTGGTCGAGCTGCGCTTTGGCGGCGGGCAGAAGCACGGCGCTGCCAACGCGGAAGTTGACGGCCACCGATTGCTGCACGACGTAATCGTCCAGAGCCGAGATGCGCTCGTTCGTCGCCGTCACTCCGGCGACGGCGGCGTCGGCTGTCTCCTGCGCGGCCTTCGCGCCTCCGCGCGCCGCGTTCGAGACGGCGGCCAGTTCGTCCAACTGACCTGAGAGCCTCTGCGCGTTCTGTTCGACCTGTCCGATGCGATTCTCAGCCGTGCCGACGCGGCTCTCCACCGGATCGACGCGCGACTCGACCGCACGCGCCACTCTCAAATCCGACTCGTTGAATCTAATCTTTTCGGCGACGAGCTGACCCGCGCCGTTGCCGCGACCTTCGACCTCGATGTTGAGGCCGCGCAGGATGGCCGTCTGCCCGTAGTTAGTGCCGCCGCGCAGGAAGCCGCCTTTGGTCTTGACGCTGGAGCGGTCGGTCAAAAGAACGACGGTGCTGACGCCGTTCATGTCCTGCACGGTGAAGGTGTCGGCTTCTCGCCGCGTGACGACGCCCTTGAGTTTCATCTTCTCGCCGCTCGCGACCGTGCGCGTGCTGGCGGTCGAAGTCATGGTCGTCGTGCTGTCCTGCGCCAGGGCGACCGGCGCAAGCGACAGCATGAGGGTGAAAGCCATTGCTAAAAACCGAAATCTTCTCGAATCGTTGACACTCATCTTTTTAAACTCTCCATGTGCGAAAATCGTCGGGAACTCTCGCGCTCCTCCCATTCCGCAAGTCTTGACGGCTTCCGACCGAAGAGAGGCGGCGTCGGAAGCGCCGGTTTGACGCACCCCGGCAAACGCTTCACTTTCGAGAGTGTGTCTGCCGGACTAAAGCAACTGCGCTGCGAGGTGATTTCGATGAATCGCCCGGATTCTCAACCGAAGCGAGCGGGCAAGTCAAGGTGCTTGGATGCGCCGGGAGGGTGCAGGGGCGCGCAAAGGCAAATCATCATCCAATCGCTAGACGTTCGCAACATTCCCGCCCGACGGACGCTGACAAAGACGGCAGAACCTCACGCAATCATGCGACGAGTTGCGCTCCGCTCAAGCTTCAAAATCTGATGAGGAAGGCGATAGCGCCCGCGAGCAGCGAGAGCCCGAATCCGAACGTGATGACGGACGCCGCGAGCAGCTTCTGACCGACGAGCGGACGCGCCTTCACTCTCCACTCGCCCCGCACGACGTAGAAGCTCGCAAGCGTCAGCATCACGGCGCAGGGTATCAGCGCGAGAGCAAATTCGCGTGTACCCGGCACGTAAGGCATCAACGGCATTGGCGACAAGAGCAGCGCGCACGTATAGACGAGCACGCGTTTCGCCCGACCCGAGAGCACGAACGATTTCCTCCTCAGAAAAGCTTTCGGCAAGATTGATAGCCGATAGCGCCGCCTTCAAACTCCGCCTCGCCCGCATCATCATCCAATCGCCGGAGGTTCGCAACACCTTCCCCGCCCGCAGTCTCCGGCTCGAAGATGTTTTATTGACATCCGGGGGGAAGCCCAATATCCTTTCGGCGTCTTACCACTTGGCCTGACCTAAGCGAAACACTCAAAGCCGCGAGACTCACCGGAGCCTTAATTCCCGCACTCTTTAAGAAGGAGAAACATGGCAGAAACTACCCAACCCATCATCAAGCTCGACGATAAAGGCACGGCCTCCGTCATCAGCTACAACGTCCCCGAGCCGACCTCCTACACCGGACGAAACTTCATCGAGCTGAGCCTCGGCAACGACTTCTTCCTGCCCAAAGCGACGCAGAAACCCGTCGAGCCCAAGCCCGACGCGTCGGGCGGAAAAAAGGTCGGCGGCTTCACCGTCTCACAGAAGCGCCTGACGCCCACCGCGACGGAAGCGCCCGTCGTCAAAAAGGTGGAGACGGCGACCGTCGCTCTCCCGAAGGATGAAGCTCGCGTGACCGCGACGAGGGGGCTTGCGACCGAAGCGTTGACGGCTAAAGCGTCGCCCGCGATGGCGCTGTCGAAGGGGAAGCTACAGGTCAACTGGGCGGAGGCGGGCGAGAGCGCCTACCGCGTCGAGGCCAACGCGCCGGTCTCGAAGAGCCTCGTGCAGTTGACGCCCGAGACCGTCACCAGCATGCAGTCGCAGGGCAAAGTCCCAGCCATCTATCGAAACCTCTACGGCACTTATGATGTCGCCTTCGTGCCGCAGCCCACCGAGGCCAAGCCCCGCATCGTGCTCGTCGAAACCTACAGGCTCTCGTCCTACCTTGGCAGATACGGCGCCGGACGCACCATCAAAACTTTCTCGCTCTTCCCCGGCGAGCGAGCCACCATCAGCGTCAAGACCTACAAGAAGACTGAGACCGAAGCGCAGAGCGCATCGAGCATTCTCGACTCCTTCACCGAAACCAGCGCCACCGAGTTTGAAAACTCGGTCGCCGTCGAGCAGTCGGACAAGGAGACTTACGAGAAGTCGCGCAACTACAGCGTCGAGGCCGAAGCGCACGCCTCCTGGGGATGGGGCGGCGCGAGCGTGAGCGGCTCATACTCGGGCGCGTCGCAGAGCGCCCGCGAAGAGTTCGCCAAGAACGTCTCCAGCGCCACCTCGAAGCACGCGGCGACGGCCTCGGCCAAGCGCGACGTGCAGATTGAGACCAGCTATCAGGTCAAAGAAGAGGCGGGCGAAGAGACTTCCATCGCGCGTGAGTTTCAGAACATCAACGTCAGCCGCACGCTCAATTTCGTCTTTCGCCAGATGAATCAGGAGTTCATCACGGTGCTGCATCTGGTCGACGTGCGCGTCGCTTTCTTCAACGGCTTCCCCGAATCGACGCGCGAGGTCGCGCTCTCGCAGCTCGACTCGCTCTTGGAAGAGTTCGTCGTCGAAGCCAAGCGCGCGGAGGTCAAAACGCGCATCGTGGGCGAGCTATCGAACGTCTTCAACTACCGCGACGAGGCGCAATCCTTCATCGAAAAACGGACGCTCGCCGGAGTCAAACCCTTCGACTACTACCGCGTCAAAAAGGACACGTTCTCCACCTACAAAGACGAGGTGACGGGGACGACCATCAAAGTGCCCGGCGTCATTCTCGCGGCCAACAACTACGTGCTCAGAACCGACGGCATCATCGTCGAGGCGCTGCTCGGACAGGCGACGAGCCTCGACGACTATTCGAGCAGCCTACAGGAACAGGCCATCCGCGCTAAGCAGTTGGAGAATGATTTGCTGGCTCTCGAAATCGAGCGGGCGCGCGCCGGGCTCGACATCGTGAAGACGAAGAACGCAGAGGCCGCGCAGGTCTTCGCCACCGTCTTCCCCGCTCAGGCAAACGGCTCTCAGGACGGCGATGAGTGACCCCGCCACCGCCTACGCGCAGCAGATTCTGAGCGAAGATGCCCTCGCCGAAGCGCCCGTCGAGAACGAGCCGAAGGCGACGCCGCCCGTCGATGTGAACGACGGGCGAGTCGTCCCGCCGCTCACGGCGCTCGGCGAAGAAGGCGCGGCGCTCCCGCAGGAAGCGACCGGGATAACCGACGAAGAGGCGCGGCTCAAAGAAATCGGCGACCGACTCAAACGCACCGGCGGCTACAACAACACTTCCCTCAGCGCCGTCTTCCGCGCGGCGAAGACTTTCAACGACGAAGCGCCCGACGACCGAAAGGTCAGCGAGCTGATGCTCGGACTCGTCTGGGCGTGCGAAGGCCACCCGCGCCTTGAGCTTCATCTACAGGACACACACTCCGGCCATCTCTTCTATCTCGTAAAGCATTTCGAGGTTGTCGGCAGCGACGCCGAAGCGGAAGGGCGCAGGCGTGCCGTCAAGATTTCCGCCATCGGCGTCTGGAACTGCGGACTCGACGACATCTTCATCCTGCGCGGCTCGGAGCAGACAGACCCGGATGTCTATAGCTGGAAGAAGTCTCTGTCGCGCTGGCGAAGGAATCTCAACACCTACGCCGGTTGGACGAAAGACGTACCTTTCGAGCACGCCACGCCGGGCGAGCTGACGTCGGTGGGCGTCGATTTCGTCCTCGGATTCGAGGCCGACGATGCCGCCGGGTTGCTGGTGGCGACGGCCTCTCGCTTCACGAAACGGATTTGGGAGTTGCCAGACGGGCTCGCAGCGCGCGGCTACCCTCTGAACTTCCCAGACATCACGCAGCTCTCCGAGGCCGAGCCGGTACTCGCCTACGCCACCTACCAGACTTCCCCTTTGAAAGCCCCCGCCTATTTCGAGCTGGGCGTCTTCGCGCGCGAGTTCTGCTCAGCCGTCGCCGATTCCGCCATCATCAGCAGTAAGGAGATTTACCTGAAGCCGATAATCGAAGTCATCAACCGTTGGCTGGCGAAGCTAAAGAACGAATCCAATTCGGAGGCCGGGCTGGGCTGGGCGGTTGAGACCCTTCTGCTCAATGACAAGGGCGTTACGGCTCTGCAAGCCGTGACGCGCAAAAGCTGGGATGCGATTCCGGCGGAGGAACTGCTGTCCGAGACGGAGCGCAAGCTGCTCGAACGCGTCCAGCAAACCTGGGTTGACTACGCGCTCTACGTCAACACATATTTCGGGCACAAACCGCCCGGCGAGTTTCTCGGTCGCGGCTCGCTCGACGGCAGCGAGCGCAAACTGATTCGCACCGATAATGATTACGGGTTCGCCATCCAGAACATGGCTCAGAGGTTTGTCAGGGTCAACCCGAACGCGCCGCTCGGCACGTTCGGATGAGACGATTGAGATGGCTGCTCGATAGTCGTCTCGCACAGGGCGAGGCGCGCACCAGCGAGACGGAGGGCGCGCTCGGTAAATTCGGCTCTCCGGTGAAGAGCAGGGCAATCATCAACCAGATAAAAAAGGGCAGCTGAGAGGAGCAATCTATGTGTATCGGCGACGAATGCGACGACGTGAATGACAGCAGGCGTTCGTTTCTCGGCAATGCTGCGGCGGCGGTCGTGGGCGCGTCGATTGCCTCGTCTAACGCGACAGGCCAGCAGCAGCCGCAGCCGCAGACGCCGCTTCCGCCCTTAGAGCCGAAGGCGCTAGACGATGCGAGCGTCACGCACGGCAGCATCAGCTTCAAGAGCGGCGCGGTGACGATGCAGGGCTACCTTGCGCGTCCCAAAACGGACGGGCGCTTCCGAGCCGTAGTTATCTTCTCGCCCAACCCCGGCTTGACCGAAGACTTGCGTAACACCGCCGCACAGTTGGCGCAGGGCGGATTTATAGGCTTAGCCATCAACCCTTACTCGCGCGAGCCGAACCTGACGAACACCCAGGCGCGCGAGCGGTTCGATTTCTACGGCAGCAAGGCGTTCGACCAGCAGCAGCGACGCGACGTGCTGGCCGGGCTCGACTACCTTCGGCGACAGTCTTTCTTCCGTCGCGGCGCTATCGGAGCCGTAGGCTTCTGCGGCGGCGGACGACAGGCTCTCATCTTTTCGACCCAGTACAGAGAGCTTGCAGCCGTCGTCAACTTTTATGCTCCGCCCGTTTTAGGCCCCAACCATCAAGCGCCGAGAGGGGCTTTCAAGCTCGACGTGATGGACGTGCTCGACGAGATTAAAGCCCCGGTTCAGAGCCACTACGGAGCAGCCGACCCAATCATCCCTCTGGCCGACGTTCAGAGGTTCGAGCGCGACTTAAAGGCACAGGGGACGCCCATGGAGTTGTACATCTACGAAGGCGCGGCGCACGCCTTCTACGACTACACGCGCCCGCGCTTCCACCCGGAGGCCGCGCGGCTCGCACACGGCAGGATGATACAGTTCTTAAAGAAGCATCTTTCGTGAGTTGGAGAGATGGACAGGAGTTAGTTCGTCAAGGCATGCGCTTCCCCATAACGCTGACCGATGCCGCTCAGAATGAAGAAGCCCGCCCCCATCGTTGTTTTTTCGATTCTCGCAATGCTGAACGGCGGCGTGACGTTCGCGCTCGGCGTCATGACGCTTCTCGGCAGCAGGATACTGTTTAAGCCGAGCGGCTACGGCCCCAACAGAATTGCCATCTCACAACTGTTCGGCCCTTTCGCCGACCAGACCGGATGGATTGTGCTCGCGTTGGGAATCGTCTTTGTGCTGGTCGGTTACGGGCTGTTCACCTTGCGGGAGTGGGCGCGCCTGACCGTGTTCTGGGTGTTCGCCCTCGTCGCCGGGGCGACGCTGGTGGCTGTCGTTTGGGGCGTTTATCATGGCGAGGTCGGGGTGGTTTTGAGCGGTCTGCTGAAGGGAGCAATCGACGCGGCTTTGTGCCTGTACCTCATGTCGCGCGGCGTGAGAAATGCTTTTTCTCATTAGCCATCGGCTTGTCTTCAGTTAATCTGAAATAAAAGGAAGGGAGAGAGGATGTCTCTGTTGAAAGCGGCGGCAAGCGGTCTGGTCGGAGCATGCACGCTGACGCTCATCCATGAATCTGCGAGGCAATTTATACCCAACGCGCCCAGAATGGATATTCTGGGTATGAGAGCTATCGTCAAATCGCTGCGGCTGTTCAATCAGGAGCCGCCCGGTGGAAACAGGCTGCACAATATCACTCTCGCAGGCGATATCGTCTCTAACTCCGCTTATTACAGTCTGGTCGGGGTAGGCGAGCCGCGCCGCGCGCTTCTTCGCGGAACACTGCTTGGTTTAGCAGCAGGAATCGGCGCTGTAGCTTTGCCGGAACCGCTCGGCTTGGGCAGTGCTCCGAGCGCTCGAACGACGGAAACTAAGGCCATGACAATCGGGTGGTATCTGGCGGGCGGAATCGCCGCCGCTTTAACGTATCGCTTGCTCTCGAAGCAGCCTCACAACTCATCCAACCGAAGGGCGAGATAGAGTCGCTTTCATTTGCCGTTAAGAAGTTTTCGGGACGCTCAGCCGGCGCGCGCGGGCAGTTTGGCGGACGAAGATAAGTTATGTCTTCGTCCGCCGATTCGTTTCTCGTATCGTCAATCTACGGAACATTTTCAGCGCGCGTGGTGTCTAACATCGTTCGAGCAGTTTGTCTAAAATCTCCGAATGAAATGAGCGGCGTTCTATGATGCCAACGAAGCCGACGATTCAGGAGCGGCTTTCCTCAAATCTTCCGTCAATATCTTTGTTAGTCTTAACAGCAGCTTTCGCCCTTCTGTGGAAATTAGGCGCAGGCAGTTTGGCGGCATGGGATGAAGCCATCTATGCTCAGGTTTCCAAGGAGATAGTGCGCAGTGGAGACTGGCTCACGCTACGTTGGGAATACCAACCCTGGTTTGAGAAGCCGCCTTTGTTCATGTGGACTACAGCGCTCTTTTATCGTCTGTTCGGTGTCAGCGAGTTTTGGGCGCGCGTGCCCTCGGCGCTCTCCGGCATTGGGCTCATCGGAGTAACTTACTTAATTGGCAACTATACATACGGTAGTAAGCGGGTGGGTTTGCTGGCGGCTGTGATTTTATCAACCTGCTACCACTTCCTCTCCTTTTCTCGCTTCGGCACGATGGATGTGATGCTCACGCTCTTCACCTATCTGGCTCTCTACGGTTACTTGCGCCTGAATCACGAGAATCAGAAATGGTGGTATTTGGTTTGGTCTTCGTGCGCGCTGGCATTGATGGTCAAAGGCGCTGGCGGCATTATCGCACCCGCCGCGATTACCCTGGCGCTTGCTTTCGACAAACGATTCAGCGCCGCGATTGGGTCGAGACATTTCTGGCAAGGCGTTTTGCTGGCGTTCCTGTTAGCCGCGCCCTGGCACATCCTCATGTACGTTTGGTATGGGCAGGCTTTCATAAACGAGTACCTCGGCTATCACGTCATCGCGCGCTCGATGAAGGCGCTGGAAGGACATCCGTCCGGCTATTTCTACTATATTGGGAAGTTGGTGGATGGGTTCTTTCCCTGGTGTCTGCCGGTGCCGTTTGCCGTCGTCTCAATCATCAGGAGAAATCTAAAAGCCCAAGCTCGCTCGTGGGTTCTTCTGCTTCTGTGCGCGCTGGTCTTCGGACTGTACACGGTGGTTCCCACAAGGCGTCCCTGGTACATCGTCCCTCTCTATCCGGCGTTAGCCATTCTCGTCGCGGCGTTTATCAGCAACCTTTATCAAGATTATCAATCGCGCCGTGGCTACCGGCGCATCGTAACGGCCGCGTGTGCCGTTCTAATTATCGTCGGCGGCTTATACAGTTTCGTTTCTCTCTATCTCAACCATAAGCCGGAAGAGTCTGTCGCTAAATTAGCTCGTCTGGCTCGGAGCACAAGTCCTGATGATAGAGATTCTCTCGTGCTGCTCTCAGGCGTCGAGCCGTTTTATGCGCAGGTATCCCTGTTTTACAGTGACCGACCTGTCCAGCAAACTTACGTGTCATCCAAGCCGCCCATTGAAGATGCTGAGCGGTATGTCAGCTATGAAAATCTGGCTGAGGCGACGCAAGCTTCGGCCAAGCGGATAATCCTTCTTAAAGAGGACATCCAGCGCCTTTCTGCGGACTACGATATTCATGTCTTAGCTGAGGACGATTCATTAGCCTACGCTACGATTAAGCATAGACGATAAGCTGCTCTGCTAAGCCATGCGGTATTGCGGGATGAGACTCGCAGGCGCGCAGAAGTTTTTAGATACGCTCGCCGAGCGCGTGGGCAGTTTGGCGGACGAAGACAGGTTAGGTCTTCGTCCGCCAACTCTTTTCTCGTATCGTCATCGCCCCGCGCGAAGAAGGACGGGCGCGAGCTTCCATCACCCATGCCTTCGCGCCGGAGGCTCCAGACGGTGAACTGCCCGGCTTCGACGAGTCAGTTACAACTAAACATCACGCGCGAATTTCTCATTTGAAAGACCGAAAAGCTTGCCAACTTGAAAAGAGACAGAGGCGGCAATTTATGAAGGCTTTCCAGCACACTAAAAAAGGAAGTAACATAGCTTGGCTTAGATACCCGTCGCGTGACTAACAACTCATCGTAGCTCAGTGGAAGCAGCTTGTTTTTCGTCCGACTTTGTTGTTATCGAGGTTCGTCGCGCCCGGTTAACTCGGGCGTTGGGCGTCTTCTTGATGCTTAGAATGGACGGCAGCAGGTAATGATTTAATTACGCATAGAAGTTAAGAGTCGCAAACCTTGGAGGCTCCAGGTGCTAATCGTCATGTATAGGTGGAGGCTGAAAGAGGGACGTGAGGCTATATTCCGGCAGGGATGGCGCGAGATGACCGAGTCTATCTATAAATTGCGCGGAAGTCTGGGTTCAAGGTTACATCAAGCGGCGGACGGCACTTGGGTAGCTTACGCGCAGTGGCCTGACGAGCAGATATGGCGAAAGGCACGAGAGGCAGGGACGGCTAATGAGGCGGCTGCCAGGAAGATGCAGGAAGGTAGTGCGGAACTTCTCTCTGAAGAACATCTTTACTTAGTGGATGACCTGATACGCGCCGAGCCATACAACAAAGAAGATTCATAGCCGCAGTGACGATATAACGGTAGGGATTAGTTTTGATATACGCCGCCCAACAACACATTGAACCGGACGCGCAATTAGCTAGTCTTTTACCATCAATCTTGGTTGCTCGACGGTTAATTCGGACGTTAGAGGGCTCGTGGTTTTCCGCGATAAGTGCGAAGATAAATAGTGAGGTGCGAGCAAAAAACATTCGAATGAAAGAGAGCATCAACTTTTCTATAAAATTGTGCTTGTGCGTTGTCGTGGCAGGTTTTCTATTCACCCCAAACCCTGCTCTTGCTCAAGGCAAAGCCAAAAAGTTAGATGAGTTGATGACCCTGTATCACAACGTCGGACAGTTTAATGGCGCGGTGTTGGTCGCCGAGCACGGAAAAGTTATTTACAGAAAGGGTTTTGGATTTGCCAACTACGAATGGAACATTCCAAATTCACCGGACGCCAAGTTTAGAATCGGCTCGATAACCAAGTCGTTCACGGCGATTCTCACATTGCAGTTGGTCGAACAGGGAAAGCTGAAGTTAGAGGGCAAAGTAACGGACTATTTGCCGAACTACTCCAGGAAGACGGGCGACAGAATAACCGTCAATCAATTACTCACGCACACATCAGGTTTGCCGGACTACAACGATGTGCCGGACTTCTTCCGTGCAGTGCAAAGCGGTTCGCTGAATAATGACGAAATCATCAAAAGAATTTCCGAATACGACTTGCTCTTTGAACCGGGCGCGAAGTTCAGTTACAGCAACGACGGTTACAGAGTTTTAGGGGCAGTCATCGAAAAGGTCACGGGCAAGTCTTATGCACAGGTTTTGCAGGAAAACATCCTCAACCCTTTGAAGATGAAGAATACAGGCTACAGTAACCGCAACGCAGTTTTGAGCAAACGCGCTGCGGGATACCGGAAGCGCCTGGCGGGTCTTGAGAACGCGCAATTTTACGAAGCATCACCGGCAAGCGGGATGTATTCCACAGTGGACGATTTATTTTTATTCGACGAAGCTCTTTATACCGATAAACTTCTCTCGCAAAAATCGAAAGATTTGATGTGGCAAGTTGCTCCATCCGGAAATGCTTACGGCTGGCAAGTTTCAAAAATCGCTCTCGGACAAAACGAAAACGGTTTCAAAGTGATGACGGAAGGCGCGGTTTTCGGATTTTTCGCCCGCTCCGTTCGACTGCCCCAGGAAAAGCAGACAATCATCCTGCTCGCAAATGTGAGAGCGGCAACAAACTTCCTACCCGACATCGAGCGCGGGCTCATCAGCGTTCTTTACAGTAAGCCTTACGCATCGCCCAAAAAATCAATCGCGGAAACTCTTTTTGTGGCGGTTAAGCAGAACGGGATTGAATCGGCTCTCCGGCAATACCGTGATTTGAAGCGCGAGCAATTCGACTCTTACAGTTTCGCTGAAAATGAACTCAACAGCTTAGGCTATCAATTACTCAACATGCAGAAGGTCGAAGAAGCAATTGAAATCTTCAAGTTGAACGTGGAGGCGTACCCGCAATCATCCAACGCCTACGACAGTTTGGGAGAGGCTTATCTGGTAAATGGCGACAAGGAACTTGCTATCAAGAACTACCAGAAGTCTGTAGAGTTGAATCCGCAAAATACGAACGGCATAGAGATGTTGAGGAAACTTAGAAGCCAGTAAAATCTACTTTGTCTTTGGCAACGGCGCGATCTAACGAGCCATTGGTGCGGACGCGTTTCAGGGGGACGAACGATTGATTGAGTCGGTTCTGCAAAGGTGGAAGGCGCATGATTAGGAGAAGTCGCCGACGGGCGCGCGCTCGGTCGCGTCGAAAGGCAGATAGCAGCGAAGAGGCGGGAGCGCGAGCGAGTTATCACATGGGCGCGGCGGGGAAGAATCACAGAGTCAGACCTCGACTCTCAGCTCGCGCAACTGCGCGACGAGTTGTCGGCGCTCGAAGGTGAGCGGAGGCGAATCGAGTGGGCACGCCATGAGTTAGAGGCTGCGCGAGTGAGGCTGGCGGACGTGTAGAAGTTTTTAGATACGCTCGCCGAGCGCGTGGGCAGTTTGGCGGACGAAGACATAACTTATCTTCGTCCGCCAACTCGTTTCTCGTATCGTCATCGCCCCGCGCGAAGAAGGACGGGCGCGAGCTTCCATCACCCATGCCTTCGCGCCGGAGGCTTCAGACGGTGAACTGCCCGGCTTCGAGTAGCTGTTTGACGTAGGCGAGGAAGCGTTCGGCGTCCGCGCCGTCGATGATTCGATGGTCGAAGCTGAGGGCGAAGTAGGCCATGTGGCGGATGGCGATGAGGTCGTCGCCCTCGGGCGTGGTGATGACCTTCGGGCGTTTCTCAATCGTGCCGACGCCGAGGATGGCGACCTGCGGCTGGTTGATGATGGGCGTGCCGAAGAGGCCGCCGAAGACGCCCGGGTTGGTGATGGTGAAAGTGCCGCCCGCAACTTCGTCGGGCTTGAGCTGTTTGGCGCGCGCGCGGTCGGCGAGGTCGTTGGCGGCGCGTGCGAGCCCTGCGATGGAGAGGTCGTCGGCGCGCTTGATGACGGGCACTATCAAGCCCCAATCGAGCGCGACGGCCATGCCGAGATTGATGTCGCGCTTATAGACAATCTGGTCGCCACTCACCTGCGCGTTGAAGACTGGAAACTTTCGGATGGCCTGCGTGATGGCCTGAAAGATGAACGGCATGTAGGTGAGCTTCGTGCCCGTGCGCTCCTGAAAGGCGCGGCGGTGCTCCTGGCGCAGGCGCGCGATGCGCGTCATGTCTATCTCGTAGACGGTCGTGACGTGCGCCGAAGTGCGCCGCGACAGAACCATGTGCTCGGCAATCTTCCTGCGCATGACGCTCATCGGCTCGACGCGGTCGCCCTCGCCGGGTTGAATCGGCGGTGGCAGAGACGGCGTCGGCGCAGGCGCTTGCACGGGCGCTGAGCTTTGCGTCTGCGCGGGAGCAGGAGGCGCAGTCGGCGCGGCGCTTGCGCCCGACTCGATGAAGCTGAGGATGTCGTTCTTCGTGACCCGGCCGCTCGCGCCCGTGCCTTCGAGCTGCGAGATGTCTATGCCGTGCTCGCGGGCGATGTTGCGCACGAGCGGGCTCGAACGCGTGCGCCGCAGCTCGTCTTTCGTCTGCGCGCCGCCGTTGCCTTCAGGCGACGAGGACGCAGCAGCAGTCCTCGACGCGGGCGGCGGAGGCGTCGGAGGCGCGGCGGCCTGCGGAGGCGTCGCGCTCGCGCTCGACGTTTGCGCAGAATTGGACGCGCTCGACGGCGGTGCGGCGGCTGGCGGCGGCTGCGGCGGAGGCGGAGCGGAGACGGCGGCCTGGCTCGCAGGAGACGGCGGAGCGGGCGCGGCGGAGGCGGGCGGCGCGGCAGAAGTCTGCGCATCTGCGGGCGCGGCTGAAGTGGATGCTCCCGCGCCGTCGCCGATGACGGCGACGACCTTGTTGACCTCGACCGTCTCGCCCTCCTGAAACTTAATCTCGGTCAGCGTCCCGGCAGCCGGAGAAGGAATCTCGGCGTCTACCTTGTCGGTCGAGATTTCAAACAGAGGCTCGTCGCGCTCGACGCGCTCGCCCACCTTCTTCAACCATCTCGTAATCGTCCCCTCCGCGATGGACTCGCCCATCTGCGGCATGACAACTTCTGTGCTCATAAATGCTCCCCAAGAAAAGAGGTCAGAGGTCGGAGGTCAGAGGTTAGTGAAATCAGTTCTTAACTGACTTCTGACCTCCGACCTCCAACCTCTCGTTATTCTGCCGTCGTCGGGTCAATCACCGACTTGATTTCGGAGACGCGGTTGGCCGGAAATCCGCCCTGAGCGGCGTGCTCCTGCACCATCTCTTCGTTCGGCGCGATGTAGACGCAATAGATTTTGTCGTCCGTCACGTAGCTCTCGACCCACTGAATCTGCGTTCCCATGTTTGAAAGGACTCCGCACGACTTCTGAGAGATAGCCTGCAACTCCTGCCGAGACAGATTCCCCGCGCCCGGAATTTCTCTTTCAATCAAAAACTTTGGCATAGCAATCCTCCTTCAGTGAGCAGTAAGCGGTAAGCAGTGAGCAGACAAAGAACTGTTTTTATTTTACTGCTCACAGCTCACCGCTCACTGCTCACTTTTCAATACGCCGCGAGCTTGCGCGCCGCGTCGAGCACGTCTTTAAGCTGCGGCAGGTGATACTCTTCGAGCGGCGGCGAATAGGGGACGGGCGTGTCGGTGGCGGCGACGCGGACGACCGGCGCGTCGAGCCACTCGAAAGCCTCTTCGGCGATGGTGGCCGCAATCTCGCCGCCGATGCCGCCCGTGCGCGCCGCTTCGTGCAGGATGAGCACCTTGCTCGTCTTCTTCACCGAAGCGAGGATAGATGCCTTGTCCATCGGCGCGAGCGTGCGCAGGTCTACGACTTCCACGTCAATCCCCTCGCGCTCAAGCTCCGAGGCGGCGTCGAGCGCCGTTAGCACCTGCGCGCCGAAGGTGATGATTGAAAGGTCGCGCCCTTCGCGCGCCGTGCGTGCCTTGCCTATCTCGACGATGTAGTCGTCCTCGGGCAGCTCTTCGCGCAGTCGGGGCAGGCGATAGAGCTTCTTGTGCTCGAAGAAGAGCACGGGGTCGGGGTCGCGTATGGCGGCTTTGATTAACCCTTTGGCGTCGTAGGCCGTCGAGGGCTCGACGATTTTCAGCCCGGCGGTGTTGAGAAAGAAGGCTTCGGCGTTGACCGAGTGAAAGGGCCCGGAGTGGACGCCCGCGCCGCAGGGGCCGCGAAAGACTGTGGGCAGCCCCGCGCCCCAACGATAACGACACTTGGCCGCGTAGTTCGTCAGCATGTCGAAGGCGGGCGAGATGAAATCTATGAACTGAAACTCCGCGACCGGGCGCATCCCCATCAACGCCGCGCCGCACGCCGCCCCGACAATCGCCGCCTCAGAAATCGGCGTGTCAATCACGCGCTCTTCCCCGAACTCGTTAATCAATCCGTCCGTCACCTTGAACGCGCCGCCATAGACGCCCACATCCTCGCCGATGACGAACACAGAAGGGTCGCGCTCCATCTCTTCCCAGATGCCCTGACGAATCGCCTCGACGAAAGTCGCCACGCCGCCGCGCTGAGGGCGATTTTGCTTGTGCTCTTTTTTAGTTGCTGTTGACATATTTCAAAGTGAGCAGTGAGCGGTGAGCAGTAAGCAGTTTTACTGCTCGCTCGACAGCTTCTTTTTTAATCCGTAAGTAAGCCCCATACATTCATCCAAGAGGCGTTCAGTTTTGGTGTATGAAGAATCATCAAGGTAGCCAATGCGATGGGCTATTTCAATCTGCGTGCTTACTTCATTGAGCGAGCCGATGGCGATGCCGAGAAAATTTTTAAATTGCTCTACAGACCGACCCGCTGCTTCCTCACTTATATTTGAAGGAACGGACACTGCTGCCCGACGAATTTGTGAACTAAGCCCATAAGTTTCATCCTTCGGAAATCTCTTAGTCAGATTATAAATCAAGACCACAAGCTCCATGCTCTTCTGCCAAGCGAGCAATCTTTTATGTGGCTTATCGTGAATCATTCTGTTTTTACTGCTCGCTGCTTACCGCTTACTGCTCACTTCCAAAGACAGGCGGGCGAAACGCGGGCGGGACGACTGAGTTGTCGAAGACGTTATAGGCCGCCTTCTCCGGCTCGGGCATCGGGGAGGATTCAGCCCATGCGACATCTTCGTCCACCTCGCGGCTTATATCAGCATTTATCTCATCAAGCTTTTCGCGCGTGGCGATGCCTTTTGAGAGCAGGTGGCGTTCGTAGCGGTCGAGGGGGTCGCGCGTCTCCCAGAACTGTAGCTCGCCTTCGGGAAGGTAACGCTGGTCGTCGTGCTCTGCGTGACCTTTACGCCGGTAGGTTTTGGCTTCGATGATGCACGCGCCGCCGCCCGAGCGTGCATGCTCGACGGCCTTCTTCGTCACTTCATAACAAGCGATGATGTCGTTGCCATCGACGATGTGGCCGGGGATGCCGTAGCCTGCCGCCTTGTCGGCGAGATTTTTGACCGCCGTCTGTTTGGAGGTCGGCGTCGAGTAGGCGTACCAGTTATGTTCGGCGATGATGATGAGGGGCAGACGCTGGACGGCGGCGAAGTTCAAGCCTTCGTGAAACGCGCCGGTGCTCATGCCTCCGTCGCCGATGTAAGCGACGGCGACGAGGTTTTTCTTCTGCATCCGTCCGCCGAGAGCGATGCCGGTCATCACCGGAATCATGTCGCCGAGATGCGAGATGGGGCCGATGAATCCTTTCTCCATATTGCCGAAGTGGATGTTCAAATCGCGCCCCTCGGAAGGCCCCCACGCCTTCGCCATGTACTGCGCGAAAATCTCGCGCGGGCGAATGCCCTTCACCAAAACCGCGCCGAGGTCGCGTATCAGAGGCGCGATGAAATCCTGCGTCTCAAGAGCGTAGGCCGTGCCGACGGCGGTCGCCTCCTGTCCGAGCGAACGAAAGACGCCGCCCACCACTTTCGTCTGCCTGTAGAGATTGACCAGACGCTCTTCGACCACCCGCGTCAGCTTCAGATAACGATAAAGTTCAAGCATCTCGTCCGGCGTGAGACTCGTCTCGCTCGTGCAGACAAGCTCGCCCCGCTCGTTCAGAGGGTCAGCCGAAGGAAGTCCGTTCAACCACATCTCCGTCACCTGAAACTCCTGCCCCGCCTCTTCAAGCGACGACGCGCCGCCGTCTCCCGAAGACGACGCGCCATTGCCCGAACCCTGCGACGAAGAAGACTCCGCCACACCCTTCTTTCCACTCTCGCGCGAAGCCTTGCTCCTGCCTCCGCGCCCGCCCGCTTTACGCTGTGTTTCGTTAGTCATAAGTGCAAATAGCTTTCAGCAATCAGCTTTCAGCTTTCAGCAAAACCGTTTGGCTGAATGCTGATTGCTGAACGCTGAGTGCTTCAGAAATGAATCGTCAAGCCGTGAATGCCCTCGGCGGCTTCCATGACGGATTCGGAGACGGTCGGGTGCGCGTGGATGGTGCGCCCGAGTTCTTCCGCCGTCGATTCCAGACGCATCGCCACGATGCCTTCGTGGATAATCTCTGTGGCGTGCGGGCCGATGACGTGTACGCCGAGTATCTCGTCGTACTTCTTATCGGCGACGATTTTGACGAAGCCCTCTTCTTCGCCGAGGATGCGCGCCTTGCCCGAAGCCGAGAAGGGAAACTTCGCAGCCTTCACGTCGAAGCCCTGCTCGCGCGCCTTCTGCTCGGTGAGCCCGACGGAGGCTACCTCCGGGTCGCAGTAAGTGCACGAAGGCACTTGCCGCATGTTAATCGGCTCGGCGTGCACGCCCGCAATCTGCTCGACGGCGAGGATGCCCTCCTTCGAGGCGAGATGCGCGAGCCAGGGCGTCGGAATCACGTCGCCGATAGCCCAGACGTTCGGCTCGCCCGTCCGGCAGAACTCGTCTACCTGAATCGCCCCGCGCTCGACCTTTATCTTCGTGCCCTCAACGCCTAAGCCTTCCAGGTACGGCATGCGCCCGACGGCGACCAGAAGCATCTCCGCTTCAAGCGCGACGGCCTCGCCTTTGGAAGTCTTGCCCGTGAGGCGCACGCCCGCGCCGGTCTTCTCCATCCCTTCGAGCCGCGTGTCGAGCTGCGACTTGATGCCGCGCTTGCGGAACGACTTTGCCAGCTCGGCAGAAACTTCTTCGTCTTCGAGCGGCAAAAGCCTCGGCATCAATTCGACAATCGTCGTCTCGCAGCCGAAGCGCGAATAGACGGAGGCGAACTCGACGCCGACCGCGCCTGCGCCCATCACGATGAGCGACTTCGGAATCTGTTTGAGTTCGAGGATGTGGTCGCTGTTGACGACGCGCTCGCCGTCGGTCTCAAAGCCCGGAATGGGACGCACGACAGAGCCGGAAGCGATGATGATATTCTTCGTCTGAATCGTTTCGGTCTTCCCGTCGTCCGCCGTCACTTCGACCTTGCCGGGCAAGCTCAGACGCCCCTTGCCCTTGAAGACCGTTATCTGATTCTTCTTCATCAGAAACTCGATGCCCTTCGAGTTTTTCATCACGACCTTCTCTTTGCGCTTCTGCACGTCGTCGAAGGCGAGGCGAATCTCTGCGGCCTGAACGCCGAAATCGGCGGCGTGCTGCGTCTGCTCGTAGACGTGCGCCGACATCAGAAGCTGCTTCGTGGGGATGCATCCGCGCAGCGTACAGGTGCCGCCCAGGCGCTTGTCCTTCTCCACCAAAGCCGTCTTCAAGCCAAGCTGCGAAGCGCGAATCGCCGCCACGTAACCGCCCGGCCCCGACCCGATAATCGTCACGTCAAACTGTTCCGTAGACAATGTTCCTGATTCCTCTCTTTAAGAAGCTCTCAGCAGTCAGCTTTCAGCTTTCAGCCAATCCGTTTTGCTGAAAGCTGAAAGCTGATTGCTGACTGCTTATCGGCTTTTTGCGAAAAACGAGATTATAAACGCTCTCGCCTCTTTCGGCCAATTTCCGAAGCACGGCGCGCTTCAAACCTTGAACATCAACTGATACTCGTTGACGAGCCGTTCGAGCTTCGCCTTGAAAGCCTCGTCGTCCATCGACCGGCGGATGTGGCGCGTCTGCAAGGCCGACACGCGCGCGCCGTTGGTTATCTCGCTCTCCAGCATCCTCTTTCTCAACGCGTCGTCGCGCTCGAACTCGCTCGATTTCTTCACGGCGGCAATCTTCGAGGCCAACTCGGCGCGTCGCTCGTCGAGAAACTTCTGCGCTTCATCGACGCCTGCCGAAGGGTCTTGCGCCCGGTTGACCCTCTGCAAAAGCTCCGACGTGAAAGAATCCACCTCCGCCAGCACCGCTTCTGCCGACACCTCTCGTCTGCCGCACGCCGCCGACAGGCAGACGCACACCACGACGAGCCACACGCAGGCCAGCTTTCCTCTCATCCGCCCTCCACAAGGAAACTCCGAAGAGTTATCATGTAACAGCGCGCGAAATCCAAAGTCAAGAACACCCGGCCGCCCGCAGGATTCACGCGCTACGGAAGTCGAACGCTCACGATTCACGCTCTCGAACATCCTTTGAGTTCTCAAAGCGAGGCTGGCTCTTAACGACATGCAACACTCCGAAGGTTTCCTCAAGCTCGTCGCCGACGCCAGGGCGCGCATCCGCGAGCTTACCGTCGCAGAGGCGCGCGCACGTCTCGCCGCCAACGGCGAAGCGCAGCTCATCGACGTGCGCGAAGACCGCGAATGGCAGCAAGGCCACGCCGCCGGTGCGCTCCACATGGGACGCGGCATCATCGAGCGCGACATCGAACGGCGCTTCCCCGACCACGACCGCGAGCTAATCCTCTACTGCGGCGGCGGCTATCGCTCCGCCCTCACCGCCGACAACCTACAGAAGATGGGCTACACGAACGTCTACTCGATGGACGGCGGCTGGAAAGCCTGGCAACAATCCGGCGCGCCCACAGAGGTCGGATAATCATGGTCGAACTCGCAGACATCGCCCGCAGGTATGACACGGACAAGGCCGTTCATACTTCATACCTGCGAAACTACGAGCACTACTTCGGCGCGCTGCGCGACGAGGAGGTGCGCCTGCTTGAGCTTGGCATCAAGGAGGGCGGCTCGCTTCTGCTCTGGCGCGACTATTTTCCGAAGGGCAAAATCGTCGGCCTCGACATCAACCCCGTCCAAATCGACGACGCGAGCGGCAGAATCCGCACCTACTCAGGGATGCAGCAGGACACGGAGCTGCTCGACCGGCTCGCGCGCGAGAACGCGCCCGAAGGCTTCGACATCATCATCGACGACTGCTCGCACATCGGCGTGCTCGCGCGCGCGAGCTTCTGGCATCTGTTCGATAATCACCTGAAAAGTGGCGGCGTCTACGTCGTCGAAGATTGGGGCACGGGCTACTGGAACGACTGGATTGACGGCGCGCCCTACGCTCTGAACCGACGACGAAAAGATTACAACCCCGCGCTCTACCGAGCGACGCGCGGCGTCGCCCGCCTGCAAACCGATACTCCGCTCGGACGCCTGCCGCTCGTCGGCGGTCTTCTCTCGAAGTTGAAAGCCTCGCTCGTCAGCCGTCAGTATCACAGCCACGATTTCGGCATGGTCGGCTTCGTCAAAGAGCTTATCGACGAACTCGGCATGGGCGACATCACAAACCCCGAGCACGGCTTTCCGCCGAAGAGGTCGTCGAAGTTTCGAGAGATGCGTCTCTCACCCAGCCATCTTTTCGTCATCAAGGCATAAAGGGAAACGATGAACGAGAAACGATGAATGAGGAACTGAAAGACAGAAAGCTTTGCTGCTTTTCATTCCGCGTTCATCGTTCCTCGTTCCTACTTTAGATAAGGAGTTGCTTATGAGAATCCGAAAGCATCCGCGCGCGTTGTTTGGCGTCGTTCTTTTGCTCGGCATCACCTTCACCCTGACGACGGAAGTTTTGAGCGCGTCGCGTCGAAGGTCGAAGCCGAAGGCCGCGCAGTCGTCGGCGGCGAAGCCCGCGAACTTCAAGGCGGCGTGCACCGCGCCGAGTTTTCCTTCGCCGCCTCCGAAAGCCAAGCTCGACATCGACACTCTCTGCGGAGTCGCAGGCTCAGGCACGGGCGCTGAAGCGCAGCAGAACATGGCGAAGAACAACTTCTGCGCTACGGGCGCGCCGAAGCCCATCACCATCGCCGACCTGAAGAACCTGCAAGCGCAGGTCGAAAAGAACAAGAGCATCAACTTCGGCGACGAGAACACCGCGACGACCAAGAAAGGGCCGACCACCAATCGCGCCCCGCTCCGCAAGCTCGGCGAAGGCCGCCTCGTCACGCTCCAAGCCTACGTCCTCATCGCGCGTCAGGAGGGCGGCGAGAGCGTCAACTGCGGAAAGAACGTCCCCAACCATCCCGGCTTTCACGACATACACATCTCGCTCGTCGAGACGAAGGAAGCGCCACCCGAAGGCGAGTGCGCGGGCGTCGTCGCCGAGATGAGCCCGCACCGCCGCCCCGATTCATGGTCGCACACCTCCGTCTCTAAGGTGGCGAGCGCGCAACTGCCCGTCCGCGTCACCGGCCATCTCTACTTCGATTCCAGCCACTTCCCTTGCAGCAACGGTCAGGGCGTGCGCTCCAACCCCCGCCGCGCCTCCCTCTGGGAGATTCATCCCATCTACAAATTCGAGGTCTGCACCTCCGCCAACTGCGCCGACGCCTCCGCCACCTGGCTCTCCCTCGACCAGTGGGTCACGCAGCAGTAAGCGGCGTCCGTCAAGCCGCATGTTGATAGACGGCGAGGCGGCTCGTTAATGGTAAGATGGCGGCGAAACTTTCTGCGGGAGACGCCATGTCCGAGTCGCCTCATCCAAACAGAACTCTCAAGCTCTTCTTCTCCTACGCCCGCGAAGATGGGGCGCTCAGGGACGAGCTTGAAAAACACCTCAGCAATCTCAAGTGGGAAAACGTCATTGCAACATGGCATGACAGTAAGATTGTTCCCGGTGACGAATGGGCTGCTGAGATAAATAAGGCGCTCGAAGAAGCCGAATTGGTTCTTCTTCTCATCAGCGCCGACTTCATGGACTCGCCCTTCATCCGCAGGGTCGAGCTAAAGCGCGCGATGGAGCGGCACGAGGCGGGTGAGGCCATTGTTATTCCGGTTATCCTTCGCCCCGTCGATTGGAGCGGCGCGCCCTTTAGTAAGCTTCAAGCTCTCCCGACGGATGCTAAACCCGTCACTTCTTGGCCGAATCGTGACGAGGCATATCTCAGCATCGCCAAAGGTATCAAGAAAGCCATAGAAGAATTACTCGAAAGAGACGATAAGCGTCCGAAGCTTCCATCCATTCCCCGCCCGCCGAGTTTCGGCTTCGTCGCCCGACGCGACCCCGCCGGTCGTTTCATTCTGGAGAGATTGAAAGAAGAACTCGCGCCGGGGCAGAATCGGTTAATCACCCTTACGGGAGCGGGCGGCGTCGGGAAGACGACGCTGGCGGCAGAAGCCGCGCGTGCCTTAAAGAAGACCTACGAAGGCCGCATCGTTTGGACTAGCGCCGAAGCGCGCCCCGACTTCTCACTCCCCACGCTGCTCGACGACATCGCCGCACAACTCGGGCAGCCAGACCTGCGCACGCTCGCGCCTGACAGGAAAGAGGAACACTTACTCGCGCTAGTTTCTGACGCCTCCGCGCTCATCGTGCTCGACAACTGCGAGACGATTGCACTACCCGAACAGGCTCGCATCCAACAGTGGTTCGCCCGCGCCGACTGTTCCGCGCTCTTTACCTCACGACATAGAATCGGCGACACGTTTCATCTCCCTATCGCCGCCATGTCGCGTGAAGAGTCTGCGGATTTCCTCGAAAGATTAATCACGCAGACGCAAGACCCGCAGATTTTCTCCGCCGACGTTCGCCAGAGCATTTACGAGACGGCTGAGGCCAATCCCTACGTCATGCAATGGGTGGTCGCGCAGATTGACGATGCGCAGGAGCCGCGCATCGTCCTCGAAGAGTTGCAGCACGGAGGAGGCGACGCCGCAGAGCGCGTCTTCCACCGCTCCTTCAATCTACCGCAGCTAGGCGACGACGGGCGCGCCGCCCTGCTCGCTCTCTCCCTTTTCGCGCCTAGCGCCTCCCGCACCGCCCTCGCAGCCGTCGCAGGCTTCGGCGACGACTTGAACCGCGTCAACGAAGCGGTCAAAAACCTTCATTCCCTCTGGTTGATTAAGGGACTCGACGCAAACAGTCGCTTCACCACCGAAGGCTTGACCCGCACTCTGGCAGGCGCACGCCTATCAAAGCTCGAAAGCGCCGATGACTTCCGCCAACGCTTCGTCGCCTACTTTCTGACCTACGCTGAAGCGCACGCACAGCCGACGCCTGAAGACTACGACGCGCTGGAAGCCGAGAAAGATAATCTGCTGGACGCAATAGACACGGCTTTCGATTTGGAAGACTGGGAAAGCGTGCAAATAATTGCTTACATAATAACTGAGCCTGAGAGTGGTATGTTGAGCGTGCGCGGCTACTGGGACGAAGCGATACAGCGCGGCGAACAGGCAATCCTGGCAGCGCAGGCCGCGAACGATGAAGGGCGGGTTGCAATGTTCTCAGGAAACATCGCAGTAATTCGCATGAATCGTGGTGAATATGATGCAGCACAAAGAGCTTATGAACACGCTCTTGATGCTTTCAAGAAATTGGGAAGCGATACGAACGTCGCTGCTGCGTTACATAATTTGGGAATGATTACACAGAAACAAGGAGATATAGAAGAAGCGCGGCGTCTCTACTATGAAAGCTTGGAGATTGAAAAGAAGCTTGGCAATCAGAGCGGTATCGTTAGCACTCTGTATGAGTTAGGAAGGCTTGCCCAAGCACAAAGAGATATAGAAGAAGCGCGGCGTCTCTACAATGAGAGCTTGGAGATTGCAAGGAAGCTTAGCAATCAGAGCGGCATTGCTATCATTCTGCATCAGTTGGGAATGATTGCACAGGCACAAGGAGATATAGAAGAAGCGCGGCGTCTCTACTATGGAAGCTTGGAGATCACAAGGAAGCTTGGCAATCAGAGCGGCATCGCCAGCACTCTGCATCAGTTGGGAGTGATTGCGGAGAAAGAGGGAAATCGGGATGAGGCTGCGCGGTTGATGCGTGAGGCTCTGGGTATCTTTGAGAGGCTCAGGTCGCCTGATGCGGAGACGGCGCGAAGGAATTTGGAGAGGCTGGAGAAGGATTCTTCTTGAA
>DASWNP010000063.1:0-152588 GCA_036399175.1 Pyrinomonadaceae bacterium | reverse complement strand
CGCTACAAGGAGATTACGGCCCGCCTCGCCGACCCGCGCGGCCTGACGGACGCCGAGGCGCAGCGGCTCATCGGCGAGGGCAAGGTCTTCTACTGGGCCTCGGGCTCCATCCACTCGCCCGAGACCGGCTCGCCCGAGATGCTGATGGAGCTGGCCTACCGCCTCGCCGTCGAAGAGTCTTCGTTCATTCAAGACATACGCCGCAACCTCGTCGTGCTGATCACGCCGACGCTCGAAGTTGACGGGCGCGACCGCATGGTTGACCTCTACAACTATCGCAAGGCCAACCCCGGCAAAAACTATCCGTCTCTTTTGTACTGGGGCAAGTACGTCGCGCACGACAACAACCGCGACGGACTCGGCATGGCGCTCGCCCTGACGCGCAACATGATGAAGACTTTTTTGGAGTATCACCCGCAAGTCCTGCACGACTTGCACGAGTCCGTGCCGTTTCTCTACACCTCGACGGGCACCGGGCCGTACAACGCGTGGCTCGATCCGATAGTGATTGACGAGTGGCACCTGCTCGCCTATCACGAAGTGGAAGAGATGACGAAGCGCGGCGTCCCCGGCGTGTGGACGCACGGCTTCTACGACGGCTGGGCTCCCAACTACATGTTCTACGTCGCCAACGGCCACAACGCCGTCGGGCGCTTCTACGAGACGTTCGGCAACGGCGGCGCCGACACCGTTGACAGGACCGTGACGGCGCAGGCGCAGCGCGACTGGTACAGGCCGAACCCGCCGCTGCCGCGCGTGAAGTGGTCGCTGCGCAACAACGTCAACATGCAGCAGTCGGCGCTGCTCTTCGCCATGCACTTCGTCTCGGACAACAGGGAGCGCTTCCTACAGAATTTTTACCTGAAGAGTAAGCGCGCGGTGGCGAAGGCGACCAACGAAGGCCCGGCCGCCTACGTGCTGCCGGCGGACGACCCGCGCCCCGTCGAGGCCGCCGACGCCGTCAACCTCCTGCGCCTGATGGGCGTCGAGGTGCACAAGGCCGTGGGCGACTTCAACGTCGGCGAGCAGAAGTTCCCCGCGGGCTCATACGTCGTGCGGATGGACCAGCCCTACTCGCGCATGGCCGACATGCTGCTCGACACGCAGTACTACAACACGAACGACCCGCGCCCCTACGACGACACCGGCTGGACGCTCGGCGCGCTGCGCAACATCCGCACCGTCCGCGTCGCGGATAGAAGCATTCTTTCAGCGCAGATGAATCTGCTGACGACGAGCGCGCAGGTGCGCGGACGCCTGACCGGCGCGCGCGATGCGGACGCCTACGTCGTCAATCACAACACGGACAACACGCTCGCCACGCTTCGCTTTCGTCTCAAAGACGTAAAGATGAGCGCCGCCGAGGAAGCTTTTAAGATTGGCGAGCAGGAGTTCAACGCCGGTTCGTTCGTCATTCGTCGGGAAGGCAATCCGGCGGATTTGCGCACGCGCCTTGAGAGCGCCGTCGCCGAGCTTGGACTCACGGCGCGCGGCGTCGAGAGAGCGCCCGCAGTGAAGACGCACGAGCTGGCCGTGCCGCGCATCGCCATCCTGCACACGTGGGTCAACACGCAGAACGAGGGCTGGTATCGAATCGAGTTCGACCGCTTGCAGATTCCCTACAGCTACATCTCCGAGCACACCATCCGCGACACGCCGAATCTGCGCGAGCGTTTCGACGTGATTGTCTTTCCGCCCGTAGGCGGCACGGCGCAGTCAATCGTCAACGGCATCCCGAAAAGCGGCGAGCCGATTCCCTGGAAGGCTTCCGACGTGACGCCAAACTTCGCAAGCTCGCCCGACCAGACCGACAATATGCGCGGCGGCATGGGAGTCGGCGGAGTCGCCAACCTGCAAAGGTTCGTCGAAGATGGCGGCCTCTTCGTCGCCGTCGCCAACGTGGCGAACGTGCCCGTTCAATACGGTCTGACTTCCGGCGTCTCTATCGAAGAGGCGCGGCAGCTACAGGCGCGCGGCTCGATATACAACGCGCGCTTCGCAGACCGCCGCAGCCCTATCGCCTACGGCTACACGGAGACGCTGCCCATCTACTTCAACCAGTCGCCGCTCTTTCAGATAGCGCCGCCGCCCGGAAGCGGGGTCGGCACGCCTGCGCCGACCACCGGCGCACAGCGTCCTTCGGGGCGCGGCACAATGAACGACCCCGACATCATCCAGGCCATGCCCCAGCCCTCGCCGCAACCTTCGCCGCAGCGCACGCCGCGCCCCGGCGAAGAACAGCCGCTCACGGAAGAACAGCGGCTCGCCCTCGGCCCCTTCTTCACGCCGAGGGCGGAGCGTCCGCGCGTCGTCCTGCGCTTCAGCGCCGACGAGAAGAATCTGCTCGTGAGTGGGATGCTGGCCGGAGCGTCGGAGCTTACGAACCGCCCGGCCATCATCGACGTGCCGGTAGGGCGCGGCCACGTTCTGCTTTTCGCCACCAATCCGATGTGGCGACACCAGACGCAGGGCGCATTCTTCCTTCTCTTCAACGCCGCCCTCAACTACGACAACCTTAACGCCGGACAGTGACGAAACGCCGGAACGGTGAACGCTGAACGCCGCAACGATGAACGAAAAAGAGCATAAAGATAGAAGCGATGCTTTCGTTCATCGTTCCGCGTTCAGCGTTCGTCGTTTAGCTTCCCCTCCGCCGATTCTCTTCGCGTTCGGCGCGGCGCTTTTGTGGAGCACGGGCGGGCTCTTCATCAAGGCGACGAGTCTTTCGGCGTTGGAGCTTTCGTTCGGGCGCTCTGTTCTGGCGGCTCTGACGGTGGCGTGGTTTACGCGGCGCGAGGGGTTCGGGCTGAACCTCGTGACGGGCGGGGCTGCCGTGATGTACGCGGCGCTGCTCCTGCTCTTCGTGATGGCGACGAAGCTGACGACCGCCGCCAACGCAATCTTTCTACAGTACACCGCGCCCGTCTACATCATGTTCTTCGAGCCGTTGCTTTATCGAGAGAAGTTTCGCGTGCGCGACCTCGGCGTAGTCGTCGCGTGCGTGGCGGGAATGTCTCTCTTCTTCGTGGGCAAGCTGAGGCCGCAGGACGTGGAGGGCAACCTGACGGCGCTCGCCTCCGGCCTCTGCTTCGCCTGCTTCGCGCTGCTCCTGAGGCATCCGGCGACGCGCAGAGTCAACCGCGCCTCTTCGGTGATTTACGGCAACCTGCTGCTGGCGCTCGTCGCCGCTCCCGCATTTCTAACCGGCGGACTTCAGAAGATGTCGCCGAAAGAGCTGTTGATTATTCTCTTTCTCGGCGTCGTCCAGATTGGGCTCGCTTACACGCTCTTCACTTTGAGCATCGCGCGCGGCGTGCGCTCGCTCGACGCCGGAGTGGTCGGCTACATCGAGCCCGTCCTGAATCCGGTCTGGGTCTTTATCTTTCTCGGCGAGCGACCTTCGGCGTGGGCGATTCTGGGAGGCTCGATTATCGTCGCGGCGGTCGTCGCGCACATGCTCGTGCAGGCGAAGAAGAGAGAGCTTCCGCCAAGCCTGTCTTGAAAGCCGGTGAGAGAAGGCAAAAGGCAACTGTCTTGCCGGAAGCGCGAGCGTCCTCGCCGCCGGTCGTGTTTCTCGTCTGACGACGAACCTGAAGATAGCGAAGACGACCGCCGCCGCCGCGAGCAAGACCAGGAGCGCGATGATGAAGGCGGCCAGCTTTGGGCGACCTGCCGGAACTGCGTCGATGGGAGAGACGGACTCTGTCGCCGTCGAGGCGCTCTCTTTCATAGTCGTCGGCTGTTCGTCTTCCGTCACTTCACGCACGGGCTGCAATATCCTGACTTGAGCCTTCGGACTTCAGACTCCAGACTCTAGACTCCAGACTTTTTCGGCATTAGCTGTCGCAGAGTGGCGAGCAGGTTGTCGGGGTCAACCGGCTTTGCCATGTGAATCTGGAAGCCTGCGGCGAGGGCGCGGTCGCGGTCTTCGTCCATCGCGTAGCCGGAGAGGGCGACGGCCGGGATGCGCTCAAGGCCGGGCATCTGCCGCAAGCGCGCGAGCAGCTCGTAGCCGTCCATCAGGGGCATGTGAAGGTCGGAGATGACGATGCAGGGCGCGGCTTTGGCCGCTATCTCCAGAGCCTCGGCAGCCGATTCGGCGGCCAGAACCTTGCAGCCCCGCCGCGATAGAAGCGTATGCAGCATGGCGAGCGTTTCGGGTGAATCTTCGACGACGAGGACGGGGCAGGGAAGCTCAAGGTCGTCGCATCTGTCTTCGACCTTTCGCGCGCTCGCCGTCGAGGCGACGCACGGCACCGAGAAAGTAAAACGCGAGCCGCGCCCCTTGCCTTCGGATTCGGCGCGCACGCGTCCGCCGTGCAGCTCGGCGAGCGCACGCACGATTGACAATCCGAGTCCGAGTCCGCCGTGCTGTCGGGTGGTCGAGCCGTCGGCCTGTCGAAAGAGGTCGAAGACGTAGGGGAGAAATTCGGGCGCGATGCCGATGCCTGTGTCTTCGACGACGATGTGCGCTTCGCTGCCTTCTCGAAAGACGCGCACCCGGACGCGTCCGCCATTGGACGTAAACTTGACGGCGTTCGACAGAAGATTCCACGCAATCTGTTGCAGGCGAACGGGCGAGCCCTGAGCGATGAGCGGCTCGTCCGGAAGCTCTGTCTCAATCGTGATGTTTCGCGCGCGCGCATCGGCGCGCACGGTCTCGATGGACAACTCGACGATGGAGACGAGGTTGACGGGCTCGCGCTCGAACTGCAATTTGCCGGAGACGATGCGCGACACGTCGAGCAAATCGTCAATGAGCCGCGCCTGAAGGCGGGCGTTGCGCTCAATGGCGTCGAGCCCCTGCTTCATCATCGACGCGTCCATCGCGCCGCCGCTTCCCGTCCGCAGAAGGTTGACCCACCCGAGCACGGGCGTCAGGGGCGTGCGCAATTCGTGGGAGAGCGTGGCGAGGAAGATGTCTTTGGCGCGATTGGCGGCGACGAGTTCTTCGTTCAGGTTTTGCAGCTCGGCCGTGCGTTCTTCGACGCGCCGCTCAAGCTCGCGGTTCAATTCTTCGAGAGAAGAGCGCGCCTTCTGCTCGGCCAAAAGCAGACGCCTGTGCTCAAGCCCGCGCCGCACCGTGTACTTCAGCTCGTCAATGATGCAGGGCTTGACCAGATAGTCGTAGGCGTCTTGCCTGAGCGCGGCGATGGCCGATTCGACGGAGGCGAAGCCCGTGAGGACGATGGCGATGGTGAAGGGAGAATGCTGGCGCACGGCGTCGAGCACGGAGAGGCCGTCGCCGCCCTCCATGTGAAGGTCTGTGAGCACGAGGTCGAAGGTCGAACGTTGCAGCCGGTCAGAGGCTTCCATTCCGCTCGACGCCGTTTCGACCTCGAAGCCCTCCTGCCTGAGCACCTCGCAGATGGTGAGAGCGACGCTCTCCTCGTCGTCCACCACGAGCAGGCGCGCAAGCTCCTCGGGCGGCGACGCCGTTTCGAGATGCTGCTCCTGTTTCTCCGTCGAAGACATATCGGAAATGCGGAACGCGGAATGCGGCAGTGTGAATGAAAAGCAAAACGCTTCTGTCTTTTAATTCACCATTCCGCATTCATCATTCATCATTATACTTCAGCGCGATGCGCAGGCCGTCGGCGAGGCGGCGGCGCGTGGTGATGTCGTCAAGCTCAACGCCGAGCTTGACGAGGTCGGCGGCCATCGCGGCGTTGACGCCGGTGACGATGGCGTGCGCGCCGAGCAGCCGTGCGGCGCGCACCGTGTTGATGATGTGCGCCGCCGTGTAGGTGTCAACCACCGTGCAGCCGGTGATGTCGATAATCACCGTGCGCGCCGCCTTGTCGCGTATCGCTTCGAGGAGCGCGGCTGACATCTGCGCGGCGCGTGCGTCGTCGAACGTGCCGACGAGGGGCAGAAGCAGCACCGCGTCCCAAAGCTCGACGACAGGATTCGACAGCTCGTTGATGCGTGCGCGCTGCCTTTGATGTTCGAGCGCGCGCATGACGGTGCGTTTCAGGTCGTCAACCACGCAGGGCTTGACCAGATAATCGTAGACGCCCTGCCTCAAAGCATCAATCGAAGATTCGATGGAGGCATAACCCGTGAGGACGACCGTCACGATGTCCGGGTGCTTCGCGTGCAGCTCGGCCAGGAGCGCGTTGCCGTCCAGCTCCTCCATGCGCAGGTCTGTCAGAACCAGCTCGAACTTTCCGCGAGTGATTTTTTCCAGAGCTTCGAGGCCGTCGCTCGCCGTCTCGACTTCGTAGCCCTCCTGTTCGAGTATCGCGGCGGTCGTGATTCGCACGTTCTCTTCGTCATCGACGACGAGGATGCGACGTTTCCACGACGAAGGGCGACCCGCGCCGTTATTGTTACTGTCCCAACTTTGCATCGTTGTCGAGCGTCGGGGAATCGACGGGGATGATGATGTTGAAGGTCGTGCCCTTGCCCTCGGCGCTCGTCACTTCGATGCGCCCGCCGTGATGACGAACAATATCCTGTGTCACCCAGAGGCCGAGCCCCGTGCCCTTCGCGCGCGTCGAGAAGAAGGGCTCGAAGATGCGCGCGATGTCCGTCTCGCTGATGCCGCGCCCGGTGTCGCTAATCTGGACGGAGATGGAAGGCTGCAAAGCCTGATTGTAGCGCTCCGTCGTAATACGAACTTCGCCCGCGCCTTCGATGGCCTGCTGCGCGTTGAGGATGAGATTGAGGAAGACCTGCCGCAACTGGTCTACGCGCGCGCGCACGGCCGGCAATTCCGCGTCGAACTCGCGGACGACGCGCACGCCCGATTGCTTGAGCTTCTTCTCGACGAGCACGAGAGTCTCTTCCAAAACCTGATTGATGTTGGCGCGCTCGACCTCGCCCGAACGCCTTGCGAAGCCGAGCATCTGCCGGATGATGTGCGAGACGCGCTCGGTCTCCTTGCGCGCCACTTCGAGAAAACGCTCGTTGGATTCGACGCTCTTGCTGGTCGTCAGAAGGTAGAGCGAGTTCTTGATGGCTTCGAGCGGGTTGTTGACTTCGTGCGCGATGGAAGCGGCGAGACGACCGACCGCCGCCAGCTTCTCCGACTCGAAAAGCTGCTGCTCGACTCTTCGGCGCTCAAGCTCGCGTATCTCCGAGAGGTCGTGAAGAATCGAGACGACGGCCGTCACCTGTCCCTTAGCGTCGGTCACTTCCGCCGACGTTATCTCCATCGGCAAAGTCTCGCTCGTCTCCGGGTCGATAAGCTCAATCTCGGCCTGCCTGCCCGACTCCGTACCCGAAGCGAGCGCCGAGATGAAAGACGTGAGCTTGACGGCGTTCGCCCGGACGGCGCGCGCGACTCTCGGCTCGCTGACCGCTTCCTGTTGAAAGAGATGCTCGGCGCGATGGTTGAAGAGGATGAAGTTGCCGGAGGAATCGAAGACGGCGATGGGGTGGCCGACGTTTTCGATAATCAAATCCAGTCGGTCGCGCTCGCGTCGTGCTTCGGACTCGGCCTGTTGCAGCTTGACGAAGTTGCGCGCCAGTTCTTCGTTCGCTCGCCGGAGGTCGGTCACGTCGCGGAAGATGGAGACCATGCCGATGCGCTCGCCCCGACTGTCGAGCGCGGGCGTGGAGATAACCTCGAAGTGGATGTCGGAGCCTTCGAGCGGGTCAACGAGAGTGAGGTCGCGCCCGATGATTTCGGTCGAAGAGACGGCGGCGCTCGAAAGGTATGCTGAGAAGAGCAGGTCGTTCATCTCAAGCGCGCGCCGCTTGCCTTCGCTCGCGCCCTTCGAGCCGCTGAAGAGTTCTTCGGCGCGACGGTTCTGCAAGAGAATCTCGTTGTCGAGGTTGGTGAGGACGATAGGGTCGGCCACCGATTTCATAATCGACTCGACCCACTGCCGCTCGCGCTGCAACTTGTTGACGGTGGAGACCAGCCGCTCGGTCTGGATGGAGGCGGAGATGATGATGCCGACGCGGTCTGCGAAGCGCGTCAGGAGGTTGAAACGCTCCTCGTCCATCGTCGTCTGGTCGGCGACGATGTAGAGCGCGCCGAGGCACATGGATTCGGGCAGCCAGTAGCGGTCGTCGGCGGGAGGCCGGCGCGCAAACTCGCCTTCAGGTTTCTGCGCAATCCAGTGGCCGCCGAAGAGCGGCAGCGCCAGAAGGCAGGCTTCGCACTTAACCTGGTCGAGGAAAACGGCGGCGGCTTCTCCGCTCTGGCGTGTAATCCAGGCCGGACGACCGTCGTGCACGATGGCGACCGAGAGCGCGCTCGAATCGAGCGGCATCTCGATGCGATTGACCGCTTCGTCGTCCTCGAAGCCGACGGCCATCCGCATCTGCAAAGTGGCCGTCCGCTTGTTGATTAAAGCTATCGCGGCTGACGGGTAGCCGAGTCCGTTGGTCAGCGTGTCGAGCGTCAGCAGCAGACGCTCGTCGAGCTTCTGCGCCGCCAGAAGCTGCGTCGTCATCTCGAAGAGCAGCTCGTAGAGATGCACGCGCGAATCGGGCGCGGGCTTATCAGCCGTCAAAGTGCCGCCCGGAGGCGTCGAATCTGTCAGCCGATTCTCCATAATACGGTGAGCAGTGAGCAGTAAGCCGTGAGCAGCCTTTCGTTTTTACTGCTTACTGCTCACCGCTTACCGCTTACTCTCCTTCAGCCTTTCTCTACCTCGACGGTGACGCGACGGCGGGTCTCGTCTTCGAGCGGCTCGGCGACGCCGGGCGTCAGCGCGGGACGCGAGACGGCTGGCGTCAGGCCGACGGCCTCCGCATATTTCAGGTAGGTGTCGATGGACGCGACGACGACGCGCGCCTCCACCGTAATCAGGTCGATGCCGACGAGCGAGATGCGCACCCACGCATCGACGACGATGCCTTTATCCAGCACTCGGTCGAGCACGTCGATTAGACTGGTTCCGCCCGGAGCCCTCTCAACAGCCATTTCGTTTCCTCTCTCCGATTTGAAGTCTCGCGCCATCACGCGACGACACGAGCCGGGGCGCACGTCGCGCCTGACAAGCCAACGACCTCACGGGCAGGGGACGCACCCTTCGGCCTCTCACAGTTCGGGGGATGGACAAAAAATTCTTTGGGCTGCGAACGGTTCGCAGTCGCCGCGCGCTCTTCCGGCGACGCCTTCAACGTCGCTTTCGCCTTCAACGCCCTTTGCGCGTCGCGCCGCCCTTCGGGCGCGGACGCCCGACCGAGGCAGTCGCCGATTTCTTCGACGCGGCGCTGCCTCCCGCCTTCCGCGCCTGTGCTCTTGAGGCATCCGCCGTCGCCGCTTCTTCTGCGCCGCCCGAGGCGCTCAAGTGCCTGACCTCTCTTTCGAGTGCGGCGAGGCGCTCGCGCAGTTCGACGTTCTCGGCTTCGGCGCGCTCGGCGCGCGTCGTCAGGTTGGCGTCGTAGCGCCACCAGTTCAAGCCTATCTGCTCGGCCTTGTCTATCGAGCAGACGAGCAGGCGAATCTGCAACGTCAACAATTCGACGTTGGCGAGCGACACCTTGATGTCGCCCGCGATAACCAGTCCCTTGTCGAGAATCCGGTCGAGCACGTCCACCAGACCCGGCGGACGCGACGTGATTAAACTTGTTCGCTCGCTCGACAACTCGCGCCTCCAGAA
Organism: Pyrinomonadaceae bacterium; assembly: GCA_036399175.1. Lineage (GTDB taxonomy): Bacteria > Acidobacteriota > Blastocatellia > Pyrinomonadales > Pyrinomonadaceae > DASWNP01. The sequence goes on along the minus strand of DASWNP010000063.1, from coordinate 143,025 downwards.
GAAGAGCAGTTCAGGAAGAAGACCGGCGGGCTCGCACGAGAAGAAGCTGAAAGGCCGCCGGAAGTTTTATCGAAAGTTTCTCTACCGCTCTCTTTAAATCAAGCGCCCGATGGGGCCGAGGTCGAGGTTCAGCTCCTCGTCCGAGAGCCCGAACTGCGCCTTCAAATCGCGCATCTTCTCTTCCAGTTTCATCAAAGCCAGCCCCAGTTCTTCAACCTGTTCGGGCGTCAGCCCTCCGCTCTCCATACGCCTGATAGCCTGCTTCTCAAGAAGGCGACGAATCAATTCGATTAACGTCAGGACGAGCTTCGCCAATCCTTGCTCGACCGTTTCGGCATCGACGTTGATGCGCTCAGGCAGAATGTCCGTCACGCGCCGCAGCTCTTCGATGAACTCTGCGGCGTGCGCCGTCTCAATCTCCGGCTCGGCCGGATTAGGGGTTTCGGGGGTAGGCTTCACAAGAGTAACCCGAACCTGTGCGCGCTGTCCACAATTTCAACCGGGAGCAACGCCCGGACAAATTCAAATCTGGGCATCGCTGAAACTGTATGGCGGCCACGCGCCGCTCGTCAAGAAACGTAAAACCGGCTCGCGCTCTGCCCTCGCACGCCGCAGCCGCTCTCGATAATCTTCGAGCCGCGCCCGCTCTACCAGATGCGCCGCGCGCACCGCCAGCGCATCCTCCCCGTTCACACGCACCCGCGACTCTCTCAACGCATCGCCCAGCGCCGCCGCCAGCCACGACGCAATCTCTTCGGCCTGCTCCTTCAAAGCCGCCCGTCCAAGCATCTCCCGCCGCTTCGCCGCCAGATAAGCAGCGCCTCTGCCCGCGCTCGTTTGAGCACAGGGATTCGCACGCAAAGCATTCGCTTGCTCCTGCGCGCCCTCGCTCGACGCCGCGACATCTCTCAAAATCTTCACGCTCATCTCGACGCAGCCGCGCACGCGCACGAGCGATTTCGACAACGCTTCTCGATTCTCTTCGACGTACCGGCGCAGCCGAGCTTCGCTCGCAATCGTCCCGAAGCGAAACGGCAGAGGCGTCACGCTCGCCAGCACATGCGAGGCCACGCGGTTGTGCGCCGAGGCGTTCTCCGCCGTCGCCTCCGCGCGCGCGCCCTCAAACTCGCTGACGACGACCGCTATCTCCCCCTCCCGAATCAAACGCAGCCGCCCGCCTCCGAGCCCCGCGCATCCATCAAGCATCGACGGCTCGACCTCATCGCTCAAACAGTAAGCATAAAGGCTCATCAATCTTCGCCGGACGGAGAGGGCTCATTCAGTCTTCGCGCGTCGTATCATCTTCGCCGCTCGTCGAGGAAAGAGCGCGGCGCGGCGTCTGCGCGTCGAGGCGTTCGGCGAGCACGTTCTCAATCGTATCGACCGAGCCGAGCAGGAGATTCAAGCCGACGTAAATCAGGTCGATGTTAGCGACCGAAATCGTCACCTCGCCCGCAATCACCAGCCCGCTATCGAGCACGTGGTCGAGCGTCTCCAAAAGCGACAGCTCGTCCTCCCCGCCAAACTCAAACTCTTCGACAGACATAATCGGTTTTCAGTTTTCAGTTTTCGGTTTTCAGTTTTCAGAAAAGAGGCTGTGTCTCGCTCTGAAAACTGAAAACCGAAAACTGAAAACTCACCCCTCGTTGCTCGTAAAGTTGTAGGCAGGCCAGGGGCCTGTCAGCTCGATGCGAAAGCCGAGCGGGACATATTCGTCGGCGAGGCGCGAGGCCGCGTCTTGAAATTCCTCGAAGCTCTCGCGCGCGACGAGGAAGGCGAGCTTGGCGGCCACTTCGCCGTGCTCGGCGGCTTCGCCCTTGAGGACGCGCAGACGCGCCGCGCCCTCGGCAGATTCGGTGAGCCGACGCTCTACGCTTTCTCCCACCCTTTTAAGCTCTGCTCGCATCTCGTCCGCGCGCAAAGCATCCAGCTTCTTTCGCATCAGGTAAGCCTGTCCGGGCGAAGTTCGCGCCGCCTGCTCCGTCAGCTCGCGCAGGCGCGGGCTGACGGTGGGAATCTTTTCCTTCAGCGTTTCGCGGTCGTAGTAGATGTTGACGCCCCACTCTTCGCGCCCGTCGATGCGCGCGAGGATTCTTCGCAGCTCGTCCTCTCGCTCCGCGAGCATCTGCTCGACGCGCTCGCGGCTGAGATAAATCGTGCCGAAGCGCAGGGGGACGACGCTCGTGCGCGCGGCGAAAAATTCGACGACCTGCTCGTGGCGCATCACGCGCGCAGCCGTCCAGCGCGCATCGCTCAAATGCGCTTCGAGCATCCGCTCGCCGTAATCCGCCGCCGCAACGGCGCTCACGATTGCCGCGAGACTACTGCCGCCGACAGCCTCCAGAGTCGATTCGTCCTCAATCGAGAGGGGCAGCTCGCCTTCAAAGAGAGGCACGAGCGCCGCGCGCCCGCCGATGCAGTAGACGTAGAAGACTTTCGAGTCGTTCTCCGCTTCCGCATCGAAGCTCGCGCGCTCTCGCTCCTTCGACCTGACCGGGCTTTTTCTACTCGCGCGTTTGCTCATCTGCCTTCAAACAAAATACTCCAGCCGCCGCCAGTGCGCAAAATGTTCGCGCAGGTGAACTGCGCCCTGTATCTCGTGCGGCTGCTGCGGGGCGAAGTAGATTTTGACCGACGCGTCGATGCGCGACTGAAACTCTCTGAGCGCCGCGCCTTGCGAGCGCCTGCGCGCGGCGCAGAAGTCGCACTCGCGGGCGGCATCCAAGGGGATGAGGTTGTTGACGAGCAGGCGGCGCATCGGAACTTTGAGCCGCGCGAGAGTCTCAGAGAGGCGCAGCGTCTCTTCGAGGCTCATGCGTTCGGCGATGGCGACGCCCGTAAACTCGCAGGCTTCCGCGTCGGTCAAAAGCGCCGAGACGCGCTTGATGCTCTTCGAGAGCGCGACCAGCTCTTCGGCGACGCCGCCCCATCGCACGACGTTCTTATACTTCAAGAGCAGCTTGATGAAAGTGTGAACCCAGGAGAGCGCGACTTCGGGCAATTCGAGAAAGCGGACGAGATGACCGGTCGGCGCGGTGTCGAGGACGATAGTCGTGTAGCTGCCGTCTTCCAGCAAATCGCTGATGCGGCTGAGGGCGGCTATTTCGTCGATGCCCGGCGGCGCGAGCGCCACCAATTCGCGCATCGCTTCGCGGTCGAACTGCACCTCCCAGCGCGAGCCGCCCGTCAGCGATTCAAAAAGCTCGTCCGTCCAGCTTCGATAGCGTTCCTTCAACGCTTCAAAATGGGAGGCCGGGTCAATCTCCATCGCGTCGAGATTTCCGACGGACGCAACGCCGCGCTTCAACTCTCCGACGTGCTCGCCGAAACTATCGGAGAGCGAATGCGCCGGGTCGGTCGAGAAGACGAGCACGCGCGACGCGCTTTCGTGCTCGGCGAGCGCCAGCGCCGTCGAGACGGCGGCCGTCGTCTTTCCGACGCCGCCCTTACCGCCGAAGATGAGCAGGCGTCGCGGCTCAAGCTGAAAAGGCTCGCCCGCTTCCTGTTCGCCTGTCGCAGTCTCTCGTTTGCTCGCACGCTTCGATGCGCGAGCGGGAGTCGCACGCTTTCGCACGCCGTCGTCCGTCTCTTCCTCGCCATCTTCCCATGCGAGGCGCGCGAAGCGACGAAGCGACGCGAGGCCGCGCACTTCTGCTGAGAGAAGCGGCACGCGTCGAAGCTTGAGCGAGTCGAAATCTCGCTCGATGCGCTCCAACCAGCGCGACTGGCCGCGCGCGCGTGCGCGACAGTAGAGACATTCGCCGCGCTCGCGCTCGACGCGGTTGACGATGAGGTCTGTGACGGGCACGCCCTCCTTTCGCAGCAGCGCGAGATAACGCGCCGTCTCTTCGACGCCGAGCGCCTCCGGGATGGTGACGAGCGTGAAGGAGGCCGCCGACCGGTCGAAGAGCATCGCGCGCACGCGCTCGACTCTCTCCCGAAGCTCACGTAGGAAAAGCTCGACTTCGTCTGTTCGGAGACGACGACCGCGCGCAAACTGCGCGACCATGTAGCGGTGCTTCTCGGACATGCGGTCGAGCGCGTTTATCCAGCGCGCGAAGACTTCGGGCAGGCGCAGCAGCCGCGACGTGTGACCCGACGGCGCAGTATCGACGACGATACGCGCGTACTCTGCGGCGCGGTCAATCTCGCTCAGCTCGAAGAGAGCCATCACCTCGTCCATGCCGGGCAAGCCGAGGTTGAGCAGCTCGTTGATGTCGGCCTCGTCGAGCAGCGTGCCCCGGTCGGCTATCTCTTTGAGGACGCCGTGATGTCGCCGCTTGAACTCGTCGAGCGCCTCAGTCGCGTTCATCTCTCGCGCGAAGAGCCGCGCCGCGCCGCGCCGGGCGACTTCGACGAGGCGGTCGCCTATCTCTACGCCGAGACTGTCGGAGAGCGAATGCGCCGGATCGGTCGAGAAGAGAAGAATGCCCTCGCCCGCCGAAGCGTGCTGCAAGAGAAGCAACGCGGCGGCTGAAGCGGCTGTAGTCTTGCCCGTGCCGCCCTTGCCGCCGAAGAAGAGATAACGCGTGGAGGGAAGTGAATTAGTTGGAGAAGGATTTTCAGAGGACGAACGGGGTTGTTTTGAAGGGCGTTTGCCGCGCGGAGCTTTAGTAGAAGAAGAATTGGTCGGGCGACGGCGCGCGCCTGTCTTCTTCACCTGTCGTCACCGCCTGAGCCGGGCTCCCAGAAACCGCCCTCTTCGTCGCCGCCCGCCTCGATGACGATGGATGAGCTTTCGGCGGTATGAATCTGTTGGAGCGCCTCAAGCTGCCGGGCTTTGATGGCGCGCAGACGCGCGAACAACTCGGCCTCGCGCTCGGCGTATTCCTCTTCGGAAATCTCCTCAAGCTCCAAACGCATTTGCAGCTCAAGCAGTTGTTCCTTGATGACCGTGTCGTCGTTCAGCTCGCGGTCGGCAATCTGCTGAATCTGCCTCAGAATAAACTTGAAGCCGGTGACGGGCGCGAGCAGGAGGTCGTCGATAAAAAACATAGGCTTTCAGAAGGCAAAAGGCAAAAGTGGAAAGGCAAAAGTAAACTGGAAGCCAAATCCATTTTTGCCTTTTGCCCTTTTACTTTTACCTTTGCGAGACCGCTTCGGTTGCGCCTTCGCCGCGTTCGAGCTTGAGGCGGATGTGAACGAAGTTGTAGGGCGGCCAGGGGCCTGTGTATTTGAAGGAGAGCTTGCCTTCGTACTTGGCGGCAATCTCTTTGACCTTGCTGTCGAACTCGGCCTCGCGCTCGCGCTCGATGAGAAAGGCGGCGTTCATAATCATCTTGTCGCCGATGGGCTTGTTGGCGCGCGAGGCTACAGCCGTATCGCGCAAAGCGGCGTAGACTTCGCGCACGTAGGCGTCGGCTTGGTCGCTCAAGGCTGTTTCGATGAGACGCCCGAGCTGCATGCGCGCGAAGTAGGTAGAGCCGGAGGCGCGCGAAGTTATCTGCTCTTTGAGATTGCGTATCTCTTCGCTCTGCTGCTCGATTTCGGCGATGACGCGCTCCCTGTCCCAGTTGACCTTGAGGCCGAACTCGACCTTGCCCTCCATCTTGGCGAGCACGTCTTTGAGCGCGTCGTAAGTTCCGCGCATCAGCTCGATGATGTCCTCTTCGGTGCGGAAGAGGACGCCGAAGGCCATCGGCAGCACGGTGAACTCGTGCATCACGGTTTCGTTGACCTGCTCGTGGGCGAAGACGTTTTCGCGCGTCGGGTCGTAGACGACGAGCGGCGTGTTGGAGATGACGGCGGCGAGGCCGTCGTAGTGGACGGTGTAAACGTCGTCGCCGCGCCCGCCGATGCCGATGGGGCCGAAGGAGCGCGGCTCCTTCGTCTCGATGATGCAGTAGACGTACTTGCCTTCAGCCGCGACGGGTTGTTCTGTTTCAGCAGTCATAAATTATTCCTGAAAATAGTTCCGAATGTGAGGAGCGCCCCTGTCTTCGGCCTTCCGTTCAGGCGCGCGAGACGAACGTCGCTATAATAAAGCCCCGCGCGCCGCCCACGCAACCGGCGTGCGTGCTAAAATCTAAGTCAGAAGGCGGAAGGAGAAGGATGAAGAAAAATCAGAAAACCGTCCAACCCGTTCGCAGAGACTTTCCGCCTTCCGCCTTCATCCTTCATACTTGCTTTTCAGTGAGGTGATAATTTTATGAGTAGTGAGCAGCGTGATTGGCTTGAGCGGCTGGGCGAGCGGATTCCGGGTTATAGCGGGTATGCGCGGCGCGAGCGTCGGCGCGAGATGGACAAGCTGCACCGCGAGCATCTGGCCGAGCGTCTGCGCGGCGTCAAGACTCCGCTCGTGGATTGCATGCGCGAGCTGACCTCGACAGGGCGCTTGATGGAGATAGGCTCTCTGGAGCGCGTGATAAAGAAGCTCGACCAGATTGAGAATCGCGTGCGCTTTGCGAGCTACGGTTATTCGGGTTTCTTCGACGCGCAGAAGATGGACGAGCCGCAGCTCGAAGCGATATACCGTTTCGACCTCGCGCTGGTCGAACGCGTCGAGGGGCTCGAAGAGCGTGCGCGCGAGCTAGCCTCGAAGGCTTCGGACGCTGCCGGTCTCAAGGCGGCGGCTTCAGAAATCGAGCGCGCCACAGACGAACTCAACCGTACCTTCGACGAACGCTACAGCGCGATTAACAATTTCCGCGACGACGCCTCACCGGAAGGCCAGCCGATGTTCGGCTCCTGAAGGGAAATTGATTCATTGATTCATCGGTTCGTTGAATCAATGAATCAATGAAGAAATGAATCAACAGTTTTAGCTTGGGTGCAGACGATGGCAGGCGAGTGTCGAAATTGCGGGGCGGAGTTGTTCGCGGGGCAGCAGTTTTGCCGCCGGTGCGGCGTGCCGACAGGGGCTGTCGCGGGCGGCGAGCAGCCGACGCGGATTCTGGGAGAGGGCGGCGGTGTGGAAGCCCGAAGCGGTTGGGAAGGGCAGAGCAACACATCGCCGCTCGCCGGGTCGAATACCGACCCCGTCGCGCCGCCGCGACAGACCGCGTACGCTTCTTCAAGCTTTCAGACGCCGCCCGCTTCAAACGTCGCCGCGCCGTCGCCTCAGCCCGCGAGGAAGAAGGGGCGTAGCTGGCTGTTTGCCTTCCTCATCATCGGTCTGGCGGGCGCGTTCATGCTGGTCGGGTTGCTCTACGCCATCTCGTCTGCATCGAAGAGTCCGCGCGTCGTCGTCAGGAAGCTGCCGAAGAATAAGACCGGCGTTCCTGCGCCGCCGCCGCCTCGCGTCGAGCGCGCGGCCAAAGCAGAGACGTTTGAAGAGGGAGGGGAGACTACCGTCTCGGGCGATAGGAGCGTCTTCAAAAAGACGTATGAGCTGAGCGAGCGCGCGAGCGTGACGCTTGAGAACGCGGGCGGCAAAATCAGCGTCGAGACGTGGGACGAGCCGGGGGCGGAGGTGACGATTACCAGGCGCGGCGGGACGGCAGAGGAACGCGAATCCGTCGCCGTCGTGGGCGAGCACAAGGGCGACCGCCTGACTTTGAAAAGCTCTGCGACGGGCGGCGCAAACGACCGTAGCGTCGAGGTCGAATACGAAGTGAAGCTGCCGCGCGCCCTGCGCCAGTTGGAGATTCGCTCGGAGAGAGCGGAGCTTGAGTTGTCGGGCTTGAAGGCGGCGGCGGTCGCCGTCGATGTCAGGGAAGGCGAGATAGAGCTTGAAGAGATGGGCGGCGAAGTGAGCACGAAGATTATCAAGGGCTCGACGAGGATTGTGCTCGGCGGCGGCGACGAGGCGACGCAAGGCTCGCGCGCGCCGAACAGCTTCAGCGTCGTGCGGGGCGACGTGGAGCTTGAAATCGCGGAGGGCGCAAACCTGGATTTGAAGGCCGAAGTGCTCGAAGGGGAGATAGAGGTTGAAGATGAGCTTGGTTTGAAGCTGGAGCGTCGCGCCGCCGCGCAGTACGTCGCAGGCCGCATCGGAGCGGGCGGAAAGCCCGTCGTCATCAGGGTGACGAACGGTAATATCAGAATCAAAAGGTAGCCGCACGCGTGCGCGTCCGTAAGCTCGCTGGAGCGCGGCGCGGCTGTCAGGAGGAGAGGCAATCAGCATGGCAATCGAAGTCTTACAGTTTCAAGACCCGACGGGCTCGCAGATAGTGCATCGCATCCCGCAGTCGGGCTCGACCGACATCAAGATGGGCGCGCAGCTCATCGTGCAGGAGAACCAGTCGGCGGTCTTCTTCCGCGACGGCAAGGCGCTCGACACTTTCGGCCCCGGTCGCCACACGCTGACGACGATGAACGTGCCGCTCCTGACGCGTCTGCTCTCGATACCCTTCGGCGGCACATCGCCCTTTCAGGCGAGCGTCGTCTTCGTCGCGCGCCACACGTTTCAGGATTTGAAGTGGGGCACGAAGGAGGCCATCCCTTTCCGCGACGCCGAGCTTTACATGGTGCGCCTGCGCGCCTTCGGCAAATACTCGATTCGCGTCACAGACCCGCAGCTCTTCGTCGGCTCGGTCGTCGGCACGCGCGGCATGGTAACGACCGAAGCGGTCGGCAACTTCCTGCGCGACATCATCGTCTCACGCCTCAACGACCTGCTCGGCGAAAACCTCAAGACCCTCTTCGACCTTCCGGCCTACTACGACGAGCTGGCGGCGGGCGTGCGCGCCCGCGTCGCGGAGGATTTCAGCAAGCAGGGGCTTGAGCTGGTCGATATGATTATCTCGGCCATCACGCCACCCGAAGAGGTGCAGAAGAAGATAGACGAGCGCGCAGGAATGTCTGCGCTCGGCGACATGGACAGATACATGCGCTACAAGGCCGCCGAGGCGCTGCCCGACGCGGCGCGTCAGCCCGGCGGCGCTGCCGGACAGGGAATGGGTCTCGGCCTCGGCTTCGGCTACGGGCAGATGATGGCCGGAGCTATCAGTGGACAGGGAGGCGGGCAGCAGCAACAGGGCGGAGCCGCGACGGCGGGCGTCGCGCCGTGTCCGAAGTGCGGGACGCCGAACCCGACAGGCGCGAAGTTCTGCGGCAACTGCGGCGCACAGCAACAGCAAGCGCATCAGCAGGCCACAGTCGAATGTCCGAACTGCAAAGCGCAGACTCAGGCGGGCGCGAAATTCTGCGCCGACTGCGGCCAGTCGCTTGCGCCGAAGGAGTGCCAGAACTGCCAGGAGCCGCTTTCGCCCAACGCGAAGTTCTGCGCCAACTGCGGCACTCAAGCGTAAAGAAAAGGGGAAAGGGAAAGGGGGAAAGGGTAAAGGGTAAAAATTCAGACGCGCCTTTTCCTTTTCCCCTTCCCCTTTCCCCTTTTCCCCTTTTGTCTATGAAGTGTGAGTATTGCCAGAGCGTGAGCGCCGGAGAGGGGGCGTTGAAGTGTGAGAGCTGCGGCGCGCCTTTGGGCGAGAAGCCGCCGACCGACTATCGCTTCTGTCCTCACTGCAAGCGGCGTCTGCTCGCGCTCGGCAGCCCGGCCTGCAACTACTGCGGGCGACACCTGCCGAAAGATTTCATCGAGGCGCGCGAAGCGACGCTCAGGCGCATCGAAGCGACGAGCGCGGGCAGCGCGACGCAGGAGGAGATGGAAGCTTTGGAGAATGAGAGCGACGATGCCCTCAGGCGTGCGCTCGAATCGCTGTTCAACCTCGAAGGTAAAACCCGCCGGAAGTAGCTCGCCGCCCACGCCTCGCGCTCGCAAATCCACAGACGCCGACTCGCGCCGCCAATCCTCGCAGGCTCAGGAGAGCTTCGGGTTGACCACCGTCGCCCGCAGGTGTGTGCCCGGTTGGTAATGTTGACTGAGTTGTTTGGGCACAGGTATCCGCGTGTAGACCATGTTGGTCGGATTCAGTCTGCTGATGACTGTCAGAACCAGCCACTGAGGCGTCTCTGCGACGGCGGAGACGACGCCTGTCAGGCTCGCTGTTTCCACCTTCTTCTCGTGGTTGATGCCGTATTCGATGATATTCCATTCGGGCTTGTCTATCGTCGTCAAGTCCACCAGTCCCTGATGCTCAAGAAACATCTCGATGGGCTGAGTCTGTAGTATGTTTCCGATCTTCTGCTTGAACACTTCTTTCTCAAGCGACTGCTTGTAGGAGTTGTCCATCGGCTCGACGAGAATGTCGCAGATGATGGGCAGGTGGTCGCTGACGAAGCGACGGTAGATGTAGAAGGCTTTCTCCATGTCGCTGAGCTTAGAGAACCTCGCCTCGTCGTCGTCTCCGGCGGGCAGCGGAAACTCGCCGATATGCTTTTTGATATAGAAGGGCACGTCGATGGCGGCGGCGGTGATGATGGCTTCCTGAAGCGCCTGCCCTTTGGCGAAGAAGTTGTCGTAGGCGCTGCTGGTGTAGTTCGCCGTGTCGTCGCCAATCTTTCTTTTGAAGACCTCTTCGAGACTCGTCAGCGAAGTGGCGACGCCGGGAATCATGGGCTTGAAGCCAACGCTGTTGAAGTCTTCGTAGAGCTTGTTGGCGATGAGGAAATCCTGTTGCGTTGAGCTGGTGGTGGGGTTGTACTTAAGATTGAAGTCGCCCATGACGAGGCCGTAAGCGGATTTGAGAAGCGGGGCTTTCTGAGGCTTCTGGTTAGCGTCCAACTGCTGCACGCCCAGATTATCGACGATGATATTATCCACGTCGCCCTTCAGGACTTCTCTCATCGCGTCGGCTCGCGCCTGGATGCCAGCGCCGTCGCTGTTGCCATAAGGGGCGTGAAAGCTGACGACGGGCACGCGGACGAAATTCTTGGAATCAGGCAGGAGCAGCTCGACGGGCATGAGAAACGGGCAGCGGCCATAGAAGGCGGAAGTCTTCTCCTGATAGCCGAGCAGGTTGCCGTACATTTGCCCCTGTGTGAGCGGCTGATTCGACTTGACGGTGGCGATGGGCGGCGGCGAGTACATCAACAGACGGCAGCTCGCACGATTAACCATCGCCATCTTCTCGTCGGCGTAAATCTGCATCCCGAGGGCTTTCGCCCCCGGCTTGACCATGACGCCGTAGGTCTCCTGCACGACGCCGGGATAGCAGAGGTTGAAAGTGGCGGTATCCAGAAACTCGTTGAGGTTGGCGAGGGCGGTCGTGTAGGGGCCGGATTCGTTGCAGACCTGATTGGCGCAGTTGCGACCGTAGCCGTATTTCTCGTTGCAGACGAGACACTCCCGCAGCCTGAAGACGACGCGCCCTTCGTGTTGAGCGAGAATGTTGTCGAAGTCGTTGTCGGTCGTAATATCGGTGAGGGAGCGGTCGTCTCTCATCAGGTGAATGCTGTAGTAATGGCGGAAGACATCCCAGTTTTTGTAGAGAAGCTTCCACTCCTGATGAGCGAGTCCCGATTGTTCGTTGACGCAGAACTTCTTTTGAACCTTCGGAAAAAAGTTGTATTCCTTGGCGAACTTAATCTCGTCGGATGTAGCTTTGGCGGCCTTCAGGTAGAGCGGCTTATCCAGACCGGCGAGTCCTTTCTCTAATTTTTTCCTCTGCGTCGCCAGCTTGCTCGCCTGTTTTTTCGTCAGGTTTTTACCCTTCTGTTTCGCCTCCTTCTCCTTCTTCTCCAGAGCCTTGATGGCGTCGTGCACGAGCATCGGCTCAAGCTCTTTGGAGAAAGCCAGATTGTAGAGATAGATGCGCGGCGGAGGCCGGTAGACCTTGCCGGTCAGCTCGCTGCCTATCTGCTGGTAGGTGAGCGGCTCGTCGGCCAAATGCTCTATCTCGTCGAGGGTGAGCGGCTCTTCGTCGAAGTCTTCGCCGATGTCTATATCATCTTCGGGGTCTTTCCAGTCCAGCGCGTTTGACACCTGATACTCGATGGCGGTCATGTTGGTACAAGGGCGGTCTTTCGTCTCAAGAAGGAAACAGACATCGGCCTCCAGCAGCGAGAGCACTTTGTTGATGACCTTATTGACGAAGGGATTGCGCAGCGACTTCGACTCTTCAAAAAGCACGACGTTCCATGAAATGAGCGTGTAGATTTTCGGCACGCCGCGCCAGTTGACGCTGAAGGTCTGCATGTTGCCGTCGGTGAGGGTGGACTGCGCCTGTTTGAGCTTCAGCTCTTCCTGACGCTTCTGCGCCCATTGCTGGATGACTTCCGCCCGGCGGCGGCGAATCTGCTGCATGGTCAAGGGTACGTCGGGCATAATCGTCTCTCACTCTGCGGGGAGGGAATCGGGCTTGGGGAAACCTTCAAAGCGGTCGTGGATGCGATAGAGAGCATCGACGGTCTTGAATTCGGGTTTGGTCTCGAACTCGCCCGTGTCGGGCAAACCGACGCGTCTCTGAAATCTTCTGATGGCGTCGCGCGTCTTATCGTCAACAACGCCGTCTTCTCGCCCGCAATCGAATCCGAGATTGTTGAGCCTTTGCTGTCGCCCCTTGTCGTTGGCGATAGGTTCGAGGAGGCCGAACTTCAGCTCGACGACTCTTTTATCTTCTCCGACCGTCAGCTTGCCGACCGTCGCGTTTGGCGGGACGGCCATCTCGATGATGCCCTTCTCGTCGGTGTTGTCGCGGGCGGTCTGCCTGCCGGGAATCTCCAGCGTGTAGGGCTGATTGGCGAAGGGCTCTTCGTTGTCGAAGAGCTGGATGCGCATTTGCGCGGGCACGCCGAGGCGGCGAAAGACGTGTCGCAGCGCCGTGTCGCCTTGATGCTCTTTGGGTCGCTTGTCGGGGATGTGCAGCACGTCGCCTTCGGCGAGCACGTTGCGGCTCTGGCGCTGCTCCTTCAAAGGCGCGTTCTCCTCGTAGTTCCAGATTGTCTCCGGAAAAAAGCCTTGCTGGAAAGCGAGGCTGTCTACGCTTTCGCCTTTCTTAACCGTGTGTTTGATTGGCATCCGCACCACCCTTTTTTAGAGCTGAAGAAATCGGCTTCGCCTGGATAAACATTAAAGGCGGGCGGCGACCCAGTGTGATGCGCCCGACGTGCTCGCCTAACTGGACGAGACGTGTTCCCATGCCTCCATGTCGAGGTCGGGGAAAGTAATATGGCAAGTGCCGGGGTCGATGTCGTAGTGAGCGGCTTCCCCTCGATTGTCGAGCGTTCCCTCGACGGGCTGCGTCGCGCCCGGCAGCGTGATGCGATAACGCTCGCCGGGAATCGGCTTGCCCTGCATATCTATCAAAGCAATCTTCACCCACGTCTTCTTCGGTCGGACGGGCTTCTCTTCGACAACCTCGGCGGGCTGCGCCTCGACCACCGGCTCTGCCGGTTGCTGCTCGGCTATCTCGTCTTCCTCTTCCGGACAATTCTCGACCGCCCTGCTTTCTTCAGCCGGAAAGGCGCTCTGAGTTTTTTTGATGTTGTCGGTGAAACTCATTGACCGTTTTCCTCCGGCGGCGGATTCCAGGAGCGCGGGTCGTAGCTTTTCCTGACGGCCTGCCAGTTCTCTTCGGTCGTCTCTTCGAGCAGCAGGTCGATGCGCGAGTTGGGCGGCGTCTTCTCGTCTTTCAGGAGGCGCTGGATGAGCGGGTGGCGGTCGAAGTTGGGCGCGGCCTCGAACATGATGGCGACGAAGGCGGCCAGCGCCGACTCGTGGCTCAGGCCGTACCTGCGCGCGCGCGCGATGCCTGCGACGACAAGCTCGCGCAGAGTTTCGTCGGGAAGCTGTTTGACGGTCGAGGCTTTGTCTGGAAGGACGACGGCTGTCTCCGAGTGCTCGTCGCGCAGTTGAGCCATGAGCCGCTTGACGAAATTGGCGTCGGCCACGGGCTGAAACGCATTCATCTGCTCGGGGCGAATCTGCAAACCGCTATGGACTGGTTTCTTCTTGCGTTTCATGGCGATTCGGGCAGGAGCGAGGGGCGAGCTAAAGACTCTACTCAGAGCCGCTCGGAAGATGAAAGTCTACCGCTTTCAGCCCTGCGTGCTGGTTTTCGTCTCCAGTCCGTTTGCGAGGGCTGGTGCAGGAGGCAAAGCGCCGGAGGCTTTCGCTGAAAACCTTCGAGACGCCAACACGCTATCAGGATTTCTGATGGTGACTTACAGGAAAGCGTCGAGAAGGAAAGAAACGAACTATGAAACTCTTAATATAAATTCGAGGGCGAGTCAATCTTTACACGTCGATTGCAAAATCTACTTGCTGCATCTACGCGCCGGTCTTCGACGGTCGTCCGGCGCTTCTGAGCAGCTCGAAGGCGCGCAGGAGCGCCGCGTCGCGCCCTTTAGAGATGTCGCGGCGCGCAGGCGCGAGCGACTCGTCCGGCACGACGCCCGAGCCTTCGAGCCGCGCGCCCGCCTGAGTGCGAAAATCCATCTCGCTGATTTCGAGCACGCCGCCGTCGGGCAGCGTATGACGCCTGCGAATGCCGAGCACGCAGCCGCACGTTCGCTCGCCGAGCGTCGAGGCGCGACGCGACTCCCTCAAGGCGGCGACGAACACTTCGGCGGCGCTCGCCGTGCGCCCGCTCGTCAGAAGGACGACCGGCGCGTCGAAGACATGTACGGAATCGGCGGCCGAGAGCATCGCCGAGCGGGTTTGCGGCTCAAGCTGCGCGCGTCCTTCGCGGTCGATGAAGCGTCCGAGCTTCGTCCCCTTCGGCAGAAAGATGGAGGCGATGTCGGTCATGGCTTCGGCCTCGCCGCCGCCGTTGTCGCGCAGGTCGATGACGAGGCCGCGCACACCTCGAAGCTCGCCGCGCATCGCGCGCGCCAGACCGGCTGCCGTCTCCGGCGCGAACGCGTTGAACTCGACGACGCCGTAGCCGCCCTCGCGCCGCACGCGCAAAACCGGCGCGCGAGTTTTCTGCACGCGACGCAGCCCGACCCGTATCTCCCGCCCCTGTTCCGAACGAAAGACGACCTCGGCCACGCTCTCTCTCTCTCCCTCGAAGATGCGCGCCGCCGCCGAAGCGCGCGCGCCTGAAGAGTTGCTCGTTGAAGAGCTGCTTGCTCCCGCCTGCTCCGACGCGCGACGCACGAGAAGCGTCTCGACGGCCTCGCCGTCAACGCTCAAGACCTCCTCGCCCGCCCTCACGCCCGCACGCGCTGCCTCCGAGCCGCGCTCAACTTCCACCGCTACGACCGCGCCCTCAATCAAACGCACGCGCACGCCGACCGAGATATATCGAGGCTCGCGCCAGCCGAAATATTCCTCCGGCGCATAGAGGCGCGTGTGCGGGTCGCCGAGCCGCGCGAGCATTCGTCGCAGAAGGCCGTAGAACTCTTCTTTCGTGAGAGCTTCGGCGGCGCGCGGGCGAAACTCCGTGCGCAGAGCCGGCCAGTCAACGCCGCCCATCAGGGGGTCGTAGTAACGCTCGAAGGTCGTCTGCCAGACATCGTCGAAGACGGCGAGACGCTGCTCCGCGTGTGGCGATGAAGACGACGAAGATAACGAAGACGGCGAACGAGCGCCGCTCGCGCCCGCGAAGATGCAGAGCGCGAAGAGCGACGCGCACAACAGCACGCAGAGCATCGCGCTTCGCGTCGAGCGCCTGCGTCGGAGGTTTGAGGTCGAGCGTTTCATCTATCTGTTTGAAGTCGAGCTTTGCATCTCTCTCACGAATGAATTTTAAGGCTTACCCGGCTGAGCCTGTTCGCCTGACTTGGGCGGGCGTCGGAAATTGTAGCGCAGCAGCACGCGCACGGGGACGGGCGCGCGCCCGCGCATGGCGGGTCGGAAATGCATACGCCGGACTGTCTCCGAGACAGATTCGTCCAGACCGTAGCCAGCCCAGCGCACCACCTCTACCCGGCTCACCTCGCCCGCCGCGTCGATGTCCAACAGCACGTCGACCGTCGCTTCAACCTCGGCCAGCGCCGCCTGCCGTGTGTAGACAGGCTGTAAGCGTCTGTAAGGCTGCGGCGGACGCAGGTCGCTCTGCTTGTTTGAGCCTTCGCCTTCATCCTTCGACAAGTCTTCAAAGACAACTACTTCTTCGCCCGTCTGCTCAAGCTGTGCGCGCCGCTCCGTCTCTTCTCCGGCCTGCGCTTCGAGAATCGTCGCGGCGTAACGCGTGCGAGTATCCTCGCCGAGCACTGAGAGCAGCCCACGTTCGGCCACATGCGTCGTGGCCGAGATGACGCTCGGACGCCGCGAGAGGACGAGCCTGCCGGTTCGCGCCGAGACGATGAAGACGGACGCATAGGCTTCTTCGTAAGCGGGCGCATCCGCCGGAGAGCGTCGAAGCGTCTGGGCTTCGCCCGTGATGAAGAAATCGCAGCCGATGGCCGCGCCGAGGTTGCGCGCCTCTTCGAGCGTCATGTTGAGCGAGCCCGTGTAGCCGACGCCGCGCGAGGCGACGCGCACCAGCTCGCGGTCGAGCACTTCGATTCGACGCTCGGCCTTCTCGACTGTTCCAGTCGCCGTCGAAGCGGAAGCCAGCTCCGAAGCCAACACGTCGGCTACGCGGCGTCCCGCCTCCGTCTCTCCGAAGTCGAGCACCGCCACGCGCGTCCGTCGCGCGGGGGCTGTCTGCGCGTTGGCCGTCAACGCCCACGCGCACGCGAGCACAGAGAGGATGATGAAGAGAGGATAACCGCGTCGCAACATAGAAACCTCGTAGAGCGTTGGAGTCTTTCCCTGACACGAATCTTTCCCTGACCTGAATCCTTCGGGGCGGCGTTCAATCTTTCTGACGCCGGAGCATGTCTCGATAGATGCCGGGCGAGCTGCCGGGAATCACTGTTGCGCCGACCGCGCGCTCGTAAAACTCGACAGGCCCGACGCCGCCGATGATACCGTAGACGTAGCCAAGCTCGCGCAATCCCCAGAGACACGCGAAGAGCAGCGCGCGTCCCACGCCGCGCCCGCGTTCCCGCTCCACGACGCCGACGGGGCCGAAGAAGCCCTTGCGCGTGCATTCGTAAGCCGCGAACCCGATTGCCACGCCCTCGCGCACAGCCACGTAAATCGAGACCGGCTTATTCGAGTAGCCCGCCGAAATCTCGTCAGCCCACGCACGCGAAAAATGCTTCTCCACGAACTCCCTCAACAAGCTCATCTCGAAGACTTCCGCCCGACGCACACTCACGCCCGCCGCCTCCATCGCCGACACCTCCGCCCCGAGCGGTGGCAGCTTCAGAAGATTAACCAGCATATCCATAAAAGCAAATGATGAATGCGGAATGCGGAATGATGAATTAAAGACAAACTGCTTTCTGCTTTTCATTCATCATTCCGCATTCATCATTCATCATTTCTCCTTATTTCTCCCTGTGGTAGAGCGCGTAGATGTCGTCTTTGACTTCGGGGGGGAAGCAGACGCGGTGGAGGCGATAGCTGCGAAGGCCGCGCACGGCTTCGCTGACTTCGCTGATTTCGCGTATGCGCGGGCGCGCGTAGCCGTCTTCGACGTAGATGCGCGCCTTCGGCTCGGCTCCCTCCGCCGTGTAGTAAGAATAGTATGGAACGTCGCTCGCGTGGTCTTCGATGAAATAGTATTCGGGCGCAAAGCCGCTCTGCTCTGTGCGCCGGCGGGCGGCGGCGAGAAAGTCTGCGCGCTCGTCTTCGGGCATGTCGAGGTCGATGGCCTTGAAGAGCCGCCGACCGATGAAGCGTCGGCTCAGCTCGCTCAAGACGGGGTCGCGGTCTCTCTGCCACTGCTTGACGTGGAAGAGCACGTCGGAATCGTCCATCTCAAGATGGTCTCGAAGCGTCAGCGGCGCGCGGTCGAGCACCTTCTCGAAGGCCGTGCCGGGCGCGCACCAGACTTCTCTGCCGGCCGCGCGAAGCTCAAGCGCGCGTCGAAGGATGCTTCTCAGGACGGCTTCGGCCGAGCGCAGCGTGCGATGGAAATAGACCTGCCGAAACATGTAGTAGCGCGCCTGCAAGTATTCCTCGACGGCGTAGAGGCCGCGCGCGGTAACGTAGATGCGGTCTGCCGCCTCGTCGATGGCGAGCGCGTTGATAATCCATTCGAGGTCGTAGATGCCGTACTTCGCGCCGGTCATCAAGCTGTCGCGCAGGAGGTAGTCCATGCGGTCAACGTCGAGCTGCGAGGAGACGAGCTGCGCGAGCGCGGCTGGCTGGAAGTTGCCCTCGATAATCGAGGCGATGCGTTGGGGGAGACTCGCGGAAAACTCCCTGAGCACCTGCCCGACCTCCGTCTCTTCGCTCAGCACCGCGCGCACCGTCCAGCTCTCGTGATGAAAGCCGAGCACTTTCTCCATGACGTGAGAGAAAGAGCCATGACCGATGTCGTGCAAAAGCGCGGCGGCGCGGGCGGCGGCGCGGTCTTCTTCGTCGATTGCGTAGATTTCGCCGAAGCGGTCGAGCACGCGCGTCATCAGGTGCAGGACGCCGAGCGAGTGTGCGAAGCGCGAATGCTCCGCGCCCTGATAGGTGTAGAGGGCGAGGCCGAGCTGCTTGATGCGGCGCAGGCGTTGAAACTCGAAGGAATCGACGAGGCGAATCATCAAACGCCCTTCGTCCGTATCAGTACGCAGGCGAATGATGTTGTGCACGGGGTCGCGGTAGATGCGTTCGCTCACGCGGGCGAGTCTATCACAAAGGAAATGGCGAGTGTCGGCGTGCGGTGAAGTGTTCGGCGAGACTACTCCGGTTTGTCCTGCGACCTCGATAGGCGGTCGGCGCTTCTTTTGATGTCGGCGCTGAGCGCGATGATGTCGCGCAGGGCGCGCCCGGCTTTGGTCGCCTGCTCGGCATCGACGACCGAAGGGCTGGACTGGAAGACAGGGTTATTGACGAAGCCGACGATTAACTCGTCGAGCTTCGAGAGCGAGGCTTTCATCTGCGCGGCGTCGAAGACCACTTCGGGCTTCTGCGCTTTCGTGTCGGCGGCGTCGGACTCTTCGGGTTCGGGGAACGAGAGGTTTTCGCGCAGGCGCGAGGCGCGCTTCCTGACTTCGGCGCTGGCCGTCGAGACGCGCTTGTAGTCGAGCGCGGCGGCGGCGTTTGCAGCGGCGCGGCGCAATTCGTTGTTGAGCACCTGGATGCGCTCGTAGTCCTCTGTGATTTGCGCGACGAGGAGTTTCGGGTCGCGCTCGTAGGCGCGCCTTTGCTCGGTCTTCGCTTTCGTCCTGAGCGCGGCCTCGCGGTCGCGCATGTCGCGGCGGTTAAAAGCGCCCTGCTGCGCGGAGTCGTTCGGAGGAACGTCTTGCTGCGCCCGAAGAGACAGGCACGACGCGAAGACGAAGAGGCACGAAAGGGAGGCCAGCGCGGCGATTTGCGTAGAAGGTTTCCGGCGTTGACTCGTCATCACGAGACCTCTCGAAGATGGCTTGCGGAAGATGCTTTCTGAAAATGTAGCGGTCGGGGAGCGTTTACGTTGTGTCGGCGCGAAGTATAAGTGGCGGAGAACGGCGCACGCAAATGCGGGAGGCGTCCTGACCTTTTAACTCGCGCGCCTGCTTGGGAAAGAAGACGCGGGCTGAAGCCGAAGCATCAGCCCGCGCGGGAAGTGGCTGCAAGCGGCTCTAGGCGGCATGCGGCGAGGGACGAAAGATTTAGAACCTGAACTTCAACGCGAGCTGAATAATGCGCGGGTCGAAGGTGGTTGTAATCTGCCCGAAGAGCGAGCTGTTGATGTTCGTGCTCGGATTGGCGAACTGCGGGTTGTTCAGGATGTTGAAGAACTCGGCGCGAAGCTCCATGTCGAGCCGCTCGTTGATAAGCGGCGTCATCTTGGAGATGGCGAGGTCGAGGTTATAACGGCTGGGGCCGCGCAGGCCGTTACGCGGAAATGAGCCGTAGGTGCGAAGCGACGGGTTGAGTCGCGCCTCTTCGCCGCTCGGAAGCCCTGTCGTCGTGAAGCTTGAGGGGCTGAACCAGAAGTTGCCGGTCGTGCCCTGGTCGCGTCGCGGGTCGAGGTAGCGGATGGGGCTGACGAGGTTGGCGCGCACGAGCGCGGCATCGCCCGCGCCCGAAGGGCCCGGATTGGTGCGCGTGTTCGAGAAACGCGCCAGCACATCAAGCGGGAAGCCGGTGCGGTAGGTGAAAATCGGATAGAGACTCCAGCCGCCGATGAGGCGGCGCGGGCCTGAGTCCCACATCCGCGCGAAGGGCAAGTCCCAGCCGCCGCTCACGGTGAAGCGGTGGCGGATGTCGTAGTCGGAGCTGGCGCGCAAGGCTTCGTTGTTGTAGACGGGAACCTGGCTGTTGCGATTGCGGAAGCCGGAGGCGTCGTCAATCGCGTGCGACCAGGTGTAGGCCATCGTGAAATAGGTCTGGCCGAAGGGGCCGGTATCGGAGAGCTGCTTGGTGAGACTGGTGTGCAGGCCGTTGTAGGTAGCGTTCGCGGCGTTGCGGAATTCGAGGAAGTAGCTGAAGGCGTTGCTGCGGTTGCCCGAAGGCTGGTTGAGCACGCGCTGAGTGGTGCCGAGGATGAACGGGTTTCTATCGACGAGCGCCGTCATGCCGTGAGACGAGCTGCCGACGTAGGCCACCTCGGCGACTAAATTCCTGACCAGCTCGCGCTGAAGGCTCAGGCTGTACTGGTATGTGTAGGGCGTGCGCAGGTTCGGATCGACGATGTAGACGCCGCCGCCGCCGCAGGGGCCGCCGCAAGCCTCCTGAAAATTGACGTTAGGCGCGGGCGGACGCGAAGGGAAGTTGTTGAACGAGCCGGTCGAGGCGAACGGCTGGCTGAGATAGTTGACCGGCCCGGTCGGGTTTGACGAGAGCGGGTCGAAGAAAAGGTCGGCGAAGCCGAAGAAGGGAGCTTGGCCGTTAAACTGCAAATTGTCTTCGCCCTTCAGGATGTCGTAGAAGACGCCGAAGCCGCCGCGCACGCTCGTCTTGCCGTCCTTGAACGGATCCCATGCGAAGCCGACGCGCGGCGCGATGTTGTTCTTGTCGGGGAAATTCGCGCCGACGGGTGCGCCGGGGTCGCCCGGAAAGACCAGACCGCGCGGCGCGTTCGGGAAGACGGTCGATTGCTGTCCGGCGATGACGGAGAAGGAGCGACCGCGCGTGTCGCGCTTCGGCGTGTCGTACTCGTAGCGCACTCCGAGCGAGAGCGTCAGGTTCGGGCGCACCTTCCACTCGTCCTGCGCGAAGACGTAGAACGACTTGGAGCGGATGTCGGAAGGCGCTTCGCCGAATTGCAGGTACTCGTCCGGCAGACCGAAGAGGAAGTCTGCGAAGTCGTTGCCGAGGTCGTCGCCTTCGCCGTAGACGGGATTGCCGTCGTCGTCGGTGAGTCCGGTGTGGACGCCGCCCGCCGCGCCGTAGAAGAAGTACGTGCCGGTCACGTAGAAGTCGAAGACGGTGTTGTTCTGGTAGGCCGAGTAGCTTCCGCCCAGCCGCCAGCTATGCTTGCCCTTAATCCAGGAAACGGTGTCCGTCCAGGTGAAGGTGTTGTTGACGAGCGTGGTCGGGCCGTTGGGAGCGAAGCCGATGGTGAGACCTCTGTCGAATTCGAGACGCGTGGGGCCAGCCGGGTTGTCGGGCGTGATGCCGGTGATGCCGAGCGCGCTCGGAATCGGAAGCTCGGCGGCCGGGACGAGCTGGCGCTGGTTGGCGCGCTGCGCCGTGAAACGGAAGTCGTTCAGAAGCGTCGGCGAGAAGACGGAAGTGTAGGCGATGTTGGCGAAGTAGTTCTTGACCTTCGTCGTGATAGGGAAGCCGGAGACGTTCGGGTTGTTGGCCGCCGTGTTGCCGAAGGGAAAGAGCAGCGGATTGCGGCTTGAGCCGAGCGTGATGGCGAGGCGGTCGTTCTTACGCAGGTTGAGGTCGAACTTCATCGTCAGCTCGTCGCGGTCGTCCTTGCTCGTCCCCTGCGAGACAAGCTCGCCCGTGGGCGAAGTCGGAATCAGCCCGTTGGCGATGTATCGCTGCGCGACGGGGTCGATTCTCGAAGGGTCGATGATGGCCTGTGCGGCGAGCGCGGGGTTGGGTTGATAGAAGGGATGAGCGAGCAGGAAGTTGGCGACGGCGCGGTCAGGGCCGCCGTTAGCGCCCGAGTGCGAGAAGTCGCCTTTAAGCTCGGCGGGCGTGAAGGTCGTCACCGAGGCGGTCGTCTGGTTGAGTACCTGTCGCTGACCCTGATAGGCGACGAAGAAGAAGTACTTATCTTTACCGTTGATGACCTTCGGGATGTGGATGGGGCCGCCGACCGTGCCGCCGAACTGGTTGCGCTTGAGAATCTCTCGGGGCAGACCGTTGCGGTTGTTGAAGAAGGAGTTGGCGTTCAGCTTGTCGTTACGCAGGAAGTCGAAGAGGCTTCCGTGCAGCTCGTTCGACCCCGACTTGGTGACGACGCTGACGATGCCACCGGCGTTGCGCCCGTACTCAGCCGTATAGTTGCTCGTCAGGATGCGAAACTCGGCGACGGCGTCGGGGTTCGGGTTATAGACGACGCCGTTCGACAGGAGGTTGTTGTTGTTGCCGCCGTCCAGAAGGAAGGTGACGGAGTCGGAGCGACCGCCCCCGATGTTGAAAGTTCCGGCCTGCGTGGTAGCGTCCGGGTTCCTCTCTGTGACGCCGGGCAAAGTGAGCGCGAGCTGAAGCACGTTGCGACCGTTCAAGGGCAGGTTGACGATGGGGCGGTCTGTGACCGACTGCCCGATGGTCGGGTTGGCCGTCTCGACCGTCGTCGCGCCCGACGTGACCTCGACGGTTTCGGCAACCGAGCCCGCTTCGAGCTTCAAATCAAAACGCAGAGTCTGGTTGATTTGCAGTCGCTCCTCGGTGCTGACCGATTTCTTGAAGCCGGACTGCTCGGCGGAAACCTGGTAAGTCCCGATGGGGAGCGAAGTGATTTCAAAATAGCCGTCGTCGTTCGTGGTCGCCTCGCGTGTGATTTGGGTGGCGACGTTGGTGGCTGTGACCTTCGCGCCGGGCAGCACAGCCCCGCGCTCGTCCGTGATGGTTCCTAAAATTTTGCCGGTCGCTTCCTGCGCCGAGGCGCTGAGCTGCGCGCTCAGAATCATGCAGAACGTCAAGCTCAACGCCCGCCAGAGGGATTGTTTTCTCATGTCAGGGACTCCTGTTAGGTAGGAGCAGCCGGTACGGTTTGACCGGGTTAGCTCGAAGGGATGTTGGAAACTGTCTTCCTGATTCTCTCGTTCAAGCCGCGCCGGGCGCTACGGCGAGCCCGACGGCAAAAACAAAACGTTCGGGTAGCAACCCTCTCTCGGAGAGAGTTGCTGCGGCGAGCCGGATGAAAACCTTGAAAACCCTGGAGCGAATAATTGCCGGTGTGGCGGCGAGAAAACCGTGCTACGGAAGAGGCGGACAAGCAAGGCAGTCCGCCGAGACTCTGTGCGCGCGTCCTTATTCAAATTCTACGGACGCAACATTTGTTCCAGAATCCATCCCAGACGCCTCTCTCTGAAAAGCGGCGCGAAAGAGGGGTTAAAGATAGAGGGAAGCGTCCGAAGGCTCGGGGAGGTTGAGGCGCGTATTCAAATTTTTGGATGGATAACAAAAAATTTGAATACGTCTGCAAGGAGGTTTTGAGTAGGAGACTGAAGGCTCGCGCGTCGAAAGAGGAAGGGCGGGAGGCGAGCCTTACTTGATGGTTTCCAAAAGGTGTCCGAGCTTCTCTTTCTTCGTGCGCAGGTAATGCATGGCGGCGTCCGCCGATTCGACTTCGATGGGCACGCGGTCAACTACCTGCAAGCCCGCTTCTTTCATCGCCTGAATCTTGAGCGGGTTGTTCGACATCACGAGCACCTTGCACATACCCAAATCGAAGAGCACTTCGGCGCACTGCCTGTACTCGCGCAAATCTACGGCCAGCCCCAAACGCTCGTTAGCTTCCACCGTATCCGCGCCCTCGTCCTGCAAGGCGTAGGCGCGAATCTTGTTGATGATGCCGATGCCGCGCCCTTCCTGTAGCTGGTAGACGATAGCGCCGCGCCCGGCCTCTTCGATGAGCTGCATGGCGCGCTGGAGTTGTCGCCCGCAGTCGCACTTGGTCGAGCCGAACACGTCGCCCGTCAAACACTGCGAATGGATGCGCGCCAGCGTCGGCACGTCGCGCTCCATCTCGCCTTTGAAGAGCACGACGAACTCCTCGTCGCTGACAAGCGAGCGGTAGCCCGCGATTTTGAACTCGCCCACCTCCGTCG
Organism: Pyrinomonadaceae bacterium; assembly: GCA_036399175.1. Taxonomy (GTDB): domain Bacteria; phylum Acidobacteriota; class Blastocatellia; order Pyrinomonadales; family Pyrinomonadaceae; genus DASWNP01. The sequence goes on along the minus strand of DASWNP010000063.1, from coordinate 119,088 downwards.
GCAGCTTCGCCACAGAGATACGCTCGACGGTCAAAGACTCACGCGACCAGGGACAATTTGCCGCCGTCTCTTCTTTCAACACAGGGGAACTCCTCGAAGACATAACTCGTCAGCCGTTCAGCAATCAGCCGTCAGCTATCAGCCAAACCGAAAAGCCACCGGCGGTAAGTTTCAAACGAATGCTTCATCCAACTGTTTGGCTGAACGCTGATTGCTGACGGCTGATTGCTTTCTCAATTATAGAGTCATCGACGCACACGCGACAAGAAAGCAGCCCAAAGAAAGCAGCAGGCAATCGAGAGAAAGCAGAAGGCGTTCAACCTGTTCGCCCTCTTTTATCCGGCGCATCCTGTCCATCCCTGTTTGAATCGGTTTGGCCGGATGCTCTTATTGCCGCACGCCCTCGGTGCGCGTTAAGATGAAGCGTCCGAACAGAAGGCCGCTCCCCGCCGTCCTTTTCGCCGCCCCGACCCGACGGGATACAGGGTGAACCGTGTCGATACGAGATTCAAGTGACAGCGCCGACGCGCCGACGCGCCGGATAACGCACGAACGCCGTCCGGCGCTCGTCTTTCTGCGCGGCGAGCTTCTGGCCGCGCCCATTCCGCTCGAACGCGACGAAGTCACGCTCGGTCGGGCGCTCGAAGCCGACGTGCGCGTCAACGACGCCCGCGCCTCGCGCATGCACGCCCGCATCACCATCGAGAAAGACCCGCAGACCGGCGCGCCCCTCTACCGCATCAACGACCTCGGCTCGACCAACGGCACGCTCGTCAACGGCCAGTCCGTCACGGAAGCCTATCTACAGGACGGCGACAAGCTCACCATCGGCGAGCAGCTCCTGCGCTTCGACCTCCTCGACGACATCGACCGCGAATTTCAGCGCCATATTCATCGCCTGCTCGTCCACGACGATTTGACCGGCCTGCTCACAGGAAAATCTTTCTTCTCGGAGCTGCGCCGCGAAGCCGCGCGCGCCGAGAGCGAGAATCTCCCTTTCTGCGTCCTGATGATGGACTTGGATCACTTCAAGGATGTCAACGACACCTACGGCCATCTCGTCGGCAGCCAGACTTTGGAGACGGTCGGCGCGGTAGTGACGCGCGCCCTGCGCGCGGGCGACGTGGCGGCGCGCTTCGGCGGCGAAGAGTTCGCGGCCTTTCTTTTGAACGCCGACTGCGCGCAGGGACTCGTCGCCGCCGAGCGCGTCCGCGCCGCCATCGAAGCGCAGCCTTTCTCGGCCACGCGTCGCGGCACGCAGAACATTTCCGGCGAAGGCGAACGCACCTTCCACATCACCATCAGCATCGGCGTCGCCACCTTCCCCGACGACGCGCGCGACCCCATCGAGCTGATTGAGCTGGCCGACACAGCCCTCTACCGCGCCAAGCACAGCGGACGCAACCGCGTCTCCGCCTACTGCGTCACACAGCCCTCTTCGACCATGACTCCCGAGCACTCATCAGAGAAATGATGAACGATGAACGCGGAACGATGAATGAAAAGCAGTTTGTCTTTCATTCCGCGTTCACGCTGCCGCGTTCATCGTTTGGCTTGAGGCTCTTGCGGGGTTCGTAATTTCTGTTATCATAGCGCCGCTTTCAAAACCCCCGAAAATTCTTCCCCTTAAAATTCGTTCGTCGGCGATTATTTTGAATCGCGTTCTTTCCGGTTGCGTCGCTATGTCGCTGAGCAGAGAATCGAGAAGCGTAACGGTGCGGCGGTTGGTCGCCGCGCTCGTGTCGTGCGTCCTAGTAGTCGCCGTCGTCGTCGAAGGGCAGGCACAATCGAGCGCGCGCAGACAGGTGCGTGCGCGCAAGACCAGCGCGCCGGGGCAAACACGTCCGACAACCGTCAGGGCAGCGTCGCCGGACTCGGCTTCGACGGCTGCGAGTGAAGCTTCGCAAACGCCGAGCAACGGAAATGTAGCGCCGCCCGCGTCCGACATCTCGACGGAGGATGCCGACCTCGTCATCAAGGCCAACGTCAGGGCGCGCGAGCTGCGTTTTGAAGAAGTGCCGAACGCGTCGGTCGCGTTCACGGGCAGGCCGCGCCGCGAGACCGTCTGGGAGGCCGAGCGCCAGAATCTTCCGCGCCCCGTCCGCCCCGGCGAAACCTACCGCGACATCGGCATACGCCTGCGCATCATCAGCGTCTTCGCAGACATCGACCGCATCGTCGCCGAAGCTTTGGGCGAAGTTCCGGTCGAAGACGAACGCGAAGCAGCGCCGCCCGCTTCGTCGCCGTCGCCAACTCCGCCAAGCCTGACACCAACTTCGCCGCCCGCGACAGCAACGCCGACGCCGGCCTCACCCGCCGCAGCAGAAGCCCCCGCCTCTCCCGCTCTCCGAATCAAGGGCAGGGAGGCGCAGCCTTGAGAAAACAGCTTCTCCGCGCTTCAGGAAAACAACTTCTTCGCGCTTCGCTCGTCGTCTGTATGCAACTCGCCGCCGTCCTCTCTCTCGGCGCGCAGACCCGGACAGCCCCGACGGTCAACTCCGTGACGACCGTTCAGCAGCAGCAGCCTGCGCCGACTGCCCCGGCAGCGCCGCGCACTACTGCCGACGAAAACTTTGACCTTAACATCGACCAGCGCCGCATCACCGAAAGCGACTTCGAGGCTTCTACTTCGGTCGAAGTAGGCGAAGAAGGTGCGCGCGGATTGAACCTGCGCGTCGGCGTCGCTCTGAGCGCCAGGAGCATCGACGTGCTGCTCAGAAACGTGCGCGGTCGAGTCCGTTTCCGCGCTTCGCTCGAACATCTGCTGCAACGCATCGGCGAGCGCCGCCCGTCTCAGTCTCCGACGCAGACGACGCCGACTTCCACGCCCCCTTGAGAACATCGCTCTCCCCCTTTGAACGGGCTGCCTTGATGAACTGATGCCCGAACGACCCCGACCTTTCAGAAGAAAGCTCAGCTCGGTTTTCATCAAACTTTTCGGAGGGAAACTTAAAGTGAAAAAGCTCTCTGCTCGCGGAGCGATATTAGTGCTCGTGCTCGCCGCCGCCGCCTTCAACGCCAACGCACAACAGACCACGACCACCAATCAGGGAAACCGCGACGCCTCGATTACCACCACGACCACGACAGGGCTGCCCGCACCGGCGGGCGCGCTCGCTCGCCAGCAGCAGCCGCGCCCGACGCCTTCGCCCATCTCGCCCGTGCGCCCGCTCTCCGAGGAAGACCGTCGTCGGCAGGAGGCCGCCAGCGAGCGTCGCCGCCAGTCGGCAGCGACCGGAGACCCAGACGTGTTGCTCGACGTTCCGAATCTCTCGGTCGAAGAGATAAACCTCGAAGTCGAAAACCTGCGCGCGCGCGTCTCGCTCGACGCGCGTCTCGCCAACCTGCTTCAACTGACCGCCGGAGCCGAAGCCGGAATCGACAAAGTGAAGCTGACCATCAAGGGCGTGCGCGCCGAAGTGCTGCTCAAAGTCAGGCTCGACAACGTCGCCGCCATCATCGACCGCACGCTCACGACCATCGACCGCAACCCGCAAATTCTCGAACGATTGCTTCAGAGCGTCGATAACACGGTCGGCACTGTCGGCGGCGTGGCGAACACGGCGCTGCAACCCGGCGGCGTCGTCGATAGAACGGTCGGCACGGTCGGCCAGACGCTCAACAACGTGACGCAGCCCGGCGGCCTGCTCAGCCAGACCGTCAATACGCTCGGCCAGACCGTCCAGCGCACTGTTGACCGCGCCGGAAACATCGTCGAGCGCACGCTCGACACGGCGGGCACGGTCGTCGGCCAGCGCACCGTCGGCAACGTCTCAGACCTGCGAGTGCTGAGCGAAACCACCAACAGCGCCGGACAACTCCTCCGACGCGTCACTGACACCTCCGGCGCAGTCATCGAACTCACGCTCGACGCTGCCGGGCGCATCGTCAACTCCCGCGTCGTCAGCCAGGCCACGCCGCAGCGATAAAAAGGGGTAGGGGAAAAGGTAAGGGGTAAAGGGAAAGAAAGGCAGCCGCATTCTCGCCTCTGCCTTTCCCCTTTCCCCTTTTCCCTTTCCCCTTTTTCCCGTTTCCCCTTTGGTCTCGCTGCCGTTAAATTTCCGCAACTCGCAGGGGCCGGGGGCGTGAAAGGTGTTTGAAGTGGATGCTGTTGGGGCATCCGTGTCGGTTGCGTGGGTGGTGTGGGGCGCGTTATCCTTTCTGCGTGGTGAGCGCAAGAGAGAGGGGCACGAGGGAGTTCTTCGAGTTGCAGGCTCGCCGTCCCGATTTGTCCTGAAAAGCGAAAATTAAGTGATAGCCAAGCTCAACCTCGCCAGTCAACCTTTTCGTAATCGCACGTTGCCGTGGACGATTTCCGTCGTCGTCGCCTGCACGTCGCTGTTGGCGCTCGTCTTTATCGTCGCCGAAAGTCGGCAGACGAAGACGCAGGCCGACCGCGTCGAGGTGGACGTGCAGGCTCTCAGAAAGGAGCGCGCGACGCTTCAGGCGCAGGCGTCGGAGGTTCGGGAGTCTGTCCCGCCCGACCAGTTGAGGGTGCTCGAAGCGGCGCACACCCTCGTCGATAGAAAACGCTTCTCGTGGTCGCGCCTGCTGGCTGATTTAGAATCCGCGCTCCCTGCGAGCGTGCGCGTCTCGCGCATCAACGTCAGAGACGTTTCGCGCGTCGGCGGTCAGACGCGTGCGGATTTAGACCTCGTCGTCGTCGGGCGCACGCCCTTCGACGTGACGAAGATGATTTCCGAGATGAATCGCGGAGGCACTTTCTCGGTCGTCCCCGTCAGCGAAAATCAGAAGACGGGGCGCGGCGAGAGCGGGTTTGAATGGACTCTGCGCGTCGGCTACGTGCAGCGCACAGTGGCGGCGAAAGGCGACTCGGAGCAGGAGAGCGCCTCGCGCGTCGCACCTGAGCGCGAAACCGTCTCCGTCAGAACTTCAAACGCGGAGGCCGAGCAGGATTAGTGAAGAGAATCGGCTCGACAGGCGAGAGACGAACTGGCGCGTCGCGCGGCGCGGAGGTGCGTGCGCGTCTCGCCAATCTGCGCGGCTCGCGCCAGAGAAGCATCCTCGGTCTGCCCGAAATCATCGGCCTCAGCGTCGCCGGGCTGCTCCTTCTCACAATGCTCTTCGCCTATTTCTATTTTCTTCTGCCGGAACGCGCGCGACTGCGCCGCGCGGGCGAAGAGCGCGCCAAGCTGCAAAACGAGCTGCGTCTTTCGACCGAAGGCATCAGGCGCGAAGAGAACACGCAGGCCAGCGTCGAGAAGATACTCGGAAGCTTGCAGGAGTTTGAGAGCAGAAATCTCGTCTCGCGCGAAGAGGCGGGCACCGCCGTCATCGAAGAATTGAATACGCTGATGCGCCGCAACAACCTGCGCATCACGACCGGCGTCTCCTTTGTACAGCTCGAAGCAGTTGACCCGAACGCACCGCAGCAGCAGCGCGCAGTCACGACGACCGGAGCCGTCAGAGCTATCCAGAATATCTTCCCCGGCGTCGGCGTCAACCTGACGGTCGAAGGCACTTACGCGAGCCTGCGCCGCTTCATCAGAGACGTCGAGGCCGACCCCCGCTTCATCGTCATCAACGGGGTGGAACTGGAAGGCGTCACCGATACAGGCTCGCGCGCCGCCGCCGCTATAGCTGCGCAGCCGGGTGTCGAGGGCGCGCCGCCCACCGCCACCGCTGCGCCGCCTACGCGCGGCACGCTCGTCTCCCTGCAACTCAACATGGCCGCCTACTTCCGTCGCTCGAATCTCTATGCGCCGCCAGAGACCGAGAGGGAGCGTTAAGGTCGCAGTCGCTTTCGAGGTCTGTGAGACCCGAGCGGGTACAAAAATCTTATGGGGTTGTTTGAAGGTAAAACCACCGCCGAGCGGAACAAGACTATCGCGGCCATCGCGCTCGGCGCCATCGCGCTCTTCTTCGTCGTGCGAATGTTTCTCGGCACGTCCTCAACGCCCACGACCAACACCAATACGCGCCGAACGAACGCTAACGCCAATACCGCCGCGCGAGGCGCAGCTACGAATGCGCCACCAAATCTCTCCGCCGCCGCCACTCCAGACCCCTCGCTCGTCGCGCCGCAGCCAATCGAGTTTCGCTCCGTAACGCCCGACGTGCCCGCCGCCGGACGCAACATCTTCGCCTTCTACGTCGCGCCGACGCCCGCGCCGAAAGCGTCGGCCACAGTCAACGTGCCGCTGCCCACGCCGGAGCCGACGCCGCCCCTGCTCGTCAACGGTCTTACGCCCGCGAACGTCTTCGCGCGCACTGGCGAGTTTGCGCTGCAAGTCAACGGCGATAAGTTCACGCCGCAATCGCGCATCTATTTCGACGGCCAGGAGCTGCCGACGCGCTTCGTCAGCCCGCAGCAGCTTGCGACGAACGTCCCGGCCACCTTCAACTCGTCGCCCGGCTCGCACCAGATTATCGTCCGCACGCCCGACGGCCAGCTCTTCTCGAACTCCGCGACGCTCAACGTCACAGCGCCGCCCGCGCCGACCTACACCTACGTCGGCGTGCTCATTCGCCCGCGCGGCAACGACACCGCCATGCTCAAGGATTCGAAGGGCGAGCTTGTCAGCGTCCAGCGAGGCGACCTCGTCGGCGGGCGCTTCCGCGTCACCAATATCTCCCAGCGCGACATAGAACTCACAGACCAGCAGCTCAAGATTAAACACTCGCTGCCCTACTCCGACCCGCGCAACCCCTCCGCGCGTCAACCCGGCGCTCCGCCGTCGCAGCGTCCCCCTTCGCCGCCGCCTGCCAAGTCCGAAGACGATGAAGAGAACGAGCCTTAATCAATCCGCGCCGACGCAAACGCGCTCCGCCCTCGACGCTCCGCACCGGCAGCGTCGAGCCCTGGCTTCTCCCTCAGCGCGCTGGAAAGCTACGCTTTCGTCCGAACGCGCGCGAGAGAAGACTCAGGGCGGCTATACCCTCGTCGCGCTGCTCGCATTGATGTCCATCCTCGCGCTCGCCATGACAGCCGCCGCGCCCAACCTTCGCCAACAGAAACAACGCCAGCTCGAAGAAGACGCCATCGAACGCGGAGAAGAAGTGGCCGAGGCCATACGCCTCTACATACGCGCCAAGAATGCTCTGCCCACCTCTATCTCTCAACTGCTCGAAGGCGTCCCCGTCGGCACCAAGAAGGTGCAAATCCTGCGTCCCTGGGCGGCGCGCGACCCGCTCTCGGAATCAGGCGAGTGGCGTCTCATCAAACCAACTGACGCTGCCATCGTAGAATTTCAACGCTCTGTCATGCTCTATGCCGGCGGGCGACCCGTACAGACGCGCGACCCGCATCCCTTATTCAGATCATTCGACGCCCGCGTCACCAGCCTCACCAACCTCGGCTCGCAGAGCAGCCCCTCATCCTCCACTTCCGATGAAGATGATTCATCGTCGAGCACAGGCCCTTTCATCGGCGTCACCAGTCGAAGCCGCCGCGAAGCGGTGATGACCTATTACGGAATCGAGCGCATCGATAAATGGGTCTTCACTCCGCTCTTCAAATAACCGCAGGCGACATCTCAACAACTTTCCAACGCCCTCACCAGCGTCTGTCTCATGCAACACAAACTGCGATCAGCGACCTTCAACGCATCTACGCGAAAAAAAATCATCCTTTCTCAATTAAGTTATTGACATCTGATTGCTTTGTGTTTATATATCCAACATGTTGTGCGCCATTTAGTGTAGGCCACAAGCTAAAACCCGACACAGCATCTTGTGGTCAAAGACAACTAATCTGAAAAGGAGAAAGTACAACTTATGGCAACTAAGAAAGCTGGAAGTAAAAAGGGCGGCGGCGGCTCCAGAGGGGGCGGCGGCGGTTCAAAAGGCGGCGGCGGCTCCAAGGGTGGCGGCGGCTCGAAGGGCGGCTCGAAGGGCGGTTCAAAGGGCGGCTCGAAAGGCGGCTCCAAGGGCGGCAGGAAGTAACTCGGCAAGTAAGCATCGTCGAGACGAAAGTAACTCGACGAAACAAGGCCAACTCAAAGGAACAACTTTCCGGGGCGCACACAAAACTCTACAGCCTTCACGGGCTTTTAAAAAGGACGGCGGTTGCTTCACAAGCACGCCGTCCTTCTTGTTTTTGAAGAGCGAGGCGGGCAGTTAAATCAAGGCTCGTGTGGAACAGCATGCGAGCTTTTCCTTCTATCGTAAAGGTGCTGCGTGTGACAGAATGCTGGCCGTCCTTCTATATTTATCAAGCGCAGCGCTGGCGTTTAATCTTGAGCCTGGAGTCTCGGGCTGGCGCTACGGCGTTTATTAAAACTCGGATTTCGCTTCTATGCTCAGCGTCGCTCTTGTCGAGCCGGAGATACCTCCCAACACGGGCAACATCGCGCGTCTGTGTGCCGCGACGCGCACGCCGCTTCATATCGTCGGCGTGACCGGCTTTCGGCTCGACGAGCGCGCGGTGCGTCGAGCCGGGCTCGATTACTGGCCGGAGGTATCGCTCCAGCGTCATCGAGATATGAGCGCGCTCTACGAGGCTCTCACAGAGGCGCGCTTCGTTTACCTGAGCACAAAGGCCGAGGTCGCTTACACGGACTGGCGTTTCGGCGAGAATGATTGCCTCGTCTTCGGACGCGAGACTCGCGGGCTGCCCGAAGAATTGCTTCGCGCGAATTGGGAGCGTTGCTTGACGATTCCGATACTCAACCCGAATGTGCGCAGCCTCAATCTAGCCACCTCCGTCGCCATCGTGCTCTACGAAGCGCTGCGACAGACGGGCGCACTCGAAAGTAAACGATGAACGCTGATTCCTGACTGTCGCTTGCTCGTCTGCTGCCATCTGTTCTGTCCCGTACAAAAAACCCCTCCACTGCTCTGCGCAGGAAGAATCCGAGCGGACGTGTTAAGATGTTCGTTTGCATTAATGCGCCTTGCGGGCGCTGTTTTCATCTGTGTAGGGGAATTATGATTCAAGAGAGAAAGAATATACGTAACATTGCGATTATCGCTCACGTCGATCACGGCAAGACGACGCTGGTCGATGCGATGCTCAGGCAGGCGGGGACGTTTCGCGCCAACGAGCAGGTCAGAGACAGGGTGATGGACTCGATGGATCTGGAGCGCGAGCGCGGCATCACCATCATGGCGAAGAACGCGGCCGTGCGCTACGGCGACGTGAAAATAAACATCGTGGACACGCCGGGTCACGCCGATTTCGGCGGCGAGGTCGAGCGCGTCCTGAAGATGGTTGACGGCGTGATGCTTCTGGTGGACGCGGCCGAAGGATGCCTGCCGCAGACGCGCTTCGTGCTGCGCAAGGCTCTGGAAGCACGACTCCCGGCCATCGCCGTCGTCAACAAAATCGACCGTCAGGACGCGCGCCCCGAAGAGGTCGTCAACGAAATCTACGAGCTGTTCATCGACCTCGACGCTTCGGACGAGCAGATAGAGTTTCCGATTCTCTACGCCGTTTCGCGCGAAGGCGTGGCTAAGAAAAGTCTCACGGAAGAGTCAGACAGCCTTCGACCGCTCTTCGACCAGATTGTCGAGACCATCCCCGCGCCCAGGGCGTTGCGCGAAGACGCTCTGCAACTGCTCGTCGCCAATCTCGACTACAACGAGTACGTCGGTCGGCTCGCCATCGGTCGCATCTTCGCGGGCGAGCTGGCGGCGGGCGACACCGTCTCGGTCGTCAAGCGCGACGGCGCGATTGTGAAGATGCGCGTCAAGGAGCTTTACGTCTTCGAGGGCTTGAAGCGCGAGGCGGTGGAGCGCGCGGGAGTGGGCGAGATAGTCGCGCTCGCGGGGATGGAGGGCATCGAGATAGGCGAGACCGTGACGAGCGCCGACAACCCGCAGGCGCTGCCCGTCATCGCCGTCGATGAGCCGACCATCTCGATGATTTTCGGCGTCAACAACTCGCCCTTCGCCGGGCGCGAAGGCAAGTACGTCACCTCGCGCCAACTGAAAGAGCGGCTCGACAGGGAGCTGCTCGCAAACGTCGCCATCCGTGTCGAGCCGACAGAGTCGCCAGACCAGTTTAAAGTCTCGGGTCGAGGCGAGCTGCAACTCGCCATCCTCATCGAGATGATGAGGCGCGAGGGCTACGAGCTACTGGTCTCGAAGCCGGAAGTCATCACGCGGGAGCGTGACGGGAAGACCTTAGAGCCGATTGAGCTGGTCGTCGTCGATTGCCCGGACGAGTTCATCGGCGTCGTCACCGAAGCGATGGGGCGGCGTAAAGGTCAGATGGTCAAGATGGTCAATCACGGGACGGGGCGCGTGCGTCTGGAATTTGAAACGCCCTCGCGCGGCCTCATAGGCTTTCGCGGCGAGTTCCTCACGGAGACGAAGGGGACGGGGCTTCTCAACACGCTCTTCCTGCGTTGGGGCGAATGGCTGGGCGCGATGCGCGGGCGCTCGACGGGCTCGCTCGTCGCCGACCGCGCCGGAGAGACGACCACCTACGCGCTCTTCAACCTGCAAGAGCGCGGCACGATGTTCATGCGTCCCGGAGTGAAAGTCTACGAAGGGATGGTCGTCGGCGAGAACGCCCGCGCCGTTGACCTCGACGTGAACATCATCAAGGAGAAGAAGCTCACGAACATGCGCGCCTCTACCGCCGACGAAGCGATGCGGCTCATCCCCGTCAAAGACCTCTCGCTCGAACAGGCGCTCGAATTCATCGCCGACGATGAGCTGGTCGAGGTGACGCCGCAGTCGATACGCCTGCGCAAGCGCGTCCTCAAGTCGAACGAAAGGCCGAAGAAGAAAGAGTCCTGAGAAGCTGTTTGAAAATTCTCGGAAGGCGCTCAACGAAAATAGCCCGGCGATAAATCGTCCGGGCTATTCCTCATCCTGTCTCTTGCCAAAACAACGTCGCTGCTGTTTCCGAGCGGGCTACATGATGCTTCCTTCCTCTTCGTCTTCCCACGCGGCGAACCTGTCCAGAGTATGCTTCTCGCTGCTCTCGATGAGGTCAACCATGCGCTCCACGAACCAGCGCAAGCCCTCCACCAGCGAAGTCACCTTCCCGTGATCTACCTCCAACTGCTGCGCCTCTTTCGGATACTGCAAAACCTCCCTGATACGCAGAATCTCTTCGACATCCATCCAGCCCGGCTCGTGTGTCGGGAGAACGTAATCCGAATAATGGACTCTGGCAAAGACGTTGAAAGCGAACCGGATGTCGTCGAGCATCTGAGTTTTGCTGAAGCTTGAGACTAGCTCCTCGTCTCTGTCGAAATCGAAAGCCTTCTCCAGCCTCGACAGCTCACTCAGAGAGAAAGCGACATCTCTGCGATGGCGAGCGGCGTAGGCGTAGAGCGTCATGCGATAGATAACTCCGTCGAAGAGTGCAAAGACCGACAGCGCATACATCCTGCGCCAGAACGAGGATGCTTCCTCGTCCTCCGGCGCAGTCTCAAGAATCCCCTTCATACATCTTCTCGCGTCAGTGTTCAGACGTTTGACGACGCCCCAGAATTCCGTCAGAGAAGTATATTTAGGACTCATGCGCTTTTCTCAAACCTCCGCCCCGGCAAAAGCCCCGCAGACCGCTTGACCCCGATTCTTCGTCGTCGAAGGTAAAGACGAACAAAGACGAATTTCCGACCGCTCTTCGCGCCCGCTCCAAAATCAAGAGGACGCACCCGGGTCGATGTTCCCGTGCGTCCTCTCCCCGTCTCAACTCGCGCTCGCGTCTCGTCCCGGCCTTTGTCCTTCCTCTCGAAAGGCTGCCGACGCACCTTCCTGTTCGGAAAGCTCGCCGCCGCCTTTCGGCGCAGGCCGCCGGAGACGCGCCGCCGCCTCGCACACGACTACAGCGCCGAAGAGTTCTCATTCGCATCGAGGCCGCCACAGTCGTCGGCCGCGCGGTGTCGTTAGCCGGGCTGATTTCACCTGCGCCGGTCTACAGGTTACTGGCGTCGAGCCCCATTCTCTTCGCCGCTTTATTGAGCGCAATCATACCGGCTCCTTTGTGCGGCTCTGACATCTCGTCGAATTCGGCCTTAGCCTCCTGAAGCAGAGAGACGCCGTGTCCGTCGGGGCTACCTCTTTTCCCCGTGTGCTTGACGTGCGACTTGGAGGCGGACAGGCTCCCGGCCTGAATCAGTATAGTTCGCGCGGCGTTGTAGTCGGCATCTTTTATCGGCATTGGTGTTCCTTAGCGCAGCTTAGCTGTATGAGCGGAGATTGGTCTCACGGATGAATGCTTCCGATTTGTACGAGGTAGAGCCTGCACTCTACAACTTAATGATGAGATGTTCAATCCTCCGAAGTTCGATGAAGTTGTTCGTCAACGGAACACCTGCCGGGGCGAGACTCAAACGGGGCGAGGCTTCGGTGCGTCGCCGTCGTTTTGCGCGCCGTCCTGCTCGTCATGGTCGGCTTCGGGGTCGAAGAGTTCGTAGCCGGTGGCGTCGTCGTAGTAGTAGCTCGCGGGTTTGTCTTGAGCGTCGGGGCGGGGCGGCGGTGGGGGCGTTTGTGGTGTATCATCTGGGGGCTCGGTCATCTCGGTCGTGCTCCAGTCGAAAAAATGTTATGTGCCGGTTTATAGCTTACGCGGGCAGCCCCTTGCTGCTGGCCGATTTATTATACCGCCCGACCAATTCTCTCATCATGCAGAGTTATAAGGCGCGCGAGCGAGAGGAGCCTCTCAACGGCGACGGGTTCGGCGTCGGTTGGTACGTGCCGGAGATTGACCCGACGCCGTGCGTGCAGCGTTCGGTCGCGCCCGCGTGGTCGAACCGGAATCTGCAAGGACTGGCGTCGAAGACGCGTGCCGGGCATCTGTTCGCGCACGTGCGCGCGGCCTCGCCGGGGATGGCCGTGATGGAGGCGAACGTTCATCCGTTCACCTACGACCGTTTCATGTGGATGCACAACGGGGCGGTGGCCGACTTTCATCGCATCCGCCGGCGTCTGCGCGAGAGCCTGAAGGACGAGTTCTACGACGTGATAAGCGGCACGACCGACTCGGAGCACGCCTTCGCGCTCTTTCTCGACGGATTGCAAGTGCCTTTCGGAGAGACGACGGCAGAGGATTTGCGCGGCGGGCTCGTGCGCGTCATCGAGAATCTGTCGAGGCTGACGCGCGAGGCGGGCGTAGTCGCGCCGTCGTTCTATAACTTCGCGGTGACGGACGGGCGCGCCGTAGTCGTCTCGCGCTTCTGCTCGGCGAAGGGCGTGGCGGGCGCGTCGCTGCATTACTCGCGCGGGCGCAGGTACGAATGTCTCCCCGACGGGACGTGCGACATGCACACGGTCGAGGCGAAAGAGCAGGCGGCGGCGGTCATCGTCTCAAGCGAGAAGCTGACCGATTATGAAGAAGACTGGCTCGACGTGCCGGATAATCATACGGTGACGGTGCTGCCGGATTTGAGCGTGCGTGTCGAGCCGATAGATTTGTAGCCGGGGCGAGTCGGCGTTTGAGACGAGCGGACGGGCTCCCGCGCGCGGACGTGAGTCGCCGGGAGCGCGCGGCTTCCTCTTCTTTTTCCATCCTTTAAAGCTTTGTCGAAACAAAACTGAGAACGTAGATGAAATTGATGCTAAGCAAAATGAGAAGCGCGGGCTGCTGTTTTCTTCTAACCTTCGTCGTCTTAATCAATCAGCTTTCGACGCTCGCGCAGCAGCCGCCGCAGTCGTCGCAGCCGCAACAGCAGTCGTCGTCGAAGAGGTTTGAGCTGACGGTTGACAGCATCATGCGCGGGCCTGATTTGGTCGGTTATGCGCCGACGGAAGTGCGCTGGTCGCAGGATGGCGGGCGCGTCTATTTTCGTTGGAAGCGTGCGGGCGAGCCGCGTCTGAAGGAGGCGTCCCTGTACGTCGTCGAGCGCGAGGGCGCGAGCCCGCGACAGCTTTCGGAGGAAGAGGCGCGGCAGGCTCCGCCCACTTCGGGAGAGCTGTCGAAGGACAAGAAGCTGACGGTCTTCACCGACGAGGGCGACGTTTTTCTCTACGAGCACGAGCGCGGCGCGCGTCGGCAGGTGACGAACACGACCGAGGCCGAGACCAACCCGCACTTCACGCGCGACCAGAAGCGCATCTACTTCACGCGCCAGAACAACCTCTACGTGCTCTCGCTCGACGGCGGCTCGCTCGTGCAGTTGACAGACATCCGCACGGGCGGCGGCGGTAGCAGCAGCGCGGCGGTCGGCGCTGGCGCGAGCGCGGGCGCGGCGCGTCAGGGCGGCGCTTCTTCCGAAGCGCAGCAACGCGGCACGGACAGTCAGGAAGTTTTGAAACGGGAGGAGCGGAAGCTTCTGGAGGCCGTGCGTGAACGCGCCGAGCGCCGAGAGGAACAGGAAGCGAAGCGCAAAGCGCGCGAGCGGCGCAAGCCTTTTAATCTTCCTTCGGGGAGCGGCGTCGTGAGTCTCACGCTTTCGCCCGACGGCACGTACGTCGTCGCCGCCGTCAGCGACCCTGCGAGCGGCGCGAAGAACACAATCGTCCCGAACTACGTCACCGAGTCGGCCTACACGGAGGACATCGCCTCGCGCACGAAGGTCGGCGACGCGCAGGGGCGGACGCGCATGGCCGTCATCAACGTCGAGACGGGCGACTCCAGATGGGTTGAGCACGGGCAGAGGGTCGAAGTCGCGCCCACCGTCCGCACGCGCACCGAGGCCAACGCCACCGAGCAGTTGCAGCGCGAGCGCGGCGACGAGCAGCAGCAACAGGGCGGCCGGCAAGCGCAGCAGCAAACGCAGGGGCAACAGTCGCAGGGACAAACCCAGTCGCAGCAGACGCAGGGACAAACAACCACGCCGCCGCGCAATCCTCAGCAACAGCAGACGCAGACCGAATCGACGCAGACCGCGCAGATGCGCGACCGCGACGTGCAGCTCTTCGCCCTTCAGTGGTCGGAGGACGGCACGCGCGCCGCCATGCTCGCGCGCGCCGCCGACAACAAAGACCGTTGGGTGATGCTCCTCGACCCGGCGACAGCGAAGACCCGCGTGCTCGCAACCATCAGAGACGAAGCCTGGGTTGACGGCCCCGGCGCTTTCACGCTCGGCTGGCTGCCCGACAACGCGCGCGTCTACTTCCAGTCGGAGCGCGACGGCTTCGCGCATCTCTACACCGTCTCAATCGACGGCGGCACGCCCGCTCAACTCACCTCCGGCCAGTTCGAGGTCTCGGACGTGCGTCTCTCCGAAGACAAGACGCGCTTCTATTTCACTTCGAGCGAGGGCAGCTTCGCCGAGCGCCATCTCTACTCGATGCCCGTCGCAGGAGGCGCGCGCACACGCATCACAACCATGCCCGGCCAAAACGAAGTGGACATCTCGCCCGACGAGCGCACGCTCGCCGTCCTTCGCTCCTACAGCAACAAGCCGCCCGAGCTTTACCTCGCCCCCAACCGTCCCGGCGCGCCCGACGCTGAAGTCAGACAAATCACCACTTCGCCCATCCCGGAGTTTTTCACTTACAACTGGATTGACCCGCCCATCGTCACTTTCAGGGCGCGCGACGGCGCGCAAGTCCACGCGCGTCTCTACAAGCCCGCGCGCTCTCAGAGAGGCGGCGCGGCGGTCATCTTCGTGCACGGCGCGGGCTACTTGCAGAACGTGCACAAGTGGTGGAGCAACTATTTCCGAGAGTACATGTTTCATCATCTTTTGATGGAGCGCGGCTACACCGTCCTCGACATCGACTATCGAGGCTCAGCCGGATACGGGCGCGACTGGCGCACGGGTATCTATCGCCACATGGGCGGCAAGGATTTGACCGACCACGTGGACGCCGCTCGCTATCTCGTCTCGGAGCACGGCGTCGATGCTCGCCGCATAGGCATCTACGGCGGAAGCTACGGCGGCTTCATCACGCTGATGGCGATGTTCACCACGCCCGACGTGTTCGCCGCAGGCGCGGCGCTTCGCCCCGTCACCGATTGGGCGCACTACAATCACGGCTACACCTCCAACATCCTCAACATCCCGCAGACAGACCTCGAAGCCTACCGCCGAAGCTCGCCCATCTACTTCGCCGAAGGCTTGAAGGGCGCGCTTCTCATCTGTCACGGCATGGTCGATACGAACGTCCATTTCCAGGACAGCGTCCGCCTCGCCGAGCGTCTCATCGAGCTAAGAAAAGAGAACTGGGAACTAGCCCTCTACCCCGTCGAAGACCACGCCTTCGAGCGAGCGGCAAGCTGGGCTGACGAATACAAGCGCATCCTGAAATTGTTCGAGACGAACCTGCGAGGGCGAACGGGCGCGATGTCGGGCGGCGGCGCAAGCGGAAGGGGCGCGCAGGAATAGAGCGTGCAAAAATTCCTCGCGCCGTTTTTGGGTCAGACGCTCACGGCGTCGGCGGATTCAGACATTTTACGGGTGAACCATTATGAAAAAATTGAGCACGAAGCTTACCAGAACGTCCACCGTCTCTTTGCTTTTGTCGCTGCTCCTGATGAGTGCGTCGGCGCAGCAGGCCGGACGAGCGCGGCGCGGCATTACGCCGGAGGACTATTTCTCTTTCGAGTTCGTGGGCGACCCGCGCCTGTCGCCCGACGGCAGGATGGTAGCCTACGTCGTCACGACGGTTGACCAGAGACAGAACCGTCGGCAGTCGAACATCTGGGTAGCGCCCGCAGACGGCAGTCGTCCGCCCAGACAGTTCACGACCAGCGTGCAATCCTCGACCACCCCGCGCTGGTCGCCCGACGGACAATCGCTCGCCTTCATCTCTTCGCGCCCGTCGGCGGAAGGCAGCACGAGCCCTGCGGGCGCGTCGAGCGCCGCCGCCTCTTCCGCGACGCCGAGCCCGAGCCCGACTCCTGCGGAGGCAAGCGGCGCTGCTAATCCTTCGTCAACTCCGGTCGCAGCGGGCACGCCCGTGCCGACGGGCACGCCCGGTCTGCCGAGCGCGCTCAATACGGCGACGCCTGCGCCCGACACGCCGCGCGCGCAGGTCTATCTGCTGTCGCTCGAAGGCGGCGAAGCGCGCCGCGTGACGAATCTCAAGAACGGCGTCGGGAGCTTTCAGTGGTCGCCCGACGGCACGCGTCTCGCCGTCACGAGCCGCACGGGGCCGAGCGACGCGCGCCCGCCTTCGAGCGACGTGCGCCACTACAAGCATACCTCCTACAAGTTCAACGATACGGGCTGGTTCGACGACAAGCGCAATCACATCTGGATAGTCGATGTGCAGACGGGCGCGGCAAGGCAACTAACCTCCGGCGAGCTTTGGAACGATTCAGACCCGCAGTGGTCGCCCGACTCAACCCGTATCGCGTTCGTCTCAGACCGCACCGGCAAAGCCTTCGACGAGAGCCGCAACACGGATGTCTGGGTCATCCCGGCAGCAGGCGGCGCGCTCACGAAGATTTCCGACCACGACGAATCCGACGATACTCCGCGCTGGTCGCCCGACGGCAAGACCATCGCCTTCGTCGGCGAGATACGCGAAAGAGACCATCCGAAAATCTGGCTCGCGCCCGCGACGGGCGGCAGCCCCTCCGTGCTCGCCGCCAACAATCTCGATCTCATCCCCTCGAATCTCAAGTGGGCTGAAGCGGGACGAGCCCTCTACTTCGAGACCGGCGTGCGCGGCGAGACGCATCTCTACCGCGTCGATGTCAGAGCCAAAACTCTCAAGCAGGTGACGCAGGGCTCGCGCGCCGTCCGAGGCGTGGACATCAATCAGCAGACGCGCAGGATTGCTTACACCGCCAACGACTTCAAGCGCATGGACAACATCTTCGTCGCAGACCTCACGGGCGAGAATGAACGACAGCTTACGCGCACGAACGAAAGACTCTGGCAGTCGCTTCAACTGCAAGACGTGGAACGCTTCACCTACAAGAGCGCCGACGATTGGGACATCGACGCCTTCCTCGTCCGCCCCGTCGGCTGGCAGGAGGGCAAAAAGTATCCTTTGATTCTCAATATTCACGGCGGCCCCGCCTCGATGTACGGCGTCGATTGGTTTCACGAGTTTCAGGTCTACGCCGCGCGAGGCTGGGCTGTGCTCTACACGAACCCGCGCGGCTCGACCGGCTACGGGCAGAAGTTCGAGCGCGGCATTGTCGGCGAGTGGGGCGGCAAGGATTACCTGGACGTGATGAACGGCATGGAGGCCGCGCTCAAAAGATACCCTTGGATTGACCGCGAGCGCCTCGGCGTCACCGGCGGCAGCTACGGCGGCTATCTCACCAACTGGATTGTCGGCCATACGGACATGTTCAAGGCCGCCGTCACGCTTCGCAGCGTCGTCAACTTCGTCAGCGACGAGGGCACGCGCGACGGAGCTTACGGCCACTCGCCCGACTTCGGCGGCGACCTCTTCGAGAAGTTCGACCTCTACTGGGAACGCTCCCCGCTCAAGTACGCCAAGAACGTCCGCACGCCCACACTCATTCTCCATTCCGAGAACGACCATCGCGTGCCGCTCGAACAGGCCGAGCAGTGGTTTCGCGCTCTCCGGCACTTCGGCGCGACCACCGAGTTCGTCATCTTCCCGCGCGAGAATCACAACCTCACGCGCACCGGCGAGCCCAAACACCTCGTCGAGAGCATGAACTGGCAAATCTACTGGTTCGACCGTTTCATCAACAACAACCCCTCGGCCATCCCGCCGACTGGAATGAGATAAGGGGGACGGGGGTTAGGGGTCGGGGGATGGGGAAGACAAAAGCTGTGGAGAAAAAGCTCAGAGGTTTTTGTTTTCCCTAACCCCCAAACCCCCATCCCCATCCCCTGCTCCCCATGCTGCATCTGCCAAAGCTGTATCCCATTACCGACGTGCGGCTGACGGGGCTGTCGCACGCGGAGCAGTTGCTGCGTTTGAGCGAGGGCGGGGCGACGTTGGTACAGTTGCGGGAGAAGCATCTGTCGCCGCGCGAGTTTTATGCGCAGGCGGAAGAGGCTGTGCGGGTGGCGCGCGAGCGCGGCGTGCGCGTCGTCGTCAACGACCGCGCCGACATCGCGCTGGCGCTTCAGGCAGACGGCGTCCATCTCGGGCAGGACGACCTCGACCCCTCCGCCGCCCGCCGCCTGCTCGGCGAGCGAGCCGTCATCGGTTTCTCGACGCACAATCTCGAACAGGCTCGCGCCGCCCGTCGCCTCCCCGTCGATTACATCGCCCTCGGCCCCCTCTTCCAGACCGTCTCGAAAGAGAACCCGGAACCGACCGTCGGGCTCGAAACTCTCCGGCGCGTGCGCGCCGAAATCGGCGACCTCCCGCTCGTCGCCATCGGCGGCATCGACCGCCAAAACGCCCGCGCCGTGCTCGAAGCCGGAGCCGACTCGCTCGCCCTCATCAGCGCCCTTCTCGCCGGGGAGCCCTCGGAAATCGCCCGCCGGACGCAGGAATTTCTGGCCTGAACGCGCGGAATTTCCGGCCTCAAAAGTCTGCCCGAACGACATCCTTCTACAAATCAAGTGTTGAAATAATAGCGGTTAAAAGTTTTAACTTGCGTTCGAGGCGATAATCGGCGACAATGCTTGCTGCGCGTCGGGCGCGCGCAGCAGACCAGCCCGGCGCGCGTTCGGTTCTCTCTCATTCGAAGGCTCGCTTCCGAACGAGCCCGCCCGCCTGTCAAACTTTCCAATCCCCGGAGCACGAAATCTGGCATGAGCTATTTTGAACTGCCGCCCATCATCGAGCGCATGCTGCTCGTCTCGGACAAAATCAGCGACCTCAATTTCTCTGTCGGGCAGCCGCCGCAGGTGGAAGTCAACGGCAAGCTGACGCCCGTCCAGCCGCTCGGCCTGCAAAAGCTCTCGCCCTACCAGACCGAAATCATCGCCATGAGCCTGATGGAAGGAAACCCCGAGGCCGCCTCTCGCCTCGCCAACTCCGGCTCGACCGACCTCAGCTACGCGCTTCCCTCGCGCGTCCGCTTCCGCGTCAACATCTTCCAGCAGCGCGGCACCTACTCCATCGTCATGCGCGTCATCCCGACCGACATCCCGACGCTCGAAGCTCTGGAGCTGCCGCAGCAGCTCGGCGACATCGCCGAACTGCGTAACGGCATCATCCTCGTGACGGGGCCGACCGGCGCGGGCAAAAGCTCCACTCTCGCCGCCCTCATCGACCGCATCAACGAAAACTTCCAGTATCACATCGTCACCATCGAAGACCCCATAGAGTTTCTACACCAGCACAAGAAGTCCACCATCAACCAGCGCGAAATCGGCTCCGACGCCAAAGACTTCCCCTCCGCACTGCGCGCCGCGCTCCGGCAGGCTCCCAAGATTATTCTCATTGGCGAGATGCGCGACTACGAAACCACCGAGATTGCCCTCGAAGCCGCCGAGACAGGGCATCTCGTCCTCTCCACCCTCCACACCATCGACGCTTCTAAGACCATCGACCGCATCATCGGTCTCTATCCGAAAAACGAAGAGCAGGTTATCCGCACGCGTCTCGCGCAGACCTTCCGCTACATCATCTCGCAGCGTCTCATCCCGCGCGCCGACGGGCGCGGGCGCATCGCCGCCGTCGAGATTCTGAAATCGACGCCGCGCACGCGCGAATACATCACCGAGGGCGAATCCGAGGGCAAGTCGCTCCTGGATGCCATGCGCGACGGCAAGCTCGACGGCATGCAGGAGTTCGACCTCGTCATCAAGAAGATGATTGAAGACAAGACCATCACGATGGAAGACGGCCTCGCCTTCGCCACCAACCAGAACAACCTTGTGCTCGCGCTCAAAGGGCTCTCATCTTCGGACGAGTTTATGTCGATGACGCACACGGGCACGGCGAAGCCCGCCGCGACTCGCCCCGTGCCCTCCACCATCCGACCCGCCGCTCCACCCAAACCCGCCGCCCCGAACGGCGGCTTCAACCGACCCGTCAATCCCGCCTCCATGCTCGACATGCTCGAATAGCATCGAGGAATTGATTCATTGATTCATTTTTCATTGAATCAATGAAGAAATGAATCAATCTTTCTATCTCTGACGCTTATGATTCTGACCTGCCCGAATTGCACGACCCGCTTGCAGTTGGACGCGTCGAAGATTCCTTCGCGCCCGTTCACCGTGCGTTGTCCCAAGTGCCAGTTCATCATCAACGCGCAGCCGCCCGCCGCGCCTGCGAGCGAGGGCGGCGCGCTCGCCTCCGCCGCCGGCGGCGACCTCCTGCCCGCCTCGACGCGCGCGCAGCGCGAGTTGCGTGCGCCTGCGCCCGTCTATCGGTCGGAGTCGAGCGGCGAGCCGGGTAATGGAAGCGGCACGTCCGCGCCCGCGCCGAACGAAGGCGAGCTGCTGCGCCTACTGGCGTCGCTTTTGCAGCGAGGCGGGGAAGGCGAGACGACCAAAGGGGCGACGGGGGGGCGCAAGTGGGGGCGTCGGCGTGCGCTCGTCTGCTGCGCGTCCGAGCACAGAGAGGCGCTGGCGCGGACGCTTGCGCGCAGCCAGTACGAAGTCTACGTCGCCGACAGCACGGGACAGGCCATCGAGCGCATGCGCGAAGACAGGATGGATGTCCTGATTCTCGATACGGAGTTCGACCCGGTCGAACACGGCTCGGCCTTCATCACGCGCGAGATAAACGCCCTCCGACCGCAACACCGCCGCCGCCTCTTCTTCGTGCAGCTCTCCGCTTCGACGCGCACCGCCGACCAGCACGCCGCCTTCCTCAATCACGTCAACTTCATCATCAACCCTTCCGACATCGAAGATTTATCGCCCCTGCTTGAGCGTGCTATCCGCGAGCACAACGACCTCTACCGGGATTTCAACAAAGCCCTCAACATCTCCGACATCTAAAGCGGTTTTCGACTGAAGCCCCTACAATTTTAGGGTGACCGGATAAATTCATTCGCCAACCCCTCTGAAAAATTAAGAGGCGACCCCGTGCAAGGGTCGCCTCTCATTCTTTGGCGCAACTTTTCAGAGCGAAATCTATTTCGCTCGGTCTTCGTGTCTCTTCAGCGATTGAGAATCGTGGCGGCGGCGTCGGCGAGATTAAAGATGCCTTCGGGCTTCGTGAGGTAAGCCTGCGCTCCGGCCTCGAAACCGGCCTGACGGTCGGATTCGTGAGCGGCGGCTGAAAGAAAGAGGATGGGGACGGAGGGAGCGATGCGGCGCAGTTGCCTGCACATTTCGAGCCCCGTGCCGTCGGGAAACAGGTTGTCGAGGATGAAGGCGTCGAAGTGCTGGCTGCCGGCCAACTCCAGCCCGTCGGCCATGCTGTTGGCCGTCGTCACCTCGTAGTTCGAGGCGCTCAGGAGTCGGCTCACGATGAAGCAGATGTCGTCGTTATCATCGACGAAGAGGACGTGGCGGCAGTTCGTCTGTCCAAGTCGTTGCTTCGGCTCGGCGTCGAACGGTTTGGATGAGGGAAAAAAGTTCATCGGGAGACCTCGCAGGGCTCAGGACTCAATCGAGCCGAACGCCGTGCCGTGAAGGATGACGACTGCAAAAAGCAGTTTCGAGTCGGTTTTGAAGGTTATTGTCGGGGGGCTTCTGCCGAAGCTACCTCTAAAAGGCTTTCCTGATGTGGACGAGCATCGACTCTCTGCCGCCCTGCTCCGACCGTTCCCGTATGCGAGCCAGAAGGATTCGCGCGTGAACGTCGCCCCGCTCGAAATGGAAAGTAAAGTTAAGACTACGCGCGGGCGCCTCACTATGCCTGAAATTGCCTATCTGTCGCTCAAACTCTCTGGAGTCAAGCGCAGGCGTGATGTCGGCGAACAGATTGCGCCCTACGATGTCTTGGGTCTGCGCCTCGGCGCCGGCGTCGCGCTCGGGATTGTAGTAGAGCACTGTGCCTATGGCGTCGAGTTCCAGCAGTCCGAATAAAGGTTCTAGGACAGTTGCCGTCGCGCTCATGTGAAGAAATCCCGGTTGAGCGAGGCGTCTACGGCCTGATGGGGAGTGTTCGGCGGCGTGCCTCGGTTTAAGATGAAAGGCGGGCTTCTTCTTTCGTCTGAAGCCCAGCCTTTCTCCCCCCTGTGTTCGTCATCCAGTCTTCTTGAATTTAGGCGGCGGGTAATTTTCAATAATGACCCAACGAAAGATAAGCAATCCTATCTTTATATGGGGAAATCGAAGATTCTCGCCGTATGTCAAACTCTGAAACTCCAGCGATGAGTTAATCACTACGAAAGCGTATCCGTATGTGCGCTAACACACACAGCCAAAATCTTAATCCGTATTCAAAATTGAAAACGACCCGCCACCTGAGTTTGCGAGCCTATAGCGCCGTAGATTCAAACCCCAACCTGACCGACGCCTTGCTCAAACCCTGACCACGATAAACTGAAACGACGCGAATTCTAACTGCTTTAACCGACCTCGTCTGTACGCTCCTGGACGCAATTCCCTCTGAACTGAAGGAAAGTTGTTTGCCGCCACCTCATCAGGGCTTCGGACGCTCTTTAACCTTCATCTTCGAGCGCCGCCGCGCCGCGCGCTCTCATATTTCACCCAGACCCTCCAAAATCGACTGTGAGCCTCTCCTATAATCTGATAACCTAGTGCTTTCACGCCGGAACGACACCCTTTTTTCGATAGCGATGGCTTCATCAAACGGACATCACCACCATCGAGACGCGCACGGC
This sequence comes from Pyrinomonadaceae bacterium, assembly GCA_036399175.1. Lineage (GTDB taxonomy): Bacteria > Acidobacteriota > Blastocatellia > Pyrinomonadales > Pyrinomonadaceae > DASWNP01. Next base: position 95,642 of record DASWNP010000063.1, on the reverse strand, counting down.
CACTCGCACGGACGCGCGGCGCGCAGTCGTCGCCGACTGCTCTCGGTGATGTGCCTGACCGCCGTCTATATGTTCGCCGAAGCGTTCGGCGGCTGGTGGACTGGCTCGCTGGCGCTCCTCGCCGACGCAGGCCACATGCTCACCGACGTTGCGGCTCTCGGCCTCGCCTCGATGGCCGTCTGGTTCAGCTCGCGTCCGGCCACGCCGCAGAAGACCTTCGGCTATTATCGTCTTGAGATACTCGCCGCCTTCGTCAACGGCGTCTCCCTCGTCGTCCTCTCGCTCTACATCTTCTACGAATCCTACGAGCGCTGGGCTTCTCCGCCCGAAGTGAGAAGCGGCGCGATGATTCTCATTGCGGCGGGCGGCCTGCTCGTCAATCTTTTCTGCGCGTGGATTCTGCACGCCGACCATCACGACGACCTCAACGTGCGCGGCGCGTGGCTGCACGTCATCGGCGACGCGCTCGGCTCGGTCGGCGCGATTATCGCGGGCGTCCTCATGTCGGTCTACGGCTGGTACGCCGCCGACCCGCTCTTCAGCTCGCTCATCGGCCTGCTCATCATCTGGAGTTCCTGGAAGCTGATTCGGGAAGCGACCAACATCCTCCTGGAAGGCACACCCGCGCACATCAGTCTCGCCGCCGTCGAAGATGCCATCCGCCATACCGAAGGCGTCGAAGACGTGCACGACCTGCACGTCTGGACAATCACGGCGGGACGCGAAGCCCTGAGCGCACACGTCATCCACGCCCGCGCCATCTCGCAGCCCGAGCTTCTCAAGGAGCTTCGCGTCAAGCTTCAGCAGCAGTTCGGCGTCGGCCACCTGACGATTCAGATGGAGACCGAAGATTTCGAGGACGAAGCGTTTCACTTTTGTCACACAGGCACAGCCTGCTTTCGCTCGGACAGGGAATAAAGAGCAGTCAGCTTTCAGCATTCAGCCAAAACTGATTTGCTGATAGCTGACGGCTGATAGCTGACCGCCTCTTATGGAAATCAATCTTCTGCTCGTGCTCGATTTACGCGAACAGGCGGCGTTGCAGGCCGCGCTGGTGACGCACGGCGCGCCGGATTGCCTTGTCACGCTGGCGCTGACGGGCGCGTGCCGTTTAAGCACGCTCGAAGAAGCGCGCAAGCTTCGTCGCTGGCTCGCCGACACGCGCGTCGCCGGTAACACCGACTTCGCCTCGCTCAACGTCATCGAGCGCGCGCTCATTCGCTTCGGAGTCTGAGAAAGGCAAAGGGCAAAAGGTAAAAAGGCAAAAGTCAGGGGAAGCCAATTTGGATTTTAGTTCTGCCCTTTGCCTTTTTACCTTTGCCTTTTCCCTCTGCCCTTTTACTTATGGACGCACAGCTTGGTTACGGGCACGGCTCAATCTCCTTCAGTTTCGACGAAGGACGCCTGACGACGCTCGCGCCTGAGAGAGAGACGCCGCAAAAGCCTCTGACCGACGCGGAAATCGGCGCGGCCATCGACGACCCGTTCGACTCTCAGCCGCTCGAAGAGATTCTCTCGCCCGGTGAGAGCGTGCTCCTCGTCGTCTCCGACGCGACGCGCGCCACAGCCTCCGCGCAAATCGTCAATCTTCTCGTCCGCCGCGTCATAGAGGCGGGCGTCGCGCCCTACGACATCCGCATCATCTTCGCAACCGGCATCCACCGCGCCGTCACGCTCGAAGAGAAGCGCGAGCTGCTCACTCCCTTCATTCTCCAACGCGTCCGCACGCTCGACCACGACGCGCACGACGCAACACAGCACGTACACCTCGGAGAGACCGCGCGCGGCACGCCCATCGAGGTCAACCGCGCGCTCACAGACCATTCGCACGTCATCCTCACCGGCTCAATCGGCTTTCATTACTTCGCCGGTTTCACGGGAGGCCGCAAGAGCATCTGCCCTGGCCTCGCCTCGGCTGAGACTATCGCCGCCACACACTTGCAGGCGCTCGACGCCGAGCGGGGAGGCCGTCGAGCGGGCGTCGGCACGGGTCGGCTCGACGGAAACGCCGTCCACGAAGAATGCGAGCGCGTCGCGGCTGAGATTGCTCCTTCGTTTCTCGTCAACACGGTGGTCGATGAGCGCGGGCGAGCCGTCGCCGTCTATACGGGCGACTGGCGCGCCGCGCACCGTCGCGGCTGTGCCGAATACGTCGATTCGCACATCGCAAACATCTCCGAGAAGCGTCGAATCGTCGTCGCTTCCGCCGGAGGCGCGCCCTACGACCTCAATCTCATACAGGCGCATAAAGCTCTCGACATGGCCGCTCACGCCGCCCTTGAAGGCGGCACGATTATTCTCGTCGCGCAGTGCGCCGAAGGGCTCGGACGCGCGGACTTCCTCAAGTGGTTCGACTCTTCGGACGCGCGCGACCTGGAAACGCGCCTGCGCGCCGCCTACAAAGTCAACGGCCAGACCGCCTGGACGCTGCTCGACAAAGCCGAACGCTTTCGCATCCATCTCGTCTCCGACCTGCCCGACGAAGACGTGCGACGCATGCGTATGACTCCCGCCCGCACCGTCGAAGAAGCCCTCGCGCACGCAGACGTCTCCGCTACAGGCTACATCCTCCCGCGCGGCGCAGCCCTGATGCCCGTCGTCAATAAAGGGCAAAGGTGAAAAGGCAAAGGGAAAAGCGCAAAAGAGCATAACTAAAATCTGAATCGGCTTCCCCTGATTTTTACCTTTTGCCATTTGTCCTTTGCCCTTTTTCCACCTGTGGAAAATTTGATGAGCGTCAAATACGACTTCAATCACATCAGCCGTTTCTTCGACGAGTACGGCGAGCGCGAGTGGACGCGCCTCGATGCGGACGCAGAAGGGCGTGTCAGCTTTCATCTTCACAGGCGCTTTCTTGAGCGATACGTGAAGGCGGGCGACGAGATTTTAGAGGTGGGCGCTGGAGCGGGAAGATTCACGATTGAGCTGGCGAAGATAGGTGCGCGCCTGACGATTGGCGATGCCTCGCGCGTACAAATGGAGCTTAACGAGACGAAAGTCCTCGAAGCGGGATTGGAGAGCGCCGTCGTCGAGCGAAAACTTCTCGACATCGTTGACCTCGGCGCGTTCGCGTCCGAAAGCTTCGACGCGGTCGTGGCCTACGGCGGCCCGCTCAGCTACGTCATGGAGCGCGCCGACGAAGCCCTCGGCGAGCTTCTGCGCGTGACGAAAAAGGGCGGCCATCTTCTGCTCAGCGTGATGTCGCTCGTGGGCGCGACGCGAAAGTTTTTCCCCGGCGTCGTCAAATGGGCGAAGGAGCGGAGTCTGGACGAGGTTGTGCGCATCATCGAGACGGGCGACCAGACCGGCGACATCTCCGCCGGGCATCATTGCCACATGTATCGCTGGTCTGAGCTAAAAGCTTTGCTCGAACGCCACGCCTGTCGCATCGTAGAGGCGTCGGCCAGCAATTATCTCTCGGTCAATCATCAGGAAGTCTTTCAGCAGTTGATAGACGACCCTCCGATGTTGGAACTCTTTCTCCGTTGGGAAGAAGAGTTCTGCCGCGAGCCCGGCGCGATTGACGGCGGCACACACATCATCGCCGTCGTCACGCGCACCTGATAAAACGGCGCGCCTTCTCTTCGACCCGAGCCGTTTCTCAGGCGACAGATTCACGTCTCGACGCCGGAAGACGATTCATACGTGGAAACAGATAACTCAAGCCTTCGTGCAATCTATTTCTACGCCGCGTCTTCGCCTCGAATGAGCCGCGCACCTGACATGCGACTCCGAATCACTCTATAATCCGTGCCGCGCGGCACTTTCTCTTCGGAAGAATCTCGTTTCGGCCTTAGGCCACCTCGCGCAGGAGGACAAAAGTGAAAACCGGCATCATCAAAACTTCTCTGACTCTCGCTCTACTCTGCGGCACAGCCACAGCACAACAGACGCCCACGCAGCAAACGACCGGCACGCCCACACAGGATGCTCCCGCCGCGACGCAGACGACCGACGCCGCCCCGCGACCGAGCGAACAGCGCGTTAACATCGACGCCGAGGCCGTCGCCCTCGACGCCGACGGACGCCCCGCCCTCGTCGCACGCCTGCGCACCACTCGTCTGACCGGCACAATCGACGCCCCCGAACGAAATTCAAGGTTCTTGATTGAGAATCGCTCGCCCTTCTTCTACAACTACGCTTCCGGCTGGGCGACCTTCTACGACGCTCAGGGCGTACGCTGCGGCGAAGGCTTATGGAAGCTCGAAGCGCTCGCCCCCACCGAGTCAGCCGAAGTAGACACGCCCGGCCTGCGTCTGACATGCACGCCAGCCACCTGGCGCATCGTCGCCACAAACCTCCTCACCCGCACCACCGACGTTGCAAAGCCTTCCGCCGACGCACCGCCCCAACCCCAAAGCCCCGAAACCACTTCCACCCCCGCAAATTCTTCTACAACCCTCCCCCCACTCGAAATCAACATCAACGGCAAGACCCTCCCCATCCAACCCGGCAACCCCCTGGAGATAAAAGTCGGCAAAGAACGCGTCCGCATCACCCTCAACCGCGCGCCGTGACGCCGCGCGAGTTTTGAGTTCAGTCCTGATTTGAAATGAATGTTGACTGAGCGTAGAGCAGACAATCCGAAGATAGAGAAGCGGCGACGTGACCGACTCTTCACGTCGCCGCTCGATTTTGGCTCTCAATCATTCGGGCGTCTCTCGCGGTGCGGGGCGACGGGGCATTGATGAGACGACGAGGCGCACGTTAAAGTAAGACTGAAGGGGATTCCGACACGCTAAAGATGAGCAGCTCAGCGAACATTTCGGAAAGGGAGAGACGAGCGCGCACGGCTGCCTCGGAGCCGGACGTGCTTACGCGGCTCGGCGAGATTGTTGGGGTGGAAAATCTTCTGGTCGATGCCGAGCGCGTCGAGCCTTATGGGCAGGATGCTTTGAAGGAGAAGTTTCCGCCGGAGGCGGTGGTGCTGCCGGAGAGGGCGGAAGAGGTCTCTGCGATTTTAAGGTTGGCGAATGAGCGCGGATTTCCCGTGACGGCGCGGGGAGGAGGCGTCGGTTATACGGGAGGCGCTGTGCCGGTCGAGGGCGGCATCGTGCTTGGCACGGACAGGATGAATCGTATCAGGGAAATCAACGCGGACGATTTGTACGTCGTCAGCGAGCCGGGCGTGACGACTTATGCTTTGCAGCAGGCGGTCGAGGCCGAGGGACTTTTCTATCCGCCCGACCCGGCCTCTTATAAGCACTCGTACATCGGCGGCAATATCGCGGAAAACGCGGGCGGCATCCGCTCTGCGAAGTACGGCGTGACGAAACATTACGTTTTGGGGCTGGAAGTCGTTTTGCCGACGGGCGAGATTGTGCAGACGGGCGGGCGAACGAGCAAGAACGTGGTGGGGTTCGACCTGACGGGCTTGATGTGCGGCTCGGAGGGGATGCTCGGCATTATCACGGAGGCGACGCTCAGGCTCCTGCCTCTGCCGGAAGCGACGCGGACGGTGCGCGCGACGTTTCGCACGATGAAGACGGCCTGCGCCTGCGTGCGTGAGTTTACGCGAAGGGCGATAACACCTGTGGCGATTGAAGTGCTCGACAGGAATGCTATCAGGGCGGTGGAGTCGGAGTTCGCTTTCGGATTCGGTCAGGACGCGGGCGCGCTGCTTCTGGTAGCCGTCGATGGCTCGACCGAAGAAGTGGAGCGCGCCTCGCGCGTCGTCGAGCGAGTGGTGAAAGACGGCGGAGGCTTCGACGTAGCTCGCTCCGAGTCGCGCGCAGACGAAGACCGACTGTGGGACGTTCGGCGTGCTCTGTCGCCGGCCATCAAAAAGTTCGGCACACTCAAGTTGAATGAAGATGTCGTCGTGCCGCGCTCGCGCGTGCCCGAGCTAATCGAGCGTGTGGAAGAGATAGGCAGGCGGCACGAGACCTTCGTCGTCAACTTCGGTCATCTCGGCGACGGCAATATCCACGTCAACTTCATGTGCGAGCGCACGGACGCCTCGGCAGTCGCACGCGCACGCGCAGCGGTCCGCGAAACCTTCGCCGCAGCCGTCTCTCTCGGCGGCACAATCAGCGGCGAGCACGGCATCGGCTACGTCAAAGCTCCATACCTCGACATGGCTCTCCCCCAAACTTCCATCGACGCCATGAAACTCATCAAACGCGCCCTCGACCCCAAAGGTATTCTCAATCCGGGAAAGGTGTTTATGTGAACAGGGGATAGGGGTTAGGGGCTGGGGGTTAGGGAAAGCAAAAAGCTTTTTCTTCCCCATCCCCTAATCCCCAACCCCTAACCCCTTTATGCTTTCGATTCTCTTAGAAGCTCAAAGACTGAAGCGTCTGGATAGGACGGGTTGGGTTTTGCGCGGGCTCGCGCCGGGAGCGGAGTCTGTGGCGGCGCATTCGTACGGGGTGGCGCTGGCGGCGATGCTTTTGGCGGACGAGGTGAGGGCGCGCGGGGTTGAGTTGGATGTCGAGCGCGTGCTGAGGCTCGCGCTGCTGCACGATTTGGCGGAAGTTCGGACAGGAGATATGCCGCGCACGGCAGTCGAGCTTTACAGCGCGGAGGTGAGAAGGCGTGCGGAGCGGGCGGCCTTCGACGACATCGTGAAAGAACTCGGCGCGTCGTTACAGGAGAGCTATTCGGCGTTTCACGAGGATTACGAGCAGCGCGAAAGCCTCGAAGCGCGGCTGGTAAAAGCAGCCGACATCATAGACCTTCTGGCGCAGGCGCTCATCTTCGAGCGCGCGGGCGTGCGCGGCCTCGAAGAGTTTTGGGAGGGCGCGGCGGGGCGCGATTTCAGGCTGGAGGGCGCGGCGCGCGAGGTGGTCGGCGAAATTATCGGTGCGCTCGTGGAGGCGCGGGCTAATCTGAAGTGAAAATCGACGCGGCGAAGGAGAAAACCGAGGGGTGCGGGAGAAAATCGGTGCGCGCCGTGCGCGAAACTCTTCGCGCGTGCTGCGAGGCGAGACGTGAGATGGCGAAGAGAGCAAAAACGGCGCGCGAGATGTTTTAGCTGAAGACGTATGCTTGATTGGCTGACGGAAACAATGGCTTCGTGGGGAATAACGTGGCGCGGCGTGCTCTTGGGCGCGCTGCTGATGGTTGTAACTTTCGTTGGCAGCCTCGGCATCGTCTCGTTTCTGCTGGTCAAAATCCCGCCAACCTATTTTCAGGAGTCGCACCCGCGCGATTTTTGGGTCGAGCGCCATCGAGCCGTCCGCATCGTCGGGACGGTCGCCAAAAATCTCGCCGGAGTCGTGCTCGTCATTCTGGGAATCCTGATGTCTTTGCCGTTAGTGCCCGGTCAGGGCGTGCTCACCATCCTGCTCGGCGTCATGCTGCTCGACTTTCCGGGCAAACGCCGCCTCGAACACAAAATCGTCAGCCAGCCCCGCGTCTTCGGCAGCATCAACCGCCTCAGAGCCAGATTCGACAAGCCGCCTTTGGTGCTGGACGGCAAAAGCGGTGACGAGCAGGAACAAGAGAAAAGTGATGAGTAATGAGTGATGAGTGAGAAGACAAGAGCTTTTATCTCATCGCTCATTACTCATCGCTCATCACTTGCTTTCACATGTCACTTGGATTGACAAGGGCGGACGCGTTTGTTAGCTTGCCATTTTATATAGCTCAATCATTCAAATGACGAGTAGTTGCTGGCCATGCGCCGTGAAGTGTTTTTCGATGCTCCATTTATATCGCCCCCTGAGAGTTTTGCTTTTGCGCCGCGCAGTTTTGGTTCTGGTTGTCGCGGGCGTGCTTCTGACGAACGGTTGTCTGCTCAGGCCGTCGAATAAGGTGGCCGTGCCGCAGCTTTTGACGCCGGTGGTGGAGGCAGACACTTCGCGCCTCATCGAAGAGATAAATCGTCTCTCGACCGTGCGCTCGATTCGCGGCAAAGTCGATATACAGTTTCTCGACACTTCTTTCGCCAAGTGCGGCGTCGCCGAAAAGTACAAGACCGCCGACGGAACTCTCACCGTCCAGCGACCCAGGCAGATTAATCTCGTTATCCAAATCCCTTTCATCGGGCGCGACGTGGCGCAGATGACTTCGGACGGCGAGCGTTTTCGCGTCGCCGTGCTGGAGGGCGACGAGCGATTCAAGCGCTTCGTGAAGGGGACGAACAACGCCGTCTATCCGAAGCTGGAGACCGACGGCGCGGAGGTCGATTGCGGCGGCGACGATAAGAAGAGAAGCGCGATGAACGCGCGGGCGGTCGGCGCGCTCTCAAGTCTGCGTCCGCAGCATTTCACAGACGCCCTGCTCATCTACCCGGCGGCGGAGCCCGGCTCGAATCTCGTCTACGCACAGTCAGAAGCTTTCGAGGAAGAGCCCGACGCTCGAACGGGTGCGAAAAAGAATGCGCGCGTCGTACGCGCCTACTACGTGCTCGCGGAGCTTCAGCCGACGGGCGAAAATCGCGCTCGCATCGTGCGCCGCTTCTGGTTCGACCGCGTCGGCGAGATTCGCCTCGCGCGTTTGCAGAACTACGACGAGCAAGGGAAGCTGACGACCGACGTAGTCTACAAAGAGACGCGAACGCTCGGCGAAGAAGCCCGCTACAAGCTCCCCTCGCAGATAGAACTGACGCGTCCGCAGGATAGATACTCGATTCGCCTCAGCTATCAAGCGCCCGACTCCGTCAAAATCGACCAGCCCTACAAAACCGACTTCTTCGACCTGAAAAATAGCTGGAATCTCCCGGAAGTCGATTTGGACGCCAGAAAGCCGTAAATCGTGAATCGTCAATCGTGAATAGTGAAGAACCGGTTTTATCTATTTACGATTTACGATTCACGATTTACGAGGTCTTTTCTATTCACGATTGACGATTCACGAATGGACAGTCTGGTTATAGCGAATATAAGGCAGCGTCCGGTGAGGGCTCTGGTGAGTGTGGCCGGGGTGGCGCTGGGCGTGTGTCTGGTGATGCTGTTCACGGGTTTGTCGCGCGGCATGTCGAACGACCTTCAGCGACGCTCGTCGAATCTGCGCGCGGAGATTTTCTTTACGCGTCCGGGCTCGAAGGAATTGATGACTTCGACGATAAATCTGAGCACGAAATACGTCGATGAGCTGAAGAAGATAGAAGGCGTGGAGATGGCCGTGCCGGTGATTCGCTACATCTCGCAGGGCGGGCGCGGTTTCGGTTTTGAGCAGGTGGAGGGAGTGGAGTGGGATTCGTTCGCGTCGATGAACGGGATGAGCATCGTCGAGGGGCGTGCGCCCACAGCCGCAGACGAGGTGGTGATTGACGGGATGAAGGCGAGCAATAACAAGACGGGCGTGGGCGGCACGCTCAGTCTCTTCGGCAACAGGCCTTACAGGATAGTGGGCATTTATGCGCCGGAATCGGGCGCGCGCGTGAAGATGGCGCTCTCGGCGATGCAGGAGGCGATGGAGACGCCGGGCAAGTGCTCTTATATTCTCGTCAAGGTGAGAAACACAGAGGAGCAGGTCGAAGTCGCCCGTCGCATCGACGCGGCGCTTCCCGGCAACAGGATTCAGTTCACGCGCGACATCATCACGAACATCGAAAAGAGCATCCCTTATCTGGGCGTGTTTCTGCGGACGCTCGTCGGGCTGTCGGCGGTCGTGAGCGGGCTAGTGGTGATGCTGGCGATGTACACGACGATTACGGAACGGACGCGCGAGATAGGCATTCTGAAGGCGCTCGGCGCGTCGCGCGGCTACATCGTCGGCGTCATCGAGCGCGAGGCGCTGGCGATAAGTTTGCTCGGCCTCGTCGTCGGCTTCGCCGCCTCCTTTCTCGTCGGCTTCCTGATTCACAAAGCCTACGGATTGGTCTTCGAGTACGGCTGGACTTGGGCACTCACGGCAGCCCTCATCGGCCTCGGCGGCGGCGCTCTCGGCGCGCTCTATCCCGCCATGCGCGCCGCCAACCTCGACCCCGTCAACGCGCTGAGCTACGAATAAAAGTAAATCGTGAATCGTCAATCGTAAATAGATAAAACCTGTCTTTTATCTATTTACGATTTACGATTTACCATTTACGATGAGTTATGCGAACGATTCTGCAAGCAGAAGATTTGGTGATGACTTACCGCGTCGGGAGCGTGGACGTACACGCTCTGCGCGGGGTCTCTCTGGAGGTGGAAGAGGGGGAATTTCTGGCGATTATGGGGCCGTCGGGCTGCGGCAAATCGACTTTGCTGCACCTGCTCGGCGGGCTGCTCACCCCGACCTCCGGCCACATCCACATCGACGGCGAAGACCTCGCCGTCGCCTCCGACGCCCGCCGCACCGACATCCGCCGACGCAAAATCGGCTTCGTCTTCCAGCGCTTCAACCTCTTCCCGACACTCACCGCCGAAGGAAACCTGCGCCTCGCCGAACGCATCCACTCCGGCACGAACGGCGGCGACGCCGAGCGACGCCGCGAAGTCCTGCGCCTCCTGAAGCTTGAGAACAAGATGCACCATAAGCCTCTGGAGCTTTCCGGCGGCGAGCAGCAGAGAGTCGCCCTCGCCCGTGCCATCGTCACCCGCCCGGCCATCATCCTCGCCGACGAGCCGACCGGAAATCTCGACACAGAGAACTCGGCCATCGTCCTCAATATGTTCCAGGAGATGAACTACCGCTTCAACCAGACCATCGTGATGATTACCCACAACCCGGAGGCCGCCGCCATGTGCCGCCGCATCATACAGATGCGCGACGGGCAAATCGTTGCGCCGACGGGCAGTCTGAGGATATAATCCATTTGTCAGATGCCGTCCGCACAGGTGTCAGAAAAAGCTGACAGTTGGCGGACGACCTCTGACATCTGTTTTATTATGTTCCCCCTTTCCCGCACCCTCAAAGGTCTGCTTTTCTGGTCGTATGGCCGGAGTACCTGGCAATATGACGTGCTCTGCGCGTTAATTCTCGCCTTCGTCTTCCTGACGCCAAAAACGTGGTTTGACGGCGAACCGCAGGCGCGCCGTTTGCATCAAAAAGGGCTCGAAGCGGCAGAAAAGCTGCTCATTTGGCCTGAAAGTTCCGGGTCAGCTCCCAACGCACAAGAAATCGAGCGACGCGCGCGCATCGTCACGGGTCGCCAAGGTGCGCGAGTCAGGAGCTTTCGAGAGGTGCGGGACGAGGCCGGGCGCACAGTCGCTTACGAGGTTGACATAGAGTAATCATTCACTATAATCGCACGGATTTTGAGACCGGGCAGGAGTTCCCCAACTTTCTAAAAGGAGTTTGCATGAGGAAGTCGCAAGTTTTCAGCCTGTTTGGCGCGCTTGTTCTGGCGCTGGCCTCGCTGGCAATCGTTCCCCCTCGCGCTAACGCACAAGGCCCCGGCCTTGTCAGTTCAATCATCAACCGGATGGAGCGCAACCGCAGAGACCTTCGCAGCCTGCGCGCGGGCATCCAGATGGAGAAATTCAACGCACAGGTCGGCGATAAGGACATGTACCTCGGCGACGTGATTTACCTGCCTGGCGCAGGGCGCGAAGCCTCTGTCCGCGTCGATTGGCAGAAACCGCAGCGCGAGACCCTGGCTGTCTCGAACGGCAAATACACTCTGTTTCGCCCGCGCCTGAACATGGCTTACGTCGGCGCGACCAATTCGAGCCGCAGCAAGGTGAGCGGCGTCCTCGGCTTCGGCCTCAACGTCTCTCAGGCGCAGCTTCGCACCAACTTCGAGCCGCTCCAACTGCTCGGCGAAGGCATCCTCTACGGCAACGTCCACGTCACCTGGCTCAAGCTCGTACCCAAAGGCAAGGCCAGCTACAAGTACGCGGAAATCTGGGTTGACGACAACGGCATGCCCGTCCAGACCAAAGTCGTCGAGCGCAACGACGATTCGACGACTGTCCGTCTCGTCAACGTGCAGCGCAACGCACACGTCTCGTCCGAAGAGTTTCAACTGAAGCTGCCGGGCGACGTGAAGAAGGTCAACGGCTAAGTTTTTGGAAGGCCGTCAAGGTTCGAGAGAGAGCGCAAGGGTTTCGGTGCGTGAAAAGTTCCGAAACCCTTCGCTGTTTCTCCCGCAAGCTTTTCGTCAGGAGCGGCGCATCGGCGCTTGCCATCCGGCGCACTCTACGCGTAATCTTTCCCGCGAACACTTTCGAGAACGGATGAGCAGAAGGACGGCGGGGCGATTTTCTCCCTTGAGCCTTCTCCGGCGGCGGTCAAAATAACGGCGTGATGAAGAAGGGCAGGTTTCTCAAACTTAAGCTGCGCGAGGCGAGCTTTATCACGCGCGCGCTGCTTTCGACCAATCATCCCGTGCTCGCGCACGTCATCCCCATGCGCCGCTGCAATCTCGCCTGCGCCTACTGCAACGAGTACGACAAAACCTCCGAGCCCGTCCCCGTCGAAGAGATGAAGCGGCGGCTCGACAAGCTCGCAGACCTCGGCACTTCGGTCGTCACCATCTCCGGCGGCGAGCCCCTGATGCACCCGCAGCTCGACGAGATTGTCCGGCACATCCGTCGTCGCGGCATGATTGCCGGTCTCATCTCCAACGGCTACTACATGACGCCCGAGCGCATCCGCCGTCTGAACGAGGCGGGGCTCGAATACCTGCAAATCAGCATCGACAACGTCGAGCCCGACGAGGTCTCGCACAAGAGTCTCAAGAACCTCGACAAGAAGCTGCGCAACCTCGCCATGTATTCTGAGTTTCACGTCAACATCAACTCTGTCATCGGCGGCGGCATCAAGAACCCCGAAGACGCGCTGACGGTCGGACGTCGCGCCAAAGAACTCGGCTTTTCCACGACCATCGGCGTCATCCACGACAATCAGGGCACGCTCAAGCCCTTGAGCGAGCGCGAGCAGCGCATCTTTCAGGAAGCTAAACAGCTCGGCAAAGAGACCTACACGCGGCTCGACTGGTTCCAGCACAACCTCGCCGCCGGACGCGCCAACGAGTGGCGCTGCCGCGCCGGAGCGCGCTACCTCTACATCTGCGAAGACGGCCTCGTTCACTACTGCTCGCAGCAGCGCGGCTATCCGGGCATCCCCTTAGCCGAATACACGATGAAAGATTTCGAGCGCGAGTACAACGCGGAGAAGCCCTGCGCTCCGCTCTGCACCGTCGCCTGCTCGCACAAAGTCGCCATCCTCGACAACTGGCGCAATCCGCAGAAGCCTTTCAAAGAGGCCGCCCCCGAAGCTACCAACACCGCCGCCGAGCCGGTCGGACGGATGCTCAGAGTCGAATAGAGCATCGAGCTTCATCCGGTCGCCGCTACTACAACAACAACCAACAAAATCACTTCTGAGAGAGACGAGCTTGCGCCTGAAGGCAACGCTGGTCGGCGAACTCTTTCGTGCAGGATTCTCCTTCGAGAAAACGACGGTAGTAGGCGACGGCCTCGTCTCGTCGTTTGAGCAAATCGAGGGCTTGCGCGATGCGGAAGGGAAGCTGCGGGTCGTCGTCGCCCGCGCGCTCGGCGGCTTTAAACTCTTCGAGCGCTTCCGGCGTGCGTCCCGTGTGCATCAGCTCGACGCCGAGGAGTTTTCGCGTGTGCGGGTTCTCTTCCAGTTGAAGCGCGGCCTTGTACTCGCGTGCGGCGCGCTCGTGCTGGTCGCGCACGCGCGCGTGGGCGGCGCGAGCCAGATGCGCCTCGACGCTCGCATAGTCGCGCCGAAAGAGCAGGCCGCCCAGCGTGAGAAGGAACAGGAAGTAGAAGATTGGGAGCGCGACTTTGAGGGCTCGGCGCGGCGCACGTTTTTGAGAAGAATGCTGGACGGAAACTCTCGCGGCGTCGCGGTTTGCGCCGCCGGGTGCGGGCGTCGGCGATGCCGCGCCGTCTCGCGGCTCAGTCACGTCACCGTCCGGTTTGCTGACGGATGAGTTCTGCGAACTATCGCGGAAGGGCGTCTCTCTTCGTCTGGAGAGGATGAAGGCGAGGTAGAGAGGCGCGGCGACGAGCGGGAGAAAGAAGGTGGCGAGCGTCCATGCGGCGACGGCGTAGATGCTCAGACGGCGGCGCAAGGCGTCGGCCATGACGCAGGCGGAGACGAGCGCGGCGAGCGCGTATGCCGCCGGTTGGAGCAGGTCGAAGAGGTCTCCGGTGGAGATTTGCCAGAACGGATTCTGTGACACTTCAAACGGGCGGCGGGCTTCAGTAGACAGAAGCGCCTGCGCCTCACGAGCGAGACGCTTCGTTTCAAGCCACTTTTCCGGCGGCGTGCCACTCGTCGCGGCTGATGCCGTAGATGAGAACGTCGATGCCGAGCACCTCCGTTCGTCCTTCGACGCGCTCGCCGAGCTTCTCGGCCACCTTAATCGAAGCCCTGTTCTCCGGATGAATGAGACTGATGACGTGCTCTCTGTCCATCTCGTTGAAAGCGTAGTCGAGCGCGCGGCGCGCGCCCTCGCTCGCGTAACCTTTGCCCCAATGCTCGCGCGCAATCGTCCAGCCTATCTCGAAGCCCGGCCACCCATCCGGATGCTGCACGCCTACGCGCCCTACAAACTGCCCGCTCGACTTCTCTTCGACAGCCCAATGCCCGTAGCCGCGCAAGTACCAGTGCCCGACCACCGAAGCCATGTGCCGCCAAGCCTCCGCACGCGAGAAAGCCTTCCCGCCGATGTAGCGCATCACCTCTTCGTCCGCGCACATGCGCGCGTAGGTCTCGAAGTCCGTCTCTTCGCGCCACATCCGAAGTATCAACCGCTCGGTTTCTAAAGTGACCATAGACTTTTAGATTTTGAAGACGCTCCGCGCCCCGCATTCAAAGCCCGGCAAGAGAGCCGAGCTAATCTTTCCTTCAACAGAAACGCTTCTAATTAACTCAAGCACGCCGCTCTGCGAATGATAAATTTCGATTACTCGACTCTCCGGGTCAACTACCCAATACTCCTTGACGCCGTGCTTTCCATACAACTGACGCTTCGCGCGCCGGTCGCGCTGCGCGTTCTCCGCGCCCGGCGAAAGAATCTCAATCACCAAATCGGGCGCACCCGTCAAACGCTCTCCCGAAGCAATCGCATCTCGCCGCTCGATGGTGATGAAGACGAGGTCTGGAATGACGCCGTTCGATTCGCCTAGCATGACGCCCGGCGTCGCCAGCACTTCGCCAATGGGATTTCCTTCGAGGTAAGCGTCAATAATAATCAGAAGGTTTCTGGAAATCCTCTGATGAGTGAGGCTCGGCGCACGAGACACGAGGAGTTCTCCTTCGATGAGTTCGTAGCGATTGCCGTCGTCCGGCATCGAATCAAGGTCGGACAATGTTAAGAGGGGCTTGATTTCCGTCGCCATAAGACCTCCGGCTACTGCCGAATCACTTTACGGATTATAGCTCAGCATAAGAATGGTAACGTCATTATCCTGGCTAACGATTCGGCAGCATCGAGTGGTGAATGTCGTCTGAAGCAGCGTGCTCGCCGATGGTGGCGAGGGTGACGGAGCTGGAGAGGCCGAGGCCGGAGAGACGCCCTGCCATCAGGACGATGAGTTCGCCCTGCTGGACGACTCCGCCTTCGAGCAGGACGCGCTCGCCGGTGCGGAGCATCTCTTCTGTGGTCTGGCAGGGCGTATGCACGAGCGTCTCGACGCCCCAGATGAGAGCCAGCTCATTCTGCACGAATCTGGAGGGCGTGAGGGCGACGATGCGTTGTTCGGGGCGCAGGGCGGCGAGGCGTCGCGCCATCAGTCCCGACTCGGTGACGACGGCGGTGGTCTTCGTGCCCATCTCTTCGGCGGCGAAGGCGGCGGCCTCGCAGAGCGCGCGGCTGATGCGCCCCGATTGTTTGCCGACGAGCTTGCTGATGATGCTTCCTTCTCTGCGCCTGCCGCTTTCAGCCGATTCGATGATGCGAGCCATCGTGGCGACGGTCGCGACGGGGTATTGTCCGGTGGCCGTCTCGCCGGAGAGCATGACGGCGTCGGAGCCGTCCCAGACGGCGTTCGCCACGTCGGATGCTTCGGCGCGCGTCGGGCGCGGCTCGGTAATCATCGACTGCAACATCTGCGTGGCCGTGATGACGAACTTGCCCGCGCGGTTTCCCTCTTCGATGATGCGCTTCTGATAGACGGGCACAAGCTCGACGCTGGTCTCGACTCCGAGGTCGCCGCGCGCAACCATCAATCCGTCGGCGGCCTCGATAATCGCGGGCAGATGATCCATCGCCTCGGCTTTCTCAATCTTGGCGACGAGCGGCGCTTTGCCGCCTGCCGCCTTGATGAGCGACTTGGCTTCGATGCAATCTTCGGGGCGACGCACGAACGAAAGCGCGATGTAATCGACGCCCTGACGGACAGCCCACTGCAAATCGCGCCGGTCTTTATCTGTGAGCGAAGGAATCGGCAGGGAGATGCCGGGCAGGTTGATGCCTTTGCGCTCGTTGAGCGTGCCGCCGTTGATGACGCGGCAGATAACGTCCGTCTCGGTCGTGCTCTCGACCTGAAGCTCGATGAGGCCGTCGTCCAGGAGAACCCGCGAGCCGGGTCTAACGTCGCGCGCCATCCCTGAATAGTTGGTCGAAACTTCGCGCGCGTCGCCGACGACCGAGCGCGTGGTAATCGTGAAGAGCGCGCCCTCTTCGAGCGTGACGGGCTGCCCGCCCTTCAAAACTCCGGTGCGTATCTTCGGGCCTGACAAATCGACGAGCACGGCTAAGGGGCGACGCAGGCGCTCGGCGGCGGCGCGTGCGCGGCGGATGGTCTCGTCGTGCTCCTCCTGTGTGCCGTGCGACATGTTGATGCGGACGGCGTTTGCGCCCGCCGCCAGCAAGGCTTCGAGGATAGCGGGCTCGCGCGACGCAGGCCCGAGCGTGGCAAGTATCTTGGCTCTTCTCACTTTGAAAACCCTCTGAATGAAACTGTCGTCTTAGGCTGACGGGGAATTACGGCTTACGTCTGTAATACGCCTTCGGACGCGCCTCAGTCAAACGTCCGGGCGACGACGACTCATCGACGACTCATCTCGAAGAGCGCGCTTTTCAAGAGCGAGCTTTTGAGGAGTGAGCTTTGTGCCGGTGGCGCGCGTGGCGAGAGAGGGGACGCCCGCAGGCGTCGCATGGGCTGAGCGATTCGAGCTTTCTGAGGTATGACATGACGGTGGCGACGAAGCTCGAATGCGACCACGTGAGCGGCGAGACGGAGAGCGGCGCACCCGTCAGAGGGTCAACCTGCTCGGCCAGCACGCCCGAAGGCAGCGCGCGGCTCGTCGCCCAGCCGAGCAGCTCCAGCGCGCGCTCAAGCTCGGCAGGCGTTTTGGCTGCGGCGATATAGTAGTCGGCCAGCCAGAGCGTGCAGATGAACCAGGGATTGCCGGGCATGCTCTCCACGTCGTCTGTGACGCGCATGTAGCCGTCGCCCTCGTAGCGCGCAAGGCCGCCTACCTTCGTCTTCATCCAGAGACGCTCTTCGACGGCGCGCATCGTCTTCACGACGAAAGGGTCGTCCGCCTCGAAGACTCCGAAGTAGAAGAGGCCGAAGAGCGACGCGTCGAGCGTCGTATCAATCTCGAACTCGCCCGTCTCTTTCGGAAGGATTGAGCGCGCGAAGCGTCCAAGCTCTTCGCGGTAGAGATGGGCGCGCATCCCTTCTCTCACCTCGGAGGCGGCGCTGCGGTAGTATGCGGCCATCTCCGTCTCGCCGAAGAGCGCGGCGAAGCGTGCGGCGGCTTCGAGGCCGCCGAAGACGCTCGCGCAGGTGAAGGTGTGGACGGCGAAGCGGTCTTCCCAGAGATTCCATGAAGGAAGCGGGAGACCCGTGCGAGCGTCGCGGAAGCGCGCGAGAAAATCGGCGGCGCGCTTAATCAGATTGCGATAGAGCGTTCTGATGAACTCGATGTTGCGAAACTCTTCGTAGTGATTCCAAAGCTCCCAGAGCACGAGCGCCGTCTCGTCCTCCTGAATCGGCGTCAGACGCTTCTGCTCGCGCTGGTTCCACCACGCGTGCCAACTGGAAGCGAGCGAGCCGTCGGGGTTGTACTTTTGCAGGAAGTAGCCTTCGCTTGAGATTATCTTTCCGCACAAATCGAAGAAGAGGCGCGGGAGGTTGGGGTAGCCTGCGAGGTCGAGCGCGTGTGCGACGAGCGCGCCGTCGCGCGGCCAGAGGTAGCTGTAATGGTCTGTCGCGCGCAGGGTCACGTCGGAATCGTTGCCCGCGATAATCGCTCCGCCCGAATCAATCTGCGTCCGCACGACCAGCAGCGAACGCTTGAAGAGGCGTACCACGTCGGGCGGGAGAGTGGCGAAATCAATCTCGTTTTTATTGACCCACGCGCGCCAGTAATCTTCCGTCCGCTTGAGCAGCGCGCGGGGCGTCCGCTCTCTGACGAGCGCGTTCAGTGCCGAGACCTCTTCGCGCGACTTGCCGACCGCAATCCAGTAGAACATCTCCGCCGCGCCGCCCGCTTCAACCTTCAGCGTGCGCCCGACGGTCGAATCCACCGAGCCCTCGAAGATGGCATGGTTCGAGAGCACTCCGTCTTCGGCGTCGCGCCATGTTCCCTCGTGGCCGTGAAAGGCTTTCCGCCCCGTGGCGAAAGTCTCCAAACCCTCGGGCGCGTCGGTCGAGATGAGGAAGTAGCGCTGCCCCTTGTAATGAATGAGCGCCTTGTTGTCGGGGTCGAAGAAGGCCGTGTCGCCGACCTCATATTCGGAGATGTAGAAGTCGTGATGAAAGAAGAGACGCACTTCTCTCTGCGCCCGCGCGCCCGCGTCGCCGCGAAGGTCGCGCACCTCCATGCGCCTGACGAAGATGTTCTCGTGAAAATCGACCGCGTCGTTCGAGATAATCTCCAGCCCGAGACGCTCGCTCACGAGCCGCACGTCCGTCACCAGGCTCTCTTCGAGATAACGCAGCTCGCGCGTCCAGCCGCCAGCCGCCCCGACCCAAGAAAACTCCCCGTCAGCCCACACGCCGAAGCGAAACGGGTGGCCTTCCGAATGATTCTCCTTGCCGACGTAGGGGAAATAGATGTCGCGGATACGATAATCCTCGTCGAAAGCGACGAGCAGCGAGCCATTACCGACCGGAATATCACGAGGCATGAGTTAAATGATGAATAATGAATGCGGAATGATGAATGATAAAAGCAAAGCAGTTGGTTTTGATTCATCATTCACACTGCCGCATTCATCATTTCCTTTTCAGTCTGCTTCAGTTGTAAGAGCAGTCTTGATAGCGCGCTCAAGCTCGGTAGGCATGGTTTCGTCGTAGCCGATGAATCTCTGGACGAGACGACCCTGCCGGTCGAAGACGTAGGTTTGCGGAATCGAAGTGTTGTCGGAGAGAAACGCTTGGACGAGCCCTTCGTCGGGGTTGCCGAGCGGATAGGAGATGGCAAGCTCGCTGACGAATTGCGGAACTTTCGGGCGGTCGTCCGCGCCGCCGACGTTGAGACCGATAATCTGTAAGCCCGCGCCCTCGTAGCGGCGTTGCAGCGCGTTGAGGTGCGGAATCTCTTCGCGGCAGGGCGGGCAGTAGGTCGCGTAGAAATCGAGGACGACGGCCTGGCCGCGCATCTCTGCGAGACTCGTCCGACGCCCGTCGAGAAGCGTCCAGCCGCTTTGCAGATTTTCAACGCCCTGCGCCGAGGTGGCCGGAGGCATCGGGAGCGAGGTGCGAGGCGCGTTTGCGCCCTGCGGCGTCCCCTTCGCAACCTTCCTCGAAGCGCCGTCCGGGTCGCACGCCGCCAGCAGGAGAGACGCCGCGACGACCAGTGCCGTCTGCCATAAACGTCCTCCGCCAAAAGCTTTCACGCAAAAGAAGAAACGCATCGGGTCAGAACTCCTTGAACATCAAACACGAGCCGATTCTACACGACGCGTACAGAGGACGCACGCTGGAGCAGCCCTCTCAACATGCACCCGCCCGCCGCGCGAGACTCAAGCAGCTCAAGAGAGCACACTCCGACGCCCAAAAGCAGTCGGCATCGACGCCTGCGCGAGCGTGAAGCGCGAAGCCGCTCGGCAGGTCGTCTAGCGCCTGTCGCCTTTGGCGTGGTCGTCTTCGTCTATCGTGTTGGAACTTAGATTGGTCTCTTCTGAGAGGGGAGCTTCGTCGGAGGGGACGCTGTATTCTTCGTTAATCCAGCCGCCGAAATCAATCAGCTTGCAGCGTTCGGAACAGAAGGGACGGTTCGGATTGTCTTTCCACTCGACCGGCTGGCCGCACATCGGACACTTCTTCATAGCTCGTGAATCGTGAATCGTAAATCGTGAATAGACGGCAGAGCCGATAAATCTTGAGTCGTCAAAGGGGAGAGAGTTTTATCTATTGACGATTGACGATTTACTATTCACTGCTTTACGCCGCCGCGATGGCGTTGATGCTTTTAATCAGGATTTTTCTATCGACGAAGTCGATGATACCGGCGCGGCGCATGGCGTTCAAGCGGACGGTGACGCTTTCGCGCGTCGAGCCGACGATGGAGGCGATTTCGCGGTGCGGGAGCGCAAGGTCGATGAGGACGCCTTCGCCTTCAGCGCGACCGTAGCGCTCTGAAAGCTCGACGAGGAGTTTATCGAGGCGCGCGGGGATAGCGTCGAGGGCGAAGTTGGCGACCCGCCTTTCGGCTCGTGCAAGGCGTTGACCGACAAGACGGAAGGTGTAATCATAGAGTTCGCGGTGCAAAGCCATCCCCTCTTGAAAGTCCCCGACCGGAATCCGAAGCAGCCGCACGTTCTCATAAGCGACGGCGCACTTTTCGCGCCCGCTCGCGGCGTAGAGCGCGGATTCGCCGAAGAGCGAGCCGGTGCCGAGGATGTCGATGACGGCTTCGCGTCGCGTCGCCTCTTCGATAGTACAGAGCTTGATGCGCCCGCGCGCGATGATGTAGAGCGAGTCGGCGGTGTCGCCTCTGCGATAGATGAAGCGGCGACGGCGGAAGTCGAGGGCGGTCGAGTTGGAGGCCAGGCGAATCAGGATGGCTTCGTTGAGTCTCGCGCCGATTTCGGATTGACGTATAATCTCTGCGCGCTCTTCGACGGAAAGATCGCAGGCTCGACGGTGTGGCATAAGGGGAACCTCGGGAGCTTTAGATATTCGGGGAACTGCAAGAACGTCAGACCGTAACGGCGATGCATCCGGCGAGCGGCGGCCAGCCAAAGCTCGAGGCAATGTGATTTGCCGGAAAGGAAAGCCAGGAAGCGCGTGGAAAACTCGATGCCGGAATGCGAGGCCAGTCTGTTTGGTTAATTATTCGTACACGTCCGATGAGGAACGGGCAAGCTTTCAACCGAACGCGAGCGAATGGCAACCGTCCTTGTTAGCAACGCACTCTAACATGAAGCGACCCCGTGCGCAAGAACTGTTTTCGGCCTTCGGAGAGCGCCGCTCGCGCGCTGTCCGAGAGCCTGCACGCACCCTATTTTATGGTCAGTAAATTCAACGTCCTCGTCGTTGACGACGAGCCCGATAAACGCCAGTTGCTCGCCTACGCGCTGGGGATGGCCGGATACAGCGTCCACACGGCCGAGAACGGAGCCGAGGGTCTGGAGGCGGTGGCCGCGCGCCAGCCCGACCTCATCATCACCGACGTGATGATGCCCTACATGGACGGTTACGAGATGGCGCGCCGCCTCAGAGCCAACGCCCAGACGCGCTTCATCCCCATCATCATCCAGACGGCGGCGCGCAAGGATGCGCAGGACGTGCGGCGCGGCGCACAGGTCGGCGCGCTCGGCTACATCACCGACCCGACAGACCTCGACCACCTGCTCGCCTGCGCGCACACCCTGCTTGAGTTCAAGGCTTATCTCGACACCTGCGAAGAGGCCGCCTTCACAGACCACCTGACCGGGCTAGCTAATCGTCGCCGCTTCGAGCGACAGCTTGAGCGCGAAGTAGAGCGCACGCGTCGCTACGGCCATCCGCTCTGCCTGCTCGTCATCGACATCGACAACTTCAAACACGTCAACGACACCTACGGGCACGAGACCGGAGACGAGGCCATACGCTATCTCGGCAAGGCGCTGCAAGCCGGAACGCGCGGCATCGACATGGGCGCGCGGCTCGGCGGCGACGAGTTCGCAGTGATTCTGCCCGAGACGGAATTCTCGAAGGGGTTGGAAGTGGCCGAGCGTCTGCGTCAGGCGTTCGGACGGATGGAGATTCCGGGCGTCGGGACGCTGACGGCGAGCTTCGGCATCGCCGAGTTTCCCCTCTGCGCTCAGGAGACGCGCGAGCTTCTGGCGGCAGCCGACGCCGCCATGTACGATGCCAAGCGACAGGGGCCCGGACGCATCGGCAGCGCTTCCGTCCTCGCCGAACCGAACACTTCGCCGCCGCTCGGCGTATCATAAAAGCAGAGGTCAGAGGTCAGAGGTTAGAGGTCAGCGAAAGACGAAAAGCAAGATAGGGCAGGGCGAGTCGGAAAAACGAAGCATCTGTTTTTAACTGACCTCTGACCTCTAACCTCTATTTAAGGTGGAAAGATATGGCTGATTATCGAGACAAGCTGGAAGAGTGGCGAGAGGCGGCGCGGCGCAAGGCGCGCGAGTTGGACGAGCGCTACGGTATCAAGGAGCGCGTGGAGGAGACGGTTCGCGGGGCCGGCGAGGCGGCGCGCGTGGCGCAGGACGCGGCGCGAAAGGGCGCGGAGCGTGTCGTAGACGGCGCGGAGCGTGCGCGTTCGGAGGCCGAGCGTTTGGGCGACGATTTCGAGATGCGCGAGCGTGCGCGGCGGACGGCTGAAGAGGCGGCGCGGCGTGCGCGCGAGGCGGGCGACGCTTTTCGCGCCGCCGGTCGCAGCGCGAGCGAGAAGGCGGGCGAGGTCTTCGGCGAAGCGAAGAAACATTACGAGCGCGCCGCGCACGTCGTAGATGCCGGGGCGCGCGTGACGCGTCTGACGACGGCCACCTCGGTCGGCCTCTTTCGCGCGCTCGACTGGGCTCGCGCCAACCCGAAGCGCGCCATCATGGTTTCGCTCTCGATTGCGGGCGGCGTCCGTCTCGGCGCATCCTTCCCCGGCCTCGACGCCGTGCTGCTCGGCGCGCACCCGCACTGGTTCACACACTCCGCGCTGCCCGTCTGGGCTCTGCGCCGTGCCGGGAAGAAGTTCGACAGCTACCTGCGCGAGCGCGAACGGCTCGTCGTAAACGGCGAGCTGACAGAGGCCGAACGGCAGCGCGTCGAGTTCGAGCGAAAGATTGTGCGCTACGTCGGCGCGCCGCTGCTCGGCGCTTTCAGCTGCGCGGCGGGCGCGGCCATGA
This sequence comes from Pyrinomonadaceae bacterium, assembly GCA_036399175.1. Lineage (GTDB taxonomy): Bacteria > Acidobacteriota > Blastocatellia > Pyrinomonadales > Pyrinomonadaceae > DASWNP01. The sequence continues at coordinate 72,544 of DASWNP010000063.1, read as the reverse complement.
TGGCGCAGATTTTCCAGCCCGGACACATCGTCGGCGCGCCCATCAGTTGGCTCCTCGGCGGCAACCCCTTCCTCGACGGCGTCTGGCTCTTCGCCAACGGAGTGGTCTGCTTCCAGCAGGGCTACAAGTTCTTTATGATTGCCCTCCAGAATCAGGAGGACGCCGCGAGAATCGTCAGGGAAATCAAAGGTCTGCTGCCTGCGGCGGCGACGGCCTGAAGTAGATGAGCGGGTAATGCGGGAACCTCTGAGCGCATAGAGAGACGAGACGGAAATCGATTCTTTCAGAGAAAAGGCCAACCCTCACGGGCTGGCCTTTTCTCTGTCACCATCAGCGACGAGTCACTCTTCGAGACCCGCAGCCATGCTGCTTTAGAACGCCAGGCTACGGTCGTGTGCTGGTATTGCCGTTCGTATTTGTGTTGGTGTTCTTGTTGACGGGGCCACGCGGGGTGCCAGGACTCGGGTTGCGCCCACGACGCACGCCCGGACGGTCGTCGGTGTTCGTGTTCCCGTTCGTGTTCATATTCCCATTCGTGTTCGTGTTGGTATTGCCGTTCGTATTTGTGTTGGTGTTCGTGTTGGTATTGCTATTGGTGTTCATGTTCCCGTTCGTATTCGTGTTCATGTTGCCATTAGTATTACCGTTGGTGTTGGTGTTTGTATTGGTGTTGGTGTTGGTGTTGGTATTCGTGTTGGTGTTGGTATTGCCATTGGTGTTCGTGTTGGTGTTGCCTTGCGCGTCGCGGCAACCCCGTTTGCAGGCCTCGAAAGCTTCTTTGCATGTGTCCTGATTTGCGTTCGCGCCCTGCCGACAAGTCTGATACTGCTGTGTACATCGCTGCTGGCATTCGCCTCTCTCGCTCTGGTTGCCCGCAGTTGCCGGCGAGGTAAAGTAAGCCGTGATGAGAGTGAGAGCTAGAAGCGGAACGGCGAGAAACCCATATCTTTTTGTCATAACTGTATGTCTCCTTGACATGTGTTGGCTGCACCTTTGGGGGAGGCGCTGGCGAAGTGGGCTCGGCGGGGTGACCGAAAAGGTTTTGAAGGAATCAGATATGAAACATTACTCTCTAAAATGGAACTGGTCTGTACTCAACCGTACAGGCAAGTGTTGTAATTCAAAGACATATCAGGAGAGCCAACCGCCGACCGGGGAAGCGGAAGGGAAGGCCGAGGCTGGCGAGCGTGCCCCTCAAAATAGGATTAAGCGAGCGAGACGGTTGCGCTCGCGGCCACTTTTTCGCCCTGCTTTATCTAATGGTGATGGGAAAGGGGACGAAAGAGAGGATGAAGACGAGCAGCGTGAGGGCGGCGACGAAGAGGCGCGCGCGTCCGAGCGGGTCGCTTTCGTCTTCGGGCTGCGGATGACGGACGCGCAGCATGACGAAGAGCAGGAGGGCATAGACGAAGCCGCTCGGCGCGTTGTGCCAGAGCCATCCGAGCACGGCGAGCAGGAGCATCGACGCGAAGACGACGCGGCCGACGAGCCGGTGGAAGCGTCTGCCGAGGACGGCGTAGACGGCGTGGCCGCCGTCGAGCTGCCCGACGGGCAGAAGGTTCAGGCTCGTCACGAGCAGACCAATCCATGCGGCGAAGTAGAAGGGATTGGTCGCGGCGTTTGTTAAATCTATGCCGAGCGCGCCCGAGAGCAGATGTATCAAGAGTGGGTCGTTGAAGTAGATAACGCCCTCGGGCGGAAGCGGCGCGGCGTGCGTGCGCGTCGTCAGGATACCGGCGACGGCCACCGGCAAAAGGACGACGAAGCCCGCGAGCGGCCCGGCCACTCCGATGTCGAAGAGCGCGCGGCGCGACGGAATCGGCGACTTGATTTTGATGAACGCGCCGAACGTGCCCGCCAGAAAAAGCGGCGGCGCGGGGATGAAGTAGGGCAGCGTGGCATCGACGCCGTATCGTCGGCAGGCGATGTAGTGTCCGGCCTCGTGCGCGAGCAGTATCGAGAGAAGAGAGAGGGCGAAGGTCGCGCCCTCGACGAGCACGGGCGGATGCGCGAAGGCATATGCGAGCATCGAGCCGACGGCCTGCAAGTAATAGAGCGGCACGGCCACGACGTAGCCGAGCCAGCCGGAAGGAGCGGCGACCGAGGGCTCGGCCAGTTCGTTCGCGTCGATGGCGAGCATGATGCCCGCGAGCGTCGCCGTCAGAGCCGTCAGCAGAAAGAGCGCCGCATGTCGCGCCCACTCGCGCGGCGTCGGACGCACGGCCGCGCGACGCCCGCGCACGAAGGCGTCGCGGCTCTCGACAAACGGCGGTACGAAGTGGGCTGATTCAGACATAAGAAAGCTACGTGTAGAACAGTGACGAGTGACGAGTGACGAGCAAGACAGAAAGACAAGTGAATAGTAAATGGTAAATGGTAAATGGTGAAAGACTGTTCTTTCTATTCACCATTTACCATTTACCATTTACCAGCTTTTAACTTATCACTCGTCACTTGTCACTTGTCACTGCATTATCGTCTTCGTGATGGTCGTCTTCGGAGTCGAAGCCGTGCGCTTGAAGCTCTTTGCCGGGCTTGAAGCGGATGGTTTTGCCGGAGGGGATGGCGACCTCTTCGCCTGTACGTGGATTGCGCCCGACGCCGCGTTTGCGTGGCTTGACGACGAAGACGCCGAAGCCGCGCAGCTCGATGCGCTCGCCGCGCGCGAGCGCTTCCTTCATCGAGTGAAAGAGGGCATCCACCGCCTGCTCGGCTTTCATCTTAGGTACGCCGGTGCGCTCGGCCACGCGGTTGACGATGTCGAGTTTAATCACGCTTTTCGCTGCCTCCGTTTCGGCTTCAGGAACTCGTTCGGGATGGGACTTAACTCGAAGAATTGCAAATGCTTGACGTGGCGATAATAGAGACGCGCGACGAAGCCTGTCAAGCACGCCGCCCTAAGTCCTGCGACGCCCGGCGAAGCGCGTTGACAAAGCGCGCGGCGGGCGGCTAACCTCGAAAACTGCGGTTCAGGCGCGCTCCAATGCGCAAGCTCGGTTGATACTCGCTGAGAGCGAAGAGAGTTTATGTTTAAAAGAAATATCAGGCGCGAGCCTGTCTTTGGCGGCATCCACGTCGAAGACGACCGCGATATAGAGATTCATCGCCCCGACGTGGAATCGCGCAAGCACTTCTGGTCGGAGACGCGCCTCCTTGTGCGCGACCTCATCTTCGCCCTGATGATTGCGGCGCTGACGGTCGTCTTCATCGTCCAGCCCGTCAAAGTCGAAGGCACTTCGATGCTGCCGCGCCTGCACGACGGCGAGAGAATCTTCGTCAACAAGCTCGTCTACTACGGGCTGCCGCCTCTCTCGCGCGGCGACATCGTCGTCTTCTGGTATCCGAACGACCCGGACAAGAGCTACATCAAGCGCGTCATCGGTCTGCCGGGCGAGTCGGTGGAAGTCAGAGACGGGCGCATTCTCATCAACGGTCGTGAGCTGCCCGAGCCCTATCTCGACCCGCATCTCAACGCCGCGCACGCCAACATCGCGCCCACCTATGTCAAGCAGCACTACTACTTCGTGATGGGCGACAACCGCGACAATTCCTACGATTCGAGAAGCTGGGGACTCGTCCCCGCCAAGTACATCTACGGTAAGGCTCTCTTTCGCTACTGGCCACTCACGGAGGCCAGCCTCATCTCGCACGAAACCGACTACCCGGAAGTCCCGCAGGGCGCGCCGCGCGCGTCGGGCGAAGAAGAAGAGAGTGAGCAGTGAGCGGTGAGCAGTGAGCAGACTAAACCGTGAGCGTTGAGCAGAGTGAGAAACGGTAAGAAGTGATAAGAAGTGCGCGGCGAGCAGTTTGAAAACAGGAGCGAGCGTCTTGACACGCTCCACGTCGGCAACGCTTCGACACGCCAGCCGAACAACTGCTCACTGCTTACCGCTCACTGCTTACTTGATTGATTGATGAGCCACTGGCTACGTCCATTGTTGTTGATGTTCTACTCGCCCGCGCGAGGCTTCGCGGAGGTGCGCGAGCGCGCGACGCTCGCGCAGGCGTCGCTCGTGGCGCTGCTCGTTCACGGCGCTTACGCGCTTTATACGCAGTGGCCGAACGCGTCCGGCGCGCTCGCCCCGCTCGATGCGCTCGTCGGCTCAGCCGGGGTGCTCGTGCTGCTCGGGCTCTTCTTCGTGCCGGTCTGCGTGCTGCTGGCGAATCTGTTCGACCGGCGCGCAAGCTTCGGCCTGATTCTGCGGCAGGAGTACGGCACGACGGCGGCGACCGTCTTCTACGCGCTCGCGGCGGCGAGCCTCGCCGCGCTCCCTCTGGCCGTCGCCGCGCGCCTGACGGGCTTCGAGGCCGAGACGCGGGCTGCCGCCAACACCATCATGGAGCTGCTGCGCAACCTGCCGCCCGAGGGGCCCGGCGAGGCCGACCGTCAACTGATGAGCGCGGCGCTGCCGAAGATGTTCCTGCTGCTCCTGCTTCACCCGCTCTTTCTGTTCGCGCCCTGGGCAGTCGTGGCGGTGCGCGAGGTGTTCCGACTCTCTTGGCTGCGCTCGCTGCTCGTGGTCTTCATTGCGCTCGGCGTCATGTTCTTCGCCTCGCCTCTATTCGTCTTGCTCTTCGGGGCTCTGCTGAGTCTGCCGTTTCTGTTGCTTCTGTTCCTCTTCTTCATCCTGCGCGGCTACATCGGCGAGGCGGCGAAGGGGCAACGCGCGCGCGCAGCCTTCCGGCAGAACCTCGAAGCCGCCACGCTCAACCCGGCCGACGCCTCCGCGCACTACAACCTCGGCCTCATACACCTTCAGCGCAAGGAGCTGGACGAAGCGCGCAAGCGTTTCGAGCGCGCCGTTGAGATAGACCCCGACGAAATCGACGCACACTTTCAGCTTGGCCGCATCGCGCGCACCGAGAATCGTCTGCCCGATGCCGTCGGGCATTTCGAGCAGGTCGTCGCGCGCGACTCTGCCCACGCGCAGCACGAAATCTGGCGCGAGATAGGCGCGACCTACCTCGCCGCCTCGCAGTTCGCCGACGCGCACGACGCGCTGGAGCGCTTCCTCGACCAGCGCCGGCTCGACCCCGAAGGGCTCTACCTGATGGGGCGCGCGCTGGCCGGGATGGGTCGGCAGCGCGAGGCCGCACAGTCCATGCGAGCCTGCATCGAAGCCGTCCAAACCTCGCCCGCCTACAAGTATCGCGCCGAAAAACACTGGCTCAACGAAGCCCAGCAGTTTCTCCGCTCGCAGGCATAATGCAAATAAACTTGCATCGCCCGCGCTTGAGCATCGTGCTATATTTTGTCAGTCATGCGAACGCGAGGGAGCTATGTCGTCAGGTAAAACCGCTTCAAAAAAGAGGGTGAAAAACTCCGCGTCACGCCCTAAGCGCAACCCTTCAGGCGTTACGCTGGTTTGGGGAAGCGAGAGTTCTACGATTCCGGCCGGACGCAACAATAATGGAGCAGGAAAATCTGTCTCCGGGCGCAAACGCAATCCTGCGACGCCTGCGCCTGAGAGTGAAGAGATTCTGAAGGCTAATGAGCTGTTGTCGCGCGTTTGGGAAAACACCTATTCAAAGCGCGACAGGTTCGGGAAATTCGACCGAGAGTAATGTCTAAAGTCACCTTCGATACTTCAATTTTCATTGCGTACAAACCGGCAAAGTTTCCTGCCGGTTTTGTTTTATCGGCAGTGGTTATTCAGGAGCTGACTGCCGGCGCTGTCGATAAGTCTGACCTGCAAAGGCTGAATGCTGTCCGGCGCGCCTATGAGAAGGAGAACCGTCTGCTCGTGCCGACGGGCGAAGATTGGTGGCTGGCGGGCAAAGTGCTTAATTCGCTGTTGCGCGGTTTGAAGTCGAAGGCGAGAGGACTTGCGCCGCGTATGCCTAAAGGCGAGCAGCATCGTATAATTCGTGACGTGCTGATTGCGACAACCGCCCGCCGCGCGGGTGCGCTGGTTGTGACTGACAACGTGAGGGATTTCGAGAAGATTAAACGCTTCTGTAACCTGCGCTTGAAGTCGGGCGCTGATTTCTTCAATCTCGGCGAAATATGACGACGAACAATTCAAAGCCGGCGCTGCTCGTGCTCGAAGATGGTCGGAGCTTTCGGGGTCGCTCGTGGGGCGCGGAGGGCGAATCGTGCGGGGAGATGGTCTTCAACACTTCGATGTCGGGCTATCAGGAGGTTTTGACCGACCCTTCGTACGCGGGGCAGATTGTGTGCATGACATATCCGCTCATAGGCAATTACGGCGTCAACCGCGCGGACGAGGAATCGGGGCGTCCTTGGGTCGAAGGGTTCGTGGTGCGCGAGGCGAGCCGGACGACTTCGAGCTGGCGCGCGGAGGAATCTCTGGCCGATTACCTGAAGCGCTGGAAGATTGTCGCTATCGACCACGTCGATACGCGGGCGCTGGTGCGACACATACGCGACAAGGGAGCGATGCGCGCCTGCATCTCGACCGTCGATTTGGACGAAGCGAGCTTGCTTGAGAAGGCTCGGCGTTCGACGCCGATGGAGGGCAGGGAGCTTGCGAGCGCGGTGACGACGCCGCACGTCTACGAGGTGGCGGCTGAGGGCGCGGAGCGTTTCCGCGTCGTCTGCTACGACTTCGGCGTCAAGATGAACTCGCTGAGGGAGCTTGCGCGTTTGGGCTGTCGTGTGACGGTCGTCCCGGCCTCGACGCCCGCCTCGGAAGTCGTCGCCTTGAAGCCCGACGGCATCTATCTCTCGAACGGGCCGGGCGACCCGGCTTCGATGACGCGCGTCGTCGAAGAGATTCGCCGCGTCGTCGAGTCAGGACTCCCGACGTTCGGCATCTGCTTCGGTCATCAGCTTCTCGGGCGCGCCTTCGGCGGCACGACTTACAAGCTGCCCTTCGGACATCGCGGCGGCAACCAGCCCGTCCAAGACCAGGAGACGGGCAAGGTCGAAATCACCTCGCACAATCACGGCTTCGCCGTCGATGCCGAAAGTCTCCCGCCCGAAGTCGAAGTCACGCACATCAATCTCAACGACAACTGCGTCGAGGGCATGCGCCACAAGCGTCTGCCCGTCTTCTCCGTCCAATACCACCCGGAGGCCGCCCCCGGCCCGCACGACGCCGCGCACCACTTCCAACGCTTCATCCGTCTGCTCGAACAAACGCACGCGAAAGTATAAAAATTCTTCAGTCTGAGAATCTATCTGAAAAGTCCCGGAAGGGACTTTCGAAAATAGCCCAGCGATTTATCGCTGGGACACCAAGCAGTCGTGTTGCTCAGTCCCGTAGGGACGGCTGAGTCAGGTTCAGTCGTCCCTACGGGACTGAGACAGCAGATGCGCTCTTCGTCCCAGCGATAAATCGCTGGGCTATTTTCATGTTGTCCCTAACGGGACATAAAACTCCCGTTTTCCAAACAGCTTCTTAGGTTCGGTCTGTAAACATCGAAGTCAGGCGTCGGTCGGCGAGGGCTGCGGCGAAGTCTCAGGGATGGGCGTCGCTCGCTTAGCGGGCGATGTTGTCGGCGGAGGCGTCGCCGGTGGCGGCGTCGCTGCTGTCGGCGGCGTCTCAGGGGGCGGCGCGGTCTGCACGTCGGTCGAAGCCGGGGCGGTGACAACCTGTTCGGCTGGTTTCAAGAGGTCTGCGACGAGACCTGCGCTGCCGCGATGTTCGAGCCAGTGCCGGTAGGTGACGGTGATGATGGCGACGACGGGGATGGCGAGGAAGATTCCGGCCACTCCGGCCAGCTCATGCCCGCTCAGGATGGCGAGGATGACGGCGAGCGGGTGCAGGTGTATGCCTGAGCCGATGATGCGCGGATAGGTGACGTAGTCGTGGATGATGCGCAGGACGAAGAGAAACAGGATGACGCCGACGACCTGCCCGACCGAATAGAAGCTCGCCACCGAGACGACGATGATGGCGACGAGTAGCGGCCCGACCAGAGGGATGAACTCCAGAAGCCCCGCCACCACTCCGAGCACGAGCGCGTAGGGCACGCCGATGAGGGCGAAGCCGATGGCGCAGATTGTGCCGATGAGCAGGCAGGCGATGAGCTGCGCGCGGATGTATGCGGCGAGAGTGGAGTTGATGTCCTGGAAAAGCTCGTCGCCGCGCCAGCGAATGCGCCCGCGCGGGAGCATGTGAAGCGCCGAGCGGCGAAAGCTGTCGGCGTCTTTCAGGAGGAAGAAGCCCAGAATCGGGACGAGGACGAGCCAGGGCAGATAGCCGAGCATGGAGAGGAAGCCCTGAAAGCCCTGCCCCGTCGTGTATTCCCCGACAGCTTCGAGCACGCGTGTGACCGTCTTGTTCGCAGCTTCTCTGATAGCCGGCGGCAAACTCAAACGCTCGTAGAGCTGATTCAGGCTCTGAGCGCGAAGCCGCGCGTTCGTGAGGTATCTCGGAGCCTGCTCGGCAAACTCTCCAATCTGCCTGCTCAGGAGCGGCATCAGCAGGTAGACCGTCAGCACGAATGAACCGAAGAGAACAATGTAGACGATGCCGATGGCGACGGCGCGCGGCATGGTGCGCTCCTGCCCGCGCAGGATGAATGGACGGTGGACGAGCTGGACGAGTGGCGCAATCAGGTAGGCGAAGAAGATTGAGAGGATGACCAGGAGCAGGACACCTTGAAGCGCGTAGAGCATCCAGATGACGGCTGCCACCGAGAGCGCGATGAAGATGACGCGCAGGATGGCGCGCGTCTGCGGCCAAGTGGCTTCGGCTGCCGCCGTCGCCGCCGTCTGCGCCGCCTCCTTGACCACCTCTTTTCGCTCAGCCTTATCTTCAGCCAAAGCCTTCGCTCCTGCTTCGCCCTTGACCATCACTCGGAATCTAGTAGTCGTCGTAGTCGTCTTCGTCTCTCACGTTGACGAGCAGGGCGGAGGGCTCCCAGACGAGCCCGCGCCATTCGTCGAGCGCGCTGATGAGCTGAAGGGCGGCGAGCGGGTGTCCGGGATTGCGCTCGATGCGCAGCACCTCGGCCACCGCCTGGATTCTGTATCTCTCCCCGTCGAGCACGACGAGCTGCACTCGGCTGCCCACGTCCGGTAGCTGCCGCAGATGTACGAGCGTTCCTTCGGGCCCGATGTTCTCCGTCTCGCCGTCGATGACGACGTGGTCGCCCGACGCCTCGTCGTCCCACTCTGCGCGCACCGGCAAACTCACCGGATAACGCGGCCCGGTTCGCTGCTCGTTCGGAAAGTTACTACTCATGTCGGGACTCCTTTGAAAAGCAAGGATGAAATAGGAAGGCGGAAGGATGAAGAGAAGACCGTTCAAGCCACTTGATAGACTTTCCGCCTTCCGCCTTCATCCTTCCCACTTGCTTTTCAGTCGTTCTGTGTATCAGAAAGCGGCGCGGGCGGCAAGGATTTGTCCGGGCTTTCGGTTCGGACGACTGACAGGCGAGGCCGCGCTGGCGTAGAATATGCGGGCTCTCGTCGCGTGCAATCTAACCAGAAGGATTCGGATAGCGTTATGAAAAAAAGCTCTTCGCTCATGCTGCTCGTTTGCCTGGTTCTGCTTACTCTCTCTGCCGCGAACGCCCCGGCGCAGACTTCCCCGACCGGCAGCGCGCAAAACAGCTCGACGGCCAGCGCGCCCCCTGCCGTCCAGTCGCCGCCGCGCGACGAGCGACTCTGGAAGCGCGCTCTGGAGATTCATCGCAAGGCCATCATCGTCGATGGACACAACGACATCACTTCGATGATGGTTGACGACGATTACGACCTCGGCACGCCCTCTCAGGGCAAGTATCACACCGACATCGCGCGCATGAAGCAGGGCGGCATCACGGGCGAGTTTTTCTCCATCTACGTCGATAGGAAGTACGCGAAGGAGGGCGGCTCGGCGCGTCGCGCGCTCGACATGATTGACCAGGTCTTCCGCGCCGCCGAGCGTCATCCCGAGAGCATCTCGATGGCCGTCTCGGTCGCAGACATTCGTCGCGCCAAGCGCGAGCGGAAAGTCGCCGCGCTGATGGGCATCGAGGGCGGACATGCGATTGAGAACTCTCTGGCCGCCCTGCGCGACTTCTACCGCCTCGGCGTCCGCTACATGACGCTCACGCACAACAACACGAACGACTGGGCTGATGCCTGCTGCGACGATTCACGTCACAACGGCCTCTCGGATTTCGGCAAAGAAGTCGTCGCCGAGATGAACCGTCTCGGCATGTTCATAGACATCTCGCACGTCTCCGACAAGACGATGAACGACGTGCTCGACATCACGCGTGCGCCCGTCATCGCCTCGCACTCTTCCGCCCGCGCCTTCTCGAACCATCGACGCAATATCCCGGACGAGCTGCTGCGCCGCATCGCCCGAAACGGCGGCGTCGTGATGATAAACTTCTACCCGGTCTTCCTCGACCAGAAAGCCTACGACGCGCAGCGGGCGCGCACCGAGCGACTCAAGCCGCAGACCGATGCGCTCAACGCCCGCTTCAAAGACGACCCCAAGCGCCTCGAAGAAGAGACCAACAAACTGCTCGCCGCTAACCCTCTGCCGCCGACGCCGCTCTCCGTGCTCATCGACCACATCGACCACGTGGCAAAAGTTGCGGGCGTCGATTACGTCGGCCTCGGCTCGGACTTCGACGGTGTACCCTATCTCCCCGTCGGCATAGACGACATCGCCGGGCTGCCCAACATCACTTACGAGCTACTGCGTCGCGGCTACTCCGAGCGCGACATCCGAAAGATACTCGGCGAAAATCTCCTGCGCGCCTTTACCGAAGTCGAACGCGTCGCGCGCACCGCGAGCCGCACCGTGAGCGGCGAAGGGAGCCTGCGCCGGATTCAAACGACGCCCCGGTAGCATCCCTCTCATCAAGCTTTCGTGAAGCGAAGGGGGCGCGCGGCGCTCGCCGTCTTCGAGCGACACGCGCGCCTCAAGGCCGAAGCTTCGACCGCGCGCCGCGCGTGTTATAATCCTCTCCTGAATCGAAATGAGTCGAGCCGGAATCTACATCCACGTCCCTTTCTGTCGTTCGCGCTGCTCCTACTGTGATTTCGCCACCGGCCAGTACGAAAGCGCGCTCGCCGAGCGCTACTCGCACGCCCTCGTCGCAGAGATAAAACGCTTCGACGCGCCCGAGAGCGACGGCGGCGACGCCAATCCTTTCGAGGCCGACACCATCTACTTCGGCGGCGGCACTCCCAGTCTGCTTACACCAGCGCAGGCTTCTCGTATCCTCGAAGCCGTCCGCAGTCGCTTTCGGATTTCGCTTCATGCAGAAGTGACGATGGAGATGAATCCCGGCACGCTCGCGCCAGAACGCCTGCGCGAGTTTCGACGCCTCGGCATCAACCGCGCCAGCTTCGGCGCGCAGACCTTCGACGACCGGGAGCTTCGCCGCCTCGGTCGCACGCACACCGCGCTTGAGACACGGCAGACCTTCCGAGATTTACGCGAAGCGGGCTTCGACAACATCAGCTTCGACCTCATCGCGGGTCTCCCGGAACAGACGCTCGAAGCTTGGGCGCGCAATCTCGACTGCGCCCTCGCGCTTCGCCCCGAGCATCTCTCGCTCTACCTGCTCGAAGTCCACGAAGGCACACCGCTCGCCGACCAAATCCGTCGCGGCATGTGGCCGGAGCCCGACGCTGACCTCGCCGCCGAGATGTACCGTATGCTCTGCGAGCGCACGCGCTCGGAAGGCTACGAGCAATACGAGATTTCAAACTTCTGCCTGCCCGGCAGAGAGTCGCGGCACAATACGAAATACTGGACGGGCGAGCCCTTCTACGGCTTCGGCTGCTCGGCTCATTCCTTCGACGGCACGCGTCGGCGCTGGTCGAACGAGCGCGACGCGCGTCGCTACGTCGAGCTTATCGAAGAGAAGGGAAGCGCCGCAGTCGAGACAGTCGAGCTTGACGGGCGGGCAGCAAGCTCCGAGGCGCTCTTTCTGGCTTTGCGCCTGATGAGTCGCGGCGTCGATTTGGCAGAACATCGCGCGCGTTTTCAAGTGGACGTGCGCGAAGAGTACGCGGAAGACTTCCGGCGTTTCCTCGAAGCCGGTTTAATCGAGCTTGAAGGCGACCGGCTGAGGCTGACGCCCGGCGGCGCGCTGCTCTCCAACGAAGTCTTCGCCGCGTTCATTTGAAGAGGTTTCGTTCCGAGGAGGTTTTGAAGAAATGGAAACTCCCGAAAGTTATCGAGAACGCTTCGACGAAAGCGGTTGGCGAGTCGTCGAGCACGCCGTCGCCGAGTCGCGCCGACGCGGCCAGAACTACGTCTCGCTCGAACATCTCATCGACGCGCTCGCCGCAGTCGAGCCCGACATCTTCGATGTCGTCATGCTCGAACTCGGCATCGACGCGCGACAGTTGAAAGAGCTGCTGGAAGGGCGTCTCAAGCACGGCCTTGAGCACAAGGGCGCGGGCGTGCGTCTTGCGCCGGAGGTGAACGCTTATCTCAAGCTCGCATGGAGACGCGCACGCGCGAGCGCGCGTTTGAAGATAGAATCGACCGACATTTTCGTCGCGCTGGCCGAAGACAAAAGAGGTCTCTTCGTCGAGATGCTCAGAAGCTTCGGCGCAGACGTGGACAAGGTGGCCTTGACGGTTCACGCCTTCGCCGCAAGCGCCGAGCGCGCGCGACAGAGCGAACTCGAAGCCATCTTCCGAAGCCTGCCCAAACGTGAGCGGAAGATTTCCGACTACGCGGCGGGCGATACGGTGCGCATCAAGTCAGGCCCCTTCGCCGCGTTCACCGGACGCGTCGAAGAGGTCTTAAAAGAAAGCGCGAAGCTCAAGGTCGTCGTCAACATCTTCGGGCGCGCGACGCCCGTCGAGCTTGGTCTCCTCGATGTCGAAAAGATAACTTTTATCGGCGAGCAGGACGGATAAAGGCAAAGGGAAAAAGGCAAAAGTAAAGCGGAAATTGTTTTAGATATTCTTCACCTTTGCCTTTTGCTTTTTCCCTTTGCCCTCATCCTGTCTATCCTGTCCATCCCTGTTTGAATCGTTCGGATTTAGTCAGTCGAGATTTTTATGCCAGTGATAGATTTGCGCAGCGATACGGTGACGAAGCCGACCCCCTCGATGCGGCGCGCGATGGCCGAGGCCGAGGTGGGCGACGACGTGTACGGCGAAGACCCGACGGTCAATCGCTTGCAGGAGCGCGCGGCGGAGGTGTTCGAGAAGGAGGCCGCGCTCTTCGTGCCTACGGGGTCGATGGGCAATCAGATAGCCGTCAAGCTGCACACGCGCCCCGGCATGGAGGTCGTCATCGAAGAGCGCGGCCACATCTTCAATTACGAGATGGCGGCCATGTCGGCCATCGCCGGAACGCTCGCTCGCCCCGTCCGCAGCAGAGACGCTTCGGGCATCCTCGAATGGGCGGAGATAGAGGCGGCGATTCACGCGGGGAGCGCCTACTACGTCGCGCCGACAGGTCTCGTCGCGCTCGAAAACTCGCACAACCTCGCCGGAGGCACGCTCCTTTCGCGCGCACGCACCGAAGAGATTTCCGAGCGCGCACACCGGCTCGGCATCCCCGTTCATCTCGACGGCGCGCGTATCTTCAACGCGGCGGCGGCGCTCGGAGAATCGGTCGCAAGCCTTTCGCGTCCCGTAGATTCCGTGATGTTCTGTCTGTCGAAGGGCTTGGGCGCGCCCGTCGGCTCGATGCTTCTGGGCTCGCGCGCGTTCATCGAAGAAGCGAGGCGCTGGCGCAAGCTTCTGGGCGGCGGCATGCGACAGGTGGGCGTGCTGGCAGCCGCCGCGCTCGTCGCCCTCGAAGAGACGCCGCCGCGTCTTCACGAAGACCACCGAAACGCGCGCCGCCTCGCCGAAGGACTCGCCGGGATGCCCGGCATCCAGATAGACCCCGAACGCGTCGTCACCAACATCTGTATCTTCGACGTGTCGGGCACAGGGCGCGCCGCCGACGAAATCTGCGCCCGACTCGCGCGCGAGTATCAGGTGCTCGCCTCCGGCTTCGGCTCGTCAATCCGCATGGTCACACACTACGACATCTCCAGCGCCGACATCGACACGGCGCTTCAGGCGATGGGGAAAACAGTAGCCAGTAGCCAGTAGCCAGTAGAAGGCATGTTAATGCTGAAACTGCTCGAATGCTGCGCTGGCTGCTGAACGCTTCAAGCGAGTTTTTCTACTGACTGCTGGCTACTTCTTCAGATATGAACCGACGAATGATTATCGCCATCGACGGGCCTTCGGGCGCGGGCAAATCGACGCTGAGCCGTCTGCTGGCGCGCGAGCTTGGGCTGCTCTACGTGGACACGGGCTCGATGTATCGCGCGGTGGCGCTGGCCGTGACGGAGGCGGGCGTGAGCACGACGGACGCGGAGGCGGTGGCCGAGATTGCGCGCCGCGTGGCTATCCAGCTTTCGGGCGACCCCGACACTTTGCAGGTGCGCCTTGACGGTCGTGATGTCTCTGACGAGATACGCGCCGAACAGGTGACGCACACCTCTTCGATTATCTCGACCATCCCGGAGGTGCGCCGCGAGATGGTGCGCCGCCAGCGCGAGATGGGCGAGCAGGGCGGCGTCGTCCTCAACGGGCGCGACATCGGCACGGTCGTCTTCCCCGACGCCGACGTGAAATTCTTTCTCACCGCCGTTCCCGAAGAGCGCGCGCGCCGCAGGCTCGACGAAGAACGCCCCGGCCTTCACGACCAGACCTTCGACGAGATGCTGGCCGACATCAACGCGCGCGACCGCCGCGATTCCACTCGACAGGATTCGCCCCTCGCTATCGCCGAAGACGCAGTCGTCATCGACACCACCGACCTCTCCATCGAAGAGGTCTTCCAGCGCATGCTTCAGGTCGTACGCGAGCGGGGCGGGAATCAGCAGGTGGAATCTAAAAAGCTGTAGCTGCTATGTTCACCGGCATCATCGAAGAGCTTGGACGCGTGCGCGCTTTGGAGCAGCGCGGCGAGGGCGTGCGTCTCACGGTCGAGGCGCGCAGGGTGACGGAAGGGACTGCCGAGGGCGACTCCGTTGCGGTCAACGGCGTCTGCCTGACGGCGCTCGACGTGCGCGCCGACTCGTTTGCCGCCGACGGCTCGCGCGAGACGTTGCAGCGCTCGACGCTCGGCGCTTTGCGCACGGGCTCGGTCGTCAATCTTGAGCGAGCCGTGACGCCTTCGACGCGGCTCGGCGGCCATATCGTGCAGGGACACGTCGATGGCCGAGGCCGTTTTCTCGGCGCGGAGGAGCACGGCGGCTCGTGGACGATTCGCATTGCTTACCCGAAGGAGCTTGCGAGGTACCTGGTCTTCAAAGGCTCTGTGGCGGTCGAGGGCATCAGCCTGACGGTGGCCGCGCTCTTCGAGGATTATTTCGAGGTGGCCGTGATTCCGAAGACCTGGAAAGTGACGAACCTGTCGACGCTTCGTCCGGGCGACAGCGTCAATCTCGAAGCCGACATCATCGCCAAGTACGTCGAGCGAATTCTCTCCGTCGGCGCGAGCGAGGCGACCGGCTCCGGCCTGACGTTGGAGAAGCTAACCGAACTCGGCTACAGGTGAATGTCGCCTGCGCTCTCTCAGAGTTTTACGGTCGAACGAAAAGCCTGCGACGCGTCGCGCGAAGTAGTCGCAAAATAGGAGAGTTTCGGTTAACATGAACGGCGACCGTCGAAAGCTCTCCCGATTCTCTTTTTTCGAGTAGAACCGAAATGCCTTTTGCTTCCATCGAAGAAGCCGCCGCCGACATCCGCGAAGGGCGCATGATTATCGTCGTCGATGACGAAGACCGCGAGAACGAGGGCGACCTGGCGTGCGCGGCTGAGAAGGTGACGCCGGAAATCATCAATTTCATGGCGACGCACGCGCGCGGTCTCATCTGCATGCCGCTCACCGAGGAACGCTGCGACGAGCTGCAACTGACGATGCAGGTGGCCGATAACACTTCATATCTCGGCACGGCCTTCACCGTCTCCATCGAAGCCCGCAAAGGCGTCACGACCGGCATCTCGGCTGCCGACCGCGCCACGACGATTCTGACAGCCGTTGACCCGCAGACGCGCCCGCAAGATCTGGCGCGCCCCGGCCACATCTTCCCCTTACGCGCACGCAAGGGCGGCGTCCTCGTCCGCACGGGGCAGACCGAGGCCATCGTCGATATGGCGCGCATCGCGGGGCTCTCTCCGGCGGGCGTCATCTGCGAGATTATGAACCCGGACGGCACGATGGCGCGCATGCCCGAATTGCAGAAGTTCGCCGCCGAGCACAACCTGAAAATCATCACGGTGGCCGACCTCGTGCGCTATCGAATGCGTACCGAAGTGCTCGTCAGGCGCGTCGCCGAGACGGATTTGCCGAGCGTCTACGGGCGCTTCCGTGCCATCGCCTTCCAGAACATTATGAACGGCGAGACGCATCTGGCGATGGTGATGGGCGACGTGGCCGTCGATGAGCCGGTGCTCGTGCGCGTCCATACGGAGAACGTGACCTGCGATATGTTCGGCTCGCTCATCGGCGACTCTGGCTTTCAACTGCACACGGCGCTCGAACGAATCGCCGGGGCGGGTCGCGGCGTCGTGCTCTACCTGCGCCAGCAGCAGCACGGGCTCGACCTCGTGCATCAGCTTCGCACCTACGCGCTCATGCAGGAACGCAACCTGAGCTTGCAGGAGGCGAGCATCATCACGGGCTACGGGTCGAGCCGCGACTACGGCGTCGGCGCGCAGATTCTCCACGAGCTGGGCTTGAAGCGCATCCTGCTTCTGTCGAACAATCCGCCGCGAGTCTCGGCGCTCGAAGGGTTCGGTCTGGAAATCGCGGGACACATGCCGCTCGGCTCGCCCGCGAGAGAAGAGGCAACCGCCGGGCGTGCGGGCGACATCGGAGTCAGCAAGGCGGGCGACGCTGAGAGCGCAGACGCGAAGAGGCTCGCGCCCGGCTCCTGAACCTTACACACGAAAGCAAGTTTCTCTCCTTTCAAACAGCAGCTTTAGCTCCTGAACATTCAGACGGTCTTCCAGAAGCCCATAGCTTTTTATGCCGGTTCACGACCCAGACGATAAGAGCCCTCGCGCGTCCGCATCGGAAGAGAGCGCGCCGCAGACGAGCGCGCCCGACAGCAGCACGGGCGGCGCGGATGCGCCCTCGCCCTCGGGCTCGCCCGCCGCGCGCCGGCGCTGGCGTCGCATCGTCAACCGTCGAAACGCGATGTGGACGGGCGCAGTCGCCGTCGTCGCCATCGTCGCGCTCGTCATTATCTTCTTCATCCTCTACCGGAGCGGGCAGGTCGATAGAATCATCGCGCGCCAGATAATCAATACGCTCGCCGAATACAACATCCGCACCGAGATTGGCTCGTTCGAGACGAAGTTCGGGCCGCGCACGGCTGAGCTGCGCGACCTCAAGCTCTACGACGCGACGACCGGCGTACAGCTCGGCAAGGTTGACCGCGTCATCGCCACCATCCGCATCGAGGACATGTGGGCTCTCAGCCTCAAGCGCAACGTCAATCTCGAATCGCTCGAAGTTGACGGCCTCGAAGCGTGGGTTACGTTCGATGCGGAAGGACGCTCGAATTTCGGAAACATCCGCCTGCCTCCGCCCCGCGAGAACCAGCGCATCGTCTTCTCCTACGCCACCGCGCAGGTTAAGCTCACGAACGCCGTCATCCACTACGCCGACCAAAGGCACGACATCTCCGGCGAAGCCCGAAACCTTCGCGCCACCATCCAGCCCGACGACCCCAGCGCGCCCGCCGAGAGCCGCATGAACCGCGTCGCGCTCTCGCTCACAGATTCCACTTTCGTCTACGACGGTCGCCCCGTCGAGCGAATAGACATCGACCTGCGTGCGCGCATCGACCAGCGCCGCGCGGAGATTCAGGAACTCACCCTTCGCTCGCCTCTGGCCGAAGCGCGCCTCGAAGGCACGATGGACGACTGGCGCAACCTTCGTTATCAAATGAAGGTGACTGAGGCCAGCGTCGATTTGACGCAGACCGCGAACATCCTGAAGACCGACGTGGCCTTGCGCGGAGCGGGTCGGTTCGTCGGCACGGTCTCGGGCGAAGGCTCGCGCTACACTGTTGAAGGCGAGATTCAATCCGACGCGCTCGCAGCCGACAACATTCGCCTCAAGGCTCTGAACGTGACGCTCAAGGGCGGCGGCGAGGGGAAGAGCTACAATGCGCAGGGTCGAGCCGTGGCGGAGCTTCTGACGGCGGGCGATTTTCAGTTAAGCGGCGTGCAGGTCGCGGGCGGCGTGATGGGCACGGGCACGGATTTTCGCTGGGTCGGCGACCTTCGCTCGGCGGCGCTCCGCAGCGGCGAGGCGACGATTGCGAATCTCATCCTGAGCGATGCCGTCGCCGAGATGAAAGAAGGCGACCTCGCGGGCGGAGCGCGCACGGCTTCGGCTGGCAGCATCGTCTATCGAGACAACTCAGGCGCGACGACTATCAACGGCGTGCAGGCTTCGGGCGTGCAGTTTACGAGAGACGAGAGCGGCGCGACGCGCGCCACCGCGTCGAGCGCGTCGAGCGGACAGTTGAGAGCTTCGGGCGCAACCGTCAACGGTCTTCGCGCGTCGGGCATCACGGCTGACATCACGCCCGAAGGCGCGGCGCTCGTCGAGGTTGACCGCGTCGCGGTCGGCGAACTCGCGGCGGCCGGCGCGCGAACCGGCAGCATCAACATCGCGGGCGTGCGCCTTTCGATTCACGACGGGCGCGTCGAGGGTCGTTCGGGCGACATCGGCGTCGGCACGGTCGCCTTCAGAACGGGCGGCAGGGGCACGAGCGAAGGGCGCGTCGAGAACGTCCGACTGGCTCGTCCCGTCTTCGTGCTTGAGCCGGGCGGACGTTATCGCGCGAGCGCGGATTTGAGTCTCGGCGGCGGCGTGCTCGGCTCGATGAAGCTCGGCGCGGCGAGAAGCGCCGTCGTCGCCACGAACGATGTCGTGCAGCTCAACAATTTCACAGCCGACCTTTTCGGCGGGCGCGCTTCCGGCAACGCCGCTTTGAGCACGTCGGGGCGCGGAGCGTCGCGCGTCGCGGCTGAGTTCGCGGGCGTCGATATCGGCGGTCTGCTGGCGCTCTCCGGCAACGTCGTCCCCGTCACGGGCGCGGCCACCGGCACGGCCAACCTGACCTTCCCCGGCACAAACTTCGAGGCCGCGAGCGGCACGCTCAACGCGCAGTTTGCGGGCGACACCGGAAACGAAACGCAGGGACGCACGCCTCTCTCCGGCGAAGTCGCGCTGCGCGCCGACAGAGGGCTCTTTCAGGTCGAGCGCGCAAACCTTCGCACCGCCGCTTCCGAATTGAGCGCCACGGGGCAGTTCTCCTTCAAAGGCGACTCGAACCTACAGGTCAATCTCTCTTCGACCGATGCCGCCGAGCTTCAACGCGTCTTCGCCGCTTCCGGCATCGCCTCTGAAACTCAGGAGAGCCTTGAGCAGTTCGGCGTCGCCGTCGCCGGTCGGCTCGACGTGAACGGCACGCTCACGGGGCGACTAGAAAACCCGCTCTTCAACGGGCGCGCTTCGCTCGAATCTCTCACGGTCGGCGGGCGCGACCTCGGCTCGCTCTCGGCCAACATCGTCTCCAACGCCAACGAATTCCGCATTGACGAAGGCCGACTCACCGAGCGCGACGGCGGCGGCGCGCTCTTCACCGCCGTCATCCCGCGCTCAGGCGAAAACAACATCACGCTCGACGCCGCGCTCGACCGCATCAACGTCGGCCAAATCATCTCCGCGCTCACCGCCGGAAACAGAAGAGACCAACAGGGAAGCCTGAGTCCTTCGAGTCTCGCCGGAATCGGCCCGGCCTCCGGGCGCATACAGGTGACGGGCTTGCCCGGCGCGATGACGGGAAGCGCCGATTTGCGCGCAGGCCCCGGCTCGCTCGGCGGCCAGCGTCTCGAAGAGCTGGTCGCACGCGCCACCTTCAGCGGCTCGGAGGTCAACGTCGAGCGTCTGGACGCGCGCTTCGAGGCGGGCTTCGTCACGGCTAACGGCTCTTACAATCTTGAGAGCAAGGTTTTCAACCTCCGCGCGAGCGGCAAAGACGTGCGCCTCGAAGCGCTCGCCGCCGTCGCCGGAAACAACGCCGCCGTCCCCGCGCTCGGCGGCTTCGCGGATTTCACGGCCTCGGCCACCGGCAACGTCGAAAACCCGCAGAGCTACCGCGTCGAGCTGAGCGCGACGGGGCGCGACGTGACGGTCAACGGCCAGCCCGCAGGCGCGCTCACGCTGACGGGCACAACCACTGCCGACCAGAAGTTCAACGTCGAATTCACAACCGGCTTGCTCGGCCAGCCGCAAATCGTCCGCGCGACGGTTGACCTCGCCAACGAAGAGCTGCCCGCCACCATCGAGACCACCTTCAACTCGACAGACCTGACGCGCCTCTTCTCCACTCTGCTGCCCGCCGCGAACGTCCGCGTCACGGGTCGCGCCACCGGCGCGGTCAGGATTCGCACCACCATCTTCGGCGAAGAGGGACTTCTGAGCGACGCCGGACTCGGCGCGCTTCAGGGTCGGGCGGAGTTCACGGAATTGGTCGTGCAGGTCGAAGACGTGCAGCTCGCCGCCGAGAATCCGCTCGTCGTGCAGTTCTCGCCGAACGAAATCACCTTCGAGCGCACGCGCTTCACGGGGCCGGGAACGAACATCCTCTTCGGCGGCACGACCGCCCTGCGCGAAGGCGGCAGGCAGAACCTGACTGTTGACGGCGAGCTGAACCTGCGCGTGCTGAACAACCTTTCGCCGAACATGCTTCTGTCGGGGACGGCGCGCGTCGGCGTCCGCGTCGCCGGAACTTTCGCCGACCCGCGCCTCACGGGGACTGCCGAGGCCGAGCGCGCCTCCGTCTCCATGTTCGTCGCCGACGAGCGCCTGACCGTCACGAACATCGACGCGCGCATGCGCTTCACGGCCAACCAGGCGCAGATTGATACTCTCACCGGCAGGCTCGGCGGCGGGACTGTCAACGTCACGGGCGGCGCGCTGCTCGCCGGTCTGCGTCCCTCGCAGTTTCGCTTAATCGTGCGCGCCGACGACATCACCGTGCCCTTCCCGGACGAGTTTCGCTCCACCGCCGACGCCAATCTTGAGATACGCGGCTCGCTCGATACGCAGTTCGTCATCGGTCGCGTCGAGCTTCGGCGTACCGAGTACACCGAAGACATCGACCTCGCCGATTTGATTAACCGCAGACGCGAGGCCGACATCGCCGAAGGCGGCGGCAGCTCGATGCTCTCGAACGTGCAGCTCGACTTGCAGGTCGAAGGGCGCGACGCGCTCGTCGTTCGCAACAACCTGGCCGACGCCATCGGCTCCGTCTCCCTGCGCATACGCGGCGCGGCAGACGACCCCGTCGTCTCCGGGCGCATCACGGCCACGCGCGGCACGCTCAACTTCCGCAACGACCGATACGAACTGACGCGCGCCTTCATCGACCTGCCGCCGCAGCGCGAGGCCGACCCGATTCTCAACATTCAGGCCGAGTCCGAGATTCGCGGCTATCGCATCATCGTCGGCCTGACGGGGCCGCTCTCGCAGCCGCTTACAACTTTGCGCTCCGACCCGGCGCTCCCGCAGGCCGATGTCGTCGCGCTGATTACGACCGGCAACCTCTCCGGCAGCGACCAGAGCGCCTCCACCCTCGCGCAGACCGGACTCGGCACGGCCACCAGCCTTCTTACAGACACGCTGATTAACGCTCCCGTGCAGCGCGCTACAGACAAGCTTTTCGGCCTCAACCGATTCGAGATTGACCCGCTCATCTCCGGTCGAGGCGGCGCGAGCCCGACGGCGCGCCTCACCGTCGGGCGACAGATTAACCGTAATCTCTCCATCACCTATTCTACCAACGTCACGACCGACCAGAATCAGGTCGTGGCTCTGGAGTATCGCGTCTCCGACCGGCTCTCCTTCGTCGCCCAGTACCAGCAAGGCGCGACCACGAGCGCCCTTCGTTCGCAAGAGGACAACTTTAATTTTGAGATTCGATTCAGAAAGAGATTCTGAAAATAAGTCTGGAGTCTGAAGTCTGGAGTCTGAAGTCAAAACCAAAACAGTTCTTGACTCCGGACTCCAGACTTCAGACTCCAGACTCCAGACTTTGATTGTGACTTTCAAGCGGTTTGCCCTTCTTCTATTTATCATCGCGGTCGTCGGAGGCGGCGCGCGGGCGGACGTGCGCCCGGCGGGCGTCTTCCAGAGAGAGACGCAAGGGGGCGTCTTGTCCGAAGAGACTTCGACGCCTGCTGTGCCTGCCGCTCCTGCTGCGTCGCGCGTCGTGCGCCCGACGCGCGACTTGAGCAAGTTCGAGGGGCGGACAGTCGAGTCGGTGGAAGTGACGATTGAAGAGGCCGGAAGCGACGAGGCGGCGCTGGCCGAGTTTCGGACGCTGCTGCGGGTTGCGGCGGGCGGGCGTCTGTCGGCGGTGCTGGTGCGCGAGTCTCTACAGGAGTTGTTCGATTCGGGGCGCGTGGCGAACGCGCGCGTCGAAGCGTTCGACGCGCCGGGCGAGGGCGCTGATGGTCGCCCGCGCGTGCGCCTGCGCTTCGTCATCCGTCCGCAGGTCTTCATCGCCGCCGTGCGGATTGAGCTGGGCGATGTTGCGCCGGGCGCGCCCATCTCCGAGGACGAGCTGCGCGCGCGCCTCAACCTCGTCGAGCCCGGCAAGCGCGTCTCCGAGCAGGCCATCCGCAACAACGCCGACATGATTCAGGTCTACCTGCGCGACCGGGGCTTCTATCAAGCCAACGTCGAATACGAACAGCAGCTCGACCCGACGCGCACGCGCTCGACCGTCACCTACCGCATCGCGCTCGGCGCGCAGGCCACCGTCTCCGACCTCAACATCGGAATCAAAGGCTTCGAGCCTTCCGCCGTCCTGACTGAATTGAAGCTTCGCCCCGGCGCTCCCTTCACGCAAACGACGCTCGGCGAAGACATCAACCGCATTCGTCAGGCCATCATCAAGCAGGGCTATCTCGCGCCGCGCATCGACGAGCCGCGCATCCAGCTCGACTCGGTGAGCAACAAGATAATCGTCAGCGTCACCGGCGCAATCGGGCCGAAGGTGGAAGTGAGCGTCACGCCCGACCCCGAGGTGACGGGCTTCAAGCTGAGCGACGAGCGTGCGCGCGAGCTTCTGCCCGTCACGCGCGAGGGCACAATCGACGCCTCGGCCATCGTCGAAGGCCAGCGCCGTTTGCAGAATCGCTTGCAGGAGCAGGGCTACTTCTTCATCAAGGTCAATCCCGTCTGCACCGTCACGCCGCCGCTTCCCGTTGTCCAGCCGACGAACGGCAATGGCACGACGACGACGGCTCTTCCCGAAGACGTGACGGCGAGCACCTGCGACGGTCTCAACCCGGAAGAATTGAGCGGGCGAAACGTCCGCATCAACTACGTCGTGACGGGCGACAACCCTGCGGAGAAGCGTCGCTACGAATTGACCGACATCCGCATCGTCAACGCCGACGGCACTCCGGCGCGTCTCTCCGTCGAAGAGGTCGCCGACGACCTGCGCACGCGCAAGGCCAACGCCCTCGGCTTCATCCCTTTCTTCGGCCTCGGGCGCGGCTTCACCAGCGAGCAGGCGCTCGAACAGGACACGCGCACCATCACCGCCCGCATGCGCGACCTCGGCTATCGTCGCGCCGCAGTCACCGAGCGTCGCGGTCTGTCTCTCGAAGGCGACAATCTCATCATCACCTTCGTCGTCGATGAAGGGGCGCTGACGCGCGTCGCCGGAGTCGAGATGCGCGGCAACCAGCTCTTCACCGCCGAGCGTCTGAGAGAGGCCGCCTGCCCCGCCGACCGCTCGCCCGACGAAGCCTGCACCATCATCGACGCGCCCTACTCGCGCACGCAGGCGCGCATCGACGCCGACCGCATACGCAACTTCTACGCGCGCAACGGCTACCTCGACGCCGAAGTCAATATCGCCCTCGTCGAGCTACCCGAAGGTGGTGGCGACGAGCGCGTCCGCCTCGTCTACAACATCGCCGAGGCCGACAAGGTTTTCGTCCATCGCATCTTCATCAACGGTAATGCCGTCACCGACCGCAAGGCCATCCTCGAAGCCATCCCCCTGCGCGAGGGCGAAGTCCTGCGCACCGATAACATCACGGAGGCCGAGCGCAATCTCTACGCGACCGACGCCTTCCGGCAGGTCATCATCCGCACCGAGCCTGCGGGCGAGACGGCTTCCGGCTTCAAACAGCGCGACGTTATCATCGACCTCGAAGAGCGCAAGCGCTACGTGATGGACTACGGCGGCGGCTATTCGACCGATAACGGGCCGCTTGGCCTCTACGAGATTCGCAACAGCAACCTCTTCGGCGCGCTCCGGCAGGGCGCGCTTCGCATGCGCGGCAGCCGCCGCCAGCAGCTCCTGCGGCTCGAATACTTCGACCCGCGCTTCCGGCGCTACGGCGAGCGCGCCTTCTCGCCCTTCGTCGTCTCCGCGCAGTACCAGCGCGACACAACCGTCACGCGCTTCTTCCGCTCGACCATCGACCGGGGAAATTTCGGTATCGTCCAGCGCCTCAACGAAGAGGGCAATCCGATTGACGTTGATTGCCCGCTCCCCGACCCGCAGTGCGAAGTCGTGGGCGCGCCGACCATCAACCGCTTCACCATCAACGCCGAGACGCAGCGCGACATCGAGCTTGAGCTTGGGCCGCGCGGGCAGGTGCTCAAGCGCAGCACTCTCTTCGTCCGCTACAACTACGAAGACGTGCGCCTCTATAACATCCAGAGTCTGCTGATAGCATCCATCTTAAGACCCGACCGGGCGGTGCGCCTCTCGCGCTTCGGCGTCACTTTCGCGCGCGACTCGCGCGACAAGGCGCTCGATGCCACGCGCGGCGATTTCCTCACCCTCGACTACGCGCTCGCCCTCAAGCAGTTCGGCGGCAATCTCTCTTTCAGCAAGCTGCTCTTAAACTACCGCCGCTATTATCAAGTGCCGAAGGCGCGCGGCACGGTGCTCGCCGCCGGAGTCCAGCTCGGCCTGGCGAGTCTCTACGACCCTTCGGATAGAGGCGGCACGCCCGGCGTCATCGACGACATCGACCTGACGCTCCCCATCAGCGAGCGTTTCTTCTCCGGCGGCTCGACCACTCTGCGCGGCTTCGGCTCTGAAGAGGCCGGGCCCCGCGTCGTCGTCCCCGGCGGAGTCTTCCGCAACAACGAGGGCGAGCAAGTCACCATCAGCCCCTTCACCGTGCCCGTCGGCGGAAACGCCCTCGCCGTCGTCAACCTCGAAGCGCGCATCGCCGCCATCAAAAACTTGCAGGTCGTGCCCTTCTACGACGGCGGTAACGTCTTCCGCCGCATCGGCGACATCTTCGGGCGCGACGTAAAGCCCGGCGAAGACCCGAACCTGCGCGCACGCTGGACGCACACCGTCGGCCTCGGACTGCGCCTGCGTACGCCCTTCGGCCCGCTCGCCGTCGATTACGGCTTCCTGCTCAACCCGCCCGAGTTCGTGCTCCCGCAGGCCAACGGCGACCCCGCCCGCTTCCGCCTCAAACGCGGCCAGATTCATTTTCGCTTCGGCCAGACGTTCTGACGAGTGGGATGGGGGATAGGGGTTGGGGAAAGACTGGAAAGGGGAAGGGGAAGGGTAGAGGGTGAAAGGAATGAAAATGGAAAGAGGTAAGGTGAAATCGAAGATGAAGAGTTTGAGAGCCGGGTGCGTGCGTCTGTTCGTCGCGCTCGGCATCGTCTTCTCTTTTCTTTCCCTGACCCCCAGCCCCCAATCCCTGACCCCGCGCGTTTACGCGCAGGAAGTCATCGACAAGATGGTGGCCGTCATCAACGGGCGCGAGCTGATTACTTACACGGAGCTTCTCTGGCAATTGGCCTTGCAGCCGGGCGTGCCTCTGGATAATCCGCGCTCGGAGGATTTGGAGCGCGTGCTTCAACTCATCATCGACCAGCGACTCATCGCGCAGGAGGCCGAGAAGCTGCCGACCATCGCGCCGAAGCCCGAAGAGATAAACGCGGCTATCAAAGATTTGATTGGCCGCTTTCCCTCGCAGGCCGAGTTTTACCAGCGCCTCGCGCGCGTCGGCCTCGGCGAAGACTCCGAGCAGTTGCGCGAGATTGTTCGCCAGCGCGTGGCGATTGAAAACTACGTCAACTTCCGCTTCCGCTCCTTCACCGTCGTCACGCCGCAGGAGATTAACGACTACTACCAGAACGTCTTCGTCCCGCGCCATCGCCGCCAGTCGCCCGGACGCATCGTCCCGCCGCTTGCTGAAGCCGCCGCGCAGGTCGAAAACGAATTGCGCGAAAGCAAGATAGAATCCGACACCGACCAGTTTCTCGAAGACGCACGCGCCCGCGCAGAGATAACCATCCTCAGCCCTCCGTAAGAGGAAACAAAGGGGAAGGGGAAAAGGGTAAAGGGTAAAGGGAAAAAACAGCGTGCTATAGATTCCTGCTCCTTCCCCTTTCCCCCTTCCCCTTTCCCCCTTCCCCTTTTCCCCTTTGGCTTTTCCCCTTTGCCTTTTCTGCCCGCGTCTCTTCGTGATAACTTTGCCGAGGTGTTCTAACAGACTGTTTCCCTGTGTTTTCGATTGAAAGGCTGACCACGTAATGAACAGAAAAAGATTTTCCTCGTTTCCCCTCGCGCTGGCGCTCGCCCTGACGATGCTGGCGGCGCTCGGCACACGAGCTTTCGCGCAAGGGCTGCCCTCGTCGTCTGACCCGTTCACGGCGCTGCCCGAATCGGATTTGATAATCGTCCTCGACGCACAGCGTATCCTGAGCGACGCCGTCCCGCGCATCCTTGCCAACGACCAGAAGACGCTCTTGCAGATGAACACGGGCATCGACGGCGTTAAAGGGCTGACGGGCATCGACGCACGCGCCGTTCGTCGCGTCGTCTTTGGGACGCGCAATCTCTCGACGAACATGAAGCCGCAGGACTTCCGGGGCGTCGTCATCGTCGAAGGCATCGACACGGAGAAGCTGCTCGGCTTCGCGCGCGCCGCCGTCAAAGGCAAGTATACGGAAGAGACCTACGGCGGCAGCACCGTCTACACGTTGACGAAGGCCAGCGAGCCGAAGCTGATGTTCGACGTGGCGGCTGTCGCGCTCAACTCGGGGATGTTCGCCATCGGCACACCGGAAGAATTGCGCGCCAGTATCGACGCCTTCGCCGGGCGGGGCACGCGCGCTAACCCCGAGCTTGTCGGCTCGGTCTCGCGCCACTCGTCTGCGCTCGTCTCGCTGGGCTTCAACATCCCGCCCTCGTTAATCCCCGCCATCGCGGCGAGCGGAAGCTCGGAGGGCGGCACGAACGAGATGATTGGCAAGGCGCTCTCGACGCTCAAAAGCTTCAGCGCAGCCCTCGGCATGACGCCCGCAGGCTACGACATGTTCGTCGCGGCGCGCGTCGAATCGGGCGAGCAGGCCAAGTCTCTGAGCGACATGCTCACCGGCCTCCAGAAGCTCGCGCTCATGGAACAGCCCAAGACCGAGCGCGACCGCATGATGATGGACTTGCTGAAAAACGTCCTCATCTCGTCGCAGGGCACGGAAGTTCAACTCAAGACCGAAGTCTCGCAGGCCACCGTCAACCAGCTCATGCAATCGGCCAAAGGCGGCCAGCCGCCGCCCGCCACCAAAAAACCTCCCGTCCGCCGACGCACGAGAAGAAGGCGATAGAAAGTATGAACGCCGCAACGATGAACGCGGAACTGTAAAGACAAAAGCTTTCCGCTTTTCATTCATCATTCATCGTTGCGGCGTTCATCGTTTGCTTTTATGAGGTCATCGGCGGTGAAGTTTGAGAGGCCGCGTGTGGGGTTGGCGCTGTCGGGCGGGGCGGCGCGAGGGATGGCGCACGTCGGCGTGCTGAAGGTCTTTCGGGAGGCGGGGATTCCCGTTGACTGTGTGGCGGGCACGTCGGCGGGTGCGCTGGCGGGCGGGGCGTTTGCCGCCGGGATGTCGGTCGAAGAGCTGGAAGCTTTCGCCAGAGGGATGCGCTGGCGCGACTTCGGAAAGATGACTTTGTCGCGGCTCGGCATTCAGTCGAGCGCACGCATGGAAGAGTACCTGCGCGCCCGCCTTCCCGTCACGCGCTTCGAGGATTTGACGATTCCTTTCGCCGCCGTCGCCACCGACCTCGGCTCGGGCAGCGCCGTCGTCATGCGCGGGGAGGGCGACATCGCCTTCGCCATCCGCGCCAGTTGCGCCCTGCCCGGCTGGTACGTCCCCGTCACGGACGAGCAGGGACGACAACTCGTTGACGGCGGTCTGGTCGCCAACATCCCGACCGCCGCCGCGCGCTCGCTCGGCGCAGACGTGCTCGTCGCCGTCGATGTCAATTACGAGGGCGCGAAGTTCATGGGCGCGGCGCATTCGGCCATCGGAGTGCTCTTTCAATCCTTCCTGCTCGTGCAGCGCACCGCCGCCGCCGCACAAAGACAGGCCGCCGATGTCGTCATCTCGCCGAAGGTCGGCCACATTCGCTGGGACGAAATGACGCGCGCCGACGAACTCATCCGCGCCGGACAAGAGGCCGCCCGCGCAAGCCTCGAACAAATCCGCCAACTGCTCGCGCCCCCGCCGCCGCCCCCTGCTGCCCCCAGAAGATGGTTTAACTTCCGCCGCCAGAGCGCCTGAGCTTCGTCCTATAGCAGTGTGCAAATGAGTGCGAATGTTGAGAGGCGGGCTCTCTCCGCTTCTTAAATTGCACCGGCGGGCAAAGCCCCTTCCCCTGCAAGTATCTCTGCAATCGAATCGTTTTAGAACGTAAATTTAATCTTCCGCCTTCCCGCGCCTGTAGCAAAACAATCCAAAAAGAGCCTCGCAATATCGACAGTCTCGCTCGCCGTGCGCTTTCATACGTAAGTCTAACTGTTTGAGTCGGCTGGAGTTCAATCGGGAGAAGGCGCGTCCGGCGGTCGCTTTAAGGCTCGGGCGGCATGGACGTTGCACAGGCTTGTGCAGGTTGAAGCCGATTTGAACTTTGCGAGGGGGCGCGAGGGAGATGAAAGAGTTGGCAGGCAGCTTTGCGCAACTGGCGGCGATTATAATGATTTTGATAACGCTGGCCGTCTCGACCGCAGCGGTGGCCGAATGGGTCACGCCGGGCACGGCTGCGGCGGGCAGCACGAGCGGCGTCCTTCAGTCGAGACCCATGCTCGCCGCACAATAGACGGGCGGTGGGAAGAAAATCCTGGAGGCGAAGCGCTCGGCGAAGAATTCGTCGGCGATTAAACATATCCCTAGAGCATACGAAAGGCGATTTGCGTTTGGCGTAAGCGGCGGGCGACGTGTGCGCGCCTGCGAGGGATACGTGTCGCCGTTTGAGGAAAATGAATGGCGGTCGAAGTCACATCCATACACGAGCCGCGACGGCTGCTCAAGCGCCGCCGGACGCGCGTTAGTGAACGACTTCGAGAGGACTTAACACGCGCTCAGCGCCGCCGCAAATTTCTCCGGCTTCTGCTCATCATCCCGCTCGTCGCGCTTTCGCTTACTGCTATCGCCTTCCTCTGGCTCTACACTTCTTATTCAAAAATCGTCGATGAAAGACTCGCTGCGGGCTACCTGACGAGCCGCGCCGGAATCTATGCCGCGCCGCGCGTTTTGCGCGTGGGGCAGCATTTTTCGCGTGAGCGTCTGACCGAGGTGCTGCGCCGCGCCGCTTACGTGGAAGGCGCGGCGAGCGACGTTTGGAACGGGCGTTTCGTCGTCGAGGGCGAGAGCATTTTGATTAGTCCGAGAAGGACTGCCGGGTCGGCTCTCTCGACGCTCTACCGGGAGGTGCGCGTCGATTTCGACAAACGCGGTCGCATCTCTTCAATCGTCGGCGACGGCTCGACGCTCGACTCTTACACGCTTGAGCCCGAAGCCCTCTCGAACGATGCCAGCCTCAAGACAGGCGGGCGAGCCGCGCTCGCCTACCAAGACATTCCGCCGACGCTCGCTCGCGCCATCATCTCCATCGAAGACCGTCGCTTCTTCGAGCATCGCGGCCTCGACGCATCGGGGATAGCCCGCGCCCTCTGGAGCTGGGTGGCGGGCGCGAGCGGCAGTTCCGATGTACGTCGTCAGGGCGGCTCGACCATCACGCAGCAGCTCGTCAAAAACACTTATCTCACGCCGGAGCGCACGCTCAGACGCAAGCTGAGCGAAGCGATGCTGGCAACCGCGCTTGAGCGTCGTCTCTCGAAGGAGGACATCTTCGCGCTCTACTGCAACGAGATTTATCTGGGGCAACGCGGGGGGCTTGGCGTGCGCGGCGTCGGTCAGGCCGCTCGCGTCTTCTTCGGCAAGGAACTCGGCGACCTGACGCTCGCAGAGGCCGCGACCATCGCCGGGATGATTCAGAGTCCCGCGCGCTACGCGCCCGACCGGCATCCCGAAAAGTCTGCCGCGCGCCGCCGTATCGTTCTCGATGCGATGCTCTCCGAAGGTTTCATCACACGCGAAGAAGCGTCGGCGGCTAAGAGCGACTTGCTCGCCGTCGTTCCGCTCCGCGACGACGAGACGGCGAGCGCGCCCTATTTCATCGACTACGTCAACCGCATCGTCGAATCCAAACTCGAATCAAACGCGGATGAAGACGAACGTCACCTGCGCGTCCATACGACTATCGACCTTGAGCTTCAACGTCTGGCCGAGACAGCCGTCGAGCGACAGCTCCAGCGTCTCGACAAAGTTTATCAAGGACGCAAGCGCCCGCAGGCCGCGCTCGTCGCGCTCGACCCGCGAAGCGGTCACGTTCTGGCGATGGTCGGAGGCCGCAGCTACAGCGAGTCGCAGCTCAATCGCGCCACTGACGCACGCCGCCAGCCCGGCTCCGTCTTCAAGCCCTTCGTCTACGCCGCCGCGCTTGAGAGCGGCATCTCGCCCGTCTCTCTCTACACGGACGCGCCGCGCGAGTTTGCCTACGACCGCCGCTCCGTCTATCGTCCGGCAAACTATGGCGGCGCTTACTCCATGCGCGACGTGACGATGCGTGAAGGGCTCGTCCGCTCGCTCAACGTCGTGACCGTTGACCTTGCGATGCGCGCGGGACTAGAGCGCGTCGCAAACCTCGCCGGGAGCTTCGGTCTGCCGAAGCCCGCAGCCTATCCCGCGCTCGCCCTCGGCACGACAGAAGCGACGCCGCTCGAAATCGCCGCCGCTTACGCCGCCCTCGCCAACGGCGGAAGCCCGGTTCGTCCCGTCGTCGCCCGCGCTTCGGACGACGACTACACTGCCTTTCATCAAACAGACGCGCGCGTCGCTTCCGGGCAGTTGATTCGCCCCTCGACCGCCTACATGCTGACCGACATGCTCGAAGCCGTCGTCGAGCGCGGCACGGGGCGCGCGGCGCGCGGCGCGCTGAAAGCGACGGCGATTGCCGGAAAGACCGGCACGTCGCGCGATGGGTGGTTCGCCGGATACACGCCCAACCTCGTCTGCGTCGTCTGGATAGGCTTCGACGACGGCGAGCAGCTCGGCCTGACGGGCGCTGAGAGCGCGCTGCCCGCCTGGGTCGAATTCGTGCGCGGAGCCGTAGAACTCCGACCTGAGCTTGGCGGTCAGAGCTTCGAGCGTCCGTCTTCCATCGTCGATATGGACATCGACCCCGAAACCGGACTCATCGCCGCGCCCTCCTGTCCGCAGCGCGAACGCATCGCCACCACACATGCCCTCGCGCCCGGCTACGAATGCACGCTTCATAGCGGACTGCTCCCGCTCGTCGCTTCAAACATCGACGAACATCTCTACGAGGCGAATTCGACGACGGAGGCCGTGCCCATCTCCGACATCTACCAGACACCGCAGGCATTCACACCCGCCCGAAGTCTTCCGCCCACGCTCTCCCGCACGGCTTCGCTCAGCCACCCGAGCCTGCCGCCATCGACGCCTGCCACGCGCGTCGAAATCGACTCCAGAGGTCGGCGTACGCTGACGAACTCGCTACGCATCGCGTCTTCCGACGAAGACGACTCGCAACGCTGAACCAGTCTCGAAGCTTCGATTCGGAATCCGCTCCGGCTTCACGTTCAACCGATTATGTTTTCGAGAGTTGACCTTGCGAGGGCGCGGCGGGTTGCGTAAGGTAGAGGATGCGCGGCAAAGCGAGACAAAAAGCTTTCGGCTCAACAAAAAAAGCTTTCGGCTCAGTTCTGTTAGGCGTCGATGCGTTCGAGGACGACTTGAGCGATGGCGTGCTCGGAAGTGTGAGAGATGGAGAGGTGCGAGTGCGTCGCGCCGCGCTGTTTGAAGAGTTCGAGGGCACGGCTGCGAAGGGTAAGCGCTGGCGCGCCCGTCTCTTCGGCTACGACTTCCACGTCGTGCCACGCGACGCCGCCCGACCAGCCCGTGCCGAGCGCCTTGAGCGTTGCCTCCTTCGCGGCGAAGCGCGCGGCGTAATGTTGAGCGGCGACCGTGCCGCGCGAGTCGCAGTAGGCGCGCTCGGCTTGAGTGAAAACGCGCTCTACGAATCGCGGCGTGCGCTCGATAGTGCGCCGCACGCGCTCTACTTCGACGATGTCTATGCCGATGGAAATAATCACCGATGAAACTGAGTTGACGCGCGCCGGATTTCTCTGGCGCGAACGCGCGGGCGTGCGGGCACTCATCTGTGAGCCCTTAGAGCGCGAAGGCTTCCCGAACGCTTTCTCGACCCGCCTCGGCGGCGTGAGCCCCATGCCCCGCGACGACCTCAACCTCGCGGGCTTCGACGACGACTCGGCCGACAATATCTACGAGAATCGTCGCCGCTTCCTCAACCTCTTCGACGGCGAATGGACGCTCGCCGCCTGCTGGCAGGTTCACGGCTCGCAGGTGCGCGTCGTCCGTAGCGTCGAGGACGCGCGCGGCCTCCCCGGCGCTCGCGGCGAAACTGAGCGCTGCGACGCGCTCGTGACAAACGCCGCTCGCGTGCTCGTCGGCGTCAAGACCGCCGACTGCGTGCCCGTCCTCATAGGCGACGCGCGAACCGGCGCGGCGGCGGCCGTCCACGCAGGCTGGCGCGGCACGCTCGCGCAGATAGTCGTGCGCGCACTCGAACGCATGAGCGACCTTTACGGCACTCGCCCCCAGGACGTGCGCGCTGCCATCGGCCCGGCGGCTCTCGCCTGCTGCTACGAAGTCGGCGCTGAAGTCATCCATGCTTTCAAAGAAAAGTTCGAGGACGCCGGCGCCCTTCTCGCGCCGACGCGCGACTCGCACGCCCTCATCGACCTGCACCGCGCCAACCGAAACCAGCTCGTCCAGGCCGGTCTCTTGCCCGAACGCATCCACCTCGCGCCCCTCTGCACCATGTCGCGCACAGACCTCTTCTTCTCCTACCGCCGCGAAAAGCAGCTCTACGGACGCACAGGACGCCTGCTCGCAGTGATTGGAAACGGACGATAGACCATAGACGATGGACGATAGCCAATCCGTCTCTCCGCCATCTTGAACCATTGCCGCTTATCAGCACAGTCCATCGTCTATGGTCTATCGTCCATCGTCCTCTATCGTCCTCTCCTGCCGCCGAAGAGCTGGCCGTTGATGCGTTGGACGGGGTCGTTTGCGCCGACGATGCCGATGGGCAGCGTGAGATCGCGGTTCGCGGGCGGATAACAGACTTCATCAGTGCACGCCTGAAAGCGGACGCGAACGCGCAGCTCCGCGACGCCCTGCTCGTGATTGGCCGGAACGGTGACGTTGAAGCGCATGATCGTGCGCCCTTCGTAGACCGCGAGCTGCTCGCCCTTCGAGAACTGTAGACGCCGCACCACTCCGCGCGGGAAGCTGACGGGGCTGGTGCGAATGCCGCCCGGCGCGTCGATTTTAATCGTGGTCGGTACGGCATACTTGCCGAGCGGCTTGTTGGCGTTGACGTGGTAGCCCTGCGGGATTTCGAAGACTATCGCCGCCTGAATCGTGCGCCCGCGTTGCGCGCGGTTGACCGAGTAGAAACCGTTGATGCCGATGTTGCTCGACTGCACGTAGGCCAGAGGCCGTGAAGACCGCGCCGGAGCGTTGGCGAGATTCGACGGAGTCTGCGCAAGCACGGCGACGGCGACGAGCGCCAGAAGACGTATCTGTCGGGTGAAAGCTCTGAGTCTCATTTCAGGTAGAAATTCCTTCAAGATTAAATTTACATGGACGGACAGGACAAAGACGAATGATGAATGCGGAATGATGAATGATGAATGAAAGACAAATTGCTTTCTGTTTTCAATTCATCATTCCGCATTCCGCATTCATCATTTCTGTTCTTCCTGTCCATTCATGTTGAATACCGATTTAGTCGAACTCAGGCGAGTTGATAAAGCGCGGGCGGGCTGGTGTTGATTTCGCGGCGTGCGGCGAGCTGGCCGCAGGCGGCGTAGATGTCGCGCCCGCGCGGACGCCTGACGAAAGCATGGATGCCTTTGGATTCGAGGATGGCCTTGAAGCTCTCGACGCGCTCGGGCGGCGACGGGCGATAGGGCAGAGGCTCCGCCGGATTGTGCGGAATCAGATTCACCTTCGCGCGCTCGAACGAATGCCGGTTGAGCATTTTGGCGAGCTGGCGTGCCTGCTCGTCCGAATCGTTGACGCCGTCGAGCATCACGTACTCAAAAGTGAAACGCTCGCCCGGCCTCAAAGACGACTCGAATTCCTTGCACGCTGCGAGCAGTTCTTCGAGCGGCCACTTTTTGTTAATCGGCATCAGACGGTCGCGCAACTCGTCGGTCGGCGCGGCGAGCGAGATGGCGAGATGCGGGCGTGCAGGGCGCGTCGCCATCTCTCTGATGCGCGGAACGATGCCTGCCGTCGAGACAGTGACGCGGTTCGGGACGATGTGAAGCCCTGCGGGCTCGGCCATCACTTCGAGGGCTTTCATCAAGGAGTCGAAGGCGAGGAAGGGCTCGCCCGCGCCCATCGCTACGAGGTTCGTGCCGTGCGGCGTCCGCTCGCCGACGCCGTAGGCATCGTTGAGAGCAATGATAATCTGCTCGACGATTTCGCCCGCCGCGAGCGTGCGCAGCAGTCCGAGCTTGGCCGTCAGGCAGAAATCGCACTGGAGCGGGCAGCCCGACTGCGACGAAAAACAGATGGTGTCGCGCCTCTCTTCGGGGATAAAGACGGTCTCGACCGGAAGGTTGTCATGCGTCTTCAGAAGATAACGGCGCGTGCCGTCCGAAGCGACGTAGCGCGATTCGACCGTCAGGGTCGAAGCGGTCGCACGCTCCGAGAGCGCGGCGCGAAAACCTTTCGGAAGGTCGGTCATCTCGTCGAACGAGCGCAGCCGACGCCTCTGGAGCGCGCCGAAAATCTGTCGCGCGCGAAAGGGCTGCTCGCCGAACTCCGCGACAAACGTCGCAAGCTCGGCCGGAGACATGCCCGTCAGATGTGTAAGCTGCTTCATCGCTCGTCTATTTTAACACCGCGCCCGCGCGCTTCACAGTCAGCGCCGCTTCCGGAGAATACCTGATTGAGACAAGGAATGTGATGCGCGAAGCGTGTCAGAATTTGATGTGTTTCGACGCCGGGGCGTTGCGCCGGGCGGAATGTATAATTCGCGTGGAGATAGCGTCGCCTCCGAGTATAATTCACTCGACGCGTTTGTCGGGGAACTCCGCGCGAGCTTGCTCTGAAGAGAGGAGAGCAGATGTCGAAAGTGAAGAATGTCGAAAAGAGAATCTGGGACGTTGAAGGGTTCGCCGTGCATATCCTGCACCTCGACGGGACAAATGTGCGAGGCGACCGGATGGGTCTGCCGCAATATACTTATCAGCGCGCATCTCCGAACGACATCACAGTCGCTACGTGGAAGACGACGAGATTTCAACCTTCCTATCCGGGCTTTGACGTGGAGGTGATTGACGGCAACGGTTATTACGTTCAGGGCAACACGAAACTCAGCACGGTGAGGGCTTCGTATGAAGAGGATTGAAAAGATGGTCTTTGTGAGATGTTCGATATATGTGCTGCTGCTCCTGTTGAGTGGTTGCGGAGTAGCTTCGAGCGTCTCGCAGACCGTCAAGCCGGTCGGCAAAGAACAGCCACAGCCGCCTTCGGCGCAGCAGCAGGATGTCGCCAGGGTGCGCTCAAGCGGTTCGCCCGCGCTCGACAAGCTCGCCGAGGCGGCCATCGAGCGCACGAGCCAGAAGGTACGATACGACCCGACCTATTTCGTGCTCGAATATCCGGGCGGCGACCCCCCGGCTGAAGTCGGCGTCTGCACCGACGAGGTCATACGCTCCTACCGCAAGCTCGGCATCGACCTGCAAAAAGAGGTACACGAAGACATGCGCCGCAACTTCGACCTCTACCCGAAGAAGTGGGGCTTGCGTAAGCCCGATACGAATATTGACCACCGCCGCGTGCCCAACCTGATGGTCTTCTTCGCGCGCAAAGGCGACTCGCTCTCCCTCAGCCTGAACGCCGCCGACTACGCGCCCGGCGACATCGTCACGTGGGACTTGGGCGGCGGCCTCACACACATCGGCATCGTCGTCGGAGTTGCGTCCAGTGCCGACCCCGCCCGACTCCTGATAGTTCACAACATCGGCGCGGGGCCACAGATGGAAGACGTGCTCTTCAACTGGAAAATCACAGGCCACTATCGCTACACGGGAACGAAAAAATGATGAATGATGAATGCGGAATGATGAATAAGTTTTCAGTTTTCGGTTTTCAGTTTTCAGCAAAAGGCATTTCTTCTTTTCTGAAAACTGAAAACCGAAAACTGAAAACTGCTTTCTGCTTTCCATTCATCATTCATCATTCCTAATTCATCATTCGTCTTTGGGGGTTTGAATGAAAGAAGAGCTTGCGCCGGGCATCCGCGTCGGGGCGTCGAAGATTGACGGGAAGGGATGCTTTGCGACCGTCTTTTTTCCGAAGGGGCGAAAGATTGCTGAGCTGACGGGCGAGCGCGTCTCGCGCGTGGAGGCGGCGCGGCGGATGCGCGGGCGGCGGCGCTTGCACATCTGCGCGATAGATTCTTACTGGGGCATCGACTCAAGTCGGGGCGGCAACGGCACGCAGTACGTCAATCATTCCTGCCAGCCCAACAGCTTTATGAAGATTATTCACGGGCACATTCTCTTCTACGCCCTGCGCGACATTCGTCCCGGCGAAGAGATAACGCTCGACTACGTCGAATCCTATCACCCGGACACGAAGCGTTGTCTGTGCCGCGCGCCGGGATGCCGGGGCACGATTAATCTCAAGAAGAAGAAGTGAGACGGGCAAGGCCGCGCGCGAGCGTGAGCATGCCTTTGAGAGGACGACTGTTTTGAATCTGGAAGCGTTCGGATGGAACGAGTTCTTCGCCGAAAATTTCGAGCCCTTCAGGCGCGAGGGCTACGGGGTGGGGCGCATCTTTCTCCAGCACAATAAGATTTACATGCTCTACACCGAGGAAGGAGAACTACCGGCGGAAGCGAGCGGCAGGCTTCGCTACCTCGCGACGGGAAGCGCCGACCTGCCTGCGGTGGGCGACTGGGTTGTGATTCGCGTCCGCGACACGGAGCGCAAGGCGACGATTCAGGAGATACTTCCCCGCAAGAGCAAATTCTCGCGCAAGATGGTGGGCAGCAGAGACGAGGAGCAGATTGTCGCCGCCAACATCGACACGCTGTTCGTCGTCGTCGGGCTCGACAACGATTTCAACCCTCGCCGCATCGAGCGCTATCTCATCATGGCGCGCGAGAGCGGCGCGCATCCCGTCGTCATCCTCAACAAAGCGGACGTGAGCGATGATTTGGAAGAGAAACGGCGCGTGGTGGAGCGTGTGGCGCTCGAAGTGCCGGTGCTGGTCTTGAGCGCGAAGCAAGGTGAGGGCATCGAAGAGTTGAGTCCATATATAGGCGCGGGTCAGACCGTCTCTCTCGTCGGCTCGTCGGGCGTCGGCAAATCGACCATCATCAACCGGCTGCTCGGCGTCGAGAAACAGAAGACGCAGGACGTGCGCACGGGCGACGAGCGCGGCAAACACACCACCACTCACCGCGAGCTTCTACAGCTTCCCACGGGCGGCCTCATCATCGACACGCCCGGCATGCGCGAGCTTCAACTGCTCGTGCGCGACCAGGGCTTGCGCGACACCTTCGACGACATCGAAGCTCTCGCCGCCCTCTGCTACTTCCGCGATTGCGGCCACGAAAGCGAGCCCGGCTGCGCCGTCCGTGCTGCGTTGGAGAACGGAGAGCTTGCCGCCGAGCGTTTCGGCAATTATCGCAAGATGCAGGAAGAGATGGCGCAACTGGCCGCACGACAGAACCGCCGCGTCGTCGAAGCCGAGAAAGAGCGCGTCAAGAAGCTTCACCAATCGTTGAAGAAATTCAACAAGCGACGCTGAAGAAGAGCGAAGCGCGCGTGAGGGTAGGCTTGAAGAGAAACCCGTTCGGCGCATTTAAAATCTTAGGCAGCGCGCACGCGAAAGGAGATTCGATATGGGCGCAGAGGTCAGAGACGTTCAGGATGCTTCGACGGCGACCTCGGACATGCCGCTCGTCGAGGAGCTGGAGGATTACCGCACGCAGGTCGAGGCCATCAGGAAGGAAGCGCGCGAGCTTCTGGAAGGCTTGAACGACCGGCAGTTCAACTGGCGTCAGGCCGAGGGGCGCTGGTCAATCGGCGAGTGCCTCGCGCATCTCAACCTGACGGGTCAGGTCTATCTTCGGACGGTCGATAAGGGAATCAAACAGGCGCGCTCCGAGCAGTTGTTTAGTCGCGGCCCTTACAGGCACGGGCTTCTGGGTCGCTGGTTTCTGCGCGCTACAGAGCCGCCCGTCAGGCGTGTGAAGGTCAAAGCGCCGAAAGTGATCGCTCCTTTGCCTGAGCACCTGCTGGCGGTCGTCGCGCCTGCTTTCATGTCGCTTCAGGACGCGGTGCTCCAGAGGATTCGAGAAGCAAACGGCCTCGACCTCGGGCGCGCGAGAATCAAGTCGCCGTTTCTCGGACTGCTCCGCCTGAGTCTCGGCCAATCAATCCTCGCCATCCTCGCACACGAGCGCCGCCACCTCTGGCAAGCGCGGCAGGTGAGAAACGATCCGAGCTTTCCGAAGGCTTAAACTCGGTAGAGACGGAATAAAGATGAAAAGGGCGAGCCGTGCATGGAAGCACGCGCTCGCCTTTTTCGTAAGCCGAAGCTCGGTGGTCGGGCTTCAGCGTTGCGGGTTGTTGCCCGTGTTGGTTGTTCCTGCGCCGGCGGCGACGGGGCGTCCTTCCGTATCGACGAGGGCGATGTTGTCGCCGACGTTTTCGATGGAGCGCAAGCCCGCCTCGATGACCTTGCGGTCGCCGACGACGACAATCGCCATCCGCGACGGGTCGAGGTAGCGGTTGGCGACGCGGTTCAGGTCTTCGATGGTGACGGCCTGAAGGCGCGGGATGAAGGTGTTGAAGTAGTCGTCAGGCAAATCGTAGAGCACGACGTTGACGAGCTGGTTGGCTATCTGCGTCGGCGTCTCGAAGCCGGAAGGGACGCCGCGAATGATGCTCTGCTGCGCGTATTCGAGGTCGGCGGGCGTGACGGGAATCTCGCCGCGTATGCCGCGCAGCTCTTTGAGAAACTCGACGACCGACTCGCGCGTGTCGGCCGTTCGCACGTCGGCGGCAGCCGTGAAGGGCCCCGCGCCGCGACGATAGGCGAAGCCCGTGCTCGCGCCGTAGGTGTAGCCCTTCTGCTCGCGCAGGTTGAGGTTGACGCGCGAAACAAAGTCGCCGCCGAGGATGTGGTTCATCACGAGCAGAGGGAAGTAGTCGGGCGTCGAGCGCGGCACGCCTGCCTGACCGATGCGCAGGACGGACTGCGCCGAGCCCGGACGGTCAACGATGTAGATGGTCGCTTTGTCGCGCTGGACGGGCGCGGCTGTGACATCGACCGCCGGAACGTGTGCGCGCTCCCAGCGTCCGAAGGAGCGTTCGAGCTTCGGCATCAGCGTGTCGGGCGTCACGTCGCCGACGACGATGAGCGCGGAGTTATTCGGCCGGTAGTAAGTCTGGTAGAACTTACGCAGCTCTTCGCCGTTCACGGCGCTGACCGAGGACTCGTCTCCGGTCTGCGGGTGTCCGTAAGGATGGCTGCGACCGAAGATGATGGCCGGATAGACGACGTTGGCGATGGCCGTCGCGCTGTCTTTCTGCTGGCGAAGCAGCGCGAGGCGCTGTGCGCGCTGGCGTTGCAATTCGTCTTCAGGGAACGACGGGTTGATGACGACATCGGAGAAGATGTCGAGCGCGCGGTCGAGATGGCGCGCGACCGTCTGCAAGTTTGCGCTGCTCGAATCCCAGCCCGCGCCGGTCGAGAGCGTCGCGCCGATGGCCGCAAGCTGGTTGGAGATGTCGAGGGCGCTGCGCGTCTTCGTGCCTTCGTCGATGAGACCGGAGGTGAGACTGGCGAGCCCCGCGCGCTCCGGCGGGTCGGCAGCCGCGCCCGTCTTGACGACGAGGTTCATGGTGACGACCGGCAATTCGTGATGCTCGACGATGAGGACTTCGAGGCCGTTCGACATCCGCCGACGCTGAATCTGCGGCAGACTGAACTGCGGCGGAGGCCCTTCTTTAGGCAGCTTCGAGAGGTCGCCTTTCTTCTTGGGCTGCGGCGTGGTGGCGGGAGTCTGCGCGACGGGTGGCGCGGCTCCCGCCGGGCGCGTCGAGGCCGCTTCGGTCTTCGTCTGCGGCTGTGCTCCGCTCGGGCGGTCGGCGGTGGCGGCGGCGGGCGTCTGCGCGCCGGTAGCAGATGCGCCCGAAGCCGCGCCGGTCTGCGGCTGTGCGGCTGCGGTGCTGGCTGCGGCGGGCGCGGGCGTGGCCGTCTGCGGGCTGGCGGCGACGGGCTCGCCCGGCTTGTTCTGCGGCGCACGCGGCACGACGTTGACGACGAGCCGCTTGTCGGTCAGGTACTTGCGGGCGACGCGCTGCACGTCCGAGGCCGTCACGCGGCGATAGCCCGCGAGGTCTTCCTGAAAGTAATTGGGCTTCTTGAGAAAGACGTTGTAGGAGTTAATCTGGTCGGCCTTGCCGAGCACGGTCTGCATGCCGTAGATGAAGGAGGATTCGCGCTCGTTGTAGGCGCGCTCCATCTCTTCGGCGGAAGGCGGCGCGGCCTGGAGCTTCGCTATCTCTTCGTTAATCGCGGCTTCGATTTCGGCGAGAGTCTTTGTCGGCTTGGCCGTCGCTACGATGCGAAACTCGCCGCCTATCTCGCGCGAAGGATGGAAGGCCGAAACGTCCTGCGCTATCTGGCGCTCGTAGACGAGCGTTTTGTAGAGACGCGAGCCCTTGCCGTTGGCGAGCACGTTGGCGAGCATGTCGAGCGACTTGTCGTCGGGCGTATAGTGCGGCACGGTCATCCACGTCATGTAGATGCGCGGCAGAGAGACGCGGTCTTCTTCCTGCAAGCGAATCTCGCGGTCAAGGCGGGGCTGCGGCACATTGACGGGCGTCACGGCGTTGCCGCGCCGGATGGGGCCGAAATATTTCTCGACGAGGCGGCGCGCTTCCGTCGGGTCGAAGTCGCCCGCGATGACGAGGCTCGCGTTGTTCGGCACGTAGAAGCGACGGAAGAAGTCTTTCACGTCGTCCATCGAGGCGGCGGTCAAATCTTCGAGCGAGCCGATGGTCGTCCAGTGATAAGGGTGCGTGGCCGGGTAGAGCGTCTCGGCTATCTTGATGTTGATGAGCCCGTAGGGCTGGTTGTCGTAGCGCTGCCGCTTCTCGTTCTTGACCACGTCGCGCTGGTTGGCGAGCTTCTCTTCGGTCATGGCTTCGAGCAGTCCGCCCATGCGGTCGGCTTCGAGGAAGAGAGCCAGCTCAAGGAAGTTAGAGGGTACGACCTCGTAATAGTTCGTGCGGTCGGGATTGGTCGAGCCGTTAATGTCTGCGCCCGCTTTCTGGAGGGGCGTGAAGTAGTCGTCGTCGAAATTCTTCGAGCCCTGAAACATCATGTGCTCGAAGAGATGCGCGAAGCCGGTCTTGCCGGGCACTTCGTTCTTCGAGCCGACGTGATACCAGACGTTGACGGCGACAATCGGCGTCGAAGTGTCGCGGTGCATGATGACGTTGAGGCCGTTGGGCAGAGTGAACTGCGTCAACTGAAGCGCGGGCAGAGCGCCCGCCTGGCGCGTCTGCGGAGCGGGGCGCGTCGTCCCGCGACGATTGCCGCCGCGCCTTTGCGCGAAGGCGGAGACCTGTCCGAGCATCGCCAGGACGACGAGCAATGTCACAAGGCGTGTTGATTTCATCGTGTGATTCTCCTTCCCATCTTCCGGTGGGTTTTCCGACGGGCGCGCGGCGCACAAGACCGAGACGAACGGGGGCACATGCTCTTCGACACGACGCACACGCGCGCTCTTAAAATTTCTCTAAACGGTATGCTCGGGGAACTAAAAAAGGAAATCTTTCTCTGGAGCATTCTAGCGCGCCCCCCGAGCGGCACGCAACATTGCCCGGCTCGCTCGCCAGTTGCTAGAATCCACGACGTAATTGATTCATTGATTCATCGGTTTATTGATTCAATGAAGAAATGAACCAATGAATCAATGAATCAATTTTCTCAAAGGGGTGTCTGTGGAGACGGATTTCGTGGTAGTTGGAAGCGGCATCGCGGGTCTGCGGGCGGCGTTGGAGGTGGCGCGCAGGGGGGCGCGCGTCACGGTTTTGACGAAGGAGCGGGCGAGCGAATCGAACACGGAATATGCGCAGGGCGGCGTGGCCGTCGCCTTGAGCGAAGACGACGAAGTTTCTCTGCACGAGGACGACACCGTCGAGGCGGGCGCGGGCTTGTGCGACCGCGCGGCTGTCGAAGTGCTCGTCAAGGAGGGGCGCAGCTTTATACGCGAGCTTATCGAGTGGGGCACGGAGTTCGACCGCGAGGGCGGTCGCCTCGTCTTCACACAGGAGGCCGCACACTCGCGCCGACGTATCCTGCACGCGCACGGCGACGCGACGGGAAGAGAAATCGTGCGCGCCCTCATCGCACGCACCCGCCGCGAGCCGAACGTCCAATTTCTCACCCACTCGGCCACTGAAGCCCTGCTCGTCGATGGGCGTGGACGCTGCGCGGGCGTGCGTTATCTTGATTCGCGCGTGCGTGCGCCGCGCGAGCTGCGCGCAGGCGCGGTCGTGCTGGCGACGGGCGGCGCGGGGCAGTTGTTTCAGCACACGACCAACCCTGAAGTGGCGACAGGCGACGGCATTGCGATGGCTTACGAGGCGGGCGCGGAAGTGGCCGACATGGAGTTCGTGCAGTTTCACCCGACGGCTCTGAACGTCGAGGGCGCGCCGCGCTTTCTTCTGTCGGAGGCGATGCGCGGCGAGGGCGGTGTGCTGAGAAACGCTTCGGGCAGACGCTTCATGCAGCGTTACGACGAGCGCGAAGAGCTTGCGCCGCGCGACATCGTGAGCCGCTCCATCGTCGCCGAGATGGAGCGCACCGCGACGCGCACCGTCTATCTCGACATGACGGCGCTCGACGCGCGCTACCTGCGCAGTCGTTTCCCGAAAATCTACCAGACCTGCCTGCGCTACGGGCTCGACCTCGCGCGCGAGCCCGCGCCCGTCTCGCCCGCCGCGCACTACTCGATGGGCGGCATTCGCACAGACCTCGAAGGACGCACCACGCTCGAAGGGCTCTACGCCGCAGGCGAAGTGGCCTGCACGGGCGTTCACGGCGCGAATCGTCTCGCGTCGAACTCGTTGCTCGAAGGTCTCGTCTTCGGCGCGCGAGCCGGACGCGCGGCAGCGGAGGATTTGAAGAAAGAGAACTCGAAGAGAGAAACTTGGCAGGAAGCTTCAGAGGATGCGACACACG
The DNA here is from genome assembly GCA_036399175.1 of Pyrinomonadaceae bacterium. GTDB lineage: Bacteria > Acidobacteriota > Blastocatellia > Pyrinomonadales > Pyrinomonadaceae > DASWNP01. The sequence continues at coordinate 28,885 of DASWNP010000063.1, read as the reverse complement.
CCGAAGCGCCGCGCGTCGAGGCCGTCACTGCGCGAAGCGACGCTGCGACGGCTGCGTCTGAGTCCGAAGAGACGGGGCGAGACCTGTATCGCGGCGAGATTGCGCTGGCGGTGAGAAAGCGCGTGAGGCGTCTGATGTGGGAGCGCGTCGGCATCCTGCGCACGCGCCATTCGCTTCAGCGCGCCCTCGGCGAGTTCGAGCAGATAGCCGAGCACGCGCACCTGCGCGCGCCCTCGCGCAATTTTCTGAGCGTCGCCATGCTCATCACGCGCGCCGCCCTCTGGCGCAAAGAGTCGCGCGGCGCGCACCACCGACTCGACTACCCCGAGCGCGACGACCGGCGCTGGCGCGTCCATTCCGTCATCAGCAGGAGTGCCGACATCTACGGCACTGAAACGATAAACTTCGAGGGAGAGGTCAGAAGTCAGAGGTCAGAGGTCAGCGAAATCAGTTCTTAACTGACCTCTGACCTTTGACCTCCGACCTCTAATTTTTATGGCGAGCTACGAGAAGCTTCACGAATGGAACCTGACGCCGCGCGAGGCCGTCGAGTTGCAGAAGCGCCTGCGCGAGCGCGTGCGCATCGAGCCGCTCGCGCGAAAAATCGAGACGGTGGCGGGCGCTGACATCTCCTTCAACAAATACTCGACGACGCTCTACGCCGGAATCGTCGTGCTGCGTCTGCCGTCGCTCGAAGTGGTCGAAGAGGTGGGCGTCGTGAGCGAGACGAAGTTTCCATACGTGCCGGGGCTGCTGTCGTTTCGTGAATCGCCTTCGGTGCTGGAAGCCTGGTCGAAGCTGAAGACGGAGCCGGACGCGGTGATGTTCGACGGGCAGGGCTTGGCGCACCCGCGACGCGTCGGCATCGCCTGTCACGTCGGGCTGCTCATCGACCGCCCGACCTTCGGCTGCGCGAAGTCGGTGCTGGTCGGCAAATATGAAGAGCCGCCGGAGGAGCGGGGCGAGTGGACGCCGCTCGTCGATAAGGGCGAGACGGTCGGCGCGGCTCTGAGGACGAAGACGCGCGTGCAGCCCATCTACGTCTCGCCCGGTCATCTCATCGACCTCGCGGGCGCAATCGACCTCACGCTTCGCTGCGACGGCGGCTACCGCCAACCCGAGCCCACCCGCCGCGCGCACCTCTTAGTCAACGCCCTCCGGCGCGGCGAGCGACAGGAGACGACGCAGGACACGCTTTTTTAAGTTTGGAAGAACGCACGGCAGCGCGCTTTCAGTCAACGGAAAGTTTTGGGGCGGCTCGCCTTCAAAAGCGAGCCGCCCCGTTGTTTTTGTTGGATGATGAGAGCCGAGCTATTTGCTGCCGACGATGGTGAACTTGGCCGAGGGCGCGAGCGACTGGCCGGAGACGCGGTCGCGCAGGCGGATGACGAACTCGTAGTTGCCGGGCGCGAGATTCTGCGTCGGGATGAGGCGAGCGAGCGTCAGGCGCTGGCCTGAGTCGCTCATGCCGCGCCAGTCTTCGGACTGCTTGCCGAGTTCCTTGCCGTCCTTCAAGAGCGCGTACTCGACATCGACCGAGGGGCGCAGCGTCGTCTGGTCGATGCCTGCGTTGTAGACTTGCAGGTAGATGCCGACGGGCTCGCCCTGCCGGTACATGCCCGAGACGTTCGGGACGACTTTGTTATTGCCGATGCTGAACATCTCGCTCGGCGGACGGTCGCCGAGGCTCTGGAGCTTGGAGGCGAGCACGAGCGTCGAGGTCGAGAGTTGTTTCGGGTCGTACTTCGGCACGGTGAAGCCGACGTGCTTGATGCCTGTCGCGCCGGTGTTCACGTCGCGGACGACGACATCGACCTTGTAAGTGCCGGGCGCGAGCGGCACGGCTCGCTGGTAAGCCGACTTTCTATCCTTGATGGTCGTCAGCTCTTCGAGCGTGGCGGAGGTGGTCACCGGGTCTTCAAAGATTCCGGCGCGGCGTCCGTTGACCGCCGTGATGCGTCCGAAGATGTTGAGCTGCGCGGTCTGGACGCCGCCGAGGTCTTTGAAGCTTAGGTCTTTGTTTTCGGTCTGGATGGTGATGGCCGTCATCACGCGCTCGTCGGAGGCGCGGAAGTAGTCGATGCGCACGTCGAAGTCGAGCGGGTTGTCGTCGGCGATACCAGTGGTCGAGGTGGCAAGGTTAGAAAGCTCTGCGTACTTAATCTGCGGCGGACGCTGGAGGTCTGTGAGAATCTGGAGGCGCGTGAAGGGGTTGTCCTGCTCGCGCGTGTAGCCGCCGAAGCCGAGGCCGCGACCGCCGCCGAAGCCTGTGACGCGGTCGGCCTTGCTGGAAAGGCCGAGCTGTTCGCTCAGGGTCAGGCCAGCGCCGGGCACGTGCAGCAGAGCATCCTTTTCTTCGGGCGAGCGGGCGATACGATACTCGCCCGAGCCGGTCGGGTCAACGAACTCAATCTCGATGCCGGAGCCGACGCCGGGAATGTATCGGTAGAACCAGATTTCAAAAGGGTAGGTGGAAGTCGAGCCGCCGCCATGATAGGAGGGGCGGTCGTACTGTCCGCCCGCAGGGTGCGACTCTACCTCGTCGGCCTTGCCGTACATGATGTAGATGCGACCCCGGTCGGTCTTCCAGCCGGGGATGCCGGAGGCGAAGTGCTGGTTGGCGTAGGCGATGCGCTCGTAATACTCTTCGCGGTATTCGTTTTCGTCGGTGTCCGGGTCTGGATCGCGCTTGCGCCAGAAGTCTTCGATGAAGGCTTCGCGCTCCTCGTCGGTGGCGAGCTTCCTGAAGGCTTTGCGCTCGGCGTCGGTGATGATGTAGGCCACGTCCTGTTCGAGCCAGCGCTTGTAAACTTGCTTGACTTCTTGCTTGACGTTGCGCTCGCGGTCGGGCACGTCCTGATTGGCTCTCTCCCTGTCCTTCTGCGGCAGGGCGAAAGCCGTCGCGTTGAGCACGAAGGAGGCGAGCGCCAAGACCCAGAGCAAACGCATCCTGAACGAGTGACGAGACATCTTCTTAAAACTCCTGTTAGTTATTACCAAAACTGCCTGACAGGATACGCGCTCGGCCTGATAAAAAATCGGCTCGCCGAACCGACCGCGCGCATCCTTTAATGAGAAATTCGACCGAGGGTTTATGAAAACGGCGACGCTTCGACTGAAAGAGCCGTTCAGCCTGTTTCGGCTCGCAAAGGCTCTCGCCGGAGACATCGCCCGAAGCACGTCGGACGCAGATTCTAGAGCCTCGCTCGGAACAGAGTCAAGATGCGGCGAGGCGGGCTTTCGGTTGCCTGCCTAAAGGCCAATCTTGCAAAGATTTAGAGAGAAATTAACAGAGATAGACAGGATAGAAAGAAATGCGGAATGATGAATGCGGAATGATGAATGAAAAGCAGCAAGCTTTGGTCTTTACATTCCGCATTCCGCATTCCGCATTCATCATTTGTCTTTATCCTGTCTATCCTGTCCATCCCTGTTTGAATTTGGTTCTGTTGGGCGATTGAATCAACTCGTCGTACGCGGCTTGCCGAAGAGCCAGGCGATGAAAATCGAGATGATGTAGAGCACGACCATCGGCGCGGCGAAAAGCATCATGTTCGGGATGTCGTTTGTCGGCGAGAGCACGGCCGCCGCCACCAGAATCACCACCAGCGCCACCTTCCAGACCCGCAGCAGAAAATGCGCCGTCACGATGCCGATGCGCGACAAAACGTAAGTCACGGCCGGCATCTGGAAGACGACGCCCATCGCCAGCATGATGAGCAGGATGAAGTCGAAATAGTCGGTCGCTTTGAGAAGCAGCCGGAAGTCCTGTCCGAGTCCGAGCAGGTAACTGGCTGCGGGCGGAAACAGGACGTAGTAGGCGAAGGCCGCGCCCGCGACGAAAGAGATGGTCGAGAGCGCGATGAAGGGCAAGGCGTAGGCGCGCTCGTGCGGGTAGAGGCCGGGCGCGACGAAAGCCCAGATTTGCCAGAGCAGGAAGGGCACGGAGAGGCAAATCGCGGTGTAGAGCGAGACTTGCAGGTAGAGCGAGAAGGGCTCAAGCGCGGTGGTGACGATGAGCTTATCGTCGATGCCGGGCAGGGCGTCGGGCTTCGAGTCGAAATCGACGGGCAGACGCACGCCCTTCGGGATGACGGTCACGCCGGAGAAGAGCGGTTCATCCGTGAAGAGAGCAAGTTGCCCCCGTTGGTCGCGCGCCACGCGCGCCGAGACGGTCGTGCCCGGCTGAATCACGCTCGCGCCAAGCTTCGTCGCCTCCGCGAAAACGTAGCGCCCCGTCTCACCCTCCTTTAGAGAATTGAGCGGCAGGATGGCTTCATGCCCCGTCAGACCTTCGAGCGGAATCTGGCGGCGCTGCGCCTCGGCCAGCGCCCGGCGCACGGGCACGGAGAGAAAATCGTAGATGTAATCGGAGACGAACCAGCAGCCGACGAGGGCGACGAAGACGAACAGGATGGAGCGAATGAGCCGACGCCGCAGCTCGTCCAGATGTTCGAGAAACGACATCTGGCCGCCGGGCTGCCCCTCGGCCTCGCCGCCGCCGTCGCCCGTCTCTCTCTCTACCTCTGTTTCCAACAGTCCCGAAGACATCGCGGAAAAGTTTGCAGTCTCAATTTCTAAGCTTCTGGTGTCTAAGTCTCTTCGACTCTGCTCAAGCGAGGCGACGCCTCGGAAGCATCTTCTGCGACGGCAGAGTCGGCGGACTGTCGAGCCCTTGAGCCGCGAGCAATCGTTCGCTGCTGCTCCTCCTCCTCCTCGTGCTCTGTCGCGGGCGCGTCCGTTTCCGAAGGCGTCGTCGTCGCCGGAATACTGCTCAGCTCCCCTTCGAGCCGCATCTCGCGCTCAATCTTATCCAGCTCGACCTCGCGCTCCCAAGTCCGCTTGAAATCGTCGGTCGCACGCTTGAACTCGGCCAGACTCTTGCCCACCGTCCGCCCTATCTCCGGCAGCCTGCGCGGCCCGAACAGCATCAGCGCCACCAGCAGAATGACGATTAGCTCGGTCGTTCCCAAAAACTCGAAGACGAATAGAAGCACAATAAAAACCTAAAAGCAGTAAATCGTGAATCGTAAATCGTGAATAGTTAAAACCGTCTTTCACTATTGACGATTTACGATTCACGATTCACGAGTCCGGTGTAGTCGGGCGGATAGTAAATCACTTCGACGGCGCGACCGCCGACGCCTTTCGTGTAGAAGGAGACGGAGCGGTCGCGGTGTTCTTTGATGGGGCGATTCTCGCGGCGGGCGGCCTCTTCAAGCTGCTCGCGCGTCTCGACGCGGAGGCCGAAGTGCGGCGGGTGCTTCGAGCCGGGCGGCAGCAGCGCGATGCCGAAGCCGCGCGCGTCGCGCAGCATCGCCCAATCGTCGTACATCGTCTCGACGCTGAAGCCCAGACGCTCGTACTCGCTCACGTCGCGCCGCAAATCCTCCGACTCCACCGCGATGTGATCCATCACACCTTCGACACGTTTTTCCATGCTCGACTCCGTCAATTAAGTAATGAGTGATGAGTGATGAGTGAGAAGACAAAAAGCATTTCTCTCATCAACTCATTACTCATTACTCATTACTTATTTTCTTTCCACTGTTGACCGTAGCGTTCGCTGAAGACGATGCGTTCGAGGGGGAAGCGTCCGGTGTAGGGCTTGTCGGGCTCGACGCCTCGACCGATGGCGAGCAGGGCGACGACTTCGGCCTCGTCGGGCAATCCGAACTCGCGTTTGATGCCTGCGGGGTCGAAGCCCTCCATCGGCGCGGTGTCGAAGCCGTAAGCTTCGGCGGCGAGCATCATCGTCGTCAAGGCTATCATCGTGTGGCGGTTGAGCCACATCTCGGGCGACATGCTGGAGACGAAACCGATTGCGCCCTGCATGGCCTGCTCGACGGTCGCCGGGTTGCCCGCCCCGCGCGCCGCTCCTTCACGAAAAACCTCTTCGGCCGTCTGCTTCCACTGCTCGCGCATCCCGAAGGCGATAATCACCACCGGCGCTTCGGCAATCTTCGGCTGGTTGAATGCCACACTTTGAAGCCGCCGCTTGTTCTCGGCGTCGCGCACGACGATGAAGCGCCAGGGCTGAAAATTATAACCCGACGGAGCCTGCGCTCCGAGCGTCAGGATGGCGTTGAGCACGTCGTCGGGCACCTGCTCTTCGGGCTTGAAGTGAATCGTGGCGCGGCGTTCGATAATCGTCTCGGTGATGGGCTTGAGAGGCTGGCCGCCCGTTTGCGTAGTCGGCAGATTCGTCGGCTTGTCCTGCATCTTAGGGGTCTCCTACTTTTTCGTCTTCTGCGTCGATGTTGACAGGAACAGCCGCGATTGTAGCGCGTCGCCTGCAAAAGCAGAAGGCAGGAGGGAAGCGAGCTTGCGGAAGGCTTGAAACGTCGCCGCGCTCGTCTGCTCGAAGGCTGCCGACGAGCGCGTCGATGGCGGCTGCGCTGCCGCGCGTTGAAATCGACGCCCGATGCCTTCCTTCGCCTTCCTTCGACTTCCTTCGCTTGACAGCGCCGATGCCCGTCTGGCAAACCTCTGAAAGCAGCATCACCGAACGAACCGGAGCCGTACATGAACAGCTCGAAGACGCCGCGCATCGTTTCGCTTCTGCCCTCGGCCACCGAGATTGTCTGCGCGCTCGGCCTCGAAGACGCGCTCGTCGGCGTGACGCACGAATGCGACTACCCGCCTTCGGTCGCACGCCTGCCGAAGCTCACGGCCAGCCGCATCTCGCATGAGACAATGACGAGCGCCGAGATAGACCACGCCGTTCGCTCGCAGCTCGACGGGCACGGCTCTATCTACAATCTCGACGAAGAATTGCTTCGCTCGCTCAAGCCCGACCTGATTCTCACCCAAGAGCTTTGCGACGTGTGCGCCGTCAGCTACAAGACGGTCGAGCAGGCCGCCGCGCGCATCTCCGAGACGGACGTGCGCGTTCTCTCGCTTGAGCCGAACACCATCACAGACATCCTCGCCAACATCCGAACCGTCGGCGCGCTCGTGGGAAGAGAAGCGGAGGCAGAGAGAGTAATCAATGCGCTCGCCGCGCGCATCGACGCGCTGGCCGCCGCCCTCGCCGACGTGGAACGACGCCCGCGCACGCTCATGCTCGAATGGCTTGATCCGCCTTTCGCGCCCGGCCACTGGGTTCCCGAACAGGTCGCTCTCGCGGGCGGCGACCACACTTTCGGTCGCGCCGGTCAGCCCTCGGTTCAAACTACCGCGCGTGAGATAAGCGTCTATGCGCCCGAAGTCGTCGTCCTCATCCCCTGCGGCTTCTACAAGGAAGATGTGCTCAGGGCGCTTCCGCATGCGCGTCTGCCCGAAGGATTTCAGGAGCTTCCCGCCGTCCGCAAAGGCGAGGTCTGGACGCTCGATGCGACATCCTACTTCAGCCGTCCGGGGCCGCGCGTCGTCGATGGCGCGGAGATACTGGCGCGCATACTTCATCCTGAAATCTTCGGCGAGCCGCGCGTCGAGGATGCCTTGAGGGTCGATGCGAAGCTGTTAATCGTCTGAATATGGCACGAACGAAAAAAACATCTGCGGGGAAGGAACGGAAGGCCGCCGGCGGCGAGAGCGCAGGCGCGACGGGCGGGACGCTCACGCGTTTCGCCGAGACGGCTGAAGCTGTGGCGGCGACGACTAAGAAGCTTGAGAAGGCCGCGCTGCTCGGCGCTTACTTCCAGCAGCTTGACGACGCCGATTTGACGCGCGCCGCTCGCTACTTCGCCGGACACCAGTTCGCCTTGAACGACGCGCGCACGACCAACGTCGGCACGAGCGTCCTGCGCGAAGCCCTGAGCGAAGTGACCGGCTTCGAGGTCGAAAACCTGCGCCCGCGTTACGTGCGCCTGGGCGACGCGGGCGAGGTCGCCTACGAAGCTTTAAGCGAGGCCGCGCGAGAGACGCCGCCGCAAGCGCCGAGCTTTACGCTGACGGAGACGGAGCGGCTGGTCGAGCGTCTGAGCGAGACGCGCGGGACAAAGAACAAGAAGGCGCTGCTGGTCGAAACCCTGCGGCGTGCGTCGCCGCTTGAAGCGAAGTACCTGGTAAAAATTCTGGTCGGAGATTTGCGCATCGGCTTGAAGGAGGGCTTAGTCGAGGATTCCATCGCGCGTGCCTTCGGGCGTGAGTTGTCGGCAGTGGCGCAGGTCAACATGCTGACGGGCGACATCGGCGAGACAGCCGTGCGCGCGCGCCGCGACGAGTTGCGCGGCGTCGGGATGCGACTTTTTCATCCGCTTAAGTTCATGCTCGCCACCGCCGCCGAAGACCTCTCGGATGTCGCGCGCACGATGCCCGAAGAGTTCTACGTCGAAGACAAGTTCGACGGCATACGCGCGCAGGCTCACGTCGCCGCAGGGCGCGTCGCGCTCTACACTCGCACGCTCGACGAAGTGACTCATCGTTTCCCCGAGCTAATCGAGCCGCTTCTTCAAGTGGGCACGGATGCGCTCTTCGACGGCGAGATAGTTCCGGCGCGCGGCGCGACGATTCTGCCCTTCGCCGAGTTGCAGAAGCGTCTGGGACGAAAGACCGTCGGAGAAGATTTGCTCTCTTCGACGCCCGTCGTCTTCGTCGCCTATGATTTGCTCTACGCGGGCGGCAAAGTTCTGATTGACGAGCCGCTCAGGGAGCGCCGGCGCGTGCTCGAAAGTCTCTTGCGCGGCGGCGCAGCCTCGACGGTGCGTCTCTCGGAGGCGAAGAGAATGGAGACGGCTGCGGCGCTCGACGACGAGTTCGATGCGGCGCGCGCACGCGGCAACGAGGGCTTGATGATTAAAGACCCCCGCGCCTCCTACAAGCCGGGCAAGCGCGGGCGCGAATGGCTGAAACTCAAACGCGCGCTCGCTACGCTCGACGTAGTTGTGACCTCGGTCGAGGTCGGAAACGGCAGGCGACGCCACCTGCTCTCGGATTACACCTTCGCCGTCCGTCGCTCGGCAGAAGACGGCGAGCTGCTCAACGTCGGCAAGGCATATTCCGGTCTGACCGACGCAGAGCTTCTGGAGCTGACCGAGTGGTTTCGCGCACACACTTTGCAGGAGTTCGCGCACGGGCGCGTCCGCCTCGTCGAGCCGCGAATCATCCTCGAAGTGACCTTCGACCGCGTGCAGGAATCGAAGCGACACAAGAGCGGCTACGCCCTTCGCTTCCCGCGCATCCTGCGCCTGCGCACTGACAAGAGCGTCGAAGAGATAGACACGCTCGAAACCGTCAGCAAGCTCGTCGCGCGCGACGGCGGCGAGACGCCGGAGGAAGAGGCTGTTTGAACAGATACGGCAGGCTTCGCAGCATCCGCTCGGTTTTAGAGGAGCTGGAAAGAGGCTGCGAGAGGGTCGGCCGAGCGTTGCGACTTTGTCGAGGTGAAGGCTTCATAGAAGGGCTGGTTGTAATAGTATTTTAACGTCGAGGAATTTGACTTTTGTCGGCAGTAACGATACGCTGCGCTCACTACGAAGAAAGTTTTGTTGCAGGGAGTTTTGCTCGAATCACTTCAGAGCCCCGCTCTTACTTAAAGCACCCAGACGACCCAGCGAAGAAAGAGATGTCGTGCTGAAAAGCTCGCTTCGGAGTCGTTTCGTCCGGGTCTGCCGGAGAACAAATTTTCTCCCGCTGTAGCATCGTGGTTTTAAGCGAATCGGCGAAAGCTTCGGAGAGTTTCCGCCGCTTGATTTGAAAGGGAAGGTAGTCCACTGGGCGACGTGCGGTAGCCGACGCGCTCCTTCGTTGGCGAACTCATGTGGCCGCACTTTCGCGTCTTGAGGCTTAAAGCTCATCCCCGCAGGGTCGAAGGACGCGAAACCTCCTCGGCTCAAATCTAAACGAATGAATTTATGTCGTTCATAAACCCTGATAGGAGCCCCGCCCCGCGTTCAAGCGTTTCTCGCCGACCCTAGCCCGCTCGCAAACCCGAGCGCTTCTTTCAAGCTCAACGCACAAGCAGAGATGTCGAAGGTCGCAGAGGGCGCTTGTCGCAATTTTCACCCCGAAATCATGTTTACCGAATCCCCGACGCTTACCCCGACGACGGAAAAGAACGTCTCCCCGCGTCCGCACGTCGCAGGCAAATTCCTCTTTGTCGGCGAAGAGAAGCTCTACGTTCGCGGCGTCACCTACGGCACTTTCCGACCCTCGGAAGACGGCACGCAGTACGGCTCGCCGGAGGTGGTCGAGCGCGACTTCGCCTCGATGCGCGAGGCGGGAATCAACGCCGTCAGAACCTACACCGTGCCGCCGCGCTGGCTGCTCGATGCCGCCGCGCGCCACCGGCTCTACGTGATGGTGGGCTTGCCCTGGGAGCAGCACGTCGCGTTTCTTGACGAGCGCGGGCGCGGGCGCGACATCGAGCGGCGCGTGCGCGAGATGGTGCGCGAGTGCGCGGGGCATCCGTCGATACTGTGCTACACCATCGGCAACGAGATACCCGCGCCCGTCGTGCGCTGGACGGGGCGCGAGCGCGTCGAGCGTTTTCTACGGAAGCTCTACAAGGCCGTCAAAGAGGAAGACCCGGAGGGGTTAGTCACTTACGTCAACTATCCTTCGACCGAATACCTGCAACTCGGCTTCGTCGATTTCGTCTGCTTCAACGTCTACCTCGAAACGCAAGACCGTCTGGAAGCATACCTCTCAAGGCTGCAAAACCTCGCGGGCGACCGTCCGCTCGTGATGGCCGAGATTGGTTTAGACAGTCGCCGCAACGGCGAAGAGAAGCAGGCGGAAGTTCTCTCCTGGCAGATTCGCACCGTCTTCGAGCGCGGCTGCGCGGGAGCTTTCGTCTTCGCGTGGACTGACGAATGGTGGCGCGGCGGCTTCGACATCGAAGATTGGGATTTCGGGCTCGTGACGCGCGAGCGCGAGCCCAAACAAGCGCTCGCTTCGGTGAGCCGCGCTTTCGAGGACGTGCCGTTTCCGAAGGATACCGAGTGGCCGCCCATCTCCGTCGTCGTGTGCAGCTACAACGGCGGGCGCGTGATACGCGACTGCATGGAGGGCTTGCTTCGCGTCGAGTATCCGAACTTCGAGGTCATCGTCGTCGACGACGGCTCGACGGACGATACGGCTGCTATCGTGAGCGAGTATCCGGCGCGTTTAATCAGCACGGAGAATCGAGGACTTTCCTCTGCGCGCAACACCGGCATGCTGGCCGCGACCGGAGAGATTGTCGCCTACACGGACGACGACGCCCGCCCCGACCCGCACTGGCTACAGTATCTCGCCAACACTTTCATGCGGACGAAGCACGCCGGAGTCGGCGGCCCGAACATCGCTCCGGCGGGCGACGGCTGGATAGCCGACTGCGTGGCGAACGCGCCGGGCGGCCCCGTCCATGTGCTCCTGTCCGACGAAGAGGCCGAGCACATTCCGGGCTGCAACATGGCTTTCCGCCGCGAGGCGCTCTTGAAGGTCGGCGGCTGCGACCCTGTCTATCGACAGGCGGGCGACGACGTTGACCTCTGCTGGCGCATCGAGCAGGAATGCGGGACGCTCGGCTTCAGCCCGGCGGCGATGGTCTGGCATCACCGTCGCAACTCGGTCGGGATGTATTGGAAACAGCAGCAGGGCTACGGCAAGGCCGAGGCGCTTCTGGAAGAGAAGTGGCCGGAGAAGTACAACGTGGCCGGGCATCTGACGTGGACGGGGCGACTCTACGGCAAGGGGCTGACGCAGGCGCTTCTGTCGAGCCGGAGCAGAATCTATCAGGGCACTTGGGGGAGCGGCCTCTTCCAGTCGATATACGAGCCCGCGCCGGGCACGCTCGTCTCGCTGCCGTTGATGCCGGAATGGTATCTGGTCATCGCGGCGCTCGTGTTCGTCTCTCTGCTGGGGCTGTGGTGGACGCCTCTCCTCGTCGCTCTGCCGACGCTCGTCTTCGCCCTCGGCGCGCTGCTGCTACAGGCCGTCTCGAGCACGAGGAAAGCGCACTTCACGAGCCGACCCGCGACGCGCCTTGAGCATTTCAAGCTTCATGCTTTGACGGCTCTCTTTCACCTGATGCAGCCTCTGGCGCGACTGCGCGGACGCATCCGCTTCGGGCTGACGCCCTGGCGGCGTCGAGGCACGAGCGGCCTCGTGTGGCCTGCGGCGCGCACCGAGACGATTTGGAGCGAGACCTGGCACGAGGCCGACGAGCGCCTTCGCACGTTGGAGGAGAGCTTGCGCGGGGCGGGCGCGTGCGTGCTGCGCGGCGGCGACTTCGATGCCTGGGACTTGGAAGTGCGCGGAGGGATGCTCGGCTCCGTGCGCGTGCAGATGATGACGGAAGAGCACGGCGGAGGAAAACAGCTCGCGCGTTTCCGCGCGCGGCCGAGGTCTTCGCAGAGAGTTCTGGCGATATGGCTGCTCTTCGTCGTCCTGCCTGTGCTGGCCGCGCTCGACGGGGCTTGGATGGTCGGCTTCGTGCTCGCTACGGTCGCGCTTCTCTTCGCGTTGCGCGCCTTCGCGGAATGCGCCGCCGCGATGTCTACACTCGTCGGCGCGCTAGTCGAACAGAGAGAGACGGAGCGCGCGGCGGAAGCGACGAGCGGCGACGCGACGGAGACGACGGAAGTCGTGCCAGAGACAAGAGAGGTCATGCCGGAGACGGGCGGGCTGGCGGGCGCGGAGACCTTCGCGCTGGAGACGATGGCGGCGGCGACGAGAGAGCCTATCGCCGAAGCTCCGAGAGTTGCAGCAGCCGCAGCAGCCGCGACGCAGGGGTCGAGGGGCGCAGCGACCGTGCCGCCTTCTGCCGTCTCTTCCGTCGGCTCGTCGCTGTTTCTCAATCAACTGCCGGTTGAGGCCGCGTCGGGCGTCGCCGAATTGCAGCACCACCGTCTGCCAAAAGACGAGGAATAATCGGGGCAGACGAGAGAGGCGAGTGCGACGAAGTCGAGGCTTCCGAGTTTATCCTTTTGCCCTTTTAGTCGTTCGGCCTTTGGCCCCTTCCTCTTTCCTCCTGATTCAAAAACGATGAGCGAGCGACTGACATACAGGCTCTTCGAGGAGCGAGATTTGCCGAGCCTGCTCGCTCTGTGGGAGGAGGCCGGGTGGGGTAGCCTGACGGAGCGGCAGTGGCGCGAGTGGTACTTGGAGACGCCCTTCGGCGCGGCTCTGGTGACGGTGGCGGTTGACGGCGCGGGCAAAGTGGCGGCGCAGGAGATGTTCATGCCGTCGCTTTTGAAGGTGAACGGAAGGGAAGTTCGCGCGCTACGTTTCTCCGCGCCCATCCTGCGCACGGAGCTGCGCGGGCGTTCGCTCAGGCGCGACGAGCATCCGATGATTGGGCTCTACAAGGCGGCGGCCGAAGCGGCTTCGCAACGCGGCTTCGGCGTCGTCTATTCGATGCCCGAATACGCCTGGCTGCCCATCTTCCGGCTCGCGCCGCGCTTCGGCGTGCCGAGCTTCGCGGAGACGAGCTACGGGTGCGCGTCGCTCAGGTTCGAGTCGGCGCTCGGAGGGGATTCGGCGGCAGGAGTTGACGAAGTGACGGCGCGGCCGGTCGCGGAGTTTGGCGATGAGTACGAAGAGCTTTGGCTGTCGGCGAAGGAGAGCTTTCCGATTGAGTGCGGAGTGGTGCGCGGGCGCGAGTGGCTGAAGTTTCGCAATAGCGGGCGCATCGCGGTCGAGGTGCGCGAGCGCGCGAGCGGAAAACTCGTCGGCTACACGGCGACGAAGCGGCAGACGGGACTTCTGGCTGACCTGCTGGCGCGCACCTGCGCCGACCTGCCGCGCGTCCTCGCGGCGACGCTTCGCTGGCTCGCCTCCGAGCGCGGCGCTGGCAGAGTGCCCGAAAATCTCGCGCATCTGAAAGTGATGCTCACGCCCGCGCTCGCCGCAGCCGTCGAAGCGTTCGACTCCGAGCCGGTCGATTACAGATTCGCTTTCACCTGCAACACGTTCGACGCCGACGCTCTTCCGCTCGAAGCGCTCGCGCCCGAGCGTTGGTACTTGATGCCGGGCGACTGAAGGAGAAGTTGAGGATGTCTTTGGATTACCGGCTGATAGTCGAGGACGATTTGCCCGCGCTGCAAAAGCTCTGGATGGAAGAAGCTGGGTGGGGCAAATTGTCGGAAGAGATGTGGCAGCGCTACGTGGTCGATGCGCCGCTCGGCGGAGTGGCCGGGACGGTTGCGACCGACGGCGAGACGGGGAAGATAGTCGGGCAGTTCGCCTTCGTGCCTTCGCTCGTGACGGTGAAGGGGCGCGAGTACAGAGCCTTCCGACCGGGCGCGCCCATCGTCGCGCGCTCGCAACGCTTTCGCAGCGCCAACCCGCTCGCGCATCCGGCCGTAGCGATGTACATGCACTCGGTTAAGGCGCTCCGAGCGCGCGGCGACGGCCTCATCTACATGGTTCCAGACCCGCGCTGGGTCAGGCTCTTCAAGATGTTTCCGAAATTTCAGGGCGGCACGTTTCCCCTCTGGCGGCTCGACCTTCCGCTCGCGGAAGCGCCGCCGATGCCCGATGGCTATACCGCCGCGCCGCTCCGTGCGCTCGACGACGAGCGCATCGACCGTCTCTGGATGGCCTGGTCTCGTTTTCACGACTGCTCGGTCGTGCGCGACACGCGGACTCTTCCATACAAGATTGGCGACGGCGGATACACGGTGCTCGGCGTCGAGCGCGAGGGCGAGCTGGTCGGCCTCGTCGCTTCGCGCAAGAAGGGCGACCGGCAGTGGCTCATCTGCGACGTGCTCGCCGCAGACGACGGCGACTCGCTGCACGCAACCTTCGTCGCCGTCATCCGCCTCGCCGACGAGCGTACGCGCAGCGCCCCACAGTCGCAGCCCATCGGCAAAGTGACGGTGCTCGTCACGCCAGTCCTTGAGCCGACCTTGCGCTCGCTCGGCTTCCGGCGCGACTGCTACGACTTTCCGCTCATCCTGCACATCCTCAATCCGTCAATCGGCAAGCGGGATGTTGCGCCGTCGAGCTGGTACGTGAGCGCCAACGATTGACGGCTGGATTGAAACGCGAAGCGAGAGACACGAAGAGCTTCAGCGCCGACTCATAAATTGAACAAGACGCGGATTCGCCTTCGAGACGAACGGAGAAAATTTTCAGCATGCCGAGATACCGAACACAAGTCGCGCACAGCTTCGGACAGAGAGAAGCCGTCGGGCGACTCAAGGCACTCACCGAGCGCGCGCGCAGCTTCTCCGACCTCGACGGCACATGGGACGAGAACCGTTTCACCTTCACCGTGACGGCGCAGGGCGTCGGGCTCCGGGGCACGCTTGAGGTCGAAGAGGATGCGCTCAAATTCGACGGCAAGCTGCCGCTCATCGCTATGCCCTTTACGGGCTGGATTGCGCCTCTGCTCAAAAAAGGGCTCGAACAAACCGTGCTCTTCGGCGAAGAGGCGGCAGCATCCGTCGAGCCGGAAGAAGTGGCAAACGCGCGCGCCGTCGATGCCGACAGGGACGCGCCCGTCGTGCTCTTTCTACACATCCCGAAGGCGGGCGGGCAGACGCTCGGCGAGTTCGTCTACAATCAGTGTCGCGCCGAAGAGTCGGGCGAAGACGCCCTGCTCAAAGCGGGCGTCGCCTACCTGACCTACGGATTTTTGAAAGAGCCCGACCTCTCGGTTCCCGCCCACGTGCGCTCGCTGCTCCAACGCAGAGACCTGCGCGCCGTCATCGGTCATTTCTGGTTCGGCCTGCACGAACACGTCGCCCGCCCCTCGAACTACATCACGCTGCTTCGCAACCCGCTCGAACGCGTCGTCTCGCTCTACTACTACGCGAAGCTCTCCGAGACGATGAGCATGGAGGAGTTCGTCACGTCGCCGCCTTTCAAGGAGGTAGATAACGACCAGACGCGCCGCATCGCGGGCGATGACCCGGAAATCGGCGGCTGTACGAGCGAGACGCTGAGAAAAGCGAAGGAGAATCTTCGCAAACACTTCGCCGTTGTCGGCCTCACCGAGCGTTTCGACGAGACGCTCGTCCTGCTCAAGCGCAGGCTCGGCTGGACGCGAGAGGTTCTCTCCTACCCGCGAAACGTCAACCCGCACAGGATGCCGACCGCCTCGCTCCCGCAGGCAGTCGTCGATGCCGCGCGGCGTCGAAACGAACTCGACTTCGAGCTTTGGCAGTACGCCTCGGCATTGATGGATGAGGCCATCGCCGCCGAAGGCGAAGCGTTCCGTAGCGAGTTGGAGAGATACAGGTCTTTGCGCGCGTCGCAGACGGATGCGAGCGAGGCCGATTGACGAAGGCAGGGGAGACGCAAATGGGAGTCGCCTACGAATTTCACCCCGACGCCACCTTGCCCGGCCTCGAACGCCTCTGGCGCGAGGCGACCGATTGGGGCGAGACGACGCTCGAAGCCTTAGGGCGCTGGTTTGCCGCCGCGCCCTTCGGCAAGCCGCGCATCGTCGTCGCCAGCGACGACCGGACGGGAGAGATGCTCGGCCAGTTTCGTTTCATGCCTTCGCGCGTCTCCGTAGACGGCGAAGTAGTGCGCGCCGTGCGCCCGTTCGGAACGATTATCACACCGGCCATGCGCGAGGCCGTCAGAAGCAACAACCCCTTCGACCAGCCTGCCGTCGCGATGTATTCGCGCGCCGTCGAGGAATTGCGCGCGGCGGGCGAGCAGCTCATCTACATGGTTCCAGACCCGCGCTGGGTCAGGCTCTTCAAGATGTTCCCGTTTCTGCAAACCGGCTCGTTTCCGCTTTGGAGTCTGCCGATGCCTCTGGCCGCGCCGCTCGCGCAAGCCAAAGGCTACGAAGCCGCGCCGCTCAGGGCATGGGACGACAGAGTTGACCGTCTCTGGAAAGCATCTTCGAGGCTGCACGGCTGCCTTGTGATGCGCGACGCCGAGACGCTGCGCTGGAAGCTCGCCAACGCCAACTACACGACGACCGCCGTCGAGCGCGAGGGCGAGCTGGTCGGCCTCGTCGCATCGCGCAGGAAGGGCGACCGGCAGTGGCTCGTCTGCGACCTGCTCGCCGCAGATGCCGGGGAAGCCATGCGAGCGACGCTGATAGCCGCCGCGAACGTCGCGCACGAAAAGTCTCTTTCGGTGGGCGAGGGCGAGGAAGAGATTCGCAAAGTCGCCGTGCTGGCGACTCCGCTCATGGAGACTACCGTCGCGTCGCTCGGCTTCGCGCGCGACGATTACGATTTCCCCATCGTCGTCCACATTCTCGACGAGTCTATCGAGCCGGAGACGGTCGCGCCCTCGCGCTGGTACGTGAGCGCGAACGACTGAAGGAAGTAAAAGCATCGACGCGTCTGAGCGGTCTGCAAGTGTGATGGAGAGACTTCGCATCATCGTCGGCGGATACACGGGGCTGCTGCCTGCGGGCGGCATCACCTGGGACTATGTGCAATACCCTGCGGGCTTCGCCGGGATGGGGCACGACGTTTTCTACATCGAAGACACGCGACTCTGGCCTATCTATCAACCGGCGGGGAGCGATTGGGGCGACGCCTCGGCGAGCGTCGCGTATCTGAAATCCGTGATGGAGGCTTTCGGACTCAGAGACAGGTGGGCTTACAGGGACGAAGCTTCGGGCAGATGCTTCGGCATGACGGAAGCGGAGGTGCGAGAGGTGGCGCGCACGGCCGATGTCTTCGTCAACATCTCCTGCTCGACCTTCATGCGCGACGAATACCGTCGCATCCCGCGTCGCGCTCTCGTCGATTCCGACCCGATGTTCACGCAGATTCAGTATCTCTCCCAACAGATGTTCACGCCGGGCGAGCCCGGTTTGCGCGAGCTTGTCGATGCGCACAACTTTCATTTCACCTTCGGCGAAAACGTCGGCGCTCCCGATTGCCTGATGCCCCTGTGCGGCATCCGTTGGCGACCGACGCGCCAGCCCGTCTGTCTCTCGCGCTGGCAGCCCGCCGTGCTTCCAGTGTCGAATGATGAGAGCCGCGCTTACACGACGTTGATGAACTGGACGGCGGCTAAACCCCTCGTCTATGCGGGCGAGAAGTGGGGGCAGAAGGATGTCGAGTTTCGACGCTTCTTTCATCTGCCGTCGCGCGTCGAAGAAACTGCTCTCGCCGTCGCCGTCGGGCAGACGGGCGGGGCGGGCGAGCCTTTCCCCTTCGACGAGGCGCGCGAGGCGGGCTGGCGCGTGCTCGAGCCCGCAGCGCACGCTTCGGACTGGCGCGCGTATCAAACCTTCATCGCGCGCTCGCGCGGCGAGTTCTCCGTCGCCAAAGAGACGTACGTGAAGGCGCGGACGGGCTGGTTCTCCTGCCGCTCGGCCTGCTACCTGGCGGCGGCGCGTCCCGTCATCACGCAGGAGACGGGCTGGTCGAAATACCTGCCGAGCGATTGCGGCCTGCTCGCGTTCGAGGATGAAGACGGCGCGATAGATGCTCTCAGGCGCGTCGAGGCCGAGCCCGCGCGCCATTCGCGTGCGGCGCGACGGATAGCCGAAGAGCATTTCGACAGCCGAAGGGTGCTCGGCGAGATGCTCGCGCAGATGAAAGATTCGGATGCGGCGGCGTCGCCGTCGTCGTCGGTCGAAGAGGCGTTGGCCGCGACGCCCACGAGCGAGGCGGGCGAAAGCCTCTCGCCGACCTCTTTGACCGACGCCTGATTTGACTATCGTTTAATTGGAAGGGAGTTCAAACGTTATGTCGGAAGCAGTAGCCGGGAGAGTTATCCAGAGCCTCGCCTCTTCGCAGAGGATACCCGCCGAGCAGATAGCCCTCAACACCACTTTCGAGGAGTTGGGCATGACTTCTCTCGACGCGCTCGCGCTCATCGCCGACCTCGAAGAGGATTTCAACATCTCGATTCCGAATGAAGACGCGATGGGCTTGCGCACGGTCAGAGATGCTGTCGAGTGTGTCCAGAGGCTTTTGCCGGGGGAGTTTGCGTCCGGAGAGGGAGCGGGGCAGGCCGCCAGCTAATCGTTATGAAAGACAATCGTGTAGTCGTCACCGGACTCGGAGCTATCACGGCTCTCGGCCACAACGTCGCGGATTTCTGGCAGGCTCTCACGGAAGGGCGCAGCGGCATTCGTCCTCTGACGCTTGCGAGCGATACGCCCCTGCGCTTTTCAAACGGCGCACAGGTCGAAGGCTACGACGCCGCCGAGCACTTCGAGTTCAAGCAATCCGAACAGCTCGACCGTTTCTCACAGTTCGGCCTCGTCGCCGCGCGCGAGGCTTTGCGCGACGCGCGGCTTGAGCTGAGCGAGCGCGTGAAGGAGCGCACCTGCATCGTCACCGGCTCGTGCCTCGGCGGAAAGATTAGCGAAGACCAGACCTTCAAAGGCATCTACAGCCAGCCGGGAAAACGCGCGCATCCTCTCTCGATTCCCCTTGCGATGTCGAACGCGGCGGCCAGCCACATCTCGATGGAGTTCGGCATCACCGGCCCGGCTTACAACATCTCGACGGCCTGCGCTTCTTCGGGTCATGCCATCGGGCAGGCTTTCATGCACGTGCGGACGGGAATGGCGGAAGTCGCCCTGACGGGCGGCAGCGAGTCGCCGTTTACGTTCGGCCACCTGAAGATGTGGGAGCCTCTGCGCGTCGTCTCGCCCGACACCTGCCGCCCCTTCTCGAAAGACAGGCGCGGAATGATTCTCGGCGAGGGCGGCGCGATGCTCGTCCTTGAAACGCTCGACGCGGCACGAGAGCGCGGCGCTGAGATTTACGCCGAAGTGGTCGGCTTCGGCATGTCTGCCGACGCGCATCACCTGACGCAGCCTTCGGCGGAAGGCGCGGCGCGTGCGATGCGCGCCGCCATCGAAGACGCGCGCATCGACCCGCAGCAGGTCGGCTACATCAACGCGCACGGCACGGCCACGCAGGTCAACGACCCGATGGAGACCGAAGCCATCCGCAGCGTCTTCGGGCGACACGCCGAACGTCTCGCCGTCAGCTCGACGAAGTCGATGCACGGCCACACGCTCGGCGCAGCCGGAGCGGTCGAAGCCGTCGCCTCCGTGCTCGCGCTCAAGCACAGCCTCCTGCCGCCGACCATGAACTACAACGAGCCCGACCCGCAGTGCGACCTCGATGTCGTGCCGAACGCGGCGCGCGAGGCCAGCGTCGAATACGCGATGTCGAACTCGTTCGCCTTCGGCGGCTTGAACGCCGTCCTGCTTTTCCGTCGATGGGAAGAATAAAAAAGGGGAAAGGGGAAGGGGCAAAGGGCAAAGGGAAGAAAACCCGAGCCGCGTTTTGTTTCGATGCTTTTGCTTTGATGCCTTTTCCCTTTCGCCTTTACCCTTTCCCCGGTTATCTGTGGAGGATTTAAAGTCATGTCAACTACAGCGCAGCAGACGCAGCTTTTTCACGGGCTCGTGCCCGGCGCGACGATTCCAGGCGATTGGTTTCCGGGTCGCATCCCCGAAAATATCTCGGTCGGGGAAAACTCCGTCGTCGATTCCTCCTTCTGCTTCAAGCATTACTACTCGACGGCACGGGTCGGCCTGCGCGTCGGCTCTCACGTCACCATCTGGCGGGCGTCTCTGGCGGCGGACGAGGCTGCCTGCATCGAAATCGGCGACTACTGTTATCTCGCCAACGCGTCTCTGGTCTGCACGGAGCGCATCACCATCGGGGCGCGCGTGCTGATTGCGGGCGGCGTCACCATCGCCGATTCCGACTTTCATCCGATAGCTCCGGCGGCGCGCGTGGCCGATACAGTCGCGCTCTCGCCCGTCGGCGACCGCAGGCGTCGCCCGCAGGTCGAAGCGCGCCCGGTCGTCATCGAAGACGACGTTTGGATAGGCTACAACGCGACGATTCTCAAGGGCGTGCGCATCGGCGCGGGAGCGATAATCGCGCCGGGCGCGGTGGTGGTGAAGGATGTCGCGCCGGGCGTCGAGGTGGCCGGGAATCCGGCGCGCGTCCTCGGGGAGCGGGAACGATGAAAGATAACATCCCGACCGCTTCCACTCTTTCGGACGACGGGCGCATCTACATCGACTACGATTGGTACGGCGGCGGCATCCCTTCCAACGTCCGCTTCGGCAGCGATGTCTATCTCGACACGGCTTACGGCTTCGCCCTCTACTGCTCCGAACACGAGCCGGGTCTCTCGCTCGGCAACGCCACAGGGGCATACGACCGAACCAGCTTCATCGTCGGCGCGCACGGGCGCATCGAGGTCGGCGACTACACGGTCTTAAACGGAACGTATCTCGTCTCGAACGAGCGCATCAGCATCGGCAGCCATTGCCTCATCGCGTGGGGCTCGGTCATCACCGATAGCTGGGCGGGGCTCGCTCATGCGCCCGTCGAAGCGCGTAGGCGAATCCTGCGCGACGCAGCCGCCGACCCCTTGCGCCGCTTGCAGCCGCTCTCCGCTCCGCGACCCGTCACGCTCGAAGACAACACATGGGTCGGCTTCGACTCGGTGATTCTTCCCGGCGTCACGCTCGGGCGCGGCTCAATCGTCGGCTGCAAGACGGTCGTCAAAGAAGACGTGCCGCCCTACGCCGTCGTCGCCGGAGACCCTGCCCGCATCATTCGTTACCTCGAACCCGACGACACACCCGAAGCCCGCGCGCAGGCGCTCCGGCAGTTCGCACGATAACGAAGAGGGGAAAGGGAAAAGGGGAAAGGCATCAAAGCAAAAGCATCGAAACAAAACTCAACTCGGATTTTCTTCCCTTTGCCCTTTGCCCCTTCCCCTTTTCCCCATTTGACTTGAAGGCATGATTTCGCTCGACATAGTTATCTGCACGTATAACAACGCGGCGCTGCTGGAGAGGACGCTTGCTGCCATCTCGCGGCAGAAGGTTTCGCCGGGCGTCGGTTGGCGCGTGCTGGTCGTCGATAACAACTGCACGGACGAGACGCCTGAAGTGGTCGGGCGCTGGGCGCGCGAGGGCGCGTTCGACCTTCGGAGAGTTTGCGAGACGAGGCAGGGATTGACACCGGCTCGCGTGCGCGGCGTCAGAGAGGGCGAAGGAGAATGGATTGCGTTCGTCGATGATGATTGCCTTCTGGCGGAGAACTGGATTGAAGAGGCGGCGCGCTTCGCCTCGGAGCATCCCGAGTGCGGAGCTTTCGGCGGCCACATCATCCTCGAATGGGAGCAGCCTCCGCCGCCTTACGTGCTGAACTTTCCATACGCCTACGCGGGCGCGTATCACGGCGAGACGGCGAAGCGCCGAGACTGGCTCGCGGGCGCAGGGATGGTTGTTCGCAGGGCTGCGCTTGAGGCGAGCGGGTGGATAGACAAGCAGTTTCTCGAAGACCGGAAGGGCAGCCGTCTCATCTCGGGCGGCGACGTGGAGATAGGCATGCGCATCGCCACGCGTTACGAACTCTGGTACAACCCCGCCTGCAAGCTTCGACACGTCATCCCGGCGCGTCGCACTTCGCGCGAGTATCTGCGCCGGATGGTCTTCGGCCTCGGCGCGAGCCGTCACAACAGCAACGCTCTCAAGTGGCGCGGCTCCTACGCCGGTTGGTGTTTCTTCTCGGCGCTCTGCTCAGTCGGCTTCTGGGCGATGGGCGTGCGCCAGCTCGCGCTTGAGCTGGCGGGGCGGCGGGCGGGCGTAGATTTTCTCGTCGCCTTCGGCCCTCTGCTCGGCTGGTGGACGGCGATGTGGCACATGCTCAGGATGGACGCCTCCGAGCGTCGGCGACTCATCGGCTGCGCCGCCACCACGACCAATGGCCGAGCGCGTTAGCTTCCGCGTACTTCTCGCCGAAGAGACTGACGGCGCAATCAACGAGGCACGTAAGACACTGAAAGCAGAAACCGTCGAAGCGACAGGAGAGAGAGCGTCGGAAGCGGAGGACGCGCGCGGTCGTCGTTCGCAGGCGACGAGCGTCGTCGCCCTCTTTGATTGGAGTCAGCTCATCGAAGATTATCTGGACAACATAGGCGTCACGCTCGAAGCCTTCTGCCGCGAGATGTCTGGCGGCTGGATGTTCGGCTACTTGGACGCCCTGCGCGCCGCTCGCCTACGCCCTCTGCTCTTCTGCGTCTCGGCGCGCGTCGAGAAGACGACCCGCTTCGAGCACGCCGCGACGGGCGCGACTATCTGCGTGCTGCCCGCTCCGCGCGTCTACCGCGCGCTTCGCCGACTCGTCCTGAACCCTTACGCCTCGACGGTCGAAGAAGCGTCGGGCAACGTGCGCGGCCTGCGTCGCGCCCTGTGCTTCGTCCTCAAAGAGCTTGCTCCTTATCTCTCGACGCCGCCGTTGAAGCTTGCGCGCGAGTTGAAGCGCGAGCGCGCAGCCGCCCTCGTCTGTCAGGACTACGAGCACGGGCGCTTCGACGTGTGCCGCCTCGTGACGAGCCTCCTGGGCTTGCCGCTGTTCGCAAGCTTTCAGGGCGGCGACCACTCGCGCGGGCTGCTCGAACGTCTCGTTCGACGCTTTTCCTTAAACGCCTGCGACGGGCTCATCATCGCCACGCGCCGCGAGGTCGAACGTGTCCGCAGGCGCTACCATCTGCCCGCCTCGAAGATGACGCGCATCTTCAACCCGCTCGATTTGAGCGACTGGCGCGCCGTCAATCGAGAGCAGGCGCGCGCCGCGCTCGGCATTCCGCAAGAGGCGCGCGTCGCCGTCTGGCACGGGCGCGTGCAGGTCAGACGAAAAGGTCTGGACGTGCTGCTCGATGCCTGGGAGCGCGTCTCGCTTGAGCGTGAGGGACGAGATTTGCGACTGCTGCTCGTCGGCACGGGCAACGACCGCGACGACCTGCGCCGACGCATCGACGGGCTCGAAGCGCGAAACGTATTTTGGGTTGACGAGTACGTCTGCGACCACTCGCGTTTGCGAAACTATCTGTCGGCGGCAGACGTTTACGCTTTCTCGTCGCGCCACGAAGGCTTCGCCGTCGCGCCGATTGAAGCGATGGCCTGCGGCCTGCCGCTCGTCGCCTCAGACGCGCCCGGCGTCTCCGACATCCTCGAAGAAGGCGAGTTCTCAGGCGGCATCGTCGTTCCCACGGACGACGCACCCTCTCTCGCTTCCGCGCTCGGACGCCTGCTCGACGACCCTGCGCTCAGCCGCACGCTCGGCCAGCGCGCACGCCTTCGAACCGCAAACGCTTTCTCGCTCCCGGCGGTCGGCAGCCGGATGCGCGCCTTCTTCCTGCGTCGCGGCGCTGTGCTCGTTTGATTGTCCCGCGCGTGAAGAGATACGATGAAACAGTTTTCAGTTTTCGGTTTTCAGTTTTCAGAAGAGAAGCGACTGTCTTCTGCTGAAAACTGAAAACCGAAAACTGAAAACCGAAAACTGACAATGTACATTCTCGGCATCTCGGCTTACTACCACGATTCCGCCGCGTGTCTGGTGCGCGACGGCGAGATTGTGGCCGCCGCGCAGGAGGAACGCTTCACGCGGCGCAAGCACGACCACGATTTTCCGTCGCGGGCGGTGGAGTTCTGTCTGCGACAGGCGGGCATCCGGGGAGATGAGGTTGACCACGTCGCCTTTTATGACAAGCCTCTGCTGAAGTTCGAGCGGCTGCTTGAAACCTACATCGACTATGCGCCGCGCGGCCTGCGCTCTTTCCTCATGGCGATGCCGCTCTGGCTGCGCGAAAAGATTTGGATACGCGAGCAGGTGGCGCGCGAGGCCGGCTACAAGGGCAAGGTGCTCTTCACCGAGCATCACGAGTCGCACGCCGCGTCGGCCTTCTTTCCTTCGCCCTTCGAGTCGGCTGCCGTGCTGACGATGGACGGCGTCGGCGAGTGGGCGACAAGCTCCTACGGCTACGGGCGCGCGAACGAATTGCACCTGCTCCGCGAGCTGCACTTCCCGCATTCGCTCGGGCTGCTCTATTCGGCCTTCACCTACTACACGGGCTTCAAGGTCAACTCCGGCGAGTACAAAGTAATGGGGCTCGCGCCCTACGGCGAGCCGCGCTACGTGCAAAAGATTCTCGACGAACTCATAGACCTGCGCCCTGACGGCTCGCTTCGCCTCAACATGAAGTATTTCAACTTCGCGCACGGCCTGACGATGACGAGCAAGGCTTTCGACCAGCTCTTCGACGGTGCGCCGCGCAAGCCCGAATCGCAGCTTACGCAGCGCGAGATGGACTTGGCGCGCTCTGTTCAGGAAGTGACCGAAGAAGCGATGCTGCGAATGGCGAGGCACGTCCGCAAAGAGACGGGCGAGCGGAATCTGTGTCTCGCGGGCGGGGTGGCTTTGAACTGCGTCGGCAACGGTCGCATCCTGCGCGAGAAGATTTTCGATAACGTCTGGATTCAACCGGCGGCGGGCGACGCGGGCGGAAGTCTCGGCGCGGCGCTCTCGGTCTGGTATCAATATCTCGGCCAGCCGCGCGACGTGTCGAAGGTGCTTCGCGGACATAGCGACGGGATGCGCGGCTCGTACTTGGGCCCCGCTTTCAGGAACGAGGAAGTGCTCGACTTTCTTGAGACGACGGGCGCGAAGTATCGTCTGGTCGAGCGCGAGCGGCTGGTCGGAGAGGTGGCGCGGCTACTGGCCGAAGGCAAGGTGGTCGGCTGGTTTCAGGGAAGGATGGAGTTTGGGCCGCGCGCTCTCGGCGCGCGCAGCATCCTCGGCGACCCGCGCTCGCCTCGGATGCAGTCGCAGATGAATCTCAAGATAAAATTCCGCGAATCCTTCCGTCCCTTCGCGCCCTCGGTCGTGCGCGAGCGCGTCGCGGACTTCTTCGAGCTTGAGACAGATTCGCCCTACATGCTTCTGGTCGCGCCCGTCCGAGAGCACCTGCGTATCCCTATGACCGAAGCGCAGGAGGGTCTCTTCGGCATCGACCGGCTGAACATTGCGCGCTCGACTATTCCAGCCGTCACGCACGTCGATTACTCCGCGCGCATCCAGACCGTCAGGCGCGAAGACAATCCGCTCTACTACGATTTGCTCTCCGCCTTCGGGCGACTCACGGGCTGCCCCGTCCTCGTCAATACTTCCTTCAACGTGCGCGGCGAGCCCATCGTCTGCACACCCGAAGAGGCTTACACCTGCTTCATGCGAACCGAGATGGATTGCCTCGTGATGGAAGATTTCATCCTTCAGAAGAGCGAGCAGGGCGAGGATGTTTTTGTAGACGACGCCGAGTGGCAGGAGGAATTCCAGCTTGATTAAGAAGCAGGGGGGCGCAGCGCGCGGCGCGGACGCGCAAGCGAGAAAGACGGCGCTCGTCGTCGCCTGCGTGCTGCTCGCCATCGCCGCGTGGAATCTCTACAGGGGACGCACGACCGTCGTGGCTATCGTCGGCGGCGCGGGCGGCGCGCTCCTCGTCGTCGGCCTTTTGCTGCCCGCCCTCGCGCGGCGCTTCCACGTCTTCTGGATGCAAGTGGCCGCCGTGCTCGGCTACGTCAACAGTCGGATCCTTCTCTCGCTGATGTACTACGGAGTGTTCACGCCCTACGGCTTCGTCTCGCGCCTCGCCGGGCGCGACCCGCTGAGACGAAGAGGCGCGACGAGCGAAACCTACTGGGTCGAGCGCAAGACGACGCGGCAGGCGAAGGAACAGTTCGAGCGTCTGTTTTAAGGAGCGAGTTTTTTAAGAAGAAGTTTCGGGTCGAACTTTGAGAAGGAAAATCTTCTCGCTCGATTTAAGAGATGAAATTTTCGGTTTGAATTTCGGAGGAAGTCTGACACATGAGCAAGCTCGCGCTCGCCGGCGAAATCTGGCTGTTCCTGCGGCAGAACAAAAAACTCTGGCTGCTGCCCATCATCATCGTGCTCCTGCTCCTGGGCGCGCTCCTCGTCTTCGCCCAAAGCTCCGCGCTCGCACCCTTCATCTACACTATATTCTGACGATGGACGATAGACCATAGACGATAGACGAAAGATGACCGCAGGAAAAACTTTCAACGTCGTCAGCGACAGTCCATCGTCCATCGTCTATGGTCTATCGTCCAACTCCTTTTATGCTTGAGCAGCACCAAAAAGTTTTCGGCCTCGGTTTGAGCAAGACGGGCACGTCGAGTTTGACGGAGGCGCTGAACCTCGTACGTATAAGGTCGATTCATTACCCTTACGACGAGCGGACGCTTGAAGAGCTAAAGGCGGGAAGCTACCGCCTGTCGATTCTGGTGGAGTATCAGGGAGTCGCCGACTTGCCGGTCGCGCCCTTCTACGCGCAGCTCGATAGAGCTTATCCCGGAAGCAAGTTTATCCTGACGGTGCGCGAGCGCGCGGCGTGGCTTCGCTCGTGCGAGCTGCACTGGCGCTTGATGTCGGAGTGGCTGGAGAACTTCCCGCAGTTCAGGAGATTTCAGGAGTTTATCGGCGCGTGCGTCTACGGCACGCACGAGTTCAACCGGGAGCGCTTCGCTTACGTCTACGAGACGCATGAGCGAAACGTCCGCGAGTATTTCAAAGACCGGGCGGGCGACCTGCTCGTGATGGACATTTGCGGCGGCGAGGGCTGGGAAAAGCTCTGTCCGTTTCTCGGCGTCGAGCCGCCCGCAGACGCGCCCTTTCCGCACGCCAACGAATGGATGCACCAGCTCATGCAGGCTTCCGAAGAGATAGCCGCGACCGTCCCCGAGGGCGAGACTTTCATCCTCGTCGATGAACAGGGCTTCGGCAGCCAGTTTGCGGGCGCGAGCCGTCGGCGCGTGCCTTTCCTTGAGCGCGGAGGCGAGTACTGGGGCGCGCCGCCCGACGACCGCACCGCCATCGACGAGCTTGAGCGCCTCCGGCGCGACACGCGCGCGAGCCACATCGCCTTCGGCTGGCCTTCCTTCTGGTGGCTCGAACACTACGCCGAGTTCGGCGCGCACCTGCGCACGCGCTTTCGCTGCGTGCTGGAGAACGAACGCCTCGTCGTCTTCGACCTGAGAAGTTCAGAAAACCTCTTCTGACCCCTGAGAAGTTGAAAATCGCTTTGAGACAACCGAAAAGGAAACCCGAAACTGATGAATGTTAGCGACCCCAACGCGAGTGAACCCGCAGAGAATTTAATCGAGCCTTACGGCGGCAGGCTCGTCAGCCTGTGCGTTGCCGCAGAAGAGCGCGAAGAGCTGCACGCCTATGCCGCCTCTCTGCCGCGCCTGCAAATCACGCCGAGAAACATCTGCGACCTTGAGCTGCTCGCCACCGGCGCTTTCTCCCCGCTTGAGCGCTTCATGGGACGCGCCGATTACGAGCGCGTCCTCGAAGAGATGCGCCTCTCAAATGGCGCGCTCTTTCCCCTGCCCGTCACGCTCGCCGTCGATGAATCGGCGGGCGTGCATCTCGATAGTGAAGTCGCGCTCGCCGATTCCTACAACAACCTGCTCGCCGTCATGCGCGTCGAGGAGATTTACGAATGGGACAAAGAGCGCGAGGCGCGGCTCGCCTACGGGACGAACGATTTGCGCCACCCGCTCGTCGCCGAGATGAACTCTTGGGGCAAGCTCAACCTTTCGGGCACGCTCCGCGTCGTCGCGCTTCCGCGTCATTACGATTTTCGCTCGCTGCGTCTGACGCCCGCGCAAGTGCGCGCCAAACTCTCCGCGCTCGGCCGACGCAACGTCGTCGCCTTCCAGACCCGAAACCCCCTGCACCGCGCGCACGAAGAACTGACCGCACGCGCTGCACAGGAAATTGACGGCACGCTCCTGCTTCACCCCGTAGTCGGCCTCACCAAGCCCGGCGACATCGACCACTACACGCGCGTCCGCTCCTACAAGGTGCTCGCCGAGCGTTACTACGACCGCAGCCGGATGCTTCTCGCTCTGCTTCCACTGGCGATGCGGATGGCCGGGCCGCGCGAAGCCCTCTGGCACGCCCTCATCCGTCGCAACTTCGGCGCGAATCACCTCATCGTCGGGCGCGACCACGCGAGCCCCGGCCGAGACTCCGGCGACCGCCCCTTCTACGGCCCCAACGACGCGCAGGAACTGGACGAGCGGCACGGCGCGGAGCTCGGCGTCCGGGCCGTGCCTTTCTCCGAGCTGCTCTACCTGCCCGAGGAAGACCGCTACGAGGAAGCCACGCGCATCCGCGCGGGCCGTCGGACGGCGTCGCTCTCGGGCACTGAGGTCAGGGAGAGCTATCTGCAG
>DASWNP010000062.1:0-53823 GCA_036399175.1 Pyrinomonadaceae bacterium | reverse complement strand
GTGTGATTTCGTAGCGCCGCGCCAGGTTCTCGGCCGTCCCCGCCATCGTCGTGTTGCAGTAAGTGTCTAAGAGCGCGACCATCAGCGTGTCCTCGAGCTTACCCTGCCCGAGGCCGAAGCCGGAGCGCGCGCCGTAGATGACGTGCGGAGCCATCGACATCGACTCCATGCCGCCGACGAGCGCCGTCTCTGCCTCTTCGAGCATAATCATGTGTGCGCCCGAGATGATGGACTGGATGCCGCTGCCGCAGAGACGATTGACGGTGAGCGCCGGACGCTCCGCCGGGACGCCCGCCTTCAAGGCGACGTGGCGCGCGCCGTAGATGGCATCGCCCGAAGTCTGGAGAGCGTTGCCGACGATTGTATGGTCTATCTCTTCAGCCGCAACGCCCGTCGCTTCGAGCGCGCCGCGCGCCGCCGTCGCGCCCAAATCTATCGCCTTCACGTCCTTCAGAGCGCCGACGTACTCGGCCATCGGCGTGCGCTTGCCGCCCAGAATAAAAACATCACGAGCCATTTTTTGTGTTTGACCTCTTCAGTTAAAAATTTGCCTTGCTGTGAACCCTTGAGTGTAGCCGACCGCTTAAGCGCCCGTCAATTTGGCGTCTTCTGACTGGCCTGTCCGGCGTAACTCTTTACATCGCTTCGAGGAGCGTGCTAATTTCTAACCCCATTCGGACGAACAAAATCCCTGACTGTTCGTCTCACTCGAAAACACTCTCACAGAGGAGTTCCCCCAGATGAACCTACAGTATTTTCAGCCCCGGCTGTTTCAAAGCCTCTTTCGCTCTCTCATTTTGATGCTGGCGCTCGCGTCGGCGCTGTCTCCCGTCGGCGCGCAGGAGAAGCGAGAGTTTGGCAAAAGGGACATCAGTCGCGGGCGCGAGATGCTCAGCATGATTAAAAGCATGCTTGAGGAGAACTATTACGACCCCAATTTTCACGGCATGGATTTGAAGACACGCTTCAAGACGGCTGAAGAGCGAATCAAGACAGCCAAATCCAACGGCGAGATTAACAGCATCATCGCGCAGGTGCTCGTCGAGCTGAACGACTCGCACACGAGCTTTCTCCCGCCCGAACGCGTCGGCGAGGTTGACTACGGCTGGAGGATGCAGCTCATCGGCGACAAGTGCTACGTCGTCGATGTCAGGCCGGGCAGCGACGCCGAGGCGAAGGGCTTGCGCGTCGGCGACGAAATCTGGTCGATTGACGGCTTCGAGCCTTCGCGCGAAAACCTCTGGAAGATTAAGTATTCCTACTACGTCCTGCGCCCGCGCCCGGGCGTCCGCCTCATCCTGCAAAACCCCGACGGCACGCAGCGCGAGCTTGACGTGCTCTCGAAAATAACGGTCGGCAAGGAAGCCCGGACGGCGCGTTTGCTCGAAGAGGTCGAAGGCCAGGTAATGCATGCTTTCCGCTATCACGAGATAGGAAGCGACGTGCTCATCTGGAAGATGCCGAGCTTCAGCGTCGAAGAGAAGGAGGTTGACGAAGCCTTGAAGAAGGCGCGCGACTTCAAATCGCTCATCATCGACCTGCGCGGCAACGGCGGCGGCTACGAGAAGACGATGCTCCGGCTCATCGGCTACTTCTTCGACCGCGACGTGAAGCTCGGCGACATCAAGCGACGCAAAGAGACGAAGCCTCTCGTCGCCAAGACGCGCGGCGCTGAGCGCGTTTTTAAAGGGCAGCTCGTCGTCCTCATCGATAGCCGCTCGGCCTCAGCCGCGGAGCTTTTCTCGCGCGTCGTCCAGCTTGAGAAGCGCGGCACGGTCATCGGCGACCGCTCCTCGGGCGCGGTCATGCGAAGCATGCTGCACGGCGACGCGGTCGTCAGAGGCGTCATCGGCGAAGAGGATATTTCCGTCTCGGTAGCGCCCTTCGCCGTCAGCATCACCGACGCCGACATCATCATGCTCGACGGAAAGAGCCTCGAACACACGGGCGTTGCGCCCGACGAGGTGCTGCTCCCGACGGGCGAAGACCTCTCCGCGCGGCGCGACCCTGCGCTCACGCGAGCCGTCGCGCTCGTCGGCGGCAAGATGAGTCCGCCCGAAGCAGGCCGCCTCTTCCCCATCATTCATTTCGAGACGATGAAAGAGGCGAAGGAGATGAAGAAGCAGGAGAAGGAAAAGAAAGAGCAGGAGAGGAAGGACGCTCGAAAGGTTGAACAGAATTAGAACCTCGAAACGTGCATCCTCGAAGCTGCGGGCGTGGAGACGAAAGTCCCGCGCCCTTCTTCTTTGTCGATTCTGAACGGTCGCCTTCTAGTCGATGAAGCGATGCTGGGCGCGGTAGCGATGGAGCAGCTCTTCGAGGAAGCCTTCGTAGGTGAAAGTTTCGAGGTCGAAGGCGGGGCGCATTTTGTTGATGATGGGCGTCGCCACGCGCCAGGCCATCCACTGGCGCGGCGCGTCGGGCAAATCCCAACGCCTGCGCAGGAAAGCCTCCACGACCTCTATCTCGCGCTCGGCAATGAGGCTCAAATCTCCCTTGAAGTGGACGGGCTTGAAGGAGCGACGGAGCGCGGCGTCGCTCGTCGGCGCGTTGAAGACCTGCGCGAAGGTTGGCGCTTGCGCCTCTCGCTCGCGGACGACGACCGTCCCGGCCACGAAGTCGCCCACGCGCTGGTCTCTCTGGCTGACGAAGACGCAGGCCAGCCCGACCGAGTAGAAGGGTGCGGGCATCATGTCGAAGATGCGCAGGAGGTTTCGCGTCGAAGCCTCCCAGAAAGTGACGGGTCTGCCGTCCTCGCGGATGACGCGCAGCTTCAACCAGCGCTTGCCCGGCGTCTGCCCGTTCCAAAACGTCTCGAAGACGGCGAAGTAGCTCGACCAGATGAGAAACACCGACAGAATCAACACCACCAGCACCCACTTCGGCGCTTCCGTCAGCTTGTCTTGCAGGCTCGTCAGATTTCCCGTCCACGTGAGGACGATGACGACCGCGACGATGGCGAGCATTTGCAGCGTGTGATCGACGGCGCACGCCAGAAAGCGATTGCCAATCGACGCCAGCGCAAAATGCAGAGGCACGCGCTCCGGCGTCTCAATCACCAAAGTCTCATCTGTGGGAACGGCTGCCGACATCTGAAAAGCTACGTGTAGAACAGTGACGATTGACGAGTTAAAGACTGTAGTGTCCTAAGAAAGTTCTGGTGGTTAGCCGGAGACACGTAATAGAGCGAGTGCTACGTCGCGCGGAAAGTCAACGAGAATAAAATACTCGGCGGGGTATAGATAATCTTCACCCTCGTTGTCGATGACGCGAATGTAATTCGATTTAGCAGCGCTTTCATCCTCCAAAACCTGATAAATCATGCGCGGCGTAAGCAGGTCAGGGTCGTCTGTGTTGATGCAGACGGCGAATCGCGGCGTCGAGTTTCTACGCTTAGTCATAATCGTTTAGTCAAGATAGTATTTGATTCTCATTTTTTTCTGCCGATGCCGTGAGCTTCAAACCAATGTACCTCTGCCAGACGTATCGTGCCATCCGACAACCGAACGCTGGCAATACCTTTCAACTTTCGCCAACGCCCCTTACCATAACGCTTTCGCAGTATTGGAAGAATACGGATACTGTTGCCAGCAGCAATGGTTTCAATGTCGGTAATTTTACCAACGATTTCAAAGCCCATTCCGAACCTTCAACTCTGGTTCCGGGTTTTGAACTGCACTCGAATAAAACGACGCTTCCCAACCCTGATAAGTGCTGTCATTCCTTCTTTCCAAGTAGTAATAGAGTTGGATAACTCCTGTCGCTCGCCGTCTATATAGACCCCTCCCTGTTGGATTAGTCTTCGCGCCTCAGCCTTCGAGTTTGCCAGCCCAACCGTAACTAGAAGGTGAGATAAATCCCAGCCTAAAGGATTAGGGTGAAGAATGCGTTCTTCCACTTCCTCTGGCGCTTCTTTGCGTTGGAAGATGCGCGCGAACTCTTCGGCGGCGGCGCGGGCGTCCGTGCCTGAGTGGAAGTCTGTGATGATGCGTTGGGCGAGTTCGACTTTGAGGTCGCGCGGGTTGCGCTCGCCCGCCTCGGCTGAGGCGCGCAGGGCGGTCAGCTCTTCGGGGCGCAGGTCTGTGAGGAGCGTGTAGTAACGCCACATGAGGTCGTCGGAGATGGACATGATTTTGCCGAACATCTCGGAGGGCGGCTCGTTGATGCCGATGTAGTTGCCGAGCGATTTCGACATTTTCTGGACGCCGTCTGTGCCTTCGAGAAGCGGCATGATGACTACTGCCTGCGCGTCCTGCGCGTACTCGCGCTGGAGGTTTCTGGCGAGCAGGAGGTTGAACTTCTGGTCTGTGCCGCCGAGTTCTACGTCGGCTTCGAGGGCGACGGAATCGTAGGCCTGGGCGAGCGGGTAGAGTAGCTCGTGCAGGGCGATGGGGCGCTCTTCCGTGAGACGTTTCTGGAAATCGTCGCGCTCCAAAATCTGCTTGACGGTGATGTGCGAAGCCAGACGCACGAAGCCTTCGGAGCCGAGTTGGCCGAGCCAGCGCGAGTTGAAGTCGATGATGGTCTTTTCGGGGTCGAGCAGCTTGAAGATTTGCGCGCGGTAAGTTTCGGCGTTGGCTTCAATCTCTTCGCGCGAAAGCTGCGGGCGCGTCGAGGATTTGCCGGAGGGGTCGCCAATCATGCCTGTGAAATCGCCGATGAGAAAAATCGCCGTGTGTCCCAAATCCTGAAAGGCGCGCAGCTTGCGAATCACGACCGTATGGCCGAGATGAATGTCGGGCGCGGTGGGGTCTGCGCCGTACTTGATTTTGAGCGGCACGCCCGTCCGAGCCGACTTCTCCAACTTCGCGCGCAAATCTTCCTCGCGGATAATCTCCGCCACGCCCTTTCGCAGGTAAGCCATCTGTTCGTCAATCGTCATACGAAAATAATAGACACGAACGGACGAAAAGCAAGTAGGAAGGATGAAGGCGGAAGGCGGAAAGTCTCTGAAGAAAGCTGAAGAGGCTTCTATGAAGAAAGGTTAAGGGTCTTCTTATTCCGCCTTCATCCTTCCGCCTTCCTACTTGCTTTTCACTCGTCGGCCTTCGAGGCGGTAGTCGCCTCGGATGACGCGCGCGAGGGCTTGGGGGTAGGCGAGATGCTCTTCGACGAGGATGCGGGCTGAGAGGGTTTCGACGGTGTCGTCGTCGTGGACGGGGACGATGCGCTGTTCGATGATGGGGCCGCCGTCGAGCGTTTCGTCTACGAAGTGGACGGTGCAGCCGCTCCACTTGACGCCGTGCTCAAGCGCCTGACGTTGCGCGTCGAGGCCGGGGAAGGCCGGAAGGAGACTGGGATGAATGTTGAGAATGCGTCCGCGAAAGGCTTCGACGAAGAGGGGCGAGAGCAGACGCATGTAACCGGCGAGGCAGACCAGCTCGCCGCCGCGCGCTCGAAGCGCGTCGATTATCTCCCGCTCGTGCTCCGCGCGCGTGCGCGCGCGACGCTCGACGGCGAGAGTTGCAAGGCCGCGTTCGGAAGCGTGCGCGAGCCCTACGGCCTGCGCTCTGTCGCTGAGGACGAGCGAGATACTTGCGCCCTCTATACGACCGTCTCGAACCGCATCGGCAATCGCCAGCATGTTCGAGCCGCGCCCGGAGATAAGGATGCCGATGGGTGTGGGCATGGGAGTCAGGAGTCTGGAGTCTGAAGTCTGAAGTCGGGAGTCAAAAGAAAAGTCGGCGGCAGTTTTTTCTGTTGCGGCTTTCGACCTCTTCAAATGAGCTTGACGCGGGGTGTATCTGCGGCGGCGACGACGACGCGGCCGATTTCGTAGCAGGGCTGGTTGCGCGTCGTGAGATGCGTCTTGACGGCCTGAACGTCCGAGGGCGAGCAGATGAGCACCATACCGACGCCCATGTTGAAAGTTCTGAACATCTCCGCTTCGGCGACGTTGCCGAGCTGCTGCATGATTTTGAAGACGGGCAGCACAGGCCATGAGCCGCGCGCAATTTCGACCGCCGCCGATTCGGGCAGGATGCGCGGGATGTTATCGACGAGGCCGCCGCCCGTGATGTGCGCGAGCCCTTTGATTGAGCCCGCATCGAGCAAGCCTTCGAGCGCGTCGAGGTAGCTCGGATGAGGCGCGAGCAGCGCCTCGCCCAGCGTTGTTCCCAACTCTTCGACGTGCGTTTCGGCGCTATGCCCTGCGACCTCGAAGAAGAGCTTGCGCGCGAGCGAATAGCCGTTGGTGTGAAGTCCGACCGAAGGGAGCGCGAGCACGGCATCGCCCGCCTCGATGCGACGCCCGTCGATAATCTTCTCCCTATCGACGACGCCGACGATGAAGCCGGCCACGTCGTATTCGCCTTCGGCGTAGAAGCCGGGCATCTCCGCCGTCTCGCCGCCGAGCAGCACGCAGCCGTTCTCGCGGCAGCCGCGCGCGATGCCTTCGACGACGCTCGTAATCGTCTCGGGCGCGAGTCGTCCGGCGGCCACGTAGTCGAGGAAAAAGAGCGGGCGCGCGCCCTGCACCAGTATGTCGTTGACGCAATGGTTGACGAGGTCGCGCCCGATGGTGTCGTGTCTGCCCGTGAGAAAAGCTATCTTGAGCTTCGTCCCGACGCCGTCGGCGGAAGCGACGAGCACGGGCGCGCGCATCGAGGGAAACGCGCCGTCGAACATCCCGCCGAAGCTTCCAATCTCGGAGAGCGTGCGCGCGTTGAACGTCCCGCGCGCCATCTCCCTAATGCGCTCGACGGCGCGATTGGCAGCATCAATCGAAACGCCCGCGTCGGAATAAGAGATAGATTGATTCATTGGTTAAAGCAGTCAGCAATCAGCGTTCAGCAATCAGCCGGAATGAATTGCTCTTTGGACATTCGGTTTCAAATAGCTCTCGGCTGCTCCTGTGTCTGGCTGAGAGCTGAAAGCTGATTGCTGAGAGCTATCCTATAGTTTGAAATCCTTCTGACCCTTCGTGCCGCTACGAGCGGCGAGGCGTTCCTGTAGGTCTTTGACGCGAGTCTCGGCCTCGCGGCGCGAGTCGGCGTCGAGCGTGATGCTGATTTGCAGATGGTCGCCTTCGCTCGCGCCTCTGGGAAGCAAAGACGACGGCCAATCGACCGAGACTTCTCCCTCTTCGCCGATTGAGAGGACGGCTATCTCTCCATCTTCGATACGGTCAATCACGGCGCGAATCTTCTTCGAGCCTTCCTTCTGCTTCGACTCGTCGGGCATCGCTTTCACCTCTTAATCGTCAATCGTGAATCGTAAATCGTGAATAGAAAGACCGGGTGAATGGTAAATGGTGAATGGTGAATAGAAAGAACTGGTTTTAACTATTTACCATTTACGATTCACGATTTACTGCTTTTCTTCATCTTCCCCCGGCCTTCCGGTTGGAGTTCTGGTTGGAGTTCTGATTCTCTTTCTTTTTGGGAGCGGGGCCGAAGTCGCCGTAGGCGACGAAGCCTGAGCGCGTGGAGTCGTCTTTCTGCGCGGAGCGGCCAGCCCACATATCTTCTTTGGCTTCGCGTTCTGCCTTAATCTGGTAGCCATCGCGCCCGCGCGTGGTGATGGAAATTTCTCCCTGAAGGTCGGTTCGGTAGAGGCGGACGCCGCGCGCCTTGAGGCGGTCGAGCACTTCCTGGCTCGGATGGCCGTAGCGATTGTCCGCGCCATTGGAGATGATTGCGGCCTCGAACTCGCCGCGACGCAGAAACTCTTCCGAGCTTGCGTACTTCGAGCCGTGATGCCCGACCTTGAGCACCTTCGCCGTGATAGGCGAGCCCTGCCGCATCATGCGCTCTTCGGTCTGCGCTTCGGCGTCGCCGGTCAGAAGCATCGAGAACTCGCCGTAGTCGAGACGCAGGACGACGGAGTTGGCGTTCGGCTCGTTGCCGCCCGAGCGCAGTTGTTCTTTAGTGAAGAAGGGCGGAATCGGCGCGAGCACGCGCAGTTGTGCGCCGCCGCCGAGGTCGAAGGTCTGGTCGGGTTCTGCGCCGATGTATTTGACTCCCTTCGATTCGATGGCGGAGAGAAAGTCCTGATAGTTCTTCGTCGTGTTCGGCACGCGACTGTCGAGGACGGAGTTGACCGTCGTCGAGTTGATGACTTCGTCAGCGCCGCCGATGTGGTCTGCGTGCGCGTGCGTGGCGACGAGCAGGTCGATGTGTTGGAGACCCAGACGCCGCATCGCCTCCGAAACCTTCTTCCCGCCGCCCGGATTGCCCGCGTCCACCAGCGCCACCTTGCCCGCAGGGGAGACAATCAAAATCGCATCGGCCTGCCCCACGTCGAGCACATGCACGCGCAGCTCTTCGCCCGAAGCCGGAGGCGGCGCGTACCTCTGCCGTTCCTTCCACCAGGGCAGAAAAACCTTCCACCCGATGATGCCCGCAATCACCAGCCCGACCGCCACCGCAGCAATCAAGCACCCACACCCTCGTCTGGTTTGCGCCACGTCAGTAATTACCCCCGAAACTTTGATTTCTCATTCATCCTTCATCCTTCCGCCTTCATCCTTAGTCTGACGGCACGGGCTCGCGCTCGCGCGCGAACTGGGTTTCGGCGTCGTGGGTGATGCGGGTCGGGTAGTTGCCCGTCCAGCAGGCGACGCAGGAGGAATCGGGGGGGATGCCGGTGGCTTCGAGCATGCCTTCGAGGGAGAGGTAGCCGAGCGAGTCGGCTTCGATGAAGCGGCGAATCTCTTCGGTGGACATCTGCGCGGCGATGAGGTCGGCCTTGTCCGGCGTATCGACGCCGTAGTAGCAAGGGCTGACGGTCGGCGGGCAACTGATACGCAGGTGAACTTGCGTTGCCCCGGCCTCGCGCACCATGCGGACGATTTTCTTCGAGGTGGTGCCGCGCACGATGGAGTCGTCGATGAGGACGACGCGCCGACCGTTTATCAAATCGCGGACGGGGTTTAATTTGATGCGGACGCCGAAGGAGCGAATCGACTGCTGCGGCTCGATGAAGGTGCGCCCGACGTAGTGGTTGCGCACGAGCCCCTGCCGGTAGCTGATGCCGGATTGCGCGGCGTAGCCGATGGCCGCCGCGACGCCCGAGTCGGGTACGGGCACGACGATGTCTGCCTCAGCCGGATGCTCAAGGGCGAGGCGCTTGCCCATCTTGTGACGCGATTCGTTGACCGAGCGCGCGAAAATCATCGAGTCGGGGCGCGCGAAGTAGACGTGCTCGAAGATGCAGAACGAGTGCGGGCGCGGGGGCAGAGGAAAGGAAGAGCGCAAGCCTTCGCGCGTGATGGTGAGCATCTCGCCGGGCTCAACGTCGCGGACGTAAGTAGCGTCTATCAGGTCGAAGGCGCAGGTCTCGGAGGCGACGACCCAGGAGTCGCCGAGCTGGCCGAGGGCGAGCGGGCGAAAGCCGCGCGGGTCGCGCACGGCGATGAGCGCGTCGGGCGTCAGGAAGAGCATCGAGAAAGCGCCCTCCGTCTCGCGCAAAACTTCGGGCACGGCCTCTTCGACACTTGCGGCATGAGAGCGAGCGATGCCGTGCAGGATGACTTCCGTGTCGGAGGTGGAAGAGAAGATTGCGCCCGCGCGCTCAAGGCGTCGTCGCTCTTCGGTGGCGAAGGGAAGATTGCCGTTATGACAGACGGCGACCTGCCCGTGCTGGCAGGCGACGAGGAAGGGTTGAGCTTCGCGGATGGAGACTTCGCCGGAGGTCGAATAGCGCGCGTGTCCGATGGCGCTTGCTCCGGGCAGACGGTTGAGTCGCTCGGCGTCGAACACGTCGGAGACGAGCCCCATCGCGCGCTCGGAGCGAAGCTGCGCGCCGTCGGAAGAGACGACGCCGCAGGACTCCTGCCCTCGATGCTGAAGGGCGTAGAGCCCGAGGTAGGTGAGACGCGCGGCTTCCGCGTGGCCGAAAATTCCGAACACGCCGCACTCGTCACGAAAACCGTCCAGTGCCGAATTCTTCACACGCGCCTTCCCGCTCGCCCGAGCCGTCTCACTTGTGTCGATGCGCCGTTGCGCCGACCGAAAATTTCAAGCCTTACGCTTTATTGTAACACTGCGACGCGCGGCGCGCTCAAGGCCGCGACGCGCGAGCGGGGCGGCGCACGCCGCCTCGACTGTCAACCGGCGCGTCGCGTGTTATGATACGGGGCAGAAAATCTCAAACAGAAAAATCGAGACTAGGGGGAAGGGAACATGGCGGTCAAAGTTTACGGTGCGGATTGGTGCGGGGACACGAAGCGGACGCTGAAGTTTCTGGAGAATCTGGGCGTGGCCTTCGATTACATCAACGTCGAGCAGGACGAGCAGGCTTCACGTTGGGTCAAGGAACAGAATGACGGCAAGGAGCGCAAGCCGACCGTTGACATCGACGGTCAGGTGCTCTCCGTGCCGAGCGAGCATCAACTGACGAGTGCGCTGCGCGAGAAGGGACTGATGGCCTGAAGGAGCGCGGGAGACCTTTGAGAGCCGAGCTATTCGGGCGCGAGGGGAGACGATGGACGCAGACGAGCGCGCGGCTTTGAATGAGAGAGCAAGTCTCTCTTCTGCGGCGTCAGACGAGAACGCATCTGCGGCGTTGAAAGAGAGAGCGAATCTTTCGTCTGCTGCGCGCGACGTGGGCGCGAGTCTTTCTGCGTCGGCGCTCGTTGCGCGGGCTTCCCCATCGTCTTCGCAGAGCAGTGGTGGTCGAGCGTTCGTCGCCGCTGTGCTGCGCTTCCTTCTGCTCGTCGCGCTCATCGGCGCGGGTTGGAGCATCTACAGGCGACAGCCCGGCGGCTCGTCGCCCTTTCAAAACGCGGGTCAGTACGCGGAGACGAATCTGAAAATAGTCGTCCGCCGCGCGCCTTCAGGGCAACCCGTGCGCGGCAGAGTTCAGCTCTACTCGATTGACGTGAACGCCGCGCGGCGCGAGTTCTTCTCCGAGCGGCGCGAAGGCACACGCCTCGAAGATTTTATGATGCGGCGCATGGGCGGGCGCGCTCCCCTCGAAGCCGAGTTCGACGAGCGCGGCCAAGCCACCATCAAAGTCCCTCCCGGCAAGTGGTGGGTTCACGCCACGATCGACGCCTCCACCGAGCTAACCTGGCGTCTGCCCGTCAACATCGCCGGACGCGACCAATCCGTCGAGCTAACGCCCGACAACGCTTACGCAAGAACGAAAACTTTCTGAAGTAAATCGTGAATCGTGAATCGTAAATAGATTGCGTGATTCAGCGCGTCTCTATTTACGATTTACGATTTACCATTCACGAGTTATGAAGGCGCTGCGTTACGAAAACGGAGGTTTGAGTGTGGCGGAGGTGGTCGAGCCTTCGGGCGAGGGCGAGGCTTTGGTGCGTGTGCGAGTGTCGGGGGTTTGTAATACGGACTTGGAGATAGTGCGCGGGTACGCGGGTTTTGAGGGGACGCTGGGGCACGAGTTTGTCGGGGTGGTGGAGAGCGCGCCGGGTGCGCGGGAGCTTGAGGGGCGGCGGGTGGTCGGCGAGATAAACG
Organism: Pyrinomonadaceae bacterium; assembly: GCA_036399175.1. Classification (GTDB taxonomy): domain Bacteria; phylum Acidobacteriota; class Blastocatellia; order Pyrinomonadales; family Pyrinomonadaceae; genus DASWNP01. The sequence goes on along the minus strand of DASWNP010000062.1, from coordinate 42,400 downwards.
CGGGCTGCGGTTTGTGCGAGCTTTGCCGTGCGGGCGACGCTCGGCACTGTCCGCGACGGACGGTGCTCGGCATCGTCGGGCGCGACGGCGCGCACGCCGAGTTTCTGAAGCTGCCCGTCGTCAATCTGCTGACAGTGCCGGACGAAGTCGCGGACGAACGCGCGGTCTTCACGGAGCCTCTGGCCGCCGCGTGCGGCATCCTTGAGCGCGTGACGGTGACGAGCGAGATGCGAGTCGTCGTCGTCGGCGACGGCAAGCTCGGCCTGCTGTGCGCGCAGGCGCTTCGCGCGCTGACGAACGCGAGCGTGACGCTCGTCGGCAAGCATCCGTCGAAGCTCGACATCGCGGCGCGGCGCGGCATCGAAACTTTCACGCGCGAACGTCTGCCCGAGAGCGCGTCGCGCACCTTCGACGTGGCAGTTGAAGCTTCGGGCGCGTCGCCCGGCTTCGCCCTCGCCCTCAACCTGCTGCGCCCGCGCGGCACGCTCGTCCTTAAATCCACCTTTCACGGCGCGACCGAGATGGACGCGGCGCGCATCGTCGTCGATGAGATAAGCGTCGTCGGCTCGCGCTGCGGACGCTTCGCCCCCGCCCTCGAATTGCTTCGCCAAAACAGCGTCGATGTCGAAAGCCTCATCCACGCCGACTACTCGCTCTCACGCGGCGTCGAGGCGATGGAGCGCGCCGCCGAAAGAGGCACGCTGAAAATTCTGCTCAGACCGTAAATAAGCAATCAGCATTCAGCAGTCAGCTTTCAGCCGGACGGTTGAATTGTGCGAACATGAAAGCAATCTCCACATACGCCTTTGACGACATCAACCGACGACATCAACCCTCGACCGAACTGCTGGTTGAAAGCTGAACGCTGAAAGCTGACCGCTGACGGCTGACCGCTTATGAGACTCCGAGCCAATCTTGCCGCCGACGGTGCGCTCGTCGGGACGACGCTGCTGTGGGGCTCGACGTTCGTCGTGGCGAAAGACATCCTCGATTATTGGCCTGCGGTGGCGTATCTGGCGCTGCGGATGTCGCTGGCGGCGTCGATTCTGTGTCTGTTGTTCTGGAAGCACCTGCGGCGCGCGGGGCGAAGCGAGTGGAGGGCGGGCGCGATTCTCGGAATGCTCATCGGCGTCGGCTTCGTCGGGCAGACGGTGGGCTTGAGCTACACGACGCCGTCGAAGTCTGCCTTCGTGACGGGCTTGACGACGCCGCTCGTGCCCTTCGTGGCGCTGCTGCTGCTGAGGGTGCGACCGAGCACGGAGAATCTCATCGGCGTCGCTCTGGCCTCGCTCGGCGGCGCGCTGATTCTCGCGCCGCAGGACGCAGGCGGCGTCAACACGGGCGACCTCATCACGCTCGCATGTACCGTCATCTTCGCTTTTCACATCACGTTGATGAGTCGCTACGCGCAGCGTCAAGACCCGAGGCAACTGACCGCCATGCAGATAACGGTCGCGGCCTCGCTGATTGTTCTGGCGTGGCTCGCGATCAAGCTCTGGGTCAGTCTCTTCGGCGCATCGGCTTTGCCGCCCGGGCTGGCGCGAAATGCCGGAGAACTCGTCTGGAGCGGGCGCGTCCTCTGGCAGCTTCTCTACCTGACCGTCTTCGCAACAATCGTCACCTTTCTCCTTTGGACGTGGGGACAGGCGCGCATGTCTGCGACGCACGCGGCCATCATCTTCAGCCTCGAACCCGTCTTCGCCACGCTCTTCGCAATGGCCGTGCGCGGCACGGGCGAATGGCTCGGCGCACGCGCGTCCGTAGGTGCCGCGATGGTTCTGGCCGGAGTGCTCGTCTCCGAGCTACGCTGGAGCGACGCCAGAGCCATCCGCTTCAGACGCCGCCGAGCCGACACTTCCGCCGACACGCCTGAAAACGAGGACGACGTTGAAATAAACTTCGCCGAAAGCAACGATGCGAGCGTTTAAATCAACGAACAAGAAATTCACATGGATAGACAGGATAAAGAGAAATGATGAATTAGGAATGCGGAATGATGAATTGAAAGACAAAGGCTTTCTGGTTTTCATTCCGCATTCATCATTCCGCATTCATCATTTCTGTTCCTCCTGTCCATCCATGTTTTAATTCTCTGTCGGCGTTGCTTTGCTAGCCGTGTCGGGTTTCGTTATACTCAAGACTCTCGCTTGAGAGATTCAGCGGACAGCGCATGAATAGAACAGAGTTTTGGCGGCGCGCTTTTGCGGAGGCTCGCGGAGCGCGGCGCAAAGGGTTTTAGTTGTCGGTTCTCGAAGGTGGTAAACGCATTATGTTGAAACTTCCCAAAGGTCAGACGACTGATGTGGAGCGCGCTCTTTTAGGTAAACTTAAAATCTGGATTGCGGCGCTGGCCGTCGCCTGTCTGGTAGTCGGCGCGTCGCTCGGAGCGTTGCTGTCGAGCAGGCTGACGGTGGCGCAGAGCGACGTGCAGCAGATAGCGCGCGCGCCCGAAGCTCTTTCGGCTTCGTTCGCCGAGATTGCCAAACGCGTCGAGCCTGCGGTCGTCAATATCAACACCATCTCCGCGCCGCAGTCCGCCGACGGCGAGGGCGACGAGGAGGGAAAGGAAGATTTGCCGCCCGGTCATCCTTTGCAGGACATGTTCAGAAATCTACAGCGCCGTCCGTCGGTCGGCGTCGGCAGCGGCTTCATCATCGACCCGAAGGGAATCATCCTGACGAACCAGCACGTCGTCGATGACGCGACGAGAATCAACGTCAAGCTGCAAACGGGCGAGGTGCTGCGCGGGCGCGTTATCGGCATGGACGACGAGACCGACCTGGCCGTCGTCAAGGTGGATACTCCGCGCGACCTGCCCGCCGTCAAGCTCGGCAACTCGAACGAGGTGGAAGTGGGCGACTGGGTGCTCGCCATCGGCTCGCCCTTCGGCCTCGACCAGACCGTCACCGCAGGCATCATCTCGACCAAAGAGCGACGCACGCCCGGCGCGTCCAACTTCCAGCAGTTCATCCAGACCGACGCGGCCATTAATCGCGGCAACTCCGGCGGGCCGCTCGTCAACATGCGCGGCGAGGTCATCGGCATCAACTCGCAGATTGCCACCTCCACCGGCGACTACAACGGCATCGGCTTCGCCCTTCCAGCCAACGAAGCCTCCTTCGTCTACCGGCAGATTATGGACGGCGGCAAAGTGAGGCGCGGCTACCTGGGCGTCGTGCTTGAGCCGATGAAGCCGGAGTTTGCGCGCGTCTACGGTCTGCCCGAAGCGAAGGGCGCGATTGTCAGCGACGTGCGCGCCGACGACGGCCCCGCCGCCAAAGCCGGCATTCAAACCAACGACATCATCGTCGAATTTAACGGCCAGCCCATCACCACTTCGCAGGACTTGATTAACAAGGTGGCAGGCACGCCCGTCGGCCAGACGGTCGTCATCGGCTACCTGCGCGACGTGAACGGCAAGCTCGAACGGCGCACCGCCAACGTCACCGTCGGCGAGCGACCCGCGCGCGCGCTGCCAGCCGCGATAGAACGCTCGCAAGGCACTTCGCGCACCGGGGTCGGCAAGCCGAAGACGACTGACGCGCCCACGAGCGACCGCCCGCTGCTCGGCCTGACTTTGAGCGAGCTGACGCCGCAGCTCGCCAACGAGAAGAACCTCAAGGGCGTGCGCGGCCTGCTCGTCAGAGACGTTGACCTGAGCGGGCTGGCAGCCGAGGCAGGCATCGTCAAAGACATGGTCGTGCAGCGCGTCAACCGTGTGCCCGTCACCAGCCTCGCCGACTTCGAGCGCGTCATCAACGCCCTCAAGCCCGGCGACGCCATCGTCATGCACATCGTCTTCTACAGCGAAAGCGGCAACCAGCTCACCCAAACCATCAAGCAGTTCACATATCAATAAAAGTCGTGAGTCTGGAGTCTGGAGTCTGAAGTCAAAACAAAAGCATTTGTCTTTGACTCCAGACTCCAGACTCCAGACTCCAGACTTAATTCTTTTATGTCACAGGCGAAGAAGGCTCTCGGCACGAGCAGCAAGAGAAACGGGCGGGCGGGCGACGGCGCGGGCAGGGCGCGCTCGTCCGTCAAAACTTATCAGAACTACATCGGCGGCGAGTGGATGGCCGCTTCGTCGGGCGAGTATTTCGAGAACACGAACCCTGCGGACACGCGCGAGGTCGTGGGTCGTTTTCCCGTCTCGACGCGCGAGGACGTTGACCGCGCCGTCGCGGCGGCACGCACGGCGTTCGACCGTTGGCGACGCATCCCTGCGCCGCGCCGCGCCGAAATCCTCTTTCGTCTCGGCGAGATTCTCATTCGCCACAAGGAACGCTTCGCGTCTGAGATGACGCGCGAGATGGGCAAGGTTTTGAAAGAGACGGGCGGCGACGTGCAGGAGGCGATTGATTGCACCTACTACACCGCCGGGGAAGGCCGTCGCCTGCACGGCTACACGACGCCCGCCGAGATGCCCGACAAGTTCGCAATGTGCGTGCGCCAGCCCGTCGGCTTGTGTGGACTGATTACGCCCTGGAACTTCCCGATGGCGATTCCTTCCTGGAAGCTCATCCCGGCTCTCGTCTGCGGCAACACCGTCGTCATCAAGCCCGCCGAAGACACGCCGCTCTCCACATACAATCTGGTCAAGGCTTGCGAAGAGGCGGGCGTGCCCGCCGGGGTCGTCAACATGGTGACGGGCTACGGCGAGACCGCCGGAGCAGCCATCACGAACAATCGAGACCTTCGCCTCATCTCCTTCACCGGCTCGACCGAAGTCGGGCGCATCGTCGCCTCGGCCTGCGCCGAGCGCAACGCCATCTGCTCGCTTGAGCTTGGCGGCAAAAACGTCATCATCGTGATGGACGACGCCGACATCGACCTCGCCGTCGAAGGCGCGGTCTGGGGCGCGTTCGGCACTTCGGGGCAACGCTGCACTGCTTCGTCGCGCCTCGTCGTTCACAAGAAGGTCTACAAGAAGTTCACGCAGCAGCTCGTCGAGCGCGCTCGCGCGCTTAGAGTCGGCAACGGCCTCGACGAGCGCACGGACATGGGGCCGGTCATCAACGCCTCAGCCGTGCACAAGATTCTCGGCTACGTCGAAGCGGGACAGAAGGAGGACGGCGCGCGTCTCGCCTGCGGCGGCAATCGTCTCGATAAAGGCGAGCACGCCAACGGCTTCTTCATCGAGCCGACCGTCTTCACGGACGTTGCGCCCCAGATGCGTATCGCGCAGGAAGAAATCTTCGGCCCCGTCACAGCCGTCATCCCGACCAGTTCGCTCGAAGAGGCTGTGGACATCGCCAACGGCGTCCGCTACGGCCTCTCGGCGGCCATCTACACGGCGGACGTAAACCGCGCCTTCCGCGCCATGAGCGAGACCTACACAGGCATCTTCTACGTCAACTCTTCGACCATCGGCGCGGAAGTCCACCTCCCCTTCGGCGGCACGAAGGCCACCGGCAACGGCCACCGCGAAGCGGGCACGCAGGTTCTCGATATTTTCACCGAATGGAAGTCCGTCTACGTCGATTACAGCGGCAAGCTGCAACGCGCGCAGATAGACGAAGTCAACTTCGAGTAAATCGTCATTAGTAAATCGTGAATGGTAAATGGTGAATAGATAAAACCAGTTCTTTCTATTCACCATTTACGATTTACCATTTACCAGTTCTTATCTATTCACGATTGATGATTCACGATTTACGTCTTTCCCGTCTCTAACATTTCAACGATTGGAGAAGCAGCAAAGTGATAGTCGGACTCCCCAAGGAAATTAAGGACAACGAATATCGCGTCGGCCTGACGCCTGCGGGCGTGCGCGCTCTGACCGACGCCGGACACAAGTGCATCGTCGAGAAAAGCGCGGGCTCTGGCTCTGGCTTCGACGACGAACTCTACGAGCGCGCGGGCGCGCAGATACTCGACACCGCCGACGACGTTTGGGGGCAGGCCGAGATGATAGTCAAGGTCAAAGAGCCGATTGCGCCCGAATACCCGCGCATGCGCGAAGGCCAGCTTCTCTTCACCTACCTTCACCTCGCGCCCGACCGCGAACTCACGCGCCAACTGCTCGAACACAAAGTCACCGGCATCGCCTACGAGACGATTACCGACAAGCGCGGCACGCTGCCGCTTCTCACGCCGATGTCGGAAGTGGCGGGGCGAATGGCCGTGCAGGTCGGCGCGCATTATCTGGAGAAGATGAGCGGCGGGCGCGGCGTGCTTTTGGGCGGCGTCCCCGGAGTTCCGGCGGCGAAAGTCGTCATCATCGGCGGAGGTGTGGTCGGCACAAACTCCGCGAAGATGGCCGTCGGCCTGGGCGCGCACGTCACCATCATCGACAACAATCTCGACCGACTGCGCGAGCTTGACGACATCTTCCTCTCGAAGATTTCCACGCTCGCTTCCTCCGCCTACGCGATTCACGGCGCAATCTCCGAGGCCGACCTCATCATCGGCGCGGTGCTCGTGCCCGGCGCGGCGGCTCCGAAGCTCGTCACGAAGGGGATGCTCAAGGACGTGCCGAACGGCGCGGTCGTCGTCGATGTCGCGGTTGACCAGGGCGGCTGCATCGAGACGACGCACCCGACGACGCACTCCGACCCGACCTACTACGTCGAGGGCGTGCTCCACTACTGCGTCGCCAACATGCCCGGCGCTGTGCCGCGCACTTCGACCTTCGCGCTCACCAACGCCACGCTGCCCTACGTGCTCCGCCTCGCCAAGCACGGCTTCATGGGCGCTATCTCACGCGACCCGGGGCTCAAAGAGGGCGTCAACACCTACGCCGGAAAGCTCACCTACGAAGCCGTCGCCATCGACCAGGAACTCGAATACACCTCCATCGACCAGATGCTCGACGGCACGAGCGCATCGCACAGCGCTTAAAACTGAAAACGCTCTTTCGGAACATGCGAAACGCGGCGACAGAGATTCGATTCCCTGTCGCCGCGTTTCGCATGTCTCTTCACGTCGCGTTCGTCCTGACCGACGTTCGCGCGCGTCCGGGTGCTTCAAGCCGCGAGCAGGCGTGCGAGGCAGCTCGTCAGCTCTTCGGGGCGGACTGGCTTGGAGAGATAGGCGTCGGCGCTCTCTCGCGCGTGAGGCGTCGCGGTCGTCGCCGTAGCTTCGCGCACACCGCTGAGAAGAACGATGGGGAGAGTTGAGAGCTGCGGGTGCTGTCGGAGGAAGCGGCAGAGCTGCTCGCCGCCGAGGTGCGGCATGATGGCGTCGGTGACGACGGCATCGACGGGCGAAGAGAGCGCGGCTTTCATCGCTTCGAGTCCATCGACGGCGGCGACCACTTCGTAACCGGCGCGCTCAAGGATTACTTGCAGATAACGACGAATGGCGCGGTCGTCCTCGGCGACGAGGATTCGCGCTCGCGTGCTTTTGGCGAGAGCAGGCTCGCCGTCGGTCAAAGGTCGGGGTAGTTCGGCGACGGCGTCGGGCGTGGCTATGTCCATCTCTTCTCGATTCTTGCTCGGGCGAGGTTTTGGGGGCGACGGGGGAGAGTAGCGCCGCCTGAGAGAAACTTTGGCAACTGTCGTGCCCGCCCTCCGGCGAGAGGCACGCGATGCATCTGACTGTTGAAATGCTCGCTCGTTTGCGTCGGCTTTAAAGTCGAATAACGGCGAGCAGACAGGAATTTACGTCGCACCTTCGATAGAAGAAACGAACGCGAGCCGCCTCGACGAACGGCGTCGAAGCTCTTCACGAGATGAGTCAGGCTGGCAGCCCGCGTTCATTCTGACCAGACGGGGCGGTCAAAATGCGTTGACCCGTGCGCGTCGTTTTGAACGCTTCGCGTCGCGCCGAAAGCCTCCGGCGTTTGCAACCGTCTCGGCGCGCGGCTCATCTACCTTCTTTCGTTTTTCGAGACTCCGACGCCGTGCGCTTCTCTTTCGCCGCTTGATGCGAGGGGCGCTCTTCGTGGATACTGGCAGTTTGATTGCCCCGAACGATTGTTCGCCGTCCCTATCTCCGAGCTGTTTTTCCGACGATGTACGAATTCGCTGTCACACCGGCCGTCACACAGATACGACGCAGAGGCGTCGAGGTGACGGAAGTCGCGCCCGAAAGCTTGGCCGCAGAGCTTGAGCTTGAGGCGGGCGACCGTGTGGTTAAAGTCAACGGGCGGACGGTACGCGATTATCTCGACTTCCGTTTTCAAACCGGCGGCGAGACGGAGCTGACGCTCTCGGTCGTCAAGCGGCGCACGGGCGAAGAGTGGGAGATTGAGATAGAGCGCGACGAGGGGGAGGATTTCGGTCTCTCGTTCGAGAACATCGTGCCGCGCCAGTGTGCCAACGAGTGCCTCTTCTGTTTCTGCAAGGGCAACCCGCCCGACGCGCGCCCCGCCCTCTTCTTCCGCGACGAAGACGTGCGCCTCTCCTTTCTCTACGGCAACTACACGACTCTGACCTCCATCACCGAGGCCGAGATGCGGCGCGTCGTCGAGCAGAGACTTTCGCCGCAGTACGTCTCCGTGCACGCGACCGACCTCGACGTGCGCGCCTACCTGCTCGGCATCGAGCGCGAGCGCGCCGACATCTCGCAGAAGATGCGCCGCATGCTCGACGCCGGAATCGAGATTCACGCGCAGGTCGTGCTCTGCCCCGGTATCAACGACGGAGAGATTTTAGAGCGCACCATCCGCGATTTGGCGGCTGAGTATCCGCGAATCCGAAGCGTCGCCATCGTGCCGCTCGGACTGACGCGCTACAACACGGACGAGCGTCTCGCGCCCGTCACGCGCGAATTCTGCCAGAGCGTGATTCGTCAGCTCGCGCCCATCCAGCGCGAGCTTCGCTCGACACTGGGCACGACTTTCGCTTTCCTCGGCGACGAGATTTACCTGCGCGCCGGTCGCCCGATTCCTTCGCGCAGGCATTACGGCGACTATCCGCAAATCGAGGACGGCATCGGCATGGTGCGCTCCTTCCACGAAGATTTCGCAAGGCTCTGGCGCAAGCTGGAACGAAGAGCGCCGCGCGCGGCCTCCGAGCGTTTACATGCGACTGTATTGACAGGCACGCTCTTCGCGCCCGTGCTCGCGCCGATGGTCGAGCGACTGAACGCGCGCACGGGGACGCGACTCAAAGTCAGCGCCGTCGAGAATCGCTATTTCGGCTCGGAGATAGTCGTCGCGGGGCTGATGACCGGCTCATGCATCCTCGCCATGCGCGACGAGCTGGAGGGCGATTTTCTCATCATCCCTTCGACCGCGCTCAAGAGCGACGATGCGATTATGCTCGACGGCATGCGACTCGAAGAGCTTGAGCGCCAGTTGTCGATGCCCGTCCGCGCACTCGACTTTGAAGGCTTCGCCGCGATGCTCTCCGAAGGATGAGACCCGCCTGAGACCGGCTCGACGCCCGGCGCGAACGTCCGTAGAAAGCTCGTGCGTCGAACACAAGATTCGACTCCATTAACAGTTCGTCAAGCTTCTTCGATTGAGGGACGCGCCCGAGGATGCCAGAGAGCCAGCAGCAGAGTTTCGGCGGGTCGAGCCGTTTGCGGCGGGCTTCGGTAAAGCTGCTCGTGGTCTTCCTGAGCCTGCTCGTCGGGCTGCTGTTGGTCGAGGCCGCGCTCAGAGTTGCGGGCTACGCGTACCCGGTTTTTTACGTGACTGACGCGGAGCGCGGCTGGGCTCTGAAGGCGGGCGTCGAGGGCTGGTATCGCAAGGAGGGCGAGGCATACATACGCATCAACTCCGACGGCCTGCGCGACGTGGAGCACTCGAAAGCCAAGCCCGAAGGGACGCTGAGGATAGCTGTCGTCGGCGACTCTTACGCCGAGGCGCTACAGGTTTCGCTGGAAGAGACTTTCTGGAAGGTCATGGAGCGAGAGCTTCAAGCGTGCCCGGCCTTTGGAGGAAAGCGTGTCGAGGTCGTCAACTTCGGCGTCTCCGGCTACGGGACGGCGCAGGAGTTCATCACTCTGCGCCGACACGTCCGCGCCTACTCGCCCGACATCGTGCTTCTGGCCTTCACCACCGCAAACGACATCAGCGACAACTCCCGCCTCCTCAAAAAGACCGACGACATCCCTTACTTCGTCTTCCGCGACGGCCAGCTCGTGCTCGACGATTCGTTTCGTGATTCGGCCTCCTATCGTCTGCGCGTCTCGCCTGTGGGCAGGCTCGGCGTCTGGCTGAGAAGCTCTTCGCGCGTCGTCCAACTCCTGCATCACGCGCAGGCCGCCTTCCAGACCTACAGGCGTTCGAGGAAGATGAAGGCCGACGCCGACAGGAAATCGGCGCGCGAAAAGCCTGAAAAACTCTCCGACGCCGCCCGCCCGACCCACTCCAAACGCTTCGCGCTCGTAGCCGACGACGAACGCGCACGCCCTTTTGCCGCTGCGACGCGCGACGGCGTCGCCCGTGCCGAAGAGTTGGGCGTCGATAACGCCGTCTATCTTGAGCCTGACGAAGCGGTTTGGGGCGACGCCTGGCGCGTCACGGAAAAGCTTTTGGCGCTCATGCGCGACGAAGCCGAAAGTCAGGGGGCGAGATTCGTTATCGTCACGCTCAGCAACGGGATTCAGGTCTACCCTGAAGCTTCGGCTCGGCAGGCTTTCATGCAGCGACTCGGCATCCGAGACATCTTCTATCCCGACCGCCGCCTCAAGGCGTTCGGCGAGCGCGAGCGGATAGAGGTCTTCACGCTCGCGCCCGACCTACAGCTCTACGCAGACCGCAACCGAGCCTTCCTGCACGGCTTCGGCGACGACACAGGAAACGGTCACTGGAACGCGCTCGGCCATCGCATCGCGGGCGAACTCGTCGCGCGCCGTTTCTGCGAAGCGATGTCGAATTAACGTGCCCTCAGATATTTTTACGAAATCTTAGTTAAAATCCAAAAACATGGATAATAAAAGCCTCCTCACCGAGCATATACCGCACAAATACTTGGCTTAACCGCCCCTGGTCGAAGGGCATGCAGATTGCCTGAGCAATAGTGTAAACATACCTGCTTATGTCAGGACGAAAGCGGTAGTTGGTAATCTTCAAGCTTTATCAAGCACTAATAATGATGCGTGTCTCAAGTCTTCTGTTAGCCACCTTCCTGTTCTGCTCTGCGACGGCGACGACGCTGGCTCAACAGCCGGGCGGCAACTTCGGCAGACCCGGCCCGACAGGGCCGGTTGAGAGCACGAATCTCGGCAGCATTCGCGGCAGGGTGCTGACGCCGGACGGAAGGCCGACCAGCGAGGCGGTCAAAATCACGCTCGAAGTAATGCGCGGAAATCAAATCGTTATCTATTCAGACCAGCAGGGACAGTTTGAAGTCAAAGGGCTCGCTCCCGGCGCTTACCTGCTCGAAGCCGATGCCAGCATGCTGCGCCTCGGCATCGGCACGGAGCGTGTTCAGGTCTACAGGGGCACTCCGGCCATCGCCACCATCTACCTGAAGGAGAAGGGCGGCGAAGAGCGTCGGATGGACGGTTCGCCCGTCATCTCGGTCGGAGAGCTGGACGGGAAAGTTCCTTCCAAAGCTCTCAAGGAATTTAACCGCGCCAGCGACGCGATGCGCGAAGGCAAGAATGAGGAGGCCGTCGCCTTCCTGCAAAAAGCCATCGCCATCTATCCCGATTATCTCAAGGCGCATAACGACCTCGGAACCTGTCTGTTGGCTTTGGGGAAACTCGACGATGCGGAGAAAGAGCTGCGCATCGCCATCGGTCTCGACGCCAAAGCCTTCAACCCTCAGTTGAATCTCGGAATCGTGCTCGTCAATCAGCAGAAATTTGCGGAAGCCGCAGAAACTCTGGACAAGGCGCTGGCGCTCGGCGCTCGCTCGCCTGCGGCACGGCTCTATTCAGGCATCGCTTTCACGGGTTTGGGAAACACGGCGAGGGGTGAGAAAGACCTCAAAGCCGCATACGAGTTCGGAGGAGCCAAGTTCGCTGTGGCTCTCTTCCATTTAGGGCAGCTTTACATGAACGAAGGTAAGAACGAAGAGGCTCTGGAAGCCTTCGAGACTTACCTGCGTGAAGCTCCCGACGCTAATAACCTTAATCAGGTGCGGCAGTTTATCGCTATGCTGCGCCGGAATTGAACACGGGTATACGGGGCAGCAGTCTTAAGCTGCGAGCCCCTCTTTAATCTACGTTAGAGACAAAATTAGGAGGGACGAAATGAGTAGTTTTCGTAGAGCGCTGGCATTCGTAACAGCATTTACGTTGACCCTTGTCACCCTCGTACCGCTTTCCGGTCAGCCGCTCGCAATGGCGCAGTCGACGACCGGTATGATTAGAGGTACGGTGACTGACCCGGGCGGCGGCGCTGTCGTTGATGCGACGGTGACGGCGCGCAACCAGGGAACGAATATCGAAACAACGGTCAAGACGACGGGCGAAGGTGTCTTCGACATCTCCGGCCTCATCGTTGGCCGCTATACAGTGACGGTTGAGGCCGCCGGCTTCAAGCGTTCGCAGGTCACGGATGTCAACGTGAACCTCGGCCAGGTCACCAGCCAGGACATCGTCATGCAGGCTGGCGGCGTCGAGGAGACCGTGACGGTTGTGGCCGGCACGGAAGAGGTGGTGCAGCGTGACCAGTCGCAAATCTCGGCCACGTTCGAGACGCGCCGCGTCGAAGATCTGCCTTCAAACTCAGCCGGCGGCGGTCTGGACACGCTCGCCCTGCTCGCCCCCGGTATCATTCCGAGCGGCGGCTTCGGCGGCACCAACACCAACGGCACGGGTCTCTCCGTGAACGGAAATCGCCCCCGCTCAAACAATTTCCAGATTGACGGCTCGGACAACAACGACCTGAGCATCGGCGGCCCCAGCTACTTCGTCGGCAATCAGGATCAGGTGGCCGAGTATCAGGTCATCACCAACAACTTCTCGGCGCAGTATGGCCGCAACCAGGGCGCGGTGGTCAACATCGTGACCAAGTCGGGCACGAACGATTTTCACGGCACCGGCTTTATTTTCCACCGCGACCAGCGCGCGCTCGACACCTTGACCAACATCGAGCGTGCCAGCGGACTTGAAGAAGCTCCGAGACTTCTCAGCAACGTCTACGGCGGCACCTTCGGCGGCCCCATCGTTAAAAACCGCGCCTTCTTCTTCGGCAGCTATCAGGGCATCAAGCAGCGTTCGGAATCGATCTTCCGCGCCACGACCCTGGCGATTCTGCCTTCGGAGTTCGGGCGTCTGACATCGCTCTATCCCGGCAACCCGGTCGTCGCCGCTCTCGCAAATCAGAGCGCCTTCGCCTTGACCGGCAGCGGCCCCGTCCGCCAGCGCACCGATGCGCCCTACAACGTGACTGACCAGATTTGTCTGCCGAGCGCGACTACCGGTCAGCCCGCCAACTGCTTCGCGGCTGCCTTCCCCGAGCGCAGCATTCCCTCGCCCTTCGATCAGGATGAGTTCAGCATTCGCGGCGACGTGAAGCTGACGGACAGAGACAACGTCTACGTCCGCTACCTCGACCAGAGACAGAACAACAAGAATCTGGCGGCCTTCTTCCTGACCGAGCCGACCGGCGGCTTCAACGGCGACCTCCCCGGCTTCACGAAGAACCTGGGCGGCACCTATACGCGCCAGTTCGGTTCGGCGGCGGTCAACGAATTTAAGGCCACCTACCAGAAGTTCGGTTTCTTCTTCGGCGGCGGTTGCTCGCCGACCGATGCGGGTTGTATTCCTGACCCGATTGAGCTTCCGCAAGCCTTCTCCGAAATTATTTTCCCGACCGGTAGCATCACCGGCACCAACTCGGGTGCGACGCTCCAGTCCATCAGCGGCGGTTCGGGCATCGGACTTCCGCAGGGCAGGCGCTCGGAAGTCTACCAGTTCGCCGATACCGTGACGATGACCAGAGGCCGTCACACGATCATCACGGGCGCGGAATTCAAGTACCTCAAGAACACCGCTCCCTTCCTGCCGGCCTACCAGGGTTCGTTCAGGTTCGCCGCCGCCGGCGGCGTCTCCGCCGCGCAGCGCGTCGTCAACAACACCGCCCAGCGTCTGACGCTGGCCGTCGGTAACCCGGTCATCGACTACACCGAGTACGACCAGTACTACTTCATTCAGGACGACTGGAAAGTCCGCGACAACCTGACGCTCAACCTCGGCCTCCGCTACGAATACACCGGACAGCCGATTAACGACCTGGCCGATTTGACGGAAGCTCGTGAGAGCGGGTCGACTCCTCTGTTCAACCCGGCTCTGCCTTTGTCAGTTCGCACCGTGCCGCGCATTCCGGCGGACAAGAACAACTTCGCGCCGCGCCTCGGCTTCGCCTGGTCGCCGCGCTTCGGCTCCGGCAGCTTCCTCGGCAGGATGACGGGCGAGGATGCGACGGTCATTCGCGGTGGTTTCTCCATCGCCTACGACCCGGCCTTCTACAACATCCTGCTCAACGTCTCGAACTCCGCCCCGGTCTCGGCTTCGCTCCTGGCGAACAACCTGCCGGGCGGCGCGACCGCTACCGGCCGCTTCGGCTTCATCAACAACGCGACGGCTGAGAACGTTCAGGCGGCGGCTGCGGCTGCGGGCATCCTGCCCATCGGCCAGCTCGACCCCAGACTTCTCGTGCAGTCGCAGGTCGCGTCCGACTTCCACGCGCCCTACTCGATGCAGTTCTCGCTCGGCGTTCAGCGCCAGATTAACCGCAACAACGTTTTCGAGATTCGCTACGTCGGCACGCGCGGCAGAGACCTCTTCCAGAACTTCGTCGCCAACCCGCGTATCGACCTCCTGATCAACGGCTTCACCGCCGGCGGCGTGACCTATCCGGGCTTCCCGAATCTCGTCCCGTCGGGTGTGACTCCGCTGACCTGCGTTGACGTGGTGGGAACGCCCGACAACGAAGGCGCGTGCCAGGGTCGCATCATGAAGGCTGGTCGTATCACCGTGCGCCGCAACACCGGACGCTCGAACTACGACTCGATGCAGACGCGCTACAACGGGCGTCTCTTCAACGCGCTCTCGCTCGGTCTCTCTTACACCTTCAGCAAGACGCTGGACAACGCGAGCGAGATTTTCGCCTACTCCGAGAACTCCGTGAACCCGCAGAATCCGTTCGATACGGATAAAGGCGAGTACGGTCGTTCGGGTCTGGATCGCCCGCATGCCTTCTCGGCCAACTTCATCTACGATGTTCCGATGTTCAAGGAGCAGCGTGGTGTCCTCGGTCACTTGCTCGGCGGCTTCCAGATCAACAGCACGTACGTCATCACGAGCGGTCGTCCGTTCACGCCCAGCCAGGTTTTCAACGCCTCTTATCTCAACGGATTCGGCACAAGCACCTACTTGACCGATACCGCCGAGGCGCTGCGTCCCTTCGTCGGGAACCTGAACGCTGACCGTGAGTCGGTCGGTATCAACCAGCTCGACGCCGCGCGCGTCTTCGGCTCGGCTGTTACTGACCCGAACGGCTTCCTGAACTTCAGAGAGTTGTTCAACAACGGCCTTGAAATTCCGGTCACGCGCAATGATGTTCGCTACATCATCAACGGGCCGGGTGCGGCGCGCGTCTTCGGCACGCCGTTCGGCAACGCCCCGCGCAACTTCGAGCGCGCCAAGAAGCTCAACCAGCTTAACCTGGGCGTCTTCAAGAACACGAAGGTGACGGAGAACTTCACGGTGCAGTTCCGCACCGAGATTTACAACCTCCTGAACCACCCGAACCCTGGCTACGGCGTGGCGGCTGGCAACAACTCGCTGCCTCCGATCTACGTCGACTACGCGACCGGCACGTTCAACGAGAGGGACGAGCAGGAATTCGGTCGCCGCGTCATCCAGTTCGGTCTGCGTCTCATCTTCTAATTGAAGAAACTGCGACCTGCGGTTTCCTTTTCGGGAGAGTTTCCTTCGGGAAACTCTCCTTTTTTCTTTCCGCGAGGCTTCCTCGAAGGAACGCGCTTCCCCTCAATCGAGAGCCGCGAGCGCGAACAAACCAAGCCGCAACCCCGGCAGGCAATCAAACGCCATCTGCAATCGAGGTCTAAGACGCAAAAAAAGCGCGGAGGCCATCTCGGAGACCTCCGCGCTTCTCTGTTTTGTTCGACGCTCGCTTTCCCTTTTGCCGCCCGTCGCCTTTTAGGGGACGACGTTGAACTCGCTGCTGCGCGTCATCGTCTGCGATTTCTTATCGGCCAGAGGGTCGGTGACGATAAGTGTAAGCAGGTAGCGACCGGGCGGGACTTTCGAGAGACCTATCTGGCCTATCTTCGTCACCTGCGTCTCGGTCGGGTTATTGGTAATCGGCTGCTCGGGCTCGCGGAAGAGAATCTTGTCTCCCTGGCTGATGACGATTTGCGAGCGCAATTGATGTTTGCCGCCTTCGCGCCTGGCGTTGTGAACGGTGACGGCGTAGCGCAAATCCTGCTTGCGCGAAACGCGTCGCAACGGGTCGAGCAGTTGCGGCGGTGTGGACGCGCCCGCCGCCGGGTCAACGCCGTAGAGCATCAAACTGCTTGACATCAGACGGCCATGCTTCAGGTCTGGAATCTCGATGTAGCGAGAGGTCGTGCCGAGAGCGCCCGTGCTCGCCTCGCGGACGACTATGCGGAACTGGTAATAGCCTGGCGGAAGTTCCGTATTGGCCGAATAAGGCAGGCCGATTGAAAGAGCCTGCCGGTAATTTTCGGGTGTCAGGCCAATATTGACCGTCTCGCTGAATCCGCCACGCAGTTTCCCAACCTGATCATAGACAAAGCCGACCACATCGAACGAAGCCTGCTGCTTTCCGTCCGGCGCTTGCGTGAAATTGAGCTTCTTCGGGTCGATAACGAGGTCGATGCCAAGCGCGGCCTTATTCGTCGGCAGGAGCCTGACTATGAAGTTAGAGTTGATATTGATATCGCGCTTGGCGAGCGGCGAGCGCGCTGCCGCCAGCACCATCTCCTCTTTAGTGCGTGGCTTCACCCCTTCCCGCTCGTCTCTTGCGAGGTAGCCACGATGGCTGTAGACGCGAAAACCTTCTCTTTTGACCCGTACTTTGAGCTGACGGAACTTATTATCGAATTTATCGACGGGGGTATAAGCCAGAAGGTAATAACCCGAACTGCGGTTGAGCACTTTGTCCAGACCGGCCTTGAAGTTGTTGGTGTTGACGACCGAGACGCCCCCCGTGTTGCTGGAGAGCACTTGCAGGCTAAGATGCTCCGCCCCACTGCGCAAAGGAGAACCAAACACGTCCAACTCGGAACCCGTATTAATGACATTACCTCGCGGACGATCGCCGATACGCACCCCCCCGCGCCCGAAGCCGGGGTCTTCACCGGCCAGGCCGCTCCTGCCCGGCGTCACCGCAAAGCCGCGCACGCCCCCCGATGCATTCAACCCGCGCGGATCCATCGTGTTGATAACCACACCGGCGCGAGCAGCGTTGTCAGTCAGGCGATTGACCAAGTCTGTCAGGCTATTGTGCAAAGTCCCCGTGCTCTGTGTCTCGAAAATCGGCACGCCGCCGGAAAAGAGCACCAGCGACTTACGACCGGGAAGCTGTTTCAAGCTCTCAATCACATAATTAGCGGTTGATATTGAGAAGAGGCCGCGAAATAGTTTGCTGGTTTCGTCCACGTCATTCGGAATATCCTGCATGACGTTCTCATTTTCTGGCGCGCCTACCTCAACCGCCTCCGATAAGACCGGAATCGGAAGCCGCCCGATCGTCTCCTGAGAGGGATTGTTAAAGATCGAGAATGGACTGGTTGTGACCTTGAGCGAGGCAATGGCGCGGCGCAACAATTGCTTGTCGGATGTGAACTGCTGTAGCAACCCCTTGCCGCCAATCACGCGCACGATTGCAACAAGGTCGCCGTCGCGCATCTGGTTATCGACGAAATCACGTAGAATCTGCCGGACGGTGATTAAGTCGGCGACCGGGATGGTCAAGTCATCGACGACGAAGGCGATGACGCGTTTAAGGTCATTGGCGGTAATGTCCCGTTTGATGTCATTGGACTCGGCAAGTGACGCGGCCACCGATGATGGAGCAGCACCCTCTACGCGCCGGCGCGTGTCAATGCTGACGAACTCCATAAATTTGATGTCCTGTTTTTTTCCGTTCTCGAACAACTCGAAGTCTTCAATCTTCAAGTCGGGCACGATGCGGTCGTTTTTGTCTGTGACGACCACGTCGGTCTGCACGAGGGCGGAGGTGATGCGAACGGTCTCATCCTGATCGGCGGGCGGTTGTTGAGGCGTCGTCGTCGGAGTCGTCTGCGCCTGAGCGCCGACGGTCGAGAGCAAAAGCACGTACGCCAGAAACAAAGACGTAAACTTTTTCATAAAGCTCCTTCTGTCGATTTGGTTTGGGGCAAGTCAGCGTGAACAGGGGGTGTCGCCGATAACCCGAATTATAGTTTAGTCAATCGGCGTCTACCAAATTGGATGCGACACCCACCTTCGACGGCTGCCGACCGTTCCCCTTTTAATAACAAGCGAGGAGGGTTCGCGCCGAGCAGAAGGCGCAGAGCGGAGACGCAGACGGCGAGCTTTCGTGCAGGTTACTGACAGGAAACGGCGCGCGCAATTTGCAGAAGGCTGCGCCTCTTTTCGGGAGCGCCGGTTTGGCTACCCGGACGGCATCGGTATAATAGAAACCGAGCCGGTGCGTTCAGGAGATATCTCGCAAGCAGTTCACGGAAATTTTCTTCAGAGGCCAATGGCAACTCTCGCCGTCAATCAGCTACCCTTAGCTCCGCTCGGCGCGGGCGACCTCATCGACCGCACGGTGCGTCTCTACAGGCAGCACTTCCTCGCTCTCATCCGCGCCTCTGCGCCGCCGGTGATAGTCTCTGCGGCGGGCGCGGTGCTGTGGGTGATAGGCGTGCGCGCCATCTCCGTCACCGAGAGCGGTGGCTTACTGGCGCTCTACGTGCTCTCGGCGGCGGTCGGCCTGCTGCTCATCGCCGTCGGCCACATGATGCACCTCGTCATCATGGGAGGAGCGACCTACACGCTCGTTCGCCATCTGCTGTGGAACGAGCCCGTCACAACTAAGGCTATCTTCCGCATCGTGCGCGCGCGTTTCTGGAAGCTGCTCTGGTCGGCGCTCGTCGTCGCCCTCTGGCTGCTCGTGGCGACGGGTGTGGCGGTCTTCGCGTGGTATCTGGTGCTTTTGGTCGTCATCATCGGAATCGTGGCGAGCATCGGCCTCGCGCCGCAGAGCCTTCTGGCGTGGGTGGCGGCGGCAATCGGCATCCTCTTCGTCCTGGCTTCGATGGCCGGGGCGCTCTGGCTCTTCTTTCTGATGGCCGGACGCGCGGCCTACGTGCCGCAGGTGTTGCTGGTGGAGGGGACGGGAGTGTTCGCGGCCATCGGGCGCAGCGCACAGCTTGCGCGGGGCAACATCCGCCGTCTGATGGCGATGTTTCTCTTCACCACCTTCGCAACCTACTCGGCGCTCATGCTGCTGCTCATTCCGCTCGGGTGGTACGGTTATCTGAACGGCATCGACCCCTTCGGGCTCTCGGCGACTGAATGGCCGATGTGGTACGCGATAGGTCGGCAGGTGCTCACGCAGTCGAGCACGATTCTGCTGACGCCGGTCTGGATGCTCGGACTCTCTCTGCTCTACGTCGACGAGCGCGTGCGACACGAAGGCTACGACATAGAGCTGATGGCAGCGAGAATTTTCGGAGAGATGCCCGAGCTTCCAGCCGGATACCTCTCGCCGCTCGCCCCGGCCATCGCCGCCGCTCCACAGACTTCGACCGACGCTCCAACACGACCACCCTCGAACTCCTTCAAAAGCTCGACGCTCGGACTCTGAATCAGGAAATGCTTCGCCGCCCTTCAAACATCCCGCAAGCGACGCGCTTCGCGCGCCCCGCGCGCTTTTTGACGCTCATCGTCGTCGCCCTCTGTTTCGGTGCGACTGCGGCGTCGGTGCGCGTCGAAGCGGCGACGCTCGCAGAGTATCGTGCGCGGGTGCACAGGGCCGCGCTGGCGCTCGACTCCCTCTCCCTGATTGATGGGGATGTGCTGCACATGCATGAGCGTCGTGCTCTCATGCCGCATAGGCTGGCCGAAGTGCGAAGCAGCCTTCCGCCACGCGAAAAAGTAGAATGGGACGGCGGCACGCTTGAGGTGGACAACACTCTGCTACACAGAAAGCTCGACGAATATGAACAACTTCCTTCAGATGAGGGTCATACTGCGACTGTCAATCGCATCCTCGCATTTTTAGCCATCACAGAAAGGCTGAAGGCGTTAGACGACCGCCTCGCCGAAGCGGAGAACGCGCCGCGCATTGGGTTAAGAGATAAGGACGCGGAGAAAGGAAGGCTCGCTGCCATCCTGCGCCGCCCGGAATACAACCGCGCGGACGCGAAGAAAGAGAGCGCGCTCTCTCGCCTCTTGGAGCAGTTGAGAAAATGGCTGCGCGACCTCTTCCCCGAAAGCGCGCCGCTCCAGCCCGGCACGAGCATGCAGCTTTCGCGCGGCGCGCAAATCTTCGTCTACGCGCTGGCCGCAGCCGTCCTCGCTTTCGTCCTCTGGAAGTACGGCGGGCACATCTGGCGTCGCGCGGGCAAGCGGCGCGCGCAGGACGAACGCGAGCCGCGCGTCGTGCTCGGCGAAGTCCTGCGCGCAGACGAGACTCCCTCAGACCTGCTCGCCGAAGCCGAGCGCCTCGCCCTTCAAGGCAACCTGCGCGGCGCGATTCGCAAAGCCTACATCGCCCTGCTCTGCGAACTCGGAGACCGCCGCATCATCCGTCTCGCACAGCACAAAACCAACAGGGATTATCTCGACTCGCTCAGGCGCGAGCGCGCGCCGCTCTACCGCGAGCTGCAACCGCTCACCCTCAACTTTGAAAGACACTGGTACGGCCATCACGCCGCCACCGCCGACGACTGGACGAGCTTTCGCACGCGCTGCCGACAAGCGCTCAACTACAGTGGCAAGTGACGAGTGACAAGCAAAACCTCGTAAATGGTAAATCGTAAATCGTGAATAGATAAATCCGGTTTTCACTATTTACGATTTACGATTCACGATTTACTTGTCTTCTGAGTTATGAGAGGCCGCGTTACCATCGTTATCTCGATTGCGCTCCTGCTGATGGTTTTGGTGGGATTGAACGCGGCGTCGTACGTGCGCGTGGAGCAGGAGTCGGATTCGGAGTTCATGCCGGATCGCTCGACTTTCAACGCGGGCTCGACGGGGACGCGCGCGCTCTACGATTTTCTACAGGAGTCGGGCTACAAGGTGGTGCGCTGGCGCAAGAGCCCTGTGGCGCTGCTGGGCAAAGAGCCCGTTGCGCCGTCGACGTTTGTCGTGATTGGCGAGCTGCGGCGCGAGTTTTCGAGGGAGGAATCGCAGAGCCTTCTGCGCTGGGTGGCGGAGGGCGGTCGCCTCGTCGTCATCGACCGCTCGCCGGAATCGGCGCTGCTGCCGACTTCGGGCAGGTGGCGCGTCTCGTCCGAGATTACGGAAGTGCCCGGCTTCGACATTCGCCCCGACAATGAAGAAGCGATGACGGCGGGCGTCAAGCCGCTCGCGCCCACGCAGCCCACCATGCTCACGCGCGACGTAGAGCAGATTCTCCCCTCGCGCTTCGCCAGCCGTCTCCACGTCTACCCGCGCGAAGACGGCGCGAAGACGACCGGCGGCGACGCGGCATCCGCCGACGCCGAACAGACGCCCGGCGGCGCAGGCGACGAACACGAAGCGACGCGGGAGCGGGAAGTTTCCGCCTCCGAAGATGTCTGGCCTTGGGCGACGCCCAGCCCGACTCCCATCGTGACGGATTCCTC
This sequence comes from Pyrinomonadaceae bacterium, assembly GCA_036399175.1. Classification (GTDB taxonomy): domain Bacteria; phylum Acidobacteriota; class Blastocatellia; order Pyrinomonadales; family Pyrinomonadaceae; genus DASWNP01. Next base: position 20,717 of record DASWNP010000062.1, on the reverse strand, counting down.
CGAGGTGTCGGAAGAGTCGCCCGCGCCGGTCGAGCACGTCGCCGACGGGCGCGAGGGAAGCGGCGCGCTGCTCGTCGATTTCAAATACAGTCGCGGGCGCATCGTCGTCTTAAGCGACCCGTACATCGTCTCGAACAGAGGGCTCAGCCGCGCCGACAATTTGCAGCTCGCCTTAAACGTCGTCGGCGCGGGCGTAGGGTTCATCGCCTTCGACGAGTATCATCAGGGGCGCGGCGCAAGCGAGAACATGACGCTCGCATACTTCCGAGGCACGCCCGTTCTGGCGATGCTCGCGCAGTTCGCCGTCATCATCCTGGCCGTGCTCTGGACGCGCAGCCGACGCTTCGCGCGCCCGCTCCCCGCGCCGCACACCGACCGCCGCTCGAATCTCGAATTCGTCGCCTCGATGGCCGAGCTTCAACAACGTGCGCGCGCCTACGATCTCGCCATCGAAAACCTCTACAGCCGCACCCGCCGCGCCCTCGCGCGCTACGGCGGCACAACCTCCGACGCCAACTACAAAGAGATTGCCGCACGCGTCGCCTCGCGCTCAGGCCGCGAAGCGCGCCCGCTCGAAGAGCTGATGCGCCAGTGCGAAGACGCCGTCGCGGGCGAGCCGCTCCCGGCACAAAAGGCCGTCCGGCTCGCCGCCGCCCTGCGCGAAACCGAGCGCGCCCTCGGCATCCGCATGCGCGCCCGAGAGATTCGACAGGCCAGAGAATTGTGAGACGGGAGCGCGCAGCCTGAAGCCGAACTTGCTATCATACGCGCCGCCGCCCGCGCCTCTGCGCCGGCGCTCGAAATTCTCGCTCTACGATTTCTTCCGAAAGGAACAGAACAGTGACAAGTGAAAAGATGGTAAATCGTAAATCGTAAATCGTGAATAGATAAATCCGGTTTTCACTATTTACGATTTACGATTCACGATTTACGAATTTTAGCTTGTCACTCGTCACTGTGTTTACATGCTGGAAAACGTCTCCTCAACGGTCGAGCATATTCTGACGGAGCTGCGTAAGGTCATCGTCGGGCAGGATGAAGTCATCGAGCAGGTTTTGGTGACGCTGTTGGCCGAGGGGCACGCGTTGATTGAAGGCGTGCCGGGGACGGCCAAGACGCTTCTGGTCAAGACGCTGGCGCGCATCGTCGGCGCTGATTTCAGCCGCATCCAGTTCACGCCCGACCTGATGCCCTCCGACATCACGGGCACGAACGTCTTCAACGTCGCCACCTCGCAGTTCACGCTCCGGCGCGGCGCAATCTTCACAGACATCCTGCTCGCAGACGAAATCAACCGCACGCCGCCGAAGACTCAGGCCGCACTGCTCGAAGCGATGGAAGAGCGACAGGTGACAATCGACGGCGAGCTGCATCAACTCTCGCCGCTCTTCACCGTGCTCGCCACCGAAAATCCAATCGAGTACGAGGGCACGTACCCTCTGCCGGAAGCGCAACTCGACCGCTTTCTTCTGAAAATCATCATGGGCTATCCGAGTGCCGACGAGGAGCGCGAGATAGTCGCCAACTGGAACGAAGGCTTCAACGCGCGCCGCCTCGAAATTCTCGACATCCGCCCACTCGAAGCGCCCGACGCCATCTCGCGCTGCCGCGCCGAAGTCCGGCGCTCGCGCATGGATGCGGGCGTGCAAGCGTATCTCGTGGACATCGTGCGACGCACGCGCGAGCATCCGTCGGTCGCCTACGGCGCGAGCCCGCGCGCGGCAGTCGCCCTTCTGCTCTGCTCCAAAGCCCTCGCCGCCATGCGCGGGCGCGACTTCTCCACGCCCGACGACGTGCGAGACCTCGCGCGCCCCGTGCTTCGCCACCGACTGCGCCTGCGCGCCGAAGCCGAGCTTGACGGCGCAACCACCGACAGCGTTATCAACGACATCCTGAACACCGTCGAAGTGCCGAGATAAGCGGAGGGAAAAGGGGAAATCAAAGACGCTCCCGGCCTTTCGCGCTGTGCTTTGGTGCTTTCGCCCTTTCGCCCTTCCCCTTTCTCCTTTTCCCTTCGTTCCAATTATGCGTTTCGCTTTCACAAAGCTTTTCTACGCGCTCCTGACCGTCGGCTTCGTGCCGCTCTCTTTGTCGTGGGGACGACCGGGTTTGCGTTGGGCGGCGGCGGCGTATGATGTCGCGCTGCTCGTGCTGGCTGCGGTCGATGCGCGGAGAAGTCCTCTGCCGGAGGGCGTGCAGATAAGGCGCGAGATAGAGGGGCGTTTCCACATCGGCGCGGAGACGGAGGTGCGCGTGCGCGTGCTCAATCACTCGCGACGCGCGCTGAGCCTCAAGGTCAAAGACGAATATCCGCCCGAGATGCGGCTGAAGGGCGCGCGCGAGGCTTTCATGCGCGTTCGCGCTCAGACGACCGCCGCGCTGATTTATGGACTCACGCCGCCGAGGCGCGGGCGTTTTCAGTTCGGGCTGACGCCCGTGCGTTACGTCTCGCGGCTCGGCCTGGTCTGGTGCGCGACGGCGGCGGGCGAAGCCGAAACGGTGAAGGTTTATCCGAACATCAGGCGTGCGCGCGAAGCGGAGCTGAAGGCTCTGGGCGCTCGTTCGCTCGTCGCGGCGCACCGTCGCACGTCGTGGCGCGGCGAGGGGCGCGACTTTGAATCGCTGCGCGAATACGTGCCCGGCGACGAGCTGCGGCACGTCTCCTGGAGCGCGACGGCGCGGCGCGGTCGGCTGACGACGCGGCAGTACCAGATAGAACGCGACCAGACCGTCCTCGTCATGCTCGACGCCGGACGACTGATGACGGCGCGCGTCGAAGGCGAAACCAAGTTCGACTTCGCCGTTCACGCCGCGCTCGCATTGATGAGCGCCGCACAGCGCGGCGGCGACCACGCCGGACTCGCCGTCTTCGGTCGCAGAGTCAACGCATACGTCCCGCCCGGTCGCGGCCACGAACAGACCGACGCCGTGCTTGAAGCTCTCCATTCAATCGAGCCCGAGATGATTGAGCCTTCCTACACGCGCGCCTTCGAGTTCGTCGCCGCCAACTGCAAACGGCGCGCGCTCGTCGTCGTCCTCACAGACCTCGTGGACGAAGAGGGCTCGCGCGAGCTACTCGCCTCGCTCCGCCTGCTTCGCCCGCGTCACCTCCCGCTCATCGCCACCATCGGCGACAGAGACCTGCGCGCCGCCGTTCAGCACGAACCCCGAACACCTTCAGACCTCTTCACCCAATCCGTCGTCGAAGAAATCATGTACCAGCGCGAAGCCGCCCTCCGCCTCGTCGAATCTCAGGGCGGCCTCGCCCTCGACGTAACCGCCCCCGCCCTCGCGCCGTCTCTTCTGGAGACCTACATTCGCGTCAAAGAGAGAGGCTTGCTATGAAAACTTGGGGGAAAGGGTAAAGGGAAAGGGGGAAAGGAAAAGAAGAAGGCGTTGATATGGAAAGAAAAAAGATTGAGAGTTTCGAGGATTTGATTGTTTGGCAGAAGGGTATTGAGCTAGTAAAACAGGTCTACCTTCTGACGGGCGATGGCGAGTTGAAGAGAGATTTTGGTTTGCGAGATTAGTTGAGGCGCGCGGCGGTTTCTATTCCAACCAATACTGCCGAAGGCTTCGAGCGTGCATCTCGTAAAGAGTATTTGATGTTTCTCAATATCGCCAAAGGCTCTGCTGGAGAAGTGAGAAGCCTTCTACGCGTCGCATTAGAAGTTGGTTATCTTAATCAGGCAAAGCATAATCAATTGCGGGATACAGTGGTTATACTGAGTCGGCATCTCTCCAAACAGATAAGCGCCCTAAAAGACATAACACAGTGAGAAGGAAGCTTTCCCCTTCCCCTTTCCCCCTTCCCCTTTACCCTTCTTCTCTCCCCGAGAGAAGAAGATACGCGTAGAGGGCGATGAAGGTGACGAGGGCGATGCTGTGTTTGAGGATGGGGGCGATGGGGGCCGGGGAGATGAAGCCTTCGATGATACCGGCGATGACGAGGAGGGGAACGCAGCCGACGAGCAGTTGGATGGCTTCGTGGCCTCGGAGGCGGAGGGCGTCGAAGCGTGAGAGGTCGCCGGGGAAGAGGACGGCTGTGCCGAAGAGCATGCCCGCGCCTCCGGCGATGAAGATGGCCGAGAGTTCGAGCACACCATGACCCGACATGAAGGTCAGTAGCTCGTGGCCGAAGCCTGCGCGGTAGGTGAGCGCGAGCACCGCGCCGACGCTCGCGCCGTTGACGGCCATGATGTAGAGCGTGCCGACGCCGAGCATCGCGCCGTAGGCGAAGGCGTAGAAAGTGACCATGATGTTGTTGGTCATAATGCCGGTCGCGCCGACCTGGCTCGCCTCGTTCAGTCGCTCCCACCAGCGCGTGCCCGTGCCGATGACGAACTCGCGGAAGAAGGGATCGACGCCCGCCAACTCGGAAAAGTCCGCGTCGCTCCACGTGCCGAGAAAGCCGACGAGGAAGCAAACGCCGAAGACGACGAAGGCGGCGGTCGTGTAGCGCCACGTGCGGCGGAAGGTCTGCGGAAAATCGCGCACGAAAAAGTTTCTCACGCGCCGTCCGCCCTCGCGCGCCTCGGCGCGGTAGATACGACCGTGCGCGCGTATGACGAGGCTGTTCAGGTAATTTACCAGACGCGGGTCGCGCGACTCGGCGCGGGCAATCGCCAAATCCGACGCCGTCCGCCGGTAAATGCGCCCAAGCTCGCGCACCTCCTCCCTGTGCAGCCGTCGCAAATGAGTGCGGTCAAGCAGCGTCAACAAATCCTCCAGACGCTGCCACGCGTCTTTCCGCTCGCGGATGAACTGTTCCGAAGATTGCTCCGACATAAGAACTACAGTGACGAGTGACGAGTTAATAGCTGGTGAATAGTAAATGGTGAATGGTGAATAGATAAGAACTGGTGAATGGTCAATAGTCAATGGTGAATGGAAAGAACTGCTTTTCACCATTTACCATTTGCCATTCACCATTCACCTGTCTTCTTGCTCGTCACTCTTCACTTGTCACTCATCACTGCTTTTTGAGCTTCTGAGAGTTCCTGTTGATTGGTAATGCAGATGCCGAGGTCGCGCAGCAGGCCGTCTTCGAGGCCGTAAATCCAGCCGTGAACGGCTAGCTCCTGCCCGCGCTCCCATGCGCTCTGGATGATGGTGGTGCGGCTGACGCTGAAGACCTGTTCGACGACGTTCAGCTCCGAGAGCCTGTCGAGTCGTCGAGCTTCGTCTTTGATTCGTGAAAGCTCAGCGTGATGGCTGTGCATCACGTCCTGGACGTGGCGCAGCCAGTTGTCTATCAGGCCGAGCTTGAGGTTTTGCATCGCGGCCTGGACGCCGCCGCACCCGTAGTGGCCGCAGACGATGATGTGTCCGACCTTGAGCACATCGACCGCGAATTGCATCACCGAGAGACAGTTGAAATCTGTGTGAACGACGACGTTTGCGACGTTGCGGTGGACGAACAACTCTCCGGGCGCAAGGCCGACCAGTTGCGTCGCGGGCATGCGGCTGTCGGAGCAGCCAATCCAGAGATAATTCGGCGTCTGTTGCTTCGCCAGTGAGCGGAAGAACTCCGGGTTGTGAACCTTGATGCTCTCAGCCCAGACCCTGTTCTTTTCCAGAAGGTTTCTCAAATCACGCATGACCCGAGATTGTAGCAGCGACTGACGACGACGCTCAAAGACGAAATCGAGTTGGGCGAAAATCGACTAACACCGAAGCGCCCTTCTCGCGTTAAGATGGACGGCAGTTTGAAATCCATTCTGAGCGGGAGACGGTCGAAGGAGGGGAGCGTTGGAACGCATCGTCGAGTGTGTGCCGAATTTCAGCGAGGGACGGAAGGCGGAGACGTTGGCGCGGCTGGTAGAGGCGATTGAATCGGTCGGCGCGAGCGTCGGCATGCTCGACACGCACATGGACGCCGACCATAACCGCTCGGTCATCACGTTTGTCGCCGAGCCGTCTTTGGTCGTCGAGGCGGCGGTGCGCGCCGTCGCGCTTGCCTCGGAACTCATCGACCTGCGCGAGCACACGGGACAGCACCCGCGCATCGGGGCGACCGACGTGCTGCCCTTCGTGCCCGTGCGCGGCGTGACGATGGAAGAATGCGTCGGCTTGGCGCACGAGGCCGGCGAGCGCATCGCGCGCGAGCTTGAGATTCCCGTCTTCTTCTACGAGCAGGCGGCGCGGCGAGCCGACCGTGTGAATCTGGAAGACGTGAGGCGCAGGGGCTTCGAGCAGTTGAGAGAAGAGATAGGCGTGGTGGCCGAGCGTGCGCCGGACGTGGGCGAGGCGCGCGTGCACGAGAGCGCGGGCGCAGTCGCCGTCGGCGCGCGGCGTCTGCTCGTCGCCTACAACATCAACCTGCGGACGGACGACATCTCCGTCGCACGAAAGATTGCGCGAGCCGTGCGCGGGCGAGACGGCGGCTTGCGCTATCTCAAGGCGCTCGGCTTCAAGCTCGGCGAGCGCGGGCTGGCGCAGGTGTCGATGAACCTCGTCGATTTCGAGAAGACGGAGCTGCAACATGTCTTTGAAGCCGTCAGGCGCGAGGCGGCGCGCTGGGGCGTGCTGGTGGCCGGAAGCGAGATTGTCGGGCTCATCCCGCAACGCGCGCTCGACAGGTGCGCGGAGTATTTCTTGCAGGTGGAGAATTTCTCTCCCGACCTCGTGCTCGAAAATCGCATCGCGTCGGCTTTGGGCAGGCGTCGCAAAGTAGAGACGCAGACCGAAGAACTGGCCGAGCTTGACGCCGACAGAAGCGCACGACCGAGCCAACCCGTCGAAGCTTCTGCGGTGGCGGCTTCGACGGCGGCGAGCGTCTCGGGCGGCGGCGAGGCGGCGGCGCACGCAGGCTCCCTCGCGGCGGCTCTCGGCGAGATGGTGGCGCGGCTCATCGAGAGCCAGAAAAGATTTCAGGGAGTGGAGAAAGAGGTGCGCGACGCCTTGCAGGAATTGACGCTCCTGCGCGCGCGCCTCGCAGATGCGGCGCACGAAGACGCGGCGAGCTTCAAGCGCGTGCTCGCCGCGCGTTACCTCTCGAAGTCGAGCGAAGAGGAAAGGCGCATGCGCGCAAACGCCGTCGAGGCGGCGCTCAAGGGCGCGACGACCGTGCCGCTCGAAGTTGCGGGAGTCTCCGTGCAGGTGGCGGAACTGCTGGAAACGCTCGCCGAGATAGGCGACCCGAAGTGGCTCTCCGATTCGGCGACGGGCGCGCAGCTCGCGCTCGCCGCCGTCGCCTCCGCGCGCTACAACGTCCTCGTCAACACAGCCGAAATCGAAGACGAAGAGTTCACACACGAGCATCGCTCGCGCGCCGACGATTTGCTGGAGCGCGCACGCGCCGTCGCCTCGCGCGTCGAAGCGATGCTGATGGAGTCGATTGTCTGAAACGAAAGCAATTCAAACAGGGATAGACAGGATGGACAGGATAAAGACAAATGATGAATGCGGAATGATGAATGATGAATGAAAGACAATTTGCTTTCTGCTTTTAATTCCGCATTCATCATTCATCATTCATCATTTGTCTTTAATTTCGCTGGTGTTGGCATGAGCAAGTTTGCGTTAATCGTAGGGGCGAGTTTTCGCAATCGCTGGCGCTGGGCGAGGGAGCATCTGTACGCGATTCTGATTCTGTCGCCGTTGGTGGTGGGGATGACGTATCTGACGGCGGCGCGGGTGGCGAGCTATGCTCCGCCGGAGTGGCGGCCTTCCGCGTGGGTGGGCGTGGGGCTGGCGACGCTGGCGCTCGCGGCGCTCTGGTGTTTGAGTCTGTCGCGGGTGAGCGCGGAGATTTACCACTTGCGGAGTCCGGAGTCGGCGATGGATGCGCTGCCGGTAGAGCGTGCGACGCACTTGAACGCGGCGCTGGCGAAGAGACTGGCGCGGACTTTTCTGACGGGCTTGGGCGTGCTCGTCGTGCGCTCGCTTTTGAACGAGGATGCGTCGTTCGCGGACGCGTGGCTCTGGCCGTCGCTCGCCGTCTTCGTCGTGCTGGCGGCGCTGTGCGAAATCTTAGGCGCGCTCGAATGGATTCACTGGGGACACACGCGGGAGAAGGGGCAGGCGCTTGCGGGCGTTGCGGCGCTCGCGCCGGGACTCGTGCTGGCGGGGGCGCTTCTGGTCGGCATCATCGAAGCGGAGATTCTCGTCGAGCCGGAGATACTGCCAAAGGGAAGTCGTTTGGCGCTCGTCGTCGCGGGAGCGGTTTGGAGCGCGGCGCTCTACGTGCTCGCGCGCAGGCTTCACTGGCGCTGGCGCGCGTCGGACATGGAGTATGCGAAGCGTTTGCAGGCGTCGAGCCGTCGGAGCCTCTTCGGGGCGCGCTTCGTCGGTAGATTGGGAAACGCTTCGGTGGCGGCGCAAATCGCGCGTGATTTGCAGTTGACGTTGCGCGCCTTCTCGTCGGCGGTCTACGTGGCGGTGCTGGTCGCCGGGCTGTGGGTGGCGGCGCTGGTGGCGGGGCTGACGACCGGGTTGCTTCCCTCCGTGATGTTGCCGCCGGGAGAGGGCGAAGCGGGGTTCGTCGAAGCGACATGGCTTTTGCCTGTGGTGGCGACGAAGGTTGCGTGCGTGTTAGCCGTGTTGTCGCTCGTGTCGATTCTGCCGGTGCTGGTCGCATATCAGTTTCCGCATCGCTGGCTTGAGCGCGCGGCGGGCACGAAGGGCGCGGAGATGTGGACGGCGAAGCTCTGGTACGCGCGGCTCGTCTCGCTGCCCGCGCCGATAGTCGTTTGGGCGGCGGCGACTGCGTGCGGCGCGTCGCCCATGTTCTACGTGCTGCCACTCTTGCTTGAATGCCTCTGGCTCTGGTGGCTCGTGAGCACGCTCATGGGCTCGCTCGCTTTTGAGACGCCCGACCAGCCGGGGCTCTCTCTTATCCTGATGGCCTTCGCGGGTTTGAGCGGAGGACTTTTGACGGCGTGGCTCTGGCCTTTGGGGCTGCTCGGCGGTATGGCTATCTCGCAGATGTCCGAGCGCGGGCCGCATCAGGCGCAGATTCTTTTGGCGACGGAGGGAGATTGAACGAGAGCACGATCAGGGTCGAGGGGGCGTCGAAGCGTTACGGCGCGGTCATGGCCGTCGGCGGCGTGAGTCTGACGGTCGGCGCGGGTGAAATCTACGGATTGGTCGGCGCAAACGGCGCGGGCAAATCGACGCTGATGCGAATGATTGTCGGCATCACCGCGCCCGACGAAGGCAGCGTCGGCGTCTGCGGCGAAGACATGCAGCGCCACGCGTCGGCTGCCAAGCGCCACATCGGTTATCTGCCCGAAGAGCTTTTCCTCTACGAGCGTCTGACGGGCGAAGAGTATCTGCGACTCGTGGCAGGCTTGAAGGAAGCAGACCCCGCGAGCATCGACGGCGAGATAGACTTTTTCGAGCTGAGCGCCGTTGCGGGAAAGTGGGTCGGCAGCTATTCGCTCGGCATGAGAAAGAAGCTCGGACTGGCGGCGGCCATGACGGGAGCGTCCCGTGCTCTGATTCTGGACGAGCCGCTCAACGGCCTCGACGTGGAGATGATGAGAAAGCTTCGGCTGCGTCTCGAACAGGAGCGCGAGCGCGGACGCGCCATCCTCGTCTCTTCGCACGTAATGAGCTTCGTCGAGCGCATCTCGAACCGCGTCGGCGTGATGCACGGTGGCCTGCTCGTCGCCGAAGGCACGCCCGCCGAGCTGCGCCGCCAGACCTCGCTCCACGACGCGCCCTTCGAGGACGTTTTCTTCCAACTGGCGAAACCCGTCGCCGGATGAGCTTACAGGTGTTTGCGGAAGTAGCTGACGATTTTCCAGCCGTCGAGATAAATCCAGGGACGCTCGCCGCTCGTGTAATGGCCGCAGGGAAGCCACGAAACGTCGAGCGGGAGACCCAGTCGGCGAACGGCGTCGATTACGTCGCGCGAGAGATGGCGCGGGAAGGTGAGGTCGTAGCGCGCGGCGATGAAGCGCATGGGTCGGCGCGGCTGCTCGACGAGACGCGAGGCGAAGGGCATCGGGCTGATGGGCAGCCAGTGGCGGCGCAACTCTTCGAGCGACACTGCATCGCCGAATCCTTCGCGCACATGCTGCGTGGAGATGCCGTGCCAGACTACGTCGGCGACGTAGCCGGAGACGTGATTGAAGACGCCGACTTTGATTCTCGGCTCGTGGACGAAGGCGAGAAAGGCCGTGCACGAGCCGATGCTCGTGCCGACGATGCCGATGCGGTTGTAGCCGCCGTGCTCGAAGAGCCAACGGACGGCGGCGCGCGTGTCGATGACGGCCTGCCGCATCGACTGGATGGTGCGCCCGATGTTCGAGCTGACGAGATGGTCTGCGCGCTCAAGCTCGGGCGGGCGTCGCTCCTCGTGATAGGGAAGCGTCAAACGAAGCGCCGCTATACGGAACCGATTGAGGATGCGGCAGAGCGGGACGTGACTTTCAGAGTCGGCGTTCCACTGCGGAAGCACGACGACGGCGCGACGCACGCCGTCCTGTTTCGTTTCGCTCGCCGAAGGCTTTTGTAGCTCGGGAAAGAAACGCGCTCGCGCCGTGTTGTTCTCGACCGAGGGCGTCTCGACCGCGCTCGTCCATGTGAGCCGGTCGCCTTCGAGACGGTAATCGGCAACCGTCGGCAGCGCGTAGAAATCTTCGCTGCGGCGCATCACCTCTTCGGTGTGCTGCTCGAAGATGCGGCGCGGGTCGTCGCCGTTAGCGTGCGGACGGATAAAGCTCGCGCCCCACTCGAAGGGGCGGACGATGCGGTTGGTGTCGCGCGCGGCGCGCTGCCGTTCCTGTGCGTGAATTAAACGTCCGAGCAAGTCTGTGGTCTACCCTCTTACGAATCGAAATTTTCCCGCCCAAGCGATGAGCCATCAATCCTAAAGGCGCGGGCGCACGCGAGGCAAGCGGCGAAGATAGGGGGTGTTGATGTAATTCACACGCGGAGATTTTCCGATGGCAATCAGGCGATGACAGGACGCAGCGCGAGCGCCAGCTCGACCGCGCGGCGCGGCGCGACCACGCCCCAGCCCTGCCGGTCGATTTCGATGGCGGGCAGGCGCTCAGCCGTCTCGATGAGGATGCGCTTGACCTGCTGCGGCGTCAGCTTCGGATTGGCTTCGAGCATGCAGGCGATGATGGAAGAGACGATGGGCGCGGCAAACGAAGTGCCGTCCACGTATTTGTAGTGCTCGCTGATAACGTCGCCTTCGTGAAGCTTGATGGTGATGAGATGGCGCAGCAGGTGCGTCGGCAAATCGCGCGCGTCGTAGAGGTCTGGGTCAACTTCGGCGTTGGCTTCGATGGTCAGGCGCAGCTCGCTATCGGGCGCGCGGTCGAGCTTGGCGTAAAGCTCCGCTTCGGCGGCGGTCGGCGTGTGCGGCAGGATGGGCGCGGGAACCCAGATGCCGGGCGCGATAACTTCGGGCTTCTGCAATCCGTCAACGGTCGGCCCGTAGGAAGAGCGATACATGCCTCGACGCGCGCGGTCGAGCGAGTTCTGGTCGTCGAGTCCGCCGACGGCGATGCACGACGGCGCGGAGGCCGGAGGCAGCACGGGATGACCGGGCAGCATCCCTGCGTTACCGACGGCGCAGACCACGATGAGCCCCTCGCGCACGGCGTCCTCGACGGCGCGCGAAAGCGAGTTGTGCAGGTACGACTCGTTTTCGTCGCCGCCCGCCGAGATGTTGACGATGCGTATGCCGTACTCTTCGCGGTGCTTCAAGACCCATTCGAGTCCGGTCTGAATCTCTCGCTCCGTGATGCGCCCGGACTTGCTGACCTTCACCAGCACGACGTTCGAGCCGGGCGCGATGCTTCGATAGAAGCCGTTTGACTTCGAGCCGTTTCCGGCGGCCACGACCGAGGTCATCATGCCATGCCAGCTCGACGGGTCGGTCGTCTCCAAAGTCGATGCGCCTCCGACGACGATGTTGTGATAGGCGAGGATGCGGCTCTTCGGCGTGGTCAAATCCGGGTGCGCGTAGAAGCCTGAATCGAGGAAGGCGATGGTTACGCCGCTACCCGTGAAACGCTCGTCGCTGTCGAGCCTCAGAGGCGTCGGCAGCACGCGCCCGCCCTGCTCGAAGATGGCCGCGTCCGCCCTGAGCTGAATCCACGCGCGCTCGAACAGATTCACGCAGCGCGGGCAGAGCGAAGAGACCAGCGCGCCGCCCGGCGCGTTCGCCGCGACGATTGGCTTAATCTCATCCGAAATCGAATCCAGCGAGACCAGCCCGTCAGCCGATTCACGCCCGCACACCGAACACACAGGCCGTCCCGCCGGAACGTCCGAATGATGCGCGCTCGGCTCTAAAGAGATAGTATCAGGCACAGAAATATTCCCCCCTCGTTTGATAGCTCCTCGATTGGCTTCAATTTTATGAACCAGCATCATGCAGGCGAATATGCCCCGAGCGCAAGCTCGTAAATCGTGAATCGTAAAAAGCAGTAAATCGTGAATCGTCAATCGTGAATAGTGAAAACCGGTTCGCGCCTTTCGACGTTGCCGACTCACGCTTGCCCGGCTCTTTCTATTTACGATTTACGATTCACGATTTACCGCTTTTTGATATACATTAGATTCAAGACCGAAAAGAGAAAAAATCGAGGGGAGTGTTTCCGAAGCGATGGCTCAAGACGAAACGACCGTGTCGGACATCTTCCGGCGGGCGCAGGCTCTCAGGCGCGAGAATCCGCAGATGTCGCTCAAGGATTTGCGTGCGCGGCTGCTCGGCGAGTACAGGGGCGCTCCCATGCCGCCGCTCTACAATCTGACTATCCCCGAACAGGACGCGCGCGCGCCCGAAGAGGACTGGTCAGCCGGACTCTCGCTCGTGCGTCGCGGCATCCAGCAGGAAGACTGGCCGGAGATTATCAACGGCATCATGCTCAGCTTTGAGCAGACCGACCGCTACGAGCGCGAGCGCGGGCGTCCCGGCACAGCCGACGATTGGCACGACCGCAGCGTCGGCATCAAAGGCTCAATCGAAAAAGGCGTCGGCAAATGGATGCCCGAAGACCTGATGCGACTGGCGGAGAAATCGACGAAGAAGTAAGGAAGCTTTCAGCAATCAGCTATCAGCGTTCAGCTTAAAACGGCGTCCTTCGAGAGTTGAAGTTTTTGTTCGGCTGAAAGCTGACTACTGATTGCTGAAAGCTTGAGGTATCCACATGAGTTTTCTCAGCGGACTTTTCAAAGACCCGGATTACCAGCAGGGCGAGCCGCGCAAGGCCGAAGAGATTGAAGACCCGGAGGCCATCATCAGCCCGGACACGCGACGCGAGAATCGCATTCCGCCGGGACAGACGCGCACGCGCAAGTGGCCTGTGCTCGACGCGCACGGCACGCCCGAGATTGACCTCGCCAACTGGACGTTTGAAGTCAAGGGACTCGTCGAGCGGCCTCTCAAATGGACGCTCGACGAGTTTCTGCAACTGCCTTCGGTGAAAGTCTACGCAGACTTTCATTGCGTGACGCGCTGGTCGCGGCTCGACAACGTGTGGAGCGGCGTCTCGACGCGCGAGCTGGCGCAGCTCGTCGGTCTCAAGCCGGAAGCGAAATTCGTCGTCGCCGAAGCTTACGATTACGGCTGGACGACCAACCTCCCCGTCGAGTATTTCCTCGCCGAAGATGCACTCTTCGCCTGGTCGCACGACGGCAACCCCATCCCGCCCGAACACGGCGGCCCCGTGCGTCTCATCGTGCCGCAGCTCTACGCATGGAAGTCGGCCAAGTGGGTCAAGGGCGTCCGCTTCCTCGAACAAGACCAGGCCGGTTTCTGGGAAGAAGGCGGCTACCACATGCGCGGCAATCCCTGGAACGGCGGCGACGGCGAACGCTTTCGCTGGCAGGAGTAAAGTTTTCAGTTTTCGGTTTTCAGTTTTCAGAAAAGAGCCGAACGCCTTCTGCTGAAAACTGAAAACCGAAAACTGAAAACTGCTTCCGCATTTTCCCTATGCCATTTCTGTTTCAGCAGCCCGTGCCGACGCCCGCCTTGCCGCCTTCGGCCGGGGAGGTCTTCACGGGTCTGTACGAGCGCGTGCTGGCCGCCCGAGAGCATATCCTGACGGGCGCGATTGTCTTCGCCGTCTTCTTCATCATCGCCTGGACGGGAAAGCGCATCATCGCTTACACGGCCACGCGCGTTCACGCCGATACGGGCGTCGTGCTGCTGCTCTCACGCGTCTTCTACACGGTCATACTCATCCTCGGTATCCTGACCGCGCTGCCCGCGATGGGGCTGGACGTGAGCGCGCTCATCGCGGGGCTCGGGCTGACGGGCTTCGCGCTCGGCTTCGCGTTGAAGGACGTGCTCTCAAATCTCCTGTCGGGCATCATGCTGCTCGTCTATCGTCCCTTCAATATCGGCGACCAGATAAAGATGGGCGAGTATGAAGGAACGATTACCACCATCCGCATCCGCGATACGCTCGTGCGCGCCTACGACGGGCGCACCATCGTCATTCCGAACACGAAGCTCATCACGGAAGTCGTCGTCAACAACAACACTGCGGCGCAGCTCGTCTGCGAGACGGTGGAGGTGGGCGTCGGCGCGGGGGCTGACGTGGAAGGCGCGCGTGAGATTATCGCGCGCGTGCTCGCCGAGCAGGAGAAGCTGAAGGGGCGCGCCGAGTCGGTCGTGCGGCGCGAGGACGCGCAGCAGCCGGGGCTCGTCCGTCTCGAAGGGCGTTACTGGTGCAATCCGCGTCGGCTCGACCGCGCGCAGTTGAGAGAAGAGGTGACGCAGGCGGTCGCAGGCGCGCTCAGGGAAGCGGGCATCGAGCCTCTGGCGCTCGCGCCGCGAGTGCGCGCGGAGAGGCTGCCGGTCGAAGTTAAGAGAGAGGGCGAGGAAGAGCCGGAGCGAGCGCAGGCGGCCAGTTCTTCGGAACAATCCTGAAGGCGAGTTCTCCGGCGCAGTTTTGAAGATAAACGTGAGAGGGCTCGGCGTTCATCTTCGCCGGAAGCGTGTGCTAACTGCTCGCCGGAGAAACGAGAGGCTGACCGGATAAAAACAGGCTGACTTGCCAGTCGCTCCTGTAGCTTGTCCGGCGAGGCGTTCGCGGCGGGGGAGATGTTATACTGTCTCTCTCCCGTTCAATTTGCGACGAAACTTTGATGCCCGCGAAATATTTTCGCACGGGCGACGGCTGCATAATCCTTGACGCCACCGACCCGCAGAGGACGACCGATTTTATCGTGAGCGAAGCTATCGACCCTCAAGCTCCAACCCGAGACGCGGAGACGACTGCCCCGAAGCGCGCCGAACCGGCGACGCCGAAGGATGCCGCCGCCGTCATTCTCCTGCGCGGCGCGAGCAGCAGCAGCGACGCCGACCGGGCGGACGCTGCGAGCGCAGAAGGCTTCGGCGTGCCCGAAGTGTTTCTGGCGCGTCGCTCGGCGCGGCTCGCTTTCCTCGGCGGCTTCTACGCCTTTCCGGGCGGCCAGCGCGACGCGTCGGACGCAGAGGTGCGAGTCGAGGGCTACGCGGGCGACGACGCCGACGTGCCCTCGATGATGGCCTGCGCGGCGCGCGAGCTGTTCGAGGAATTGGGCGTGCTCGTCGCACGCGGCATGGAGAAGCTGACGCGCGGGCAGTTGGCATCGCTGCTCGACGATTTTCAGTCCGAGCGCATGTCCTTCGTCGAGCTGCTCGACCATTACGGACTGCACCTGGACGCGCGCGACTTTCGCTTCGTCGGGCGCTGGGTGACGCCGCCCTTCAGCCCCCGACGCTTCGATACGCTCTTCTTCATGGCCGATTGCCCGCGCAAGCAGGAGCCGAGAATTTTGACCGGCGAGTTTGAGACCGGCGAGTGGATGCGCGCCGACGTGGCCGTCGAGCGCTGGCAGCGCGGCGAGATACTGGTCGCGCCGCCCGTTCTCCATTCTCTGAAGGTGCTCGCCGGAGGTTTGACCGCCGACGTGGTCGAGCGTTTCCTGAGCGTGCCGCAGGCCAGACGCGAGCCGGTGCGCCGCATAGAGTTCGCGCCCGGCTTCATCTGCTTTCCCGTCCGCACGCCGACCAAGCCGCCTTTCACGACGACGAACTGCTACATCGTCGGCGGGCGCGAGCTGGTCGTCATCGACCCGGCCTCGCCCTACGAAGACGAACAGGGGGCGCTCGCCTCCTGCATCGACGAGTTGAGAAGTGAAGGCCGCAGCGTCCGCGAGCTTATCCTGACGCACCTGCACCCAGACCACATCGGCGGCGTCGAAGCTCTCAGGGCACATCTCGGCGGAGACGTGAGAGTCGCCGCGCATCGCCTGACGGCCGAGGCGCTCGAAGGGAAAATCCGCATCGAGCGCCACATCGAAGACGGCGAGATGATTGAGCTTGCGGGCGAGCCGCGCATCGCTTTGCGCGCCATGCACACGCCCGGCCACGCGCGCGGCCATCTCTGTTTCTACGACGAAGCCTCCGGCACGCTCATCACCGGCGATAACATCGTCGGCCTCGGCTCTTCCATCATCGACCCGCCCGAAGGCAACGTCGGAGACTACCTGCGCTCGCTCGAACGCCTGCGCGATTTGCCGAAGCTGCGCCTGCTTCTCGGCGCACACGGGCCCGCCATCGGCAGCCCGCGCGAGAAGATAGACGAATACATCGCGCATCGCATCGAGCGCGAGCGAAACATTCTCGCGGCGGTGCGCGCGGGCGCAACGACCCCTTCCGAGATAGTCGCGCGCGTCTACACAGACGTTCATCCAAAGATGCACTCGATGGCCGAACGCTCCGTCATCGCGCACCTGGAAAAGCTTCAAACGGACGGGCTCGTCGAGCACGAAAGCGACGCTTACCGCGCTCTCAGCCAAGAAAATTAACAGGGAAGGAAAGCAAGGATGAAGTATGAAGGCGGAAGGCGGAAAGTCTCTGAAGAAGCTGAAAGGTCTTTTATGAAAGGGCTTCTATTCCGCCTTCATCCTTCCGCCTTCCTACTTGCTTTTCCATCCCTGTTTGAATTGCTTTTGAATCAGTCTTGTTATGCAAACTAAGGAGAACCCGGTCTCCATGTCGTCTCTGAAAGAATCTGAGGGCAAGCGTGCGCGGGCTGAGGAGAGGCTGCGCCGCCAGTTGGATTTCACGCGCGCGATGACGAACTCTCTGGGCGAGGGCGTCTACGCGCTCGACCGAGAGGGGCGCGTCAGTTTTATGAATCGCGCGGCGGAGCATTTGCTCGGCTGGACGGAAGCGGAACTCCTCGGCAAAAACATGCACGAGATGATTCATTACCGACGCCCCGACGGCTCGCCTCTGCCCGCCGAAGAGTGCCCGCTGCTCGCCGTCATCCAGTCGGGGATAGTCTATCGAGACGAGGAAGACATCTTCATACGCAAAGACGGAGAGGCGTTTCCGGTCTCCTACATCTCTTCGCCCGTGACGACCGACGGCGCAATCGTCGGCGCAGTCCTCGCCTTTCGTGACACGACGAGCCGCAAGCGCGTCGAGCAGGAACTTGAGCAGCAGAGCCGTCTGACGCGCACCATCACGGACAACGCCGCCTCCTGTCTCTTTATGATGGACAAGCACGGCCGCCCGACTTTTATGAACCCGGCGGCCGAGCAGGTGACCGGCTACACGCTCGACGAAATCAGAGATAAGCCCCTGCACGAAGCCGTCCATTACAAGCGACCCGATGGCTCGCCCTACCCGATGTCGGAGTGTCCCATCGACAACGCTTCGGCCAAGCTCGCGCCCGTCCGTGAGCAGGAGGAAATCTTTGTACGCAAGGACGGAAGCCTCTTTCCGGTCTCCTATTCGGTCGCCCCTCTGGAGTTGGAAGGTCAGACCGTCGGCGCTGTCCTTGAGTTTCGTGACATCACGAACCTCAAGCGCGCCGAAGACGAATTGCGCGAGCAGAAAGAGACGGTCGAGACGGTCAACCGCATCGGGCGAATGCTCGCCGCCGAGCTTGACCTGCACAAAATCGTTCAGGCCGTGACCGACGCGGCGACGGAGCTGACGGGCGCACACTTCGGCTCCTTCTTCTACAACGTGCTCAACGAAGAGGGCGCTTCCTACATGCTCTACACACTGTCGGGCGTGCCGCGCGAAGCCTTCGCGCATTTCCCTATGCCGCGCGCCACAGACCTCTTCGGCCCAACCTTTCGAGGCGAAGGCGTGCTCAGGATTGACGACGTAAAACTCGACCCGCGCTACGGCAAGAATTCGCCTTACTACGGCATGCCCGAAGGACACCTGCCGGTGACGAGCTATCTGGCCGTGCCCGTCATCTCGCGCTCGGGCGAAGTGCTCGGCGGCCTCTTCTTCGGACACCCGGACGTGGGCGTCTTCACGGCGCGCGACGAGCAGTTGGTCGTCGGCCTCGCGGCGCAGGCGGCGGTCGCCGTCGATAACGCGCGTCTGTTTGAAGCCGCCGAGCGCGAGCGCGCACGCGCCGCCGAGAGCGAAGAGCACTATCGTTTTCTGACCGAGGCCATCCCGCAGCAGGTCTGGACGGCGACGCCCGACGGCGCGCTCGACTACGTCAACCAGCGCGTGCTCGATTACTTCGGCAGCACGAAAGAGCAGGTGCTCGGCTGGGGCTGGCGCGAGATGGTGCACCCCGACGACGTTGAGCCCTGCCTCCGGCGCTGGCAGCACTCGCTCGAAACCGGCGAGACCTACGAAATCGAGTTCCGACTCCGGCGTGCCTCCGACCAAAACTATCGATGGCATCTCGGACGAGCGCTCCCCTTACGCGACGCCGAAGGAAAAATCACGCGCTGGTTCGGCACGAATACAGACATCACCGAGCGCAAAGAGGCGGAAGCCGAGCTGTTCAGGCGTTCGCGCCAGTCGGCGCTCGGCGCGGAGATAGGCGTGCATCTGGCCGGTCGTGACAGCCTCAGCTACGTGCTCCAACGCTGCGCCGAAGCTCTGGTCAAACACCTCGACGCCGCCTTCGCGCGCATCTGGACTCTGAACGAAGAAGAAGAACTGCTTGAGCTACAGGCCAGCGCAGGGCTCTACACTCATCTCGACGGCGCGCACGGACGCGTCCCCGTCGGGCAGTTCAAAATCGGTCGTATCGCCGCCACGCGCGAGCCGCACCTGACCAACTCCGTCATCGGCGACTCGCAGGTCGGCGACCAGGAGTGGGCTGAGCGCGAGGGGATGCAGGCGTTCGCGGGCTATCCGCTCCTCGTCGGCGACAGGCTGCTCGGCGTCGTGGCGATGTTCGCGCGCCAGCCCCTCGCCGACGACACTTTGGAAACGCTCTCTTCCATCGCCAACACCATCGCGCAGGGCATCGAGCGTCACCTCGTCGAAGAGAGGCTCGTGCAACTGAGCAGCGAGCGCGAGCGAATGCTCGAAGAGGTTTCCACGCCGGTCGTGCCCGTCTGGGAAGGCGTCCTCATCGTGCCCATCATCGGCTCGCTCGATACCGAGCGCATGCAGCGCGCAATGGACGCCGCCCTCAACGAAGTCAGACGCACGGGCGCACGCGCCTGCATCATCGACATCACGGGCGCGCGTCTCATCGACTCGCACGCCGTCGCCAACCTGAGCAACCTCGTGATGGCGCTCCGCCTCGTCGGCGCGGAGGCCATCGTCACGGGCGTCGGGCCTCACGCCGCTCAGAGCCTCGTCGGCCTCGGCCTCGACCTCAAAGGCATGCGCACTCATCGCACGCTCGCACAGGCGCTCTCTCAAATCATCGGTCGGAAAATTTACGTCACAAACGGCGGACGAACGAATCATCAAAGGTAAGGTTTCAGGAACAATGGCAAGACCTCAAACACTCGGCGAACTCAAGGCTCAGAACTACGCGGTGCGCTCCGTCAAAGACGAGCTGCGCGCGAACCTTCTCAAGAAGCTGCGCGCCGGAGAGCGCATCTTTCCCGGCATCGTCGGCTACGACGAAACAGTCGTCCCGCAAATCATCAACGCCATTCTCGCGCGTCACAACATCATCCTGC
This sequence comes from Pyrinomonadaceae bacterium, assembly GCA_036399175.1. Classification (GTDB taxonomy): domain Bacteria; phylum Acidobacteriota; class Blastocatellia; order Pyrinomonadales; family Pyrinomonadaceae; genus DASWNP01. The sequence continues at coordinate 851 of DASWNP010000062.1, read as the reverse complement.
TCGGCCTGCGCGGTCAGGCCAAGAGCCGCATCATTCGCCAGTTGACCGCGCTCCTCGACGACCACATCCCCGTCGTCGCGGGCTCTGAAGTCAACGACAACCCTTTCAACCCCATCAGCGCCTACGCCCGGCAGATTCTCGAAACGCAGGGCGACCGCACGCCCATCGCATGGATTGACCGCGACGCGCGCTACGTCGAAAAACTCGCCACGCCCGACGTGACCATCGCCGACATCATCGGCGACGTTGACCCGATCAAGGCCGCGCGCGGCGGCCACCTGCTCTCGGACGAGCTGACCATCCACTACGGGCTCTTGCCGCGCGCCAACCGCGGGCTGTTCGCCATCAACGAGCTGCCCGACCTCGCGGGCAAGATACAGGTCGGCCTCTTCAACATCATGCAGGAGGGCGACGTGCAGATTAAGGGCTACCCCGTCCGCCTGCCCCTCGACGTGATGCTCGTCTTCTCGGCCAACCCCGAGGACTACACCGCGCGCGGCAAGATCATCACGCCGCTCAAAGACCGCATCGGCGCCGAGGTGACGACGCACTACCCCTCGGAGTTGCAGCTCGGCGTCGAGATCACGCGGCAGGAGGCCTGGACCGAGCGCGAGGGCTTGGAAGGGACTCTGCGCGTGCCGGACTTCATACGCGAACTCGTCGAGCAGATCGCCTTCGAGGCGCGCGACGACCAGCGCATCGACAAGCGCTCGGGCGTCTCGCAGCGCATGCCGATTACGGTCACGGAGTCGGTCGTCTCGAACGCCGAGCGGCGCGCCATCATCACGGGCGAGGAAGAAATCGTGCCGCGCGTCTCGGACGTTTACGCGGCCGTGCCCTCGATGACGGGG
>DASWNP010000061.1:0-126442 GCA_036399175.1 Pyrinomonadaceae bacterium | reverse complement strand
TCCCCTTCCCCCCCTTTCCCCTCCTGCCTTAGATTGCGAGACCGCCGCGCTTCCCCCTCGAAGCGCGGCGGTCTCAGGCACGCGCCGCCTTTCGGATTGCTCCCCGGACGAACGCGCGCCTGCGGGATGGTGCACACATCCCACTACCTCAAATTGTCTTCAAACTTAACTCGTCTCCGTCTTCATCCTGAGCAGGTGCTCGATGGTCTCGACCAGTGCCGGGATGTCTTCCGGCTTGCGCAGAAAGAGGTTCGCGCCCGCGCGGTGCGCCTCCATGACGCAGTCGCTTCCCGATAGGATCGCAATCGGGATACTCGCTCGATGAGGAAGCCGACGCGCCCGTCGCACCAGCTCAAGGCCGCCGATGCCGGGCAACTCGTTGTCGAGCAACAAAAGGTCGTAATGCGCGCTGCTCTCAATCAGCTTTAGCCCCGCCGCGCCCCCCGCGCACGTCAAAACCTTCCAGCCCTCCGCCTCCAGACGCTCCTTCACGGTGCTCGCCGCCAAAGGGTTATCCTCGACGTGCAGGATGACGACTCGCCGCACCGATTTCCCCGCCCGCGCAGGCGACGAAGCGCTCTTCGGCTCAAGTGGCTCGCGGATGATGCTCCGGCGTCGTGGAATGATGGGCGAGCGCGCGTACAGCAGATTTTTATGGCGGGTGTTCAAAAGCGCGATGAGACTATTGTGATGCCTGAAGCCGAGCAGGTGCGAAGCCTTCGACACAACGCCGTCAGTCTCCCTCAAAGCACGCTCTATGACACGCGCCTCGTAGCGCCGCACCTCCTCCTTCAAACAAAACTCCTCCCATGTCGCTTCCTTCTCCTCGCCTGCGTCGCATCCTTCGGTCGAAGCTTCTGCAAACGCCGCACCCTCCTCCTGAGCGCGCCTGTAGAGGGGAAAAGAGGCGAGCGAAGGCGAGCCTGCGACCATCCGCAGCACCCAGCCGGCGCACAAATTCAAGCGCTTGAGAAGGCTTATCTCCTGCGACTTCGACAGAAGCCTGTCGGCCTCTACGTAGACCTTGCACAGCTTCCCGAAATGAAGACGGTCGCCCAGCTCCTCGATGACGCTCAGCGCGGCCGCCCCCGCCCGCTCAAAATCTCCCGCACCCTCCGCCGCCTCCGATGCTCGCTCGAACGCCGAGAGTGCCTGCCTGTACCTGCCCAGATGCGCAAGGATTGTTCCGCGCGTCGTCAAAGCCTCGGCCAGAAGCGCCCCTTCGCCCGCCCTCTCAAGCGCCTCCACCGCCGCCTGAGCCAGTTTCTCCGCCTCTCCGCCCCGACCCTCGGCCAGCAACACCCGCGCACGCAAATTGTCCGCCCGCGCCGCGTTCGTTCTATCTTCGAGCCCGGCAAACAGAGAGCGCGCATCTTCCAGATGCTCATGCGCTTCGGCGAACCTGCCGAGCGTAAAGAGCAGCGAGGCCAGGTTGCTCTCGACAAAAGCTTTGCAGCGCACGTCTCCAGCCTGCTCGAAGTGCCGACCGGCGGCGGCGTATTCGACCAGCGCGTGCTCCAAGTAATCTTTGCGCTCCTGCTCCGTGCCGAGATTTCTGAGGAAGCCGGCCAGCTCGTTGTGAAATTTGCCTTGAAGACAAGAGCATTCGTCTTGGCGAGCCTCGCCCGAGGCCGTTCGGCTAGCCGTCCGTTCTGCTAAGTTCATGTGAGGACTTCCTTTCTGTAAGGTTGCAAGGAATTTTGCATCCCGACATGCAAAAACGCATCCTAACCATCATTGTCAGGATGCGTTCGTCGAACCCGTCTTGGTGAGCAAACAGGGTCTGCATTTCGTCTTTAATCTGGCCGTCGCCGCAACTTTAACGCGCCTCCCGTAATTAAGCTATGAAAATTTTTTTGCATCTCCCGGGTGGCTCTCTTCTCCGGCTGCGGGGCGACGAAGATGCAAGATTTATTGTATCCTGCGGCTATCCTATGAACGTCGAACCGCTCATGCTCGAAGGTCGCTACGTACGCCTGGAGCCGCTCTCTCCGGAGCATCACGCGGCGCTGTGCGAGGTCGGGCTCGACGAGGAGCTTTGGCGCTGGACGACGACGCTGATTCGCACGCCCGAAGAGATGCGCGCCTATATCGAGACGGCGCTCTCGGAGCAATCGAGAGGGGCGTCGCTTCCTTTCGCCACCGTCGAGAGGGCTTCCGGGCGCGTCGTCGGCAGCACACGCTTTGCGAACATCGACCGCGCCAACCGCCGCGTCGAGATTGGCTACACCTGGATTACGCGCGAGCGCCAGCGCACGCCCGTCAACACCGAAGCCAAATACCTCATGCTCCGCCACGCCTTCGAGACGCTCGGCACGATACGCGTCGAATTCAAGACCGACTCGCTCAACGAAAAGTCGCGCCGCGCCATCCTGCGCATCGGCGCGCTCGAAGAGGGCACGCTCCGCAATCACATGATTACCTACTCCGGTCGCCTCCGCCATTCCGTCTACTACAGCATCCTCGACTCCGAATGGCCTGCCGTCAAAGCCGACCTCGAAGCCAAGCTCTCACGCTAAGAAAAATGATGAATGCGGAATGATGAATGATGAATGAAAGACAACCTGCTTTTCATTCATCATTCCGCGTTCCGCATTCATCATTTCTTTGCATCCCTTCGGTTGATGTTTTATGTTAGCCGAGCTTTGAGTACGCCGAATCAAGAGATGGAATCGCTGGTGCGGGAGCTGCCGGACGCGGAAGGCGCGCGGCTGTTTTATGAACGCATGATGGCGGAACACGGACGGGTGGCGCGTCTGCTGTCGAAGGATGCGGGGCTGCTGTCGGATGTGCTGGCACTGGCGGCCTGGAGTCCGTTTCTGGCGACGACGCTCGGACAGCATCCCGACTATCTTTCGTGGCTGGCGCGCGAAAGACTTCTGGTGAGGGTCAGAACCGCCGAAGAGCTTGGCGAGTCTCTGGCGCGTTTCGCCTTGACGCACTCGCAGCTTGAGCCGCAAATGCTTTTGGCGCGTTTTCGCAGGCGCGAGCTTCTGCGCATCTACCTGCACGACCTGCGGCGCACGTCCACTCTCGTCGAGACGACCGAAGAGCTTTCAAACCTCGCCGACGCCGTCCTGCAATACGCCCTGAGCCTCGCGCAACAGGAGCTTGATAACCTCTACGGCTCGCCGCTCTTCACAGACGCGCGAGGCCGCACGGCCACCGCCAGCTTCTCAATCGTCGCGCTCGGCAAGCTCGGCTCGCGCGAGCTGAACTACGCCTCCGACATCGACCTCATGTTCCTCTATTCCGACGAAGGCTCGACCTCCGGCAAAGGCACGCGCGGCTCGATTACCAACCGGGAGTATTTCGTCAAGCTGGCCGAGCGCGTCGCTCGACTGGTCGGGCAGCCGACGGGCGAGGGCGCGGCCTATCGCGTCGATTTGCGTCTGCGTCCGCACGGGCGCGACGGCGCGCTCGGCTGCACGCTCGCCGAAGCCCTGCGCTACTACCGCGAGTCGGCGCAAGCATGGGAGCTACAGGCTTTGATTCGCTCGCGCGCCGCCGCCGGTTCCGCTTCGCTCTACGCGCGCTTCGCCGAGGGCGTGCGCTCGCGCGTCTATCGACAGGGCGAGACGGTCTCGCGTGCGCTCGCGCACGTCCGCCTCGCCAAGCAGAAAATCGACCGTCATCACGCCTCCGAGACGCGCGGCTTCAACGTCAAGCTCGGTCGCGGCGGCATACGCGAAATCGAGTTCATCGCGCAGGCTCTACAGCTCGCCTACGGCGGGCGCGACGAGTGGCTCCGCGCCCCTCACACGCTCATCAGCCTCGGTCGCCTGCACGACCGGGGCTTCATCAACGAGCGCGAGCGCACCGCTCTCTCCGACGCCTACATCTTCCTCCGCACGCTCGAACACCGCGTCCAGATGGAGCAGGGCTTACAGACGCATCTCGTCCCCGACGACCCCGCGCGACGCGAGCTGCTCGCCCGCCGCATGAACTGCCCCGCGCCCGACGCGCGCACGGCGCTGGAGCGCGAGCTTGCGCGTCATACTGCAAACGTCCGCGCCGCTTATGAACGCGTCTTCGGCGCGACCGACGACGAGACGACCGACGAAACACAGCTCGACGCTACGCCCGACGTTCCCTCTGACCACTCTGACCACGCGCCGCAGCCTCCGCCGAGACGTTCAAATAGCATCCATCTCAACCAGCAGCACCGCGCCGACGCGACCGCCGCAGAACGCTCGCGCGCCGTCGTCCGCGAGCCGCCTGCCGACGCCGAGACCGCCGCCGCCACAGCCTCCGCCTCGATGCTCGCCCCGCGCTTCGAGAGCTTCTCAGGCGAAACGCAGTCGAGCGCCGCAACGCACGTGCGCCCCACGACGGACGCTCTCGCCCGTCTCATTCGTCAGCGCGCCGACGCTTCCCTCAACGCGCGCCGCTCTCTCTCCACCCTTGCACGCGTCGCCGCCTCGCTCGACAAATCAGACGCCCCGTTGACTCTCTCCGAAACGAGCCTCGACGCGCTCATACGCATCTGCGGCGCGTCCGAATTTTTCGGAGAGATGCTGGCGAGCAATCCTCTGCTCATCCCCTCGCTCACGACGGACGCCCGAGAGGTCGAAGCGCGCGATTATCGCGCTCTGCTGCGCGCCGCGATTGATAAAAGAAGAAGCTTCGGCAGCGAGTTGTCGGCGCTGCGCTCGGTCTGGTCTCAACTACTCGTCGAGCTTGGAGCCTGCGACGCTCGCGGCGAAATCCCGCTCGTCGAATCGAACCGACTTCAGACCGCGCTCGCCGCATCCAGCATCAACGCCGCCTATCTCATCGCGCGGCGCGAGCTGGCGCGTCGCTACAAAAGACTCCTCGCGGGGCCGCGCCTCTGCGTGCTCGGCCTCGGTCGCCTCGGCAGCATCGGCATGGACTACGGCTCAGACCTCGACCTCGTCTTCATCTACGACGAAGCCGTCCCGTCGCCTCTCCCCGGCCTCACCTGCGAACAGGCTTACGCACGCCTCGTCGAAATTCTCGTCACCTCGCTCTCAAGCCTGACGCGCGACGGCTATCTCTACCGCGTCGATACGCGCCTGCGCCCCGACGGCAAAAACGGCGCGCTGGCCTCTGCCTCACGCGCCTTCGCTCAATACCTCGCCGAGCGCGCAGGCGTCTGGGAATGGCTCGCCTACGTCAAGCTGCGCGCCGTCGCGGGCGACATGGAGCTAGGCCGCCTGATTGAAACCTGGGCTCGCCGCGCCGTCCACGAAGCCGCCGCGCGCGTCGGCGCTGAAACTCTCCGCGTCGAGACGCGCCGCATCCGCGAACGCCTCGAACGCGAACGCACCCGCCCCGCCTCCCACACCATCGACATCAAGTTCGGCGCAGGCGGCATGCTCGACGTTTACTTCGCCACACGTTACCTACAGCTCCGCGACCAAATCCCCGACGAAGGCCAAGACCGCTCCACTCCCCACATGCTCACACGCCTCCACGCCGCAGGCTCTCTCCACGAACAAGACTTCCAAGCTCTCCACGAAGGCTACCAACTCCTCCGCACCCTCGACCACCACCTGCGCCTCCTCGTCGGACGCTCCACCCGCCTCCCCTCCCAAGACCACCCCGCCCTGCGCGACCTCGCCCGCCTCACCGGCCACGCCTCAGCCGCCACGCTCACCGCCCACCTCCAAACACACATGCGCGCCATCCGCGCCGCCTACGACCGCATCACGGCTGAAGACGCTCGAAAAGTTTAACTTGCCCGCGAATTACTTCGTCGATTTGCCAACCACGTAGCCGACAAAGCCTGTGACGATTGCCGTCAACAACTGTCTCGCCCATTCCTTATCACCGGCGACCGAGCCTTCCCTCAGAAGAATAAAAAAGCAAACGCCGAGCGCGAGTCCGACGACGACCAGAGTGGCGACGTGCAACGCCAACTCTTTCCGTCGCTGGTGCGCGGCGTTTGCTTCTTCAATTCTCAGCCGCGCGTCCCTTTCGGCAGGGTCTTCGCGCGGCGTAATCGTCAGTTGATGGTCGTGCCTGTTAGCTAAATCATTGAGATTGATTTTATCGCTCATCGACTGGCGCGATTCGCTCAGACGCCAATTATCTCCGTTGCGAGCGGTTGGTCTTTCTCCGCAATTCCAAACTTCTTGCCCTGCCGTTTTGCTTCAACGACTACTTCCATCAGAGCGATTGCCTTACGCAGCACCTCGCTCTTAGTTCCCCCCGTCGTCGTGGCTAACGTCTCAAGAAGCTCATTCAGCTCAGGAGATATATCTAGGCTCAGGCGAACCTTCTCCTTTACGGGTTTATCCCGCGTATTTTTCACTGTCATAAGTTCGTCTCCGATTCTGTCGGTACAGCCTGGCGGTTACCTCCTGATGTGCCTTTGTAAAGTTTTGAAGCCTCACGGCTTGGACATCTTCAAAACGAGCACATCAGTTGCGAGAATTTTAAGTAATAATTACGTAAAAAACAAGGGCGTATTTTGAAAGTCTCAAGCATTGCCCTGCCCGCCCGTCGTCTCTTCGTGCCAGCAGCGAGTGCACCAAAGATGTCGGGCGGCGCGTTCTTCGAGAGAATAGTCGGCGGATGCAGGAAGGCGGCGGACGAGTTCATGTTGCTCGTCGGTGAGTTCGTGGAAGGGGCGAAGGTGCGGGGCGTGGCAGCGCGGGCAGGGGTCTTGAGGTTGGAGGTCGGCGGTGTCGGAGTTCATGTGTGGGTGTCGGCTGTTGTCGGGTCGTGTTGAGTGTCGGAACGAAGTCGATGTAATATCGTGTCTGTCTTTAGCATACTCTCCGAAAAACAGAAAGCTTGTCCTGCCAAATGAATCTGACCGCTCGCTTCGTCGCTCTGGTCGCGCTGATGCTCGTCGGCTTCGTCTCTCAAATGAACGCTCAGACGGGCGAGGCGCGTTTCGATTTTTACGCGCGGGGGCCTTACAGGGAGAACGTGCCGCGCCCGCAGGCTGTGACGCGTTTCGACGTGGGCGATTTTCACACGAACTACGCGACGATGGAGCGCGTCGTCGAGCGAATCGCGCAGGCCGCGCCCGACCGCGTGCGCGTCACGGACATCGGCGAGACGAACGAGCATCGAATGATGCACGTCGTCGTCGTTACCTCGCCGGAGAACATGGCGCGGCTCGACGAGATAAAGCGGAACATGGCGCGTCTCTCTGACCCGCGCGGCCTCGCGCCCGACGAAGCGCAGCGGCTCATCGCTTCGACGCCGCTCGTCGTCTGGCTCAACTATACGATTCACGGCAACGAGTCGGCGTCGTTCGAGGCGATGATGCAGGTCGTCTATCAACTCGCGGCGTCGAACGAGCCCGCGACGGAGAACATCCTTCGCAACACGGTGGCGCTGGTCAACGTCTGCGCTAACCCGGACGGCCACGAGCGTTTCGTGACGTGGTACAACTCTTTCGGAGTGGGAAATCCAGAACCGTCGGCCTCGGAGCACGACGAGCCCTGGTCGGTCTACGGGCGCGTCAATCGTTACCGCTTCGACCTGAACCGCGACAATATCGCCGTGTCGCAAGTCGAGACGCGCAACATGCAGCGCGCGTTTCTCGAATGGCATCCGCAGGTCTTCGTCGATCATCACGGGCAGCCGAGCCAGTTCTTCTTTCCGCCCGCCGCGCTGCCGATAAATCCGAATCTGCCGCCGGAGCAGACCGCGCGCTGGCTCGACGAGTTTGGCCGCGCCAACGCCGCGCAGTTCGACGCGCGCCAGTGGGACTTCTACGTGCGCGACATCTTCGACCTCTTCTATCCGGGCTACTGGGATTCCTGGCCTGCGCTGAACGGCGCGACGGGCATGACCTACGAGACCGACGGCGGCGGCTGGAAGGGTCTGCGCTGGCGTCGGGACGACGAGACCATCGTCACGTTTCGCTCTTCAATCGCCAAGCACTTCGTCGCTTCTCTGACGACGCTTGAGACGGCGGCGCGCAACGCGCAGGCGCGGCTCGCGGATTACTACAAATTCAGGACGAGCGCGCTCGAAGAGGCGCAGCGCGAGCCGATGAAGCGCGTCGTGATTCTGCCGGGCAGAGACCCGGGAAGGGCTGCCGAGCTGGTCGAGAATCTCTTGCGCGCAGGGATTGAAGTGTCTGTGGCGGGCGAAGGTTTTCGTTCGCAGAGGTCGCACGAATACGTGAGCGCCAGCTCAAACGCCGCCCCGCGCAATTTTCCTGCGGGCTCGTACGTCGTCGATTTGGCGCAGCCGCAGAAGCGTCTGGCGAAGGCTCTGCTTGAGCCAGACACGCCGCAGGACGCGGCCTTCGTGCGCGAGCAGTTGGCGCGCTTTCAACGCAACGAGCGTCGCAGCCGCAACGCGTCGCGCGAAGAGTACGGCTTCTACGATATAACTTCGTGGTCGCTGCCTCTGGTCTTCGGCGTCGAGGCTTACTGGACGGAGGACGCCGCGCCCGTCAACTCTTCGCCGATTCGACTTCAGGCCGTGACTGTGACGGATGCCAACGGCAGCGACGCCGTCGGCGGCAGGGGCTTGCAGTTGCCGCAGTCGGCGCGTCGCGGCGGCGTGACGGGGCGCGCAAACGTCGCCTACATCATTCCTTATCAAACCAACGGCGCGGCCTCGCTCGCCTCCCGATTGCTGGGCGAAGACTTCAAACTGGCCGTCACGACCAAGCCTCTCAACGCGGGCGGGCGCGACTGGCCGCGCGGCACGATTGTCGTGCGCGCTTCGCGCAACCCCGACGCGCTGCACGAGCGCATCGCACGTCTGGCGCAGGAGGCGGGCGTCGAAGTCTACGCCGTCAACACGGGGTTCTCGGAGAAAGGCGAGACGGGCGTCGGCTCGGAGACGGTCGTCTCCTTGAAGCGACCGCGCATCATCGTCGTCGCGGACGAGCCCGTGAGCACGACGAGCTACGGCGCTATCTGGTGGCTGTTTGACCGCTACGGCGTCGAGTTCACGCCCATGACTATCAGCGCGCTCAAACGCACGCAGCTCGACCGCTACAACGTCATCATCCTGCCCGACGGCTCGGCGGGTCAGTATTTCTCCGCGTTCGGCAAGAGCGGCGTCGACGCTCTGCGCGGCTGGTGCGAGCGCGGCGGGACGCTGGTCGCCATCAAGGGCGCGGCGGTCTTCGCGGCGCTTAAGGATGTGAACCTCACTTCGGCGCGTCTGGTCGGAAGCGACGAGGACGACCAGGCCGCGAAGTCCACCGACTCCGAAGCGCAAGCTACCCCTTCGCCTACACCTTCGCCGGAAGCGGGCGCAGGCGTTCAGACCGAATCCGCGCGCCGCGCGCAGCGTTCGAGACAGGGCACGACGCCCGAGCCGCAGCTTACGCAGGAGGCGGCACAGACCGAGAAGATGGAAGGCGCGCCGCCCGACCTTCCGCCCATCGCTTCGCCTTCGGCGCGACCCGGTAGAGTGCCCGAGGCCGTGCCCGGCGCAATCTTCCGCGCCACGCTCGACCGCACCGCCCCACTCACCTACGGCTACGAAGACCCGACGCTCCCCGTCCTCGTCGATTCGGCCTACTTCTTCCGCCCCTCGAAGGAAGGCACGAACGCCGTCGTCTTCAGCGCCGACGAAAATCAACGCCTCCGCATCGCCGGTTTCATCTGGCCTAACAACACCGAGCGGCTGCTGCGCGGCACCGCCTATGTCATCGAAGAGCCGACCGGCCGAGGCCACGTCGTCCTCTACGCCGAAGACCCCAACTTCCGAGCCATCTGGCGCTCCACCACGCGCCTCTTCTTCAATTCGTTCTTGTTTCAACCAACTTTTTAGTAAATCGTGAATCGTGAATCGTAAATAGAAACGTGCTGAATGTAGTTATCTATTTACGATTTACGATTTACTGTTCACGAGGTAATTTGTGTTCCAAGTCAGAGCAGCTTACGACGAGCAGTTGGAGATTAGGTCGAGCGTGGAGCGGGTGCGGGAGTTTTTCGGCGACCTGGGGAATTTTGTGAAGATGATGCCGGGCGTGGAGAGAGTCACGACGGAGGCAGAAGGCGTTGTGCGTTGGCTGATTCGCGCGGACGTGCCGGTTATCGGCGCGATGCGGCAGGCGTTCGCCGTCGAGCAGACGGAGAATAGCCCGCGCCGCATCGAGTGGTCGCCCGCCGCCGACGAGCGTAAGAATCTCCTGCGCTACAGCGCCAGTTTTGAAGAGAGGGGCGCGTCCACCCTCGTACGCATCGCGCAACGCGTCGAGCTTCGCAGGCAGACGCCGCGCGAGCTTCATCTCATGGCCGGTCTGGTCGGCGCGGCGCGCCTGAGCGTCGAATTGCAGAAGGGCGTCACCGAGATGATGAGCACCTACCTCAAGCGCGCCCGCGCGGAGTTGGAACGTTAAGGTTGCAAATCTCCGGTTTCAGGCTCAACGCAATACTTAAGACCGGAAACTTGCTGCGCCGGTTGTCGTGTGTCGCTCGCTCGGCTAAAATAGACTCACAAAATTTTCCGAAGGCCAGAGAGCGTAGAGTATGACGAACATCAGGATGTACACGACTACCTGGTGCGGCGACTGTCGCCGCGCCAAGCGCTTCCTGAGCGAGCACGGGCTGGCTTACGAAGAGATTGACATCGAGCAGCACGAGGGCGCAGCCGAGCGTGTGATGAGCTTGAACGAGGGCAAGCGGAAGGTTCCGACTTTCGAGATTGACGGGCGCGCGTTCAACCTTTCGCCGTACGACGAGCGAAAGCTGCGCGCCGAGCTTGGGCTGAAGTGAAGGAGGGGAAAGCCGATGGCAGCAGGTACGACTCGGAGAGTGGCGCGCGCGGGCGGTTGGAAGCTTGCGAAGCGTCTGATTAAGCCGATTCCGTTTATCGGCACGGCGGTCGCCGTCGGCCTCGCCGCCTACGAGGTGAAGAAGAAGGGCATGAAGAACGGCGCGGTGCACGTCGGCCTCGACATCATCCCCGTCGTCGGCACGGTGAAGGGCATCGTCGAGCTGTTCACAGGCGATTTGATTCCAGACAAGCCGCCGCCGCCCGAAGGTCAGGTCTAAGCCGGGAAAAGTTGGAGATGCGAAGCTCGCGCGGGGACGTTCGGAATCGTCCCCGCGCGAGCTTCTTTGTTTGACCGCAAGAGTTTCCCGTTCTGCCCGTCGGCTAGAAGCGAAAGCCGATGCCTGCGCTGAACTGGAAATTGTGCTTGAAGGTTGCGGAGCGGGTGAAGAAAGTAGGGGAAGCGGGAGGGCCGATGACGGCGGTGGTGCGGCTGTTGTAGCGAATGATCGTGTCGCCGATGTCGAAGCGTGCGAGGATGCGGCGCGAGGGGTAGAGTTCGAGGACGCCGCCGAGGTCTGTCGAGAAGTAAGTCTCTCTGTCGAAGCGCAGTACGGGGACGACGAAGATGCCTGCCGGGTCTGTAATCGTGTCGAAGCCGATGACCTCGCCGACGTTTGAGAGGCTGACGAAGCCGGGGCGCGCTTTGGCGTAGATGCCGAATTTCTCGTAGCGCTTTCCGGCCTTGACGCCAAACTGTCCTTGCAGCAAATCGCCGCCGGCGGAGAAAGAGCGGTCGCGCTCGGGCTGTATGTTCAGCTCGCCTTCGACGGCGATGTTGTCCGTCAGGTTGTAGGTGAGACGAGCGCCGACGCCGGGGCGCGTCTCGCCCGTGCTGAAATCGGGGTCAATCAGGGTGAGCGAGGTGAAGAAAACGCCGACTTCCGTCTTCGGCGCATCCTCTCTTTGCGCGTGCGTCGCCTGAGCGGCGAGCGTGAGCGCGATGATGAGAGCGGTCGTGGTCAGGAATAGATTCTTTTTCATACGGGTTTATCTCCTTCGTTCGGTTGCAGGTCACGTTCTCTCCGAGGCGCGAGCCTTTCGAGACGCACCAGGACGCACTTCGAGACACACTTCTCCGAACCCCTCACGGCTCGCCTGTTTTCGAGTTGGAGAAGAGTTAAAGGACGATTCAGTTTTTCGGGAGAAGGTTTTCTATTCTATCGGCTGAGCCGACGATGACGCGCGGACGCTTCTGCGTCGTCGTCGTCTCTTCTTTCACGTTTTGAGAGTTGCCGACTTTGGGCGCGAGCGTCGCCTGTCTTTCGGCCACCTGCATCGCGCTGCTGATGCCGAGCGTGCGCGGGTCGAGCGCGCCGATGTCGAATCGTTTCTGTTCTGCGCGCTGCCGGTTGATGGTGTCGCGCGCCGAAGGGAAGAAGTCGGGGACGTAGTCGGCGTCGAGCAAGACCCAGAGATTCCAGTTGCCGCCGCGCCCGACGATGGGCGCGCTCGAAATCCATTCGTACTTCTTGCCGCCGAAGGTGAACGAAATCTTGTTCTCTTCGACCACTCCAACCTTCTGAAAATCGTAGCCCGCGCGCGGAATGAGCGAGAAGATAAAGCGGCCCCGGTCGGGGATGTAGAGCCAGAGGAGAGCGCCGGTCGTGCCGCTCGTCGGCTTGCCGCCCGCGAGCTGTTCTCCGTCAACCAGCAGCTCGTAATCTCTGACCGATAGCTCAACCTTGTCGAGCGTGAAATCGCGTGCCGGAGAATCCATCTGCACTTCCCAGAGCTTCGTGCGGTCGAAGGAGACTTTGACGACATCGACGATGCGGACGCCGGTCTGAGAGTTGACGAGCAGGTCGAGGGCGAAGCCGTCGCCGTCTTCGATAATCTGCGCTTCGGCGGGGCGCGGCAGCGTCGAGACGCTCAGAGAGCCTTGCGCGCCGCGCTTCGACGTGACGGCAACCGGCGCGCGTCGAAGCTGCTTTTCATATTCCGCGCTCAGAGGGCGGACGGAGATTTTGAATCGCTTCGAGCCCGCGACGGGCTCGACTAAGAGGTCGTAGCCGAAGATGAAGTTGCCGAAGTTATCGACGAGCGTGCGGTGAATGACGTTCCCGGCGGCGACGGTCGCACGCGGGTTGACGCTCGTCTCGATTTCCGGCAAGCCCGACGGAAGAAGGCGCGAATCGGACGAGACGGTCTCTATCTTGAAGGCGACGAAGCCCGCCTCGCCGAGCGGCACGACCAGTTGCCGCCTCATGCTCTCCTGCGCCGACATTGGGCGGCACAAGAGCAGCAGGCAGCCGAGGACGTAGATGAGCGCTCTCGATTTCATCTCTCGAACTGCTCTCCCTTAATGATTCTCAATTTCACTTCGGCGGCGGGCTTGAAGCCTGCCATCGTCGTCGCCCTCGAATCCTCCAGACGCTTACGCTGCTCGTTGCCTTCGACAGTCGTCGCCGTTGCGCCGACGCTCTGCGCGGCGTGCGACACGGTTTGCGGCGTCTGCGCCGTTTGCGACGACGTTCGTGTCTCATTGCGACGCCTGACGCGACGCTGTTGTTGCTCGCGCTCGACGTAGACGATGCGCTCCACGACTCTTTCGATGGGAACTTCCACGCGCTCGGCCACCAGCTTCGTCGAGACACCGGCTTGCGGCGCGCTCTGCGTCTGCACGTCTCTCAGGCGGAGGATGACCGAGGCCGAGACGGCGCAGATGAGAACGAGGACAGCCGCAGCAAAGGCGGGCACGGGCACGGCGATTTTCGTCAGGAAGAGTCGCCGCCAGAGCGGCAGACGCGCTTGGGTCTGCTCGCGGAAGGCGAGGGCGAGACGCGCGTCGAGCGTGCGTGAGGGTGCGCGCGGCGCGCGCCAGCTTGCAAGGAGCGCGCTTAACTCTTCGTCGCCCGGCACTTCATCTCGCGTCGTGGCGTGAGCTTCGGCTCTCGCCGAAGAGCGCGCCCCTTCGCGTCGCAGCACGAGTCGCAGGTAGTCTCTCTTCTTGTTCATTTGTAGACCTTCTTGAATTTCTCTATCTCCGCCTCGCTTTTCAAATACGGCGCGAGCGACTTCCTGAGCGCCGCCCGCGCGCGAAACAGGCGCGACTTGACCGTGCCCGTATCAGCCCCGACGATTGCAGCTATCTCCTGAAGCGACAGCTCCTCGTATTCAAAGAGCACGATAGCCTCGCGCTGCAAAGGAGGCAAGCGCCCCACCGCCTTCGAGACCTCGAAGGAAAGCTCCGCGTCGAGAAGTAGTCCGAGCGGCTCTTCGCGCGCCTCCGTACGCAGGTCTTCCGACAAATCCTCGACCTTGAGCGAGCGCGCCGCGTCGCTCGCAGGGTGTCGGAAATGCTTGCAGGCGAGGTTGCGCGCCGCCGCGTAGAGATAGGTTCTGAGGGCTGCGCGCGCCGGGTCGAAGCCGTTGGGGTTTTTAATCAAACCGAGGAAGCAGTCCTGCGTCACGTCTTCGGCCAGCTCGACGCTGCCGAGCATCCTGTAAGCGAAACGAAAGACGGGCGCGCGGTGTCGCTCGTAGAGCGACAGAAAGGCCGACTCGTCGCCCCGACTCGCTCGTTGCAGTAGCTTTTCGTCCGTCATCCTTTTGGAGTTTCGTCCTACAGTGGGCTCGTGCTCGAAGACCTCTCTGGCCGAAGCGGCTTCTGAAAGTTATTACCAACTGCCACTGAAAAGATACGACGGTAAAAAAAGGGCAAAGGTAAAAAGGAAAAAGGCAAAAGTGCGGCTGAAACCACTTCAGATTTGATTCTTACTTTTGCCCTTTGCCTTTTTCCTTTTGCCTTTCACATGACGCGCGGCTGGTGGCCGAAGGGCTGCGCCTGTTCGTAGGCGCGGGCGAGGCGCAGGAGCGTGGACTCGTTCCAGTGCCGAGCCATGAGTTGGAAGCCGATGGGCAGGCGCTCGGAAGAGAGACCGCAGGGGATGGAGATGCCGGGGATGCCGACGAGATTGGCCGTGCAGGTGTAGATGTCGCTCAGGTACATAGAGAGCGGGTCGTCCGTCTTTTCCCCGATGAGGAAGGCGGGCGTCGGCGTGGTCGGCGTGGCGACGGCGTCGCAGCGCTCGAACGCCTGCCGGAAATCCTCTTTGAGCAGCGAGCGCCCGAGCTGCGCCTTGCGATAGTAGGCTTCGTAGTAGCCGGAAGAGAGCACGTACGTGCCGAGCATGATGCGGCGTTTGACTTCCGCGCCGAAGCCTTCTTCACGCGTGCGACGATACATCTCCGAGAGCGTGCGCGCCTCTTCGGTGCGGAAGCCGTAGCGCACGCCGTCGAAGCGCGCGAGATTGGACGAAGCTTCGGCGGTGGCGAGGATGTAGTAGACGGCGATGGAATACTTCGCGTGCGGCAACTCGACATCGACAATCTCCGCGCCGAGGTCGCGGTAGACTTCGATGGCGCGCTCGACGGAGGCTCGCACCTCCGGGTCGAGTCCTTCTCCGAAGAGTGCGCGCGGTACGCCGATACGCGCTCCGCGTACGTCGCCGGAGGCGCGCAGCTCGCTCGCGTAGTCGGGCACTTCCACGTCGGCGGTCGTCGCGTCGCGCTCGTCTCTTCCGGCGATGGTCTGAAGTACCGTCGCCGCGTCGAGCACCGTCTGGCCGAAGACGCTGACCTGATCGAGCGACGAGCCGAAGGCTACGAGCCCGTAACGAGAGACGCGCCCGTAGGTCGGCTTGAGGCCGACGATGCCGCAGAGCGCGGCGGGCTGGCGCACAGAGCCGCCCGTCTCCGAGCCGAGCGCGACGGGCACGATGCGAGCCGCTACCGCCGCCGCCGAGCCGCCCGAAGAGCCGCCCGGCACGCGCGCCGTATCCCAGGGGTTACGCACGGGGCCGTAAGCAGAGTTTTCGTTCGACGAGCCCATCGCAAACTCGTCGCAGTTGGTCTTACCGACGACGACGGCACCGGCGGCGTTGAGACGTTCGATAACGGTGGCGTCGTAGGGCGGCTGGTAGCTGCCGAGGATGCGCGACCCGCACGAGGTCTGTAGGCCGCGCACGCAGATGTTGTCCTTAACGGCGATGGGGATGCCGTAGAGCGCGCCCTTCATCGTCGCGCCGTCGGAAGTCGAAGCTTCTGCTTTTGATGTGGACGAGTCGGCGTCTCTTCGCGTCGTATCACCACCGCCGTCTCGCGCTGCGTCGAGTTCTGCTGCGCGTTTGAGAGCGCCGGGGCGGTCGATTTGGAGAAAGGCGTTGAGCGTTTCGTTGAGCCGCTCCGCCGAGGCGAGCGCCGCTTCGACGGTCGCGCTGATGCTCGTCTCGCCGCTCGCCAGACGCGCGCCGATTCGTTCGATGCTGTTTTCCTGAGCCGTCATAGAAACACTTCTATAGGAAACGCCCGCGACGCAGAAAACCTCCGCGCTTCGAGCGTCGCCGCTCGAAAGAGTTTTACGAGGCCGCAGACGTGAGACTAAAAATTTTCGGTTTCGTGAGAGCCCGCCAGTACCTTCGGGACGCGAAAATGTCCGTGCGAAGGGTCGGGGGCTTGTTCGAGCGCGAGCTTTTGTCCGAGCGAAGGGCGCGGCTCGTCTTCGCGCGCCGATTCGGTGCGCTCACCTTCGGGCGTGAGGCCGCCGATGGCCGGTTCGACCCGGCTCGTGTCCAGCTCGCCGAGCTGCTCGACGTAGGCCACGATGGCCGCCATCTGCGGCGTCAGCGCCCTTCGTTCCTCATCCGTGATTTCCAGATGAGCCAGCGCGGCTATCTTCTCGATGTCGGATTCCGTGATAGGCATGATGGTTAGCTGTCAGCAGTCAGCTTTCAGCGTTCAGCCGGAATTGGCTTTCTTAGTCTTGCTGAAAGCTGACTGCTGATTGCTGAATGCTTCTTTATCTTTTCTCCTGTGCGTTCATGTAGCTGCCTGCGGCGAGCAGGAAGCGTCGGCGTAGATTTTCGTCGCGGATGGAGGCGGCGGCGTCGCGGAGCGTGCCAGCGCGTTCGAGGGCGAGGCGGTCGTGCGCTTCCGGGTCGGCATTGGCGGCCTGCAAGCGCGCCCGCTCGGCCTGCACGGTCTTGGGGTCAACGCGAAATTCGATGTAGGTGACGAGCGCCTGTCCGAGCATCGAGTTGACGCGAAAGAGGAGCTGGCCGCTCACGGCTTCCATCTGCTTCTTCCAAGTCGAGTCGGGGACGGCGACGACGAGCGTCTTGCGATAGAGGCGAAAGGGCACGGCGCAGCCGCGCAGCGCCTCGCCCGCCACGCGTCGCCAAGCCACCATCGCCGCCGCTTCCACAACCTCTTCGGCGTCGCCCGACGCGCGCAGAAGCTTCGGTATCGCTCTAATCAGGTCGTCCATCAGTCTATTGATTCACTGGTTCATTGATTCATTGATTCATTGGTTGATTGATTCGATGAATCAATGGAAGAATGAATCAGAGCATCAGTTTTTGATACAGGTGAGTTTAATGGATAAAGAGCGAGAGCCACAAGCGGGAAGCGCGGCGGGCGACTTCTGGGCGTCGATGTTGGAGCCGTTGGTATTGGCTTCTTCGAGCCCGCGAAGGGCTGAGATTCTGCGCGCTGTCGGCTGGCGTTTCGAGGTGTCTCCGGCTGATTTGGACGAGACGCGCGAGGCGGGCGAAGAGCCTGTGGCTTACGTCGAGCGGCTGGCGAGAGAGAAGGCGCAGGCGGTGGCCTCGACGCGTCTGTTCGGCCTCGTGCTCGGCGCAGATACGGTGGTAGTCGTCGATGGACTCGTGCTCGGCAAGCCGCGCGACGAAGGGGAAGCGCGCGAGATGCTCCGACTGCTCGGCGGGCGCGAGCACGAAGTTTTGACCGGAGTGGCGCTCGTGCGCGCCGAATCGGGTCGGGCGTCGGTGGCTCACGAAAGAACGCTCGTGCGCTTCGGCCGGATGAGCGAAGCCGAGATTGACTGGCACGTCCACGTCGGCGAGCCGCTCGACAAGGCGGGCGCATACGCCGTGCAGGGACATGCCGCCCTCTTCATCGAAGCCATCAGAGGCGACTACTGGAACGTCGTCGGCCTGCCCGTCAGGCTCGTCTATAAACTCGCCACAGAAACGATGAACGCGGAACGCTGAACGCTGAATGAAAAGCAGTTTTCTGTTTTCAGTTCAGCGTTCAGCGTTCCGCGTTCATACTTTGATTAGTTGTTGAGCAGGCGGTCGAGCCGGGGGGCGATGATGTCTGCGAGCTTGCCGTCGCGGTCGAGGCCGCCGATGGGCGAGCCGGAGAGGTTGCCTGCGCGGTCGAGGATGACGATTGCGGGAAGCTGGTCGATGCGCAGTTGCTTGAGCAGCATGCCGCCGGGGTCGCGCAGCACGGCGACCTTCAATCCGTTGCGGCTGGCGAACTCGCGCAACTGCCCGTCAGTCGCATAGTTCTTCGACTTCGGCGAGTCTGAATCGGTGCTCACCCAGTAGACGCGCACGTTGCGCTCGCCGTACTGGTCTGCGACCTTCTGCACGCCTTGAACCTGCGCACGCGAAAGCGGCAGCCACGCCGCGCCGAACGCCATCACTACTACGTCGCCGCGCAACTGCTCGCTGGAAATCTCGCCGCCCTCGGTGGTGCGCAGCCTGAACTCGACGGGCGTCTCGAAGCAAGCGGTGGAAGCCGCCGCGTCGCCCGAAACAGCCGACGCGAAGCCGCCGAAGACGGCCAGAAGCGCGAGCGCCGCGACGACAAATCGGCGTCCGTTGGGGGTCAGCATCTGTTTCTCCTTCCGGTTCAAGTCGGCTTGCAAAAGGCTGTCGGGTTGTTTCTGAAGAGCGCGCTTGATAAAGCTTGCGAGGTTACTCATACGACCGTTTAGATGTGCGGTCAAAAAGAAAGGTTGGACGAAAGACATACAAAACCCCTTGACTGAAAACCCGCTCCCAAACCCACCTGAAGACCATCCGGGCGGCGAGCGTGACGGCGACCGACCCCGTCTGAAAACCTGCTCTTCGGAAAACCTACTTTCCGGCTCGCGCCCCTTCCGGCGGATGGCCGAAAACCTCTTCGTAGAGCGCGCAGTAATCCTCCCACGTATCCATATCGCGCGCAACGTAAGGCGAATCCACAGGGCAGCGCAAAACCTCTCCGGCGTGAGCCGCGAACAGCGCACGCAAGCCCCCCGCTGCGTCGAGGTTCGACAACTCTTCACGAAACTCCAGGTCAACCAGAACTGGATGCCCGCCGCGCCCCTGCCACTCCGGCACGACGAGCCGAGCGCCCGTCCGCTCGCGCGCGTCGAGCAGGCTTCGTATCGCACGGGGTGGAACGGCGGGCTGGTCTACGAGCGTAATCAGCACGGCCTCCGCTTCTTCCGACAAACGCTCGACGCCGCGTGCGATGGACGCCCCCATCTCGCTCCCCGTCGTCTCGTTCACCGCCACCTTCAACGACAGTTGCGCCACCCGCTCCCGCAGCTCCCCACCACGATGGCCGACCACCAAAACTATCTCTTCCACCCCCGCCCCGCGCAGATTCTCCACACACGCTTCGACCACCCTCCGCCGCTCGCCCGGAAACGGCAGCAGCGCCTTAAACGCCCCCATCCGCCTCGAACGCCCGGCAGCCAAAAGGATTGCGGAGACCTTGTTCACGATAGTGAACAAGTGAGCAGTAAGCGGTAAGCAGTAAGCAGACAAAAAACTGATTTTGAGTTTACTGCTCACTGCTTACCGCTCACCGCTCACTGCCTTTCAGTTCTTCCAGCGCGCGCAGGACATAGGGGCGGGTCATCTGCTTGCGCCAGTTCATTATGAAATCGGTGTTGTCGAGGGGGCGCGCTTTGAGGTAACAGGCTTCGGCGGCGGCCTGCATGCGCTCTTCGTCGAGTGGCTGCCCGACGAGCGCGGCCTGCGCTTCTTTTACTTCGAGCGGAGCAGGTGCGACGCCGCCGAGAATCAACCTCGCGTCGCGCACCGTGCCGTCCTGCCCTACGTCGAGCCACGCGGCGACGCCGAGCACCGGAAAGTCGAACGACCCGCGACGGCGCAGTTTCTTATAGGTCGCACGCCAGCCGTTCACCGGCGGCAGTTGAATCTCGGTGAGAAGCTCGTCCGGCCTCTTGCGCAGGTAGTCGATGCCGTCGTTGTTATAGAGACCGGCGGCTGCAACCTCGCGCTCGCCGAGCGTCGAGACGAGACGCAGGCGCGCGCCTATCGCCACCATCAAAGGCACGAGGTCTGCCGACTGCACCGCCCAGCACTTCGGACTCCCCGGCGCAACCCAGCAAACTTGGCCGTCCTTCTTCATGCAGAAATTGATGGCCTTGCGCCACTCGTAATTCTGGTCGTAATAATTGCAGCGCGTATCGAGCAGAAGGTTACCGCCAATCGTTCCCATGTTTCTCAGCGTCGGCGTCGAAATCAGGCTCGCCGCCCGCGCCAACGAAGGGTAATCGCGCCTGACGATCCTGTGCTCACAGATGTCGGTCAAAGAGACGCCCGCGCCGATACGCAAGCCCGTCTGCCCGTCGCCGCTAATCTCGCGCAACTGTCGCAGCCGTGCCACCGAGATAACCGTCCGGGGCGTCTGCTGCCGCCGCTTCATATTCGGATACAGGTCTGTCCCGCCCGCCACGAACTGCCCCTCCGCGCCCGCCTCGCCCATCATCTTCACCGCGTCGGAAATCTCCAGCGGCACGCGGTAACTAAACTTCGGAAGTCTCATCATACAGACTTAATCATGCTCTCTTTCTATCTTGAATCTTCAACTCAGGGTGGCGCGTGAGAAAACCGCCGCGCTTCATCTTGTAGCGTCCGGGCTTCAGAGTAGCTTCTTCCTCTATCCCTGTCTCCAAATCGCGCCGATAGTCCTCTTCCGTAATCTCGATAGTCACGTTCTCCCCGTTGTCTTCAACTACACTAAAGACCAAAGGTCTATCGGTTTTTTGTCTGCTCATAGGTTTCGCGCTTAATCTTTCATGCGGCCTCGCTCTGAAAGTTGAAACGAAGCGGGATGAGTTGTGCGGCGTCGGTAATGTCGGCATGTGCGTAGACATCGCCGGATTCATCGACAAATTCGACGATGAATCCGCCGGGATGATGTGCGCTGCGTTCAAACACTTCGATGACAGTTCCTACATCGCCGCGCCGCAGGTTTTGCTCCGGCAAGTCGGTTAGCAGGGCGACTACATCATTTTCTTTAATCTCCTGCATCGCTATCTCACTTTCATTTCACGTAGCAACTCGTCAGGCGAGGGAAATCCGTGCCGTGTTCGACAATCCATGTGGTACGAACTAAGGCAGATAGGTTTCCGCGTTTGATTACAGCATCTAGCACGTACATCTGCCCGAATGGAGACATTCTTCCTTCGATGGTTTCCCCTTCAATCGCTGCTCGCAGCAGTTGTTTGCGCAGCCATTCCGCATCGTCAATCGTAATTCCAAGCGCCGCTTGAAAAACACGCGCCTTATGTTTGCCAATGTCGTGTGTCGGGCTCAGGCTGTAGCTACGTAACTTGCTAATTTCCACCACAGCCCTGTCGGCATTTGGTAGCTTCAATCTTAGATGCCTTCTCCCTCATGTCTCGGATGCCTTACGAATGAATCGCCACGCTCGGCATCTCGCGCCCGTCGCCGCCTTCGGCGGGTGTTTGAACTTTGAGAGGCTGCGGCCATTCGACTTCGGGGACGGATTTGGGGCCGAAGCGGGCGGGCTTGCCTTTGGCTTTGTCGCGCAAGGCCGTCAGGACTTTTTCGGGCGTGATGGGCACTTCGTCGATGCGGACGCCGACGGCATCGTAGACGGCGTTGGCGACTGCGGGCATGACGGGGAGAAGCGGCCCCTGTCCGACCTCTTTCGCGCCGAAGGGGCCGTTGGGGTCGGGGTCTTCGACGAGATAGGTTTTCACGTCGCACATCTCAAGCGTCGTCGGGCTCTTGTATTCGAGCATGGAGGGGAACTTGTGCATGACGTTGCGGTTGGCGCGGTAGGTCATCTCTTCCATGAGGGCTTCGCCGAGTCCCATGTAGACGCCGCCTTCGACCTGTCCCATGACGAGCATCGGGTTGATGCTGCGCCCGATGTCGTGACCAATCCATACGCGCTCTACGCGGACGATGCCGGTCTCGGGGTCAACGTCTACTTCGGCGACGGCAGCCGAATAGCTGTAGGCGGGCGAGGGGCCGACGCCCGCGCCTTTGAAGCGACCGGGCGAGCGCGGCGGCGTGTATGAGCCGACCGTGCCGATAGTGCCGAACTTCGATTCGGCGAGGACGACCGCTTCGGCGAACGTGACGCCGACTTCAGGGTTCTCCACGTCGAAGACGCGGCGCTCGGCGAAGGAGAGATTCTCAATCGGGACGGAGAGCTTTTCGGCGACGGCCATCGTCAGAAGCTCGCGCGCACGCTCGGCGGCCTGAAGGGCGGCGTTTCCGGTCATCAGCGTGACGCGGCTCGAATAGCTGCCGAGGTCAACGGGCGTCAAATCGGTGTCGGCCGTGACGACGCGGATGTCGAAGGGGTCGATGCCGAGAACTTCGGCGACGACGTAGGCTAAGACGGAATCCGAGCCCTGCCCGATGTCGGTCGAGCCGCACTGGACGCAGACGCCGCCCTGCCGGTCGAGCCGTAGCTGCACGCCGCTATGCGGCATGTTGTTCCAGTAGATGGGCAGCCCCGCGCCGCAGATGTATGAGCTGCAAGCGAGCCCGACGCCCTTGCCGTAAGGAAGCTGGCGGTGCTTGCGCTTCCAGTCAGAGCCTTCGACCACTTTCTCGATGCAACGCCCGAGTCCCATCGAGCCGATACGCAGGTAGTTGGCCGTCACCGTGTAAGGCTTGACGAGATGTTTCAGGCGCATCTCGGCGGGGTCGAGGTTGAGTTCGTCGGCGATTTTGTCGAGCTGAATCTCAAGGCCGAAACGTGGCTGCGGCGTGCCGTGCCCGCGCTTAGGGCCGCAGGGCGGCTTGTTTGTGAAGGCGCGCAGTCCCCGGAAACGGTAGCGCGGAATTTCGTAGGTGACGGTTTGGAGCGCGCCGGTGTAGAAGGTCGAGGCGACGCCGTAGGAGCCGTAAGCGCCGCCGTCGAGGAAGGATTGAAAATCCATCGCGGTGATTGCGCCGTCTTTCTTTACTCCGGTTTTGACTTTCATCAGGACGGGATGACGACCGCGATGGCAGTAGAAGACCTCTTCGCGCGTGAGCGTCACCTTGACGGGTCGGCCGGTTATCATCGAGAGCTTGCAGACGGCGACTTCGTGGTTGAAAGGGTCGCTCTTGCCGCCGAAGCCGCCGCCGTTCGGAGTGGCGATAACGCGGATGTGGCTCGCGGGAAGTCCTAAAACTTTGGCGAGCGCGCGGTGAACGTAGTGCGGCGTCTGCGTGGAAGACCAGAGTGTGAGCTTGCCGTCGGGGTCGAAGTGTGCGACCGAGGCGTGCTGCTCTAAGGGGAGATGCGTGTTGCCTTCGTAGAAGAAGATGTCTTCACGAACGAGGTCGGCCTCGGCGAAGCCCGCTTCGAGGTCGCCGAATTCGAGATGGACTTTCTTATGGACGTTGCCGCTCTCACCGTAGTCGTGGATGCGCGGCTCGTCAATCATCACGGCCTCTTCGATGCTGGTGATGGTCTGAAGCTGTTCGTACTCGACCTCGATGAGATTCATCGCGTCGAAAGCGGTCTCTTCGTCAATCGCCGCGACGGCGGCCACGGGGTCGCCGACGAAGCGCACGCGGTCGATGCAGAGCGCGTGCTCGTCCTGGCTGACGGGGAGGATGCCGTAGGAGTCCGGCAAGTCCTTGCCCGTGATGACGGCGAAGACGCCGGGCAGCGCCTCGGCCTTCGACGTGTCGATTGCCTTGATGCGGGCGTGCGGCTCGTGCGAGCGCAGGAGCTTGGCGTAGAGCATTCGGGGCAGAGTGATGTCGTCGGCGAACTTCGTCTGACCCGTGCACTTCGAGCGGGCATCGACCTTGCGAAAGGGCTTGCCGACAACCTTCAAAGGCTTCCCGTTTTTATCCGTTCCGTTGTTGCTCATAAATTGAAGTTTGAGATGAATGCTATTCGTAACCGTAGACGCTCTCGCGCGGCAGCTCCAGCTCTTCGCCGCGCATCCGTGCGGCGGCCAGCTCGACCGCTTCGTAGATTTTGATGTAGCCGGTGCAACGGCAGATGTTGCCCGCGAGGGCTTCCTTTATCTCGTCGCGAGTGGGGCGCTCGTTTTGCGCGAGCAGCTCTTTGGCGACGAGCAGGAAGCCGGGCGTGCAGTAGCCGCACTGCGCCGCGCCGAGGTCTGCGAAGGTCTCCTGCAAAGGATGAAGTTTTCCATTCTCGGTCATGCCTTCGACGGTCGTCACCTCTCGCCCTTCCATGTCGAGCGTGAGGGCGAGGCAGGAGAGCACCGAGCGGCCATCGACGAGCACGGCGCACGTTCCGCACTCGCCAAGCTCGCAGCCGTGCTTCGTGCCGGTCAGCGCGAGGTCTTCGCGCAGCACTTCCAGAAGCGTCTTGTGCGGCGCAAAGGCGACTTCGACCGTCTCGCCGTTCAGCGTAAATTCGATGTGAGCCTTCTGTTTCATTCGTTCGTGTTCAGTGATTGAAATTCGGAAAAATTCGGGAGCAAGCAGGACTCAACATCATAACAGTTTTGACGGCGCGAGGCTAAGAGGAACACAGAAAAGCAATTCAAACAGGGATAGACAGGATGGACAGGATTGAAGACAAAAGGAAAAGGGCGAAGGTGAAGAATAAATCAGAAGCGGGTTTCAGCTTCACTTTTGCCTTTTACCTTTGTCCCTTTGCCTTTCTTTCATCCTGTCTATCCTATCTATCCCTGTTAATTTCTTCTCTTAAGTTTTGAGTTCTGCGGTCGGGCGCGACTTGGCGCGGGCGGGCTGGAGGATGATGTTGTCGATGAGGCGCGTGTTGCCGAGGTGTGCGGCGATGGCGATGAGGACGGGGCGGTCGTCGGAGATTTGTTCGAGTTTTTCCATCGTCTCGGCGTCGGTGACGCTGACGTATTGGAGACGCGCGCGGGGCTCAGCCTCTATCTGCGCGCGTACGGTTTCGGCCAGGCGGCGGGCGCTGCGCTCGCCCTCGACGTAAGACTCTTTGGCCTGAGAGAGAGCGCGGTAGAGGACGGCGGCGGCGCGGCGCTCATCCGGGTTGAGATAGGCGTTGCGCGAAGAGAGGGCGAGGCCGGAAGAGTCGCGGATGGTCGGCAGCACGACGATTTCGGTATCGAAGGCGAGGTCGCGCACGAGTCGTTTGACGATGAGCGTCTGCTGCGCGTCTTTCTGTCCGAAGAAGGCGAAGTCGGGGCGCACGGTGTTGAAGAGGACGGTCAGGACGGTGGCGAC
This sequence comes from Pyrinomonadaceae bacterium, assembly GCA_036399175.1. Lineage (GTDB taxonomy): Bacteria > Acidobacteriota > Blastocatellia > Pyrinomonadales > Pyrinomonadaceae > DASWNP01. The sequence goes on along the minus strand of DASWNP010000061.1, from coordinate 101,492 downwards.
GCCGCGAAAGTGGCCGGGACGAACAGCGCCTTCCAACTGCTCGGACAAGCCTTCGACCGTGACGTAAGTTGCGAAGCCTTTCGGGTAAATCTCTTCGACCGAGGGGGCGAAGATGTATTCGACGTTGTAGTCGGCCAGAAGCGTCGTGTCTTTGGTGAGGTCGCGCGGGTAGCGGTGGAAATCCTCGCCGGGGCCGAACTGAGCCGGGTTGACGAACACCGAGACGACGACGACATCACACATCCGGCGCGCTTCGCGCACGAGGCTCAGATGCCCGTCGTGCAGCGCGCCCATCGTCGGCACGAGCCCGATTGTCCTGTCCTCTTCGCGTCGCAGCTTGCGCGCGACCGAACTCATGCGTTGGCGACGATTGATGATTTCCATATAAAAAAGTCTGGAGTCTGAAGTCCGGAGTCTGGAGTCTGAAGCCGGAAGGAAGAGGTCTTGTGATTTGCCTTCCGACTTGAGACTCCGGACTTCAGACTCCAGACAGTTTTATGATTGTTCGATTCCCTTGTCTGTCTCAGTCGCCGTCGCGCCAAGCTCCGTGGCCGTGTCGGCGGGGAGCGGGTAGGACTCGCTGGCCGAAGGGTAAGCGCCGGTGCGAACGTCTTCGGCGTAGCGGCTGATGGCTTCGGTCATCTGCTCGCGCAGGTTCATGTACTGGCGGACGAAGCGCGGCTTGGTGGGGCTGAAGGAGAGACCGAGCATGTCGTGAAGGACTAAGACCTGCGCGTCGCAGAACTCGCCCGCGCCGATGCCGATGGTCGGGATACGCAGGCTTTCAGTGACGAGCCGGGCAATCTCGCGCGGCACGACTTCGAGCACGATGGCGAAAGCGCCTGCCTCTTCGAGCGCGCGTGCATCTTCGAGCAGCGAGCGCGCGGCGTCGGCGGTCTTGGCCTGTAGGCGATAGCTGCCGAGCTTGTTCAGGGATTGCGGCGTCAAGCCGATGTGGCCGACGACGGGAATCTCTTCTGCCACCAGACGACGTACAATCTCCACGCGCGAGCGCCCGCCCTCCAGCTTGACGGCCTCCGCGCCGCCCTCCTTGACGAGCCTCAAAGCGGCGCGCACGGCATCGTCCGCGCCCGTGTGATATGAGCCGTAGGGCATGTCGCCGACGAGCAGGGCGCGCTCGACACCCCGGCGCACGGCGCGCGTGTGCGCAAGCATCTCTTCGAGCGTGACGGGGACGGTCGAGTCGTAGCCGAGGACGACGTTGCCGAGGCTGTCGCCGACGAGGATGATGTCCGTTCCGGCCTCATCGACGATGCGCGCGGTCGGGTAGTCGTAAGCCGTCAGGCAGACCAGGCGCTCGCCTCGCTCCTTGCTGGCACGAACGGCGGGCACGGTCACTTTTTCAGGTCGCTGCTGTTTGAGATAGACCATGAGATTAACTTTTTCTATTGTCGTCGGAGATGGACGAGGCGGCGCACGATGTCCGAAGAGCCTGTCCGGCATCGGCGGAACGAGAGGCGACGTTGCACAAGCTGCATGTCGGCGATTTTACTCCTCCACCGGCGCTTCGGACAAATTCGAGGGCGACGAATTATAAGCGGGCAGCGAGCAGGCGGCAAGTAGGAAGTATGAAGGAGGAAGGCGGAAAGCGTGATGATTCAAGTTGAGTAATCACTCTTTCATCCTTCCTCCTTCCGCCTTCCTACTTGCTTTTCGCGCGCCAGAGTTTGACGGAGGATTGGTCGGGGGTATCGGAGAGCAGTTGGCGGAAGGTTTGGCGGAGAGTGGGGTGCGTGAGGTCGGGAGCGAGTTCGACGAGGGGAGCGAGGGCGAAGCGGCGGAGGTGAAGACGCGGGTGCGGAAGGACGAGGAAGAGGGTGTCGGTCTCGGTGTCGCCGTAGAGGAGGAGGTCGAGGTCGAGGGTGCGCGCGGCGCGCGGGCGCTCGCGGCGGCGTCCGAGCGCGTATTCGATGCGCAGCAGGCGCGCGAGAAGTTGTTCGGGCGAGGGAAGCGAGCCGGAGAGCTGCGCTACCATGTTGAGATAGGGAGGCTGAGGCTCGGATACGTCCACCGGCGCTGTTTCGTAGATTGATGAGAGGCGCGCTATCGAAAGTCCCGCGTCGAGCATGCCGCGCACGCCGAGCAGGAGATTGCCTGCGCGGTCGTCCAGGTTCGAGCCCATCCCGACGTAGGCGCGAGGCGCCGTCTTTGCAGTTAAATCGGAAGGCATAAGCTTTCAGCGTTCAGCAGTCAGCTATCAGCAGTCAGCCAGCAGTTGACGAGTGCTCGACGAAGGGCTGACGCAGGTCGGAAGTGAGTATAATGCAGCTTTGGAGAAACGGGCGTTGAAACGTCGATGCGGGTTGCGGGCGAACTGAAGGAGTTGCGGGCGAACTGAAGGAAAGGAAGAGAGGGTTACTTCGCTCTTCATGCTCTGAGCCGTTATCCAGAGCAACAGCCTTCCGGCTGAAAGCTGAAAGCTGAACGCTGACTGCTGATTGCTGACTGCTGACTGCTGATTGCTGATTGCTGATTGCTGAAAGCTTAATCAACTATGTCTCAGCTTGCCGCGCTCGCGTGGTTGAAATGGAGATTGTTTCGTAACGCGATGCGCTCGCGGAGGGCTGCCGTCAGCAGCGCGGCCTCGACGCTGGGGATGCTCGTCGTGTTGGCCTTCGCGGTCGCGGTCGCGGTCGGGCTGGGTTTCGCCGCGCACTTTCTCACGTCGCCCGGCGTCGCAGCAGCTTCCGGCGGCGACGGGATGGCGGGCTATCTTTTCCTGCTCGGCATCTTCGCTTTCATGTATCTGATGTGGGCGATTGTGCCTCTGGGGATTAGCGGCGGCAGCCAGTTCGACCCCGGACGACTGCTGCTCTATCCGGTCTCGCTCAGAAAGCTTTTCGCCATCGACCTTTTGAGCGAGCTGACGAGCCTGGCCTCGATTGTCGCAGCGCCGTCGGTCTTCGCGTTGGCGATGGGAGCGGGACTGTCGAACGGAAACCTGGCGTTGGCGCTTCTCGCGGGGACGGCTGCGCTGGCTTTCGGCATCTCGTTCACGAAGCTGCTCGCCGCTTCGGTCGGCGCGCTCACGCGCCAACGCCGCACGCGCGGCGAGACGCTTCTGGCGCTGCTCGGCCTGCTCTTCGGGTTCGCGGCGATGTTCGCCGGACAGCTCGCGCCCGTCTGGGAGCGTCACGCCGAGTCGCTGAGGCACTTGCGCTGGACACCGCCGGGAGCGGTGGCCGTCGCGCTGACGAGAGGGTTGCGAAGCGGCGGCGCTCTTGAATACGCGCTCGCGCTGTCGGTCGTCGCGGCTTACGTCTTCGCCTTCGTCGCGGCTGCCTACTGGATTGCGCGGCAGACGGCTTTGGGCGCAGGCGGCGCGCGGCGTGCGCGTGAGAAATCGAAGGCGACCGAGACGGACGGAGCTTACGCGGGCTGGCAACTGCCTCTGCTTTCGACCGGACTGTCGGCGGTGGTCGAGAAGGAGTTGCGCTACGCGATGCGCAACGCGCAGCTTCGCATGCTCGCCTTCATCCCGCTCATCCTGCTCGGCCTGAGAGCCATCAGAACCGACGGGGCGGGAACCGGCGGCGGAGGCCAGAGTCTGCCGACGCAGCTCGGGTGGCTCGGCCTGTTCTTTTCGGAGTACGGCGAGGGGCTTCTGGCGGCGACGGGCGTGCTCTACGTCTTTATGATTCTCTCGGCCGTCACCTGCAACCAGTTCGCCTTCGAGGGCGCGGGGATGCGCACGCTGATTCTCTCGCCGCTCGCGCGCCGGACAATCCTTCTCGGCAAGAACATCGCCGCAACCTTCCTCGCATTCCTTTTCGCCGCCGTGCTGCTCGCCGCCAATCAACTCGTCTTTCGGGACGTGACACCGCGCGCCCTCGTCTTCGCCGCGCTCTGCTTCGTCCTCTTCGCGGCGCTCTATGCTCTGGCAGGCAACTGGCTCTCGATATACTTCCCGAAGCGGATGCGTTTCGGAAAGAAACTGAACGCCTCGGGCGTGACGGCGCTTGTAATCCTGCCGCTCGTCATCGCGCTCATGCTGCCGCCACTCTCGGCGGTAACGCTCGGTTATTTCGCGCGTAGTTTGCTGGTCGAGTATGCTACACTGGCGCTGTTCGCGGCGTCGGCGGTGATGCTCTACGCAGTTCTCCTCAACCGTCAGGGACGCGCTCTGGCGCGGCGCGAGCTGGAGATTCTCGAAGCGGTCAGCGAATCGTCAAATGATGAATGATGAATGCGAAATGATGAATTAAAAACAGAAAGCTTTTGTCTTTCATTCATCATTCATCATTCCTAATTCATCATTTATTTTGAATCCAGAGATGGCCTCGCGCTCAGGGTCGTGCGTGTGAGCGAGGCTGTCCGGGCGGGTTAGAGGCAAGCCCCGTCCAAACACAAATGGCTCGCAGAAAATTTCGCAATCAGAAGTACGAACCCAACCCCCAACGCTCCTATCAGGAGTACGTTCTCGCCACTCCCGCTCCGCAGACTTCGCGCGACGAGCTGATGCGCCTCGTCAAAGGCGGCGAAGATACCTTCCTCGAACTCAAGGTCAAGCTCTCCAACCCGGAGAAGATTACGCAGGGCATCGTCGCTCTGGCGAACACGGGCGGCGGCCTCATCGTCTTCGGCGTCAACGACAACCTGCGCGTCGAAGGCGTCGATGATGCGGAGGCCGTGCGCGAAGAGCTGGTGCGCATCTGCCGCGAAGAGATTGTGCCGCAGATTTTCCCTTACATCGACCTCGTCTCTTTCGACAACGGTCTGCGCATCGTCGCGCTCGACGTGGAAGGCAAGCGGCGTCCCTACCGGACGCGCGACGGGCGTTTCTACCTGCGCGTCGGCGCGGAGAAGCGCGAGGCCACGCGCGAAGAGCTTTCGGCGCTGATGGACGACGCGCGCCCCGTCCGCTATGAAAACATCCCGGCCATCGGCGCGCATCTCTCCGACATCGACGAGGCGCACCTCTGGAGCTTCGTCCGCGAGTTCGAGGGCGACGCCTACACACCGCCCTCTTCAAGCGCCGCTTACCCGACCGGCGAGGTGCTTGAGCGCGACTTGCTGCTGGCTGCGAGTGCGCGCGACGGCGAGCCTCTGCCGACAGTCGCCGCCCTGCTTCTCTTCGGCAAGGACGAGAGCGTCGCAAGGCTTCTGCCGCGCGCCTCAGTCCACGTTGCCCGCTTCGCCGGAGATACGACGCAAGCGCCCGCCGTCGAAAGCCTCCAGCTTAAAGGCAACCTCCACACGCTCTACGAATCGGCGTTGCGCTTCGTCGAGCGCTACTGCGACCTCTGGGACACACGCCCGCGCTCATTCCCCGGCCACAAGGAAGCGGACGAGCCCGAGGCTGGCGAACTTCCCGCACGCGCCAACTACCATCGAGGCGCAGTCAAAGAAGCTCTCGCCAACGCGCTCGCGCACCGCGACCTCGCGCTCAGAGACGCGACGACGCGCATTCTCATCTTCGACCGCTCGATTGAGATTCTCAATCCGCGTCGCACCGCAGGCTTCGCTCCGACAGCGCAGAAGGCCATCCGTTACGGCGTGCCGCAAAGGCTCAACCCGCAGCTCGCCGCCCTCTTCGCCAATCCTGCCTACGGCCTCGACCTGCCCACAGGCGGACTCCCCGCGCTGCTGCGACACTCCCGCCTCTTCTCCGGTCGCCGCACCGAACTCCACACCTTCAACGACGAATTTCGCCTCCGCCTCTACGGAGCGTGAAAAACAGTGACGAGCGACGAGAAAGAGAAAAGCAAAGCCAAAAGCTAAAGTGTGAAAGTCGAAAAGCCCGAAGCCGGCGAGGATTGCTCGTTCCGACTTCGGGCTTTCTATTCGAGAGCTTCTATCTGAAAGCTTGGAGCTACGAATCAGATTTCAGCTTCCTGCTCGTCACTCGCCACTTGTCACTGTTTTGGCGCGTTGTAGAACTGGCGGCTTCTGACTTCGTACTCCTTGTCGTCGTACTGGCCGTCGCCGTCAACGTCCACCTTGACGACGATTTTGTGCTGCTTGCCATCGAGCATGTTGCCGGGCTTGTAGCCGAGGCTGTACTGGTTGCGCATCAGGGCGTTGATGGTTTGCAGGGCGCTCGGCAGCTCGCCCTCGAAGGTGATGGGGAAGTGCACGCCGCCGGTCTCTTTGGCGAAGGTGTTGAGGGTATTCTGCGCCTGAAGGAGCGTCAGGCGTCCGGGCGTGGTCGCGCCGAGCAGTCCGTCCTGCGCGCTAATCTGGTCGCCGTACCTCTTCATAAACATGTTGCCGGTGCTGATGATGTAGATGGGCACGCCCGCGTTCTGCGCGATTTTGCGCGCGTCGCCGTAGTTGATTTTGCTGAAGGTATCGACGCCGGTCGAGATGAGAAAGACGGCTTTGCGACGCCCCTGCAAAGTAGCCATGCCGTTGTACTCGGTGGTGCGCTCCTTCGCGTTTTCGAGCACGACGGAATCGGCGCGACCGCCGACCAGAACGAGCTTCAGAGCGTCGAAGAGATTGGCCTCGCTTGAGACGGGGACGTTTCTGAGAAGCAGGTTGATGACCGTGTTGAGGCGCGAAGGGTCGTTCGTGAAATCGGTGAGTGGGGTGGGTCTCATGTCGTAGGCGACGACGGAGGCGTAGTCCTGCGGCGGCCTGATGAACTGCGAGAGAAACATCGCTACGGGGCGCAAAACTTCGTACTGTCCGGGCTCCTGCCCACTGCTGCCGTAGTAGCCGAGCGTCTGTCCGAGCTTGCTGTATTCGAGCACGACGGCCACTGTAATCGGCGCTTCGGGCGTGGAGAAATTGGTTATCTCGCGGTTCACGCCGTCCTCGAAGATGGCGAAGTTCTCTTTCTTGAGCCCAGTGATAATCTGCTTGCTCTTCTTGTGATAGACGACCGCTTCGACGTTGACGAGCGCCGTCGCCACCGTCACCGTCTCGGCCTCCTCCTTGACGATGTCGGCCGGCAGAGGTTCCTGCGCCTTCTCTTCGTCGCTCTTCCGGTCGGCATCGCCCGGTCGCTTGTTCTTCTTCTGCGGGTCGGTCGGCGGAAGGCGGCGCGACTGCGCGAGGGCGACCGGAGACTGCCATGCGAGCGCGCCTGCCAGAAGCATCGAGGCGAAGGCGAGCAGCGTGAACAGAGGACGAAGCTTGAGAATGCTTTTCATAGAGACAAACCTTTACTGCTTTTGAAGGCGGGAAACTTTTCCGAAAACCGCTCGCCTAAAATTTTACGGCGCGGCCTCGCTCTCGGTCAATTAACGGTTATCCAAATTCAGATGCCCGGCGCTTTCCGACGGATGCCTCGTAGGGGTCGGAAGGCGTCGGGCATCTGCCCACGTCTCGGAGAAGCTTCGCGGCGAACGTTCAGCGGTTCGATGCGCCCGCGATGGCTTCGGCTTCGATGGTTGTGTCGAAAGAGCCTGTGTTGTCGTTCAGGTTGCCTTCGTTGATGCCGAGAAAGAGGATGCCGTCGCGCGCGGCGACCAGCTCGCGGTTGCTGCCGACGAAGATGAAATCGTCGTTATCGTCGCCGATGACGGCGATGAGCCCGCCGGTCGGCTCGTTGCGCATCAGCTTGTTGGCGTCCGTGACGCGCGGCAGACCCGTCGGCGTCGAAAACTGCCCGCCGCCCAGAGAGACCCGACCCGAAGCCGTGATGCGCAGGCGCTGACCGCGCCGCACGACGAGCCCCGTGTTCGTCCAGCCGTTGGCCGTATTATCGGCGCGCACGCGGACGTTGATTTGGAAGAAGGGCGGTTGAGTCTGCGCGCCGGAAGTGCGCGCGGAGTTGTCGTTCGCGCCGCCGAGCGAGGGGCGCGTCTCGTTGGGCGTCGTCGGTCGGGTCTCGACGGGCGCGGGGCGCGTGTTTGAAGGAGGCGTCCGGCCTGCATCCGACCTGGCCGTCTCGTCGCTCCTGTCATCGGTCGTCGCCCCCGTAGCTGCGCCCGCCCCGTCGAACTCTATGGATTCGACATCCTCCATGTAGAGCGTAATCTGGCTGCGACGGCCACGCGCGCCGCTGCCGATGAGCACCGTGAACTGCTGGTCTCGAAACGAGATGATTTGCCCGCGTATGACCGAGCCGTCGCGCAGGCGAATCGTGTCGGCCAGAGCGACCGTGCCGAAGGCCAAAACGGCAACTAAGAGTGAGGTGACGAACCTTCTGATTTTCATGTTCTCCTCCCGGAAGCGAATCGAAGCGACGAATAGAATTGTATATGGACGTTTACCAAACAGACGCACGCTTTGGCAAGCGGGAGAGCGGAGAGAACCCTTTGCTGCCGCGATGGATGTGACGAGCGCCCGAAGAGGTTGCCTGAAAACGCGAAATCTTACCGCCCGCCTCAAGCCTATCACCTCTCGTCCAGCGCCGGAAATTACCGCCGACATAAATCCCGGCAGCCTCCGCGCCGACAGTTACTTAAAACCCTTCGGTAATAAACAGGCCGTCCGGTCGCGTATACGCTCGCGGGCTTCATCCCTTCGCCTCTCGTCTCGCCACGTTTTACCGCCTATTGGCGGGCGGCCGGAAAATTTCCGCAAAAAACTCCGGCGACGACTGTCTAAACTCTGCCGATTAGCTAAGACAAAGTAAGGTGCCGCCCCCACTCTGAAGAAAAAATCTGCATGACGGATGCCAAACAGCTCGCGGAGACTTGACTCACGGACGAATTTGGCATAGAAACGTCATCCCAATCCAGCCGGGAATCGAACCGATGTTCGAGCCCTGTTCCAGTCGCCGAGGGGCGCGCCCTACATCTTCCGTTTCCCGACGAATTCAGTCTTGCTACTACGACAAACCATCTTAACCATAAAACCCCAACCCCTTAAGGAGACACACCATGAATAAGCTTCGCTTCGCTTTGAATACTCTGGCAGTGCTGGTCTTTGCCCTAGCCTGCTCCTCGCTCACACATGCCCAGGCCTCGCGCACGTGGGTCTCGGGCGTCGGCGACGATTTCAACCCGTGCAGCCGCACCGCCCCCTGCAAAACCTTCGCCGGCGCTATCTCGAAGACCGCCGAAGGCGGCGAGATTGATGCCCTCGATCCGGGCGGCTTCGGCGCTCTGACCATCACCAAAGCCATTACCGTCGATGGCACGAACGGACAGGGCTTCGGTGGTATCGTCGTTACGGGAACTAGCGGCGTCACCGTCAACCTCACGGGCGGCACGTTCCTCGCCACAGCCGTCGTCAAGATACGCAATCTCTCGATTAACGGCCTCAACCAGACCACAAGCTCCGGCGTCAGCGGCATTCGCTGGATCAACACCAACGGCAAAGCTGTCCACGTCGAGAACTGCCACATCACGGGCTTCAACACGCACGGCATCGATGTCAATCGCGCGGCTACCGGCGAACTCTACGTCAGCGATACGATTATCACCAATTGCACCAACACGGGCATCTCCGTCGCAACCTCCGCGGGCGTCATCTTCGCCTCCGTCGATAACGTGCAGGTGCAGAATTGTGCCGTCGGCGTCTCGGGAGGCTCGAACAGCCGAATCACGCTGACCGACTCGGTCGTCTCGCGAAACATCACCGGCTCGGCCATCGGAGTGGTCGCCAACTCAGGGGCCGAGGTGTTGGTGTCGAACACCCAAATCTCCAATAACGGAACCGGCGTGCAGGCCAACGCCGGAGGCACGATTCGCGCCTCCGACAACGTCGTGACGGTCAACTCCACCGGCTTCTTCAATAACGGAGGGACGTTCCGCACCTTCCAGAACAATCGCCTGGACGGCAACACGACGAACGTGAGCGGCGTGCTCACCAACGTCGTGCCCGCCAATACCTAAGCCCTGACGACTGTGCCTCTTCTCCTCGGCGTCTGTTCCAGAACAGCCCACGCTCGGCGAGAGGCACAGTCGGCTTGCAGACGGTTGAATCCGCTCGGCGACCGCCGACCATTTGAAACAGGCGTCGGTCGTCGAGGCTAAACGAAAAAGCAGAACAGCAGGCCAACTGAGCCTGCTGTTCTGCTTTGAGCCTTGAGAGTTGAGAGTCGCGGCCTCAAGACGCCCCGAAGAAATTCTATGAACGACACGGCGCAGACCTTCATCAGCGAATCGCGCAGATACCTCTCCGGCGAGTTTCTTCCGAAAATCGAGCGCTGCCTGGAATCTCTGTCGGACGAAGAGGTCTGGTGGCGCGCCAACCCGGCCTCGAACAGCATCGGGAATCTGATGTTGCATCTGGCGGGAAACGTCGGCCAGTGGATTGTCGGCGGCGTCGGCGGCAGCGCGGTCGAGCGCGTGCGGCAGCAGGAGTTCGACGAGCGAAGGATATTGCCGCGCGCGGAGCTGCTCTCAAGGCTCGCGCGCACCATCGCGGAGGCTGACCGCGTCCTGGCTGAGCTGACTGTCGAGAGTTTGTCTGAGCGGCGTCTGATACAGGGCAACGACGTGACGGTGCTCGAAGCGGTCTATCACGTCGTCGAGCATTTCTCGATGCACATGGGGCAGATAATCCTTCTGGCGAAGATGCGGACGGGCAAGGATATGTCCTTCTACGAAGTGAATGATGAGGGCGTCGCTCTTCCGCGCTGGCAGTCGGAGCGAAGCGATTCATCTTCGCGCGGCGATTCATCTTCGGTCGAAGATTAAGTCTCCATCCTTTTCAATCAACTCAAGAAAGCTGGTCAGGATTCTCTCGGTCAGACCCCAGATGAGGCCGTAGTCGGTCGCGTAAGCAGGCCACTCGCGCGCTTCGCCCTCAATCGCGAGGCGAAAGATTTCAGAAGCCCCTCTGCTTCTGAGCGCGTCCAGAGGAAGCCAGAAGGCCGCTTCCACCTCCGCGCTCAGCCTGAGCCGCATCTGCTCGACGCCTTCCTCTATGACGTGGTAAGCGGGAGGCGCGATGGCGACGTAAGGCGTGACGGCTATCTGCGGTGCGAGGGGGCTGCGCGGCGTGATGGTTTCTAGCCGCCGCACGATGCGTCCGCCCTCCGACAGATTCATCCCGACCTCCTCCAGCGTCTCGCGCATGGCGGTGAAAGAAAGGTCGGCGTCTTCGGGGTCGCGGCGTCCGCCCGGCAACGCGAGATGACCCGACCAATGATCGCGCGGGTCTTCCGCCCGTTTGATGACGAGCAGCTCCGTCTCGTCCATGTTCCTTCTGAGGACGAGAGCCACCGCCGCCTGCTTCAAATCCATTTCGACAGACATGACATTCACAATCCCGAACAGCCGCACAGCTCTCAGGCCGAACGCAGAAACTCCCTCGCACCCTCTGTTTCGATTTCAGAAGCTCACTCGGATTCCGACGAAAGCACACGCCGCGCTTTTTATTGTTAGCTTTCTTACAGCAATCCGCTTCTGAGCGCTCTCCACCTATAAAGCGTGGTTGTATTCCGCACAAAAAAGATTATTATACGCACCACTGCTCGATAGCCTCTGTGGCGGCAGTCCTTCCATCGGCGGCTTTGCACCAAAAAGTTATTCGGCAACGCCAGTAAGAAAACTTACGCGTCGGTCGCACGCGCGTCGCGGCGGTGCTCGTCAGCTTCTGATTCAAAGTCCCAACGGTAAAAATCACTTCTCACAATTTGTTCCTCTCGATTGCGAAAGGAAATCCCTCACGCAAATTTAACCCCATTGACCCGATTAGGAGAACCATCCATGTCAGAGACACGTCGCAAATTCCTGAAGTCAGGAGCCGTCGCAACCCTGTGCGCGGGAATATACTTCAGCTCCCCCAAGCTCGTTTTCGGCCAGCAGGTCTTCAAGAACGAAAATAAAGGCAAGTTTGAAACCCCCTACGAAGCCAAGCTCGATAAGGTTTTCTACTACACGAAGGCGACCTTCGACCCCTACCTCAACACAGAGTTTCGCGTCCGCGCCGAGAAGATGGTCACACGGATGACGCTCGTCGAGATTAAAGATTGTAGGCCGAAGGTTAAGCCGGGAGCAAAGCAGCCCTCAGGCGAGTGTTTCTCGCTGCTCTTCAAAGCCGAAGGCGAACTGAGCTTCGTCCGCACCATCCACCAGGTAGAACACGACGCGCTCAAAGGTTTCTCTCTATTCCTCGAACGAGTCGGGAAGGAAGACGACAAGGAAGGCATCTATTACGAAGCGGTCATCAATCATATGACGGAATAAGCTTTAAAGATTGGAGTCTGAACTGTCGGTCGAAGACGGGGCTTTTCAGAGGGTTGCGAAGGCTGAAAAATCGCCCGAGCCCCTGCAATATACCTGCGCTCACGCGCGTCCGAGTACGTTTGGCTCGGACGCGCGCGTGCGCCCCTGCTCTCAGGTAGGGCTTGAGAGCGTTTCTGCGCGGGCAGCTTCCGAGCGCCCTCGGCAGCTTGGAGCGGCCTGCCGTTTTTCTCCTGCATCCTCTGAAGCTTTCCGTTCGAGCATTTGAGTAATGCGAAACATCGCTTAGAATGCCCTCCACCAAACGCAAGAGAGGTGACGGACTCAGTTGGACTTCACCGAACTCAAGGAACTACTCAAAGACAGCACGGCCTTCTCCATCCTCTCCGACGAAGAGCTGCGCCGCTTCATCGAACGTTTCGAGCTGCGACATTATCGTCTCGGCCAGACCATCTGCCGTGCGGGCGACGTGGCCGACTGTTTCTACGTCGTCTATTCGGGACGCGCGCGCGTCGTCTCGCAAAACAACGGCGATGAGGAAGTCACCGTCGGCACGCTCACGCGCGGCAACACCTTCGGCGAGCAGGGGCTACTCACAGACTCGCGCCGACACTTCACCGTCCGCGCCGCCAGCGACCTCTCCCTGCTCAAGCTCGACAAGTCAGACTTCGACCGCCTGCTCAAAGAGCGACCCGAGCTGCGCGAGTATTTCGACCGCTACATCTCCGACATCTCCATACGCAACTTCCTCAAGCTCTGCACGGTCTTCTCTTCAATCGCGCCGCAGGACATTCGCGGCCTGCTCAGCTCGATGCGCGTCATCGACTACCCGGCAGGCCAGTACATCATCCGCGAGGGCGAGCCCGGCGACGCCTTCTACATTCTTCGACAGGGCAGCGCTCGCGTCGTCAAAGAGAGCGAAGGCGGGCGCACTCTGGCTCAACTGAAAGCGGGCGACGCCTTCGGCGAGCTGGCGCTTCTGACCGGCGAGCCGCGCGCCGCCTCCATCATCACGCAGGAGCCCTCTTCCGTCTTTCGCCTTGAGAAGCAGGACTTCGACCAGATACTCACTTCCACTCCGAAGTTCAAGGACGCGCTCGTCTCGAAAATCTCCGGTTACGCCGGCGCAGACCCGCGCGCCGAAACGGAAGCGCCCTCCGCGCTAGCTTCGACCGAAGAGCTGCCCAACGCTCCGCCTCCGCCGAAGGAGGTCTATCACCCGCGCCGCTCGCGTCGCTATCCTGCGCTCCTGCAATTCTCCGAGATGGACTGCGGCGCGGCCAGCCTGGCGATGGTCTTGCGCTACTACAGCAAGCACGTCTCTATAAACAGGCTGCGCGACATGGTCAACGTGACGCGCGAGGGCGCGGCGCTCCACAGCATCGCCGAGGCTGCCGAAACGCTCGGCTTCCACACGCGCGGCATCCGCGCCGCCTACGAGCACCTTCTCAAAATCGACCTCCCCGCCATCGCGCATTGGGAGGGCTATCACTACATCGTGCTCTACGAGGCGCGCGCCGACCGCGTCGTCGTCGCCGACCCGGCCATCGGTCTGAGACGGCTCTCGCGCGAGGAGTTTGAAAAAGGCTGGACAGGATACCTCCTGCTTTTTGAAGCGACGCCGCAGGTCGAAGAGATAGAGGAATCGAAGACGACTTACCGGCGCTTCCTCCCGATGCTCAGGCCGTATCGCAAGCTTCTGTTTGAAATCTTCCTCGCCTCTCTGCTGCTTCAACTGTTCGGCCTGGCGACGCCCATCTTCACGCAGGTCATCGTCGATAAGGTGCTCGTCCACAAGAGCACTTCGATGCTCAACATCCTGCTCGTCGGCATGCTCATCGTCGCGCTTTTTCAGACGGCGACGACGGCGCTTCGCTTCTACCTCCTCGTCCACACCACGCGCCGCCTCGACATGACGATGGTCGTCAACTTCTACAAGCACATCCTCAGCCTCCCGATGCGCTACTTCGAGGAGCGCAAGGTCGGCGACATCATGCGCCGCTTCAATGACAACGCGCGCATCCGCGACTTCCTCACCGGACGCGCCATCGGCGTCGTGCTCGACACGATGATGATTTTCGTCTACCTCGCCCTCATGCTCTACTACAACGCGCGGCTCTCCCTCGTCGCGCTTCTCTTCATCCCCTGCTACGTCGCTCTGACGGCCATCTACACGCCCATCTTCAAGCGACAGTTCCGCGAGTCGTTCGAGAAGTCGGCGAAGGCCGAATCGCGCATGGTCGAGTTCGTGACCGGCATCGGCACGGTCAAGGCGACGGCAGCCGAGCGCCGGATGCGTTGGAACTTGGAAGGCTTGATTGTCAAATCGCTCAACGTGCAGTTTCGCAGCGCGCTCTCCGGCATGTGGGTCATCTCCGCCGCCAACCTGCTTCAGACCTTGAACGTCATCATCCTCTTCTGGTACGGCGCGCGGCTCGTCATCGCTGGCGATCTCTCCGTCGGCCAGCTCGTCGCCTTCAACCTCCTGGTCGCAAACGTCACGCGTCCCATCGTCAACCTCGTCGATTTATGGCGCGAGTTTCAGGAGACCAACATCGCCTTCGAGCGCCTCAACGAAGTCTTCGACGCCAAGCCGGAAGAGGAATCTGCCGGGCGCTCACTCATCCGTCTGCCGCGCATACGCGGCCACATCCGCTTCGAGAACGTCACCTTTCGCTACCCGACGCGCCCGGACAAAAACGCGCTGCAAAACATCAACCTTGAAATCGCGCCCGGCCAGACGGTCGCCCTCGTCGGGCGTAGCGGCTCGGGAAAAACCACCTTCGCCAACATGCTCCTGCGCCTGCACCAGCCGAACGAAGGCCGCATCTTCGTCGATGGCTACGACCTCCGGCAGGTCTCTCTCTCCAGCCTGCGCTCGCAAGTCGGCGTCGTGCCGCAGGACGTTTTTCTCTTCTCCGGGACGATACGCGAGAACATCGCCTTCGGCGACCCCGACGCGCCGCTCGAACAGGTTGTCGGCGCGGCCATGCTCGCCGGAGCGCACGAGTTCATCTCGGAGCTGCCCTACGGCTACGAGGCCATCATCGGCGAGCGCGGGCAGAGTCTTTCCGGCGGGCAGAAACAGCGCATCGCCATCGCCCGCGCCCTCTTCAAACGCCCGCGCATCCTCATCTTCGACGAAGCCACCAGCGCCCTCGATACCGAGAGCGAGCGCGCCATCCAGCAGAACCTCGACGAAATCCTCAAAGACCGCACCACCCTCATCATCGCGCACCGGCTCTCGACCGTTCGCAACGCCGACCTCATCATCGTCATGGACAGAGGCACCATCCGCGAGATGGGCGACCACTACAGCCTCATGCAGCAGAAGGGGCTCTACTACTACCTCAACAGCCAGCAGCTCGAAGGCTGAACAAAACAAGGGTGGGCAAAACCGAAGCCTGCTTTCGTCTTAACGCCAGCACCGCGTTTGTTGTATATTGCGCCGCACAATTTCCGACCCGTTGGCCGTTGACAACCCGCCCTGCATCCTGCGGAGATAAAGAGAGGTATCATGCAGAACAAAAACGCCGGACAGACAGACGCCCCCAACAAATCCCGCACACAGGTCAAAGACCTGCCCAAGCCTGAACGAGAGCTGACGCCCGACGAGCGCAAGAACGTCAAAGGCGGCGCGAAACAGATTATCTGCTCAGGCGACAGACCCACCGACCCCAACGCCTAACGCGTCTATCTTCAGACGACACCAAACCCCGCGAAAGGAACGACCAGGTCATGGCTAAGAACACCAAAGACGAGAAACAGCCGAAGCGTCGCACGCAGGTCAAAGAGCTACCGAAGGAAGAGAAGCAACTGAGCACCGACGAGCAGAAGAAAATCAAAGGCGGGCCTACCTTTTCAGATTGGATGCCGGCAGGCAGAAGCGGCGGCAGTAGCACATAAGGAGCGAGGAAAAGAGAGATGACAGAAAAGAGAGAGCAGAAGGCGTCGAAGCGCCGCACACAGGTTAAAGAACTCCCCAGACAGGAGCAGGAGTTGAGCAAAGACGAGCAGCAGAAGGTTAAAGGCGGCGCCGGCACTGCCGTCTCTATGGATTTGTACGCCAACAAGCCGAAGCAGTAAGCTTGGCGGCAGAGGCGAGGAGCGAACATCATGCCGAAGAACGCGAAAGACGCGAAGAACAGCGACAGACGCACGCGGGTCACAGACCTGCCGAAGAAGGAAAAAGAGCTGACGGCGGAAGAGCAGCGAAAGGTGAAGGGCGGCGGCTTCGAGCCTCAGCCCCTCGCCGCCGAGGCGCAACGACGCTGAAGCTTGGAAGTCATCGTCATCAGCACATGACGAAGGAGAGCAGAGATGCCGAAGAAGCAGGAGAAGACGAACAGGCGCACACAGGTCAAAGAGCTGCCCAAACAGGAGCAGGAGTTGAGCAAAGACGAGCAGAAGAAAATCAAGGGCGGGCCGCTAAACTCGTTTTTCCTTCCCAGCATTAACAGAAGCGAAGGTAGCGGCGCTTGACGATGGAGGAAAAGAGATGAGCGAAAAGAAAGAGCACAAGACGCCCAAGCGTCGCACGCAGGTCAAAGAGCTGCCGAAGGAAGAGAAGCAACTCTCGACGGACGAGCAGAAGAAAATCAAAGGCGGGCCAATTCAGATGGAGTGGCTGCCCGCAGGTAGAAGCGGCAGCGGCAGTACATAACTGCGAGGGGAAAGATGAGCGAAAAGAGAGAGCATAAGAGCATGCGCCGTCGCACGCAGGTCAAAGAGCTGTTGAGAGAGCAGAAGGAGTTGAGCCGCGACGAGCAGGAGCGCGTCAAAGGCGGTCGTGAGACTCTGGCTATCATTCCGAGCAGGCAGGACGGGTCTAACCCCGGCGTGTAGGTGGGAAGGTCTGGGCAGGATTGATGAGCGCACAGGATTCTTCCTCGACTCAGGACGCCGTTGACCTCGCCGCGCTCGGCAGGAATTGGACGCCGCCGCCCGAAGCGCCCGACACGTCGCCCGAAGTCTCCAACGTTATCGCGCAGATGCCCTGGTGGGCGGCGCGCGGGCTAGTCTATATCATCACGAGCTTCGTCGTCGCGGCGCTGCTTTGGGCGTCTCTGAGCCGAGTTGACGTGACGGTGGAAGCGCGCGGCGCGGTCGTGCCCGAAGGCTACGTCCGACCCGTACAGGCTGCCGGAGGCGGCGTCGTGCAACACGTCTTCGTGCGCGAGGGCGAGAGGGTCGAGCGCGGTCAGCCGGTCGCGCAGTTGGACGCGGCAGAGTTGCGCGCGCGTCTTGCGAAGCTGCGAGAAGAGATTGCCACCAGCCGCGAGCAACTGCGCCGACTGCTCTCGACCGGCCCCGTCGCCCAGACGCTTGAGCAGCAGAACCGCATCGCGCGCCTTGAGAGCGAGCGCGCCACCATCGAAACTTCGCTCCGGCAGACGACCATCCTTGCTCCCGTCTCAGGTCTCATCACCACGCTTGAGGTCAGAAGCCCCGGCGCGGTCGTGCAGGCCGGTCAGACGCTCGCCTCAATCGCCCCCGCCGCCGCTCCGCTTCTCGTCGAGACGCGCGTGCCCAACAAAGACATCGCCCTCATCGAGACGGGGCTGCCCGTCAAGCTCAAGTTCGACGCCTTCCCTTATCAGGACTACGGCACAATCGAGGGGCGCATCACCTACGTCTCGCCCGACGCCGAGACCGACGAGCAGGCAAACTCTTTCTACAAGGTGAACATCGCGCCCGAGCAGAGCGCCATTCAGGCCGGAAACAAAAACATCCCGCTCCGACCCGGCCTCGCCGTCACCGCCGACATCATCACCGAGCGCAAAAGCATCCTCAGTCTTCTCGTCGAGCCCTTCCGCAAGCTCAAAGGCGAGATTGCCGGTTAAGTTCTTCCGCAACATGAAGCACGCTCCGCAAAGGGCGCATCAATCGAAACGTTAACTTCAACCCTCAACGTCACGAACCTCTCGTAAAGGAGCAGAGACAATGACAGACAAAAAAGAGAACAAGACGCCGAAGCGACGAACACAGGTCAAAGAGTTGCCGAAGCAAGAGAAGCAGCTCTCGAAGGACGAACAGAAGCAGGTCAAGGGCGGCAGCAGCATCCTGGATAATTTGCCCAAGCGCTAGGTTGAGTGCAGGAGGCTTAAAGGAAAGGAGACGAAAGACATGCCGGAGAAGAAAGAGAAGACAAACAGGCGTCGCACACAGGTCAAAGATTTGCCGAAGGATGAGAAGGAGTTGAGCCGCGAGGAGCAGAAGGAAGTTAAAGGCGGCCTCGGCGCGCCCGGAAACTTCGGCGATACGCCGGGATTGAACGGCGGCGACATGGTCTCAAAGATGGCCTCCATGTAAGATGGCCGAGCTTCAAGGCTTCTGCCCGGACGCGGACGGCTCGACTTTGAACTACAATTAGAAAGAATACGACGATGACCCAGAGGAAGAAGGCGACCGAGCCTAAACGGCGGACGCGTGTGCAGGACTTACCGAAGGAAGAGAAGACGCTCTCTCAAGATGAGCAGAAGAGAGTGAAGGGCGGCGATTTTACGGACGCGTTGGATCTCGATGCGCGTGGCGTGGCTGTCGGCAAGGGTATCAGAGTCAGGGGCGGCTGAAATTACGGTCAGCGAGGTCGGCATCGAATGGCGAGCCTGAGTGAATACGTCGCGCTTGAGGTCAACGACGAAGACGTGAGCCTCTCGGAAGTGTTGAGGCTCGCCAAGTTCGTCGGAAATCTGAAATTTCTGAGCGACGCCATCGACGCTGCGCTCGTCGGTCAGGCCGCCGAAGAGTTGCAGGTCGAAATCACGGACGAAGAGCTTCAGCAGGCAGCAGACGAGTTTCGTCTAGCGCGCGAGCTGCACGACGCCGAGGCGACCGAGCGTTGGCTCGCAGCTCAACACCTCTCTTACGAAGACTGGGAAGCGATGCTCGAAGCTGAAGTGACGCGGCGCAAGCTGCGCGAGCGGTTGACCAAAGGGCGCATCGAGCAGCACTTCGCCGAGCAGAGGCTCGCCTTCGATGTCGCAGCGCTGTCGCGCATCGTCGCCGAGAGCGAAGACGTGGCGCGTGAGCTGCGCGTGCAGGTGGTCGAAGAGGGCGCAGACTTCCACGCGCTCGCGCGCCAGTTCTCGATTGACGAAGCGACGCGCGCGGCGGGCGGCTACGCGGGGCTCTTTCGCCGTGCAGAATTGGAGACGGCTGTCGAGCCCGTCGTCTTCGGCGCGAGCGCAGGCAAAGTAGTCGGCCCGTTTAAGACCGACGACGGATGGACGCTTTACAAAGTCGAACAGGTTCGACGCGCCACGCTCGACGAAGAGACGCGCGCCGCTATCGAGACGCATCTCTTCGACGAGTGGCTCGGCGAACAGCGCCGCAAAGCCAAAATCGGCCTGCCCATACTCACCGACGCCTCGGATTGAGCGCATGAACAGAGCGCATAAAAACGCCGTCTGGCCGACTCTTCTCCTGAGCCTCCTGGCCTTCGCCGGTTGCACGGCGGAGAGCAAGTCGCGCCTGAAGATAGGAAACGAGGGCGCGTCGTCGGACGTGACGGTTGCTCCCGCGCCCGTTCAGGTTCAGGTCTTTGAGGCTCAACCGGCGGCGGCGCAGGGCGAGCTAGTCGTTCCGGCGACGGTCTCGGTCGAAAGCACGGCGGTCGTGCTCGCGCAGCGCGAAGGAGTTTTGACAAAGCTCGACGCGCAGGAGGGCGCGCGCGTCTCGAAGGGACAGCTTATCGCCGTGCTCGGCAACGACGACCAGCTCAACGAGCTGCAACAGGCCGAGCTTGAAGTCAAACGCCTCAAGGTGGAAGAGAAGCAGTACGACTCGCTCGTCCAAATCAGCCGCAACGAATTGGAGCGCGAGCAGGCGCTCTTTCGTGAGGGCGTCGCAAGCAAACGCGACCTTGAGCGCGCGCAGTTCCGGCTCGACGGCGCAATCTCCGAGCTGGAAAAAACGCGCCTCGCCACGCAAACGGCGCAGTCGAAAGTTGAGGCCGTCCGGCGCGAAATCGAAAAGGGAAACGTCCGCGCGCCGCTCGCGGGCATCGTCACGCGCCGCCACGCGAGCCTCGGCTCAAGCGTCGCTAAAAACGAAAAGCTCTTCGAGATTTCACAACTCGAACCTCTACAGGTCAGATTCCAACTGCCGCAGAACGAGCGATACAGCCTCGGCACGGGAAGCCTCGTCCGACTCACGCTGCCGGGCAGCGATGCTCCAATCGCGCAGGCTCGCGTCCGACGCATCGACCCCGTCGCCGATGCACAGAGCAACACGTTCGGCTACGTCGCCGATGTCGTCGGACGCATCGAGCTTATTCCCGGCACGACCGTTAACGTACATCTTCCGCGTCTCGCGGGCGCGCAGACCTTCTGGATTCCGCGCACAGCCTTCCCCGCCGGAGCCGACCTTCGCACCGGAGCGACCGCCACGATTCTCGTCGTCGAAGACGGCAGATGCACGAGCCGCCTCGTCATGGTGGGCGTCGTCGAAGGCGAACAGGTAGAAATCACCAGCGGCCTCGCGCCCGGCGACCGCGTCATCATCGCCCCGCCCCCCAACCTCAAAACCGGCGACACCGTCACGGAAGGATAACTCCCGGCGTTAATCCTCTCGCTCGTCACGCGCGCCACTTAATTGTTGTGCGTGAACATCGCAGGGCTTATACTCGGCTCACTTCCCAGACAGACGGGCGAAAAGGAGGCTTGCCGTGAGGGGCTATCGCTCTCATCTATTGACGAAGGTCGCCGGCTGCGTCGGCGCGGCTCTCTGTGTGTTGGCGTTGACGGCGGCGACTGTGCGTGCTCAGCAGAGCGCACCCGCGCCTCCGGTCAACCGCGATGCGTTCGGAGAGATGCGTGAGCGACGGCAGCGCGAGGCCGTACTGCGTAGCGCCGAGACCGTGCCACCGGAATCCGCCACCGACAAGCGAAGCCTTCTGGCCGCCGTCGAGCAGACCAGGCAGGACTTCAAGCGCATACAGATTCTACGCAACGAGCTTGTCCGCAGCCTGCTCGACGACAAGCCGCTCGACTACAAGAGTATCGCCGACAAGAGCGGCGAGATAAACAAGCGCGCCCTACGGCTGAGGACGCACCTGTCGGCCTACAAGCCCGAAGATGAAGAGAAGGAACGGAAGACTCAAATCGAGTTCGGCGGCGAGCAGATGAAAGACGCGCTCGTCACGCTCTGCAAACGCATCGAAACCTTCGTCGAGAGCCCCATCTTCAAAACTCCCGGCGTCGTCGATCTACAGGAATCGGCCAGAGCCAACCGCGACCTCCAAAGTATCATCCAGCTCAGCGGCGGCATCAGAAAAGGCGCT
The DNA here is from genome assembly GCA_036399175.1 of Pyrinomonadaceae bacterium. Lineage (GTDB taxonomy): Bacteria > Acidobacteriota > Blastocatellia > Pyrinomonadales > Pyrinomonadaceae > DASWNP01. The sequence continues at coordinate 80,159 of DASWNP010000061.1, read as the reverse complement.
GACCGGCTGACCAAAACTCCCAAATGAGCGGCTTGATTCAGACGGCCGCGATTTCTGTGCTCCACCTTCACGTCTCCTGAGCCGCCCTGCTCCTTCCTGTGCCTCGATTAGCGCCGCTCTCATCCGACACCCGACGCCCTTAAGCCCTCGCCCCTCCTCTTACACCCCCGGTTAACGGTTTGTAACTTACGTTTCATCGCGCCGGTAAGATACAAAGAGCCGCAGCCCGGACACGCTCTGCCAGCCTTCGCCCGAACGAATCGCTTCAAAAATCTTATGACGACAAAAATCACGCGCCGCACCTTCATCAAATCTTCCGCCGCCGCCAGCGCGCTCGGCCTGACGTTTCCCACGCTCCTCACCGAAGCCCAGAGAAGAAGGCGCAGCGGCGCGCGAGCCGGGCGCGGCGCGGCGAGGTCGCTCTCCGCACACGACCGCAGCGTCCGCGCGCTGCTCTCTGGGATGACGCTGGAAGAGAAAATCGGGCAGATGGTTCAGGCCGAGATAACGGGTCTGAAGGCGGACGCCGATGTCGAGAAGTATTTCATGGGGTCGCTTCTGAGCGGCGGCAACGCCGACCCGAAGGCGGGCAACAGCCTCAAAGCCTGGACGGATATGTACGACGCTTACCAGTCGCGCGCCTTGAAGACGCGTCTGGCGATTCCGCTGCTCTACGGCGTCGATGCGGTTCACGGCCACAGCAACGTGCTCGGCGCGACCATCTTCCCGCACAACATCGGGCTGGGCTGCACGCGCAACCCCGGCCTCGTCGAGCGCTCCGCGCGCATCACCGCCGAAGAGGTTCGCGCGACGGGCATCAACTGGACTTTCGCCCCGTGCGTCGCCGTCCCGCGCGACGAGCGTTGGGGGCGAACTTATGAAGGCTTCGGCGAGACGCCGGAGCTTGCGCGCACTCTCGGCGAAGCCGCCGTCCGGGGATTTCAGGGCGACGACCTCAGCCACCCTCTAAGCGTGCTGGCCTGCGCCAAGCATTTCGCGGGCGACGGCGGCACGACCTACGGGACTGGCATCGAGAAAGCGCCGAACACGAAGGAGCGCTGGCCGCTCGATAGGGGCGACACGCGTCTCAGCGAGCGCGAGTTGAGAGAGATTCATATGCAGGGCTACCTGACCGCCATCCGCGCGGGCGTCGGGACGATTATGCCCTCTTATAACAGTTGGAACGGCGTGAGGTGTTCTGGCAGCCGACGTTTGCTGACCGAGATTCTGAAAGATGAGCTTGGCTTCGAGGGCTTCCTGATTTCCGACTACGACGCCATCGACCAACTCCCCGGCGACTACAAGAGCCAGATAGAACAGTCGGTCAACGCGGGGATGGACATGTTCATGGTTCCGAACAAGTATCAGGAGCTTTATGCCCTTCTGCTTGAGCTGGTCAGAGAGCGCAGGGTCGCCGAGTCGCGCGTGGACGATGCTGTGAAGAGAATTCTGCGCGTCAAGTTTGCGATGGGGCTGATGGACAGGAACCGAAATTTTCTGGCCGACCGTCGCCTGCACCGTAGCTTCGGCTCGGCGGAGCACAGGGAGGTCGCGCGCCAGTGCGTGCGCGAATCGCTCGTGCTGCTCAAGAACGAACGGCGCGCTCTGCCTATCTCGAAGCGGCTCGCGCGCATTCACGTCGCGGGCAAGAGCGCCGACGACATCGGAAATCAGTGCGGCGGCTGGACGATTAGCTGGCAGGGAGAGAGCGGACAGGTGACGACCGGCGGCACGACTATCTTAAAAGCTATTCAAGCGACCGTCGGTAGAAGAACCAGAGTGACCTTCTCGAAAGACGGCACGGGCGCGGAGGGCGCGGACATAGCCGTCGTCGTCATCGGCGAGACGCCGTATGCCGAGATGCTCGGCGACCGTGAAGACCTGCGGCTCGCGCGCGAAGATGTCGCGGCCGTCGAAAACGCGAGACGCGCAAGGATTCCGGTCGTCGCCGTGCTGCTCTCAGGTCGTCCTCTGATAATCGAAGAGGTGCTCGACAAGTGCGACGCCTTCGTCGCCGCGTGGCTGCCGGGCACGGAGGGGCAGGGCGTGGCCGACGTGCTCTTCGGCGATTACAGCTTCGTCGGCAAGCTCTCCTTCTCCTGGCCGCGCTCGATGGCGCAAATTCCCATCAACGTCGGTCAACGCAACTACGACCCGCTCTTCAGGTACGGGTTCGGGATGGCGATTTAAAGTGAATAGACGTGCCTCGCGCTCGGAACGTCGATGAAGACTAACGCTGTTCAGTTTCCTGATTCGCGCAGGGGATGGAGGGCGAGCAGGGTGATGGTGGTCGGCGTGCCGTTCTCGACGCCGACTTTGAGAAGCGCCTGGTAGTACCTGGGCGGAGCGCCCGCGCCGCCGAGCTGTCGGAGGCGCTGGGCGAGCGTGGTGAGGTGGTTTTTGGTGGTGACGAATTCGGCGGCGGCCTCCGTGCCTTCGCTGTAGATTCCGGCCAGCGTCATCACGGCGTTTTCGCCGGAGACGTTCGGCTTGACGGTGATGAGCGCGTAGTCAACCCGAAGCTCTCCGGTCTGCTCGTCGAACTGCGGCCTGTATTCGCGCTCCTCGTTGGGCTGAGGGCGTCGGTTCTCGATGGTCGCGTTGAAGGTGTAGACGAAGCTCTCGTCGGTGGGAAGCTTGCGCGACCACTCGTTGACGTAGATGCTGCCGAGCAGGATGACGTTACGGTATTTGAGGTCGGAGGCGCTGACCTGTCGGCTCTGCTTCAAGAGAATGTCTTTGTTGGCCGAGCGGAAGAGGTCTGTCAGGCGATGCAGGCCGATGGCCTCGCCCATGCCTGTGTACATGCCGAGCGAGGGGATGAGCTGAGGCTCCTGGCCGCCAGTCCATTGTCCTTTGAACTCCGGCGCTTCGGACATGGCGCGCGCCTCCTCCGCCTTGAGCCTGATGGCGCGACGCGCCTGAGCCTGCGGGTCAGACTCGTTGAGGAAGCGATAGACGGTCGGGTTGCTCAGGACGAGCAGCGTCGGGTCGGGGTCGTTCAGAAACGCGCCCCAGACGGTCTTAAGCTCTTCGGCGTCGAGAGAGCTTGAGACGCCCGCCTGCCGCCGCATCTCCCTGTTCGAGAAATAGAGGGCGACGACGACGAAGCTCAGGATGAGGATGACGCCGGTCAGAATTAGCAGGAGCATCGGAGGCGTCTTGCTCGCGCGTTTTTCGGGCTCGACATCGGCATCGGCGCGCGGCTGGCCGTTGGGCAACGCGGGCTGTGCGTGTTGCGCCGAGGCGTGGCCGTTCGTCGCCTCTTCGTCGGGCGGCGGGGTGAAAATGGACGGCGCGTCGTGGACGGGTTCGGGCGTGGCCGGGGTGAAGACGGGATAGTAGTGGCCTTTGGGCAGGTCGATGATGAGGGGGTCGCTCTTGCCCTCGGTCGTGTAATACTCTTGCAGCTTGGTTCTGAGCCGTCCGGCCTGCACGCGCACTACCGAGTCGATGCGCGGGTCGTAATCGCTGTTCCTGCCGAAGACCTCGGTGGCGATGGTGTATTCCTTGAGCTGCGCTTCCTGGTTAACAATCGTCTTCTCGACCACGAAGCGCAGAAACGCCTTGAGGCTCTCCGAGTTGTGCAGCGTCCGACTTTGAAGGACTCGCTCCAACTGCTCAAGTTTTTGCTCTTTGCCCAACTCCATACTCGTTAGCCGCGAACCGGAAAAGCACGGACGCGAATCCAACGGCGGCGGTCAACAAGCGTCGCCCTCGGAAGCGTGTGCGAGGTTGAAAGTAATTGTTCAGTTCAGTAACCCGAAGGCTGGACGGTCAAACGTAACGGCGGTCAAGGATTATAGCCCGCCCGCCGCTTTTCAACAAACGCGAGACCGCGCAGCGCGTCGAGGCGGACTCACCCCGCCGGCGATTTGCGGAAAAGCCGCCTTTTGCGGCATGTAACGCGTTACAGTCGGCATGTAACGTCAAACTTTTCTCTTTATATATAGCCTGAATTCGGCGTACCAACCGTATCATACAGACAGTAACTTTACTGGGCTGAAAAAAAGTCCATTATATTCCACTCAGGCCATAGTCTGTTTTTGGTACGCGTCAGGGAGTTGGCTGCCGCGCCGCCTTGACCGGCCTGTTTATCAAGCCTTACCTGTTCGGCCATCTTTACAAGCATTTGCTGTGACGTGCGTCGCGGCCATCCCAAAAACTGGCGGGGACGCGCTTCCAATTCTTGAGAGAGATTCTTGCCAAAGGTCTGAACGTTTCCTGAAGTTGAGCGTCGGGGGCTCTGGTCGAGCGCCTGCGCCGGGCAAACGGAATGTTTTAGGAGAACCTGAATCATGTTAAAGAAGTTCGGTCTTCGAGTCGTGCTGGCAATGGCGCTTGCGCTCGCAATGCTCGGTCTCGCCGCCCACGCGCAGACGAGCACCGTCGGCAGCATCAGCGGCAACGTGCGCGACGCGCAGGGCAGCGCCGTCCCCAGAGCCGAGGTCACAATCCTTGAGGAGTCGACGGGGCAGACGCGCACGGTCACGACCGACGAGGACGGCGCTTTCTCCGTGCCGAGCCTGCCGGTCGGGCGCTACAGCGTGAGCACCGCGCCGCAGGGCTTCAAGAAGACGATTGCCACCGGCATCGACGTGCACGTCAGCGAGCGAGTGGTGGTTGAGCTGACGCTCGAAGTCGGGCAGGTGACGGAGACGGTGACGGTGACGGGCGCGGCGCAACTCGTCGAGACGCGCGGCCAGAACGTGAGCAGCCTCATCTCCGAAAAGCAGGTGACGGAGCTGCCCTTGAACGGGCGCAACTACGCGCAGCTTGCCCTGATGGTTCCGGGCGTTTCTCCCGTTACGCAGTCGGGCGCGGGCGGCTCGTTCGCCAGCGGCGGAACGGGGCTTGATTCGGGCGTCGACATGTCGGTCAACGGCAACGCCTCTAATCAGAACATGTGGACGGTCGACGGCGTCAACAACATGGACGTGGGCTCGAACCGAACGCTTTTGGTCTTCCCTTCGATTGATTCGATTCAGGAGTTCCGCGTCGAGCGCAACAGCTTCAGCGCCGAGTTCGGGCAGGCTCAAGGCGCAGTCATCAACCTCGTCACCAAAGGCGGCGGCAACGAGTTTCACGGCAGCCTCTTCGGCTTCGTCCGCGACGATTCCTTAAACGCCAACAACTTCTTCCTCAACCGCGCCGGTCAGGAGAGAGGCCAGTTGAAGTACAAGAACTTCGGCGGCAACTTCAGCGGCCCTATCGTCAAGAACCGAATCTTCTTCTTCTGGTCGGAGGAGTGGAGAAGAGAACGGCGCGGATACACCTTGACGGGGCGCGTGCCGACGGCTGCCGAGAAGGTCGGCGATTTCAGCGGCGCTTTGACCGGCCCCGTGCCGGTTGACCCGGCGACCTGCAAGCGCAACGCCGCCGGCGAAATCATCGCCGGTAGCTGCCAGCCGTTTCCCGGCAACCGGATTCCAGCCAATCGTCTGAGCCCGGCCGGGCTCGCGCTCGTCAAAGTTTATCCAGACCCGAACACGCCCAACCCGACCTCCGGGCAGAACTGGGCTTCGTCGCCGCTCCAACCCATCAACACCCGTCAAGACATGATTCGCGGCGACATCACCATCACCCAGAACATGAATCTGATGGTGCGCTGGATTAACGAGAAGTGGGTGCACGATAACGCGTCGGGCAACTTCTGGGGCGACTCGCCCTTCCCGACCGTCTCTTCCGATTGGAGCCAGCCGAGCAAGAGCTTCGCCGTCAAGCTGACGAACACGCTCAACTCGACATCGGTTAACGAGTTTCAGTTCTCGCGCGCCGGAAACGACATTTTCATCGTCACTAGTCCCGAAACCGAGGCGCTCAATCAGGAGATAGCCTCCAAGTTCCCGACCGTCTTCCCGCACGAGCAGCGCTCTTATCCGAGCCTCTTCTGGGGGCCGGGCGGCTATAACGACCTCTGGCATCAAGCTCCCTGGACGAACCACGAAGACCTCTTCATCTGGAAAGACGACTTTACGAAAGTCATGGGCTCGCACGACATGAAGCTCGGCGTCCTCTTCAGCCACAACATCAAGAACGAAGAGGCGAGGGGACAGAATCAGGTCTCGATGATTCAGGGCTGCGGCGCGCATACGGGCAACTGCATCGCCGACCTGCTCTTGAGAGACACGCCGCTCTCGAACTATTCCGAGGTTGACCACGTCGAGAACGTGCAGGGTCGCTGGCACGACTTCGAGTTTTATCTCAACGATACATGGAAGGTGCGCCCGCGTCTCACCTTGACGCTCGGCATGCGCTATTCCAGATTCCCGCAAGCCTACTCGAAGGACGACCGCATCTCTAACTACATCCCGCGTCTCTTCAACGGCACAGACCCCTTGAGCGGTCTCGTCACGGCAGAGCAGGCCGACCAGCTCGATTTGCCGCGCTCGCTCGTGAAGACCTACAACATGGGCTTCCAGCCGCGCGTCGGTCTGGCCTGGGACATCTTCGGCGACGGCAAGACGGCGCTTCGCATGGGCTTCGGTCGCTACATGAGCCGCTCAAACGTCATCGAAGACGTGCTGCGTCTCGCGGGCAATCCGCCCTGGACGACGACGGTGGATACGGGTTGGGGCGGCTCGGCACAGGCGACGACGCTGGCCGATTGCCCGACCTGCCGCAGCCTCGACACCATCAATCCCGGCCTGAGAAATGCGGTCGCGGGCGTCGGGCCGAACACGGGCTTCGCCGCCGTCAGCGAAGACTTCAAGCCGCCTGAGAGCTACCAGTGGAACCTTTCGGTCTCGCGCGAGATTATGCCGAACACGGTGGCCGAAGTCTCCTACATCGGCAATCACGGCCTGCACATCTGGCGTCGCAACATCAACTGGAACGACGTTGTGCCGAGCGCACGTCTCTCCATCGCCAACGCCATCGCCAACGGACAGAACACCGATGCGCTCGTTCAGGCCAACCGGCGCTTGCGCGGCGTCGGCCCCATCACGATGAGCGAGTCCACCGGCGATTCCAACTATCACGCGATGCAGGTCTGGATTAACCGCCGCTTCTCCGAGGGGCTGGCCTTCCAGGTCGCATACACCTGGGGACACGCCATCTCGAACGTGCCGCTCACGTCGTTCACCAACGCCACGAGCGACCCCTTCAACTACGACCTCGACAAAGGCGACGCCGACCTCGACCGCCGACACACGATGACGGCCAACCTCGTCTATGTCCTGCCGGAGTTCAAAAATCTCGGCATGGCTCGACACATCTTGGGCGACTGGCAGCTCAACGGCATCTTCTCCTACTTCGGCGCGACGCCGATTGACGTGACCGGCGGCGCAAACACCGCGGGGCTGGCCTCCGCCGTTAACCCGCGCCCGAATCTCGTTACCGGCGTTCCCATCTACCTGAACACGGGCGACGCGACCGTGCATCTCAACCCGGCGGCCTTCTCCATCGCCGCCCCCGGACAGTTCGGCAGCCTCGGTCGCGGCGTCATACGCGGTAAGCCCATCACCAACTTCGACTTCTCTCTCAACAAGAACTGGCGTCTGCGCGAGCGCTACGGCATACAGTTCCGCGCCGAGTTCTTCAACGCCTTCAACCATGTGAACTTCGTCGGCTTCAACACCGCGCTCGATCTTGAGCCGAATCGAACTTCGACCAACTACGGTCGCCCGCGCAACGGAGCTTTCGGCACGCTCACCACCGCGCGACCGCCGCGAGAGATACAGTTCGGGCTGAAGTTCAACTTCTGATATACTGCCGCGCAAGCTGAACCGAGACGGAGGACTGAAAGTTCGACTCAGCCCTCCGTCTCTGTTCTTTTGGTCGAATCCACTAGCCAGCAAGTCAGCCCAAAGCAACAATGTATCTCCGTTCGTCCCTCGTCCCGCTTCTCGTCTTGCTCGTCGCCTTTCAGTCGCCCGGCGATTCATTCCGCAAACATTACGAGACGGCGGAAGCGCGCCGGACGGCGGGCGACCTAGCGGGCGCTGAGGCCGCATACAGAGAGATTCTGGCCGACGCCTATCACAAGCTCGGTCGAAGCTACACGGCGCAGGCCGACTACTCCGCGTCGGTCGCGGCGCTCGAAGCCGCCGCCCTCTATCGCCCCGACTCGGTAGAGCTGCTGGTCGAGCTTTCCATCGCCTGTTTCCACGCCGAGCAGTACCAGAAGGGCATCGAGCCGCTCAAGCGTGCTCTTGCGCGCGACCCGCAGAGCGTCGCGGCCCGGCACATGCTCGGAAAAACCTTTTTCATGCTCGGCGAGTTTGAGAAGGCGGTCGCCGAGCTTGAGTCGGCCTTGAAGCTCGCGCCGAAAGACTACGACGCCGCCTATACGCTCGGCCTCGCGCATCTCAAGCGGCGCGAGTTCCAATCGGCCAAACAGATTTACGACCGCATGATCGAGCAACTCGGCGACCGCCCGCAGCTTCGCGTCCTCATCGGTCGCGCCTACCGCGAGACGGGCTTTCTCGCCGAGGCGATAGAGGAGTTTAAAAAGGCTGCCCGGCTAGACCCGAAGTTTCCGCGCGTTCATTACTACCTCGGCCTGACCTATCTTTTGAAAGACGGCGCAGCCAGACTTCCCGACGCGGCGGAAGAGTTTCGCATCGAGCTGGCGGCCAACCCCGAAGAGTTCTTCGCCAACTACTATCTCGGCATAGTCCATACCATCGAGAGAAAGTGGGCAGCCTCCCTCGGCTTCCTCCAAAAAGCCGCCGCCCTCCAGCCCGACAACCCCGACCCCTACTTTTATCTAGGCCAGGCTTATCAGGGCTTGGAGCGCCACGCCGAGGCCATCGAAGCCTTCCGCAAAGCAATCGCTCTCAATCCTTCGCTCCGACACAACGATTACCAGGTGACGAACGCGCACTATCGTCTCGGCCAGTCGCTCGTCAAGATTGGGCGCAAGGATGAAGGCGAGCGTGAACTGAAAATCGCCGCCGACCTCAAAACCAAAGCATTCAAGCGAGACGAGGCGAAGGTCGATGCTTTCGTCAACGCCGCCGATTTGAAGGGACAGAATAAATTTCCTGAGTTGGTCTCGCAGGCCGGAGGCATCGTCGCCGAATCGAAGCGTCCGTCCGCGAAAGCGTCGGAGGCTTTAAAGAACGAGTCGGCCTTCTTCGTCAAGCTGATTGCGACGGCTCACAACAACATAGGGATGCTGCGCGCCGAGCGGCGCGACTTTCGCGCGGCGGCTGAGCAGTTCGGCCACGCCGCCCGTTGGAATCCGAGCCATCAGGGCATCGACTACAATCTCGGCCTCGCACATTTCAAGTCGGAAGCCTACAAAGACGCAATCGCGCCGCTCGAACGCGAGTTGAAGGCCAACCGCTCGAATCTCTCCGCGCGGCAGTTGCTCGGTCTCAGCTATTTTATGACCGACGACTACGCCAAAGCCTCGCCGCTTCTGACCGAAGTCGTCGCCGCCAAGCCCTCCGAGGCCGCGCTCTACTACCCGCTCGCGCTCTCGCTGAGCAAGCAGGGAAAGACCGATGCCGCCGCGCGCGTCGTCAAACAGATGATAGCGATGGGCGGTAATACCCCGCAGATTCATATCCTGCTCGGTCAGGCTTACTACGAGCAGGGCGACGCCACGCGCGCCCTCGCCGAGCTACAGACCGCCCTCTCGCTCGACGCCCGCGCGCCGCTCGCGCACTTCTACGCCGGTCTCATCCATCTCAAGACCGGCAAGCACGACGAAGCCACGCGCGAGTTCGAGGCCGAGCTTGCCCTGAACCCCTCCGACGTGCAGACGCGCTATCATCTCGCCTACGTGTTGCTCGCCCGACAGGAGACAACGCGCGGCCTCAAGCTGATGCGCGAGGTGGTTGAGGCCATGCCGGATTTGGCCGACGCCCGCTTCGAGCTTGGCAAGACCCTTCTGCAACAGGGCGACACACGCGGAGCAATCGAGAGCCTTGAGCTGGCCGCCAGGCTCGCGCCCGAACAGGCACACGTTCATTACCAGCTCGGTCGAGCCTACCTCGCCGCCGGACGCAAACCCGAAGGCGAGCGGCATCTCGAAATCTCCCGGCAGCTCAAAGAGAAGGCGCGCACCGGCAGCAGCAGCGGTACGAATAGTAGTAACCAGCCCAACCGATAAATCATCAGTCCGGCGAATCAACCTGTGCGGAGTAAGCGAAGTTTGCCTTTAAGAATTATCCGTCTGCTCGCAATGCTGGCCGTCCTCCCGCTTCTATCTTTCGGCGCGAGCGGCGCTCAACCTGAAGCCGTCCGCTTCACGGATGTCACGCAGCAGTCGGGCATCAATTTTAACCACGTCTCTTCGCCTGAGAAGCGCTACATCGTCGAGTCGATGAGCGGCGGCGTCGCCCTTCTCGATTATGACAACGACGGTCAACTGGACATCTACTTCGTCAACTCGCTGACCGTCGAGCTTCTGAAATCGAAGGGCAAGACGCGCAGCGCGCTCTACCGAAACAACGGCGACGGCACTTTCTCGGATGTCACAGACCGCGCCGGAGTCGGCGACATCGGGTGGGGCATGGGCGTCGCCGTCGGCGACTACAACAACGACGGCTTTCAGGACATCTACGTCACCTGCGTCGGGCCGAATCGTCTCTTGAAGAACAACGGCAACGGCACGTTCACAGATGTCACACAGAAGGCCGGAGTCGGCGACCCGCGCTGGTCTGCCGGGGCGGCCTTCGTCGATTACGACCACGACGGCAGGCTCGACCTCTTCGTCTCAAACTACGTCTCCTTCGATTTCAACAACCCGCCCGAGTTTGGCAAGGGACGCCTCTGCCAGTACAAAGGCATCCCCGTCCAGTGCGGGCCGCGCGGCCTGCCCGGCGAAGGCGACACGCTCTATCGAAACAACGGCGACGGCACGTTTACCGACGTGACGAAGAAGGCCGGAGTCTCCGACCCCGACGGCTACTACGGCATGGGCGTCGTCGCCAGCGACTTCGACTCGGACGGCCTCACGGATATTTTCGTCGCCAACGATTCCACTCCCAATTTCCTCTACCGCAACAACGGCGACGGCACGTTCAAAGAGATAGGCTTCGTCTCGGGCACGGCAGTCAACGAGAACGGCAGCGAGCAGGGCTGCATGGGCGTCGCTGTCGGCGACTACGACCACGACGGACGCTTCGACCTCTTCGTCACAAACTTCGACGACGACTACAACACCCTCTACCACAACGACGGGCGCGCCTCCTTCACAGACGTTTCCTACGCCGCCAAAGTCGCCGCCCCAAGCCTCCCTTACGTCGGCTGGGGCACGAAGTTCTTCGACTACGACAACGACGGCTGGATTGACATTTTCGTCGCCAACGGCCACGTCTACCCGCAGATACCGACCTACCGCCAGCGTAACTTCGTGCACAAAAACAATCGTGACGGAACGTTCTCTGAACTGGCCGCCACGCTCGGCGCTCCCTTCGCCGACAAGCGCGCCGGGCGCGGCGCTGCCTTCGGCGACATCGACAACGACGGCGACACAGACATCGTCCTCAACAATCTCGACGGCGCGGCGCAACTGCTGCGCAACGACGGCGGCAACCTCAACGGAAATTCCGTCCTGATAAAAACCGTCGGCGTCAAAAGCAACCGCGACGGCATGGGAGCGCGCGTGCGCGTCGTCTCCGGCGAGCTGGCGCAGATAGACGAAGTCCGCAGCGGCGCGAGCTACATCTCGCACAACGACCTCCGCCTCCACTTCGGCCTTGAGCGCCGCGCCAAAATCGACCTCGTCGAAATCCGCTGGCCGAGCGGCGCAATCGACAAGGCCACTAACCTCGACGCCAACCGCATCCTCACCTTCAAAGAAGGTCAGGGCTTAATCGACCAGAAGGATTTCAAAGCCGCCCCGCATCGTTGAAGCGAGCCGCACAAAATCAACGGGGATGGACAGGATGAAAAAGGGCAAAGGTAAAAAGGCAAAAGGCAAAGGGAGAGAAATCCTTGCTCTCCTTTTGCCTTTTGCCTTTTGCCTTTTGCCTTTCTTCTGCGGGTGGGCTGCTTCGGCGCAGGGCGAGGCTTTGGTGAAGCGTCTGGAGGGAGCGGCGGCGCTGGTGAGGGATAAGCGAATCGAGGAGGCGGAGCGGGAGATTGCGTCCGTGTTGAAGATTGCGCCGGAGGCGGCGGGCGCGCTCAATCTGCTGGGCACGATTCGCGCCGGGCAGGGCAGGCTCGACGAGGCCGAGTCGCTTTTCCTGCGCGCCGTCCGCAGCGACCCGCAGTTCGCGGGCGTTCACATGAACCTCGCATATCTCTACCTGCTCAGGAATCAGCCGGAGAAGACCGCCGCGTCGCTCAAAGAAGTGCTTCGGCTTGAGCCGGAGAACACGGATGCCGCACGCAAGCTCGCGCGGCTGCTGCTCTCCCAAAATCGCGCCGACGAATGTATCGAGCTTATCGAGGGCTTGCAGAGAACGGGGCAGACGACGCCCGCGCCGCTCGTCGTCCTGCTCGGCGACGCGTACCGGCGGAAGGGCGACGCGCGGCGAGCCGAAGAGAGCTACCTGCGCGCGCTCGAAGCGGGCGGCGAGAACGCGGAGGCGCTCGTCGGCCTCGCGCAGTTATCACAGGCGAAGGGCGACGCGCGAAGCGTCGCGTTCTATCTCGCCCGCGCCCGAAGCGTGAGCGCAAGCTCGCCGGAGCTTCTCTACGCCGTCGCGCTCATCTCTTTGAAGGCCGGTCTTCAGGAGGATGCGAGGCGCTCGCTCGTCAAAGCTCTGGAGGTGAAACCCGAAGAGCCCGCGCTGCTTTATCTGCTGGGCGTCGCGTGGCTGAGGAAGCCCGATTTGTTCGAGTCCGAGCAGGTCTTTCGTCGCCTGCTCAAGCTCCGACCCGACCATGCCCCCGCACAGTTATATCTCGGCTACGTCCTGCTCAAGCAGAAGCGATTCGCCGAGGCGCGCGAGTTTCTGGAGAAAAGCGTCCGCGCCGACGACGCCGCGCCCGAAGGCTCTTACTACCTCGCGCTCATCGCGCAGGAACAGAAAGAGGACGCGCGCGCCGTAGAGATTCTGGAGAAGGTCGTCGGCAGGTTTCCAGGCTTCGCGCACGCCCGCGTCGCGCTCGGCGCGAGCTATCTGCGTCTGAAGAACTACACGCGCGCACGCGAAGAGCTTGAGCTGGCCTTGAAGCTCAACCCCGACGACCGAAAGGCGCACTACCAGCTTGCGCTGCTCTACGCGCGCCTGAAAGAGCCCGAACGCGCGCAGGAAGAGCTGCGCATCGTCGAACGACTCAGGGACAAAGACAGCGCGCAGCCCGATACGGACGACGACATCTCAGCGCCTGCGTCCCCGCGCTGATTGGTTTTCACGAAAACCTCCATCAGCCTGAGAGCATTTCGCGTCGGCGTCAGACGAAACTTTGCTTACCCGGCGTGAAGAAGCAATTCAACGTCCATCAAGCGATAAAAGCGAAGCTGATGAAACCAAAGCTTCAGTTAATTTCCCTCTCGTTGCTCCTGCTGCTCGCCTTCGCTTTCGGCCTGCCGCGCCAGGGACGCCCACAACGCGCGCCCTTGCCTGCTCCGGCGTCGAAGCCGGTCGTCACGTTTGAAGAAGTGCCCGCGAAGTCGAGCGGCATTCGCTGGACGCACAACAACGCGCATTCGTCCGACCGTTACCTGCCCGAGACGGTCGGGGCGGGCTGCGCCTTCTTCGACTACGACAACGACGGCTGGATGGACATCTATCTCGTCAACAGCGGCGCTTCCGATTTCTTCACTCCGACCGCGCCGCTCAAAAACGCCCTCTATCGAAACAACCGCGACGGAACGTTCACAGATGTCACCGACAAATCCGGCGCGACGGGCGGGCGCTTCGGCATGGGCGTCGCCGCCGGGGATTACGACTCCGACGGGTTTCAGGACATCTACGTCACCAACTACGGGCGCAACATCCTCTACCGCAACAACGGCGACGGCACGTTCACCGACGTGACGGAGAAGGCCGGAGTCGCCGCGCCGGGCTGGTCAACCTGCGCCGTCTGGTTCGACTACGATGCTGACGGCAAGCTCGACCTCTTCGTCTCCAGCTTCGTCTTCTATGACAAGACGCAGAAGCCCTTCTGCACCGATGCCGAGCGGAGTCGCCATTACTACTGCGTGCCGAAGCTCTTCAAGCCGATGCCGAGCCGTCTCTTTCGCAACAGGGGCGACGGCACTTTCGCGGATGTCAGCGGCGAGTCGGGCATCGCCGCCTCGCCCGGCAAGTCGTTCGGCGCGGTCGCAACCGACGTGAACAACGACGGCCTTATAGACCTCTTCGTCGCCAACGATACGATGCCCAATTTTCTCTTTGTCAACAAAGGCGCGGGCAAGTTTGAAGAGGCGGGACTCGCTGCGGGCGTCGCCTACGGCGAGACGGGTCGGGCGCGTTCGGGGATGGGCGTGGACGCCGCCGACTACGACGGCGACGGCTGGCAAGACCTCTTCGTCGCCAACATCGACCAGGAGTTTTTCAGTCTCTATCACAACGAGCATGACCTGACTTTCGTCGACGAGCCGGGCGAGATAGCGTCGACGACGCACCTCCTGAGCGGTTGGGGATTGAAGTTCTTCGACTACGATTCGGACGGCGACCCAGACCTCTTTTTAGCCAACGGCCACCCGGACGATTTCATCGAGATGCGCGCCGCGCGCGTCAAGTACAGAGAGCCTCTGCTGCTGTTTGAGAACACGGGCAAGGCTTTCAGGAACGCGAGCGCCGAGTCGGGCGCGGTCTTCAAGCGGGATTACGCGGCGCGCGGGATGGCCGTCGGCGACGTGGACAACGACGGCGACGCAGATGTGCTTGTCTCGAACAACGGCGAAGCGCCGCTCCTCCTGCGCAACGACGGCGGCAATCGCAACAACTGGCTCGGCCTCCAGCTCGTCGCCACTAAGAGCAATTCTTCAGCCGTCGGCGCGCTCATCACCTGGCAGACGGGCGGCGTCAGGCGCAGCCGTCTCAAGATCGGCGGCGGAAGCTATCTCGCTTCTCACGACCCGCGCGAGCTGCTCGGCCTCGGACGTGCCGCCAAAATAGACTTCATCGAAATTCGCTGGCCGAGCGGCAGGGTGGATAAGCTCTCGGACGTGCCGGTCAATAGCTACGTGAGGGTGGTTGAAGGGCAGGGATGGTTAAGAAGTAATCTTCCCGCCTTCGGGAAAAGAGTGTCTGAGAAAACCGATTCAAACAGGGATAGACAGGATGGACAGGATAAAGACAAATGCGGAATGAGGAATGATGAATGCGGAATGAAAGAGAACCTGCTTTCTGGTTTTAATTCATCATTCCGCATTCTTAATTCATCATTTCTTTCCATCCTGTCCATCCCTGTTAATTTCGTTCTCGCCTTATCTATTTGCCCGGCTGCTTTGCGGGCGGCGCGGAGAGCAGTTTGACCTGCGCTCGCCAGTCGGCGGCGGACATCTGTTTGAGACGCGGCTGCTCGAAGGCGGCGACGACGAGCTGGCGGACGCCGGGGATGACGACCACTTCGAGCGCGGCCTTCGGCTTGGCGGCCTGTTCGAGCATGGCGAGGCGAGAGTTGCGCCACTCGGCTGTCGGCGCGACGCCATTCGAGAGATAGGAGAGAGCTTCGAGCCCGGCGGCGCTGATGTCGGATAAATCGCGCACGAGCGGTCTCGCTTCTTGCAGGGCTGGCGAGTTGTCCATCATCGCGTCGAGGGCGGGCGCGGCGTCGCGCCATTCCGTGAGAGTGCGACGGAGGTCTTCGTTGTAGAGACGGAAGCGCGGGGCGTCGGAGAGCAGACTATCGACCATCGAGGCGAAGCGGCGCGCGTGGTCGCTGTCGGGGCGCGCGGCGTCCACGAGTCCCGTCAAGGGGCTGAGCATCGTTTGAGGCCGCACCTGATAACGCCTGTACTCCTTCACCGGCTCGACGACGGAGACCAGCGTCCGCAGCGGCGCGATTTCCTGCCCGCGCGCCAGCCGCCTGAGCATCATCGACTGGTTCTTCTCGTGCGTCAGCCCAAGCTCTTCGAGCTGCACGCTGACGACGGCGAGGCGTCGATACATATCTTCAACGTCCCTGACGTTCTGCGGCGACCAGAGACGCTCGGCGATGGCGGCGGTGCGCGGCCAGATGCGCGAGTCAATCGTCTCGGGGCTCACCCATTCGCTCCACATCGTCGCTTCGCCGCCGAGGATGTGCGCGGCCTCGGCTGGCGTGAGTGTGGATTCGGCGGGCAGAGGGTCAACCGCGTAATGCTGCGAGGTCGGGAAGATGAGGTCGATGTAGTAGCCGTTTGAGAGAATGCCGTCGTAGCCCTTGCGCGCAGCTTCCGCGAGAGCCGACGCGCCGCGCCAGGAATGGATGACGACATCCTTCGGCAAATCAGGCTGGAAGATTTCATCCCAACCCATCATGCGCTTGTTGTGCCGCTTGAGAATTTGCAGGAGGCGCTGGTTGAAATAGGTCTGAAGCGCATGGTTGTCTTTGATGCCGCGCTCTTTCATAAAAGCTTGAATCTGCGGATTCCTGTCCCACTGCTTGCCTTCGTTCTCGTCGCCGCCGATGTGCAGGTAGGCGTCGGGGAAGAGGGCGGCCATCTCGCCGAGGAAGGCTTCGAGAAATTTGTAGGTCTCCTCGCGCGTCGGGTCGAGGGCGGGCTCGAAGATGCCCGCGCCCCGCTCGATGGTGTAAGGGCCGGGCGCGCTGCCAAGCTCGGGATGACCGACGAGCCAGCTCGTCGCGTGGCCGGGCATGTCGAACTCCGGCACGACGCGGATGCCGCGCTCGCGCGCGTAGGCGATGATTTCGCGCGCCTCGTCCTGCGTGTAGAAGAGACCGTCAGAGCCCATCCGGTGAAGCTTCGGAAACTTTTTGCTCTCGATGCGGAAGCCCTGATCTTCGGTCAGATGCCAGTGCAGGACGTTGAGCTTGACGGCGGCCATCGCGTCGAGGTTGCGCTTCAAGACTTCCATCGGCTGGTAATGACGCGCCACGTCGATGAGCAGGCCGCGCCAGGGAAAGCGCGGGCGGTCTTGAATCGAGACGGCGGGGACGAAATAGCCCGCGCGGTCGCCCTCGACGAGTTGCAGGAAAGTCTCCAGACCGCGCATCGCGCCCACGACCGTCGCCGCATTCAGCACTGCCTGTCTCTCAGAGACTTCGAGCGAGTAAGACTCGTCTTCGTCAACCGACGGGACGGCCTTGCCCGGCGTCTGACACTGTATGACGAGGCTCGCCATCGCCGCGTCGCTCGCCGGAGCGCGCGGCAGCTCGAAGAGCGTGCGCCCTTCGAGTCGGCGGAGCGTGCGGTGGATGGCCGCCTGCAAGCGCGCGTCCGTGTGTCCCTTCGTGGCGACCGTGAACGACTTGCTCAGGGCAAGCCTGCCCTCGCCGAAGCGCACGGAGGCGGGCACGGGCATCAGGTTGTGACGCGCGTGCGCCGTCTGCTGCGCGGCTGCGTCGCTCGTCTGCGCCGAGGCGTTCAAAACGCAGGACAGAAACAGAATGGCCGAAAGGTATCTTTTCGCTCTCATGTGCTCCTCGGTCGTCTGGCGGTCGTTTGGAAAACAGGCACACTCAATTCGCCTGCGGGAAGCTCTCGAAATTGTCTTTAGAGTGGAAAGGCTGAGGACGAACTTTAGAACAACGTCTAAATCAGGGCAGCTTCGTCCAGTCGGACTATTTTAGCCGAGACGGGCTCGACGAGTCAGTTAGTAACGGTTAAATACTTGTCTGCGCATGAAAGCGGCGGGATAAAAAGTTTCCTTTGCGACGCCGGGGCGTCAATCGCTCGTGTTAACCTTTCAAGCCTTTCGCCCCTGATAAAATCGTTGGAGGTTGAAGCATGGACGCGCTCGTCGGAGAGCACAGAGGCACGGCGGAGACCGGACGCATGGCCTCGCTCGATGTCTTTCGCGGGCTGACCATCGCGGGGATGGTTCTGGTCAACAATCCGGGGACGTGGAGCGCCATCTACGACCCTCTGGAACATGCCGTGTGGCACGGCTGGACGCCGACAGATTTCGTCTTTCCCTTCTTCCTCTTCATCGTCGGCGTCTCCATCACGCTCGCCCTTGGGCGTCGCGCCTCCGAGGGCGGAAATCGGCGCGACCTCTATCTCAAAATTCTGCGGCGCGCCGCCATCATCTTCGCGCTCGGACTCTTCCTCGCGGGCTTCCCCTACTTCGACCTCTCGACGATTCGCATCCCCGGCGTGCTTCAACGCATCGCCGTCTGCTACCTCTTCGCCTCCGTCATCTTCCTCAAAACAAACTGGCGCACGCGGGCGCTCATCACGGCGGCGCTGCTTCTGCTCTACTGGGCTTTGATGATGCTCGTGCCCGTCCCCGGTTTCGGCGCGGGCGATTTGAGCAAGGAGGGAAATCTGGCCGCCTACCTCGACCGCCTGCTGCTCGGCGGACATCTGTGGAAGCAGGCGAAGGTCTATGACCCGGAAGGCATCCTGAGCACGCTGCCTGCGCTGGCGACGACTCTCTGCGGAGTGCTCACGGGAGAGCTGCTGCGCTCGAAGCGTTCGGGGCTCGAAAAGGTTTCGGCGATGTTCGTCGCGGGCGCGTGCGGCGTCGTGCTGGGCTGGATGTGGAACTTTTTCTTTCCCATCAACAAGTCGCTCTGGACAAGCTCATACGCCGTCTTCACCGCAGGCATGGCGCTCCAACTGCTCGCCCTCTGCTACTGGCTCATCGACCTTAAAGGCCGACGACGCTGGGCTAAGCCCTTCCTCATCTTCGGCACGAACGCCCTCGCCCTCTATTTTCTCTCCGGCCTCTTCGCGCGCATCATCTCGCTCGTCAAACTCACGCGCGCCGACGGCAGACCCGCGAGCCTCCAGACGCTCATCTACGAAAACCTCTTCGCCTCCTGGGCGACGCCCGTCAACGCCTCGCTCATGTTCGCCCTCTGCACGGTGCTTTTCTGGCTCGGCGTGATGACGCTTCTTTACCGCCGGAAGATTTTCATCAAAGTCTAAAGAGAAAGATTTTCATCAAACATTATGGCGCGGCGATACGGAAGTGTTCGCGGAGCGCCGCCTCGTATTCTTCCTCACTTTCGAGCAGTCGCTCGACTCGACGCCCGCCCGCTTCGGTCTCGATGAGCCGCATGCCGCTCAGCGTAACGCGTCCGCGAGGCGTCGCGCGCGAGCAGACGCGCGACTTCGTGAAATGCGACTCCGGCGAAGTCTGATGATAACGGCACATCTCTTCGTAGTCGGCGTAGGTGTACGGGCGGAGAGTGAAGCGATATTGCGGCTCCCACTCGGCTGAGGCGGCAGCGCGTCGAAGGAGAATCAGATGCTCGTCGCCGTCGGGAGTTATCCGGTAAGCGCGCCCGTCAGGCTGCGACTGCGCGCCACGCTCGTCGAGACGTAGCGGCTCGATAAACGAATCGCCGAAGCCGACATCCACGAGCCAACGCTCCGCGAGCGTCACCGCGAGCGCCATGTGGTCGAACTCGGGCCCGAAGCTTCCGTCAGGGCGCGCGACGCCTGCGGCCAGCATCCGCACGTCGAAGCCCAGGGCGCGCAGCAACGCGGCGAAGAGACCGTTGGCCTCGTAGCAGAAGCCGCCGCGCCTGCGTACGACGATTTTATCGAACAGCGCTTCGTCTTCGAGCACAATCGGCTCTCCGGCGTGGATGCTCAGATTCTCGAACGGCACGGCCAGCAGATGCGCGACCTGCAAATCGCGCAAGACCTCTGCGGTTGGCTCAAGCGAGCCGCGATAGTCGATGCGGCGCAGGTAGGCTTTGATGTCCAAAGGAATGCTCATCGCGTTTCGCGAAAAATCAGATTCGACTCGAACGAATTGGCAAGATGTCTCTCGACAGAAACGGACATTACTCGTCGTATTCGTCCGAGCCCTGAACCCAGATGAAGGATTGGAGGTCAATCATGTCGCGTGGGCGCAGGTCGCGCTGGTCGCGGCGCACGCGGGCGGCGAACTCAAGCAGGCTCGCGTAGGTCTCCCAGGCGGGCGCTGACTTGTATTGGAACTCGAAGCCGTATTCGCGCGCCGCCGTGCGCGTGACGTTAGGCTTGAGGAAGATGTGCGCGTCGGGCTGCGCGATGAAGCCGAAGACTGTCAGGAGCGGCCAGGTGAGAACGCGCGTCTGGCGGCGCGGCAGGAGGGCGACCACGTCGCGCCAGCGCTCAAACTTCTGTTCGGTCGCACTGTCGCCGTGCAGAAAGTCGTAGAGACCTTCGGCGAAGAGACGCGCGCCTTCGGGCTGACGCACGGCGTCGCGCAGCGCCATCTTCTCGAAGGAGAAGAGCATGCTGTGGCGCGAGCTTTGCTCGACGCGCACGGCGCGGGCTGCTACCTCCGCGAAGTCGCGCTCGCGTAAAAGCCTCCGAAACTCCTCGCGCCCGAGCGCCTCCTCCCAACGCTCGTGCGTCTGCCACTTGTACTCACGCTCCCACGAGACGTAGGTCGCATCACGAAAACCGCCGGGGAAGAAGCGCAGGAATTTCTCGCGGCAGCGCGTCGCGCCCTCCGAATCTCCAGCCTGCCGAGACGCGCGCCCCTGACCCGCCCTGCTGCTGCCCATAGTCCTCACCTCCCTGATTGGTACGGAAGACGCTCTCGTGCCGTCGCGCACCGGAAGCCCAGCCGAGCGCCGGAAAACCTGTCGCAAGGTTAATCGCTATCGTCCGGAAACCGCAAGAGGCTTCAATCCTGAGCGGCAAGCGACGCGGACGAGCGACAACTCATTCAACCCGACCGCCCTTAGCTTGCCTTTCATCAACGTTTGCTGGTTCAATTCGCGTTGTCGCTATCATCGGCCGGCGGGTTAATTCGAGTGTTAGACACATACTTCTGAGTGGAGGTGAAAATTGAAGGGTAGAGTCCATCAACTCAACATTAAACCCCAGACTGGCAAAGAACGCGGCCTGCCCAAATCACCTGTGACCTCCATTGTGGTTAATGAGAAGGGAGTAGTTGGTGATTTCAACAGGTACCGCACCGAGCGCAAGGCGGGCGACCCCGAGATGGCCGTTTTGCTTTACCCCGTCGAGATGATCAGAAAGCTCAACGATGAAGGATGGCCTGTGAAAGCTGGCGACCTGGGCGAAAACATAACGACCGAAGGACTGGGCTATGACGAGTTCCTGATAGGCGAGCGATTTCGTGTGGGCAATGTGACCTTAGAGGTGACGAAAGCATGCGATCCGTGTCGCAGTTTAAGACTTCTGCCTTATGTCGGCCCAGAGAGACAGAAGGAGTTTATGCAGAAGCTACGGGGGCGAAGGGGTTGGTATGCGCGAGTAGTTAAGGGCGGCGAGGTGCACGTGGGCGACGTTGTCAGCAAGGCGGAAGCGGGAAAAGGAGCGGGTTCTTAAACGAGAGGCAATGTCTGACAACTCATTCAACCCGGCGCCTCGGCGGTGTGCGCGTCACGGCTACGAGAATCGTCGAGGCAGGCGTTGACCCGTTCACGCCGGCATGCATTTCTGGTTGGTCGGATATTCGGATGGCGATGCCTCACACGCCATAGGACAAACTCAACTATGAGGCGAGCTGTCCGCAGCTTGGAGAGTCTTTCGACGCGGCTAATGCAACGGATTCGCAACCGGAATTAAAAACGGCGGGAGCAGTCCCGCCGTAAGTCGTCGATTCTTTTTGGTGGAGCAGAAGGGGGGGCGAACCCGGAACGGGAATCGAATCCGTAACTGGCTACTGAGAATGCGTTGTGTTGCTAACCATGCTAATCCCCCTAAAATTCTTCTCATCGTAGCCTGCGCGCGTCTATGGTAGCGTTGGCTGCGGCCTTTGTTCAAATTGCCGTAATTCGGAGTGAGCGAGTGGCAATTCGGACATAGCAGCCGAAGATTTGCTTCAGCATTGTTCAGGCAGTCGCCATCGATATGGTCGATGGTTAATGGCACTTTTCTCGTCAACGGATGTCGCTCCCGCCATCCGCACCGCTGGCAACGCTCCCCGTGCTGTTCGGTCAGGTAGCGGCGGATGTAGCGCGAAATTCCCGCCGCCCCGGCGACGCCTGATTCGCCACCGGCCTTCCATCGCTCGATATATGCTTCGTATTGAGCTTGCAGTTGGCAGACATTACTGCAATAGATTGCACAGTAGTCATTAACAGGACGCGGGCAAATGCGGCAGGCTCGCGGGTTCTTGGGCCTCGACATAGGCGATACTGTAGCACAGGCCACCCTGCAAAAAATTAAGACAGCCACCCGGAAGCGGCTGTCTTAAATTTAATGGAGCAGAGGGGGATCGAACCCCTGGCCTCGGCATTGCGAACGCCGCGCTCTCCCAGCTGAGCTACTGCCCCGTCGCGAAAGAAGATGATATGGAGTGCGTGTGATGCTGTCAAGCTTGTATGTTTAGATGGTCAGGGCGGGAGATGCGTTTGGAGAGGAAAGAGTTTGGGAGAAGGGGGATTGGTCAAGAGATTTTGAAGACAGGCAAACTCCGGCGTGTCGGTCGCACATCACAGGTAGGAACGGCTGTCGGGATTGCGAAGGCGGATGTGAGGCGCATTGTGAGTTAGTTTAAGAGCGGCAGATGCTCGGACGGGCGTTGAGCTTTCGAGCCGGGCGGGTCGCTTGCGAGGCGGAAGGTGTGAGCTTCTGGAAAGGAAGATGTTGATGCGTTTTTCTATCGGCAGAGTCGGCGTCGCCGCGTGTCTGATTTTGGCGTTGGCGTTGGCGGGGTGGGCGCAGTCGGGGCGTAGCTCGCAGAGGGGTGCGGCGGCGGAGAAGCCGAACGCGCAGAAGCAGCCTGCCGAGAAGAAGGCTTCCCCGAAAGCTTCTCCGACGCCGGAGGCGGAAGCCGAGACGAGCGCGGAAGACGGGGCGATGGAAGAGGAGGAGGACGCTTCGGAGGTTGTGAAGGTTGAGACCGACCTCGTCGCCGTGCCGGTCGTCGCCAGCGACCGCAACGACCGCTACGTGCCCGACATGCGACGCGAGGAGTTCGAGCTTTATGAAGACGGGGCGAAGCAGGAGATAGTTTTCTTCGCCACGACGAGCGCGCCTTTCCACGTCGTTCTGATGCTCGACACGAGCGCCAGCACACAGGAGAAACTGGGACAGATTCAGCAGGCCGCCATCAGCTTCGTCGAGCAGTTGCAGCCGGAGGATCGCATCAAGGTCGTTTCGTTCGACGATAAGGTGCGCTCGCTCTCCGATTTCACGAACGACCGCGCGACGCTCGGCGCAGCCATCCGTCGCACCTTTCCGGGGCGCGGGACGAAGCTTTACGATGCGATGCAGTTGGCGCTGAGATCTCTCGTGCGCGTCGAGGGGCGCAAGGCCGTCGTCATCTTCACGGACGGCGTCGATTGGCATAGCGAGCGCGTGCGTTACAACGACAACGTGCGCGAGATAGAGGAGTCGGGAGTCATCGTCTATCCGATACGCTTCGACACGCGCGAGGAGACGGAGAGGCTGGCGCGCGAGCAGGCGCGTGAAGGGCAGAGGGTGAACCTCGGCACGGTCTTCGGCGGCGGCTCGACGCGCACGACCACGCCGACCACCGTCCCCGGCGGCGAAGGACTGCCGCTTCCTGAAGACGCGGGCGCACAGAGACGTTCGGGCGGCAGCGCCCCGCGCGGCACGACGCCGACGACCGTCCCCGGCGGTCAGATTCCGTATCCCGGCGGCGGAGGTGGCGGCGGCTTGGGGCTGCCGTTCCCGCCCATCGTCGTCTCTCGCCCGCAGGGCGGGACGACCAACCCGCAGCCGCGCGGCGGCACTTCAACCCCCGGCCAGTGGCCTGACGACCCCAACTCCACGCGCGGCGCAGACACGCGCTACCCCGGCCAGAGTCGTAGCGACGACCCCGCGTCCATCTCTCGCGCCAGCGCCGACGACGAATCAATCTCACGCATGCTCGACCTCGCCTACAAGACCGCCGACGGCTACCTCAAAGAGATAGCCGCGCAGTCGGGCGGACGCCTCCATCGCGCCGATACCCTCGCCTCGCTCCCCGTCGCCTTCGCTCAAATCGCATCCGAGCTTCGCACGCAATACTCGCTCGGCTACTATCCCGCGAATCGCACACGCGACGGGCGCTATCGAAAAATTCAAGTACGCACGGCGCGCAAGGGCGTCGTCCTGCGCTCACGTCCCGGCTATCGCGCGCGGCGCTGAAGGGTGAAGGAAACGATGAAACAGTTTTCAGTTTTCGGTTTTCAGTTTTCAGAAAAGATGTCTTCTGCTGGAAACTGAAAACTCAAAACTGAAAACTGTTTCATCGTTCCGCGTTCATCGTTTCTTCGTTCCAGAGTTGCGCGGCAGTTTCGATTGCGTCGGAGAGTTTTTCTGTTCGACGCCCGCCGCCTTGTGCGAGGTCGGGGCGACCGCCGCCGCGTCCTTCGAGGATGGCGCAAGCCTGACGCATGAGCGCGTTCATGTCGCCGGGGGCATCGGCGGAGCGTGCGAAGACGAGGCGTGCCTGCTCGGCGTCGCGCGAGCCGAGCAGGGCGACGGCATGTGAATTTGAGACGATGGCGGAAGCGAGACGTTTGAGGGATTCGGCGTCGCGCCCGTCGAAGACGCGGGCGACGAGGGTTGTTTGGGCAGTGGACGCGTGCGCGGCCTGCGCGGGCAGTTCGTCGTGCGCGGGCGTCTGATTCGCGCGCGAGGCTTCGGCGAGCAGCTCTCCGGCTTCGACGCGCGCCGCTATCTCTTCGAGAGCGCGCACGCGCCGCGAAAGCTGTTTGTTATCTTCGAGCAGGCGGGCGACGGAAGCCTCCGCGTCGTCGCGCCCGACGCTGAAGAGGGCGGCGACGCGTCGCGCCGACGCGTTAGCGCGCACGTAGTCGGCGTGGACGCGCCCTCCGGCCAGGAATTCGATGCGCGTCAAGCCCTTCGCGCGTTCCCAGGAGCGCGCGACGAGAATGCCGACCTCGCCCGTCCGCGCGGCGTGAGTGCCGCCGCAGGGACTCATGTCGAAGCCTTCAATCTCGATGATGCGAAGCTCGCCCGCGCGCGCCGAATCTTTTCTGAGCGGCAGCGCGGCGGCTTCTTCAGCCGAAACTTGACGGACGCGCACCGCGCGGTTCTCCCAGATGATGCGGTTGGCGAGTGTGACGGCCTGCTCGATGCGCTCGTCGCTCGGAGAGTCGAGCGCCACGTCGATTTCGGAGACGCGCTCGAGCATTCGGAAGCTGCGCGTCTCTGCGCCGAACAGCTCGACGAAGACTTGCGAGAGAATGTGTTGACCCGTGTGCTGCTGTATGTGGTCGAGGCGGCGCGGCCAGTCCACGCGCCCGCGCACATGCGCGCCCAACTCCGGCGCTCGCCCCTCGACGATGTGCAGCACGCCTTCTTCCTCTTCGTCTACGCATTCGACGACGCGCGCTTCGCCGAGCGTGCCCGTGTCGCTCGGCTGCCCGCCGCCCGTCGGATAGAAAGCCGTGCGGTCAAGCCTGACGCCGAAGCGCCCGCCGTCTATGCGCGCGACGGCTTCGACGCGTGCGTCAAACTCCTTCAAATGCGAATCGTGATAATAGAGGCGTTCGGTCGTGCTCATACGCGGAAGAAATCGGCAATCAGAAATCAGCTTTCAGCAGTCAGCAATCAGCCGGGGTAGAGCGATGCTCGCGCTCTGCTCAATCAACAGGGAAGCTAGCCGATACGCTCTCGTAGCGTCAAGCGCGACGCTTTTGACAGCGATTGATGAGAGCAAGGATAATCGCGGCTGGTAAACGGATAAAAACCGTAAATCGTGAATCGTCAATCGTAAATAGAAAGAACAGGTATTAACTATTTACGATTCACGATTCACCATTTACGAATCGGAGTCTTTTGATGAACCAGAATTTTCGCCTCGACGCGCTGCGCCTAAGGCTGCTGTGTGCGTTGCTGTTTGTGCTTTCGGCCTGCGCGCAGGTCGCGGGGCAGACGCCTGCGCCCGCGTCGCCGACGCCGTATCGCGTCGCTTACAGGCTGTCGATGCCCGAGCCGCTTTCGCATCTCTTCGAGGTGAAAATAGAGGTCGCAGGGTTGTCGAAGGGGACTCACGTCGATTTCCAGATGCCGCGCTGGTCGCCGGGGCGCTACGGGGTCTTCGAGTTTGCGAAGAACGTGCAGGAGGCGCAGGCGTTCGGCGGCATCTGCCCTCCCGGCGCGAAGTGTAAGCGCTGGGAGATTCCGCTCAGTAGGCTCGACACGCAGACGTGGCGCGCGGAGACGGCGGACAACATCGCCCTGACCTTCATCTACAGAGTCTTCGCCGACGACCTTTCGGGAACTTTCTCGCAGCTCGACGCGAGACACGCCAACTACAACGGCCATTCCGTCTTCATGTACGTCGTCGGACACAAGCAAGACCCCGTGACGCTCACCATCGACCCGCCCCCGCGCTGGCGCATCATCAACGGCTACACGACGCGCGCCAACCAGCACCAGTTTCAGTTTCCGAACTACGACGTGATGGCCGACGCGCCCACCGAGATTGCGCCCGACTGGACGCTCGACGAGTTTAAAGTCGAAGGCAAGACTTACAGGGTGGTCGTGCATTCGTTCGGCGAAGAGGGTGGCAGGCGCGCGTCGCTCGCGCGCGACATAGAGAAGATTGTGCGCGCGGAGACTAAGATGTGGGGCGCGCCCGAGTTTGAAAGCTACACTTTCCTGATTCACTTCGACCCGACCGCGCGCCGGGGCGACGGCATGGAACACCTCAACTCGACGCAGCTCATCACGACTCGCACGCTCGCCTCCGAAGAAGGCTACACGGGCACGCTTGAGACGGCGGCTCACGAGTTCTTCCACGTCTGGAACATCAAGCGGCTGCGCCCGGCGGGGCTCGGCCCCTGGGATTTCACCGCGCCCGTCAACACTCGCGGCCTCTGGATAGGCGAGGGTTTCACGAACTATTACGGCAGCATGATGATGCACCGCGCCGCTCTCTGGACTGAGAGGCAACTGCTCGAAGCCTTCGAGGGGACGCTCGCGGAAGTGGAGAACCTGCCCGGCTCTCGACTGATGAGCGCCGAGGAAGCATCCCTGCTCGCAGCCTTTCTCGACCGCGCCTCGCACGACCAGCGCACGAATCTCGCAAACACTTCGGTCAGCTACTACCCGAAAGGCGAATTGCTCGGCTTCGCGCTCGACCTCCTGATTCGAGGCCGCACGCGCGGTCGCGCCTCGCTCGACGACGTGATGCGCCGCGCGTACGAAGAGTTTTACCTGCGCAGCCCGAACGAGAGCTACTACCTGCGCGGGCGCGGCTACACGAACGAGGATTTCGCGCGCGTCGCCTCCGAAGTTACAGGGACGGACATGAGCGAGTTTTTCAAACGCCACGTGCGCGGCACGGAGCAGCCGCCCTACGAAGAAGCGCTCCGTTACGTCGGCCTCCGCCTCGTCCGTCGCCCGGACGAGCGCCAGCCATTCAACGCCGGAATCAAGACGCAGGAAGGCAGCATCACCGCTATTCTCCCCAACTCGCCCGCCGAGCGCGCCGGACTCAAGCAGGGCGACATCATCATCTCCGTCGGCAAGACCGCCATTAGCGAAGGCCGTTGGCGCGACGCGCTCAACACCTTCAAGCAGGGCGAGCGCGTCCCGTTAACCCTCCGGCGCGGCTCGCAAACCATCGACACGCACCTCACGCTCGATGCGCCCGACAACTTCGTCTACCGCATCGAAGAGATAAAGGACGCTCCCAAAGATGCGCTCGCCCTGCGCGCCGCGTGGCTCGCCGGTAGAAATCTTTGAGGAAAGCAAGAAGCAATCAGCAATCAGCAGTCAGCAGTCAGCAAACAGCTTGCAGGTTAATGTGGAGATAAACGATGGCAGACGAAAAAGAGGTTGAGAAGTCTTATTCGACGAAAGATGTCGTCGCCAAGCTGCGACGCCTGGCCGATGCGCTGGAGGAAGAGACGACCTTCGAGATACAGATTGCCGGGGAGCGCATCTACGTGCCGCCTTATGCCACGGTCGAGTTCGAGTACGCTCGCGCGGGAGATGAAGAAGAGGTTGAAATAGAGCTTAAATGGAAGCGTCGCTGACGGCGAAGGGCGCTAGCTCGCCGCGACAGGCATTGCTGATAGCTGTCGGCTGCCGGCTGAAAGCTGACTGCTGAAAGCTGATTGCTTCCTGCCTCCTATGGAATGACTAGCTCGATAGTTTCGGGTGCGACCTCGAAGCTCATGGGGAGGCGACCGATGAGTTCGCCGTCGGCCTGCACGAAGGCGTCGCCGTCGGCGCGCAGGCGCGCGGCGCGTATGAAGCGGACGCTCTTCTCCGCATTCTCAGGGACGCCGCCGCGCATCGCGTGCGAGAGCAGGCGCAGGTAGCGAAACCTGCTTTGAGAATCGACGAGGCAGATTTCAAACTCCGGCGCGTCGAGGCGTGCGCGCGGCGTTATCGCCAGTCCGCCTCCGTAGCGCGGCGCTTTGCCGACGGCGGCAAACGTCGCCCTGTAGATTTCTCCTTCAATCTCGACGTGAAACTCCTTCGGCTCCCAGTGCGCCAGATGACCGAGCCCCGCGTACCAGAAGGCCGCCTCGCCGACCCTCCGCTTCAGTCGAGGGCGCACGCGCTGCACCACCGACGCGTCGAGCCCTACGCCTGCCATCAGCATGAAATAACGCTTCGCGCCGTTATGCCCGGCGACGGCGCAGCCGATGGAGACGCGCTGCGTTCGCCCTCGCGCGCAGACGTGCGCCACCTCGGCGGCGTCGAAGGGCATTCGCAGCTCGCGCGCCAGGACGTTCGCCGTGCCCGCAGGCCAGACGGCGAGACGCACGCCGGAGCCGACGAGCCCCTGCAACGCCTCGTTGATAGTTCCGTCGCCGCCCGAGACGATGACTTCGCCGACGCCCGCGTGCACCGCGCGCTTCGCAAGGTAGGTCGCATCGCCCGCGCGCTCCGTGTTCCTGACTTCGACCTCGACGCCGTGCTCACCGAGCAACTCGCGGAAACGCTCCACCGCCAGCGCACGACGCGCGCCTCCGCGTCCTGCTCTCGGATTTGAAATCAAGATTGCCCTGCGTCTGTTCATGTAAAGTCGCGCGCCTGCGTTCGCTTGGCTATCGTGCACGCCGAGGGCGGGAGATGGCAAGTCGGATGCCGCGAGATATAGCGAGCGAAAGTTGCTCTATAATGGCGCGGGCGCACGGGCACGTCAGAGTTTTGGGGGCGCGAGAGTTTGGCGATGTCCGATGAGACGGACATCTGTCGGATAATTGTTTCCCGAAAGAGAGGCGAACGAGTTGGAGCGAGAACGTGGACGACCTTCAAAACGCGAGCTGCTCGTGCTGCTCTCAATCTACGCCGTCGGCTGGATGGCGCTGGCGATTCGACCGCACGACCGTTGGGATTGGGCGCTGGAAAATTTCTTTCCGCTCGCGCAGCTCGCGGCAGTCGTCATCGCCTACCCGCGCTACAAATTCACGCGTCTCTCCTGCTATCTAATCTTCTTCTACCTCTTCGTGCAGACCTGGGGCGGGCATTACACCTACGCGCTCGCGCCGCCCTTCAACTGGGTGCGCGACGAGTTCGGGCTATCGCGCAACCACTACGACCGCGTCGCTCATTTCATGCTCGGCTTTCTGGTGACGATTCCGGCGCGAGAGATACTGCTGCATTTCGTCGAGACCTCGCGCCGCTGGATGGCCTTCATCGTCGCCTCCATCATGCTCGCCATCGGCGCTTTCTACGAGTTCATCGAATGGTGGATGTCGCTCATCGTTTCGCCCGAGCTTGGCGACGCCTTCCTCGGCACGCAGGGCGACATCTGGGATTCGCACTGGGACATGCTGCTCGCCCTCGTCGGCGCAATCCTCGCCCTCGCCCTCTTCTCAAAGATGCACGACCGCCAGCTCGGCACTTATCAACAGTCAAACAAAATGATGAATGCGGAATGATGAATGATGAATTCAAAACCAAAGCTTTCTGCTTTTCATTCCGCATTCATCATTCCGCATTCATCATTTGTCTTTATCTTTTGTGTGAGCGTGGAGCGTTCAGGTCGAGCAGTTTGTCGATGATGTGGCGGGCGGCGTGGGGGCGTGCGAGGCGGAGGGCGTTTTGCTGCATGGCTTGGAAGCGCGTTCGGTCTTCGAGCAGGCGGTCGAGCTTGAAGGCGAGGGCGGGGAGGTTGTTGCAGCGAATGGCGACGCCTTCTTCGAGCAGGTGGTCGGAGTTTCGCTCTTCCTGTCCGGGGATTGGGTTGACGATACAGAAGACGAGTCCTTTGGCGAGCGCTTCGGAGGTGGTGAGCCCGCCCGGCTTGCCGAGCAGCACGTCGGAGGCGGACATGAATTCGTCCATCTCGGTCGTGTAACCGACGGCGCGGACGGCGACCGGATGTGTCGCCGGCAATTTGTTCGCCAGCGACTCGACGCGGCTTTTCAACTCTTCGTTTCGCCCGCAGAGGGCGACGACCTGCGCCTTGCTTTTCAATTCCAGAAGCGATTGCAGGATGTGTTCGACAGGCCCGACGCCGAAGCCGCCAGCCGAGAGAAGAATCGTCTGCCGGTCTTCGAGCAGGCCGTGTTTCCGGCGCATCTCTCGCTTGTCTTTGGTCTGCGAGAAAAGCGGGTCGATGGGTATGCCGGTGACGCTGATTTTCTCCGAAGGGATGCCGAGCCGCTCCATGTGAACGCGCGTCTCTTC
Source organism: Pyrinomonadaceae bacterium (assembly GCA_036399175.1). Taxonomy (GTDB): domain Bacteria; phylum Acidobacteriota; class Blastocatellia; order Pyrinomonadales; family Pyrinomonadaceae; genus DASWNP01. The sequence goes on along the minus strand of DASWNP010000061.1, from coordinate 49,645 downwards.
GAGCGCGACGAAGTATTGCTCGTAGTGATGGCAGAGCCACATGGCATGCACGTCGAAGTCTGTGACGACGATTGCCTGCGGGAAAGAGACCCTCTCTTTGGCCTTGAGCCACGAGATAATCTCTGCGGGAAGAAAATGGGTGCAGATGGTGATGTCGGGCTGGTACTGACCGAGGAGCTTGACGAAGGGACGCGTGTTGAGCTTGTCGAGGGCGAGGCGTCGGCGCTCGTTCTGCCAGGGCTTGTCGAGCTGGTCGTAGAGCCAGCCTAAGACCTCCGGCATCTTGTTCACCATCTCAAGGTAGGCTTTCGAGTAGAGATGCCGAAAGAGCTTGTTCGTGTAGCTCAGCGTATCGACGTGGCGCACCTCTCCGGCCACGCCCATCCCAACTATCGCGCGCTCGACGGCCTCAGCCGCCCGCACATGCCCCGCCCCTGCCGAGGCCGACAAGATAAGCACTTTTTTAAACATCGCCGGAAAAGCAAGTAGGAAGTAGGAAGGCAGAAGGATGAAAGCGTGCTGCTCAAGCTTGAATGGCGCTCTTTCCGCCTTCCGCCTTCATCCTTCCGCCTTGCTTTTAGTGTCCGTCGCTCGACCAGTGTGGGCGGTCGGAGACGAGCTTGATGACGCCGTAGGTTGCGCCGACCCGGTGGAGTGCGGCGTTTTCGTGTCCGGTGCGAGGCGCGCCGATGGCACGGGTCGCGCCGGTGGCATCTTTGATGTTGAGCGTGCCCGTCCAGGTGATAGTCATGTCGATGGCGAGCCCTTGCGTGTGACGCGAACGCAGAGAGGGCGGGAAGGCGATGTTGTAAGCTTCGGCCATCTGCGCGGCGGCCTGCTTGGAGCTTGCGAGGTCGCCGTGAAACCACTGGATGCCGACTCCGGCCATCGGCGGAACTTGTCGCGGGTCTATCTCGCCTTTCGAGATTTTGACGCAGAAGTGCATCAGGTAAGCGCGCTCGGGCGGGCGGAAGGTGGCGTTGATGGCGACCTGCGCGCCCGCCTCCAAGAGAGCCTGATGAAACTTGGAGAGCTTGTCGAGGAAGGGCGGCTTGGTGTCGAAGATGGAACGGCTGCCGGGAAATCTCTGTACCCAATGCGCGCCGCTCAGCTCAAGATTGGCGACGGCGTCGGCTGCTGCTGCGGCCACGTCCTCCGCTACGCCGCGAGTAGCACGCGCCGCCTCGGCCTCCGCGCCGCACATCTCTTCTTCGGCGAAAGTGACGGCGCGAAGCCCACGCGTCTGCACGGGCGCTTGCGCGCTCGTCTCGCTGCCGAGCGTGCCGGCCAGATGCGTGCGCAGCATGTCGATGATGGAGTCGTGCTGCGGCTTGATTCTGAGGGCGACTTTGGGGATGGGCGAGGCGCAGCATTCCTCGACGCCGAGCGGGATGATGGACTCGACGACTGAGGCCGGAAAGTCGAACCAGTGGCCGCAGGCCAGACACGTCTCCGGCCACGCGACGCGCAGAGTCTCCGGCGTCGAGTCCTGTGGGTTGATGAGAAAGACGGCGCTGTAGCCGTCCTGCGGTTTGGCCTTGAGAAACTGCGCGAGGCTCAGGCCGCCGCCCTTCGCGCCTCCTGAAGAAGAGGCCGACTTTTTCGACGAAGACTTCTTTGCGCCCGTCGAACGAGTTTTGGAACTCTTCCCGTCCATGATGTTGTGCATCAACGAAGAGAGACTCGTCTCCTGCTTCATGGCGCGTCCGCGCGACGCGTTTTTCTTGCTACCGGATTTGCTCGCTTTTTTGGTTGGCATACTCATCCTTTCTAAGGGGTGAAGAACTGCGTGTGAAGATTCAGAGCCGCAACGGTGGCCGACGCTTCGGAAGTGGACGGCTCGTCGGGGTACGGCGAGAGACGGACGGCGACTGCCCTTACTGATTCAGATTAGCCGTGCGGGCGAGGTGTGGCGATTTCGGATTTCAAACGAGGTCTGTTTGAGTTTCAAGCCCGCGTCTCCATCGAGACGACGGGCAAGCTATTCGAGACGGTAGTTGGGCGCTTCCTTCGTGATGATAACGTCGTGGACGTGAGACTCGCGCAAGCCCGCCGGGCTGATGCGGATGAAGCGCGTCTGCTCCTGAAACTCGCGGATGTTTCGACAGCCCGTGTAGCCCATCCCGGCGCGAAGGCCGCCGACGAGCTGCGTCACCATGTCGGCGAGCGTGCCCTTGTAAGGCACGCGCCCTTCGATGCCTTCGGGGACGAGCTTGGATTCAATCTCGGTCGTGTCCTGCGCGTAGCGGTCGCGCGAGCCTTCGCGCATCGCGCCGATAGAGCCCATCCCTCTGTAAGCTTTGAAGCTCCGACCCTGAAAGAGAATCAACTCGCCGGGCGACTCTTCGACTCCGGCGAAGAGCGAGCCAATCATCACCACGTCAGCGCCTGCGGCGATGGCCTTCGCCACGTCGCCCGAGAACTTCACGCCGCCGTCGGCGATGACGGGCACACCCGTTCCGCGCGCCGCCTGCACGCAGTTGAAGATGGCCGTCATCTGCGGCACGCCCGCGCCCGTCACGACCCTGGTCGTGCAGTTGTGCACGGCCACGCGGTTAGCAACGTATGTATGATCCTCTTCCACTTCGAGGTTGAAGACCTCCAACTCTTCCTCGCCTGATGCTTCAGCCGAGAGGATAGGCACGTAGAAGAACTGCTCGTCGGCGAAAACGTCCTGTTTGAGCTTGAGGTCTTCTGGGTAAGCGAGGTCGAACTCGGGAAACTCACGCGCGAAGCGAGCGCACTGCGCGCCGCCGATGCGAACGTGGTAGCTGGTCGCCCAGCCGGGCCTTCCGCTCTCATAGCTCTGCACGGAGGGCAGGTAGCCGAGCCGCATGAAGACCTCCGCAATCTGTTGCGCGAGGTGGGGCGAGGCAGTCTTGTAGGCGATGCGGCGTGGGTCTTTCAGACAGCCGTCGCCACGCAGCGCACCGATGAGCAGTTGGCGCAGATTCTCGCGCGACTGGTTGAGAGCGCAGGCGGGCAGCCGCTTATCGCGCGCGCCCGACGGCACAAGCGTCTCGAAGAAGCGCGCGATGGCGTGGTTGTAAACCAACACTTCGAGCGCGTGACGCGGCGTCGGGCGCAGGGTCGCGCCCCGATAGCCGAAAACTTCCGCGACGAGACGGCGCGCATCCTCTGCGTATTCGGTCTCGTGCGCGCCGAAGGCGAAGCGGAGCTGGCGGTTGTTCTCATTGCCGACGACGTAGCCTTCGGCAGCGTAGTAGCCGACGAGGCGCATGAGTCGCCCGTCGAGCGCGACGAAGCGGTTGAGCTTCGCTGGCAGCATCGCACGCTCATATCCGGTCGCGTCCAGATATGCGTTGACTTTGGCCGATAGCTCGTCGCTGAGTCCGCGTGTGCCCACGACAATCGAGCCGACGACGCGCGGTGTGCTGTCGAAGCGCGCCGCCAGGTCAGCGTAGGTTTCGAGGTTGACGTTGCGGCTCGGCTTCGTCGCCCACACCTCCCGGCTGTCGGAGTGGTAGTGCGGGACAATGTCAGCCAGGTCGAAAACTATCTCCTCCGGCTCGTAACGCTGGCGTGGGACGGCGAGCACGTCCTGCGCCTTCAGTTCGTCGGCGCGCGCCCAGCGCAGTCCCTTATTGAACTTGGGTCGATTGAAGAAATACTTCGCGCCATTCTTGGCGCGCACGGATTGGGGTGCGTTGAAGGTCAGGGCGAGAAACTCGTGGTTCGGCGTGACGCGCAGACGGCCCGGGCAGCCGCCGACGTTGAGTGTGACCATCGACCCTCGATACAGGCGACGATAAGTTTTCGTCACTCGCCGGAGGCGACCCGCGTGCGTGATGACCGACTCACCGACTCTCACCTGCGAGATAGGTTTCACCGAATTGTCGCCCAGAAGGATTTGTGCGTCTCCTTGAAGGCATATACTCCCCGGCCCAATGCCGCACTTGACGGCATCGACGCCCGCCTCTATCAGCTCGCGCGTGCCTTCGGCTGTGGCGACGTTTCCGGCGATGAGCTGCGTCTGCGGATGCCTGCGCTTGATTTCGCGCACGGCTTCGATGACGCGCGTCGAATGGCCGTGCGCCGTATCGACGACGAGACAATCGACGCGGGCGCGAACAAGCTCGTCCGCACGCTCGCGGAAGTCGCCCGTCGCGCCGATGGCGGCGGCGACTCTCAATCTTCCCAAATCGTCTTTCGCCGCCGAAGGATACTTGATGGCCTTCTGTATGTCTTTGACCGTGATGAGACCTTTGAGATGCTTGTCGCCGTCGATGACGAGCAGTTTCTCGATGCGATGCTTTTGCAGGACGCCTTTAGCCTCTTCGAGCGTCGTGCCGACCGGGACGGTGACAAGCGGCTGCTTCGTCATCACTTCGGAGACGGGAATCTGAAAGCGCGTCTCGAAGCGAAGGTCGCGGTTGGTGATGATGCCGACCAGATGCCCGTCTTCATCGACGACGGGCACGCCGCTAATCTTGTAGCGCTCCATCACGGCCAGAGCCTCGCTCACAGGCCGGTCGGGCTGAATCGTCACAGGGTCAACAATCATCCCCGACTCCGAGCGCTTCACCTTATCAACCTCTTCGGCCTGGCGCTCGACGGGGAGATTCTTGTGAATGACGCCGATGCCGCCCTGCTGCGCGATGGCGATGGCGAGCGCCGCCTCCGTGACGGTGTCCATCGCCGAGGAGCACAGGGGGATTTGCAGGCGTATGCCGCGCGTGAACTGCGTCGAGGTGTCGGTTTCGGCGGGCAGCACGTCGGAGCGCGCGGGGACGAGCAGGATGTCGTCGAAGGTCAGGCCGTCTGCCAGTTCGTTCGTCAGCATGATAACTCCGGTCTAAAATTTGAAGTCTCAAGTCTCAGGTCTCAAGTTGGAAGCAGAGTGCTTGCGTCCGAACCTGAAACCTGAGACTTGAGACCTGTAACTTTCATTAGGGCAGAAACTGTTTGTAGTCGTCTTTGGTGATGAGCCACTCGACCAGACCATTCTTCGGGTTGGGCGGCGGGGCTTGCGCCACCTGCCCGTTGATGGTCACTTCCATCACGTTGAGCTTGCTCTTTGAATAGCGCAGGCTCAGACGGTTCTGCGGCTTGAACTCTTTCGTCTCGTCGGCCTTCAGAGTCGAATCAGGAATCTTCTCGTCGTCGATGCGCGCGTCGAGCCAGACCTCTTCGCCTTTGGCCTTAACCTGAACCTGTAGCCCCGAAGCCTGCGGCGCTACAGCGTTCGTCGGCGCTTGCGCCGGAGGCGCGGACGGGTTGTTCGCGGCGGTCGAAGAAGACGGCGCTGTGGCTGTGGCGTCGGCGACGCTGTTTTCGGTACGGCGATACCAGTGCAGGCCGCCGAAGACGAGCAGGATGAGCACGCCGAGGATGACGACGGTCAGCAGGCCGGTGACGTAGGGCGAGCGCGTCGTCTCGCCGTCCATGTAGATGCGCGAGCGCGTGGGCGAGGTGGCAACCTCGTCGGGCGTCTCGCCGTACTCGCGCGCGGTGCTGGCGTAGGCGGCCAGCGCCGTCTCTTCGTCGAAGCGGACGATGCGCGCGTAGGCTTTGATGAAGGAGCGATTGAAGATGCCGCCGGGTAGTTGCTTGTAGTCGTTGGCCTCGATGGCTTCGAGGTAGCGCATGGCGATGCGCGTCTGGTCGGAGATTTCGCGGAGCGAGATGCCGCGCTGTTGGCGTGCGGCGCGCAGTTGCTCACCCAAAGTGCCGCTCGATGCTCCGGCGGCCCCGCGCGCTCGCCCTTCGGAAATCTGGTCAGTCACGTGACGATTGTTCTCAAGGAAGATTCTGTCAGCCGAAACCCCTTCGGCAGTCCGTCGATAAATCTGAACGAAGCGGCGCTCGCGTCGCGCCCGCCATCCATTTACAGGCAATATAATGTGGGCTCAAGCGGCCTGTCAAACACCGACTGCTCAGGAAGATGCGCGATTGCAGCAGTCAGACTGCGGGCGGCTCCGCGCCCCGTCTTGAACTTTGCGCCGCGCGGTGCTACGTTTGGCGCATACGGATTCAGACAGGGAACGTTTTTAACTTCTACAACAGAGAAAAGCGAGGATTCCATCAATGCCTCTCGAAGCACTCGGAATGGTCGAGACTAAAGGTTTCGTCGGCGCGGTCGAAGCCGCCGACGCGATGGTCAAAGCGGCCAACGTACAGCTTTTAGGAAAAGAGTACATCGGCGCTGGCTACGTGACGATTTTCGTGCGCGGCGACGTGGGAGCGGTCAAGGCTGCGACCGACGCCGGAGCAGCCGCCGCGCGCCGCGTCGGCGAACTCGTCAGCGTCCACGTCATCCCGCGCCCGCACGGCGAAGTCGAGCGCGTGCTCCCGACCAACGGGCGCACCGGCTACAGCCCCGACGAGCGCGCCATCGGCGGCGGCTCAGCCGCAGGCGGCGGCCAACTCGGCGAAGGCGACCAGGGACGCTCCCTCCCCGCAGGCTCGCGCGAGAACAACAAAGAAAGAAGTAAATCGTAAATCGTCAATCGTAAATAGATAAGAACTGGTTTTCACTATTTACGATTCACGATTCACGATTTACGAGTTTTGGAGGTTGTCATGTCGGTTGATAAAGACCTCGTATCGGTGCAGCAGGCGCGCGACCTTGTGGAAGCGGCGCATCGCGCGCAGGGGCAGTTGGCGCGATTCGAGCAGGCGAAAATCGACCGCATCTGCGAGGTGATGGCGCAGGCGGCCTTGAGGGACGCGGCGCGTTTGGGCGCGCTGGCCGTCGAGGAGACAGGCTACGGCATCCCCGACGACAAGCGCGAGAAGAATCGCTTTGCCGCCGAAGACGTTTGGAACTACTTCAAATCTTTACGCACCGTCGGCACTATCAACGAGTCGAAGGACGTGATGGAGATTGCTTCTCCGCGTGGCGTCGTCGCAGGCATCATCCCTTCGACCAACCCGACCTCGACCGCCATCTTCAAAATCCTCATCGCCATCAAGTCGAGAAACGCCATCGTCCTTTCGCCGCATCCTTCCGCCGCCAGGTGCATCAACGAGACGGCGCGGGTGATGCGCGAGGTGGCAATCAAAGAGGGCTTGCCCGCAGAGGCCGTCGGCTGCATGACGACCGCCACCATCGAGGGCACCGAAGCTTTGATGAAGCACAAGCAGACCGCCGTCATTCTGGCGACGGGCGGCATCGGCCTTGTGCGAGCCGCTTACTCTTCGGGGAAGCCAGCCTTCGGCGTCGGCCCCGGCAACGTCCCCGTCTTCGTCGAGCGCACGGCCGACGTGCCCATCGCCGTGCAGAACATTCTCACCGGGAAAACTTTCGACAACGGAACTATCTGCGCCTCCGAGCAAGCGGTCGTCGCCGATGCTCCCGTCGCCAAACAGGTGAGGCAGGAACTAGAAGCGCAGGGCGGGCATTTTCTGAGCGCATCGGAAGCAGACCAGTTGGCGAAGGTCGTCTCGACGGCGCAGCGCACTTTGAACCCGGCCATCGTCGGGCGTTCGGTCGAAGTGATTGCGAAGATGGCGGGCTTGAGCGTGCCGAAGGGCACGCGCTGCCTCGTCGCGGAGGTGGGCGGAGTCGGGCGCGAGCATCCACTCTCGATGGAGAAGCTGTCGCCGATTCTCGCCTTCTACGTCGAAGACGGCGTCGAGCGCGGCGCGGCGCGCTGCTTCGAGATTTTGAGCTACGGCGGCATGGGACACACCGCCGGAATCCACACGCGCTCGCGCGAAGTGGCGCGAGCCTACGGCATCGAGATGCCCGCCTCGCGCGTCGTCGTCAACACGCCGACCACGCACGGCGCTATCGGCTTCTCGACAGCCCTGCCTCCTTCGATGACTCTGGGCTGCGGCTCCTGGGGCGGCAACGTCACTTCCGACAACATCTCGCCCTGGCATCTGATGGACATCAAGCGCGTCGCCTTCGAGACCCGCCCTGTCCCCAGCAAGCGACCCGCCGCGGCGCAGACTACTTCGACGCAAAGCCCTGTGCCGTTTCAAACAGCGCCCGCGAACGCGAGCGTCAGCGCCGGAGGCCGCACCGTCAGCCGCGAAGAGATAACGCAGATTGTTGACCGCTTCCTCGGCAATCGTCAGGCCAAGCAGCATCAGCAGCCCGCCACCACGCCGCACGTGACGATGCGCCCGACCAACTCGCCCGCGCCCGTGCAGGCCAACGTCGATTTGGAACCGCAGCGCGTCGCGCCCTCAGGCGGAGTCTCCCCGCAGCCGCAGGCCGCGCCCACCGCGCGCGCGGACGACGCAGGCGGCAACGGCTCGCGCTCCGCGCCTCAAGCAGCAACGCAACAACAGTCGCAATCGTCGCCAGCAGCGATGCCCGCATCAAGCTCGACGCCCGCCGCGCAAGGCTCGAACGGCCAGCATTCCGCTCCCCCGGCGAGCCAAACGGCGTCCGGCGGCGGCCAGCAGCAGGCCGCGCCCTCCAACGGCCACCGCACCGTCGATTTCGTCTGCGAAGACGACGTGCGCCGAGCCATCCAGAAGGGCGAAAAGATTTACGTGAACGCGCGCACCATCATCACCCCGGCGGCGCGCGACATGGGCGACGCGTCGGAAGTGTTCGCCAAAGGCTAAGGCGGATTTGTGAGTGGCAAACGTCGCCCGCCGCTCCGACGCATTCACTCCGACGAGACGTTGGCATCAGGCGCGAGCCGCTTCTCGCTGAGATATTGGCGACAGCGCAAGACCGAAGAGATAATTGAATCGCTTCGTCCGGGAAAGAACGAATCCTTAAGGGTCAAACCTGACGGACGAATTATCAACGGCAACGTGCGCGTCAAAGTCCTCGAAGAGCGGGGCTTCGATGCCGACGCTTTAGAGCGAGAACTGATTTGACTTAACCGAGGTTCAACGGATGACTGCCGACGAGGCCATACCCGTTTTTTCATCCTACTCTCGAAGCGAGAAAGAAGAATTTCTCGCGCAGTTGATGTATGAGTTGACGCTCGTCGCGCGCGCGAGTTACGAGGCGGGAGGAGATGGCCTGACCGAGCTGCAACGGGTGCGGCGCATCAACGAGGTGCAACACCGCATCAGCGCTTTTCTGCTCGCGCTGCTGCGCGATGAGCCACAACGCTACCCCGACGACGTGCTGGTCAGAATTATTCTGGAGCAGCCGGACGACGCGGTTCTCGGTCGGCAACTGAGCGAAGCCTTCGCGCGGCTGACGGCGCAACGTCTGACAGCCGCTTGAGGAAGTTTCAGGTCTAACGGTAAAAGCATGTTTCTCGGAAAAGTCGTCGGCACGGTCTGGTCAACGAAGAAGACGCCGGATTTGGAGGGCGTCAGGTTTCTCATCGTGCATCCGATTGACCTCGACAAAGAGCCGACCAAAAACATCGTCGTCGTGGCCGACCGTCTCGGCGCGGGCGTTGGCGAGACGGTGATGTGCGCCTACGGCAAGGCGGCGCGCTCGGCCATCGGCAACCAGGAGATGTCAATCGAGGCGGCGGTCGTCGGCATCATCGACCGCGTGGACGTGCAGGAAGACTACGTCCAATCCGACGAGCTGCGCGAATCGGCGCGCGAGCTGCGCGCCCGCGACAACGGAAGATGATAAAACAGTGACAAGTGACGAGTGACGAGTTAAAAGCTGGTGAATAGTGAATGGTAAATGGTGAATAGATAAGAACTGCTTTCACCATTTACCATTCACCATTCACCATTTACCTGTCTATCGGTCTTGCTCGTCACTCGTCACTTGTCACTGCTCTAAAATGGCAAACGAAGAACTGATTTATCGTATCACTCGCGCCGTCTACAATCGTCTGGGCACGGGCGCTGACGAGCGGATGGTGGAGAACCTTGTGACGGACATCTATCGCGCCGTCGAGCCGGTGGTGGAGACCAATGGAAATTCTGGCGGTGCGGGCGTCGGGCAGGCGGGCGCATCGTCGGTGAGGGGACAGGGCGAGGGGTCGGCTGAGAGGCTCGTCGTCTCCGTATTCGGCGTCGATCACCCGGGCATCGTCGCCGCCGTCTCGCAGATTCTCGCCGAAGCAGAGTGCAGCATCATCGACATCAATCAAACGGTCGTGCGGGGCAAGTTTGCGATGGTCATTATCGCAGACACCTCTCGCGCAAAGGAGACGGCCGCCGCCCTCAAGGAGCGCTTCCGCCACGAGGGCGAACGCCTCGGCGTCCGCATCTACGCCCAGCGCGAAGACCTCTTCAACGCGATGCACAGAATCTAAAATCAGTGACGAGTGACGAGTTAAAACCCGGTGAATAGTAAATGGTAAATGGTGAATAGATAAAACCTGTCTTTCTCCATTAACCATTCACTATTTACCTGTCTTTCTGTCTTGCTCGTCACTCGTCACTTGTCACTCGTCACTGTTCTGTTATGTTGCCGGAAATTTCCAGACGATGTGTGGCTTGCGGCGCGTCGGTGCGTGCGGGGGCGTTTTTTTGTCCGCAGTGCGGGCAGAAGATGAGCAGCGAATCCGGCGAGCGAGGGGGTGGCGAGGGGGTGGGCGGAGCGCGTGCGTCGGGTGATGCGTCGGGGCATGCGAGCGAGGCGTCGAGGGAAGCGCCGCCTTCGAGCGGGGGCGCGAGCATGGGGGAGAGCCGAACGCCGCCGCCGAGCGATGCGACGATTGAGAGATGGGCTGAGCGCATCTCTTCTTCTCTGAAGGATGAGAGCGGGGCTCGGCAGGACGAGGGCGCGGCGCACCATACGACGTATGCGAGCGAGAGTCGGTCGCAGCCGACGGCGAATCGTGCATCCGATGCTCTGCCGGCTACGCCGCCGAATCGTGAGCGGGGAAGTCAGCCGGAAGCGAGACAGAGAATCGAGCAGAGCGGGCAGCCGGGCGCAGCAGGCGCGTTCGGAGAGGTTGTGCCCGAAGCGCCGGAGCGTGCGCGCAGGCGCACGGTGACGGCCGTGCAGGAGAGCGTGCGCCCGCGCGTCGAGAAGCTGCGCGACGCTTCGATGGGCATGATAGAAGAGGCTTCGGAAGACACGGGGCTGCGTTTCGTGCTCATCGCCTTCGCGCTCTTCGTCGTCTCCGTCGTCCTGCTGGCGCTGCACAGCGTTCTCAATTAGAAGTTCCCGAAAGCAATCGTATGGAATACTCGCAGGCGGAAATTTTGCAGACCGTGCGCATGACCGAGATGGAGCATCTCGACATACGCACCGTCACGCTCGGTCTCTCTCTGCGCGACTGCGCGCGGAGCACGGTCGAAGAGACTGCCGCGTGCGTCCGCGAAAAGATAGAGCGCACGGCGGCGCGACTTGTTCCGACGGTCGATGAGCTGGGCGACGAGCTTGGCCTACGCATCGCCAACAAGCGCATCTCGATTACGCCCGCCTCGCTCGTCGCCGGAAACGCGCGCCGCGTCGAAGACTACCTGACGCTGGCGCGCGCCATCGACGAAGGCGCGCGTCGGGTCGGCGTCGATTTCATCGGCGGCTATTCGGCGCTCGTTCACAAGGGCATGACCGACGCAGAGCGTCTGTTTCTCGATTCCATCCCCGAAGCTCTCTCGACAACGGAGAGACTCTGCTCGTCGGTCAACGCCGCTACCTCCCGCGCCGGAATCAACATGGACGCCGTCCGCCACATCGGGCAACTCGTCAAGGAAGCAGCCGAGCGCACCAGAGACACGGGCGGGCTGGCCTGCGCCAAGTTCGTCTGCTTCGCCAACGCCGTCGAAGATAATCCGTTTATGGCGGGCGCGTTTCACGGCGTCGGCGAGCCCGAGGCGGTCATCAACGTCGGCGTCTCCGGCCCCGGCGTCGTCAATCACGCGCTCCGGCACGCGCCGAAGGACGCTCCGCTTCAGGAAGTAGCCGAGCTGATTAAGAAGCTCTCTTTCAGGCTCGCGCGCGCGGGCGAGCTGGTCGGGCGCGAAGCGGCCAGACGACTCGGCTTGCAGTTCGGCATCATCGACCTGAGTCTCGCGCCGACGCCCGTTGCGGGCGACTCGGTCGCGGAGATTCTCGAAGCGATGGGCTTCGAGCGCGCGGGCACGCACGGCACGACCGCCGCGCTCGCGCTCCTGACCGATGCAGTCAAGAAAGGCGGTGCGATGGCTTCGAGCGCCGTCGGCGGCATGAGCGGCGCTTTCATCCCCGTCTCGGAGGACGGCGCGATGATAGAGGCGGCGCGCATGGGCGCGCTCTCGCTCGACAAACTGGAAGCGTGGACGAGCGTCTGCTCGGTCGGCATCGACATGGTGGCCGTCCCCGGCTCGACCTCAGCCGAAACTATCTCGGCCATCATCGCCGACGAGATGGCAATCGGCGTGATGAATCACAAGACGACCGCCGTCCGCATCATCCCCGTGCCCGGTCGAAGCGTCGGCGACACCGTAGAGTTCGGCGGCCTCTTGGGAAGCGCGCCCATCATGCCCGTCAACAGCTTCTCCTCCGTCGATTTCATACGGCGCGGCGGACGCATCCCCGCGCCGATTCATTCGCTCAGGAATTGATAAGAAGATGAATCGTTCTGACTTCCAAGAGCTATCGAGGCTAAGGATAAAAGAAGCGAAAGTTCTTCTTGATAATAAATGTTACGAAGGCGCTTATTATTTGGCTGGATACGCGGTTGAATGTGCCTTAAAAGCTTGTGTCGCAAGAAAGACAAAACGATTTGATTTCCCTCCTAATGAGAAAACCGTGAGAGAATATTATACGCATGAGCTTGTGAAGTTGGTGAAAGGCGCAGGTTTGGGTGCGGCGTTGCAAACAGAAGAGATTTCAAACGCTCAATTTAGGTCAAACTGGGCTGTGGTTAAAGACTGGAATGAACAGGCAAGATACGAGCCTCAGATTAACGATAAATTGGCGCGCGACCTTTATTCTGCCATCAGTGATAGAAAGCACGGAGTATTGAAATGGTTGAAGAAGTATTGGTAAAAGGAGAACTCTCTTCAGAAGAGATTAATGTAGGCGAAAATCTGTTGCGGCGTTTAGATATGGCTAAAGCAGACGTTATAGCCGCATACTGGATTTTTAATCCAGAGGTTGGAACTTGGCGTTTAGAGTTTGTTTCTCCGCAAGTGGAAAGTAAAGGCCCGCTTAAGTTTTATAGCTTGGTATATGAATTACTTGATGCCGAGCCAAAGCTTAGGTCAAGATTAGGATTCGGCTTTATTAGCGTCTTAGGTCCTAAATACAGTTTCTACAAATCGCTCATATCAGCGATTAAATGTAAAAAAGAGCTAATGAACACTCAACTCAATCGCTGCATAGTTGATGGCCAGCTCGTAGATTTATACATATACCGGCTTTCTCCGAATAGGGGGAGTTAAGTGAAGAGAAGATTGAAATCTTAGCAGGTAGGGAGATTATGGAAGCACTCGGAATGGTGGAATGCAGGGGGCTCGTGGCGATGATTGAGGCGGCGGATGCGATGGTGAAGTCCGCGAACGTCGAACTGGTCGGCTACGAAAAGATAGATGCGGGGCTGGTGACGGCGATTGTGCGCGGGGACGTGGCGGCTGTCAGGTCGGCGGTCGATGCGGGCGCGGCGGCGGCGAGTCGCGTCGGCGAGGTCGTCGCCACACACGTCATCCCGCGACCGCACGCGGATGTGGATAAAGGAATCCCCGTGCTCAAGACCGGCGAGACGACGCGCAAGAAGATTAGCGGCTCGGTGAGAGCGAAGGATTAGCGCCTGAGACAAAAAAGAGGAACGACGCAGCAGCAAGGCAAAAGTAAAAAGGCAAAGGGCAAAAGTAAGAAAGCATCAGTTGCCATCTTAACTTTTTCCTTTTGCCTTTTCCCTTTGCCTTATTCCGGCGCGGCGATGAAGCGGTAGCCGACGCCGCGCACGGTGAGGAGGTGTCGCGGGCGGGAGGGCTCGTCTTCGATGTACTTGCGAAGACGCACGATGAAGTTGTCGATGGCGCGCGTGTCGGTGTCTTCGTGCAGGCCCCACACATCTTCGAGCATCGCCTTGCGCGAGACGACGCGCCCCTCGTGGCGAATCAGGTAGCGCAGAAGCTCGACCTCCATCAACGTGAGTCGCACGACTCGCTCGCCGATGCGAAGCTCAAGCGCGCCGAAGTCGATGCTCTTTCCGTCGAAGACGAAAGTTTCGCTCGGCGACGCGGCGGCAATCTCGCGCGACGGGCGAGAGGACGCGGCGTGAGCGTCGCCGCCGTCGCCGCCGTGCTCGCCGTGCGAATCGGCGTTTGCCGTCGCGGCAGGCTCGCTCGTCGAGCTGTCGCGGCGCAGCCATTCGCGCCGACGCAGAAGGCCGTTGAGGCGCGCGATGAGAATCGAAAGCTCGAAGGGCTTGGGCAGGTAATCGTCCGCGCCCGCCTCGAAGCCGCGCAGCACGTCTTCCGGGTGGGCGCGCGCCGTCAGCATCAGGACGGGGATGAACTGACCCGAACGGCGCAACTCCGAGACGACGGCGAAGCCGTCATGCTCGCCCGGAAGCATCACGTCGAGCACGACGGCGTCGAATCTCTTCTGTGCGTCGAGCAGAAGAGCGAGCGCCGCTTCGCCGTCGCCGACGGCCTCGACCGTGTAGCCTTCGGCTTGCAGGTTGAAGCGCAGGCCGTCGGCCAGAGGCTTCTCGTCCTCGACAATCAAAACAGCGCTCATTTCTCTGTGATTCTCGGAAGCTGGATGGTGAACGTGCTGCCGCGCCCCGCGCCCTCGCTCTCGGCGAAGACGCGCCCGCCGTGCTTTTTGACGACCGAGCGGACGATGAAGAGCCCGAGCCCCGTCCCCTTGACGCGCGCCATCACGCGCCCGGGCACGCGGTAGAAGCGTTTGAAGATGCGCCTGATTTGACCGCTCGGAATGCCGACGCCCCTGTCGCAGACGCGCACGATAGCATTCCTCTCGTCAATCGTCCCGACCTCGACCGAGACCTGCACATCCTCGTTTGAATACTTCACGGCGTTGTCGATGAGATTGGAGACGGCGGCGCGCAGCTCGTCCATGTCGCCGCGCACAAGAGCGCGCCCGCCGCCGTTTAAGGATTCGACGTAGCGCATGGCCTGCGAGTCGAGATTGTAGCGGGCGCGGAAAGCATCGACGCACTCTTGGGCGAGCGCGCCGAGGTCGATGATGGCCTTGTTTATCGGGCGGCGACGATGGCCTGCGCGACCGGCGCGCAAAACCTGTTCGACCGTGTGCAGAAGACGGTCGGTGTCTGCGAGCATCACGTCGTAGAACTCGCGTCGCTGAGCCTCTTCCACGTCGCGCGTCTTGAGCGTTTCGATATAGAGGCGAATGGTCGTGACCGGCGTCTTCAGCTCGTGTGTGACGGCGTTGATGAAGCTGTCGTGCTGCTCGTTGCGCCGAATCTCGCGGACGAGAAAGACGGTGTTGAGGACGAGCCCCGTGATGATGACGGCGAAGAAGGTGACGCCCAGAACCAGCAGCGCCACCTTCTGCCAGTTCAGAAGAACCCACGTCACGTTGAGCGCGACGGCGAGCGTCACCATGCACGCGCCGAGCGTGATAATCAGGGCGATTGACTTGCGCCTTGTGCGGATACGCATAACTCCGACCATTTTAGGCTAACCAGAGCCGTTCACCCAAAAGCGAAACCTCCCTCGCCTAAAAGCGAAGCCCGCGAGTCGTCTCGTCCTCGCGGGCTTCTCGATTCTGAAGGTGGAAGCGGGTGTCGCGCTCAAGCCGCCTGTGAGAGCGCGTCGGGCGATTCTTTGTCGGAAGCCGGGCGAACGGGTTGGGTCGCTGTGACGACCTTGATATTCTTCGCCAGCCCGAGGAATTGCAGCGTGCGGATGCCGTACCAGTTCATGTCGATTTCGTACCAGCGCAGGCCGTGACGCGCCGAAGTAGGATGCGCGTGGTGATTGTTGTGCCAGCCCTCGCCGAAGCTGAGCACGGCGACCCACCAGTTGTTGGTCGAATCGTCGCGCGACTCGAAGCGGCGCGTGCCCCAGACGTGCGTCACGGAGTTGACGAACCATGTGATGTGCCAGCCGCCGACCGTGCGCAGGAAGACACCCCAAAGCATCAGCGACCAGCCGCCGAGGGCGAAGAGCACGACGCCGAGCAGCGTAATCGGCAGCCAGTAGAAACGGTTGAGCCAGACGTGGAATTTATCTCGCATCAGGTCGGGCGCAAAGCGTGCGAGCGTGGGCGTGGAAAACTGCTGTCCGGTGCCGAACATAATCCAGCCGATGTGAGCCCACCACTTGCCGTCGCGCGGCGTGTGCGGGTCGCCTTCAGCATCGGCGTAGGCGTGGTGAATGCGATGCGTCGCCACCCAGTTAATCGGCCCGCCCTGTAGCGTCAGCGTCCCGCAGATGGTCAGGAAATACTCGACCCACTTCGGCGTCTGAAAGCCGCGATGCGTCAGGAGACGGTGAAAGCCCATGCCGATGCCGAGGCTGCCGGAAACCCACCAGAGGAAAAGCGTCGCGGCCACTGCCTGCCACGAGAAAAAGAAGAGCGACGCCAGCGCGCCGATGTGAAATGTGACCACTATCGTCGTAGTGACCCAGTTGATGCCCGACTTCGTTTGTTCCAGCAACGCTTCGTTGCGCATGTCTCACCTCTCCCCTGCTTTGAAAAAGAATCTGCCGCCTGTTTTGATGTTTCGCCTGAGCCATCCTACCAAGTCGCGGCGAAGTTGAACGTAATAGTTATGTAAGAGCTTGCGCGCGCGATATTAGAGTGTTCGGAAAATGTGTTGAAGTGAGAGCGGCGGGATACAAATTTGAAAAAGGTGACAGATTTGAGAATAAAACACCGGGCGACGGCTTCCAAATTATCTCCGGCTAAGTATACTTCGGTCTCAGAAGTAAGCGGACTTAAACACCAAGCGAGGGACGCATGATTACAACCGTCTGTCTCGACAGCAGCTCGAAAGCCTTCAAGGACAATTTCCCGACCGCCGACATCAGCGAGTATTGCCTCAACAAACACAACGTCGTCTGGGCTGACGTGAGCGACCCGACGGGCGAGGATTTCCTGCAACTGGCCGAAGAGTTCGGCTTTCATCCGCTCTCGATTGAGGATTGCCAGCAGGCGCACCAGCGTCCGAAGGTCGAAGAGTACGCGGGCTACTACTTCATCGTCCTCTACGAGACGGAACTGGTCGGGGCGAAGGACGACCTTGAGCTGCGCGAGCTGAACATCTTCCTCGGCGCGAACTATCTCGTCACCGTGCATAGCCGCCCCATCCGCGCTATCGGCAGGGCGAGCCGTCTCTGGAAGGAATGGTCTGACCGCGCCGAGCACGGCTCGGGGCTGCTCGCATATCTTCTCATCGACGCCATCGTCGATGACTACATGCCGCTCTTAGACATCCTGAGCGACCGCATGGACGAGCTGGAAGACCAGATTTTCGGAGAGTTTCAGCCCGAAGCGATTCAGGAGATTTTCCGCATCAAGAAACAACTGCTCTACCTGCGCCGCTCGATTACGCCTCTGCGCGACGTGTTCAACACCATGCTCAGGCGCGAGCAGCCCATCTTCGAGCGCGCCACTCACGTCTATTTTCAGGATGTCTTCGACCACATCATCCGCGTCGCCGATACCATCGACACCCTGCGCGACATGCTCGGCTCGACGATGGACGCATACCTCTCCGTCTCCGGCAACCGCATGAACATGGTGATGAAGCGGCTCACCTCCATCGCCACGATTCTGATGTCCGTGACGCTGATTGCCGGAATCTACGGCATGAACTTCGACATCATGCCGGAGTTGAAGTGGAAGTACGGCTACATCTTCGCGCTGGTGTCGATGGTGGTCGTCGGGCTCGGCATCTACGTCTACATGAGAAAGATAGAGTGGCTATGAAGATAGGCAGGAAGAGAAAATCGCGCCGTGAACGATTGGCCGAGCACGCCGCCGCCCTCGCGCCGCCGGAAGAGAAAGCCGGACATACTCAAACGCCCGACGCTAAAGCACAGGCAGGCGGCAACGGCGACCACCAGCACCTCGACGGTAAGTTCCACGACGGCTCGATAGTCCTCGATGCGGGCAAGCTCCACCTGCCCGAAAGTCTTTTCGAAGGCACGGAGAAGAAGAAGAACATGCTCTTCGGAATCGAGCCGGTAGTGCTCGTCATCCTCGCCGTCGCCCTGCTCTTCATCTGCTTTATCGCCTACCTGATTTCCGTCCAGCCCCCGAAGTGAAAGGCGACGGCCAGCCTTTAGAGCAATCGAGGCTTTAACGCGAGAGAGCGCGCCGAGATACAGAGAGAGCGCGCAGAGGTTTTGAACAGAACCTCTGCGCGCTCTCGGTGTGTCTCGGCGCTGCTCTCTCTCGCGTCGAAGCGTCGCGCGGCGTCGCGCTAGGGTCTGCGGAGAGAAGGGTTGGGGTCGGATTTGGGCGGCTGTTGAGCGGGGCGCGCGCCGCCTTCGGCCTGTCCGGTGTAGCCGCCGCGCGCGATGGCGATGCGCTTGTCTCTGCCGGGAGCGTCGGCAATCACGACGCGAACATTGCGATATTCGCCGGGGCGCGCTTTCTCCGTCGGCCTGTAGCTGATGACGTACTGCGTGCGCATGTCGCGCGTAATCTCCTGGGCTATCTGCGGAAGCTCGGAGAGCGAAGTGGGGAAGAAGGCGCGGCCTCCCGTCTCTTTCGCCAGACGGTTGATGAGACCGACGGCCTTGTCGCGCGAGCTTTTGCGGATGAAGCTGCCCTCTTTATCTAGCTCGCCGACGAAGCCGATGACGTAAATCTGCACGTCGTTTTCGCGCAGGGCGTTGAAGAGCTGGTCTTGTTTGTAGTAGCTGTCGCGGTCTTCGCCGTCGGTGACGAGGATGAGGGCGCGGCGTCGGCGGTCGTGAAGGGGATCGCCCTTCCTGTACTGGCCGACGCGCTCCGCCGAGAGATAGACGGCGTCGAGCACGGCGGTCTGCCCGCCTTCGGTGTAGAGCGTGTCGAGGGCGTCGAGCAGGTCGTTCTGGCTGGAGGTGAAATCCTGCACGGTCTCGATTTTGTCGCTATCGACGAAGCGGACGAGGAAAGTCTCGTCGCCCGGCTTGTTGCTGTTGACGATGGTCTTACCCGCGTCGATGACCTTCTGAAGCTGCGAGCGCATCGAGCCGGAGTTATCGACGACGAGGCCGTAGCTAATCGGCACCTCTTCTCTGGTGAAGAACTCGATGGCCTGCGGCACGCCGTTCTCAAGGACGCGAAACTCGTCCTGTCGCACGTCGTTGACCGGACGGTTGTTGCGGTCGATGACGCGGACGTGCAGGTTGATGAGATTGGTCTCGACGCGCACGACCTCCTCAGGGTCAACCTCCTGCTCCAACTGCTTCGGGTCTTGAAGCTCGGGGGCATCCTTGGAGGGCGTCGGGGTCGGCTGCGCGAGGGTCGGGCGTCCGGGCAGCGTCGTCGTGGTAGTGGTCGTCGTTGTCGTGGTTGTCGTCGCGCGCGGCGTGGGAGTCGGCGCGGGAGTCGTCGCCGTGCCCTGGACGCGGCGCGGGCGCGCGTCGGCGGCAGGCTGCTGCGCCGTCGAAGACTGCTGAGGCCGGGAGGCGCGAGCCGTCGGCGCGACGAGCGCGGAAGAAGCGACGAGCGCGAAGGCGACGGCGAGCGCGTTGAGAAATCGTGCGCGCGAGTGGTTTCGGCAAACCGCGTGGTGCTGCATCAGACGTTTTATCCTCTGTCGAGTCGTGAAGCGGTACGGAAGAGCGCCTCTTCCATGTGTCGGAGGGGAGAGCCCTCAATCACCCTTAATCACAAGCGCCCCGCTAAAAACCCTTCGCGCCTGTCGAGCGGGAGGGGAGTAGCGGGGCGCTTTCCTTCGGCGAGCCACCCTTCAACGAAGGGCTTCGCGCGGCTGGGGCAAATAACTTTAGCCTCTGTCGTTCGACCGGCACGCCCGAGCTTACTGTAGCGCGCCACTATCAAAGATGCCCCGACGCCGGTCGTGCGTTGCCAGAAAAGCAGAAGTCAGAGGTTTGAGGGCAGTAAAACAAATCTTCGAGCCTGTTTACTACAAGCAGGGCGCAGACCTGGCTTTTGCTTTTGGTTTTCGCTGACCTCTAGCCTCTGACCTCTTCGCCTTCAGCGCGGATTGGTGACGGCGTAGTAGCCCTCTTTGTTGCGCCAGAAAAGGCGGGGCAGACCGCGCGGGGCTTTAATCTTGACCTTGAGCTTGTGCCATTTGCCGTCGTTCTGGAAGTTCGACGGGCGGTAGCCGATGGAGTACTGGTTGCGCAGCTCAAGGGCTATCTTCTCGAAGGTGTCGTTCATCTCGGCGGCGGTCGAAGGATAGAACGACTTGCCGCCGGAGACTCCGGCCAGTTCGTCGAGGATGGCGCGGCCTCCCATGCCGAGGCTGGTCGTGTCGTCGTGGCCGTTGAGAATACCGATGGAGTAAATAATCACGTCGGACTCTTTGAGGAGCCGACGCAGCTCGCTGAAGGTGTAGCGCGAGCTGTTGTCCTGCCCGTCGCTGATAAGGAGGACGGCGCGCTTCTGGTGCGCGCCGCGCGTCACCTTTTCGAGTCCGAGATAGCAGGCGTCGTAGAGCGCGGTGCGTCCTTTGGTCTGGACGAAGGTCAGCTTGTCCAGGAGGGCGTTGCTGTCGCGCGTGCGGTCTAAGAGAAGCTGTGCGCGCGTGTTGAAGCCGATGAGAAAATACTCGTCGTTGTTATGGCTGGTCTCGATGAAGCGCGAGAGCGCCTCGCGGGCGCGCAGAATCTTCTCGCCGCTCATCGAGTTCGACACGTCGAAGACGACGCCGAGGCTGACGGGCGCATCGTCGTTGCTGAAGAAGGAGATTTGCTGCTCCTCTTTGTCGTCGAAGATGGTGAAAGCGTTTTTGCCGAGGCCGGTGACGTAGCGACCGTAGGCGTCGGTGACGGTGACGGTGACGGTGACGAGGTCTGCGTTGACGATGACGGGGCCGTCCTGCTCGGGCGGCGCGCTGCCCGGCACACGCGGCCCGCTAACTTCAGCCGTCGCGCCGACGGCGGGCAGGCGCGTCGGCGTCGAAGTGGTCGAAGTAGTGGCAGCGCCCGAAGGCTGGGCGCTCTTTTGCGCGGATTGAACGGGCTGTTCGGCGGGCTGCTGCGATTGGGCGACGGAGGCTTCCGGGCAGACCAGAACGAGAAGGACGAACGTGATGCAGGAGACAAGCGCGGACGCTGGGCGGTAGGGGCGCTCTGCTCTCATAAAACCCTCCTTGCGATTGCAGCTAACGAAAAGCGCAACGGAGTATGAAGTCTGAAATGGGCTCGGCTGAGCACCTGAAGTCGCCGACCCTGCGGCGAGCGCTGGCGGGCGACTTCGGGTGCTACTGGTTTGCGACTTGAACCGGCGACTGGGGAGACTCCGTTTTGTCTGATACGTCCAGCATTGTAGGACAGGCCGGACTGGCGCGCAAGAAACATCTAGTAAAAGTTTCATGTCTGAAGTTTCAAGTTTAAAAGCTCAGACGCGACAGACGACTCGAAGGCTGAAACTTGGAACTTGAAACTCGCCGGGGCGTGTAGTCATGCGGCCTCGAAAGTCGGCGCAGCCGTTTTGGGCTCGTCGCGCGGGCGCGTGATATACTGGCGGACAAATTGATTCATTCCTTCATTGAATCAATGAGCCGATGAATCAATGAATCAATAGCAAAGCTGATGGCCGAGTTTATCTGTCGTTTGGGGACGCCTGCGGGCGAAGTTGTGACGCGCACGGTCGAGGCGGTGGGCGTGGCGGAGGCGCGCGTCAGGCTCGAATCCGAAGGCTACAGGGTTTTTTCGGTGACGCCGCCGAAGGCGCGCGGCGTCTCGGCTCTCACGCGCGGCGGGCGTTCGGGGACGAACGCGCGCGTCAAGCCGGGCGACTTTCTGCTCTTCAATCAGCAGCTCGCCGCGCTGATTCGCGCCGGTATCCCAATCCTTCAGGCCATCGCGATGCTCAGGCAGAGGGCTGCCAGCTCGCGCCTGCGTATGGTGCTCGGAGATGTCGAGGAGAAGATACGCGGCGGGATGGCCTTGTCGGCGGCCTTCGCCGCGCAGGGGCCGATTTTCCCGCGTATCTACACGGCCTCGATTCTGGCCGGAGAGCGTTCGGGCGCGCTCGACGACGTTTTGGGTCGTTACGTCACATACATGCGGCGCGGCGTCGAGATTCGACGGAAGATTCGCGGCGCGCTCGCCTACCCGCTCTTTCTGCTCGCCGCGTCGCTCGGCATGGTCGTCTTCCTGACCGTCTATGTCGTGCCGCGCATGTCGAGTCTCTTCGAGGGCTTTAACAAGGGGTTGCCGACGGTGACGGTCGTCGTCATAGGGCTTTCGGATTTCGTCTCGACCAATTTCTACTGGCTCGCCCCGTCGGTCATCGGCGCAATCGTGGCCTTCGTCCTCTGGTCGCGCACGCCTTCGGGAAAACTCTCCATCGACCGTTTCCTCCTGCGGCTTCCAATCGTCAGCGAGCTTCTCAAGCAGCTTTCGGTCGCACAGGTGACGCGCTCGCTCTCGACGCTTCTGGCGGGCGGCATCACTCTGGTCGAGTCCTGGGAGATTGCCGCCGAGGCGATTACCAACCGCGAGCTGCGCGCAAGGAGCACGGCTGTTCTGCCTTTAATCAGGGAAGGGCGCTCGTTTACGGAGAGTTTGCACGAGGCGCATTGGATACCGGAACTGGCGCTCGACATGATTGGCGTCGGCGAGCGTTCGGGGAGTTTGAGGGAGATGCTCGAAGAGGTCGCGGAGTTTTACGACGCCGAATCGGAGGTGCGTCTTGAGCAGTTGACGACCGTGCTCGAACCTGCCATCCTTCTCGTCATGGGCGGAATCGTCATCACGATTCTGCTGGCGATTTATCTGCCGATTATTCAATCCATCTCGAACGTGACGGGACGCTAAACCCCCTTAAAGCTTCGAGCCATCCCCACCCCCACAAATTGCATCAGACGAGTTCGCAAGTATGAGTCAAACATCGGAAGAAATCACGCAGGCTATCGCCGACTCTGACGACGCGCCGACGCAGCTCACGGTGCGCGGCGAGCGCGGCCTCGTGGCTCTCGCAGGCGAGGGGCATCCGCCCGAGGTGCGCGCCGCGCTTGAGCTTGCGCGCCGCTACCGCCTGCCTTACGTAGACCTCCTGCCGCCCGGCGGCGACTCGCCGATAGATTTCTCTCTGCTCGGCGAAGTGCCCGTCGATTTGATGCTGCGCCACCAGTTCGTGCCCCTGCGCCGTGAGGGCAGACGCCTTCATATAGCGATGGCCGACCCGACCGACCTCGAACGCCTCGACGAGCTGGCCTCGGCTCTGCACGCGCGCATCGTCCCGCACGTCTCGACTGCCGGTGCTATCGACGTGATTCTGCGAAAGGGCGACGCCACGCAGCGCGTCCTTCAGGAAGCGACTTCGGGCTTTCGTATCTCGCTCGTCAAAGAGACCGAGCACGGCGAGGAGGTCTTAGACCTCGACCGACTGGCGACCGACTCCGACATGTCGCCCATCATCAAGCTCGTCGATACAATCATCTTCAACGCGATGGAATCGCGCGCCTCCGACATCCACATCGAGACGCGCGACACCGAAGTTCAGGTCAAGTACCGCATCGACGGCGCGCTCTACGCCAAAGTCGACCCCATCGACCTCGCCTATCACCAGACCTTAATCTCGCGCATCAAGGTCATGTCGGAGCTGGACATCGCCGAGCGACGCGTGCCGCAGGACGGTCGCTTTCGCGTCCGCTACAAGGGGCGAAACGTGGATTTCCGCGTCTCCATCATGCCGACCGTGCACGGCGAAGACGCCGTCATCCGTATTCTCGACAAGGAGCAGATTAACGAAGAGTTTCGCAACCTCAACTTGGACGTGGTCGGCTTCGACGAGGAAGACCTGCGCAAGTTTCGACGCTACATCGCCGAGCCCTACGGCATGGTGCTCGTCACGGGGCCGACCGGCTCGGGCAAAACCACTACGCTCTACGCGGCTCTGAACGAAATCAGAAACGAAGAAGACAAAATCATCACGATTGAAGACCCCGTCGAGTATCAACTGCACGGCATCACGCAGATTCCCGTCAACGAGAAGAAGGGCTTGACGTTTGCGCGCGGCCTGCGCTCGATTTTGCGTCACGACCCGGACAAAATCATGGTCGGCGAAATCCGCGACAACGAGACGGCGCAAATCGCCATCCAGTCGGCTCTGACAGGCCACCTCGTCTTCACCACCGTCCACGCCAACAACGTCATCGACGTGATAGGTCGTTTTCTGAACATGGGCGTCGAGCCCTACAACTTCGTCTCGTCCTTGAACTGCGTGCTCGCGCAGCGACTCGTGCGCCTGCTCTGTAGCGTCTGCAAGCGCCCATACGAGCCTTCGGAACAGGAGCTTCTGGAATCGGGGCTGCGTCCCTCGGAATACAGGCATCAGGTCTTCTACATGAGCGTCGGCTGCGACGCCTGCAACCACACGGGCTATCGTGGGCGCACGGCCATTCACGAGCTGCTCGACCTCTCGGACAACATCCGCGAAATGATTATCGAGCGGCGTCCCGGCTCGGAGGTGCGACGCGCCGCCGAGGCCGAAGGGTTAAGCTCTCTGCGCGAGTCGGCGCTCAAGAAGGTCTTCACGGGGCTCTCGACGCTGCACGAGATAAACCGCGTCACCTTCGTCGAAGAGCTTGGCAAAGAGCATCTCGAAGAGACTGTGAGCCAGCCCGTCCAGCCTCCGGCGTCGGGCGTCGCTTTGAGATGAAGCGACAAACTGCGGATTTCCACAGCGCTTCGCGCCGCACCGCTTCGTTTCGAGTCTCGGCTTTGTAATCTTCCTTTCGGGAACTGTTCGGCCTGCCCGAGCGTGTAGAGAAACGCAAGGCGGCGAGGCCGACCGAAGTGAATCGGCCACCGGAGGCCGCGAGCGTTTGCTTGCATAGAAGCCCGACGGCGTTAGACAATAGAGCTTAAATTCAGTCTGTCTCGGAACTCGGACGACTCTTAAAGCCTGTCTCTCCTCTTGTTTGATTGGAAGAAGACGACAGTTTAGCTTTCCCTCGTCGCGGCGCGCTCCGAAAGAAGCTTCATAAAGAGCAGCCGTGAGCCTTAGAGCTTGAGCTTAATTTGAGGAAGTAACATGAAATCATTTGCCCGCGCGCGTTCATTCGTGGCTTTTATGCTGGCCGTCTGCCTTTTGGCGACGCCCATCGTCGCGCTCGCCAAGAAGGGCGAGAAGAATTTCAATCGCGGCATGGAGTACGAGAAGGCGCAACAGTGGGAGAAGGCCGCGCAGGAGTTTGCCCTCGCCGTCGCCGCCCTGCCTTCGGACACCGAGTATCAGCTTCACTACCAGCGCGCTCTCTTCAACGCTTCGCAGTCTTTCATGCAACGCGGCCGGTCGCTCGCCGAACAGGGCGACTACGTCGGCGCTTACAACGCCTTCCGGCAGGCTTACGGCTACGACCCCGTCAACGGCCTCGCGGCCTCCGAGATGGATAGGATGCTTCGCTTGCAGAGAGAGAAGCAGGGACTACCCATCGACGGCTCGGGCGACGCCGTGCGCCCGGGCGGCGACAGGCGCTCGACGCCGAACGGCGTCGGCTCGCCCAACGGCGGACGCACTCCGAACGCCGCCAATGGAACGCGCGCGAGCGTCCCCGTGCAGGAGATAACGCCGCGCACGGAGCAGTTGAAGGTTATCAACTATAGCGGCGAGCTTGAGCCGCTCGTGCGCAAGCTCGCCGAAGAGCTGAGCCTGAACGTCGTCTTCGACAGGGATTTTGCGCAGCAGGTCGGCAAGCGGCAGGTGACTTACAACCTGCGCGACGTGACGACCGCACGCGCGCTCGACTACATCTTCGCCGCGCAGGGACTCTTCTTCCAGAAACTCGACCGCCGCACCATCCTCGTCGCCGACCAGTCGAAGCGCCCGCAGTATCAGCAGCTCGTGCTTCGCACCTTCTATCTCTTCAACATCGAGCCCGAGGCCGCGCGCCAACTGATTCAGCAGGCGCTTCCCGCTAACGCCGGACGCCAGCCCACCGTCACGCTCAACAAGACGACCAACAGCATCACGGTGCGCGACACGCCCGAGAACATTCGACTCATCGCGGAGCTTCTGCCGACGGTCGATAAAGACCGCTCCGAGGTCGTCATGGAAGTCTCCATCTTCGAGGTCTCCAGAACCGACCTTTTGCAAATCGGCAACCAGTTCGGCTCGGGCGATACGCTCCTGAACTTCGGCGGCTTTCAGGGCGGCTCCGTCCTCTACGACGGCGCGCGCCGCATCGCCACGCAGGGCGGAACTATCCCCGTCGCGATGGGCGTCGGCCTCCTGATTCCTTCTTCGACCCTGAGCGCCCTGCAACAGAAAGACCGCACGCGCCTCGTCTTCTCCACACAGGTTCACGCCTTCGACGACGAGAAGAGCGAGACGCGCATCGGCCAGAAAGTGCCCGTCCAGACCGCCAGCGTCACGCCCTTCGGCTTCGGCACGGGCACGAACACCGGCACCGGCACAGGGACGGCGACGCCGGGCGTCTTCAGTGGCGGCTTCCCCGTCATTCAATATGAAGACACCGGCCTTTCGCTCGACTTCACTCCGAAGGTCTTCCCCAACGGCGACGTGCAGGTCAAGATGGTCATCGACTCGAAGGACGCCATCTTCGGCGCAAACGCTTTGACGCCGACCTTCACGCAGCGCCGCATCACCGGCCTTGCGCGCATCCCGAACAATCGAACGATTATGGTCGCCAGCATCGCGCAGGACAGGCAGAGCGACGGTCGCCAGGGACTTCCGCTGCTCGGACTGATTCCTGTGCTCGGTCGGCTTTTCACCGCGCCGCGTCGAAACAACGTGCAGAGCGACATCGTGATGACGATGACGCCGCGCGTCCTGCGCGCCCCGGCCATCACGCCCGCCGACGAAGAGATGCGCAACACCGGCTCGATTCAGACGCCGCAGTCCGACTCGCTCGAAGCGCTCGTCCGCGACGCCGACCGCGAAGACCAGCTCGCCCGCGCGCGTAGTCTTCCGACCAACACTGTCGTCCAGCTTCCGCCCGCAACCGAGCCCCTCGTGCCGACTGCTGCCGCCGCGCAGACGCAGACGCCCGCGCCCGTTGCGAACACGACCGAGCAGGTCGCATACGTCCCCGCGCCCAACGTCCTCGTCAACACTTCGACGCCCGCGCCCGCCGCTAACAACAACGCCGCGACGCAAGTCTCGAACGCAGCCGCGAGCGCCACGACAACGCCTGCTGCCGCGACGAACGCCACCCTGACGAACGTTCCAACGCCGACGAAGAACGTCGCGCTTGAAACGGCGACGAGCGGAGCAGCGACCCTGAAGGCTGATGCGCCTGTGTCGCCCGCCGCCAATGCGACCGCCGCGCCTGCGACTGTCGCAGCGCCTTTGATGAGCGCCGCCGAGTTGCGTCTCGTGCCGGAGGCGAAAGAGCAGCGCGTCGGCTCGAAGCAGCGCGTGATGCTTTCGCTCAAGACGGATGCGCCGCTCGGACTCGCCGCCATGACGTTGCGCTTCGACCCCGCGCTCACGAAAATCAGCTCCGTCTCCAAAGGCTCGATGTTCGACGGCAAGGCGGGCGAGCCCGTCATCACTCACTCGATTGATGCGTCGAAGGGCGTGCTCGTCGTCTCCGTCGCCCCCGCGCCGGGCGGGCAGCCTTTGACGGGCGAAGGCGTCCTGCTCGTCATCGAGGTCGAAGCCATCGCGCCGGGAGAAGGCTCTCTCGGCTTCGACGCCGGTCAGGTTCACGCTATCGCCACCGACGGGCGCAGCGTGCTCATGCAGGCCGTCAACGCCCAACTCAAGCTCATTCAATAGAACCGAAGGGGAAAGGGAAAATGGATAAAAGGGTAAAAGGAAAGGAAGGAAAAGACGGGCGGCCGAGCCGTCGTCCTCGCCTTTCCCCTTTCCCCCTTTTCCCGTTTTCCGCCCATCGTTCTTCTTCCGCCGGGTGGACGCTGATTGAGCTGGTCGTGACGGTGACGGTGCTGTCGATTCTGACGCTCGGCATCGTCCCCCTCATCAAGACATCGGTCAAGCGGCAGCGCGAACAGCGCCTGCGCGACTCGCTTAGGGAGATGCGACAGGCCATCAAAGAATTTCACCGCGACACAGTCGGCATCCAGTGTTCCGGCTTGAGCGGCTCGCCGACTTCGCCGACCACTCCGACCGCGCCCGGCCAGCCGGGACAACCCGTTCAGCCCGGCGGTCTCGGCCAGCCCTTTCTCGACCCGCGCAGCAAGGTCGTCATCAGCGATTGCACCATCTTCAACGTCGAGAATCCCGACCACTATCCGCCGACGCTGGAGCTTTTGGTCGAGGGTGTCAACGTCGTTCCGCGCGCCAACCTCGCAGGCCCCGGCAGCCTCGGCAGCGTCGATACTTCAAAAGGCGGCGCAACCGACAACAAGCTCGTCTCGACGAAGAAGAAACGCTACCTGCGATCCATCCCGGTTGACCCGATAACGGGCGAAGCCGAGTGGGACTTGCGCTCGACCTACGACGCAGCGGACGCCTCCGAATGGGGCGGCGAAAACGTCTTCGACGTGCGCTCGAAATCGAAGGCCACCGCGCTCAACGGGGAGAAGTACAGTGAGTGGTAAATACTCAGGGCGAAAGTTAAAAGGCAAAAGGCAGAAGGGAAGTGAAACATCTGTTCCCTTCGCCTTTTTCCCTTTCCCCCTTTCCCTCCCACGCGGTCGGCGCGGCTTTACCCTGCTTGAGCTGATGATTGTGATTTCGATTATCGTGATTCTCGCCCTGATAGTTCTTCCGCAGTACAACCGCTCCGTGCTCGCGGCGCGCGAGGCCGTGCTGCGCGACAATCTTTTCCAGATGCGGAAAATGGTTGACCAGTATGCCGCCGACAAGGGTAAGCTCCCGCAGTCGCTCGAAGACCTCGTCAGCTCCGGTTACCTGCGCGACATCCCCGAAGACCCGATTTCGGGCGCGAAGGACTGGCAGGTCATCACGGGCGAAGACCCCAACTCGTCCGAAGGCGAAACCGGCGTCATCAATATTTGCAGCGCCTCTTCCGACCAGGCATCCGACGGCACTTCTTACAACGACTGTACCAAGTGGTGAAAAGGCGATAAGCGGTCAGCCGTTCAGCTATCAGCTTTCAGCCGAACAGTTGGATGAAATGCTCGCTTGAAAACTGTCACCATCGACTTTTCGGTTTGGCTGATTGCTGATTGCTGATTGCTGACCGCTAATTTTCTATGAATCCTTTGAGGAAATTAATCGAGCCGCGTTTGCCTTCGGCGGCATTGGGGCTGTCGGAGGCGGGCGCAGGGGTGGTCGCGCTAGAGCGTCGGCGCGACGCGTTCTCGGTGCGCCGCGCGGGCTATACGCAACTACCCGAAGGTCTCTTGAATCCACGCTTCGACGAAGTGAACATCACGAACCCGGTCGAGTTGACGGAGACTCTGGCCGAGCTTGTGACGAGCGTCGGGCTGCTCAAGCAGCGACGTTGGTCTGTGGCGCTTCCTGAGAACTCGACGCGGACGACGATTCTGACTCTGGAGAGTGTGCCGAGCGGTCGCGGCGAACTCGAAGAGATGCTGCGCTGGAAGACCGAGCGCGTCATCGGCGCGCGTCTCGAAGAGCTGCGCGTCTCGCGCCGGCGTCTCGCGTCCGACGCGCAGGGGCAGCCGCGCTATCTGCTGAGCGCCGTTCGCCTCGACGTGCTCGCCGAGTATGAATCCATCTTCGCTTCGCTCGGCTGGCACGCCGGACTGATTCTGCCGCGACACATGGGCGAAGCCTGGTGGCTGATGAGAGACGCCTCGTATCCTTCGGATGCGCTCCTTGTGAGCACCTTCTCCGAAGGCTTCACCGCCGTCCTGCTCAGGCGCAGGCAGCCGCTTCTCGTCAGAAACGTCATCTGCGACGAAGAGGATAGAAACGACGAGCTGTTCCGCTTCCTTCTTTTCTACCGAGACCGGCTCGCCGCGCCCGGCATCGAAGGCGGCGCGCCCTCCGAGACCATCGAACGACTGCTCGTCATGGGAACAGACACGGACGCGAGCGCCACGAGCGCCCTCGTCGAAGAAACGCTCTCCGTCGCGCCGCACACGCTGCGCGCCGAAGACGTGCGCCTCGCGCTTCCTTCGAGCGAGCTTGATTTCAGTCTCCTCGCCGCACCCGCCGGACTCGCCGCCCTCAAGTGGGCGTGAAAAATCAGTCTGTAGTCTGGAGTCTAAAGTCTAGAGTCTGAAGTCAAAAGCATGCGCTTCCGAACGAGTTTTGCTTTTGACTCCAGACTTTAGACTCCAGACTACAGACTTCTAC
Source organism: Pyrinomonadaceae bacterium (assembly GCA_036399175.1). Classification (GTDB taxonomy): domain Bacteria; phylum Acidobacteriota; class Blastocatellia; order Pyrinomonadales; family Pyrinomonadaceae; genus DASWNP01. Next base: position 19,509 of record DASWNP010000061.1, on the reverse strand, counting down.
CCCCTTGAAACTTTTGCCCGCAGCCGCGCGTACCAACTTAGCATCATGCGTATGAATGCAATCCCCCTTTCGCTGGAAAATCTGACGGCAGTCGCCGATAGCGAGCTTGTCAGTCGCGCCGTCGCGGGACGCGAGGAGAGCTTCGAGGAGTTGGTGCGTCGCTACCAGCGCCCGATTGCCGCCTACGTCTATCGCATGGTGGGCGACTACGATGCGGCGCTCGACCTGACGCAGGAAGTCTTCATCAAGGTCTACGGGTCGCTCGCTCGCTATCGCTCCGAGTTCAAGTTCTCGACCTGGATTTATCGCATCGCGCACAACTCGGCCATCGACCATCTCAGGCGACAGGGCACGGGTCGAATGGAAGAACTGGAGCGCACCTCGGACGAGACGGGCACTTACCAGAAGCCTCTGGCTTCGAGCGCGCCGACGCCCGAACAGGAGAGCGAGCGAGCCGAGCGACGCGCGGAGATAGAAGAGGTCGTGAGGGCGCTTCCGCCCGCCTACAGGGAATTGATTGTCCTGAGACATATGTACGACATGAGCTACGACGAGATTGCGGAAGTGACGGAGCTTCCGCTCGGCACGGTCAAGAACAGAATCTTTCGCGCGCGCGAAGCCATGCGCGCCGAGCTGGTCGGGCGCGGCATCACGAACATCTAGAAATCCGGGAGACCGACGAGAGTGACAGAGGCAGCTTCAGACAAACTCGACCCCTGCCGCCACGCAGACGTGGCCGCATATCTCGACGGCGAGCTTGCCAGTGATGCTTCCATCCTCTTTGAACAGCACATCGCACAGTGTCGCGCCTGCCAGTCGGCTCTCAACGAGCAGAAGCGGCTGCTCTGCCTCTTAGACATCGCCTTCGAGAAACCCGAAAGCCAGTTGGCGCTTCCCGAAAACTTCGCGCGCGTCGTGACGGCGCACGCGCAGACGGATTTGAGCGGCATGCGACAGAGGTCTGAGCGTCGGCGCGCTCTGCTGTTATGCGTGCCTCTCTTCGTCGCCTCCGTCTGGCTGCTCGGCCTGAGCACGTTCGACGCGGCTCTCGCTTCGCTCGCAAGGTTTGGTCGCGGAGTGCTCGGCGTCTTCGGGATACTCGGCCACGCGCTCGGCGACGCCGCCGCAGGCGCGAGTCTTATCCTGCGCACCGTCGGCGGGCGCTTTCTGGCCGAGCCAAACCCGCTCAGCTTTCTCACCTGTATGTTCTTTGCGTGCGCCGTCGCCCTGCTCCTGCGCCTGATAGTCGGCTACCACCGCACGCGCGGATGAAGAGAGCGAAGAAGCTTTCAGCAATCAGCAATCAGCAATCAGCAATCAGCAATCAGCAGTCAGCTATCAGCCAGACCGCCAGACCGAAGGTGAAAAGTTTCAAGCAAGTCTTTCATTCAACAGTTTGGCTGAAAGCTGACGGCTGATTGCTGATAGCTTCATAAACCCTGTGGACGGAACTGTTTTCCCTCAGAGCTTCGGACGTGAATCGTGCTGCGAAAGAGTGCGGCTCGGTCGCGCTGTCGTCGCGCTGCTGCTGCTTTTGGCGGCCGGCTCGATTGCGCGCGGGCAGAAGTCGAGCGGCGCACCGTGCGCGCAGACGAGCGACGCGGCGACGACAGTTATCAAGGGCGACTATGCGAGCGATGTCATCGTCTTCGGTCGCTCGGTGATCGTCGAGGGAAGCGTGCGCGACGGCGTGGTAGCTCTCGGCGGCGACGTGGTTATCCTCGGTCGCGTCGAGGGCGACGTGGCTTCACTGGGCGGCTCAGTCCGCCAGTGTGAGGGCTCTTACATCGGCGGCGATGTGGTCGTCATCGGCGGCGCGTATCATCACGGCAAGCACGCGCCGGGGCGCAATCCCGCGAGCAAGACGCTGATGTACGCGGGCTACGAACAGGAACTGCGCGAGCTGATGCGCAATCCGGCGTCGCTTCTGACGCCGAGCTTCTCAGCCGCCTACGCGGGGCAGCGTCTGCTGGCGGTGCTCTTCTGGTTCGTCATGTCTCTGGCGCTGACGGCCATCTCGCCGGGCGCGGTCAGCCGCGCGGCAGCGCGCTTGCAGTTGACGAGTTTGAGAGTGGCTTTAATCGGCCTGTTGGGAGCGGTCGTTTTGGGGCCGGGCGTGCTCATCTCTCTGAAGATGCTGCCGCAGGCGCTCGGCGCGCCAATCGTCATCATGGCGCTCGTGTTTCTGACGGTCGTGATGCTCTTTGGGCGAGTCGTCGTCATCGCGGCGACGGGGCGGTGGCTCGAACGCCTGCTCATCTCCGAGAGGCGTCGCTCCGAGGCCGTCGCGCTGCTTCTGGGCACGCTCTTCTGGACGGCGGTGCTCACAGTCCCTTACATCTGGCCGTTCGTCGTCTCCGGCCTCGTCGTCACAAGCATCGGCCTCGCCCTCACAGCCCGCTACCGTCTCAACTGGAAACGCGCCTGAAGTCTCTGCGCTCTCCACGAGTCGTCAATCGCGCACAGGGGACGCGACAGCCGCCCGCCCTTTTCGACCGAAGAGGCTCGTCCGGGGCTTAACAGAAAGCGAGAAACAAACTATGATGATGCTCTCCTCAGATAGTCGTCGTCCATCCTTTTGAACCTCGAAATCCGACGCTCGACAGCCGTCCGCGCTGCCGCAAGCTTCACGGTCGGGACTCTCAAAAGGAAGCGCAAGCCCGACGATTCTTCGTCTCTTTCGTCTCTGGGGAACTCACCCGAACCCGCGCCTCAGCCGTGCCGCACATCCGAACGACAGAGGCTTTGCGGGGTTGCGCTTGTTTCGCAAGCGCTTCGGGAGCTTTGAAGGCTTCGACGGCAATGGCTTTGCTCGTCGAATGCAACTCGGATGCGGTGGCTGTAGGGGCAGAGCGACAACTCCTGTCCTCTACGTTAATCTTTAGATGAATTGAAAATGAACCCTGCAAACCTTCTCCGCTCGATTCAGATAGACAGGAAAAGCTTCTCCGCAAGATGGGCGCGAGCGTGGCTCTCGTTCGCGCTCGTCGTGCTCTGTGCCGCGAGCGTCTCTGCGCAGGGCGACGCGGCGAAGCCAAAGGCTTCTTCGCCTGCCGCCAAGCCTTCCCCGTCGCCGACGAAAAGCATCTCTTCCTCAACGCAGAGAATCGTCCGCGAAGGCATCGCCGTCGAGTTTCAGGTCGAGCCTCTCAGGCGCGCCGGAACAGAGAAGACCGAAGTGATGGAGGCCGAGGACGCCTCCGTCCGCTTCAGCGTCACGGACACGGCGACGAAGACGCCCGTCACAGGTCTCAACCTTTCGGCCTGGATGTCTCTCAGGCAGGACGAGCAGGCGACGGACGCCAACCGTTGCAGGGAGAAGGTGCAATCGTACTTGCAGGGCAGCCTGCGCGCCCGACCCGAAGTCGATTTGAACAGCTACTACCTGCTCGCGCTCAACAAGGAGCCGAACATCTCCGTCATCGACCCCCTGATTGGCTTCGGCGGCAGCAAGCTGCTCACGCTCGTCATGCTCAAGAGCCCCGGCCAGGACTGGGTTCTCTCGTCCGACCGCAAGCGGCTCTTCGTCGCCATGCCTTTCGTCAATCAGGTGGCCGTCGTCGATACCGAAGCGTGGAAGGTCGTCGCCAACGTCGATACGGGCGCGCGCCCGACGCGCGTCTCTCTCCAGCCGGACGAGAAATACCTCTGGGTCGGCTACGAGGGTTTGACCGAAGCGGAGACGAGCGGCGCGAGCGTCATCGACGCTTTGGAGCTGAAGAAGGTGGCCGACATCCCGACCGGCGCGGGGCGTCACGAGCTGGCCTTTACAGCCGACAGCCGCTACGCCTTCGTCACCAATCGCAAAGACGCGACGCTCTCCGTCGTCGACGTGCGCAAGCTCTCCAAGCTCAAAGACGTGAAGACCGGCGCGAGCCCCGCATCCATCGCGCTCTCAAGCTTGAGCAAGGCGCTCTATCTGGCGAGCGACGCGGACGGCTCGATAACCGTCGTCGATAGCAACAGCCATCAGGTCGTCGCGCGCATGCAGGGCAAGACGGGACTTCGCGCGGTGCGCTTTGCGCCCGGCGGGCGCTACGGCTTCGCGCTCAGCCCGCAGGAGAACACCGTCCACATCTTCGACGCTTCCACCAACCGGATGCTGCACAGCCTGACCGTCGGCAAGCAGCCCGACCAGGTGGCCTTCACCTCCACTTTCGCCTACATACGCTCGGCGGCCTCCGAGCAGGTCGAGATGATTCGCCTCACCACCATCGGACAGGAGCCCGACGTCAAGCAGTTCCCCGGCGGACAGCTCGCTCCCGGCAGAGTCGCCGATTCGACTCTGCCCGACACCATCACGCCCGCGCCCGAAGGCAACTCCGTGCTCGTCGCCAACCCGGCCGACAAGATGATTTACTACTACACGGAGGGCATGGCCGCTCCGATGGGTAATTTTCAGAACTACCGGCGCGAGCCGAGGAGCGTCATGGTAGTTGACCGCTCGCTGCGCGAGAGCGCGCCCGGCGTCTACACGACGACGCTCAGGCTCCCGAAGAGCGGCCTCTATGATGTCGCCTTTCTCTCCGATTCGCCGCGCATCCTTCATTGCTTCGAGGCGTCAGCCGCGCCGAACCCGTCGATTAAGCGTGCCGCGCCGCTCGCGCTCGCCATCGAATACCAGATGCCGGAGAAGCAGATGCGCACGGGCAAAGAGTTTCTGATTCGCTTTAAGCTGACAGACACGGCCACCGGCCAGCCCAAAGAAGGACTCAAGGACGTGCGCGTGCTCACCTTCCTAGCTCCCGGCATCTGGCAGAACCGCACCTTCGCACAGTCGGCGGGCAAGGGCATCTACGAAGTGCGTGTGACGCCGCCGCAGTCGGGCGTCTACATGATTTTCGTCGAGAGCGCTTCGCAGGGCGTCAGCTACAGGCAATTGCCTCACCTGACCCTACAGGCGACAGACGCCGCGACGAGCACGACGACAACAAAGACAACTTCTGAAGCTTCCGCCCAGCCCGCCGGAAACAACAAGCCCCGGCGGTAGCGCGGGCGTGCGGCAGGAGCGAGCGTGTTGCGACCGTCGTCGCCTCTGAATGTTCGTGCCGGAATCAAGGGAGAAGAAATTTGAGATGAAAGCTATACCGAATTTGTGCAGGGCGCTCATCGAGACGTGCGCGCCGTCGGTTCTCAGGGCGACGCTCGTCGTCGGTCTTCTTTTCTGCGCAGTCGCCAGCGCGCACGCCTTCGGCCAGAAGGCTTCGACGAAAACGAAGCGTCAGGGCAAGGCCGTCTCCGCCGCCGAGCGGAAAGGCGCGCTGGTCTATTCCTGCCCGATGCATCCTTCGGTCAAATCCGCGCAGGCGGGCAAGTGTCCGAAGTGCGGCATGGCTCTGCGCCTCGTTGAAGATGAGCCGGAATCTTCCGCCGCTCCCGAGTCTGCCTCAGACGCACGGAGCGCCGCGAAAGAGGCCGACAGGGGAGGGAAGCTCTCCATCCCGGATATCGAGCTGCTTAATCAGGACGGGCAGAAGATTCGTTTCTACACCGATCTCGTCAAGAACAAGATCGTCGCCATCAACTTCATCTTCACCACCTGCACGACTATCTGCCCGCCGCTCGGCGCGACCTTCGCCAGAGTCCAGAAGGATTTGGGCGAAAGGGTCGGGCGCGACGTTCATTTCATCTCTGTCAGCGTTGACCCTGTCACCGACACGCCGGAGCGCTTGAAGGCCTGGGGCGAGAAGTTTCGCGCGGGCGCGGGCTGGACGTTCGTCACCGGCGGCAAGACCGAGATAGACCAACTGCTGCGCGCTCTGGCCGCCTCGGCCTCTCGCCGCGAAGACCACTCGCCCACCGTCCTCGTCATCAACGATGCGCGGGGTACGTCCACGCGCACCTACGGTCTGGCGAAGCCGAGCCAGCTTGTAAAAATCATCGAAGAAGCAATCGATGGGACGAGCGCAACCGCCGTCACATCCTCGAAGGAGTAAGCGCAAACCATGAAGAGACTTTTCCTCGTCGCTCTCATCTGCACGCTCGCCAACCTGTCGGTCGCAGCGCAAACGGCGCAAACGTCGAAGCCTGCGCCCAAGCCCTCTGCGCCGCCCGCTCAAGTCCCCGACCCGCACGCCGCGCACCGCGCCTCTTCAGCGCCGAAGGAAGAGCCCTCGGCAGCGGCCAAGTATTTTACAGACGTGACGCTGATTAATCAGGACGGTCAGCCCATGCGCTTCTACAGCGACGTGCTCAAGGGCAAGGTGGTCGTCGTCAACGCCTTCTTCACCACCTGCGCTTCGGTCTGCCCGCCGATGAATCGCAACTTCGAGAAGATACAGGACGCGCTCGGCGATCGTCTGGGCAAGGATGTCTTTCTCGTCTCCATCAGCGTTGACCCGGCGACCGACACGCCGCCGCGCATGAAGGAGTACGCGCAGAAGTTTCACGCCCGCCCGGGCTGGCTCTTTCTCACCGGCAAGAAAGAGAACGTCGATTGGGCGCTCTACAAGCTCGGCCAGTACGTCGAGACCAAAGACGACCATAAGACCATCGTCATCATCGGCAACGAGCGCACCGGCCTCTGGAAGAAAGCCTTCGGCCTCGCCAGGTCGGAAGAACTGGTCAAGCTCGTTCAGGAAGTGGCCGACGACAAGAACGCAGCGACAAAATAGGAACGCCGCGACGATGAACGCCAGAACCGAAACGCCAAGCGTCAGGACGAACCCGAGGCCGGAAATTTGAAATCGCCAAACAGCAATAAGCCGTCAGCAGTCAGCCGTCAGCCAGACGTGTTCGGCAGTCAGCAGTCAGCGTTCAGCTTTCATCCTTCCGCGTTCCTCGTGCTGCTCATCTTCGGGGCGTTGCTCTGCGCGCTCTCCACGTTCTTCTTCAACGTCTCTTCGGCACAGGCTCAGACGCCCTCGCCGTCCGAGTCGGCGCAGTCGCGCTCTCTGACGCCGCAGGAACGTCGAGGCAAAGCCATCTACCTGCGAGGCGCGAGCGCTTCGGGGCGCGAGATGACGGCGCTCATGGGCGAGATTGACGTGCCCGCTTCGACCCTGACCTGCGCGGGTTGTCACGGCGTCGAAGGGCAGGGCAAGACCGAGGGCGGCGTCACGGCCGGCAACCTCACCTGGCAGCATCTCGTCAAGCCCTACGGCCATACGCACCCTTCCGGGCGCAAGCACGGCGCTTTCGACGAAGCCTCTTTCATTCGCGCCCTCACCACCGGCATCGACCCTTCGGGCAACACCCTGCTCGTCGCCATGCCGCGCTACAGGATGTCTGCCGAAGACCTCGCCGACCTCGTCGCCTATCTCAAACGCATCGAGACAGACCGCGACCCCGGACTCGCCGAAACTACCATCCGAGTCGGCACGCAGCTTCCCTCCACAGGCGCGCTCGCCGACACGGGGCGAGCCATGCGCGAAGTGCTCACAGCCTACTTCGACGATGTGAACAGCCGGGGCGGAATCTACAATCGCAAAATCGAGCTGCGCTTCTCCGACGCGGGCGCTGAGCCGGCCGCGTCTGCCGCCGCCCTCAAACGGTTTCTACAGGACGAACAAATCTTCGCTCTCGTCAGCGGAGTTACAGCCGGAGCCGATAGAGAGATTGCAGCCGTCGTCGGCGCGGAAGAAGTTCCGCTCGTCGGAGCTTCGACGCTCACGCCGCCCTTCGGCTTTCCTCTCAATCGCTACGCCTTTTACCTTCTGCCCGGCTTCAGAGAGCAGGGGCGCGCGCTCGTCAATTTCGCGGCGACCAAGCCGGAGCTGAAAAAGACTCCGGCCGCCGTCATTTATCTCGACTCGCCGCTCAACTCGGAGGCCGCCGCGAGCATCGAAGAGCAGGCCAAAAAGTCGGGCTGGACGATTGTTCTCAAGCAGCCTTACGCGCGCGAAAAATTCGATGCCGCCGCGCTCGTCTCCACTCTGCGGGAGCGAGGCGCGGGAGCAGTCTTCTTTCTCGGCGGGGGCGGTACGGAGAAGGCTTTTATGCAGGAGTCGGCGCGAGTCGGGTGGACGCCGAGCGTTTTTCTCCTGGGCGCGCTCGTAGCGCAAGACCTCTTAGCCGCCGTTCCGCCGGTCTTTCAGGACAAGATTTTTCTCTCCTTCCCGACCGTCCCGTCCGACATCACTCCGGCGGGGATGCAGGAGTTTCGCGCGCTGCTCGAAAAGCACAAGCTCGCGCCGCGACACACGGCGGCGCAGCTTTCAGCCTTCGCTGCGGCCAAGCTTTTAATCGAAGGCTTGCAGCGCGCCGGGCGCGACGTGAGCCGCGAAAAACTCGTCACGGCGCTCGAAGGACTCTACGATTTCGAGACCGGGCTGACGCCGCGCCTCACCTTCGGGCCCAACCGCCGCGTTGGCGCGCAGGGCGCATATATGGTTACTATCGACACGGAGAAGAAGCAGTTCGTCGCCGCCGCCGGGTGGGTCGCAGCCAACTGAGGCGGCGTCGGAATGAGTTTGAATCGGAGGAGCTAATGAAGAGAGTTTTATTCACGACAGTTTTCGCGCTCGTCGCCTGCGCCGCACACGCGCAGGCACAGACGCGCACGGGCAACCGTCAGGCGAGACCCGCAACGCCTGCCACGACGACCACGCAGAGACCGGCGTCGCAAACTACGACGCCGACTGCGCCCGCCACGTCTGCGCCGCAGAGACCAGCCGCCACGACGCCCGCAGCCGCTTCCAACGTCGCCGTCGATTGCGGCTGCGAGGCGAAGCCCCTGCCCGAAGTGCTCGCCATCGCCAACGGCATACAGGTCACGAAGAGCGACCTCAGCCAGCAGACCCGCCAGCGCGTCGAGCAGCTTCAGCGCGATGTCGTCGAAGCGCGCAGGAACGAATTGAACCTGATTATCAACACCAAGCTTTTGAACGCCGAGGCCAAGAAGCGCAACCTGACGAGCGCCAAGCTCTTCGAGCAGGAGGTGCTCTCGAAAGTCACGGATGCGACCGAAGCCGACGCGCAGGCTTTCTACAACCAGAACAAGGCGAAGATTCCCGCCGAGTTCAATGATGTCAAAAGCCGTCTTATCGCTTACCTGACCGAAGAGCGCCAGCGCGCGGCCACACAGGCTTTCGCCGAACGCCTGCGCGCCGCCTCGCAGGTCAAGGTAATCGCCGAAGCCAACACGCCCGCCAGAACCGCAGCCGAGCGAGAGCGCATCCTCGCCGTCGTCAACTCCGAGCCCATCACGGCTGGCGAAGTCGAAGACAACTTGAGCCCGCTCATCTACGAAGTTCAGAAGAGCGTCTACGATTTGCGCCGCAGCGACGTTGAGCTGAAAATCAACGACATCCTGCTCGAACAGGAAGCGCAGAAGAGGAAGGTCACGACCAAAGCCCTGCTCGAAGCCGAGGTGAGCGCGAAAACCCCGACCGTCACCGAAGCACAGGCGCAGACCTTCTTCAACGAAAACAAGCAGCGCATCAACGGCGACTTCACGCAGGTCAAGCCGCAGCTAATTCAATATCTCCAATCGCAGGAAGCTCAGAAAGCCGAGAACGCTTTCGCCCGTCAGCTCAGACAGACGGCCACGATTCAGACCTTCCTCACCGCTCCCGAATCACCCGTCTTCAAGGTCGCCATCGACGACCAGCCGATGAAGGGCAACCCGGCGGCGACCGTCACGGTCGTCGAGTTCACAGACTACCAGTGCCCCTCCTGCGCGCAGGTCAACCCCGTGCTCGAACGACTGATGACGGAGTACGCCGACCGCGCCAAGTTCGTCGTCCGCGACTATCCGCTCGCGCAGCACGAAAACGCCTTCAAGGCCGCCGAGGCCGCCGAGGCCGCGCGCGAGCAGGGCAAATACTGGGAATACACGAGCATCCTTTTCCGCAACCAGTCGGCGCTCGAAGTCGATAAGCTGAAAGCCTACGCCACGCAGCTCGGGCTCGACCGCGCCAAGTTCGACGCCGCGCTCGATTCCGGTCGCTTCGCCGATAAGGTTTATCGAGACCTCTCCGAAGGCACGCGCGTCGGCGTCAACGGCACGCCGACGCTCTTCATCAACGGTCGCCGCGTCGAAGACCGCAGCTACGAAGGCATGAAGGCCATGATTGAGGCCGAGCTGAAGAAGAGCGCCAGAAAATAGCGCCCGCCCGAAGCTTTCAGACGGAAAGCGACGAGCGAAGCTTTCAGACAAAAAGATGGGGCGAGATTTCCGTTCTGGAAGTCTCGCCCTTTCGTTTGTCCGAAAACACGGAGGGAGTCTCCATCTTTTTTTGGAACTTCTCAGAGCCCGCGACATCAATATCTATAGACGGCTCGCACTCCTGCGCCGCGCCTGCACGATTGTCTCGACCGTGCCGCTCGAATGTCTGGCCGGGACACGTTTCCCGCAGAGATGCCTTTCTCGCGGCTGTCTCGCAGGATGTCTCGACCCTTTTCTTGAGTGTCGTGTAATTGAGTCCCATCTTCATGTTCTTTACGAAGCACGAAAATAAATTTTTCAGTGTTGTTAATAATTCGCGGCGGGGCGCGTTATATGTGTAGTGACGGTGTGAAGGAGAACGACGTGCAATCGATGACATCAATATCTATAGACGGCTCGCACTCCTGCACGATTGTCTCGACCATGCCGCGCACGAATGTCTGGCCGGGATGCGTTTCCCGCAGAGATGCCTTTCTCGCGGCTGTTTGAAATCAATCTTGACTCAGCCGGAACATTTTTTGAGGCTCGCACGTAGAACAATCCGATGGCCTTGTTTCAACGTCTCCGCGCCACGATGCGCGCACACAGTTCACCGCTAAACTATTCGATTCAAAGCGAAGTCCCGTTTTTCAGATAGTTCGTTCGTCGCCTTTTCAATCAGGGAGAAGAAGAATCCACATGAAAAAGCTCCTGCTCGCGCTCGCCTTGACCGCCGCCTCTCACGCGCTTCACGAAAGCCCGCGCGCGCTGGCGCAGACTCCCGCGCCCGCCGCCGGACAGCAAACCTCTGCCGACCCCGGCATCACGCCCAACGGCGTTATCGGCGAGGTGGCGGCCATCGACGCTTCGGCCAAGCAGTTGTTCCTCAAAACCGACGCCGGCTCGGTCGTCATCGTCACGGTGGCCGACAATACGAACTACGTGCGCCTGCCGCCGGGCGAGACCACTCTCGCCAAAGCGACGAAAACGGCGCTCTCGGAAATCGGCGCGGGCGACCGCGTCTTCGCGCGCGGCTCTGTCGCAGCCGACAGCAAGTCGATGATGGCGCGCGTCGTCATCGTCAATACGAAGGCCGACCTTGAGCGCAAGCACGAAGCCGACCGCGCCGAGTGGAAGGCGCGCGGCGTCGTCGGCACGGTCACGGCCGTCAACCCTCAGACGAAGGAGATAACTCTCCAGTCGCGCACGCCGGGAGCGCCGCCCGTCGTCATCGCGGCCTCCGATGCGAAGGTGAAATTCCGTCGCTACGCGCCCGACTCCGTGCGCTTCAGCGATGCCAAAGCGGGCACCTTCGAGGAGATAAAGGTCGGCGACCAGCTTCGCGCCAAAGGCGAAAAGAGCCCCGACGGCGCGCGCTTTACTCCCGAAGAGGTCGTCACCGGCTCGTTCCGCACGCTGATGGGAACTATCACCGCCGTCAATCCCGAGACCAGAGAGATACAGATAAAAACGCTTCAGGGCAATCAGCCCGTGACGATTGTCGTGAGCAAGGATTCGTCGCTCAAGCGCGTGCCGCCCGAGGCCGCTGCGATGATGGCAGGCGGCGCTCCGGGTAGTACGCCTCCGCAGGGTGCAGGCGGCGGGGCGGCGGCTCGTCCGGCTGGAGCACAGGCGGCAGCGCCTCCGGCGGGCGGCGCACCTCCGGCGGCGGGCGCACCGGGCGGTGGCGGCGGAGGCATGGTGGTGCGCCGCATGGGCGGCGACATGCAGGAGATGATTGAGCGCCTGCCTGCGGCCACTCTCGCCGAGCTGAAGCCGGGCAGCATGGTCGTCTTCAGCACGACGGGCACGAGCGCAGAGCGCGTCACGGCCATCCAGCTCATCGCAGGGATAGAGCCTCTGGTCGCCATGATGCAGGCAAGGCCGGGCGCGGGCGGCGCGAATCGCGGCGGCAACAGCCTCGCCAATCTCAATCTGGGTTTCGGCATCGGCCAGCCTTAAAAGAATTTGACAGCAGGAAGAGAGAGACAAGGGTCAACGATTATGAGTTTCATTCAAAATTACTACAGACAAGCCATCGGCTTTGTTTTGCTGCTCGTCCTGACGGCTGCGACCGTCTCGGCACAGGCGACGGGCGGACTTCGCGGGCAGGTGACGGACGAGTTCGGCGGCGTCATCGTCGGCGCGACCGTTACGCTGACGGATGCGAGCGGCGCTATCAAGACCGCCGTCACCGACGCCGAGGGCAACTACTCGATTAGCAACCTCGCGCCCGGCACCTACACGCTGCGCGCGATTGCGGGCGGCTTCGCTCTCTACGAGAACGCGGAGGTCACAGTCGCCGCCGGTCGGCGCGAATCGCTCGACATCAAGCTCGGCGTCGCGCTCGAAAAAGAAGAGGTCGTCGTCGCTTCTGAAACTCCTCTCGAGTCGAACTCCAACGCCGACGCCATCGTCCTCAAGGGTAAAGACCTCGACGCGCTGCCCGACGACCCCGAAGACCTCGCCGCCGCTTTGACCGCGCTCGCAGGCCCCTCGGCCGGCCCCAACGGCGGACAAATCTACATCGACGGCTTCACGGGCGGACGCCTCCCCCCGAAGGAAGCCATCCGCGAAGTGCGCGTCAGCCAGAACCCTCTGAACGCGGAGAACGACCAGCCCGGTTTCGGTCGTATAGACATCCTGACGCGCCCCGGCTTCGACAAGCTGCGCGGCAGCGCCACCTTCAACTTCAACGACGAAAGTCTCAACTCCCGAAACGTCTTCACCGCCAACCGCGCAGACTTCCAGCGCCGCCAGTACAGCTTCTCTCTGAGCGGCCCCGTAGTCGCCAAGAAGTCGTCCTTCTTTATCGACTTCCAGCGCCGCGACGAAGACGATAACGAAATCATCAACGCGCAGGTGCTCGACCCGTCGCTCAACGCCGTCTCGCTCATCGTGCCCGTGCAGACGCCTCGCCGCAACACGACTTTTAGCCCGCGCTTCGACTACGCCTTCAACCAGAATCACACGCTCGTCGCGCGCTACACCTACACGAAGTCAACGGACTTCACCGGCGTCGGCAATTTCAACCTGCTCTCTCGCGCCTTCGATACGACATTCCGCCAGCACACCATCCAACTGACGGAAACGGCTGTTTTGAACGCGAACGTCATCAACGAGACGCGCTTCCAGTTCATGCGCAACCGGCGCGAGCAGGAGGGCGACAACACACTTCCGACCATCCAGGTGCTCGACGCCTTCAACGGCGGCGGCTCTCCCGTCGGTCTCTCCTTCAACAACGAGAACCGTTGGGAGCTACAGAACTACACCACCGCCACGAAGGGCTCGCACGTCATCCGCTTCGGCGCGCGTCTGCGCGGAGTGCGCATCACCGATGTCGCCGACAACAATTTCAACGGCACGTTCATTTTCACTTCGCTCGAACAGTATCGACAGGCAATCCAGCGCGTGCCCGGCGTGCGCCCGACACAGTTCAACATCAACGGCGGAAGCGCCGAAGCCGCCGTCAGCCAGACCGACCTCGGCGCTTTCATCCAGGACGAGTGGCGCGTGCGCCCGAACTTAACTCTGACCTTCGGCCTGCGCTACGAGACGCAGTCGAACATCGACAGCAACTTCAATTTCGCTCCGCGCCTCTTCTTCGCGTGGGCTCCCGGCGGCTCCACCACCGGCACGCTCACAGGCCCCTTCGGCGGCGGCCCCGGCGGACAACCCAAGTTCGTCATTCGCGGCGGCTTCGGCATCTTCTACGACCGCTTCAACGAAGGCGGCACGCTGCAAGCCAACCGCTTCACAGGCGACCAGTCCGGGCAGCTTCTGTTCCGTCTGAGCGGCGCGAACCTCTCGGCCATCGACGGCGTGACCTTCAATCAGGACGGCACGGTGGGCGGCATGCCGACCGCCGAGCAACTGCTCGCGCTCGGTCTTCCGCAGAACAGAACTACCGTCGCCAACAACCTGCAAGCGCCCTACGGCATGATGGCCGCCGTGCAGATGGAGAAACAACTGCCCTACAACTTCACGGTCTTCGGCGTGCTCTTCACCTTCCGCAACCGTCACACACTGGTCTTGCGCAACATCAACGCGCCCATCCCCGGAAGCTTCGTGCTCGGCGACCCGGCGCGTCCCGGCATCCGACCCTTCGGCGATAACGGCGACATCTACCAGTACGAGTCGAGCGGCACTTTCAACGACGTGCGCGCCTTCTTCGGCTTCAGAAACCAGCTCCGTCCCGGCTTCTCCATCTTCGGCAACTACCAGACGGGCAAAGCCGAGAGCAACACCGATTGCGTCTTCGGCAACCTCGCGCAGTGTCTCCCGGCGGATTCCTACAATGTCGCCGCCGACTATGGGCGCGTCTCCTTCTTCCCGCGCCACCGCTTCGTCTTCGGCGGCACGCTCGGCATTCCGCAGCTCAAGCTCTCCATCAACCCCTTCATCGTCGCTTCTACGGGTCAGTTCTTCAACATCACGACCGGCATCGACAACAACGGCGATAGAATCTTCCGCGACCGTCCGGCCTTCGCCGACGCGCAGACGCGCCCCGAAGATTTGCGCTCCACGCCTTACGGCAACTTCGACATCAATCCCAAGCCCGGACAGACCATCATCCCGCGTAACTACGGCGAAGGCCCCGGCTTCTTCTCCGTCAACCTCGGCATCAGCCGCACCTTCGGCTTCGGCGACGTGGGCGGCGCGGGCGGCGGACAACGCGCCGTCGCTGCTGCTGCTCCGGGCCCACAGGGCGGCGGTGCTGCCGGTGGCGGTGGTGCCGGTGCGCGTGGTGCGGGCGGCGCTCCGCAGGTCGCGGCGGGCGGTCGTCCCGGCGGTGGTGGCGGCGCTCCTGCGGCCGGCGCTGGCGGCACGGCCAGAGGCGGCGGGCAGATTGGCGGCCCCATCGGCGGCGCGCCCGGCGGGCCTGAGAAGCGTTACAACATGACCTTCTCACTCAACATTCAGAACATCTTCAACAAGACGAACCTCTGCCCGCCCATCGGCAACCTCAGCTCGTCGCGCTTCGGCCAGTCGGTCTCGACCGCCGGAGGCTTCGGCAACTGCGGCGGCGGCTTCGGCGGCGGCGGCGCTGCCCTCGGCAACCGACGCGTCACCGGCTCCGTTCGCTTCAACTTCTAAACGCGCGACGTTGCGGTAAATTTCGCCGCGCCCCGACATCCGAAAATAGAAAGAGGCCGCGTTGATTAAATCTCAACGCGGCCTCTTTCTATTTTCGTGGTCGTCTGAAACCGAACAGCCGTAGGTTTTCGCAGGCGAGACTTTGGGCGAGCGTCAGACGCTCAAAAGCTCCTGCTCTTTGCTCTTCGCCAGCTCGTCCACTTTGCCGATGTAGCTGTTGGTAAGTTTTTGAATCTCTTCGAGGGCGTCGCGCTCGCTGTCTTCCGAGATGGCCTTGTCTTTGAGCATGCGCTTGAGACGGTCGTTGGCGTCGCGGCGGACGTTGCGAATCGCCGTGCGGTGCTCTTCGGCGGCTTCGTGTACCTGCTTGACAAGCTGTTTGCGTCGCTCCTCCGTCAGAGGCGGAATCGGCACGCGCACCATCTTGCCGTCGTTCGACGGGTTCAAGCCCAAATCAGCCGAGCGGATGGCCTTCTCAATCGCGCCGAGCTGCGTCTGATCCCAGGGCTGGACGGTGAGCATCTGCGGCTCGGGCGCGTGAACTGAAGCCATCTGATTCAGGGGCGTCGGCGTTCCGTAATACTCGACCACCACCGAATCCAAAAGGCTCACCGCCGCCCTTCCCGTGCGAATCGTCCCAAGCTTACGCCTGAAATCCTCGACCGCACCCTCCATACGCGGCCTCGTGTCTTTGATGACATCCTTCTCACTCATATCTCTAAACCTCGTCAATCGTGAATCGTAAATCGTCAATAGTGAAAGACAGTTTTTATCTATTCACGATTTAAGATTTACTATTTACCAGCTTTCCCCAGACTAACGCGTGTGCCGACGCCCTCTTCGCCCATGACGACGCGCATGATGTTGCCGTGCCTGCGCATGTTGAAGACGATGATGGGCAAATTGTTGTCCATGCAGAGCGAGATGGCGGAGGCGTCCATGACTTTGAGCTGCTGCTCCAGGACTTCCTGATAGGTGATGGAGTCGTAGCGCGTGGCGGTCGAATCCTTCGCCGGGTCGGCGGAGTAGACGCCGTCCACTTTCGTCGCCTTCATAATCACGTCGGCTCTGATTTCGAGAGCGCGCAGAGCCGCCGCCGAATCGGTCGTGAAATACGGATTGCCTGTGCCTCCGGCGAAGATGACGACGCGCCTCTTTTCGAGATGACGAATGGCGCGGCGGCGGATGAAGGGCTCGGCCACCTGCGGGATGTTGATGGCCGAAAGTATGCGCGTGTGGACGCCCGCCTTCTCAAGCGCGTCTTGCAGCACGACCGAGTTCATCACCGTCGCCAGCATGCCGATATAGTCTGCCGACGACCTGTCCATGTTGCCCGCGCTCTCCGAGACGCCTCGGAAGATGTTGCCGCCGCCGACGACGATTGCCACCTCGACGCCCAGGCGATGTATGTCTCTTACCTGCTCGGCGACTTCGCGCGCGACGCCGACATCGACGCCGTAGTTCTGCGCACCCATCAAAGCCTCGCCCGACGCCTTCAGAAGAATCCGTCGGAAGGCCGGCGCGCTCGTCTCGGTTTGTGCCTCGGCAGTTGTCATCGGTTTTAAGTCTGGAGTCTCGGAGTCTGGAGTCTGGAGTCAAAGACAAAACGCTTTACGTTTTTGACTTCGAGACTCCAGACTCCAGACTCGTGACAGTCCCTTACTGGTTGCCGCCCGCGAGCGCGGCCACTTCGCCGCCGAAATCGTCGGCGCGCTTCTCAAGTCCTTCGCCCATCTTGTAGCGCGCGAAGCGGCGCACGGTGATGCGCTCGCCCGTCGCGGCAATCTTCTCGTTCAAAAGGTCGTTGACCGACTTGGCCGGGTCTTTGACGAAAGGCTGGTCGAGCAAAACGGCTTCTTCGTAGAACTTGTTGAGGCGGCCTTCGACGATTTTGTCGATAACCTGTTCGGGCTTGTTCGCGTTCTTCGGGTCGTTTTTGGCCTGCGCGCGTGCGATGTCGCGCTCCTTGTCGAGAGCGTCCTGCGAGACCTGTTCGCGCGAGACGAAGCGCGGCTCGGCTGCCGCGATGTGCATGGCGATGTCTTTGACGAGCGCCTGAAACTCTTCCGTGCGCGCGACGAAATCGGTCTCGCAGTTGACCTCGACGAGGACGCCGACTTTACCGCCCATGTGGATGTAAGAGCCGACCGCACCTTCGGCGGCGATGCGTCCTTCTTTTTTCTTGGCCGAAGCAAGTCCGCGCTTACGCAGAATCTCAATCGCCTGCTCTTCGTTTCCGCCCGCTTCCGTCAGGGCGTTCTTGCACTCCATCATGCCCGCGCCCGTTTTCTCGCGCAGAGCCTTCACCGCGCCTGCTGTAATATCCGCCATTGTCGAAAAATCTCCTCAACTAAAATGATGAATGCGGAATGATGAATGATGAATGAGAAGCAAACACCTTTCATTCATCATTCCGCATTCATCGTTCCGCATTACAAAGCGCAGCCCGGCGGGTTCATCCGCTTTCTGAGGCTGCGCTCGCCGAAATCCAATTTATGGGAACTATGCTGTTTTAGCTCGCCACGCCGACCGACTCCGCGCCCTTGTCCTTCTCCGCAGAGGAAGGCGCGCGCAGCTCGCTCTCGTCGCTTCCGCCGCCCGACGCGCCGCGCACGGGCGCACCCGTGCCGACCTGCTCATGGTCGCCGACGCTGTCGGGCTGCTGTCCCGTGCGTCCGAAACCCTGATTGCCGGGGACGGAGACCTGCGTCTCAGCCGAAGGAGCGGAAGCGGCCATGTCGGCTGCGTTCTGCGATTGCGCGCCGGGGTCGCGCTGTGTGGTAACGCTCGAAGTCGTCGTCGGGCGAAGCCCTGCGTTGCTGCCCGCATCGGTCGTCTCGGTCGCGGGCGCTGCTGTTGCTGCTGTCGTCGCCTGTCCTGCCTCAGCCGTCTCTTCTTCCGAATCCTTCGAGCGCATCTGCTGGCCTTCGATGACGGCGTCGGCGATGCGCGAGGCGAAGAGGCGGACGGCGCGCAGGGCGTCGTCGTTGCCGGGGATAACGTAGTCGATGCCGTCGGGCGAGCAGTTGGTATCGACGACGGCGATGACGGGGATGCCGAGCCGATTGGCTTCGGCCACCGCGATTTCTTCCTTGCGCACGTCGATGATGAAGACGGCGTCGGGCACGCGGTTCATGTTCTTGATGCCGGAGAGGTTCTTCTCCAGCGTCTCGCGCTCGCGGTCGAGGCGGATGCGCTCCTTCTTGGTGAGCATCTCGTAGCGCCCGTCGGTCTGCATCGCTTCGAGGTCGCGCAGGCGCTTGATGGATTTCTGGACGGTCTGGAAGTTGGTCAAGAGGCCGCCGAGCCAGCGCTGGTTGATGTAGAACTGCTGTGCGCGCTCGGCCTCTTCGCGGATGGCGTCCTGCGCCTGCCGCTTCGTGCCGACGAAAAGAATCGAGCGGGCGCGGTCTTCGCCCATCAGAGAGGTGACGAACTGGATGGCATCGCGGAACATGCGCTGCGTCTTTTGCAGGTCGATGATGCTGATGCCGTTGCGCTCGCCGAAGATGAACTCTTTCATCTTCGGATTCCAGCGCCGGACCTGGTGGCCGAAATGTACACCGGCCTCCAGCAGCTCTTTCATCGTAACCGAAGCCAAACTGGACTCTCCTTCTCAAGTAATTGGTTTAATGTACTCGCCGCAGCCGTTGAGTTTCCCCGAGTATAGGGGGAACAACCAATCAAGACGGCGACAATGGACTCGAAAACAGTTGAATGACGGCCGCAGGAGATCGGATGAAAGGCACGGCCTCTCGCCCGAATCGCCCGGCCGCTGCTCTCTAACGCTTGGAGAACTGGAAGCGCTTGCGTGCGCCCTTCTGCCCGTACTTCTTGCGCTCTTTGATGCGGGGGTCGCGCGTAATCAGCCCGGCCTGCTTGAGCGTGCGGCGCAGGTCCGCGTTGAACTCTATGAGCGCGCGCGTGATGCCGTGGCGAATCGCGCCCGCCTGCCCCGCCGGGCCTCCGCCGTCGACGTTGACGAGGATGTCGAACTTCGTCGCCATGTCGGTCAGCTGGAGCGGCTGGCGAATAATCATGCGCAGCGTCTCGTTGGGGAAATACTGCTCGAAGGGTTTGCGATTGACCAGAACGTCGCCCGCGCCGGGTCTCAAGTAGACGCGCGCCGTCGAAGTCTTGCGTCGGCCAGTTCCGTAATATTGAATATCAGCCACGGCTTTTCTTTATCCTTACAAAATCTTTCGTCTGTTCTTACTGCTTGCCGGAGGAGGCGTTGATTTCGAGGGTTTGAGGTTGCTGCGCCGAGTGCGGGTGCTGCTCGTCGGCGTAAACCTTCAGCTTCTTGGCCATCGCGCGGCCGAGCT
>DASWNP010000060.1:0-2735 GCA_036399175.1 Pyrinomonadaceae bacterium | reverse complement strand
AGATAGTGGCCGACTTCGTGCCAGAGCGTGCGGTAGAAGCTGCCGTCGGGCGTTAAATCTTTGTGATGCGCGGGCGAGACGGCCGCTTCCCAGCCGCGCCCCGTGTTCTCGGCAATCTCGGGGCTGCGCATGATGTTCGAGCGCAGCAGAATCGTGCGCCCGTAGCGGCGCGCGAGATAGCTTTCGTTCGGGAGGATGGTGGCGGTATTGCCGCCGCGCGCCTGCCCGAAATCGGCGACGACATCGTAGACGCCAACGGGGATGTCTTCTCTGACTCGCTTGTGTTGCCGGTAGGGCAGAGAGTCTTCGAGCGCCTGTAGGCCGCGCAGGGCTTTGCGCAGGTCTTCGCTCTCCTGCCTGCGCGTCGAGAGCAGGCTGAAGGCGTAGAAGGTTTTGACGCCGTATAGCTCGTCGTCGTAGACCTCGTAAGCGCCAATCTGCGCGTTGAGATTCTTGAAGCGACCCGTAATCCAGGCGGCGTCGCCCGACTCGTAATCGTTCGACAGTAAATCGCGGCTGCGGTTTCGCAGGTAGCGCGCGAACTCTTCGTCGTCTTTCTGAACGGCGTCGGCTGCTTCGTTCAAAAGAGCGTGTGCTCGCATCAGCTCGTCTGCGTGCGCGAGGGCGTAAGGGACGGCGTAGAGAGTTTTCGCGTCGGGGCGCGCGTTGAGATTTTCAAGGTCGCGGCGCAGACCCGGATGCAAGGTGTCGAGCGCGGGATATTGACGAAGCTTGTCGAGGTCGCGGCGCAGGCTCGCGGCGTCGGCGCGGCGGACAACTGTACGCAAATCGAGGATTGCATCTCGACGCTCGGGACGGGCGTTGATGAAAGCATCGACCTCTTCTTTCGTGATGCCCCGAGGGTAGACGTTATGGCCGGGCGGCGACATCTCGACGGGCAGAAAGGGCTCGCGCCGGTTTTCGAGCGTGACGGCGATGGGGCCCTGATTGAGTCGATAGAGCGTGAGCAGATTTTGCGTCGCGGGCGGCGAGCCGAGCCGTCGGTCGAGCTGTTGCAGCTCGCGCTGCGAAGCGACGGCCTGAGAGTGTCGCTGCTGCTCGTATAGCTCCTGAAAAATTTTGCCGACCTCGACGAGCTTCTCGACGGCGCGGCGCTCGCCCGCGCTCAGGTGCGAAAGGTCGGGCGCGAGCCGGATGGTCTGCGTCTTCTCGACGACGGCCTGCCCTCTTTCGAGCGGCCAGTAACCGGGCGGCAGACTCGCGTCCGAGCCTCTGCGAGAGACGGTCTGCGCCAGCGCGCAGACGGAGATGGCATAAATCAACGTCAGGGTCAGCATCGTTTTCATAATTTGGCTCCGGCTTCCGATTCTACCGAAAGCTCGCGCCGCGCGTAAATCGCGCCGCGCCTGCTTTGCCGCAATCGTCTCGAAATTCGTCGGGCGAGGCTTTCATGCGCGAGCGAACGGCGACGACCGCGAGCGCGCGCCGAGCTAGCCGGTGCTGCCGAAGCCCGCTTCGCCTCGCTCGGTTGCATCCAGCTCGTCGCTCCAGACGGCCTGCGGCATGGCAATCACTTCGACGAGCAACTGCGCGACGCGCGAGCCCGCCTCAAGCTCGACGGTCTCTGCTCCGTGATTGACGAGCACGCACCGCAGCTCGCCCCTGTAGTCGGCATCGACGACGCCCGCCAGCACGTCCAGACCGAACCTGACGGCCAGCCCCGAACGCGGCGCGATGCGCCCGTAGAAGCCGACGGGGATGGCGACCGACAGTCCCGTGCCCGCGCTCGCGCGCCCGCCCGGCGGAATGCTCAACGCCTCGATTGAATAAAGGTCGAGCCCCGCGGCCTGCGGGGTTCCTCTCGTCGGCAGCTTCGCCGACGGATGCAGTCTTCCGAACTTCAAACGCTCAAACATAAGCCCTTCCTCTCCCCGAACTGCCGAAAATCAATTTCTGAAGACTGATTCGATAGAGCCTCTTTCCTCGCCCGTCAAGACTCCATCGCGCGGCGGCGGCTGGAACTCGACCGTCTCGGTCAATCTCTCCGGCTTGCCGACGTGCAAGCTCGAACCCGGCCAGTCGATAGATGTGCAGTTTCTTTTGGGCGCGGCCACGAGCGGAAGCTTCCGCTTCTTTATCATGGTCGAAGCCGTGCAGTAGAGAACCAAAAAGGCGCGCTCTTCATCTAAGCCAGGGCGCAGAAGAGATGCCGGGAGGCCGCTCAAGTCTGCAAGGATTGGGCGGCCTTCCGGCTTGTTTTGCAAAGCCGTAGTCTTGAAGTATTATCTTGATATTCTGAACAGTTGGAGCAGCAGACGCCCTCCTCTTCGTCGGTTTGGATTGACCCGGATGTCTCGTCCACTTATGCGTAAAGGCTCGCCGGTTTCTTTTTCCAACAGCCAATGTAAAATGAGTTAGAGAGATTTGCGCGATATGTCGCCCGAACGCTGGAAACAGATTGAGGAGATTTTTCAGGCTGCGCTAGCCCTGCCGCCCGACGAGCGTGCGCTCTACGTGGCCGACGCCTGCCGGGGCGACGAGCAGCTGCGCGCCAGAGTAGAAGCCCTCGTCGCGCAGACCGAAGAGGCGCGCGACACCATCGAGCGACAGACCGGCGCATCGAGCGCCGAGCCGCAAGTCTCTTCTCCGCCATCCGACCCCGAAGACCCCAACTCGATGACGGGCCGGCGCATCGGCGCATATCAAATCGTCCGCGAAGTAGGCAGGGGCGGCATGGGCGCGGTCTACCTGGCCGAGCGCGCCGACAGCGAGTT
>DASWNP010000059.1:0-287715 GCA_036399175.1 Pyrinomonadaceae bacterium | reverse complement strand
TTTCTTTCGGAAATGCATCAACACCTGATTGACTGTTAATCTGTGAAGCCAGGTGGTGAAAGCAGATTCTCCGCGAAAGCTTCCGATTTTACGAAAGAGTTGAATGAAGACTTCCTGAGCGAGGTCTTCAGCTTCGGCGGTGTTTGAGGTCATTCTCAGGCAGAGGGAATAGACTCTTCTGTGATGGCGCTCGTAGAGGGATTCAAAGCAGGCCATGTCGCCGGAGGCGGCGCGTTGTGCCAGACTGTAGTCCGTCTGCTGCGGTTGCTCGGCTGTGATGTCGGCCACGTGTCCCGATGTCCCAACGCGCTGAGCAGGGTTGGCAGCCCGACGTTCGGTCTCGCTCTGCCGCTTGACCAACGACCGAGAGACGCCCGCTTCTAATGTATCCCAACGAGTACTCACAATTCGCGTTTTTGAATCGACCCCGGAATGTTCTAGGACGGGAGTCCTCACGAGATGTGTGATGCGGCGCTCTCTGCGCGTCGTTGCCCTTCTCTGCCCAACTATTATCTTTTTCTTGCTCTTGAAGTTGTCGCCGTGTCCTTTCGGTCGCGGCTCGCTGCCTTAACTCCAATAAGTGCGGTCGAGCGAGCGATAGCCGACGGCTTCGGCCAGATGCGCGGGGCGTATCTCGTCAGAAGCGTCGAGGTCTGCGACGGTGCGACTGACTTTCAGGATACGGTCATAAGCCCGCGCTGACAAGCCCTGACGCGTCATCGCGCTCTCAAGCATTCGTTCACACTGCGCGTCGAGCCGACAATGCTTTCGGATGTCGCGCGAAGACATCTGCGCGTTGGAGAACAGCCCCGCGCCTTCAAAGCGCCTGAGCTGCCGCTCACGTGCGCCAATCACGCGCGAGCGTATCTCTTCGGAGCTTTCGATTGAAGGCGCGTTGCCGGTCAATTCTTTGAAGCGGACGGCGGGCACGTCGATGTGTATGTCGATGCGGTCTAAGAGAGGCCCACTGATGCGCCCGACGTAGCGTTGGATTTGCAGAGGCGTGCAGCGACATTCGCGCGTGGGGTCGTTCCAGAAACCGCAGGGGCAGGGGTTCATCGCCGCCGCGAGCATGAACGAGGCTGGAAAGGTCAGAGACATCGCGGCGCGGCTGATTGTGACCTTCTGGTCTTCGAGCGGCTGGCGCAGCACTTCGAGGACGCTGCGGTCGAACTCGGGCAACTCGTCGAGGAAGAGGACGCCGTGATGGGCGAGCGAGACTTCGCCGGGACGCGGCATAGCGCCGCCGCCGATGAGTCCTGCATCGCTGATGGTGTGATGCGGCGAACGAAAGGGACGCTCGCGCACGAGTCCTGTGCGACCCGTCAGACCTGCGACCGAGTGAATCTTCGTCAGCTCAAGCGCCGCCTCGAACTCAAGCGGCGGAAGGATGGTCGGCAGACGCTTGGCGAGCATCGTCTTGCCCGAGCCCGGCGGCCCGATGAGCAGGATGTTGTGCGAACCGGCGGAGGCCACTTCCAGAGCGCGCTTGGCCGCCAACTGCCCGCGTACCTCTCTGAAATCGACGCCGGCGTTTCTCGCGGGCGCGAGGATTTGGTTTAAGTCAACGCGAAGTGGCGCGGGCTTCTGTTCGTCCGGTCGGCAGAGCGCGGCGAGCAGCTCGACCGCGCCGCGCAGGTCTGCGACCGCGTAAACTTCGACGCCCGCGACGACCGACGCCTCGATAGCATTCTCTTCAGGCAACAGCAGAAACTTGATACCAGCATCGCGCGCACGAAGCGCGATGGGAAGCGCGCCGCGAATCGCGCGCACGCGCCCGTCGAGAGACAACTCGCCGACCGAGAGCACGTCTGAGAGCGCGTGTTCTTCGCTCGCCAGGTCGCCGTTTGCGCCGAGGATGCCGAGGGCGATGGGCAGGTCGAAGCTCGCGCCCTCCTTGCGTATGTCGGCGGGCGCGAGGTTGATGGTCGTTTTGTGAAAGGGAAAGAAGAAGCCGCTGTTGTTGATGGCGGCGCGGATGCGCTCGCGCGATTCGCGCACGGCCAAGTCGGGCAGCCCGACGATGGTGACGGACGAAGGCGAGTCGGCCTCGCCGCGCGCCGGGGTCAAATCGACTTCGATATCGACGAGGTCGGCGTCGATGCCGTAGACGGCAGCCGACTGCGTGCGAAAGAGCATGGTGAGGAATTCCCTCCTGCGTCTTCGTCGAAAGCTGTGACGCTTTTTTCTCGACGAGAATTTTCGAGGCGCGAGAGGGTGCGTCTCGGAGTCACGCGCGCCGGAGGAGGGGGTCGGAGCGCTCGGCTCGTTCGTTCTAGCTTGAGGTTGGAAAAAGCAACGAGCGCGCTCATCGATTGAATCAACGAAAGCGCGCTCGTCAGTGTCAGGGGTTCAGACGTTTCGTCCATCTTCTCCGGACGACTGGCTGAGTCTTTATCGGCGACGTGCTGCCGGTCTTGACGACGCGCCGTTGGAGGCCGCCTGCATGGGGATGCGAACCTCGCGTCCGGCCTGCAAGGGAGCATCGGCGGCGACGCCGTTGAGCTTGGAGGCTTCGACTGCGGAAGCGCCGTAGCGCGCGGCTATCTGTGCGATGGTCTCACCGGCTTTGGCGCGGACGGTGACGAGGCTGCTGCCGACGGCCGCCGGGGTGTTACTGCGCGTGCGCGTCAGCCCCGTCAGACGAATGTTTGAGCCGGCGGGAACGACAATCTTGCCGCCCGCGTTCAAATCCACTCCGTTGTTCCACTGCTGAAGCAGCGCGACGTTCGTCCCCGTGCGAGCCGCCACCGATTCGAGGCTCTCGCCCGGCGAGACTGTAATCACGCGCGCCATCTGCTCACGACGCTCGACGGGCACGCGGCGCAAAAGCGCGACCATCTGCTTGCCGCGTCCGGCGGGCACGCGCACGTTGTAAGACTCGCCGCGCGGTGTCACGTCGCGTCTGAGTTCAGGGTTGATGCTGCGCAGGTAATCGACGCTCGTGTCGGTCAGGTTGGCGATGAGTTGCAGGCTGGTAGCCGAAGGCACGCTCACCACGTCGTAGCTGCGCTCGAGGGGAGCCATGCGCTGAATGTTGCCGAAGCCGTACTTCTCAGGATTCTTGGCGATGATGATGGTAGCGAGAATGTTCGGGACGTAGTTGCGCGTCTCCTGCGCGATGAAGGGGTAGACTTGCCAGAAATCGGCCACGCCCGCGCGCGAGATGGCGCGGTCGATGTTGCCTTCGCCCGTGTTGTAAGCGCCGATGGCGAGTTCCCAGTTGCCTCGATAGCGGTTGGCGAGCCAGCGAAGATACTTGGCCGAGGCGCGCGTGGCTTTCTCGAAGCTGTTGCGCTCGTCAACGTAGGCGGTCTGGCGCAGGCCGAAGCGCGCGCCCGTGCCGGGGATGAACTGCCAGAGGCCGGAGGCCGCAGCCCACGAGCGAGCCGTCGGACGCCAAGCGCTCTCCACCTGACCGAGCCATGCGATGTCCTCGGGCACGCCTTCCTCACGGAAGATGCGGCGAGCCATCGTCATAAACTGACCCGAACGGCGCAGACCCGACTCCATCGTCGAGCGTCCGCGTCCCTGATAGTAGTTGAGATACTGCTGAATGAGCGCGTTCGACTTGAAACGAAAATCGAGCGTGTTGATTTCTTCTTCCAACTCCGCGACCTTTTCGGGCGCGACCTTCTTCTCTTCTTCCGTCAGCACGAGGCGGCTCAACTCGTCGAGCGGCGACGGCTCGAACTTCTGTTCGCGGAAGCCTGCCTGACGGATAGCGGCGACGGCTGTGGGCGCGGGCGTCTGGCCGCTCGGCGCGGCGGTCGGCGTCTGCGCGACGTAGACGGGCGCTCCGGCGGTGGTCGAAGGCTCCTGTTGAAGCTGCTGGAGCGGGACTTCCTCTCGGTAGACGCGCTCGACGAGCTGGAGATAAAACTCGCGCAGGCGCGGATTGGCGCGCACGTCCAGACCGGATTCGAGAATCGTATCGACCGCTTTATCGAACTCTTCGCGCGCCGCGTCGAACTTGTTATCGGAAAGGTTCAGCTTGCCCTGGCGGAAATGGCTCTCGGCGCGGGCGATAATCTGCTGCACGCGCGGGTCGGCCTCCTCAACCTCGTTGCCCGTGTTGCGCAGGGCTGAGATGGAAGGGACTTGTGCCTGTAGGTTGAAGCTTGGGGCGACGAAGGCCGCGATGAGCGCGGCGTGGGCGATAAAGCGGGGGAGGCTCGTAGTCTTCAAGTCGTCGATCTCCTTAAAATTGCTTGAAGCGAATCCACGATTGCGGCCTTTTGTTCGATTCAGACCACACGAGCGGCATCCACTGTATGAATTAAAGCGAGGGGCTTTTTATCATCAAAGCGTTATTTGAAACGTCTTTGCCCGGAAGGCTTAGCTGCCGAAAGGCCGTCTGAGACTCGGTCGGCATCGTCAATACTTATCACACGCTTTTACCGGGTGTCAAACGCTATCCGATTGATGGAAAAGGCGAAGCGGCTCTTTTTTCCATCAAAAACCGCTTCGCGCGAGTAAATAAAGATGCTTCCCGAAGGCCGGAGGTTGTGCCCGATGGACAAGAATTTGCGACAATTTCAAGCGCCTCTAAGTCGCTGAAAACACGAGGGAAACCGTAGAGACGGCGGAAGCCTTCGGGCGTCGTCCGGCCTTCCCGCCGCCCCTCGCGTTCAAACCCTCGGCGCAGCCGCCTGCGGAAGCCTCGGCGGACGTGGGACGGGGTTGGTCGTGGGCTGAACTTTCTCCTTGAGAGCCTCGCGGAAGACCTCCGTCACGTTATCGACGAAGACGAACTGGATGTCGCGGAAAAGCTCTTTGGGAACTTCTTCCATGTCGCGCCGGTTTTGCCTCGGCAGGATAATCTTCGAGACGCGCGCACGCCGCGCCGCCAGAACCTTCTCTTTCACGCCGCCGACGGGCAGAACGTTCCCTCGAAGTGTGATTTCTCCGGTCATCGCCACGTCTTTGCGGACGGGGCGCTGTGCGAGCGAGGAGACCATCGCGGTTGCCAGCGTGATACCGGCCGAGGGGCCGTCCTTCGGAATCGCGCCTTCGGGGATGTGTATGTGGAGGTCGTAGTTGCTGAAATCCTCTTCGGGGATGCCGAGGTCGCGTGCGCGCGCTTTGGCGTAGGAGAAGGCGGCCTGTGCGGATTCGCGCATCACCTCGCCGAGCTGCCCCGTGAGGACGAGCACGCCTTTGCCTTTCATCCTGAGCGCCTCGATAAAGAGCACGTCGCCGCCGACAGCCGTCCACGCCAGCCCCGTCGCCACGCCAATCTGGTCTTTCTTCAGAATCTCTTCGGGCATCACCTTCGGCGCGCCCAAAAATTCGTGCAGGTTCTTCGGCGTGACGCTGACGACTTCGGTGCGCCCCTCGGCGATGCGGCGGGCGACCTTGCGGCAGACCCTCCCGATTTCGCGCTCCAACTGTCGCAAGCCCGCCTCCTGCGTGTACTGCTGGATGATGGCGGCGAGCGCCGTCTTCGAGATACGCAGGTGCTTGGCGGCGATGCCGTTCTCTTCGAGCTGTTTGGGCAGAAGGTGTCGGCGCGCGATTTGTAGCTTCTCTTCCTCGGTGTAGCCTGCGAGCTGGATGACCTCCATGCGGTCGCGCAGGGCTGGCTGAATCGTGTCGAGCACGTTGGCCGTCGTCATAAACATGACGTTCGACAAATCGAAGGTGACGCCCAGATAGTTGTCTCTGAAACTGTTGTTCTGCTCCGGGTCGAGCACTTCGAGGAGAGCCGAAGAGGGGTCGCCGCGAAAATCAGCGCCGACCTTGTCTATCTCGTCGAGCATGATGAGCGGGTTGTTCGTGCCCGCCTGTTGCAAAGCCTGAATGATTCGACCGGGCATCGCGCCGACGTAGGTGCGACGATGGCCGCGAATCTCAGCCTCGTCGTGCAGACCGCCCAGAGAGAGGCGCACGAAGCGACGGTCGAGGGCGCGCGCAATCGAACGCCCGAGGCTCGTCTTGCCGACGCCCGGCGGGCCTACCAGACAGAGTATCGAGCCCTTCGGCTTCTCCTTCAGCTTACGCACGGCGAGCGCTTCGACTATTCGCTCTTTCACCTTCTCCAGACCGTAATGGTCTTCGTCGAGAATCTGCTGAGCAATCTGGAGGTCGAGATTATCCTTCGAGGCTTTCGCCCAGGGAAGGTCGGTCATAATCTCCATCCAGTTGCGCAGCGTTGCCGTCTCGGCGGCGTCCGGGTGCATGCGTTCGAGTTTTTTGAGCTGACGCAGAGCCTCTTCTTCGGCTGCCTTCGGCATGTCGGCGAGGTCGATTTTGTCTCTGAACTGCGCAATCTCTTCGGCCAGCTCGTTGCCCTCGCCGAGTTCGGTCTGGATGGCCTTGAGTTGCTGGCGGAGGTAAAACTCGCGCTGCGAGCGGTCGATGTCGGCGCGCGCCTGCGTGTTTATCTCCTGCTGAACGGTGAGGACTTCAATCTCTTTGTTGAGAAGCTCGTTGACGCGCCGCAGCCGCGTGGTCGGGTCGGCGATGTCGAGGACGCTCTGCGCGTCTTCGACCTTCAGCTCAAGATTCGAGGCCGCGAGGTCTGCGAGCCTTCCGGCTTCGTCGAGGTTGGCGACAATCGCCATCACCTCCGGCGAGATGTTCTTGCCGAGGTTGGCCGCCTTCTCCATCGAAGCGCGCACGTTCCGTACCAGCGCCTCGACTTCGAGCGAACGCTCCGGCGCGGGCGGCTCCTGCAACACGGTCAGGCGCGCGCGCAGATACTCGCCCTCTTCGACCGATTCCAGTCGCGCGCGCGTCAACCCTTGAACGAGAATGCGGATGCGCCCGTCCGGCAGTTTCAGCATTCGCATGATGACGGCCACCGTCCCGACGCTGTAGAGGTCGCTGCCCGTCGGCTCTTCTTTGTCGAGGTCTCTCTGCGAGGCGAGCAGAATCATTCGGTTCTCGCCCAGAGCCTCGTCCACCGCGCGAATCGAACGCTCGCGCGAGACGAAAAGCGGCACTATCATAAACGGGTAGATGACGATATCGCGCAAAGGCAAGACCGGCAGCACTTCCGGAATCTGCAACTGCTGCTCATTCCCGCCGTCGTCCGACGCAGGCTCCAAACCCTCTGTGATATTTGTGATTGCAGGCATAAAATCCTTAAAGCCGTAAATCGTGAATCGTAAATCGTCAATAGTAAAAGACAGGTTTCTATCTATTCACGATTTACGATTCACGATTTACGTCTGTTCATTCATCGCTCGTCACTGTAATTCTAAACTCCGCGCCGCGTCTATCTTTAAGCTTGGGCAGGCTGACGGTGAGCACGCCGTTGCGCAGGTGCGCCGTCGCCTCGGCGATGCGAACAGGCCAGCGCAGGGGGATGACGCGGTTGAAATGTCCGTAGCTGCGCTCTGAACATAGATGCACGGCGCGCCCGCGCGGTGCACCCTTTTTTTTCCTGCCCGCGATGCGAAGGTGCGTGTTCGTCAAAGTCACTTCCAACATCTCTGCCTCCACGCCCGGCAACTCCACACGCACCGTCACCGCACCATCAGACTCGCACAAATCGACCGGCGGAAGCAGCGCCCCCGGCACGGGCGGCGCAATCTCCTCAGCCGCCTCCTCAAGCGCCGCCAGCAGACGCTCCACCCTCCCGCGCAGCCGCTCAAGCTCGCTCCGCGTCAGTCCGGTAGTTTGCTGCACAGCTTTTATCATTTGAAAAGACGTAAATCGTGAATCGTAAATGGTGAATAGTGAATGACAGGTTTCTATCTATTCACGATTTACGATTCACGATTTACTAACTCTTTTTCCCCGAAGGGCTGTTGGAGCGCGTGCGGACGAGCGTCTTGAGTTCCTGCATGAACTCGGTTACGTCCTCGAACTCAAGATAGACGGAGGCGAAGCGGACGTAGGCCACTTTGTCGAGTTCTTTCAGGCGACGCATAATCATCTCGCCGATGCGGCTCGTCGGGCGCTCGCGCTCGGGCGATTCCTGCACGTACTTCTCGACCGAGTTGACGATGGCGTCGAGTTTGGCCGAGGGCACGGGGCGTTTCTCGCAGGCGCGCAGCAGTCCGGCCATGACCTTGTTGCGGTCGAAAGGCTCGCGCCGCCCGTCCTTCTTAATCACCATGTACGGGATTTCGTCGATGCGCTCGTAGGAGGTGAAACGTCGCTCGCAGCGCAGGCACTCGCGCCGGCGCCGAATCGCCTCGCCCTCCCGCGACTCGCGCGAATCGACCACCTTGTCCTCCAGATAACCGCAGAACGGGCATTTCATACGAACCCACTCCAGCCGGACAGAATTAGTAAAACAGCGACCAGAAATCGAATCATTGATTCATTTTTTCATTGATTCAATGAACCGATGAACCAATGAATCAATTCTTAAGCGACGGGGGCAGCGTGGATGCGCTCCTGCTTCGGCTCGGCGTCTTCCGCCTCTTCCGTCGAGGCGAGATTGCGCAGGCGCGCGAGGCTCACGTCGCTGCGCAGGAAATAGTAGAGCCCGAAGAAGACGGCGGGGCTGAAGACGACCAGATGAAGCACGATGGCCGTCGCTTTGGCCTCGGTCTCTGAGACGCCGAGAAACATCAACCCGTAGGCCGTCGCCAGGTGATACGTCCCGGCAGCGCCGCCCGGCGTCGGCACGAGCGAGCCGACGAGCGACCAGCCCAGCATAAAAATCGTCGCGCTGATGCCGAGCCTCAATCCGAACGCGCGCAGTACCAGCGCGTTGGCCGCCAGAATCGCCAGCCAGATGAGCGCCGTCCACCCGACCGTCACGAGCAGCGCGCGTGCATCCGTCAACACGCTGAGCGAGCGCGCAAGCTGCGCAAGAATGCCTGTCAGGATTTTTCCCGCGCGCGCGAGGATTCCCTCGCCGCGCCCGAACAGACGTTCAAGCGCGCCGATAACAGTGTCGGCGTAGCGTCGAAACAGTATCAACGCGACGATTCCGCCGACGGCCAACAGCAGAAGAATGAAGCCGCCCGCGCGGACGCGTGCGTAGGCCGCCGCGTCGCCGCCGCCCGGCGCGCGAAAGACGAGCAGGTTGGCCGCGAACATCAGGACTATCGCCGACATGTCGTAGATGCGCTCGACGCCAATCGTCACGAAAGACGCGCCCGCGCTCACGCGTCGCTCGCGCAGACTGAGGAAAGCCGGTCGCACCACTTCTCCGGCTCGTCCGAGAAGAAAGACCGCGCCGAAGCCGACCGTCGTCGCCGCAAACAATTCGCGCAGGCTCACGCCCTCTGCGAGCGGCGCAAGAAAAGCGCGCCAGCGAAAAGCGCGCATCACGTAGATGGCGCTGACGACCGCGACAGCCGCCGCGATGAAACGCCAGTCCGAGCGCCCCAGCGCCGCGCGCACGCCGACCCAATCGAGGTCGCGCCCGAACCACCAGAGCACGGCGACGGCCACCAGAGTCAAAATCGTGAATTTAAGGTATTTGCGCAAACCTCTCTCGAATCCGGAGAACGACCATCAGATGGACGCTCCGCGCCACGTCTGCCCTCTTCTCTTCGGCGCGTTTGACTTCGCCGGACGAAAAAACACAAGATATGGTGGAGCAGATGCAAGGCTATAATAGTTCGCCAGCGCCGCGCAAGGCACGAGCCGGAAGCTTAAGCGTTGAAAAAGGGTGAGTTGGTGAACGGGAAACAGGCTCGCGGATAGGCTGGAAGACGCTCTCTCTGGTCGCGCGTTCGCTTCCCTTTTCACCCCATTTCCCCTTTTTCCCTTGCTTTCCTTAATTTCTGTATCGAGGGAACTTTAGCCGTCGGCCTGTCGTAATGCCCGTGTGACGAGGGGGTTTTCACCACCCGCCGAAACTCTTTTTTTGTCAGAGCCGGGCGGGAGACAGGACGGGGCGAGGGTGGGAGCAGCGAAAGCATTGACTGTCGGTGAAGGGGCTGACTTGGTGAGAAGGTGTCGCGCGGGCGACGGCGCGGCGTGGGAGGAGATTGTCTCGACCTACTCACGCCGCATCTACAACCTCGCCTACCGCTTCACCTCGCGCACCGACGCGGCAGAGGATTTGACGCAGGAGGTCTTCGTCCGCGTCTATCGTTCTTTGGAACAGTACGACCCCAAGCAGGGCGACTTGCAGAACTGGCTCATGCGTCTGGCGCGCAACCTGATTATCGACGACTACCGACGCCGCCAGCGCGCGCCCCACGACTCGCAGGCCGAAGACCTCGAAGGTCACACCTATCACCTGCACGCCTCGGGCATCTCGCCGCAGAAGGAGATGGAGCGCCGAGAGCTTGGCAGCCAGGTGCAGGCCGGAATCGACAAGCTGCCGTCAGACCTTCGCACCTGCGTCATCCTGCGAGACATAGAAGAATTGAGCTATCAGGAGATAGTCGAGCTTTTGAAGATACCCGAAGGGACGGTCAAGTCGCGCATCAATCGCGGGCGCATCGAGCTTGCGAAAATCCTTCGGCGCATGCGCGTCGTGGCGATGAGCGAGGCGTGAGCGGGAAGCGCAAGGTTTGGAGTTAAACAAAATCTCGGATGCTCGTACGTCATTGGGAGAAGAAACTAAGGTGTAACTCACAGCGAAAATCTCAAGGGGGAAGGGGAGAAACGAGAGTAGACATGCTTTGTGCCGAGTTTGAAGATCGCTTGACTGATTATCTGGACGGCGCGCTGGCCGGAAACGAGCAGCGCAGCTTCGCCGAACACGCCCTGCGTTGTCCGGTCTGCCACGAGCTTTTGAGCGAAGTTAAAAATACCGTTATCGAGTGCCGCCGCGAGACAGCGCCCGCGCCTTCGCCGGGGCTGGAAGCGCGCATCCTTTTGCAGACCGCGCCGGAGACGGCCATGTCCTGCGAAGAGTTTGAAGAGCAACTGACGGACTACCTCGACGGGTTTCTCCCCGCGAGCATCTATCATCGATGGGAACGCCACGCCGCGCTCTGCTCGCGTTGCTCCGACCTGCCCGGCGAGGTCGTGCGCTCCATCGGCGCGTGCTACTCCTACATCAGCGAGGAACGCGCGCTTCCCTTCGGTCTCCACGAAAGAATCTTGCAGGCCACGCTCGGCACGACTGAGGCTGAACGGGTGCGCGCACCCTTCGGCGCGCGCGTCGCCGCATGGCTCAGACAGTGGCTCGACGTGGTCGTCTCCCCGCAGCTCGCCACCGTCGCCACCATGATGCTTCTCGCCGTCTTCGTCGGCACGAGCACGCTCTCCGACGACGGCTCAATCGGCGGACTCTATCGCGCCACTCTTCGCATCGCCGCGACGACCTACGAACACGGCGCGAACACCGCGCGCAGCGCCGCGCAGTCCGACGAGCTGAAGCGCGTCACCGAGTCAATCGTCGGCGACAAGTCGCAGGGCGACACAAACGGCGCGACGACGGAAACGAAATCCGGAGAGCCTTCGACCGATGCGACGTCGACGGAGACGAACGCGCCCGCCGACCGGCAATCCGAGCCGGAGCGGCAGCAGCCTAAGTAAGAGCTTCCGAAGAATTGAAGGGACTGTAGAAGACGGGCAAGCTGATGAATTGCGCTTACCACTTGATGAACCGCGCCGTCGTGCCGTGCAGCCGTTGCACGAAGGGTTTGTGCCCGGCCTGCGACCACCGCATACGCGGTTTTCCCTACTGCCAGGACTGTATCGTGGCGGGCGTCGAGCTTTTGCAGCAACAGCAGGTGCGCTCGGCGGCGACGGCGCAGCCGCAGACGGTCATGCGCCGAAAGACTTCGCCGCTCGTCTCGCTGCTGCTCTCGCTGGTCGTCCCCGGCCTCGGCGCGGCCTACAACGGTCAGACCTCGAAGGCGCTCGTTCATTTCACCATCTTCGCGAGCTTCTTCCAGATGGCGACCGTCACCGATGGCACGGCCTTCTTCGTCCTCGGCGTCATCGGCACGTGGCTCTACTCGGCGGTCGATGCCTGCCGCACGGCGCAGCTCATCCGCGCGGGGCTCGCGCCCGACGCCGAATCCGACGCCATCGCGCGCCGTCTCTACGGCAACCCGCTCGCGTGGGCCGTGCTCCTCATCACGCTCGGCACGGTCTTTCTGCTCCACACGGTCTTCGGCATCCAGCTCCCCGTCCGACAGTTTTTGCCCGCCGTCCTCGTCCTGCTCGGCGCATACATGCTCTTCGACTATCTACGCTTTCGGAAGAAAGGCGAGACCAACCCTTTCGAGG
Source organism: Pyrinomonadaceae bacterium (assembly GCA_036399175.1). GTDB lineage: Bacteria > Acidobacteriota > Blastocatellia > Pyrinomonadales > Pyrinomonadaceae > DASWNP01. Next base: position 275,610 of record DASWNP010000059.1, on the reverse strand, counting down.
GTTTTCGTCAACCGCCTTCCGTCATCGGCGGAAGCGGACAACTCGCCTCGCTTGACGCGACGCGCTTCGGCGGTACCGGAGAGCTTGCCACGCAGGTCGCCGCGCGCGAGCACGGAATCTGGCCGGTCGAGCCGAGAGTCTGAAGAGGCGCGCGTCTCAAGCGTTCTCGACTCGGGCGGGTTCTCTGGTATGATGTGAGTTGTTCGAGTCCTTCTTCGGAGGGCTCAAACGAGTTCGAGAGAGTAAGACGCACGCGTAGAGCCCTGCGACCCCAGCGCCGAAAAGATGTGCGTTAAGGCAAGGTCAATCAACAGGTAGGAGATTTATCGAGATGTCATTATTTCTTAAAACGGCTGGTCGCTGGGGCGGCATCCTCACGATTATCCTGCTCGTCATCACACTTCTCAAACAGCTCATCGCCTTCGTCGGCTTCCTCATGTTCGCCATCAAGGCGGCGCTCATCATCGCCTTCGTCGGACTGATGCTGCTCATCCTGCTGGCGATGTTGCGCGGGCGCGACCGCCGACGCAGAGTCGAAGACTTGTAAGGGCAAGCGCGTCTGAAAATTTCGCGCCTTCGAGCTTACCTCAAGTTTAGCTAAAGACCCTCTATCCGGCAGATACACGCGCGTCGGATAGAAGGGTCTTTTGAGTCTGCGGCCTCGCTTCGTGGGCTTCCCGCCGTTTGCAATCTCCGAACTCGTGTGCTAGGTTCTACCCCTTTCTGGCAGTCCTCGTAGGTTCGCCCGTCAGTGCTGCAAACGCAAACGACGGGTTTCCGGCTGTCGTCTTCAAGCAGGTTCACGCAAAGCTAGAACCCAACAATTCGGTTTTTCGGTTAGCACTCGTCGCCTCGGCAGACAGTGCCTTTCGCGCTCGAACGCGTGATTTGTGCCCCTTCAAGGTCACGCGGGCAGCAGCGCCCAAGGAGTAACACTTCCGATGAAAAGAGACGAGCGTATTTACGCTTTTATCGTCGCACATACCTCTCATTCGCGTTTTCCCATCCGCCAAATCTCGATTCACCGGCGCTGGTTGAAAGTCTCGCTCGCCCTCCTGGCCGTCGTCTTTTGCGCCGCCCTCTACGGCATGTACAGCCTCTCTCAAGAGGCCGCTCACCTGCGCCTCGAAGATGAAAACAACCGTCTGCGGATGGAGAACGAAAAGCAGCGCCACCAGCTTCACAACCTGAAGAACCGGGTCGAGGCCGTCGAGGATGCCACTCGGCGTCTGTCCGAGATTTCAGGCGTGGGCGAGGGCGGCGAAGAGAATCGCACGAACGAGCGCGGAGCGGGCGGCCCCGCGCTTTTGATGGACGCGGCCAACATCAGCGTCTTCGAGATTCGAGCCGCGCAGCTTGAGCAGGAGCTTCGACGCTACGAAGCCGAGCTGATTGAGCGCGAGCGCACGCGCATTCCCTCCATCTGGCCTGTCGAAGGGCGCATGACCGACGATTTCGGCCTGCGCGGAAATCCCTTCGGCGGCGATTCCTCCGAGTTTCACGCAGGCCAGGATATCGCCACCAACTGGGGCACGCCCGTCGTCGCCGCAGGCAGCGGCACGGTCACTTTCGCAGGCACGCAGAACGGCTACGGACAGGTCGTGATACTCGATCACGGCAACGGTCTGACGACGCGCTACGGCCACCTCTCTCGAATCGAAGTCGAAGTCGGTCAAGAGCTTACGCGCGGCCAGGAGCTTGGCCGCGTCGGCTCGACGGGGCGCTCCACCGGCCCGCACCTGCATTACGAAGTTCGTATCTACGATACGGCGGTCAATCCGCGCGGCTATCTGCCCGGACAGGAGAGTTCCGAGAACGGCGTCGAGGCCGAAGGCTCGGGGCGCGAGTGAATTTTCCTGCAAAAGAGCGTAAAAAGCGCTTGACACAGAGCCGTCGGGTCGCTTAGTATGCGCCGTCGTTTTCAAGGGTCGGATTTGACGTTTAACCTCGTCCCAGTCTGTAGTTTGCAAGCATTAGAGCGATGAGTTTTCTGTAGTTCCCTGTGGAGTCCGTGTGAGGTGAGAGCGAACCCTATGCGCTTCGTCACCGCACGCGGACTTTTTTGTTGTCCTGTGAGTTTCAAAAAGGGGCTCTGCCTGCCCCGGCTCATAAAATCATTAACCAACGGGCGAGAGAAAAACTTTCCCGAGTTTTCTCGCCCTTTCCATCGAATCGTTAGGAGGATTCGTCTGCTATGCCTAGAATTACCGGTAAGGTCAAGTGGTTCAACAATGCGAAGGGCTACGGCTTCATCGAACAGCCCGGCTCTTCCGACATCTTCGTTCACTACAGCGCCATCCAGGGCGACGGCTTCAAGACGCTCGAAGAAGGCCAGACGGTCGAGTTCGAGGTCACGCAGGGCCCCAAAGGCCCGCAGGCCGAAAAAGTGATCAAGATGTAGTCTGCCTCCCCAGCTTTCCTTTGAAGGCCACTGACCGCTTTCCAGTCCTCCGACAGAGCCGGGAAGCGCACTTGAGAACAGGCACTCAGTAAGAAAGCAAGAAGGCTTTAACGGAAACGGCGCGTCTATTGAAAGACGCGCCGTTTTCCTTTTCCAATCCCGGTCTTCCGTCTAAACCTCCCTCCCCAAAGCTCTTTGCTGCCAGCTCGTGAAGACGATACGCAGAGCACGCCGAGGAACCCCGCAAGAGCGCAGAGAGAAGCCCTCAACTATCAGGCATCTTCTCCGCCAGAACTCTCAGGCCTACTGCGGTCAATTCCGCCCTTCATCATCCGAGATTCGCTATAAACCATAGATAATGTTTGCGATAGTGTGAGTTGCAAGGAATTTTGCAATTCGTACCGACGACACTTCGGGACTTGCAAGAAATTTTGCAACTGTACTGAATTGCAAGGAATTTCGCGTGCGGAGAGATGCAAAATTTCTTGCAAGTGTCCGAAATGGAGGCAATCCGACCAAAGGTTTAGAGGCGGCTTGGCGTGACCGATGGCTCAACTCGAACCGTCGGGTCGGTCGTGTCAGACCGCCTCAAAAGTTTGGAGTGCTGATTTGAAAACTGCTTAGTTGTCGGCTTTGGCCTTGAAGCTGACGCGCCCGTCCTGCACTTCGACGGAGAAGCGCACGCGTTCACACCCCAGACGCTCTTTGAGAGCGTCGGTCTTAGAGGCGATGAGGCGATGGAAGCGCGGGAAGGACATCTCTTCGACCGGCTCGCCGCACTGTTTTTTGGCTTCGACGAGCGAATCGTAGAGCTGCTTGACGGTGGGCACGTCGTTGCGCGCGTCGGCGCAGATGAAGGTGCTGGGCTGAGCTGCCGTGTCGCCGAGCCGGGCGGCCTCGGCGCGTGCGGCGGCGTTTCGAGCCGAAGCGGCGGCGTCTCGTCCCTCTTCGCGCCCTTGCATGGTGCGTCGCCATAGTTCTCGAAAAGAGGTGTGGCGAGCGACGAGCGTGTTGTAGAGATAGCGTTGGGCGAAGGAGAGCGAGCGCTCGTCCGCGAGGCGCTTAATCATCGTCTCGACTCGGCTCTTGGTGTCGTAAGGCGGTCGCTTGGCTCCGCCGTTGAAGTAGATGTCGAACTCGACTTTGAGGCGGCGGATGTCTTCTTCGAGGCGGGCGAGCTGTTCGTCGATGGTGGGTTGTGAGTCGCGGACGACGACGTTTCTTTTCTCTCGCTCTTTTGCCTGTCGAGCGAATTTATTGTCCCGGATTGCCACAGCTTTAAGTTTCCTCTCCAATCACGCGCCGGGGAGACGCGTCCTTATTTCGAGTCTAGGCGGTCGGCGATGCGGGTGTCAACAATTATGATAAGCTGTCAGCGTTCAGCTATCAGCTATCAGCCAAACTGTTGAATGAAGTGCTCGCTTGAGATTTCATCATCGGCGGCTTTCCGGTCTGGCTGATTTCGGCGACTTTTCGGTCTGGCTGATTGCTGACTGCTGATAGCTGACAGCTTCTCTTATGTCTTCGACACAAATTCTGCGTGCTCTGCCTTCGGTCGATGCGCTGCTGCGCACGCCGGAGGCGCGTGCTCTGCGCGAGCGCACGGGCGCGGCGCGTCTGACGGCGCTGGCGCGCACGGTGACGGAGGAGCTACGCGCGGAGATTCGCGTGCGCGTTGGCGAAAGCGGAGCGGCGACGGCTAACGGGGATTTGACGCGCGAGGCGCTGCTGGCGGAGGCGGTCGGCAGGCTGGCGCGAGCGGTCGAGGGGGAAGAGAGCACGGGCTTGCGCCGCGTCATCAATGCGACGGGCGTCGTCCTGCACACGAATCTCGGGCGCGCGCCCTTGTCGGACGCGGCGCGGCGCGCGTTGGTCGAAGAAGCGGCGCGCTATTGCACTCTGGAATACGACACGGAGACGGGCGGGCGCGGGCATCGCGGAGGGCGCGTCGAAGCACTGCTGGCGGAGCTGACGGGGGCTGAGGCCGCGCTCGTCGTCAATAACTGCGCCGCCGCCGCGCTGCTCGTGCTCTCGGCTCTGGCGCGCGGGGGCGAGACGATAGTCTCGCGCGGCGAGCTGGTCGAGATAGGCGGCGACTTCCGCGTGCCCGACGTGATGGCGCAATCGGGGACGCAGATGGTCGAGGTCGGGACGACCAACCGCACGCGTCTCTCCGACTACTCGCGCGCCGTCAACGAACGCACGCGGCTCATCCTGCGCGTCCATCCTTCAAACTACCGGCTCGTCGGCTTCACCTCTTCGCCGGCGCTCGCGGAGCTTGCTGCGCTCGCGCACGAAGCGGGGCTCTTGCTCTTCGAGGATGCGGGTTCGGGCGCGCTCGCAGACCTCTCTGTGTGGGGGCTCGAAGGCGAGCCCGTCGTCCGTGAGTCGATTGCGAGCGGCGCTGACATCGTCGCCTTCAGCGGCGACAAGCTGCTCGGCGGCGCGCAGGCCGGACTCGTCGTCGGTCGGCGCGAGCTTATCGAGCAGGCGCGACGCCACCCGCTCTATCGTGCGCTGCGCGCAGACAAGCTGGCGCTCGCCGCTCTCGAAGCCACGCTCGACGCGCATCGACGAGGCGCGGCAACGGAAGAAATCCCTACGCTTCGGATGCTGTCCGCGACGCGCGAAGAGATAGATAAACGCGCTCGCTCTTTCGTTAGGCGTCTGCGCTCGCTCTACGACTCCGAACGGCTTCGATGCGAAATCGCGCCGGGCGAGTCGGCCATCGGAGGCGGCTCAGCCCCGACCACGCACCCGCCCACCGCGCTCATCGCGCTCACACACGCCGAACTCTCCGCCGACGCGCTCGAATCCAGCTTGCGTCGCCGACGCCCGCCCGTCGTCGCCCGCATCCACGAAGGCCGCGTCGTGCTCGACCTGCGAACGGTCGCCGCAGACGAAGAGGCCGAACTGCTCGACGCGCTCGCGTCAGTCTAGTCGTTCTCGAAAAATCCATTGTTCGAGCCGCATCCGCTTCGGCTCGCGCTCTCGGCTGTAAGGTTATAGGGCTTCCCGAAAACATTTCTTGTTCGGGTCGTCGCCTTCGTTGTATGATGAAATTGATGCTGGGCGCTCGTCCGGTGTTTCCGTTTAGAAGAACCTGCCCTTAAAGCTCAACTCTCGAACCAACCTTGAAACGTCTTAATAAACCCTCTCTACATTCGCTTTCTGTTCCTCTCGCTCTGTCTTTCGCGGTTGCGGCTGCGGTGGCGGGGCTGTGGCTGGCCGGGCTTCTGGTCTCGCTCGAAGAGGCTTTCGTGCTGCGTCGCGGCGCGGAGCCTCTGGTGAGAGCGCAGGCTTGGGTGACGGCGATGCTCATCGTCGCGTCGGGCTTGGGCGCGGGCTTCGCTCTGGAGCGCGCGGGCGCACGAAGGGCTTACCAGTTCGTCGCCTGCGTGCTCATCGTGCTCTGCGCCGTCAGTCTGCTGGTCTCGAAATTTTTTGGAATCGACATCGCCTTCCTCGGGATGGCTCTGGCGGCGACCGGCGCGATGCTGCCCGTGCAGGTGAGACGCCTCTGGACGGTTGACCGCGCGCTCACGCGCAACGTCGAGCGCGCCGCCGCACGCGTCTCGATGCTGGAAGGAAACACCTCCGACGCGCGACTCAGAGACGGACTCAAACTGCTCGAAACGGTTCTGCCGCTCGACGACGCCGCGATTTTTCGCCTCGACGAAGAGGGCGCGCTCACGCCCGCCGCACGCCTCCAGCGCGCGAAGCAGCAGGAGGGCGCGACCGCCAGCATCGAGACGAATCGCAACTCGACATGGCGCGAAGGCGTCAAACAATGCGAGCAGGCCATCGACGCGGGCGAGCTGACGATTCAACAGCCCGACGCCGCGACACCGAAGGCCGACCCCTCGACGCCCGCGACCTCACGCGATTCTTCCATCGCATCCGACTCAAACTCCGACGCCTCTTCAGCATCCACTTCAAACAGCAGCGCCGCTTCGACGACGAGCCGCGCCCCGGCGTCGAGCGTCGCGCTGCCGCTCATGCACGACGGGCGCGCGGTCGGCGCGCTGCTCGTCCGCCTGCGCGAGAGTTTCGACGAGACAGACCGCCCTCTGCTTCAGAACGTCAGCGCGCAAATCGCGCGCGACCTCCAGCGCGACGAAGCGCGCAAAGCGTGTGCGCCGAAAGAGCGCGCGACGCTCTTCTCCGTCGATGCCGCCGCGCACCGTCTCGAAGCCTTCGGCGTCGTCAGTGGCTTGCTCACCGAGCAGAGCTTCGCCGGGCTCGTCCTCTCCGAAGCCTCCGACGGCCACGCCGTCGCCTATCTCGACGGCACTATCGCCTACGCCAACGAGCCGATGCTCAGGGCGGCGCGGCTCACACGCGAAGAGAGCCGCGGCGTCGGCCTCTTCGGACTGCTCGACACGTTTCGCACGGGCGTCTTCGACGAGCCTTCAATCGCCGTCCGCCGCGTCCTGCAAACCGGCGAAGCCTACGAGCGAGAGCTTTTCTTCGCCGACCGGCAGCAGACCCTTGAGCTTCGCATCGCCCTCGTCAAGGAACGCGCCGCGCTCGATGTCTCGAAGCACGGAAGCGTCAATGCGAAGCCTGAACCGGCGGCGAGCGTGCCGCTCTGCATCGCCGTCACCGTCCGCGACGTGACGCGCATCAAGGAGTACGAGAAGCTCAAGAGCGACATGATTTCGCTGATGTCGCACGAGCTACGCACGCCGATTACGAGCATCAACGGCTTCGCCGAGCTGCTCGTCATGGACGAAAAGCTGCCCGCAGAAGCGCGCGAATTTCTCTCCATCATCAACAGCGAGGCGCAGCGCCTCTCGCGCATGATTGACACCTTCCTCTCCGTCACGAAGCTCGAAGCCGCCGACCGGCAGGAGGTCTTGAAGATTCCTCTGATGCTTGACGAAGTGGTGCGCGAAAGCGTTTCGAGCCTGCAAACGGTGGCGAGGCGAAAGCGCATCCGCCTCGTCGAGAAAGACGGCGCGAAGCTTCCGCCCGTAGCCGCCGACCGAAGCCTCATCACGCAGGCCGTCACAAACCTACTCGACAACGCCATCAAGTACAGCCCCGAACGCAGCTCCGTCACGCTCTCGACCGCGCTCGAAGCCGACGCCGTGCGCGTCACGGTCGAAGACAGAGGCTACGGCATCCCGCCCGAAGCCCTCGACCGCGTCTGGGAAAAGTTCTACCGCGTCGCGCGCGACGGCCACGACAAAGAGGAAGAATCCACCGGCCTCGGCCTCTCCTTCGTCCGCGAAATCGTCGAACGACACGGCGGCCAGGTCGCCCTCGAATCCGAAGTCGGTCGCGGCTCCAAATTCAGCTTCACCTTGCCCAGACTGTAAAAGCCGTAAATCGTGAATCGTAAATCGTAAATAGTGATTGAAGGCTTTTCTATCAAGCCGCTTGCTCTCGAAGTTTCAAGCCCCATCCAGCTCAAACTATTTACGATTTACGATTCACCATTTACTGCTTTATTGATTGTGCCGCGACAGCTCGCGGCTTTGCAGTGGCAGCGTTTTTTGTCTGAGTGGTAGGTGGAGACGTAGTCGAGGGTGAGTTCTTCGCCGGGGCGAATGTCGCGCAGGGCGATGAAGAGGATGTGGCCGTAGAGGATTTTCATGTAGGTGTTGGGCTCGCAGGAGTGATTGATGTAGTGCGTGCCGTTGCCGCCGCGACTGCCGTCGAGACTCCAGTATTGATTGATGGCGCAGATGCGAAGCTTGCGTCGGGTGCGGATGCGGCGTGCCACTTCGCGGCGGGAGATTCGCTCGCCGGTGTACTCGGCTATCTTGTGCCCCTTCGGGAAAAAGGTGGTGGCAAAGCAGCCCTTGCCGTCAATCGGCGACGGGCGGATGGCGAGACCTGCGGCGAGTTTCATGGAATGGAAGCTATCAGCAATCAGCGGTCAGCTATCAGCAGTCAGCCAGAGCATCCTAAATCGAAAATCGTGAATAGTGAACCCGCGTCAGGCTCACTATTCACGATTATTGTCCGGCTGATAGCTGATAGCTGATTGCTGACTGCTTATTTCAGATGAAAGCTGCGGGCGATGATGTCGGTCTGGTTGCGGATGAGTTGGAGTTTGTCGCGCCGACCTGTGAAGTGAAGGGTATAGACGGTTCGGTTGTCCGATTGCAGGTAGTAGACGAGGCCGAGCATCGGTTTGCCTGCGCTGGTGTATTCGTAGGAGGCCGTGACGCCGCTCAGGCGTCCGGTGAAGCGTTCCTGCTTGCCGCGCACGAAGCCGGGGAGGAAATTGAGCTTGGCGTCGAGGTCGCGGTTGGCGAGGTCGGCGGCGCTGGTTCCGGCATCGACCAGCTCTTTGCGGACGCGCAGGTAGCCGCTCGCGCGGTCGCCGTTGACGAACTCCATGTGCTGATGCACGTTGTCAGGCCGCGACGTGGCCTTCCACGTCTGCGTGGGCAGCTCCAGCGTGTATTCCACATCGGCGCTGGTAAAACTCTCCGACTGCGCGAGGGCGGCTGTCGCGCCGAGCACAACGAGGCAGGCGCAGGCCAGAATCCACTTTAAGCTTCGCATGTTGGGGCGTAACTCCTTTGTCGTCGTTGCCGGTGGTCGCGGGCTGACGGCGAAAGCGTTCGCCGTCCTGTAATCGCTATCAGATGTCGTAAACCCTCGTCGCTGTTGCCCGATGAAAGGCAAAAGGCGAAAGGGAAAGGGCGAAAGGTTAAAGGTTAAAATCAGGACAGAAGCGGGTTGGCCTTCCCTTTCTCCTTTTACCTTTGCCCCTTTCCCTATCCTTCTAGAGTGTGGCTTGTTCGAGGGCGGCGCGCTGGGCGGCGAAGAGGGTTTCGATGCCCGACGAGGCGAGAGCCAGAAGCGCTTCCATCTCGGCGCGCGTGAAGGGCTCACCCTCGGCTGTGCCCTGTAGCTCGATGAAACGCCCGTCGCCCGTGCAGACGACGTTCATATCGACCGCCGCCGCAGAATCTTCGTCGTACTTCAAATCGAGAAGCGGCGTCGCGCCGACGATGCCGACGCTGACGGCCGCCACCTCGCCCTTCAAAGGCAGACGCGCGATTTTGCCCGCGCTCTGCAACCGTCGGCAGGCCATCACGAAAGCGACGTAAGCGCCCGTTATCGAAGCGGTGCGCGTGCCGCCGTCGGCTTGCAGCACGTCGCAATCGAGCGTGATGGTGCGCTCGCCGAGAAGCGAGAGGTCTGCGATGGCGCGCAGAGAGCGACCGATGAGACGCTGTATCTCGTGCGTGCGCCCGGAGGGGCCGCCGCGCCCCGTCTCGCGCTGCGTGCGCTGCTGCGTGGCGCGCGGAAGCATCGCATATTCAGCCGTCAGCCAGCCCTGTCCGGTGTTGCGACGAAAGGGCGGCACGCGGTCTTCGAGAGTCGCCGTGCAGATGACGCGCGTGCGCCCCATCTCGATGAGCGCCGAGCCTTCGGCATAGGGCATGAAGTTAGGCGTGATGCGAACCTCGCGCAGTTCGTCCGCGCGGCGTCCGTCTGTGCGTTTGAAGTTAACGCTGTCGGGTTTGAAACTCATCGTGTCCCCAAACTTCTACGGCCTCCAAGACGCGAGGCGCGCTTCCCAGGAATCTCTCTGCGACGCGCGCGAAGCGCTCCGCCGCGTCCGTCACGTAAAAATGATCCATGTCGTCGCACAACTGGCGCGAGCGCGCGGGCGACCCTTCCGCGCCGTCTTTGTTTGAAGCCGACTCGCCCGTCGTGCGTCGCAGTTCTTCATTCGAGAGCAGCGCCTCGACGCTCTCAGCCGCCGCTTCGCCCGAATCAATCAAACGCACCTGAGCGCCCACCGTCTGCTGAATCACGCCGCGCAGGATTGGGTAATGCGTGCAGCCGAGGACGAGCGCATCGACGCTCTCACCGCTTAAATCGCTCAGGTATTCGGCGGCGACCATGCGCGCCACCTCCGTCTCAGCCCAACCCTCTTCGGCGAGCGGCACGAAGAGCGCGCAGGCTCGCTCGAAGACCTCGGCCTCGGGCGCTATCCGCCTGATGGCTTCGCTGTAAGCGCCGCTTTTGACGGTCGATTCCGTCGCAATGACGCCGATTCTCCGACCCACAGACTCGCGCACCACAGCACGCGCGCCCGGCTCGATGACGCCCACCACAGGCACGCCGACGCTCTCCCTTATCGCCGGAAGCGCCAGCGCCGAAGCCGTGTTGCACGCCACGACCAGCAGCTTGACGCCGTGCGCTTCGAGAAACCGCGCGTTCTCGATAGCATACCTCTCAACCGTCGCCAGCGATTTCGTCCCGTAGGGCACGCGCGCCGTGTCGCCCAGATAGACGAAGCGCTCTTCGGGCAGACGCTCGTGTAGCGCGCGGTAGACCGTCAGGCCGCCCACTCCACTGTCAAAGATTCCGATTGGCAGGTTCTCTCTCGACAAACTCTCTTCTCTCTGAAGGCGGACGTAAAAAAAGCGGCCAACCGAGGCCGCGATGGTATCACACCATCCGCCTCGTTGACCGCTCCGGAATCGCGCTGACGCTTCGGAAAATCTTTTAGTGGAGGCGCCGAGAATCGAACTCGGGTCCAGAAGTCGTCGCCGTCGGAATCTACATGCTTAGTCGTTTCTCTGCTGCCCGTCTTTCACGGGCGCGTTCGCCGTCGCCGGGTCAGTGAAACGACTAAGACCCCGCCGAAGGCTATCCCGGTTTTTCTCACCCGCGTCCCCCGGGCGGTGGACGCGAGCCAGCTCATCTAAGTGACATTTCACTCCGCGCGCATGAGCGACTTGCGGCGAAACGCTCACAGGCTAGCTTTTAACTAGGCCGCGAGAGCTAACTCGTTGGAGTTGGCATTTGTGTTTCCCCAAGCTTTTTAAAGAGCTGCCTAGAGAGAGCCCTGCATGCATCCGCTCGACGAGCATAACCCCTGTCGAGACCTTTCGCCCCCTTCGGGAATGCCGCCGATTCTAGATTTTAGATGCCCGACGGTCAAGGCCGGATGCCTAAAACATTTGAGACTCAAGAACTTGCCGCGCGATGGGAAAACCGTTCGATACCCTTTTCGTCCGTTTCGCCGATTCTTCTCGGGTGCTGTATAATCCATCCTTCGGGTGCTCTTGAAGCATCCATAGAAAGCGTCTCTTCCAGACACGGGCTAAGAGCGTTGAAGCCTCGCCGTCGTCTCCGGCGTCTATTTCTGACAAGGATTGATTTCGCATGTCTGTTCAAGATTCACGCCACGCACCCGCGCGTCGAAGCACGCATGTTCGCCCTCCCGCGCAGAAGAAGCGCGGCAGCATCTTGCGCCGTTTCTGGCTGCCCGCCGTGCTGCTGCTCGCGCTCTCGGCGGGCGGTTTGACCGGTATCGTCTTGGCCTACGAGCTTAACTATTCGACGGCGGCGACCGAAGTCGCTTCGCTTGCGACTTACAGGCCGAGCGTCGTGACGCGCGTCTACGCCGACGACGGCGAGACCGTCATCGGCGAGTTCGCTCTTGAGCGTCGCATCCCGCTCCGTTACGAAGAGATTCCCTCGAACGTCAAGAACGCCATCCTCGCCGTCGAGGACGTGCGCTTCAACGACCACGTCGGCATCGACCCGATTCGCATCGCCGGCGCGGTCTGGAAGAACATCACGACCGGCAGCCGCGAAGGCGGCTCGACCTTGACGCAGCAGCTCGCCAAGAACCTCTTCCTGACGCGCGAGCAAACCCTCTCGCGCAAGACCAAAGAGTGGGTCATGGCGCTTGAGATAGAGCGTTTCTACACGAAGAATCAAATCATGGAGATGTACGTCAACCACATCTTCCTGGGCGCGAACGCCTACGGCTTCGAGGCCGCCGCGCAGACCTACTTCAACAAGAACGCCAAAGACCTCTCGATTGATGAAGCGGCGCTTCTGGCCGGTATCCCTCGCTCGCCCTCGCAGCTTTCGCCGACCGTCAGCATGGAGGCGGCCAGAGACCGACGCAACCTCGTGCTCGAACTGATGGCGAAGAACGGCTTCGTCTCGCAAGCGGAGGCCGACGCCGCCAAAGCTCGCCCCATCCGCCTCGCCGACACGGCCTTCTACCCGGCGCAGCAGCGCACCTCGCCCTTCCAGTATCCGGTCGAAGAGATACGTCAGTACCTCGAAGAGAAGTACACGACGCGCGTCGCGCAGGGAGGCTTGACCGTCTATTCGACCATCAACGTCGAAGCGCAGAAGGAGGCTTACAAAGCTCTGCGCGACGGTCTTCGCCAGTACGACCGCACGCACGGCGGCTGGCGCTCCGACTACAAGAACATCGGCGCGGACGCCGGCGGCAACGTCGCGCCCGTCTCGCCGCAGCAGCTCGCCAACTACAAGCACCCCGACTGGTACGCCAACGAGTATGAGCCCGAAACCTATCTGACCGGCCTCATCACCAAAATCGACGCCGCACGTAACGAAGCGACCGTCCGCTTCGGCAACTACACGGCCACACTCACCGCCAAAGACATGGGACGCGCCGCCCCTCGGCAGCCCAAGAGCGAGTTCAAGCTCGGCGACCTCGTCGAGTTCAAAATCAAAGAGGTCAACGAAGAGGCGCGCACGCTCAAGGTCGAGCCTTCGCAGATTCCCGCCGTGCAGGGCGCGATGATGACCATCAACGCCAAGAACGGCGAAGTGGTGGCGATGGTCGGCGGCTACGACTTCAATACCAACAAGTTCAACAACGCCACACAGGCTTACCGTCAAACCGGCTCGGCCTTCAAGCCCTTCGTCTACGCGGCGGCGGTCGAGTGGGGTCTCTCGCCGGAATCGAAAGTGAGCGGCGCGCCGATTCGTCGCGGCAGTTGGCAGCCGCACAACTTCGACGGCTCGCTCGGTCACGGCGACGTGCCGATGAAAACCGCGCTCGCCAAGTCGCTCAACATCGCCGCCGTGCATCTGCTCGACATGGTCGGCATCCAGACCGGCGCGCAGATGGTACGCCGCTTCGGCATCACCGTCCCGATGGCTCCCTACCTGCCCTCGGCGCTCGGCGCGACCGAAGTTCCGCTCGACCAGATGGTCTCGGCCTATTCGGCCTTCGCCAACAAGGGCGTGCGCCACCAGCAGCACCTCATCCGACGCGTCCTCGACCGCGACGGCGCGACGCTCGAAGAGTGGGAGAAGACGACCTCCGAAGTGATGAGCGAGTATGTCGCCCTGACGATGGTGGACATGATGCGCGCCGTCGTCGATAGCGGGACGGCGACGGGCGCGAAGGCTGTCGGCGTGCCGATGGCCGGCAAGACCGGAACGGTCAACGACCACACGGACGTTTGGTTCATCGGCTACACGCCGAGCTACGTGACAGGCGTCTGGATGGGCTACTCGGAGCGCAAGAAGTCCTTGGGGCGCGACATGACCGGCGGGCACGGCGCGCTTCCTATCTTCGTCGACTTTATGAAAGATTTTCTCAAGGACAAGCCCAAAGAGACTTTCGAGAAGCCGCCCAAGATGCCCGAAGACATCAAGGAGCTTTACCAGCAGCGTATGCGCGAGATGGCCGAAGAGCGCGAGCGCCTCTACGCCGTCCGCTCCACACGCGGCGGTGGCGGCGACAGCTCGCTTCCGATGGCGCTCTCCGAGCCCAAGCTGGAGACCATCACCCTGCCGCCCGCAGCAGGCGAGGGCAGTAGCAGCACCGGCGAAGGCGCTACATCAACTGCGCTGCCAGCCGCCGACGGCGCGGCCAGAAAACCCATCGTCGTCCCCACAGACGACGATGCCCCTCCGCCTCCCACTGCTCCGGCTCAAACCCGCCCGCGCGAGGTCGAGACGCAGAAGAAAAAAGGCAAGAAGGGCACGGACGAGCCCGACAAGCCGTAAAGAAACGATAAACGATGAACGCGGAAGGATGAATGAAAGACAGCTTGCCTTTCATTCATCCTTCCGCGTTCATCGTTCATACTCTGATTAGTGCAGTAGTTTGTCGAGCCAATAGGGGAGCATCTTGCGCCACCAGGGCCAGTCGTGGTCTACGTCGTGTCCCCACACGTCGAGCGTGTGAGGGATTCCCTTCGAGCGCAGGACGGCGGAAAGCTCCCGGCTGCGGTTGGGCGCTTCATAGGCTCCCTGCCCGGTCAGAATCACGATGGCGTCGGCCTGTCGGAGCAGTGGCAGGTGGTATTCGTCGTTGAGGTTCGGGAGATACTGCATCGGGTTATTGAAATAGACGTTGTCGTCCGAGTAGCCGTCGAAGTACGAGCGCACGTCGTAGCTTCCGCTCATGGCAATCACGCCGCGCAGCAAATCCGGGTGACGAAAGTAGAGGTTGGCCGAAAGAAACGCGCCGAGGCTCGCGCCCGTCACGAGCGGACGAGCGCCGCCGTCGCCCGTATCATTCCTGATGAGCGGCAGCACCTCTTCCGTGATGTAACGGTCGTAGCGCGTCAAAAGCTCCGCCTTCAACGGCGGCGAAGCCTGCTCGTTCAGAAGGCTGTAGCGATTCACACTATTGATTGAATACGGACGCACACGCCCCGCATCTACCAAAGGCCGAAGCGCATCAATCAGGAGAAATCGCTCATACTCAAGATAGTCTGCCGCTGCCGTCGGGAGCATCAACAAAGGATAGCCCGCGTGCCCGTAAGCCACGAGCGGCATCTCCCTCTCCAAATTATGACTGAACCACTTGGTCTCCCGACGCTGCATACACCTGACCCTCCAACGAATATTCGTCTAAATTTTATGCAAAAGGCGGTGACAGATAATCTCTCAATATCTTTCCGCACGCAAGCCAATCCCACCACATCCACCCGCTCCAACAACCTACAACATTACCCTCCAACCTACCCACACTCTCCGCCCAGCCCCTCGCTTGACGCCCCCTCAAGCCTTCTGCTATAAAATTCCCCTCGCGTCGCGCCGCACCGAACAACGCCGCCACGCTCGACAACTCATCTTCCGCAGTAGCTCAATGGCAGAGCATTCGGCTGTTAACCGAAGGGTTGTAGGTTCGAGTCCTACCTGCGGAGCCAATTTTTCAAAGAGAAAGGGCTACCAACGTGATAGCCCTTTCTCTTTTGTGACATGGATTGTGACATAACCTCTCCAAATTAGAGTTATGTCAATGTATTCTGCCCTCTTCTGATTGCACTTTCCTAACGAAACTAGGTTCAAGAGCAGCAGCAGCCTCATCAAGTGCTCGTCGTCGGATGTGGCTATAGGTTTTCATCATCTGTGGGTCAACATGACCGACCTGAGCCTGAATCACCCAATCCGCTAATCCCTTCTCTGCCAGCGTCGTAATCGCCGTGTGACGACCATCGTGGAAGCGCACGCTATTTAGTCCGGCAGCCTTCAATATAGAACGCCAAGCAGTTCGCCAAGAGGTAATGGGTTTAGTAGGGTCAATTTTCTGTTCCCTGCCATGCCAAGGGAAAGTGAAGTGTTCCGGCTCGGAGGCGTTAATGATCGAAGCTTTAGCATAGAGTTCTGATAAAGCGGTTCGGCAGACCTCATTCATTGTCGGATTGCGCCAACCCGCAGGAGTCTTCGAGCGCCTTATCTCTATCACCCCGCTGCTCCAATCTATATGCTTCCATCGAAGCGATTTAATTTCACACGTCCGCATACCACAGTAAAAGGAAAGGGTCGCGGCTGTGTAGGCGTAGAGCCAATCAGGTCTGCTCCGAGCGGTCTCGAACAGTATCATCTGCTCATCAATGGTAAGCGCACGTCCGGCAGGAGGCTTTGTATTTGGAATAGGCTTGTAATCTTCTTGAAAGCGATACCACAGGCGCGCATGTTTCAATAATTGCCGCAATACTGAAACCTCGCCGTTAATAGTCTTCGGGGCTTTTCCGGCATCTATACGCTCGTTTTGATACGCGGCTATGTGTGCAGGGCTGATTTTATTTAGCTTCACTCCTTTGAAGGCTTGAGATTTGATGAGAGGTCTAGCTTGCTCTCGCCAATAAGCCACCATGCGCGGAGAAACCTGCGCTCGGCGCTCTGACACATAAGCCTCCATTGCTGCATTAATATCCGTCGAGCCGAAGAATTTGCTTCTCTTGCTGGGATCAGGTGCTCTATCCTTTATTTGAGCTATTCGTTCTCGCTCTAAGCTAGGGGCATTGCGTCCGTCGGTCGTTCCGAGAGATTCACGGTAACGATTCCCGTTAACTACCGCATCCATCCACCACCACTTTCCGCGCTTAAACACAGACATGGTGACTACCTTCCTTTCTTTGCGTCAGAGTTCTCTTTTCTATCAAGACGACGCAACTTGTAAGCTATAGGATCACTTGCATATTTTTCACGGTGCTGTCGGACGTGATAGCGGTTGGCACAGTCTTTACTGCAACATGATTGGTCTTTGCGCTTCGCCCAAAAAATACGCTGGCAATCATTGCACGCCCGAATGCGAGTCACTTCTACCCCGTTAATTGTTTCAGCAAAAGTATCAAGGTTCACTTTTGCTATCCCATCTTTTCCAACCCAGAGACTCGCGTAAACAGAAATACGATTGAGGAACATGAGGGCAAATCCATATTTGTCTGATGGAAACTGCGTAATACGGATAAGGCGTCTCAGTTTTTCCCTTATATCCCTAAATTCATCATATCTGCGTAATGCACCATGAATTTCGGAGACATGCTTTATATTCTCATTATCTGTGAGGCTATTCATATTTATCTGAGTAAGATAATCCTGCGAGTTCTCTAATACGTATTCCTTGAAATTCGAGGGGAATTTTTCTAAGTAAATGAGAAGAACTTTGTATTTCTTAATCCAATGTAAAAACTGCTCTTCACTTGAATCAAACCCCTCTTCATCTCTTCCAATAATTTCATCTAGATCAGCTACCACGTAATTAGGTGGAAGTAAGTTCGCAAGTTCAATAAATCCATCAAGCCGCTCTTTCCTATACTTTGCATTTAACCGCTCACGCTGCTTTTTTGTCCCCTCAAATAATAGTAATAGTTCTTTGGGCATAAGCGCCCGAAGTTCTTCGTTTTGTAATGCTTCTGCGACCGTTTTAGGCTGCATTTGGTGAAACCTCTTACTTGACTAGACACTAACATGGAGCGATACTCAAATGCAAGATATTTCTTTGAGGAGGACGTAGAAATGGAAGGAAGAACCACAAATCAAAGAACTGCATGGAGTCTGTCAGAAATTTCAGACTCTACTGGATTGAGCTTAGGATTCCTTCGTAATGAAGCCAAGCGTGGGGCACTCCCCGTTAAAAGATTTGGTCGGCGTGTGCTAGTGCTTGCAGAAGATTTGCAGAGCTATCTCGCTCGCGGTAGCCAAAATGAAGGAAAAGCCCAGAGCTTGGTGAACTGAAAGCGATTGGGCAATTAAGGAGGGACTAGAGTTGCCATTCCCTGTACCAGTTGATACTGCGCTTGAATATCTTCAGCGCGGATGGATGCCGCTCCCCGTGCCGTTCAAATCGAAGAATCCCGCCCTTGATAAATGGCAGCACTTTAGAGTCTCCGAGTCTGAGCTATCCAGACATTTCAACGGGCAACCACAAAACATCGGCGTATTGTTGGGTGAGGTATCGGGTGGTTTAATTGATATTGATCTTGATTGTGCCGAAGCAGTAAAACTAGCCCATTCCTTTCTGCCGGAAACCGACGCGACTTTTGGGCGAGCCAGCAAGATACTTTCTCATCTTCTTTTCTACTGCCCTCAGTTAAAAACTACTAAATTTACTGACCGTCTCAGAGCGAAGGCAGAAGACGAAGGTCTGCGCCGAACGGCTACGCTTTGCGAGATTCGCGGCGCGGGAGCGCAGACTCTTTTTCCCGGCAGCACTCATCCATGCGGCGAGTTTATCGAATGGCGGCAGAGGGGAGAGCCTAGCACTGTTACCGCCGAGCAGTTGCGCCGCTCTGTCGCACGCCTCGCGGCTGCTTCCCTGCTCGCTCGATATTGGCCGAGTGGGGCACGACACGATGCCTCATTAGCTCTAGCCGGTGGCCTGCTTCGCGCAGGATGGACGGAAGACGAAACAGCGTACTTCATCAAAAACGTCTGTTGCGCAGCGAATGACCAAGAGGCGCAGGCGCGCGTGCGTAATGTCGTTTCAACCGCTTCAAAGTTAGAAACAGGGATAAATGTCACAGGCTGGCCGACACTCGCCAAGCTAATTGATAAACAGGTCGTTGAGCAGGTGTGTGAATGGCTAGACATCGGCGCAATATCGTTTTCGGCTACTGAGACGAACGAGAGTGATGAAAGCACAACGCCACGCAAGATTTCCCAAGCCACAAAGTTGATGAACTTTGCTCAAGGGGTAGAGCTTTTTCACACTACCGAAGATCAGAGTTTTGCCACTATAGCAATCGGGGAACACACGGAGACATTTAACTTGCGGGGCGGAGCGTTCCGCGATTGGCTGGCGCGCGAGTATTGGCGGCGTGAAGGCACAATGCCAAGCTCTCAGGCTTTACAAGATGCGATTCAAGGATTATCGGGTAAGGCTCGCTTTGATAACCCTAAAAGAGAAGTTTTTCTTCGCATCGCAGAAGCGGAAGGCGCAATTTACCTTGATCTATGTGATGAGAGTTGGCGAGTTGTCTGCATCACGGGAGACGGCTGGACGGTAACAGGTAATCCGCCTGTGAAGTTTCGTCGCACGCGAGGGATGTTACCCCTGCCAGAACCAAAGCGCGGCGGTTCGGTCTCAGATTTACGCCGGTTCATCAACATTACCGATGAAAGCTGGCCTTTGATTGCTGCGTGGATGGTCGCGGCCTTCCGTCCTAATAAACCTTGTCCGGTTCTAGCTCTGCATGGTGAACATGGTAGTGCAAAAAGTACGACCGCTCGATTTCTGCGTTCATTGATTGACCCAAACAAAGCCGCGCTCCGCAGCGAACCGCGAGATGGGCGCGACCTAATGATTGCGGCGAACAATGGTTGGCTGGTTTCGCTGGACAATATTTCCCGCGTCCCTACTTGGCTCTCCGATGCTTTATGCCGTTTGGCGACGGGCGGAGGTTTCTCGACCAGAGAACTTTACTCAGACAGCGACGAGATTATTTTCGATGCGATGAGGCCGATACTCATCAACGGCATCGAAGAACTGGCGACCCGCAGCGATTTATTAGATCGCACCCTACTTGTCAACCTACCTATAATCCCTGAAAACAAGCGAAGAAGCGAAAAAGCGTTATGGCCTGACTTTGAGGTTGCGCGTCCTGCCATTCTTGGAGCATTGCTCGATGCCCTGAGCGCAGCTTTGCGTAACGTTGAGAACGTCCCATATGAACGACTGCCGCGCATGGCGGACTTTACCTTGTGGAGCATGGCGGCTGAAACTTCGCTCGGACTAGAAGCCGGAACTTTTTTGGCTACATATCAGGGTAACCGCGATTCGGCGAACGACATTGCTCTCGAAGCGTCGCCAGTTGGCACGGCTATCCTTCTATTCATGGAAGACCGTGAGGAATGGAAGGGTGCAGCCTCAGAGTTATTGAAAGAGTTGAACGCACTCGTCAATGAGGAGATGCGGCGCGAACAGAGCTGGCCTAAGAGGGCAAACACTCTGAGCGGTATCTTGAAACGGATTGCGCCAAATCTTCGGGCGTTGGGGCTTAACTTTTCACGCGGAGAAGGCCGTGAGCGTAGAAAGATTATTTTAGAAAAGGCTTGAAAGCTATCGTCACCATCGTCACGACCGTCACCCATCATGCGAATGAACCCAGTAATTCGACTGCACCGAGTGACGATGTATGACACTTGAGAAAACAGCATGTGACGATCTTCAAGCAGACTTTCACTCATTAGGGCATTATAGAAATTGCGGTAAAACAGGCGGCTATGTTGAGGTGACGATGCGTGACGATAATTTGCAGGCTATCTCTAATTAGGCAATTAGTGAAAGGTTTTGAGAGTCAATGAAAACTGCACGCCAGAAACAGAAGGCCGGAACTGAAACCTCCGACGACGCTAAGAGCGTGAAAATAGAAGGATTGACCGACAAGCAAGCGGCATTCTTGCCCGCCCTGCTCGCCTCGCCGACTGTCAAAGAGGCATGTTTCAAGGCTGGCGTCTCGGAGGCGTCCGCGTGGCGTTGGCTCAACGGCGATGCGAAGTTTCGGGAGCAATACCGCCTCGCACGTCGCCAAGTAGTCGAGCATGTCATCGTCCGCATCCAGACTGACGCGGCACAGGCAGCGAAGGTGCTGCGCGACGTGGCCGACGACAAGGAAGCGTCCCCCAGCGCGCGAGTCTCGGCGGCGAAGACAATCATCGAACTAGCTGTCAAGGCCGTCGAGATTGGCGACGTTGAAGCGCGCCTTGAAGCGTTGGAACAGCACATTATCAAGCGGGAAGCTCAAGACGCCTTCAGGCAGGAGAAGTCGGACAAAGAAGATGATGCTGACGAGGACGACGCGGAAGACGAAGATGTGGAGGATGACGAAGAATGAAGCGGCTCGGCGCGAGACTCAAACGGGCGGAGGCGCGGGCGAAGATAGGCGCACCCTGCGCGCATTGTCGTCTCTCCCTGCTATCAACGTGGCCGGGCTTCGACGGTAGGGCAGCACAGGGCGACTCCAAAGACGAAAGGCTGCTCGTCCAGTGTCACTTTTGCGAGACTCAATACAGCCTCACGATTCCTGCGACGTGGCCGAAGTGGAAGCGTTATGTTGTGCGCTTCGTCAATACCCACAAGGAAGATGATTTTTACACTGACCGGAAGGCGTGTGCTGTAAAGTCTTTCTATCTTTATCATCATTATCGCGTGCGCTTGAAGCGTGAGGCGCGCGAGAAACTGCGCGAGGTTCGGGCGCAGTTATCTCCCGACCTCAAGCCCTCATCCTATAAGTCCTCATCTTCGCATCACAGTACGCCAGAAAAGCCGCTAACCCCAAAAGACAAGCAACGACAAGCTTTGATTGATGAATACGTGGCTGACGTGCAGCGTGAGCGGCGCGAGATGTTGAAGAAATATGGTCGGCGCTTTCCTGATGTGGATAAGCTTGTCGGTCAGTTGGCGAACGCGCATCTTTTCTATTACAGCCACATGCAGCCCAACATAGAGGGCGATTCCTATCTAAAGCACCTGCGCGCATGGGCTACTCTCGAATCAGAGATATGGGGTCAGCCGCTAGCCAGCACGGTCAAGGAAATAGCCGCGCATACTCACGCTCTTGAAAAGTTGGCGGCAGCGGTCATAGAGAAAGAACAAAAGGTAAAAGAAGAAAGAGAGAGGCGAGACCGCGAATACAAAGAAAGAATGGAAGCTGAGCGTCTGCGTCGGCTCGGTGTTGCCCGCGCCGCCTCTCCTGCTTCTGAGCATCCTTTATGGAACGAGAAGGCGGGCGATGCGTCGGCCACATCTGGGAGTGACGTTATCTCCGTTCCATTTGTGTTCGATGATCCTGCTGAGTGGGTAGAAAGGCACAGAACGCGGAGGGATGACGAAAGTTTGAGCGACGCACGACATCGCTATGCTTCGGTTGCACCCGTCGAAGTTGCCGATCTCTACTCTGACCCGAAGCGCGGCATGCCTGTTTCCGATTCTACGCAACCGGGTAGTGTGCAGCCCGTGACTATCCCTGACGTACAGACGTCTAAGTTTCGCCCCATGCGTCTAAATCGCTCAAAGGATAACAAACGTTAATCCTTCGGAACTTTTAGCTACTTCTAGTATTGATAACACTCAATCCTCGTTGAAACGCGGTTGGCAATCAATCTGCTTGCAGAAAAGGAGCGTGAAAGTCATGCAAGTCGAACGGCAGGATTGAATGAGTTGCTATGCTTCCAGCGTAGGAGACCCCACAGAAATCATTCAAGTTCTCGATGAGAGGCCAGCTAATTGCGCGTCCGGTTGAATGAGTTGTTATGCCGCTAATTTAGTATATCATTCAACCATGTGGCTGCTTGTTTTCGATTAATCCTGTTTTAATACCTTAGCTAGTTCTTCGACTAATTCATCTATGCTATAGGTGGCTGTATTCAACGCTACTTTATCGGCTAACGTTGGACTTTGGGCTATAACTTCATCCTTAGAAACTTTGTGCCATAATGGAAGAATGACCTTACCACCTGTCATTTCCTTTGCTACTAAGCCGTCAAGCTCATACTGGGGCCAATTCTTAGCAAAGAAATTAGGCGAAAGTACAACAATACCAAACCTAGAACTTGCAAGACCTTTATCTATTGAGCGTCTCAGGCTGTCACCGACTCTCAACTCAAATTCGTCATACCATATGGAGAAGCCAGCCGCCTTAAGTTTCTCCGCAAGAGGTCTTACCAAATCTTCTTTATCTTCACTAGCATGAGAGATGAAAGCGTCATAGCCTATAACCTGCGCGATTTCAAGGAGATGAACATTACTCACAGGCTCATATACGTTTGACCTTACTTGGTAAAGCAGATTGTCTTGCCTACGCCTTGACTCCTCTTGTTGGCGTTTTAGTGAGTCCATAAACTTCTTTTGCTCGCGTTCTTGTTCCCTGAATAATTCCTGCTGGTATTTATGAAGTTGTGTTGTTTTATCTGAAACTTGCTTTGTTAAATCTGCCCTTTTCTTTTGAGCATCTACAATATCTCGCTCAAGACGAGCAATTTCGTTGTGGTAGCTTTGTAGCATTGATGCACTTGTATATTTATTAATACCTCTCCTGATTTGAGAGATGCGTTCAGACTTTGTTGCTTCCTTCTTAGTTTCATCTGTCAGCTTCTGATGTAGTGATTGAAGCTCCCGCTGAATGCGTTCGATGTTATTTTGGATACTCTGAACAGACATCTTAGATTCCTTAACTTAAACACTAGATGAGCCTGTTTTACTACAAGCTCTGCCACCGTTATTATACCTCCGGTTACATAGCGGAGTGGCATAACGCTCGAATTAAGCCGCGCCAAGCGGCAGCGACAATATACGATGTGGAGAAGCACCATGAAAAGGATGCTATCGAGGCGTCGGGTTGAATGAGTTGTTAGATGGCCTTACGCTCATTAGATATAAATTTCTAGGTATTACTCAACGATTTTTTGAATTGATGATAGCGGTCTTTTATATGTCCAAATCCAGAAACAAGTTTTTCATCTAATGTGATAAAGCCATACTGACTTGCATTTCCAGAATAGATAGAGAAGACGAAAATAGCTCGCATATCATCAATAAGCCAAAAGTCAAAAGGTAAGAGGGTGTTTATGGTTTCAATATCTGCGCCTTTAAAGAAAACATCTAGCATTTCCTGATCTACGCTTTCAAGGGCTTTCAGAAAATCATTCACGCTGAGATCACTAATGCATTCACTACTATAGCCAAGTATATGAAGCAAATTGAGATTACTCTGATTATGTTTCCAATCTGACCAGTTCTCATCTGTAATTGAAAGGATTTTACGATTTGAATCAGCACGGCCATCTGCATCTAAACACATTAGACTAACCTTAACACCTCTACCTATCTTGCTTAGGATGGCAAGACGATATGCCTTATAGTTTTCATTATCCATAAAATAACCATAGGCCGGAAAATCACATAAAATTGTAATGCTTTTTTCTGCGCTTTGAATTTCATTTATTACGACCGGCAAGTATTCTTTAATCGTACCAATATGGCGAGTTGATAGTGATTTTTCAATCCTATTCAGTTCACTTGTTATTACACTTATTTCATCTGTAACCTCATTTTGTTTACCTGCTAGTTGTTTAAGTTCATTCGTTTGAGCTACTGCTTGTTCATTCTGAGTTTCTGCTAGGGCTAGCGCACGTCTAGTTTCAATACTGGCTTTAATAGTCAAAAGCGCACCTATAGCAGTAATTAATGCGCTAATAATGCTAATGATTAGACTGACATCCATAGAACCAACTCCTTTAGAGCTGAGTTAGAAGACAGCAAAGATTATAGTATGAAATCCAAGGTAATTTATCTGCCATCTAATGCTCGAATTCAGCCGCCGGAACACAACACAACAACCACCCGAGCTGACGAATGAAAAGCAAGCTCTTGCCGGTCGGCTGCAATGAGTTGTTCGGGGCGCTTTAGTCGTAGCCATTCACCTCTGATGTTCTTCTGTTCTCAGTTGCCACTCAATGCTACTTCAGTTTGAAGGCGAAGCCGCCGAACGCTCATTAGTCCGTCAATAGCGGTAGATGTCGTCAATTAAGATAAAGTACCACCACTAGCAGCCTAATCAGCTTAGAGCCGAGTTTTACCGCTACTAGTGGTCTAATCGCTCTTACAACGTCTTTTACCACTCTCAGTGACATACTTGGAAAGGATACGGGAAACCTCTGATTGTCCGGTATAACAAGTAACGTGAGGCCAAGAGCCGAGACTTCTATCAACAGACATGCGAGGAATCAAAGGCGGGCAAATATTCCTATTCAGAATTGAATGTCAATTAGTAGGCTGTATTGAGACACACTTTAATCTCTTTCTTCAATGCTGAGAGGATACTGTTTTAAGGCTTAAACTTGCAGGGCGTAGGTCTCATAATTATCTTCCAGATTTAATGTGACGTAGTTTCTGTAAACATTAATTCTATTATGTTTAAATCCTATTGAAAGAAATCTTGCATTGAAAAAAGCTTTAGATGTACCGCAAGGTTTATTGTATAGTGCGGCGCGGGCACACAACAACTGCGCCGCCCGTGATCCTCACGGCAGCCAAACAATTAGTTAAACTGTTCGCCCGATTAGAACAAGGACAACACGCTTTGCAGCAGGTTCAGCGCGGTTTCTGTCACGGTGTCCGTTGCTTCCGGTGTTGATACATCCTCGCCAATCTGTATTTCGCAGCCTGTCGAGTCTGTGTGCCTCTCGCCATTTGTCGAAGGCGGTGGTGGCGGTGGTGCTACAATTCCCGTATGCATCTCACCAGCAAAAACAGACATGGACAGTAACAGTGTCAACAGGAGCGCGCAGAGCGCATTTCGATAGTTCTTCATCTCGTTTCTTTCCTTTGAGCTAGTAGGTGAAACCAGATCAATCTGGTTTTAATTCGCGCCTTATCCTCTTGATAAGACACAACTTTGGTCTGCTTGAAACTTTTACAGCAAGTGCAACGAAAGGTAGTCCTCACATGACATTAGCTGAAACATTGTTGAGGCAATTAGACGACCCGACTTTGAGCCATGATGCGCGTGCGCAACTGAGATGCCAGATCGCAGCAGACTTTGAACACAGAGGCCAATATGAAGCCGCGCGTAACGCTCTGGCCGAACTATGGCAGGGCGTCGGCCAGCGCCCTTCTCTCGAAGGCTTGACGGAGCGAACGGCAGCCGAATTGCTTTTACGAGCCGGTACGCTATCGGGTTGGCTTGCTAGCACCGCCCAAGACAAAGAGGGACAAGCCGCAGCCAAAGACCTTATCAGTGAAAGTATCGCCTGCTTTGAGGCTCTAGGAGAAATTATCCTAGCCGCTGCCGCGCAGAGCGATCTAGGGTATTGTTACTGGCGGGAGGGTGCATACGATGAGGCGCGTGTGATCTATGCCGATGCCCTCAAGAAACTCACCTACAAAGACGACTCCGAGCTACGAGCAAAAATCTTAATCCGATGTGTGTTGGTTGAGTCATGCAGTGGCCGGTATAACGACTCGCTTCGTATTCTGACAGACTCAACGAAGTTATTTGAAGAAAGTACCAATGACGCGCTTAAAGGTAAATTCCACAATGAACTTGGCTTAGTGTTCAGGAAGCTAGGGACATCTGAGAAACGGTCAGATTACATAGACCGTGCCATTCTCGAATATACGGCTGCTTCAATCCATTTTGAACAGGCAGGGCATACTAGTTATCGCGCCCGCGCAGAAAATAATCTTGGATTTTTGCTCTACACTATCGGGCGCTACGATGATGCGCATGAACACCTAAATTATTCACGCCTATTGTTCGTCGAGGTTAAAGATAAAGGCAGTGTGGCACAGGTTGACGAAACACGCGCCCGCGTTTTGTTAGCACAAGGCAAGGCAAAGGAATCTGACCGTGTAATCCGCAGTGCAGTCCAAGTACTTGAAAAGGGCGGGGAGCAAAGCATATTAGCCGAAGCACTTACCACACAAGCTCGTGTGCTAGGGAGGCTAGGTAGTTTTGCTGAGTCACAAAGAATATTGAAGCGCGCAGCTAACTTAGCAGAGCAGGCCGGAGCTATCGAAGATGCCGCACGCGCTTTACTGACGCTGATTGATGAACACGCAGATCGCATCTCGGAGCAGGAACTATTAGAGACATACCAGCGAGCAAACAATTTGCTCAAACAGACGCAAGACTCAGAGACGATAGCATGGCTGCGTGAGTGTGCGAGCAGTATCGTGTCTGCTCGCCTTGCCTTCATATCGCAACGACGAATCCGCAGCTTTACCGATTTTTGGGCTGACTTCAATCTATTCGAGAGGGTACATGCTTACGAGGCGAGATACATAAGGCGAGCTTTGATTGATGCAAAGGGGAGCGTTACACGTGCAGCGCGTCTGTTAGGTTTAGAGCATCACGCCACACTCTCAGCCATGCTTGAAGGTAGGCATAAAGACCTCATCCACCTACGAACTCCTCCTGAGAAAAGACGCAAGAGCATCTCGTCAAATGTTCGCTCACAGCCAAGAGAGGCACAAGCGGGCTCTGTCACCATTCTCCACGTCGAAGATAACAATCTCATTGCGGATGCGGTGAAAGAAACCTTGGAGGCTTCTGGTTGGATAGTGCAAAGCTGCGTCAATGGAATAGAGGCGATGCGAGTACTTGCAAGCAATGTGGCATACGACCTACTGATTTTCGATAACGAACTGCCCGGCCAGAATGGGATAGAGTTGATTCGCTACGTGCGAACACTGAGGCCCAGGAAGCGAACCCCTATCATTATGCTCTCAGGCAGTGACATTGAATCAGAAGCTTGGGGCGCGGGGGCTGATGCCTTTTTGAGAAAGCCGGATGACATACGCAGCCTAACATCTACGATCATGCGCTTACTGACCAAGAACATTAGAGATTAGTAAGCTTAACGAAAATGTGAACTGCGACCCATGTGGTTACTAGAATGTAGGTATAAGATGTTGCAATCCGGTGAAGTGCTTCAAGTAAACATCTTAGTTGGATCATTACTATCCGAACTTGCCCACCAACGTAGCTCATCCCATGTGATGTGGCGGTAATTTATGCCGAGTGAGCGAAAGTGCTTTGAGGCGCAGATGATCTTGCGGCCTTCAGTAGGGTATTGGAGTGCTGTGAGTTTGGCTGTCCCTTTGGTTTCGCGGACGAGTTGGAGTTTGAGTTTATCATCTTCGCCGTAGCAAACGATGCCCCAATCGGGATTGTAGTTGCCGATAATCTTGGGGAGCTGGATTTTGAATGAAGGTGGAAACTTAAAATAAAAGATGACGTGATCCTCTTGGCGGCGAAGAACATGCTCGACGAATTTCTGTTCAACCTCAGAATCCAATTGCACTTTATCGTAGAGACCACGTGCACCTGCTTCTGTGAGTTCTTTCTGTGGGAAGGATTTTACTTCGGGGAAGAGTTCATCAGCATCGTGCAGACTGTCGCGGTCATCGATCGTGAATTCAATACGTTGAGCGATGTGGTCGGCGACCACCGTTTTGATCTCTGTGATGAAGATGCCAGCGAAGCCTTCGGGATTCTTGAAGAGAAGGTTTTTCGTCGCTTCAGGTAAACGCTTGAAGATGCGATTGAGGGTAGGGCGCGTGAGTGATGTTTCTTTAGCGGCGCGGGCGATGAAGTTGAATACGGGGTACGTGTTTTCGATTTCAAGAACTTCGGCAGGTTTGTCGGCGGCCCGCTGGCCTTTCTCACTCTTGAAGAAGATGGATTGGTAACGCGTCAACTCCTCGCCGTTGCTGAACTTCACCACTGCGTCGTCACCCTCGCCTGCGATCTCGACCACCTTGAAACCACGTAACCGCTCGTCGTGTTTGACTCTAGCAAGGTCAATACGCGCACTAATGGGCATCTGAGTGATGTCTGTGCGTCCGTCTGTGTCTTTAATTTCAAGTGTGATTGTGGCTGTTCCGTGTGTGGCCCTATCGAGCCGGATCGAAAATTCTGTCACTATGAAACGTCCGCGCGTCAGTACAACGACCGGTTCGGGGAAGTCGGCTTTGCTGAGGCGCGCGGCGCACTCTTCAATGAGGATATCTGTGTCAACATTGATCTGGTAGTTCGTGCGTCTGTTGAGCTTCTTCCAGAAGGCCGCGAAGTCATCGCTCGCAAAAATCGCATTGCGTCGGTAGGCTTTGGCATCCTGAGGGCGTTTAGGGACAGGCGGAGCTTCGTTGTTGTCTTCAAGGTACTCCCGCTGAAGGTTGGCAGCATAGGATTCATAAGACTCGTTGGCAACTACCGTGAGCACGTTCACGTCTGTGTCAGTGACTCGCTCGCCGTTCTGATTCACAGCGAGGCGTAACCCGCGACCAATTTCTTGGCGCTTCTTGATCTCTGAGACAGTCTGATTGAGTGTGCAAATTTGGAAGACATTTGGATTGTCCCAGCCTTCTTTGAGCGCAGAGTGGGCAAAGATGAAGGACACAGGTTGGTCGAAGGAAAGCAGACCTTCTTTGTCACGCATAATGAGTTCAAAAGCGCGTTTTTCGGCTTCACGTTCGGCAGCGTTGCGTCCTTCGGTGTCAATTGCCAACTCATCGGCATCTTTCTTCGGTTTTGACTTAGCGAAATATGCATCGCGCACCTGTTCAGCCTTAAATTGGTTGAAGTGAGGATATTGCTTTTTAAGTCTCTCGAAAGCAGCGTCGAAGAGTTTGCGAATGATACCTTGATCTGACGTGTAGTTGGCGACGCGATCAATGAAGAAGAGTGAGAGGACTTTAAGACCGAGCGGCAGCAAGAGGCTTTGCGTCTCCATGTGTTGCCGGATGGTTTCGGTGATTTGCGCCTGGAAGACTTGCGGGCGTGAGGGGGCGAGCGTGTCACCTTGCGCGAGACGCACGCCGTTCTGGAAGAGGACAAACTTTTCCGCCGCGTTGATCTCTTCAACAACGTATCCGTCGCGGTGCTCATCGCGTTTCGTCTTGTTAAAGAGGTCATCGCCATGCTTGAGCATCACCTCCGCCTCACGTGTGAGGCTGCTCTGTTGGATATAGGTTTTGACTTTCGCGGTGATAGGTTGCCGAACTGAGATAGATTCGAGTGCGAGAAACTTTTCATTGAGATTACCCACTGTTTCAAGGCCAATAACCTGAATCTTCTTGACGAGATTTTGCCTATAGGCTTCTACGGGCGTGAGCCGATAGACGAGGTTTGGGCTGGTACGGTGCGTGGCGCTGTAGCGAAGACCGAAGAGGGGATGGAGCGTGCGGATCGCGCTTCTAGCCTTCTCGGTTGTGTCAATGCTTTGAGGCTCATCGAGGATGATGATGGGGCGCGTCTCTTGGATGTACTGGTATGGCAAACGCTCGCCAGGCAGTTTCTCGCTAGATTTGTAGATGTTATTCGTCTTCGAGTTGAAAGCGTCAATCGTCATGATGAGGATTTGCGCCTGCGTAGAGGTGGCGAAGATGCGGACGCGCGAGAGGCGCGTGCCGTCGTAGGGGATGAGCGTGACGGGTTCGTTGTCATAAAGCGACCGGAAGTGTTCGCGCGTGATCTCTTCAGTCTTGATAACGCCTTCATAGATGGCTATTGAGGGGACGATGATGATGAATTTTGAAAAGCCGTAGCGCTTGCGTAATTCATAGATAGTGCGTAGGTAAACGTAGGTCTTGCCGGTGCCAGTCTCCATTTCAACAGTGAAGTAAGGGAATGGCTCAGGCGAGTTGGCGCTAATGCCTTCTAGCTCCATGCCGTCTTCTTTGATGAGTTCGGCGATGGGTTCGATAAAGCCATTTTGTTCGCGTACGGCGGCGAGTCTTTCCAGTAGTGAAGTGTCGTAGAGGACTTCGTCGGGCGGGATGTTGGAGACCGTCTCATCGCCGAGCGTGAACTCGCGCACCGTTTCGGGCAGACCTTCAAAGAGGTTGACGACACTGCGAATTGCGTTGAGTTGGTAGTCCTGATTCGGATCGAACTTCAGTTGCAGTTTCTTTACCACGCTTGTTGTCGTCTCCCGCTCGTTTAGATTGTGCGGACGTTGCCTACGTCCGCAAGACGTACTTTACAGGCATCGGTGAGCGCGCTGTCCAGACAGATGAAGATGTCTTCGTGCGGAAGCTCGGCGATGCGCTGGATTGTCTTAGCGTTGATGCTCGGCTCAACGCAGATGAAGAGGCGGTGCGCGCTGAAGTCGGATTCGATCTGCACAACGCTGTTAGCGGTGAATGTATCATCTGGCGCGATTTTGGAATTGAGCGGAAAGCCTTCAATAAGCAGAAGCTCGATCAGAACGTCTTGCTCTTTCCAGCCTTCAATGAACGGCGTTTCATGACTAGCGAAGAGAATTTCAAGCTGGCGAATGTCGTCGCCACGATAGTCTTGCCACGCTTGGAAGCTGGATCGGTCGAGTTTGAAAACTTTACAACCCAAGTCGAACTTTTGATTGTCGAGAGAGAGTTGACCTTTAAGTTCATTTTTTATTTTTCTGCTAACTCTGCGTATTCGCTCTTTTGTTATTTCTGCAATTGTTGTGTATCCAGCTTTGTAGGCGTCTTTTTCCTTATCAATCTTTTCTGGAAATTGAATGCAGATATACTTTCGCTCATTGCCGTCAGTTACGTTCATATCCATTAAGGCGTGTGCCGTCGTACCTGAACCCGCAAATAAGTCAAGAACAATGTCCCCTGCAGAAGCATTTGCTATTTGAACGAGTGACTTGATTAGCTTTGTGGGTTTGGGAAAGGGAAATATTTTTGAGTCTCCAAAAACCTCCGCAATTTCTGCTGTTCCAAGTTGGGTAAAAGCATTATCAATTATCGAAAACGCTTTAGTTTCTCGTTGCTTACCTTCTTCATCTTTTAGATACTGCTTTGTGTGAACACTCCACTTCCCATCTCTATTTTTAACGAAGTGCAACTCCTTCTTTTCAAGCGCCGTCATAGCCCTTTCTCTATCCCACCACCATTGCCTTTCTGGAAGTATCTCCGTTCCATCTGGCGCTGGTATTGGATAGATCAAGTTTTTCCTAACACCAACACTTTTTGTAGCTTCAAGAGGATGCGTCCTAAAGGGCCCGCGAATTTCGTAATTCTCATCTCTGAATTTGTAATATCTTTCTATTGACTCAGGATCAGTTGGAATGAATATACTATCTAAAGCCTCGTAATTCTTCGTATAGAACAAGACATACTCATGAAGCGAAACTAAATATTTTTCCTTTGCGCCGCCGCCATATCGTTTCTTCCAGATAATCGTATCAATGAAGTTTTCAGGGCCGAAAATCTCATCCATAATCTGCCTCAGATTATGGACTTCATTGTCGTCAATACTAACGAAGATAATTCCATCCTCTTTTAATAAATTCCTCGCTAACTTTAGTCGCGGATACATCATGTTAAGCCACTTTGTATGGAATCTTCCGTCAGCTTTAGTGTTAGTGGTTAGCACATTGCCTTCTTCATCAATTTGTTGTGTATCTTTCAGATATTCTTCCAATGGCTGCGTATAACTGTCCTTATAAATAAAATCCTGTCCTGTATTGTACGGCGGATCAATGTAGATCATCTTAATGCGCCCCGAATAAGACTTCTGCAACAGCTTCAGCACTTCGAGATTATCGCCCTCAATGAAGATGTTTTCCGTCGTCTCTTCACTCACACCTTCACCCAACATGGGCACAAGAGTCCCCTTGCTCGGGCGCGCTGCCAATCTCCGCGCCTCGCGCTTGCCCGGCCAGAAAAGCCCGAAGTGTTCTGCCCCCAGCGCCTCATCTTCCACTCGCTCGCCCAACAACTCGCGCAACACTTCCCAATTGATCCGCCCCTCACTAACCGCCTCCGGCACAATCTGTTCCAACGCGCGCAGGCGCTCCTCATCAAGCGAAAACGTCGGCTTCAATCTCTCAATCGGCATTAGTCTTTCCCTTTGCTCATCGCCGCCCTGATGCGAGACGGCGTTGCCCTTCCGCGCATTATTGAAAATCTTCGAGCGTCGTCCAATGGTTCAGGTTATTCGGGCTACAAGCGTTTCTCGCGCGCTCGCAGACGAAGAATCGCGTGATGGGATGAACCTCCCAGAGCGAGAAACGCTTCGGCTCTCCCCTAAGCGGGTCTGCGGGGTTAGAGTTTACGACGTGCAGATTGTCATAAAAGAGTCCGCCAATGACCATCACGAACCGGCGATCTTGCTTGGCCTTCCTGAGCTTCGCAATCGTCCAGCCTGCGGGGCGATCCTGTGGAACCATTTCCACGACGATGCCCTGAAATTCAGTATGCGCCGGCCTCGCCGCGAGCGAGATGTGGATGTCATTATTCTCCACCCCGCGCAGGCGACAGTTCACCGATTCGCCTGAATTCGCGTGCGGATCGAGGCCGCTTGCGATGAAGCCAGCGATCTTCACGAGACTTCCCTCATCCACAGTCCCGCTTGAAACTTTGAAGCTACGTAGCGAGCTGCGCTCTTCGAGTTGTGAACCCTGATCCACAACCTCGTCTGCGTTGTCCTGCAGACTTCTGAAGTCGGCGAATGTCAAAAGGCGCGGCGAAGCGCCCGTTGGAATACGACGTTTCGCCTGATTAAATGAGGCGTGCGATGAGGTGAGGTTCGCGCACCCAGTATCTTCACAATCTCCGAGCGACTCAGCGCACGGCGGACTCGTCCGCGCGGCTAAGATCGAATTAACCTCATCCATCTTGAAGAGCGGCTCGTCGAGGCGCACATCACTCGCGCGAACGTAGCCCTGCCGCCCCTTCTCCAAAATTACGCGATAGAAGCCCCTTCTCGTCTCAGGGCTAAGGATGCGGACTTTCGATTCTGGGCGAAGCACACTGATGACGCGCCGCCGCGACGAGGGCCTGCTTCGGACGCGCGTCCTTCTCTGAACCGTGCCACTTTTCACGGCGATGGCTTCTTCCTCCTCCGCTTGGGCAAGGGCGAGCATCGGGCAGCAAAGAAGTGCGCCGAGAAATACGATTCTTGTGAATTGATTCAACATGAGGCTCACGATCCTTTCGCGGGTGACAGTAGAGCAAGACTATCAGACATCCGCGTGCTATCGCTTTCGGCAAGTCTCCTATCCTTACACCCCGTCGTCGGTCGTGTCGGGCGGCGCTTCGGCGAGGTTGACGGCGATCCATTCCGCACGCTCAGGCTCGCTGACGCCGTCGCTGAAGAACTGGCTGAACTTGAACTCGATCCGGCTGCTGGCCGCCGTGAGCGCGTAGTTGCGGTAAGACTTGCAAGAGAAACGCGCGTCGCAGTTGCGGCAAACTTGCACAGCGAAGGGCGCTTTCATCCCCGGCACCTTCTCTTTGAGGCGTTCTACAGGCGGCGGCTGAAACGCCTTGCCCTCAATCTGGTCAACCACACAGCCGAAGTCTTCAATCGTCGCCTCGACGTGACCTTGATCGAGGGGCACGGGCACAAGCGGCTCCCAGCGCGCCATTTCACGCGCTATCAGCTTTTCATCCCCGCGCTGTATCGCCTCATTAAGTTCACCGGGAAAAGCTGTGGCGATGATCGCAGTCTCATCAAGTGGTTGCCCGCGTAGACTCTGCCAAATGTGTGCATAGACGTTGAGTTGCTTCTCGTACTGTTCTATGTTGCCACGCACGTAGTCCGCATCATGGGTCTTGATATCGTACATAATAGTGCGCTCATCCTCACGGACGATGTCAACAATGCCCTCAATAGAATATCGCCTTCCTTCAGGTGTTCGCTGTTCGGGCAGCGTCAATTTCACTTCGGTGTCGGTGACGCGCTCGGCAACCTCTCGCAGCTTTTGCCAGTATCGTAAGACCTGCTGGAAAGCGATGTCCTTAGTATAGGGGGTCAGGGCATGGCCGCCTTCAAGTCTTAGCGACTCATAGTTTTCCTCAAAAGCCTGTCGCAGAAATGCTTCAATATGCTCATCCGATAAGCTATTTATTGTATTAGTTTCTCCATGAGTGACTTCTTCATTGATCATTAGCCACCTGCCTTTGTTTCTCACGCTGCCCTATCAAGAGATGGTGTAAGTCTTCAATCGTTTGGTGAACGAGACTTCCAAAGAACTGTGTCTGTGAACGAGACGGAATAAAGCCGAACTTGCGGAAGATCATGTACTGGCGTGGGCACTTCTGGAAAAGTAGATAATCACTGGTATAGCTATAGTTTCGTGGCGCGTCATCGTCTTCAGGCTTCGCTACTGGCACAGTTGCTATATCAAGCTGTGGTATACGTGGAAAGTTATTGTTGAGCATTGATTTGAAGTGCTTGTATGTGCTCAATCCCTGCCCACGCGGATTTGCAATCACTAGCAAATTCTGTGCGCGAGATAGCGCGACATAGAACATTCGCATGATGTCGAACTCTGAAATTCGTGCAAGCGGCTCACCATCACGGTCAAGAAACGGGCGGATTAGTTCTTCAACAAATTGTGGGCCGCGATCCCTTTTCATCACACTACCCAGCACAACAATGGGGAATTCTAGGCCCTTCGATTGATGGATTGTCAGGAAAGGGACACGCCCCTTCGGAAACGGATCGTCTGCATCTTCGTGCTCAGATTCGCCGAGCCGAAATAGTGCGTAAAGGTACGAGAGAAAGAGCGACCGCTTGAACTTATCGTCGGATAGAAAATTGCCGTTTATAATGGGTGAGTACTCTTCCATGAAGCGCGCAAGATATTGTGTAATGAGTCCGAGGTTGGCAACGTGGCCTTCATCCGTTCCTGATTCAGCCAAGTCAAACCATGCTTTGAAGTGGTCAAAGCCGCAAATGCGATAAAAAAGATCAAGCACGCTCCAATCTAGCGATGTAACAGCCCCTACTACATACCTTAAGGGGAAAGGATTGCCTCTTTCGGCGCGGCGTTTGATGGCCTTCTCAAAATAGAAGCTGGTAAGATTCTTCTTTGCCGCCTGAGATAAGCCTTGTGTGCCCGCTAGCTTGCGCTTCATCTGATCAATCTCATAAGGCGCTTCTATATCCCAATTCTCGCGCGCCACAGTCTCCATTAAAGCTGCGTAGTCACTCATAACGTGGGTGATCTCTTCGCGCCGCTCATCAATGTAGCGCGTAAGTTGTTCATCGCGCTTCATGATCTCTTTGGCCGCATCAAGACATTCATCCATCCAATCGAAAAATTCATCATAGCCCCGGCTTGAAAAGTCGCCTTTAACTGGTTTGCCAAAGACAGCTAAAAGAACGCCGAAGAAGGCGATCGCTTCTTCTACCTCTAAGAAACGTCCGGCTCGCGGCGCATAAACTCGCAAGCCTTTATTTTCAAGCGCCGTCTTCATGCGTTCTACTTGCTTGTTATTCTTGACTGAGGGGAAGAGGAAGGCAATCTGATTGGGGTCTTGCACCTTGCCTGTATCAATCAGTGTGCGAACAAGTTGCGCAACCTCGCTGCAAGCGTCGCTAGAATTCGTGTTCGAGCTGGCGACAACAGCCGGAAGATTGTCTGTGCTGTGGGCCGTGATGTTCTTATCAACGATACGGTAATGCCCTGACCCGTCTTCGGTACACCAGTCACACTGGTCAATGAACTCAGTGTAAAAATTAACGATCAACTTACGGGATCGGTAGTTAATGCTCAGGGGAATCTTCTTAGGCTCACGTTCCCAATGTTTCTGGACACGTTGTGGAAACTGCACAAAGTTTTCAACAGTTGCACCTCTGAAACGATACAGTGCTTGGTCATCGTCACCGACTACGCAGATGTTTTGATGTCCTTTAGCGAGTTTGAAGAAAAGCTTCTCTTGGATTGTGTTCGTGTCCTGATATTCGTCAATGATAACGTGCTTAAAGACGCGCTCGGCTTCGGGTGATTGACTTAGTGCGTCATAAGCTTTCTGCTGCAATAACGAGAAATCCACCTGTTCGGTGGTGCTTCCGGCAGGCGCAAGCGTTGTTCTGTATGCCTGATACATCTTGAGCAAGCGCCTAAGCATTTCATCTTGTGTTTGCCCAGCAGCCGTTTCGCAATCCAGACACTCCTCGGAAATTCGATTGAATAACTCGATGCAGTGCGTTACCGCTTTGTGACGAGAGGCTGATCCCTTACCTTGATATGTATCACGGAAGAAGAGGTTGATTGTTTGAATGTCAGTGATTTCGGCTGCTTCGATAAGGCTCTGAAAGCTACGTGGATGATAGAGATGGAAATACTGACTTAGTTCATCCAGCAAAACCGGGGTGGCAGAGCGGCGACGATCCGGCGAGAAACGACGATCAGCAATAAGACGCTGGCAGAGCGAATGTACTGTGCCGACGTACATTTTTGAGAGATCGTAAGGTGTGTTGGTGTAGTTTGTGACCAGACCTAGCAGAGCGCGCAAGCCCTCGCGTAGTTGAAATGCAGCCTTCTCCGTGAAGGTGCTCAAAAAAATCTCTTCCGGCTTAACACCCTCAAACACGATCAGATTGACTGTACGCCACAGAAGCACACGAGTTTTACCAGAACCGGGGCCAGCGGTTAGGAAAAGCGGGCCTTCGCTATGAAGGATGGCTTCTCGTTGTCTATCGTTTGGGTTGAAGTCAACATCGCCCCATAAATCTTTTATAGTTATTGATGAGGTCATACCAAATAGCCTCAAACGTATTAACCAAAATTGCCGGGGTAGGTTGCTAATAGCTGGCTAAGGAAAAGGTTAGTCAGCAGCAGGAAGTGACAGTTGAGAGTAGTAGTTCCTAGTAATGAATGTCAATGTGTTAGTAAGGCTCGCTTTAATCTGTAGTAGGGAATGTAGTGAACCACTTACATATATGGAGCATCATTAGAGTACTAGGCGGACTAAAAACGCCAGCATTTATGCGGCTGTAATACTCCATAACGCTCCATGATATATGTCCAAAATGAAACTGCGAAACCTTTATTCGTAACTCGATCTATTGTGACATGAAATGTGACATAACTAGGTGAACCACATAGAAAAACACTTAATTCCATGAAAGAACACTGAGAAAGTAAATCGGCCTTAACTCCATTTTAGACAAGCGTTTTGCACCATTCTATATTACTCTGAAATACTCAAAGGCCACTTCTGTTAACCGAAGGGTTGTAGGTTCGAGTCCTACCTGCGGAGCCAATTTTTTCAATGTGAAAACGGGCAGCCCACGAGCTGCCCGTTTTTGCATTTCAGGTTATTTTCCCGTTTCACATCTCGTCGCGCTTTGTCTCGCAGCCATCGCGATGTGTAGTGACACTTCGACTCGTGGCGGGCGTGGGCTGGATTGTCGGAGGAGGGCGTTGAGATTCAAGAGGACGCGCCTTGCTCTCGAAATTGAGGGTTTGCTCTGAGGCGCTTCTTTATCTCGCGGACGATGCCCCAGATGGTTTGATGATTGAGCGGAAACTCAAGAATCACGTGCCCGACGCTGAGGACGAGCAGGATGGCGAAGCCCATTCGATAGTCGATGGCGTAAATGCCTACCGAAAGCAGCCAGAGGAGCAGGATGACGCTCATGCGCCGTCGGGAAATTTCGTGCCATCCGATGAGGGAGGTTTTAGAAAACCAGTTAAGATAGTGGTAGGTGTAGGCGTAGGCGACGAAGCGCAGGAGGGCGACGCCTGCTCCGGCATCGTAGAGGTTGCGGGCGCTCGCGAGGCTGGAAGCGCCGAGTAACCTGGACAGGTAGAGCGTCATCCTCTGAAACGGAGCGTAAGCCGCGCGTAGATATGCGTTGTCGCTGACGCTCAGCAGCGTCGGGTTATAGACGAAGAAGATGAATCCGCAGGCGAGGAAGACGCAGAGAGACATGTAGGCCGAAGCGCTCCTGCTCTTCAAAGCGCCGTAGAGGATGAATAAGCCTGTGAAGACGTAGACGTGAATGATGGTCGGGAGGAAAGTTCCGAAGAGGAGGCCGTAAGCGGGAAGCCTTCTGGCTAAGACGGCGGCGATGACGACGAGTGTGATGAAGATAATCTTGTGTTTCGTCTGTTTCAAGAAGGCGAGCGCGACTGCGCTGCCGAAGCCGACGGCGATGAAGAAGGAGCTGGAAATGCGCGACCTCAGAAGGACGAGCGAGAGAATCGCGGCGCACAGCAGGATGAGGAACAGGTAATCATACTTGCCCTGCGTATAGAACCGGCGTTTCTGGAGCCAGGAGATTTGAGTCAGGTAGTGCAGTGGGCCCAAGACGGCGTAGGAGAAGATGAATAGCTCCAAAGGGACGACGTAAGCTATCAGGCACGATAGCAGCATCAATCCGATATTGAGCAGATTAATTCTCGTTAGGTCTGGACGCATGATGCTGCCGGGGTGAGTGCACGAAATTGAGCTTCGCCGCGCGCGACGACCGGGGAAGGATAAATCAAGGATGAAAAGAATGCTATCCGGGCGTCAGCCGGAGGTGAGAAGAGGGCGAGATTTGAATTAAATCTCGCCCTCTTCTGTTTGTTCGGTTGAAGGTTAGACTGAATGCTCGTCCGCGTTAGTTGACGCGGAAGATGCCCCAGACGCCTCCGTCGAAGGTGAAGGATGCGCGGTCGCGGTAGAGATAGTCGCCGATGATGCGGAAGCGACCGCCCGCGCCGTAGAAGAGGTCAACGTCGAAGTGGTTGGAGGGGCCGTGTCCGCCCTGCGCGCCCTTCCACTCGGAGCGCGTGTTGTTGCCTATCTGGGTTGAGTTGTTGATGTAGGGCAGCTCCTGCCATTCGTGTCCGTGCAGGATGAAGACCTGATTGCGCGCGTGGCCGCCCGGATGCAGGATGCGGAAGCGGACGGGAGCGGCGCGCGAAATCGAGAAGAGGGGCGGCGTGACGGGGTCGCCGCCGACCTGTCCGTTCGAGAGCGAGGCGGTGAAATCGACCTTCCGCGTTTCGTCGAGCGGAGTGTCGGGCTCGAAGCCCATGCGTTTCCACATCGGCTCGGTGCGGTAGTTGATGGCCTTCTGGCCGGAGTCCTCGGGGTCTTCGGCCTCGGCTGTGTTGGGCACGGCCTTGAGATTGCCCCACTCGTCTGTGCGACTCCCGAAACGCATGTTGATGTCGTTCTGGAAGAGCAGGACTTTCTCCTTGATGGTGGTGCGATAAGGGTTGAAGTTAAGGGTAACTTCGGCGTGCGAGCGTTTGCCCGAAGCGCCGATGGTGTCGTTAGCTCCGTCGAAGTCCGGCGGCTCGATGATGAGCGCGCCGATGGCTCCCTTGTTGGTGTGCTTAATCGGGTCGGCGGGCATCAGGTTGGTCGAGCCGAACTCGATGGGCGTGTAGACGGGCTGCCCCGACACGTTGTCCACCTTCACGTCGCCGGCGTACCAGCGATAGGTGACGGTCTGGTTATAGTTGGCCGTCTGCACTTCGTTGAAGCCGACGTTCATGCCGTCGCTCTTGGTCACGTCGTAGAACAAAAGCTGCGGGTGCAGTCCGACTTTGGAGGAAGGCTTGACCTGATTGGCGTTGAAGTTGTCGATAATCATCGGCATCGTGTTGTGGCCGGGCAGGTCGATAGCCTCCGGTATCTTGTTCGTCAGGTAGAGAGTGATGCAGTCGCCCGCCTTCGCGCGAAGGATGAGCGGCTCGACCAGGAAATCCGGCTTGAGCTTGCCGGTCGTTGAGTCCACGTCGTCGTTGCGGACGTACATAATCGCGGTCGGGTCTTCGAGTCGCCCGCCGAGGTTGGTGCGCGGGTTGTAGACGAGCGTCTGTTCGTCAAGCAGGTCGCGCGCGAGGTAGGCCGAGACGTTAAACGTGCGCGGGTTAGCGCCCGTCGGACAGACGGCGACACCCGCCGTCGAGGCACTGGCCGAAGCGTCCGTCGCGGCCAGCGACTTCGACTTCGAGCCCCCGACCGAAGCTTTGCCGTCAGGGTTGCTCGGCAGCGGCAGCAGGGTTGGTGATTTCGAGCCGCCCTCTTCGGGCAGCGCGAGGAGACTGCTGCCCGCTTCGGGCTGCGAGCCCCTGTAGGCGCGAAGGATGCCCCACATGCCGTTCCACTGGTCGTCTACGCCGTGGCCGGGCGCGTAGCGGAAGTCGAAGAAGTCGGGCGGGTCTTGCGCGTCCTCGAAGGGCATGGGCAGCACCGGCACGTGGAATTCAAAGTGCTCGGAAATGCCCATCATCTGCGAGCCGCGCCAGCCCGAGTTGTTGACGGATGCAGGGTCTTCGGGCGTGCCCGGCTCGAAGAGCCACTTGATGCCGTTGACGGAGAAGTTGTGCCCCTCTTCGTGTGCGCCGACGAGAACGCGTATCTGCACGCGGTCGTCCTCGTAGGCTCGCATGAGCGGCGTGAACGGGTCGCCCGGCTCGACGCCGCCGGTGAGCGGCGGGTAGAAGGTCGGCTGGACGTTGAAGCGCTGGTCAACGCGCGTGACGTTGGAGCGATAGACGTGTGCGAGGTCGCCCGCTTCGCCGGGCGCTTGCTGCGGAACGTCGTTCGGCCCCGGCTCGGTGCCGACGCCGTCGAAGTTCCAGATGCGGAGCGGAATCGGCTCGTTGCGGTAGTTGACGACCATCGTGCCGACATCGGCGGCGGCGATGGCTTCGGGACACGGCGGCGCAGCGTTAATCTCCGGGCACTGATCCATCTTCTGGAGCAGGACGAAGGGCGGCTGGAAGGCTGCCTCTTTCTTGGCCGGAGGGTTGACTACTTTGGCCGGGTCAGGCACGGGACGGCCTTCGGCGTCGATGCCGCCGCCCGCGCGATAAGCGTGCTGGAAGTCTGCGAACTCGATGAGAAATTCGCGGAAGCTCTGCGACGCGTCGGGCGGGATGATGTCTGCACGCCAACTGGTCGGCCCGCCGTCGTCGCGCGTGCCGAAGACGGTGCCGCTCTCGGGATCGCGCCAGGTCGAGCCCTCTTTCTCGGCGACGAGACCGGCGTAGAGGCCGACCTGCTGGTGCGTCGATGGGCCGAAGTGGTCGTGTGTGAAGACGGTGCGAAGCGTGCGGTCGAAGCCGTTGTTGTTGAGCACGTTGTCGGCAAACCAGCGCTGGACGGTAATCTGCGCGCCGAGCGTGCCGAAGAACGGGTGCGGTTGCGGCGTGAGCCCGACGGGCGTGCCGCCGCCGGGCGGAATGATGCCCTGGTTCGGCCCGTCGTTGATGGCGTGGATGCGGTCGATGACCTCTTCGGGGCTGAGCGTGCCGTCTTCGTAGTTGAAGCCGTTGGCCGCGCCGTCCGAAGATGTCACGTCGAACTTGACGAGGTGGATGTGCTGGCCGATAACGTCTGTCGGCGTCCTGACCTGAAAGTCGTCGAGCACGTAGACGCGCGGGACGAGGTTCGTGTGCTTGAAGACGATGCAGTCGTTAGTGTTGGCGCGGAAGAAGAGCGGCTCGGGCGGGCGCGTGCCGTCGATGGTCGGCTGCACGTCCTGCCAGAGAGCGAGGATGCGCTGCTGCGGGAAATGCCAGCCCGCCTTGTTGAGCTTGATGTCGAACTGGAAGGCGGCGGCCTTGTAGGTGATGAGACGGTTGAAGGTGGCAGCGCCGTTATCATCGATGCAGGGGTCGGCGAAAGGAGCGCCCGCCACGGGTGGCCGACCGTTGGTGATGAAGTTGGCGGTCGTACCCTCGGGCGTGAGGCTCGAATGGAAACGCTGCGCGTGGTAGTTCATCGCGGCGATTTCGAGCGGCGTGCCGTTCTCGGGAATCTGCTGTGCGACGGCGGTGACTAAGCCTTTATCGAAATCGAGGCGAGCTTTCTGCAAGTCGAACTGCGGCAGATGCTCTTTGTGATGAAAGGCCGTGCCGTCGAGGATGATGTGGCGCGGAAGTCCGCCGTCGAACTCGGTGTCGAGCGGCGGCTGCGGCGGACGATGTCCGGCTCGCGCGGGCACGAAGAACGGGAAGCCCGGATTGCCCGCGCCCGAGACCTGTATCTGTCCGTTGACGATTGCCACCTGCGCCTGCGGCATCGGAGCCATCGCCAGCGTCGGGATGGGAACGAGCGCAGGGATAGGCGTTCCGGCGGCTATCTCGCCGTCGGGCAGCGCGCGCGAGCCGGGAGCGGGGCGACCGTTGGCGTCGAGCGGAGTGCCTTCCTCGAAAACGTCGTGCGAGCGCCAAAGCTCCCACATGCCCATCGCGAAGTGCGGGTAGAAGTGGCAGTGGAAGATGGAATCGCCGACGACCTTGTTGCGATTGCCCGAACCGTTGTGCGTGATTTCGGTGGTGAAGGTGCTGCCCGGCCCGATGGCTTGCGAGTCGAGGTAGGTGGAGTTGTCGTCGTTCGGCGTGTGCAGCCACTGGTGCGCGTGCAGGTGATGAATGTGATGCTCTTTGGGCCCGGCGTGGACGACGCGGAACTTGACGTGGTCGTTGATGTAGCTGTGATGAACGTTCGAGGGGTCTTCGGGGAAGAAAGCCTTAGTCGCCTTCGGCCCCGGAATTATCTGATAGTTGCTGTCGGTGGTGTTGGCCGGGACATCGACAATCATCGCCGGGTCGCCGACCGCCCATGAGGTCAGGAAGAACTCCTCGAAGTTGCAATCGACGCAGTCGTGCATCGGCCCGACGCCGAAGCGGTTGGCTAAAATCTCAGCGCCGATGCCGCCCGTGCCGTAGTTGATGGCGAAGGCGTCGCGGACGCTGTGAAGGGTGTGCGCGAGCGGGTTGCCCGGCTTGTCCTCGAACTGCGGGAAAGCCTGCACGGCCTTAATCTCGTCGTGATAGACGACTGAGAACTCGCGGAACGGCTGGTTGCGGTTGGGCTCGGTCGGGTTGGCCGGATAGGTCGTCGATGCGAAGTTGCCCCGACCGGGGCCGGTGATGATGGCGTTGATGTCCGAGTGGATAATCTCATTGCCACTGGTCATCCTGACGATGGGCGTGCCGGCGAACGGGTGTCCAGCCGGATAGAGGGCGTCGTAGTTAATCTTCGGCTGACCCGTAGGCCAACGCTCGCCGTTTGACGCCCACTGCATCTCCTGAAAAGTGAGCTGGCTGCGATAGTACTCAGCGCCCGTCGGCTCGACCTGGACGACGCCGAAGAGACCGACGGCCAGAGAGCCGCCGTCGCCTTCGCCTCCGGTCGTCGCGGCGGTCGAGTACATCACGTTCGGGCCTTCCTTGTCGGCGTAGTAGATGTAGGTCGCCACCTCGCCGGGCGCGACGAGGCTGCTCGCGTTCTGGCCGACGAAAGAGCCGTCGCTAAGGATGCTGCTGACGAGCTGCAAGCCCTGAACGTGTGCAGAGGCGGTGCGCGTGCGCGGCTGGTTCTTGCGCCGCAGCTCGGTCGGGCTTTCGTAGTTGTCGCCGTTGTCTTCGCCCTGCTCGTCGTCGTCGGTGTCAGGGTGGAGTAGATTCTGGAAGTTGATGCGCAGGCAGTCGCCGATGTTCATGCGCAGGACGAGCGGGCGCGCACGCTTGCCCTGTCGCAGTTGGACGTTGCCCGGAATCAGACCCTTGCTAGAATCTATCGGCACAACGTCGCGCCTCAGCGCGTAAATCATCCCGGCGGGGTTTAGAGCGCCGAGACGGTTGTAGAAAAAGACCTGGTCGAAGGCGACGACGTTTGCCACCTTGCACTGGCTCGGCGGCGCGGGAGCACCCGTCGAGAAGGGCGCGCGGATTGTCACCGAGACGGGGTCGGAGGTGTACTCCTGCCCGCCGGTGTTGAAAGCTTTGGCCGTGAGCGAGAAGGCGGTGCTGGTGGTGATGCCCGCTCCGGCGTTTGTCCAGACGACCGAATAGGGCGCGGAGGCGTCCGTGCCGATTAAATTTCCGTTGGCGTAAAACTCGACGCGAACGACCGTCCCGACCGTCCCGGCCACAGTCGCCGCGACGTTGATATTGACGGGGACGCGTAGCGTCGTGCTCGGCAGCGCCGTCGGCGTCGGCGAAGTGATGACGACATCCGACGTGAACGCGGCGCTCAGGTTGGTGGCCGCCATGCTCATCGCCTGATAGCCGAGGCTCGCCGAATCCGCCGCCGAGTCTTCGCTCGGAGAGAGCACGGGCGGCATCCTCTTGTCGGAGGGCTTCGCGGCTTCGCTCTCATCTGAAGCGGATGAAGCGTCGGCAGGAGGCGCGACTACGGAGTCCTTCTCGGCGCTACCCGCCGTCGCGGCCTCCGCGTCGGTTGCGTTTGTCGTCGGCGAGCCGAGAGGAGCTTCGGAAGCATCTCTTTCATGGATGTTCGCACCGGCGACGGACGCGCCGCCGGAAGGTTTGTGAGCAGTCAAGGCGCGACCGCTTCGGCGCACCACTTCAGCCCGCAAGGCTCGCGGGCTGAGCGCGCCGACGGTCTGCCCCTGTGCGCTCTGCGTTTGGCTGCCAATCGCCAGCAGCAGCAGCGCGAGGACGAAATGAGGCGGTTTAAATCTCATATTGGACTCTCCTTGATTCCGGAAGCGTACGGATAGCCGCAGGCCGGTAGAGACCCGGGCGGTGGGATGGAGTGAAATCAGGCGGAAGATTGACAGGCGTAAAACACCCAATCTATCGACGGTTGTGCTCAGAGGATTTCAGACGTTAATGCACGTCAGGGGCGAATTCCCCTGCTCGGCTTTACTGAAAGAGAGGTGAATTTACGTCTAAGGCTCTTCTGCTGCGACACGGACGCGGAATGCACGCTCGAAGCCTGCCGTTCGTGTCGAAGCGAGAAAATTCTCGCGGCACAACTCGACTGGTAATGGAGATTGACTGACGAGTGCGAGGTAAACGCTGAC
Organism: Pyrinomonadaceae bacterium; assembly: GCA_036399175.1. Taxonomy (GTDB): domain Bacteria; phylum Acidobacteriota; class Blastocatellia; order Pyrinomonadales; family Pyrinomonadaceae; genus DASWNP01. The sequence goes on along the minus strand of DASWNP010000059.1, from coordinate 230,697 downwards.
GCGGGGGCTGAGCGACCCTCTTGAACGTAAGGTTAATTTTCCTGAGAACGAGTTACTTTAACGCTTGCGACTATTCGGGGGTGTGCAAAAGCTAGAGCAAGCCGTATCAAAAGTCAAGGTTAAAGTTCCTGCGAAAGAGTTATTGAGAGCCTTGAGCCTTTTTCGCAGCAGGAGCGGCGGCGCTGCTCGTCAGCAGTTGCACGGCTCGGAAGAGCGTGGCGCGCATCGGCAGTCTCAAAGCGGGCTCGCCGATGCGCGCGCTCTCTTCTATTCAGCTCTCCGACTCGTCTTGCGCGAAGGGCGGCGAAGTCTGACGAGCTGGTTGACTCTTGAACGCAGGGCGCGCGTCAGAGTCCGCACCTCCTGTCGGTTGTAGTTGGCGGCGCGGAAAGCGTCTGCGAGTTGGCGGTCGCTCAGGCGCGCGAGCAGGCCGCCAGCCCAGCGCGCCTCTTCGACCGTGATGTCGTTGAACATCCCTCGACGCTTGCCCGAGAACTCGAAATCGACGCGCCCGTCCTCCTTGATTTCGTCAATCAATTTATCTCCGCTAAAGCCTTTGGGGTCGTTGCGGCTGCGCGCGAAGCGCCAGAGCAGAGGCCACTTGCCCGTGTCGCCGAGCGTCGCGCCGAGGTCGCTGATGGCGTAGCGCAACTCCGTGCCGCCGTCGCCTTCAACGGCGAGGATGACGTTGTTCTCATCCTTGATGTCCCAGTTGTTGAGGACGACCATCATCACCTTGAGCCCCTGAAACTCGCGCGTGCCGACGAAAGGATTCTTGCCCCACTTCCACTCGCCCTCGCGCTCGACCGTTTCGGGGCGAGCCTCGAAGCGGACGTTCTCGAAAGTGCCCTTGCCGGGAATTGTCGCGCGCCGCGCGAGGTAAGTTATCTCCGTCATGTAACCGGCAGCCCAGAGCAGGCGCGAGGCGGCGGTCTCCGACTGTGCCTCCTTGCCGACTTTCACAACCCACTCGCGCCCCGCCGCGTCGCGCACGCGATACTTCTTCGAGTAGCCGCCCTTCTCTTCTTCGATGAAGGTCAGCCCGCGCAGGTCGGGGCTTCTCTGCCTGCCGCCCGCGCCCCAGAAAAGGTCGAGCCCCTTCGGGCGACTGAAATCTCGCCACAGCACCGGCCTCCCTCGCAGAGAGCCCTCCGTGTGCTCGGACTTCTGCGCCTGTGTCGAAACTGTGAGAGCGGCGAGCAAGAGCGCGGCGGCGAAAGCGAAGCGGCAGATGAAGACAGATACTTTTCCCGTCATCTATGTCCTCCGAAACATGATGTTTTGATAAACCCCGCGAGGGCGTCTTTAACTGTCTAAAGTTACCACTACTGACCGGGCAGTTGTAAGATATTCTCTACCGGGCAGAGATTTTTCCGAAGCCTTCGGAAGACCGAGCTTTTCGGCATCAGAACGGCACGCTCGGCGCTTATTTGTGACACGCGCGGCCTGTACGGAATGGCGCTTCGTCGTGTCCGAAAGCGGAACTAATCCGGCGTTTGAGAGAGACGCGAGAGCCGCCGGACGGCTCGATTAGTCGCCTTCGAGCGGCAAGGCTTACGCTTGAGGACGGTTCGTCGTGGCGTCTGTAGAGAGCCCCTTTCGTCAGTCTTTTCTGAGTTTAAGGCGGCTCGGGAAGGCAACGTTTCCGCTTCGGAAATTGTCTTAGGAATGAAGCTTGCTTAAAATATCTCCTATTGAGTTCTCTCCCGCCAGACCCTTTCCCGTTGCGGCAGGTCGATGTGGCCTGTTCTATCGGTGAAGGGATTTTGCTATCCTCGTCGGTCTTCGGGCAATAGCAGCGGCCACTCTTCGAGAGAGCGAGGCCGCCCGCGAGATATGCATTAGCTGCAACCTAAATCGACCTTATTATGGCTAGCCGAAACACACAACCTCTTTCAAAAGAGCGGCGCGAAGAGCCCCGCGCGCCGCAGACCTCTTCGACCGCTTCGTTTTCTCGCTCGCAGTTGCTCTTCAACCGCGAGCTGAGCCTGATTGAATTCTTCCGACGCGTGCTCGAAGAAGCGCTCGACCAGACCCAGCCCCTGCTCGAACGTCTCAAGTTTCTCTCCATCTTCTACAGCAACCTCGACGAGTTTTTTATGATTCGCGTCTCGGGGTTGAAGGAGAAGGCCGAGAGCGCCGGGAAGGATTTGTCGCCCGACGGACTCACTGCGGGCGAGCAACTGCAAGCTATCAGAGAGCGACTGCTGCCTCTGGTGGCCGAGCAGATGCGCTGCCTGCGCGAAGAAGTTCTGCCGCAGCTCGCGGCGCAGGGCATCGTGGTTGCGCCCTACGGCGCGCTCTCCGAAGAGGAACGCGCCCGGCTCGAAGCCTTCTTTATGAAGAACGTGCTGCCTGTGCTGACGCCTCTGGCCGTTGACCCGGCGCACCCGTTTCCTTACATCTCGAATCTCAGTCTCAATCTCGGCTTGATGGTCGAGCCGGTGCGCGAGCACGGCATCACGAGGTCTCTGACGGGCAAGGTCGAGCCGCGATTCGTGCGTATCAAAGTGCCGCCCATTCTGCCTCGACTGATTCGGGTGGACGAGGCCGACACGAAGTTTATCCTGCTCGAAGAGTTGATTGCCGCCAACACTGCGACGCTCTTCCCTCGAATGAAGGTGGGCACAAGCCACTCCTTCCGCGTCACGCGCGACGCCGACATCGAAATTCGCGAAGACGAGGCCGACGACCTCCTGCGCAGCGTCGAGCAGTCTTTGAGAAAGCGTCGCTTCGGGACAGCCGTCCGGCTCGAAGTCTCCGAAACGATGCCCGCAGAGATGGTGAATTACCTTGTGAACTCGCTCGGGCTCGCCGAAGCGGACGTTTACAGGCTCGACGGCGCGCTCAGCATCCCAGGCTTCATGCCGCTCTACGACCTGCCGAGAGCCGACCTGAAAGACAAGCCGCTCAGGACGAGCGCCGCCTCATGGCTCAATCACGAGTCGGTCTTCGAGATAATCAAGCAGCAGGATGTGCTTCTGCATCATCCTTACACGTCCTATGAGGCCATCACCGAATTTATCAAGACGGCGGCGCACGACCCTGATGTGCTGGCGATAAAGATGTGCCTTTATCGCACGGGGCAGAACTCGCCGATTCCGGAGGCTTTGATTGAAGCGAGCGAGGCGGGCAAGCAGGTGACGGCGATTGTCGAGCTGAAGGCGCGCTTCGACGAGGAGAACAACATCGAGTGGGCGAAGCGTCTGGAGCAGGCGGGCGTTCACGTCGTCTACGGGCTGCTCGGCCTGAAGACGCATTGCAAGGTGATGCAGGTGGTGCGCCGCGAAGAGGACGAGCTGCGAAGCTACGTCCACATCTCGACGGGCAACTACAACCCCGCCACCGCGCGCGTCTATACCGACATGGGACTCCTGACCGCCGACGAAGAGATAGGAGCCGACGCCACCGACCTCTTCAATTTCCTGACCGGCTACTCGCGCCAGAAAGTTTATCGTCAACTGCTGGTTGCGCCCGTCAACCTGCGCGAGCGGATGCTCAAGCTCATCGAGCGCGAGACCGAGCACGCGCGCGAAGGGCGTCCGGCGCGCATCGTCGCCAAGATTAACCGTCTGGCCGACACGCAGATTATTCGCTCTCTCTACGAGGCTTCGCAGGCGGGCGTCTCCATCGACCTCATCGTGCGCGGCGTCTGCATGTTGCGCCCCGGCGTCGTCGGACTCTCGGAGACGATTCGCGTCCGCAGCATCGTCGGGCGTCTACTGGAGCACAGCCGCGCCTACTACTTCGCCAACGGCGGCGAAGAGGAACTCTACACGGGCAGCGCCGATTGGATGCCGCGCAATTTCGACCGCCGCGTCGAAGTCGTCGCGCCGGTTCACGACCCCGAATTGAAGAAGCATCTCAAAGACGTGGTGCTCGCCGCTTATCTGCGCGATAACGTCAAGGCGCGCATCCTCAAGTCCGACGGCACGTACGAGCGCGTGCCCGTCTCTGCGGGCGAAGAGAGCTTCGACGCTCAGTTGTTTTTTGAGAACAGCGTTAATTTCAAAGTCCTGAACTCTCCCGGAAAGCAGCAGTAAGTCATGCAATCGAAGCGAAGAAGAGACTGCGCCGTCGTGGCCTGCGCGGTCATGCTTATCCTGGCTCTCTCGACCTGCTTCCGCGTCGCCGCGCAAAGCAAAGCGAAAGAGAAGCAGGAGATCGCGAGCGGCACTCCCGTACTCTGGCGAGAGCCTTCGGACATCGCTTCGCGCGACCTCTTCCTCGGCCCGGGAGGCTCCGCGATGCAGCCCGACCTGTCGAGCCTCACTTTCGTCAAGGAGGAGACTGGCGGCTACTCGACCAAGTATCGCGTGCGCGACGCGGCGGGGCGCGAGTGGGTCGCCAAAATCGGCAAGGAGGCGCAGGCCGAGACCGCCGCCGTGCGCCTGCTCTGGGCGGTCGGCTACTACACGGAGATAAACTATCTCGCCCCGCGCGCCACGATTCCGACCAAAGGCACTTTCGAGAACGTCCGCTTCGAAGCGCGCCCCGATTACATCAAGCGTCTCGACGAGTGGAAGTGGAAGAAGAACCCTTTCGCCTGGTCGAAGGAGATGCAGGGGCTCATCGTGATGATGGCGCTCTTCAACAACTGGGACATCAAGGACACGAACAACAAGATTCTACAGGTGCGCGGCGAACAGAGCGGCAGGCCGGAGCTGCGCTACATCATCAGCGACCTCGGGGCGAGCTTCGGCAAGGTGAAGCTCGACGTGCCCGGATTCTGGCGCTTGGCGCGCAGCCGCAACAAGCCGGACGACTACAGAAACTCCGGCTTCGTCGAAGACGTAAAACGCGGACAGGTCTTATTCTTCTATCAGGGCAAGAGTCAGGATTTGTTCGACGACATCAAGGTCGAGGAGGCGCGCTGGATAGGCGAGTGGCTCGCGCGCCTGAGCGACCGCCAAATAACGGACGCCTTCCGCGCCGCCAACTACACGCCGGAAGAAATTCAGATGTTGACCCAAACGGTGCGTTCGAGGATAAATGAGCTGAACAATCTTCCGAGGTGAGAGAGCAGCGCCGACGACCCGCGCCGCACGACGCGCGGGCGGACTCCGGCGAGGCGCGAAATTAAAAATGAAGAATGACGGAATGAACAACTGGACGACGACGCTCGTCGTCGCTCTCCTGGCCGGTCTGTTCGGTTTCGGGCTGATGGCTTACTTCGCCAGGCGTCAAGCCGATGAGCCGTCGCCGCAGCAGCAGCGACAGTCAGCGCAGCAAACCTCCCCGCAGACGAACACCCCTTCGCAAACGAACGCCGCGCAGGCGACGCAGCCTCCGGCCGATACGGAAGACGATTCCGTCCTCGGCCATATCTTCGGCAGCGAGCCGAGCCCCAGCACCGCCGCGAGTTCGCCTTCGACCCCGCCGGAAAGCCGGACGACGGTTGTCCTCAGAGTCCTGATGAGACTACTGCTGGCGGCGCTGCTCGTCACGATTCTGACGCGCCGCCCGCGCAGCAGCACGACGCCGCACCAGCTCACTCCGGCCTACGTCGCGCAGACGCAAATCCTTCTCGCCGTCGTCGCCTCGGCGCTGATGATGATTGTCGGCGACAGCGCCGCGCGCGCCTTCGGCATCTTCGCCGCCGCCTCGCTCGTCCGCTTCCGCACAAACATTCGCGACCCCAAAGAGATTACGATTCTTCTCGTCAGCCTCGCCATCGGGCTCGGCACCGGCGTCGGACGCTGGGACTTGGCCGTCGTGCTCACCGCCTTCATCCTGCCTCTGCTCTGGTTCATCGAACGCAACGAGACCGACCAGGTGCAGCGTGCGATGGAGCTGACGGTGGCGACCGAGCACACGGACGAGACGCAGCTCGTGCTCAGAGAAGTTTTCAAGCGTCACAACTTCACGGCCGAGGTTCGCGGCTTCACCCGCGCCGAGCAGGGCTCGACGGGAGGCTCTCTCGTCTATCACGTCAACATGAACCTGAGCATCAGCACCGACCGCCTGAGCGAAGAGATTCTCGCCGCCGATCAGAATAGAATCACGAGCATCGAGTGGGAGCAGCAGAAGAGCAACTACCTCTACTGAAACGCGGAAGAAGTCAGGAGTCTAAAGTCTGGAGTCTGGAGTCAAAGCCAAAGACAGTCTTTGTTCCTGACTCCAGACTTTAGACTCCAGACTCCAGACTTCTGTTTCGTTCATCGTTCATCATTTCCTTATGACGGAACCGGCATACAGGGCGGCGCGAGCCGTCGCCGCGACGGTCGAAGCGCACTTCGCGCGGCGGCTCGCGCGGGCTGAGCGCATGGGGCGCACAGGTCTGGCGTCTGAGCCGGACGCGCCCGTCGTCGAGTCGATTATCGACGCGGCTTTCTGGGCGAGCCTGCGGCGCGAGGAAGGCTACTCGCCGAAAATCTCGCTCGCCTTTCTTCCGCCCGAACAGGCCGGGCAGCCTCTCCGGTTCGAGCACAGGCTTCCGCTCAACCCTTCGGCGCTCGTGCGTCTTGCGCCCGCCGTCGAGCGCCCCGGCATACACCTCGGCGTCTGGCGCGACGCGGAAGAGCTTTACGTCTGGGGAACGACGCGCACCGTTCCGCCGCTCTGTTTCGTGCTCGAAGTGGTTGACCCGGGGCTGCTCGTCGTCAAGTACAGGCGCGGACACGAGACGGGCAAGTTCATCAACGTCGTCGTGCTCAAGGGCGACCAGATAAAGATGGTGGACGAAGAGGGCGCGAGTTTGCCTGACTGCCCGGCCGTCGTCACTTCGCTCATAGGCTTCGGCGTGCCCGCCGCCTCCTCTTCGGACGACTCGGTGAAAGTGCTCGTGCAGCTTGCCGCCTCGATGCGGGCGCACGGGCGCGGCGGTATCCTGCTCGTCGTGCCGCGCGGCACAGAGCGTTGGCGCGAGTCGATAGTCGCACCCATCTCCTATTCGGTGTCGCCTGCTTATTCGGAGCTGGCCGAGCTGATGAGCGCCGACGAGAGCGAGAGAAGCCTACAGACCTGGCAGGAAGCTTTGACCGACGCGGTCGATGCCGTGGCGGGACTGACGGCTGTGGATGGTGCGACGCTCATCACAGATAAATACGAGCTGCTCGCCTTCGGCGCGAAGATAAGGCGTAGGGAAGGCGGAGCACAGGTCGAGCAGGTGGTCGTCACCGAGCCGGTGGTGGGCGGCGCGCCCTCGTTCGTCCACCCTTCGCACCTCGGCGGCACGCGCCACCTCTCCGCCGCGCAGTTCGTCCACGACCAGCGCGACGCGCTCGCCCTCGTCGCCTCGCAGGACGGACGCTTCACCGTCTTCGCATGGTCGCCCTGCGAGCAGATGGCACACGCCCACCGCGTCGAAACGCTGCTGCTTTAGAGCGGATTGCCAAACACTTTCCCGGAAGTTTAAAGGGGGTCTGAAGACCGCCGTCTCAACGAAACTTGAGACGGCGGTCTTCAGACCCCCTCTAAGCCGGCGCGGGTAGATTCAACTGCAATCTGCGCTCGCGAAGCTCTTCTCTGCGCGTTGCGCCGTCTTCGTAGAAGTTAGGCGGAAGGCTCGCTCTCGTTCCGGTGCGAAGGCTCGGCTGGCGAAGGCGCTTCTTCTTCGAGCGCGCCCGGCGACTTCCTGTGCTGGTCGATGCCGAGCGTCCAGGAGGGCGGGTCGCTCGCGGGGAAGCTACCCATCACGTTATGGTCAATCTCGGTCTCGCTCATCGCGGTCGAGCCTGACTCGGCTTCGCCTCGCGGCAAACGCACGCCGTCGTCGTCCTCTTCTTCTTCCGCCATATTCTTCCCCGTCTCCTCTGCTAAAGCTGACCGTCAGGGTTTGAGGACAATCTTGATGCAGTTGTCCTCTTTGTTATTGAAGATGTCGAAGCCATGCGCCGCGTCGTCGAGTTGCAGGCGGTGCGTGATGACGAAGGAGGGGTCGATTTCGCCGCGCTCGATTCTTTCGAGCAGGGGACGCATGTAGCGATGGACGTGGCACTGGCCGCTCTTGATTGTGATTGAACGATTCATCAGCGAGCCCATCGGGAACTTGTCGATGAAGCCGCCGTAGACTCCTATGACTGAGACGGTGCCGCCGTTGCGGCAGCACATGATGGCCTCACGGATGGCGTGCGGACGGTCTGTCTCCGACATCATCGCCTGCTTGACGCGGTCGTAGGCGTGAACGATTCCGGGCGTGTGCGCTTCGAGGCCGACGGCGTCGATGCACGCGTCGGGGCCGCGCCCGCCCGTCATCTCCATGAGCGTGTCGTAGACGCTCTCTTCCTCGTAGTTGATGGTTTCGGCCTTCGCCTTCTCGCGCGCCATCCGGAGGCGGTCGGGGAAGCGGTCGATGCCGACGACGCGCTCTGCCCCGAGCAGATAGGCGCTCGCCATGGCGAACTGCCCGACGGGGCCGCAGCCCCAGACGGCGATGGTGTCGCCCGGCTTGATGTCGCACATCTCCGCGCCCATATAGCCGGTCGGCAAGATGTCTGAGAGGAAGAGCACCTGTTCGTCTGCCATCCCGTCGGGCACTTTCATCGGCCCGACATCGGCGAAGGGCACGCGCGCATACTCGGCCTGCCCGCCCGCGTAGCCGCCCGTCAGGCGCGAGTAGCCGTAGAAGCCTGCGGAGGCGTGGCCGAACATCTTCTCGGCGAGCCATGCGTTCGGGTTCGAGTTTTCGCAGAGCGTGAAAGCCTGCGCCTGGCAGGCGGCGCAGTTGCCGCACGCAATCGGAAACGGGACGACCACGCGGTCGCCGATTTTCAGGTTCTTCACCTCCCTGCCCACCTCGACCACTTCGCCCATAAACTCGTGGCCGATGATGTCGCCCTTCTCCATCGTCGGGATGAAGCCGTTGTAGAGATGCAGGTCGGAGCCGCAGATGGCGGTCGAAGTAATGCGAATGATGGCGTCGCGCTGATTCAAGATTTTCGGGTCGGGAACCTGCTCGACCCTCACGTCCTTTTTGCCGTACCAGCAATTTGCTCTCATCTCTGTCCCCCTTTTTCGGACTTAAAAAGAAAACCCGTTCGCGCGAGCCCCTTCGCACGACGCGCACGCGCCGAGGCCGCACTTGCCTCTACAGGTTTACGACTTATTTATGATTTGAGCGCCCGTTCCTCCTGCGAAGGCGGCTGCGCGGGTCTGAGCGGCAGGCCGCCCGCCCCTCTGATGGCGGATTCGGAAAGCACGACCTCGCCCGTCTCGATGACCTGCTTGAAGCGATAGAGGTCGTCCTTCAACTGCTGCTCCGGCTCTTCGCCGAAAAGCTTGGCGAGCGTTGCGCCGACCGCGCCGCCCGGCGGGTTGTATTCAAGCTCGACTCTGACGATAGCGCCGCGCCCGCCCGTCGCGCGCTCGAAGCGCACCGAGCCGGAGTTGTCCACCTCAGAGCCTTCGAGCGAGCGCCAGGAGATGAGTTGGCCGGGTCGGTCTTCCGTCGTCAATGCGTCCCACTCGACGCTCATCCCTGCCGGAGCTTTCGCCACCCAATGCGAACGACCCTCTCCCGTCACTCTCACGGATTCGAGGTGATACATGAAGCGCGGCAAATTCTGGAAGTCGCGCCAGAACTCGTAGACCTCTTCGGGCGAACGATTGATGGCGATGCTCTTTCTGACATGGACGCGACCGCCCGTGCCCGAGCCGTCGTCGTTCTGTCGGCTGAGCTGCTGAGCGCAGAGCACGTCGAGCGCCGCGACGCCGAGCACGTTGGCGGTGGCGAAGGCCACGCGCCCCTTGCTCGAATCAGGCGATGCGAAGGCGACGGCCAGCGCGGCGAGGTCTAAAGCATCGCCCGCGACTCTCGACCAGACGGCGGTCGCAGGCCGCCGTCCCTGCGCGAAGATACTGATGCCGCTCGCTATCTCGCGCAGTCCGAAGAGGCGTATCAGGCCGTTGTGATTGCCTCGGACGCCGGCCACTCTGGCGACGCCGCGCGGCGCTATAATCTCCGCCAGCCCAAGCCCGATGCTGAACCAGCCCAGGCCGCGCGCAAGCTGCTCTCCGCTCATGTTTACCAAAGCGCCGCGCGCCGCCCGCAACGCACCGCCTTCACCGTCACTTCTCGATTGTCCTCTGTCGTTCGACATACCTTTTTCCTCCCTGAATCGTTCCTCTTGTAAACCCTTTGCGCCGACTTCCCGTCTCGCTCAGCCGAGACGAAAGCCGCCCGGAGCGTCTCCCGCGCGGCTCGCCCGAGTTTTTCCGACTCGACGAGTACACGCCCCGACGCCTCTTGTTCGCCCTGCCAAACTCTGATTTATTAGGTTTGCGCATCTTAACACCTGAGCGGGGCGGGTGTATATACACTACCGCTCATTGCGGGCTGACAGATGCCGAGTGAAAAAGCGTCGGCCGTTTAGCGAAACAGTCCTTCGACGAAGCCTATCTCGTAAATCATAAACAGTCCGAAGCTGAGGCTGAAGAGACCGGCGAGGCCGCGCACGGTCAGGTTCGCGCGGCTGAAGCGTGAGGCCGTCAGGTAGAGGGGCAGGCCGACGAGCGCGCTCATCAGCATCATCCCGCCGATTGAGCCGACGCCGAAGACGACTACGTAAGCGAGCCCGGCGAGGCGCGACTCGATGGTCGAAAGAATCAGGAGCATCAGCGCGGCGCTTCCGGCCAGGCCGTGAAGCGCGCCGACGAGCAGGGGACGCGCGCCGAGCCGCAGGCCGTGATGCGTGTGCGGGTCTTCTTCGCGGGTCGAGGGGTCGTGCAGGTGCGGGTGGACGTGCGCGCGTCCGCCGTGCCTGTGAACGTGCAGGTGAACGCGCCCGCCGCGCGCCAGTTTCCTCAGAGCATTCAGGCCGAGCCCGACCAGCATCACCCCGACGCAAAGCTCAAGCGCAAGCGCCGTCCGCTCGTTCACCTCGAAGCGAAACCAGATGACGGCCACGCCCACCAGAAGCAGCGAGATGGTATGGCCGACTCCCCACAGGCCGCCCACCAGCGTCGAACTCAAAAGGCTCCTGCGCTCGCCCACGATAGTTGAAACAGCAGCCAGATGGTCGGCCTCGACGGCGTGCCTGAGCCCCAGCAGGAAGCCGAAGGCGAGCGCCGAGAAGGTTGAAAATGAAGTCATAAAAGAAGCTTTCAGCAATCAGCGTTCAGCAATCAGCCAATCGGAAAGAGGCGTTCAGCAATCAGCGTTCAGCCGTCAGCCAATCAATTCGTGCGAGCGTGCAAGTTATATTTTTGTGCAAGTGTACAAGCTTTATCCCAGACTCCAGACTCCAGCCTTTCCAGATGAACGCTGACGGCTGAACGCTGATTGCTGAATGCTGATTGCTTATCTCAACGCGCTTCTCACGCCGCGACGGACAAGCTCAGTCGTCAGACCGAAGACGAGGTGCGAGGTGAAGGCGTAGAGGTGTATCGAGAGCGGATACTCCTTGGCCGATTTCGAGAGACCGAGAGCCGGGACTATCCCTTCGTCAGCCGTGAGCCAGACGAGCGCGCCGAACGGAAGGCCAGCGCCCACGCGAACCTGCGGCGCTATCTCTGAGAGCGCGCCGTAGATTGCGCCCGAAGTGACGCCCATCGCGTAGTGAAAGCCCGCGCCCGCGACTTCTTTCTCGCCTGCGGTCAGCTCACGACCGGATACTTTTACGGAGACGGCGTTGGCGAGTCGTCCGGCGGCGTCGTCCGCCGCGTCGTCTTTGCCCTCGGCCTGTAGCTCGCGCCCGACGCCGTGCTCGGGAGAGCCCTGCTGTAGAGACTGCGCGCCGTGCGAGCGCTCCTCCTCGCCCGCGAGCCTGCTGAGAAGCGCCTGAAACTGATTCATCGCCCAGGCCGCCGCCAAGCCTCCGGCTATTCCTGCCGCCAGTCCCTTCCAGACATCGCTTTCGCCGCGCACAGCTTCACCTCCGATACTCTGCTGCAAAATGTTTCGGCCTCATCACGTTTCACGTCGATTCGGAGAGTCTATCATCTAACCTCACGTCGGCGGTAAGCGCCTCAAACTCGACCAGAGCGCCAGAAGCGCGAGCAGCAAGGCGAGACCCTTAATCACGGCCACCCACTCGGAAGGAATCGGAGCCGGGTCTGTCTCGCCGAGGCGCAGGCTCTTGAGCTGCCCGAAAAAACTGTAGTAGCCGAGCCCGCAGGCGAAGCCCCACGCGGCGGCGAGAGCGGGCTGCCCGCCGCGCGTGTCTCGGCGCGTCCGCCAGGCGGCGTAGAGCAGGAAAACGCCCAGGAGGTAATCGTCGAACAGGTTCGGCGGCGACTCGCGCCAGGTGCTCCAACGCCGAATCGTCTCTCCTATCGGAACGAGCAAACCGCCCAGGATGGCGAGCCTGCGGCTGAACTGAAAAGTCATGTCTCATCCTTCCTCGAAGTATAGTCGGACGACGTTCTTGCTTATCATCTCAGTTCAGACGGAAAAGCGAAACAGGGGAAGCGCAGCTTGTAAGCTGCGCTTCCCCTGTTCGGTTGTAGAGAGATTTTCTCTCAGTTTAGAAGAGGAACTTCAACTGGTAACGGATGACGCGTCCGCCGCCCTCATCGAACTGCGGCTGGAGGAAGCGACCTGCTGCCGAGTTGATGACGCTGGCCGAGATACCAGCAGCGCCCGGCGAGAACGGGCTGACGCTGCCCTGCCCGTACTGCGGATGGTTGAAGATGTTGTAGAACTCCGTGCGGAATTCCAGTCGCGTGTTCTCCGTGATGGCAATCTTCTTCATGAGGTTCACGTTGAAGTTGTTCGTGCCCGGAGTTCGCTCTGTGTTACGACCGAGATTGCCGCGACCCGTTCCGGCCAGCAGGCCGATGAACTGGGCTTGATTCCGGTCGATGCACGCGCCGCTCGCGTCCGGGTTGGTGTAGAAGAGCGTGCCGACGGACGTGATATTGCAGGCGTTGGTAGCAGCCACCGCCGGATTGCTGGTGCTGGCGACCGTCAGTGCGGGCACGGCGCGCACGCCGCGCTGCCCCTCGGGGTTGAAGAGCGGGCGGTCGAGGTTTCCGCCGACGAGGTCTGCGTCCGCGCCGTTGGTGACGGTCAGCGGCACGCCGCTCTCGAAGGTTGTCACGCCGGAGATTTCCCAGCCGCCGAGCACGCGACCGACGAAGCCGCGCTGCTCACGCATGAAAGGAAGCGCATAGACGTAGGTGAACGAAGCGCGGTGCGGGCGGTCGAAGAGCGAGACCGCGCGGTCGCCGCGCTCGCCGCCGAAGATAGCGGGGAAAGCGGACTGCTGCGGGTTGTTCGTTTCGCCGACGCCGAAGACCTCGCTCGCGTTGTCGATGAGTTTCGACCAGGTGTAGGAGCCCGTCAGGGCGAAGCCGTTGACGAAGCGGCGAGACAGTTGGAACTGACCCGAATGATAGATAGATGAGCCGCCGTTGGTGCGAATCAGGCGCGAGCCCTGAAGGTTGTCGAGGCGGCCTGAGAGCGGGCAGGGCGAGCCGGTGGGGAAGCGCGAGGTGGCCTGCGCCGCCGTCACCGTGCCGCCGACCGTGCAGGTGGTCGGGAAGCCGAAGCCTGCCGGAGTGATGCGCTGGAGGCCGGGCAGAAATGCGCTGGCCGTGGCCGGCACCTGCGGGTTGAGGTCTTCGTTGATGTAGAGCCCCGTGCCCTTCGTGCCGACGTAGGACATATCCATCACGAAGTTGCCGGGCAGCGCACGCTGAATCCCGACCGACCATTTCTGGTAGTAAGGATTCTTCAGATTGGCCGAGACGAGCGTCTGCGAATCGAGCGGCGAGAGAGGCCGCGCGCTGGTCGGCAGGCGGCTCGTCAGATTCGAGAGGCCGCGCGGGCCGGCGGCGGTCGTCGAGTTGATGTTGGTGGCGACGACGTTGGGCGAAGAGGTCGCGGCGTTCGAGGCGATGTTGTTGAAGAACGAGTCGTAGCCAATCTGGTAGCCCATGCGGAGCACGGTCTCGCGGTTGCCGAGCAGCGTGCCGAGCACGCCGTCCTCATAGGAAGGCGAGAAGGCGAGGCCGACCGTCGGCGCGAAGTTGTTGTTGTCGCCCGGCACGTCGTTCGGCAGCGCGTAGGGGCCTTGCAGCGTGACGGGATTGACGTTGAAGAGGCCGGTGAAGGCCGCCGTGCCGAGCGTGTTGATGGGCTGGCCGAAGTTCTCGTAGCGCAGGCCGAGCGTCAGGGTCAGAGCGTCGTTGACTCTCCAGCGATCCTGCGCGAAGTAAGCCTGACGGAAGAGGAACGGGTAGTATTTCGGACTGCCGAAGTCGATGCGCGCGCCGCCTGAGCCGCCGCCGAAATCGTCCACGAAATTGGCGAAGGCTGTGACGCCGGTGCTGCTCGTATAGGTCAGCAGGCCGCGCTCGACGATGGGCGCGAGCTGGCGCGAGCGCTGTTCGAGCAGGTCGAGGCCGAAGCGGAACGTGTGGTTGCCGCGCAGGTAGGTCATCGTGTCCTGAAGGACGTAGTTATTGGCGACGCGTCCCTGCGGGAGGTTCGTCGCGATGCCGAGGGAGCTAATCTGCCCGATGTCGAAGCGCGGCAGCGTGCGGCCAAGTGGGTTGGACGGGTCAGCCGGGAAGCCGAGCTTGATGCGGTTGTAGGCGATGCGGATTTCGTTCGTCATCGTCGGCGAGAAGATGTGCGTCTCGCTAATCAGCGCGTTCTGGTAGCGATTGGCCTGCGTGGTTTCGAAGCCTGGGAAGGTGACGCTGGCGAGCGGGTCGCTCTGATTGTCGTAGAGATAGCGACCCGAAAGCTGGTCGTTTTCGCCGAGCTTATGGTCGATACGCATCTGGAACTGGCGGTCGAGATACTTTCGGGGCAGCGAAAAGAATCCGGTGCCGAACTCTATGTCGCCGCGTCCTGAGCCGAGCGCGATGTTGAAGGGGTTGGCCGAGCCGGTCACGTTACCGACGATGCCGAGGTAGAGATCGACGTTTTTGTTAGTGCCCGCAGGGAAGAGCTGTTGGAGACGCGCGCGCCCGGCAGCGGTCGGGACGGTGCGGCTGAACTGCGAGGTCGAGACCTGTCGCTGCTCCTGATAGGCGACGAAGAAGAAGGTTCGGTTGCGACCGTCGTAGCCGAGGACGGGGACGCCCTCGCCGAAGCCCGGAAGAAGAATCGGGCCGCCGAGCGTGCCAGAGAACCACTGCTCTGTGCCGGGCAGCGGGTAGCCTCGTTTCTGCACCGCCGGGTCGAGCGACTGCGTGTTGGTGATGGCGTCGTCGCGCGTCGCGTCGAGCAGGTAGGAGAGCGTGCCGTGAAACTCGTTGCCGCCCGATTTGGTGATGGTGTTGACGACCGCGCCGCCCGCGCGTCCGAACTCGGCGTCGAAGTTAGAGGTCTGGACGGAGACTTCCTGCACGGCGTCGGGGTTTGTAATCTGGAACGCCTGACCGGCCACAGAGATGTCGTTGTTCTCCGTGCCGTCGATGAGGAAGTTGTTGGAGCGACCGCGCGAGCCGTTGACGGAGAACGTGCCGACGCCGAAGCCGAAGCGGTTGGAAGAGACGCCCGGCAGCGTCAGGGCGAGCGAGACGGGGTTGCGCCCGGCGAAGGGCAGCTCGGTGATTCTGGCCGCCTCGATGTTGCCGCCGCGCACGGGAGCTTCGGTCTGCAACAAGGCGGAGGCTTCCGCCGTCACGTCAACCGTGATTTCCTGTCCGGCCAGCGTGAGCTTCGCGCC
Source organism: Pyrinomonadaceae bacterium (assembly GCA_036399175.1). Classification (GTDB taxonomy): domain Bacteria; phylum Acidobacteriota; class Blastocatellia; order Pyrinomonadales; family Pyrinomonadaceae; genus DASWNP01. The sequence goes on along the minus strand of DASWNP010000059.1, from coordinate 215,134 downwards.
CACTTCGGAATTCTGGTTGGCCTGCACCTCGACGTTGGTGACGGAGAGCTTGCCGAAACCGGTGGCCGTGAAATTGACGGTGTAGGTTCCGAGATCGACCGCGTCGAAGCGGTACTGTCCCTCATCGTTCGAGGTGGTCGTGCGCTCGACGGTCGTCTGGTTATTGATGAGAACGACGGTCGCTCCCGGGATGGCCGCCCCGTTCGGGTCGGTGATGCTGCCGCTCACAGTGCCGCGACTGGTCTGCGCCAGCGCGGGCAGCGCCATGCAAAGCAGTAGCAGTATGAGCGTGATGGCTCTGGTCTTCATTAGGCTCCTCCTTACAAATGAGTGGGGCACGACGAGTGCTCCTGTGTTAAGACGGTCTTCCAATTTTCGTGGGCTCGGCGGATGACCTTGACTGTTCGATTGGTTCAAGCTTCTGAACGCACGCGGGAGACGAGCTGCCTCCGGGCGTCGGGAAGTAAGGCTTTCAAAAAAAGCGGCACAGCCGGAACTGTCTGTTTGTTCAGCTCAGCCGGCTCGGAGTTGGAATTTGCGATGCTCGCTCAAAGGCTCAATCGGCGACAACGACGCTTTGCAGCTTCAGGAAGGCGGGACAGGACACGCTCTCGAAAAGCATCGCCGTGCGCAGGGGTCAGACCACTGCTTGAATCACCGTCTGAGAAAACGACTGTTTTTTAGTGTTCAGCACTGAGGGAAAATCACAAACGCCAAGCCGCTCGGAAGCAGTCCATGCGCGTCGGGTTAAAATCTCCGGTCTAGGGACAGGCAACAATCGTGCGCGTCTCCCGCGACGGGTCAAGACCCTGAAATTAAAGACATTTTAGCGTCTGGCCGGAGTTCGGGCAGATTGTAGTCTTCAATTTTTTGGATTTCAATACGTATTTTCAGATTTGTTCAGAGGTTGGTGGGCAGGAGCGGAGTGGCCGGGCTCTGGACGGGGGCGTGGGGCTTGGGCGGCTCGGGCGTGAAATCCTCGCCGGGGTTGATAAACTGGTTGCGCTCGAACCTGTACTGCTTGTCGTAGAGCTGCTTGTAGCGCCCGCCTATGGCGAGCAGTTCTTCGTGCGTGCCGCGCTCGACGATTTCGCCCGCTTCGAGGACGAGAATCTGGTCGGCGCTGCGGATGGTCGAGAGCCTGTGCGCGATGACGAAGGTGGTGCGCCCGCGCCGCAGCGTCTGGAGTCCGTCCTGAATCATGGCCTCGGATTCGCTGTCGAGACTCGACGTGGCCTCGTCGAGAATCAGAATCTTCGGCTCGGCCAAAACCGCTCGCGCGATGGCGACTCGCTGGCGCTGCCCGCCCGAGAGCTTCACTCCGCGCTCGCCGACGACGGTGTCGTAGCCGTCGGAGAAGCCTTCGATGAACTCTTCGCAGTGAGCGATGCGACTGGCACGGATTATCTCGTCGCGCGTGGCGTGCGGGTGAGAGAAGCTGATGTTTTCGGCGATGGTGCCGTCGAAGAGAAAGTTGTCCTGAAGGACGACGCCGAGCTGGCGTCGGTAGTCTCTGAGCCGGATGGATGCGAGGTCGCGCCCGTCTACCATGACGCGGCCGGAGACCGGACGATTGAAGGCCATGACGAGGCTAATCAGCGTGCTCTTGCCCGAGCCGCTTGAGCCGACCAGAGCAGTCGTCGTGCCCGCAGGCGCGCGGAAAGAGACGCCGCGCAGCACCGGCACTTGCTCGTTATACTCGAAACTCACATCCTCGAAAGCAATCTCGCCCTCAATCTCGCCGAGCGGCTCGCGCTCGCGCTCATCTTCGTCTTCGGTCGTCGTCTGCATCACTTCGCGGATGCGGTCGAGCCCGGCGAAGGCTTCCGTTATCTGCGTGCCGATGGCCGCAATGCTGACGAGCGGCGCGGCGACGAGAGCCGTGAAGAAGATGTACATGAAGAAGTCGCCGAGCGTCATCTGTCCCGCGAGAATCGAGCGGCCGCCGACGAGAATCAGGATGATGCCGATAGCGCCGACGATGATGCTTGAAAAAGCCATCGTGGCCGACACACCCGTCATCGAGCGCGCGACGTTGCGCAAGAGGCGATGCGCGCCGCGCGCAAAGATGAGCCGCTCGCGTCGCTCCGCCGAGTAAGCTTTGACGATGCGGATGCCGCCCAGAGTCTCCGTCAGTCGTCCCGTCACTTCGGCGTGGATGCGCCCGCGCTCACGAAAGAGGGGGCGCAGACGCTTGAAGGCGAGCGCCATGAAGCCGCCGAAGAGGCCGAGCGCGAAGAGCGTGATGATGGTCAGACGCCAGTTGAGATAAAAGAGCACGCCGAGCGCGATGGCCGCCGTCACGAGTCCGCCGAGGAGTTGCACGAGCCCCGTCCCGACGAGATTTCGGATGCCTTCGGCGTCGTTCATAATGCGCGAGATGAGAACGCCGGTCTGCGTCGAATCGAAGTAGCGGACGGGCAGGCGCGCGATGTGCTCCTGCACGCGCTTACGCATGTCTGTGATAGCGCGCTGCGCGGCCACGCCGAGCACCTGCGAGAGCGCGAAAGAGCTGGCGGCCTGAATCAGAGTCGCGCCGGCGGCGGCGAGCGCCAGCCACGTCAAAAGCTCGCCGCGCCCCTTGACGACCACTTCGTCAACCAGATACTTCGAGCTGGCCGGAAGCACCAGCCCGACCAGACGGTTGACGAGCATCAGCGCCATCCCGAGCGCGAGACGATAGCGATGCGCCCAGACCAGCTCGCGCGCATCGCTCCAGGCCGTCGAGAACGAAAGACGTTTTTTCTTTTCGGACATAAGTTATGAAGCCCCGCGCGCGCCGCCTTCTCTCGCCGGAGAGCTGACCGAAGGCGCTTCCGCAGCGGCGTGGAGCGTAGCATGAGCAAGGGTGATTTACGAACGTGCCGGTGCGAAGCTGTCAAGAGACAATGGAAGCTTAAGAGACGCAGAAAGCAGCTTGCAAGGACTCGAACGAACGACGTATTGTTAACCTATTATGATGCCAGACGCTACTTGCGACAATTGCGGCGAAGGGATGGCAGCCGGGGCGAGATTCTGTCGGCGTTGCGGCCAAGCAGCCGCCTACCTGAGACAATCGAGCGTGACGGAGGCGACGACGCGCATCTTCGACGCTCCGACCTATTCGTCCTCTGCCGCGCAGACCGGCTTCGCCGCCAAGCCAACCGGCGCGGCCTACCTCGCCCCGCAGCAGATGCACGAACAGCCGCTCTCTCACATCAATAACACGATGGGGCTCGAAGCGCGCAGAAGCGGAAGCTGGCTCAAGTGGGCTTTCGTCGCCCTCGTCATCTTTGCGCTCGCTGCCGCCCTCGCGCTGCCGCTCGTCGCCGGATGGTGGAGAGAGAGGGCGGGCGCAGGCTTTCACCCGCCCATCGTCGTCGTGCCTGAGCCGCCTGTGCCGCCGATGCCTCCAATGCCGCCGATGCCTCCGGAGGTCGGAGCGCCGGGCGCGGCCTCAATCGACCCGGAGTTTTTCTATCCCGGCTCGCGCGTGACGCTGGACATCTCGCAGGACGACGGAGGCGTGGTCGGCCTGCACACAAACGACGCGGTCGAAAAAGTGGCGGCGTGGTACACGCAGAAGCTCAAGCCGGAGAGGGTCGTCAGAGTGCCGGGCGCGAGCACCGTCATGGAGGCCGAAGGGATGAAGGCCGTCATCTCTTCGGCGGGCAACGGCACAGACATCATCCTCAAGCGCGAGGAATAGAGATACGAAGGAAAGTAGGAACGCGGAATGAAAAAAGTCTGGAGTCTGGAGTCTGAAGTCTGGAGTCAAAGGCAAGAAGCGTTTTGGTTTTGACTCCAGACTCCAGACTTTAGACTCCAGACTTCTTCCCGTTCATCGTTCCGCGTTCATCCTTTCTATGACACCGACGCGCGGGCTCATCCTGTTTGCCGCCGCTTTCGTGGCCGGAATCATCAACTCCATCGCGGGCGGCGGCACGCTCGTCACCTTCCCCGTCCTCATCTGGATTGGACTCGACCCGAAAGTGGCAAACGCGACGAGCACCGTCGCTCTCTGGCCGGGGCTCGTTGGAAGTCTCTGGGGCTACCGTCGAGAGATGAGCGACAGCCGTCGCTACCTCTGGCGCACGGGGCTGACGAGCCTTCTGGGCGGCGCGGTCGGGACGCTGCTTCTGATTCTCACGCCTTCGGAGACCTTCGCGCGCCTCGTCCCGTTTCTCATCCTCTTCGCCACCCTTCTCTTCGCCGCGCAGGAGTCCATCAGCCGACGCCTGCCGACGCCCGGCGAGCCGCACGCGCGCTGGTGGCTCGGAGCCATCCTGTTGCTCTTCGGCTCGGCCATTTACGGCGCTTACTTCGGCGCGGGCAACGGCATCATGATTCTCGCCGTCCTCGGACTGCTCGGCATCAACGACATCCATCGAGCCAACGGCCTCAAGATGTTCATTGCCATCTGCCTCAACAGCGTGGCTGTGGTCGGCTTTTCAATCTCGAAACTGGTGAGATGGCCGGAAGCTCTGCTGATGGCCGTCGGGGCGATTGCGGGCGGCTACGTCGGCGCGCGCATCGCACGCCGCGTCGGGCGCGCGATGGTACGCCGCGCCGTCGTCGTCATCGGCATACTCATCACCATCCTGATGCTCTGGCGCGTCTGGTTTTGAGAGAGGATGAAAGCTGGGATGGCTGCTATTAGAATCGTCTTCAGATGACTTCGACGAAATCCTTTTTGAACTTTCGCGTCTCGCCGTCGGGAAAGACGACCAGGAGCTTGTCGTCCTCGACGGCCTGCACCTGTCCCTCGCCGTGCACCGGCAGGCGAACGATGTCGCCCTCGGAAATCTCCTTTTCCTTTTCTTCCTCTTCCGGCTTCTCACCTTTGGGCAAAAGCTCCGGGACGACCTCGCGCGCCGCGTTGTCTCTGTCGGCGAGCTTGAGTTCCTCTTCGACCGGGCGCAGGCAGTTGTCGCAGTTGCCGCAGGATTCGAGCCCGTTCTCTTCGTCGAAGTATTCGTGCAGCACCCGCCAGCGACAGAAGGCGCTCTGCCCGTAGAGCATCATTCTTTCGAGCTTCTCTCTGTCGCGCTCGCCCTTCTCGTCGCACTGCTGCGCCATCGCTTCAAGCTCTTCGCGCCTAACGTCGGCGCGCACGAGACGGAAACGCGCGCCGCGCAGCTCTCGCGCGAGCTTCAATTCCTTCATCAAAGAGAGCACGACGCGAACCTTCGTGCGGGCGACGCTCGCCGCCGTCTCCTGCACGCGGGCGAGCGCGACGGGCTCCTGGTCGGCCTTGAGCGTTTGCAGGGAGTTGTAGACGGCGAGCACGTCGTCGAATTTGGGACGCCGACCGCCGAGGAAGAAGAGCTGCGTGCGGCGGTCTGCGAGCTGGTAGAAGAGGATGCAGCGTGCGGGCTGGCCGTCGCGCCCGGCGCGGCCTGATTCCTGATAGTAAGCTTCGAGCGAGCCGGGCATGTGGTAGTGCAGGACGAAGCGTATGTCCGGCTTGTCGATGCCCATGCCGAAAGCGTTGGTCGCCACCATCGCCTTCAGCTCGCCTGCCATGAAGCGTTCCTGATTCTCGCGGCGCTCGCGCGAAGGGAGTTTGCCGTGATAACGGGCTATCTGGAAATCGAAGCCTTCGAGATATTCGGCCAGAGCTTCGACCGCCTTGACGGTCGAAGCGTAGACGATGCCCGCGCCTTCAATCTCCGCGAGCAGGCGCATGAGGTGCTCGCGCTTCTCCGTCTCGTTCGTCACGCGCAGCACTTCGTAGCGCAGGTTCGGGCGGTCGATGCCGGTGTTGACGACGTGCATCCGCCCGACGCCGAGCTGCTTCTCTATGTCGGCGACGACTTCGAGCGTGGCCGTCGCCGTCAAAGCGAGGACGGGCGGCGAGCCGAGGGCTTTGACCGCTTCTCCGAGAGCGAGATAGGAGGGACGGAAATCGTGTCCCCATTCGGAGATGCAGTGTGCTTCGTCGATGACGATGAAGTCGATGCTGTTTCGAGCGAGGGTTTCGAGAAACTCGGGGTCGGTGAAACGTTCGGGAGTGGTGAAGACGAAATCGCTCTCTCGCCGCTCAATCTGTTCGAGGTTTTCTCCGCGCTCGCGGGTGGTGAGCGCGCTGTTGACCTGCGCGGCGTCGAGCCCTGCCTCTTCGAGCTTGTCCACCTGATCTTTCATCAAAGAGATGAGCGGCGAGACGACGACGGTCGTGCCCGGCAGATGCAGCGCGGGCAGTTGGTAGCAGAGCGACTTGCCCGCGCCCGTCGGCATGATGGCGAGCGTGTCGCGCCCTTCGATAACCGAGCGGATAACCTCTTCCTGGCCGGGGCGCAGACGACGGATGCCGAACACGTCGCGCATCGTGCGGCGAATCGCCGCGACCTTCTTCGTCGCCGCAACTTTTTTCGACGCCCGGACTTTCTTCGTCGCCGCGACCCCTTTCGGTCTTGTCATCGAATCTCCTTCGTGGCCTGACCGTCTTTCTTCCGGCTGTCGCGCTCTCGCTCCGGCTGGTCTTCTCGCTTTTCCTTCAAGAGGTCGAGACTCCATTGGTGGAGTTTCGATAGCATCTCGGCGACGTGGTTGGTGATGCCGTGATTGTCGCCCTCGTAGAGCAGAAGCTCTTTGGGCTGGCGCGCGTTGCGGTAGAGGTCGCGCGAGCAACGGTCGGGGAGCACGGCGTCGGCTGTGCCGTGAATGAGCAGGAGACTTTTCGGAGACAACTCGGAGACGGCGTCTGCGCCGTAGGTCTGGCTCGCAACGGTGGCGACGCCGACCACCTTCTCGCTCTGCGCGCCCGCGTCGATAACCACCGCGCCGCCGAACGACCAGCCCAGCAGCGCCACCCGCTCGATTCCCTCGCCCTTCAAAGCCTCGATGCCCGCCACCACATCATGCACGCACTCGCGCAGATTGTTCGGCAAGCGATACTCCAGGCGCAGGGCCGCCACGCCGTCGCGCTGCAAGCGCAGAGACAACTGCTCGTAGATGCCCGCCGGGCCGTGCAGCCCGCCGCCCGCGCCTCCCACCATCAGCAGAGCCCCGCGCGCCCCTTCGACACGATAAAGCACGCCCCGCACCGTGCCGCTCTCGGCGGCTATCTCTACGTCGAAGACTTTCCCCAACTGTAAGCCTTTCTCCCGACTACTCACACCCTCTAAAAACCGAAGAGCGCACGAGATGGATTCTCCGACCATTACGCGTGCGCTCCTTCCGCTTGAAGTCGAACGTGCCTGGCGAGCCCGCTTGAGCGCGGCTCATTCTTTGTCGTCGTCGAGGCGTTCGCCGCCGGGCGTGCCGCTCTTTTTGCCGCTGCCCTCGCTCTTGTTGCCCGTGCCCTTGCCTTCGCTCCTGCTGCCTGAGCCGCCGACGCTGCCCTCGCCGCCTTTCTGACGAGTGCCGCCGCTATGCCCGCTTCCGCCCTGATTTCTGCCTCCGCTATCGCTCGCGCCCGATGCGTGAATCGACGCCTGAGCAAACGACCTCTCCAAGCTCTCCGAGATAGACATGCTTTCTCCTTTCGACTTCGCGCCGCCCGAAGCGTACGCCGCGCAGCATGTGCTTCAGGCGGCAATCAACGTCGCCGTCGCCTGTTAACAATCTGGAAGGGGATGCGCGGATTCTAACAACGGCGCAAAAGAGGGGTCTGTTCGCTAACGTACCAAATCAGCTAAGACCTCCGTCGTTCGAGCTTTCGCCGCGTCTCGTTCAGGACATCGACGAGGGCGCGCACGTCTTCTGGCGCGGTGCGATAGTTCGTGATGCAGGCACGGAGAACGTGCAGCCCGCCGCCGAGGTTGGTGCTTGAAATCCACGCTCGACCGGAGGCGTAGATTTCGGCGGCGACGGCTTCCAAGTAGCTTCTCTCCCGGCCTTCCGGGCGCGTCGCATCGACGAAGCAGACGACGGGCAGCGCCGTGCGGTTGACTATCTCCCAACCCGTCGCCGTCAGCTCTCGTCGAAGCAGCTCGCCCATTTCGACCTGCCGGCGGATAGTTTCGGCGTAGCCTTCCCAACCGGCTACGGCGAGCGAGAGGAAGACTTTGAGCCCCGTGAAGCGGCGCGACCACTGCATCGAGTGCATGTATGGATCGACGATTTCGAGCCCGGCGGCATCGCGCGGCATGTAGTCGGTCGGCATGCCGCAGGTGCGCGTCAGGATGTCTGGGCGGCGCGTCAGGTAGATGCCTGCGGCCATCGGGACGGAGAGCCACTTGTGCGCGTCGAAGGTGATGGAATCGGCGCGCTCGATGCCTTCGAGCAGGTGTCGAAGCTCGGGCACGAGCGCCGCCGCGCCGCCCCACGCCGCATCGACGTGAAACCAGAGCCCTTCGTCGCGCGCAAAGCGTCCGATGTCGTCGATGGAGTCGATGATGCCCGCGCTCGTCGTCCCGGCTGTCGCTACGACCATGAAGGGCGCGAAGCCGTCGGCGCGGTCGCGCGCCACCTGCGCGGCGAGCAAACGGGTGTTCATCCTGAGTTCTTCGTCTGCGGGAATCTCGCGCACCGACTCGGTGCCGAGCCCGCAGAAGCGCGCCGCCTTGATGAGGGAATGATGACTCTGCGCCGTCAGGTAAAAGACCGGCTGCGCCGGAAGGGCGCGCACGCCGCGTTCGGCGTAAGCCGGAAAGCTTTCGACGAGCGCCGTCAGAAGCGCCGTGTGATTGGCCTCCGCGCCGCCCGAAGCGAACGTGCCGTCAACTTGAGACGGGTCGTAACCGAAACGCACGCCAAGCGCGCGAACTAAGTGCTGCTCTATCTCCGCCGCAAGCGGGCTGTGACTCCAGGCGGCCATCTGCGGATTGAAGGCGGCGACGAGCGCATCGCCGACGATGCTCATCGTCGAAGGCGCGGGATTGAAGAGACCGAAGTAGCGCGGGTGCGGCGTGTGCATCTGATGCCGCCAGAGACCGTCGGAGATGCGCCCCACGGCTTCGAGCGGGTCAACCGGTCGCTCGAAGTCGAATTCATCGACGAAGGCGCGCAACTCTTCCAGACTAAGCTCGGGCGCAACCCTCGCCTCTCCGACGCGCACTGCGTAGTCTTCAATCACCTCCACGACGAGCCGCCACAACTCCCGCCGCACGTCCGCCTCCAGCATCAGCTTTGAAGCCTCACTCATCTTATTGTCCATACTGTCGCCAACTTGAAAACGAACGTCTCGGAAGCATCAATGCGTCTCGCCGCCGTAAGAGGAGCCGTCACTCCTTACGTCGTCCTTGCCCGTCTTCGGGACGCGCTTGCCGGACGGCTTCGCGCCGCTCTTTTTCTCTTCGTTGCGAGTCGAGCTTTCGACGCCCTTCGAGCCGCGCGACTTCGCGCCGCCCTTTCCGACCTTTCCCTTTTTCGCGCTCATAAACTGTCCCTCTCCCTCACTCGAACTGTTTTTACTCGTTCGGCGCGAGCTTACGCTCTCGACGGCGGAGATGACAACTCGCGCGCGGGTAGGTTATTTTCGGCTCAAGGGTAGAACCAACGATGCCTTCACTCGAAGAACTTTTGGCCGAGCCTCTGTCGGAGCTGAAGCGACGCTTTCTCGACGATGAAGCGAGCGCGCCCTCGGCGCTCCTCGAAGCTCTCGAACGAGACGAGCGCCGGGGCGCGCGTGAGCTGGCGCGAAGGATACGCGCGCGTCGGCTGAGGACGCGCGCCGAGTCTGAGCGCCTGCGAAAGCTTCTTCAGTTCGAGCGCGAGCTTTGGGAGCAGGGCGTCAACCTCGTCGCCGGGGTGGACGAAGCCGGCATGGCTCCTCTGGCCGGGCCGGTGGTGGCCGCCGCCGTCATCCTGCCGAAGAACTACAAATTGCGCGGCTTAAACGACTCGAAGAAGATACTCGACGCTGCGAGGCGCGCAGAGTTTGCCGCGCAAATCAAACGGGACGCCCTCTGCTGGTCGGTCGGTCGCGCCGAGGTCGAAGAGATAGACCGCCTCAACATCTATCACGCTGGACTGCTCGCCATGCGTCGCGCCGTCGAAGGTCTCTGGCGCGCGCCCGAGTTTGTGCTCGTCGATGCGCGCAAGATTCCCGAATGCCTCTGCCCGCAGCGCAGCATCATACGCGGCGACACGCTCTCGGCCAGCATCGCCGCCGCCTCCATCATCGCCAAGACGACGCGAGACGCCTTGATGTGCGAGCTTGACCGCCTCTATCCCGGCTACGGCTTCGCTTCGCACAAAGGCTACCCGACGCCCGAACACTACCGCGCCCTCAAGGCGCGCGGTGCGCTCCCCATCCACCGACGCAGCTTCGCCCCCGTCCGCCAGGCTCTCGGCCTCGACCCCGTTCAAACAGACCTCTTCAAACAGAAAAGCGCGAAGACCGACGAGACTGACGCGAGCGTCGGCTAAATTTTTCTGCTCCGGTCGGAGCTGAAAACGACCCGTTAGGGCGCTGACCGTTTTCCCGTCAAAAAGACTTCAAGCCTTTCTTTCTGACCGAAGCCGTCCTGCCTCGCTTCCACCCCTCGCCCGAAAAACCGTCAGATTGCGGGCAAATTCCGCTCTTTTCCACAAGCGGGCGGCGGCACGTCGGTTGCCCTATGGAAGACGTGCGCCCTCGAACTGCGCGCCGCCCCACCTCCACACCATCAAAAGGAAAAACCGCTTTCGCAGCAACGTCCGGTCGATTTCGGAAATCGTGAGTAACCAACGCGCGACAAATATCTTCAAGGGAACGGTCATCGGCCTCGGGGTCATCGCCTGCCTCTACGCGCTGTTTCACTTCTCGGTCGCGCAGTTCGACCTGCGTTTTGTTCTACTCACCGTCATCACGCTCGGCGTCGGCTCTCGCCTCAGCGTGAAGATTCCGCGCGTGCCGGGCGAGATTTCCGTCTCCGACACTTTCATCTTTCTCTCGATGCTGCTCTTTAGCGGCGAGGCGGCCGTCCTTCTAGCGAGCGCCGAAGCGTTCTGCCAGTCGTGGCGCTTCAACAAGTACAGAATCACCCACTTCTACAACGGCTCCGTGATGGCCGTCTCGACGACCGTCACCGTCAGCCTGCTCAGGCTCTGCTTCGGCTCGGTCGATTCATTGCTCGTCGGCACCTACTCGACGCGCCTCATCGTCGCCATCGTGGTGATGGCCTTCGCGCAGTACATCGCCAACTCCGGCCTCATCGCCGCCGCCGCCGCGCTCAAGCTCCAGCAGTCGGTCTGGCTCACCTGGCGACAGAACTTCCTCTATACGTCGATTACCTATTTCGCCGGAGCGTCCGCCGCCGGCATCATCGTCAAGCTCATCGGCGTGATGGGCTTCTACGCCTTCGTCGCCACCACCCCGATTATCGCCATCGTCTATTTCACCTACTGGACTTACCTCAAGAACGTCGAGGTCAAAACCATCCAGATTGAGCAGGCGCAGCGACACGTCGAAGAGCTTTCGCACTACATCGCCGAGCAGGAGCGCATCAGCAAAGCCTTGCAGGAGAGCGAAGAGCACTTCCGCAACGCCTTCGACTACGCGGCCATCGGCATGGCGCTCGTTTCGCCCGAAGGACGCTGGCTACAGGTCAACCGCTCGCTCTGCGACATCGTCGGCTACACCGAAGCCGAGATGCTCTCAACCAACTACCAGAGCATCACTCACGAAGACGACCTGCCCGACCTACAGGCGCAGATTGCCAAGCTGCTCGACGGGCAGATGCCAACCTACCAGATGGAGCAGCGCTACTTTCACAAGGGCGGCCACTCCGTCTGGGTGCTCTTGAGCGTCTCTCTGATTCGTGACGCGCACGGCGGCTCGCTTCACCTCATCTTCCAGATACAGGACATCACCGACCGCAAGCGCGCCGAAGAGCGACTCCTCCACGATGCTCTGCACGACGCCCTCACAGGACTTCCCAATCGCGCCCTCTTCATGGATCACCTGCGCCTCTCGGTCGAGCGCGCCAGAAGAAGCGGGGCTCGGCAGTTCGCCGTCCTCTTCCTCGACCTCGACCGCTTCAAGGTTATCAACGACTCGCTCGGCCACATGGTCGGCGACCAACTTCTCGTCGGCATCGCTCGCCGACTGGAAAAATGCCTCCGCCCCGGCGACCTCGTCGCGCGCCTCGGCGGCGACGAGTTCACCGTCCTGCTTGAAGACATCGACAACGTCAACGAAGCCACAGACATCGCCGACCGTCTCCAGAGAGAGCTCTCGCGCCCCTTCAATCTCAACGGGCAGGAAGTCTTCACCACCGTCAGCATCGGCATTGCGCCCTCGACAATCGGCCACGACCGCCCCGAAAACTTCCTGCGCGACGCCGACACGGCCATGTACTGCGCCAAGATGCTCGGCAAAGCGCGCCACGAAGTTTTCGACAAGAACATGCACGCCCGCGCCATGAACCAGCTGCAAATGGAGACCGACCTGCGCCGGGCGGTCGAGCGCGAGGAGTTCTTCGTACAGTTCCAGCCCATCGTCTCTCTGGAGACGGGGCAGATTCGCTGCTTCGAGGCGCTGGTGCGCTGGCAGCACCCGGAGCGCGGCCTCGTCCCGCCCGTGCAGTTTATCCCGATGGCGGAAGAGACCGGACTGATTATTCCGCTCGGGCGCTGGGTTTTAATCGAGGCGTGCAGGCAGATGAGAGAGTGGCAGAAGAAATATCCGAGGCATCCTCCGCTCGCCATCAGCGTCAATCTTTCCAGCAAGCAGTTTACGCAGCCCGACCTGCTTGACCAGATAAAGCAGGCTCTCTCCGAGACCGGACTCGCGCCGAGCAGCCTCAAGCTGGAAATCACCGAGTCAGTCGTCATGGAGAACATAGACAAGGCGACCGAGATGCTCAAGCAGCTTCGCGCTCTCGGCGTCGAGCTTTCCATCGACGACTTCGGAACGGGCTATTCATCTCTCAGTTACCTGCACCGCTTCCCCATCGACACGCTCAAAATCGACCGCTCTTTCGTCACACAGATGAGCGACAACGACGAGAACACGGAGATTGTCCGCACCATCATCATGCTCGCGCGCAATCTCAAGATGAACGTCGTCGCCGAAGGCGTCGAAACCGAACAGCAGCTCGCGCAGCTCATCTCTCTGGGCTGCGGCTACGGTCAGGGCTACTACTTCTCCAAGCCCGTAGACTCGGAAGCCGTCAGCCAGATGCTTTCAGAGCCTCAGTCCTACCCGCTGCCCGCCGCCTTCTCCCAAGACCTCCAACCCGTCGTCACCTCCGACTGGACGAACTGAAACGCTGAACGCCGCAACGCGGAACGATGAACTGAAAGCAGTTTGCTTTTCATTCATCGTTCATCGTTCCGCGTTCATCCTTGCTTTTCATCGCTTGACAGGAGCTTCCCGCTTCGTAGATGTTACTGTCAAAGCTCTGCATCGCCGTTTCAGCTCTCTTCCGAGGAGATACGAATGAAAGCTCTGCTTGTTTTAGTCTTCGCGCTCGTGTGCGGGCTCGCGCCGGTGTCCGCGCAGGACAGGCCGCAAGCCTTCACGGGCGCGACCGTGATTCCGATTTCCGGTGCGCCGATTACGGACGGCGTGCTCGTCGTTCATCGTGGAAAGATTGTCGCCGTCGGCGCGCGCGCGTCCGTGCGCGTTCCGCCCGACGCGCAGACCATCGACGCCAGTGGCAAGGTCATCATGCCCGGCCTCGTCGATTCGCACAGCCACATCGGCGGCGGCACGGGCGGCGACCAGAGCGCGCCCATCCAGCCCGACGTGCGCATCCTCGATTCCTTCGACTCGCGCAGCACAAGCATCAAACGCGCGCAGGCCGGAGGCATTACCACCGTCAACGTCATGCCCGGCTCAGGCCATCTCCTGAGCGGCCAGACGCTCTATCTCAAGCTCAAAAACGGTAACACCATCGACGACCTGCTCATCCGCGACGCGCAAGGCACAATCGCCGGTGGCATCAAGATGGCGAACGGCACGAACTCGCTGCGCCCCGACTCGACCGGCCCCTTTCCCGGCACGCGCGCACGCTCCGCCGCGCTCCAGCGCGAGCAGTTCGTCAGGGCTCAGGACTACCGCGAGAAGATTCGACGCGCGCGCGGCGACCAGTCGAAGCTGCCCGCGCGCGACCTCGCAATGGAAGCGCTCGTCGAGGCTCTGGAAGGCAAACGCATCGTTCACTTTCACACGCATCGTCACGACGACATTATGACGGCGCTGCGCCTCTCCAAAGAGTTCGGCTTCCGCATCGTGCTGCATCACGTCTCGGAAGCATGGAAGGTGGCGGATGAAATCGCGCGTGCCAAAGCTCCCTCGTCCATCATCCTCATCGACGCCCCCGGCGGTAAGCTCGAGACGATGGACACGAGCTTCACGAACGGCGCGGCCTTAGAGCGCGCCGGTGCGCTCGTCGGCTTCCACACAGACGACTACATCACAGACTCGCGCGTCTTCCTGCGCTCAGCAGGTCTGGCCGTCCGCGCAGGCATGTCGCGCGAGCGCGCCCTTCATGCCATGACGCTGGCGAACGCGCAGATGCTCGATTTGCAAAACCGCACGGGCTCGCTTCAGCCCGGCAAGGACGCCGACTTCATCATCCTCTCCGGCGACCCTCTGAGCGTCTACACGCAGGTTTTGCAGACCTACGTCGAAGGCGTCAAGGTCTTCGACCGCAGCGACCCGAAAGACCGTCTCTACGCCGTCGGCGGCTACGGCGCGGGGCGCGGCCAGTCTCAGGAAGCCGACGGCTGCATCGAGCGCAGCGAAACGGAGGGCAAGAGATGATGAGGCGAATAGTTTCTACCCGGCAGTGGATTCAAGGCAAAAGTAAAAGTGCAAAAGGCAAAAGTGAGAAGGCCGAAAGCAGCTCTTCTTCTTCGCATCGCTCTTCTTCTTCGCATCGCTCGTTACTCTTTGCGCTCTTCCTTCTTCCTTTTTCCTTTTTCCTTTTGCCCTCCGCTCAGGCGCAGGTGGCCGTGCGCGGCGAGACGGTGCATACGATGGCGGGCGCTTCGATTCGTGACGGAGTAGTGCTGATTCGCGCGGGGAAGATTGAGCGAGTGGGCGCTGCCTCGGCGGTGCAGATTCCTTCGGGCTACAGAACCATCACGGCGAGAGTCGTCACTCCGGGCTTGATAGACGCGCATACGGTCGTCGGCCTCTCGGGTTTTATGAATCAGCCGCACGACCAGATGCAGGTTGAGCGTTCGTCGCCGATTCAACCCGAGCTGCGCGCCATCGACGCCTACGATGCGCGCGAGCGTCTGGTCGAATGGCTGCGCGGCTTAGGCGTCACGACCATCCACACGGGGCACGGCCCCGGCTCGCTCATCTCCGGCCAGACGATGATTGTCAAAACCGTCGGCGACGAAGTGGAGCAGGCGGTCGTCGTGCCCAGTGCGATGATTGCCGCCACGCTCGGCGAAGGCGCGCTCGTCACGGGCAATCGCTCGCCCGGCACACACGCGAAAGAGTTCGCCATGCTGCGCGGCGAGTTTCTCAAGGCGCAGGAGTACGAGCGCAAGCAGACGACGGCCAAGGACGACCAGAAGCCCTCGCGCGACCTTCGCATGGAAGCTCTCGGGCGCGTGCTCAAGGGAGAGCTTCCCCTGCTCGTCACCGTCCACCGCGCGCACAACATCATCTCGGTGCTCAGGCTGGCGAAGGAGTTCAACATCCGCGTCGTCTTGGACGGCGCAGCCGAGAGCTACCTCGTCGCCGAGCAGATAAAGGCTGCGAACGTGCCGGTCATCGTTCACCCGACGATGTTTCGCGCCACCGGCGAGACCGAAAACCTGAGCATGGAGACGGCCTCTCTGCTGCGCAGAGCCGGTATCCCCGTCGCGCTGCAAAGCGGATTTGAGAACTACGTGCCCAAGACGCGCGTCGTGCTCTTCGAGGCGGCGGTCGCCGCCGCCAACGGCCTCAACTTCAACGAAGCTCTCTCCGCCGTCACCATCGACGCCGCCCGCCTGCTCGGCATCTCGAACCGCGTCGGCTCGCTCGAAGCGGGCAAAGACGCCGACCTCGCCCTCTTCGACGGCGACCCCTTCGAGTACACCACGCACGTCACCGGCGTCATCATCAACGGCCAGGTCGTCAGCGACACAGCACGTTAGAAATGATGAATGCGGAATGATGAATGATGAATGAAAGACAACATGCTTTCTGCCTTTCATTCATCATTCCGCGTTCATCATTCATCATTTCTTCATGCCTGTCCGTTTTCCAGACCCGCGTTCGGCAACCGAAGAAGGGCTCGTGGCGGCCGGCGGCAGCCTCGACATCGAGACGCTGCTTGAAGCTTACCGGCGCGGCATCTTTCCCTGGCCGATTGAGGGCTATCCCCTGCTCTGGTTCTCTCCGCCCGAGCGCGGCGTCCTTGAGTTCAAAGACCTGCACGTTTCGCGCAGCCTCTCGAAAGCCCGGCGACAGACGACGCTTCGTTTCACCTTCGACGCGGCCTTCGACCGCGTCATACGCGCCTGCGCCCGCGCACAGCGACCCGACGCCGGCGGCACATGGATAACTCCGCAGATGATTCGCGCTTACTGCGAGTTTCACAGGGCAGGCCGCGCACACAGCGTCGAGGCTTGGCAAGGCGACGAACTGGTCGGCGGTCTCTACGGCGTCGATGCGGACGGGGCGTTCGCAGGCGAGAGCATGTTCTACACGCAGCCCAACGCCTCCAAGCTTGCCCTCCTGCATCTCGTCGAGCATCTCCGCGCACGAGGTCTCGACTGGCTCGACATCCAGGTGATGACTCCCCACATGCAAGCCCTCGGCGCAAAGCTCATCCCCCGCGACGCCTTCCTCCAAAAACTAGCCCACACACGCGCCCGCAAACTCAGGCTCTTCGGATATGGAAGTCTGGAGTCCGGAGTCTGAAGTCTGGAGTCAAAACCAAAACGCTTCCTGACTTCAGACTTTAGACTCTAGACTCTAGACTCTAGACTCCAGACTCTCTTGTCGATTGACTCGCGGGCGGTTTGGCGTAGATAATTTCCTGCATAGATAAACAGCCATTCGGGATAAGTATTGAATATGAGATTAATCCTCGTCGTATCTGCGCTGGCCACTCTGCTGGCGATGGTCGGTTGCGCTTCAAACAGCCGGAATCAGGCGGCAGATAGTGCCTCGAACGTGGCAGCGAATCCGGCTACGCCGTCGCCCGAAGTTGCGTCGGGCGCTTCTGAAGAAGCGTCTGAGATAGAAGTCGTCTCGGAGGCGGACGCGCGCGATGCCGAGGGCTTCTTCCGCAAGGGCGTCGAAGCTTACAAGAAGAACCGCGACGCCGAAGCCGTCGCGGCTTTCAAGGAGGCCGTCCGGCTCGACCCGAACTTCGCCGAAGCGCACTACCGTCTCGGCCTCGCCTACAACGCCCTCGAACAGAAGGACGAAGCCAAGAAGGCTTACGAAGCAGCCGTCAAAGCCTACAAGAAGCTTTTGCAATCGAAGCCCAAAGACGCCGAGGCGCACTACAATCTCGGGCTCGTCTACGGCAAGCTTTTCAAGCCCGAGGAGGCCGTCAAAGAATTGAAGCAGGCGGCGCGTCTGAACGAAGACGATTACAATATGCACTACGAGCTTGGGCTCGCCTACACGAAGCTCGCGCAGTACAAGGAGGCGGTCAGCGCCTTCAACCGCGCGCTCGAAATCAGCCCCGAAGACTATCGCGCCACCGAAGCCTTAGAGCGTGCCCGCTCCGGCCTCCAGCGACGCGAGGCTTTCCTCAAGCAGCAGGAGAAAGAGACCAAGCGCGGCGGCGGTAAACCTAAGGTCAGAACCGTCCCCTACTACGAGAACACCAATCAACGCACGCCGCCTCCCGCTCAGTAAGCGACTGACAAGTCCGTCAAGTTCGTTCGAGCTGTCGAGACAAAAAAACGCCGCATCTTCTGCCACTCAGAAGGAGTCGCAGAGGATGCGGCGATTTTCTATCGGT
The DNA here is from genome assembly GCA_036399175.1 of Pyrinomonadaceae bacterium. Lineage (GTDB taxonomy): Bacteria > Acidobacteriota > Blastocatellia > Pyrinomonadales > Pyrinomonadaceae > DASWNP01. The sequence continues at coordinate 197,354 of DASWNP010000059.1, read as the reverse complement.
CTCGTCTTTTGTCTGACGCGCCGGGACGAACGCCCGGACGCCGTTTCAAGTGCTCTTACATCCTCGGGCGCGGCGGCGTCGCGCCGACCGGGACTATCCAAAGCTCTGTCGAGAAGCTCTCCTGTCGCGCGCCTTCGAGGACGACGATGCGGTCGCGGCTGAGGCCGCGTTCGTTGACGAGGTAGTCGCGCGCTCGCGCGGCGCGGCGCGAGGCTTCGTCCGCAGCGCCGCGACGGCTGCCGTAGACGACGATGTAGCCCTTCGCGCTCGGCTCGTTCTGCAACTGTATGGCGAAGTTGTCGAGCCGCGCCTTCTCGTCGTTGAAGCGGATGGGCGGGTATAAATCGAACCTGTTGGCATCGGGCGGCGCGGGCACCTGCGTCGTGCAGGTGGCCGTGCAGTTGAGCCGTTCGTAACCGCCGACTTCGACGGTGGCCGTGATGGCCTTACCGCCCAAGCCCGTCGTGTCAACCGTGATGGAGTTAGTGCCCTGCCCGCCGGTAATTTGTCCGGCGGAGACTCGCCAGTTGAAGGTCGGCGTCACGCTGGGGCTGCCGCCACTGGCTTCGACCGTGAAGGTGACGGGCGAGTTGGCCGCGACGGTGTCGGGGCAGTAGATGACGAGATTCGGGCAGACGATTCTCGGCGGCGGGCAGGCGGCGACGGCGATGGGTATGGAAGTAAACGCCGTGCATTCGTCGTCGAGCGTGCCGGTGCGCACTTCGACGGTCGCCATGTGAACGCCGGGCGTCGCGCCCGTCAAATCCCAGGTGACGGTCGCCCCTTCGCCTTCGATGCGCCCGACGGCAGGCTGCCTCCAAACGTAGCGCACCTCGCGCCCTTCGGGGCTACGCCCGGCGGCTCGAAGCTGCACGCGCGCCGAAGAGGTATCGCCGGGGCAGATGGTGATGGTCGAAGTGTCGGCCTCAAGCGTGACGCTTGGCGGCGTAGACTGGACGGTCGTCGTTCGTCTGTTCTGCGCGTGCGACACCTGGCGCGACGCTACGGCAAGCATCGACAGTAAGACCAACGCCAGAGCGACGAATAGATATTTTCGTGAGAGCATGCACCACTCCTTCATTTTGGGCGAGCTGTATGAGCGGCTGGCAGTTTACGTCCAAACGCAGGCCGACATCAACAGATGTTTTCAAATCCCACTCGAACTCAAGCTCCTCTCCCGCACGAGATGCTCGCGTCGGTTCTCGGAGGATAAGTTAGAAAAACTGATAATCGACGCGGATTTCCAACAGCAAGTCGGAAGTATGAAGGCGGAAGGCGGAAAGAAAGCTGTTTAAGCTTGAGAGCTAGGCTTTCATCCTTCATCCTTCCGCCTTCATCCTTGCTTTAACACGTCGTCTGCCCTTCGTTCGTTTTTCGCTCGAAATCCCTTGCCCCCGTCCGGCTTTAATGGTAGAGTCCGCGCCACATCGCATTTTCCCCCTATGCGGAGAGAATGTGAGAGGCCGACAGGCCACCTGAGTAGCGAGGGCTCAGGTGGCCTGTCGCCGTTTCAGGACGATGGACGATGGAAGATAGACGATGGACAATAGACCATAGACGATGGGCAAGCAGCTTGAAGCTCTTATCCATCGTCCATCGTCCATCGTCCATCGTCTATCTTTTTACAACTCTTTTACGCCGTCGTCTTTGACGTTGGGGGCTCGGGCTTGGTAGGTTCATGTGCTAATAGCGATGAATGAATTTGGAGGAGCAGCGCGTCGTCTGCCGAATGGCGCGCGAGCGTGAGCCGCCAGCCCTGCTATGAAAAGATTCCCGAAGCCTCGTCTTCAGCCTCGTCTCGCCAGCTTGATTTTCGTCCTTCTCGTCGCGCCGCTCTGTGCGGCTTCGTCGCTGTTCGCCCAGCCGCGTGCGCCTTTGAATGCGGCGGAGACGCAGCTCGCTCTGAGGAAGCTCAGGGTGCTCGGCAGCGTGCTCTACGTCGGCGCGCACCCGGATGACGAGAACACGGCGATGCTCGCCTACCTTGCCAACGAGCGACTGATGCGCGCCGCTTATCTCTCCGTTACGCGCGGCGACGGCGGGCAGAATCTCATCGGCACGGAGCAGGGCGCGACGCTCGGCGTCATCCGCACGCAGGAGCTTCTGGCCGCGCGGCGCATCGACGGCGCGGAACAGTTCTTCACGCGCGCCGTCGATTTCGGTTTCTCCAAGACGCCCGAAGAGACGCTCGCCGTCTGGGGCAGAGAGCAGGCGCTCTCGGATGTCGTCTGGGTGATACGCCGGTTTCGTCCCGATGTCGTCATCACGCGCTTCCCGACCTCCGGCGCGGGCGGGCACGGCCATCACACCGCTTCCGCGATTCTCGCCGAAGAAGCTTTTCGCGCCGCAGCCGACCCGGCGCGCTTTCCCGAACAACTGCGCTACGTGCAGACCTGGCAACCGCGTCGCCTCTTCTGGAACTACTTCGGCAGGCCGCCCGCCGAACGAAACGATGCGAGCGCGCCGAAGCTCATCGCGGTCGAGCTTGGCACGTACAACCATCTGCTCGGCAAGTCTTACACGGAGCTGGCCGCGCTCAGCCGCAGCATGCACAAGAGTCAGGGCTTCGGCTCGGCAGAGCGTCGCGGCTCGGCGCTCAACTACCTGCAGCTCATCGCGGGCGACCCGCCAACAAACGACATTTTCGACGGCGTAGACACAAGCTGGCGACGCATCGCGGGCGGCGAGACAATCGGCGCGCTGCTCGAAGAGGCCGCGCGCACTTACGACGCGTCGAACCCGCAGGCGTCGCTTCCTCTGCTCGTCCGCGCACACGCCGCGCTCGGTAAGCTTCCGCAAGACGAGGTATGGGTCGGCGTCAAGCGTCGGGAACTACTCGAAGTGATTCGCGCCTGCTCCGGCCTCTGGCTCGAAGCCATCGCCTCCGAGCCGCACGCCACGCCCGGCTCGGAGACACGCATCACCACCACGCTCGTCAATCGCTCGAACTATCCCTTTCGTCTCGAAAGTATCGCGCTCAACCTCGTCCCGACGCCGAAGACAGTCAACGCCGAACTCAGGAACAACCAGCCCTCGCAGACTCAAATGACTCTGTTCATCCCTCCCGCCGCCGACTTCACGCAGCCCTACTGGCTACGCGGCGCGCAGGCTCGCGGCCTCTTCGGCGTCGGCGAACAAACACTCATCGGCACGCCCGAAAACGCTCCTGCACTCACGGCGAGCGTCGCCCTCTCGACTCCCGAAGGCGAAAGGCTCATCTTCGAGACGCCAGTTCTCTTTCGCTGGACTGACCGCGTGCGCGGCGAGCAGTATCGCCCCTTCGAGATAGCGCCGCCCGTCTCAGTCAACATCGAGCAGAAGACTTACGTCTTCGCCGAGCGCACGCCGAAGCGCGTGCGTATGCTCGTGCGCGCCAACGCCGCGAACGTCTCCGGCACGCTTCGCCCGCGTCTTCCTGCGGGCTGGCGCGCGACGCCCGAAGCTTTCCCCTTCAATCTCAAGAACAAGGGCGACGAACTGGCCGCGACGTTTGAAGTAACTCCGCCCGAGGGCGCATCCGCCGGCGTGCTCGCCGCCGAGTTCGACGCTGGCGGCGGCGCTGTGCCCGCGCGCAGCATGCTCGTCGTCAATCACGAGCACATCCCCGTGCAGACGCTTCTGCCTGCGGCGGACGCGCGCCTCGTGCGCGCCGACATCGCGCGTCGCGGCTCGCGGCTCGGCTACGTCATGGGCTCGGGCGACGAGATACCGGAAGCTCTCCGACAGGTCGGCTACACGGTCGAGCTGCTCTCGGACGAAGACCTCGAACGCGCCGACCTGGGGCGCTTCGACGCCATCATCACAGGCGTTCGCGCCTACAACACGAGAGCGCGTCTGCGCCAGCAGCAGCCGCGCCTGCTCGAATACGTCGAGCGCGGCGGCACGCTCGTCGTCCAATACAACACCGACGATTTATCCTTCGACCGTCTCGGCCCCTATCCCTTTAAGCTCTCGCGCGAGCGCGTCGCAGTCGAAGAAGCGCCCGTCTCATTCGTCGAGCCGCAGCACCCCGTACTTCAAGCGCCGAACAAAATCAACGCCGCAGACTTCGACGGCTGGATACAGGAGCGCGGCCTCTACTTCGCCACCGATTGGGACGCGCGCTACCAGACGCCCTTCTCCACGAGCGACCCCGGCGAGCCGCCGCGTCGCGGCTCGACGCTCGTCGCGCCCTACGGCAAAGGCACATACATCTACACGAGCCTCGCGTGGTTCCGGCAGCTTCCCGCCGGAGTTCCCGGCGCGTATCGCCTCTTCGTCAACCTGATTTCGGCGGGGAAACAATGAGACGAAAGACTGAGCCTCCGACGCATCCGGCGAGCGACGCGAAGCCACACGACGAGCGACCCGTCGAGGACGAGCCGCCGCCCTTCGGCGGAAGCTGGGCGAAGCTGTACGCGTTTGTCCTCGTCAATCTACTGGTCTTAATCGCGCTCTTCTACATCTTCACGAAGGCTTTTGAATGAGACCTCTGGACTGGCTCGTCCTCGTCGGCTTCCTGGCCTTCATCGTCGTCTACGGCATCTGGAAAGGACGCCGCAACCGCGACCTCGACGAATACCTGCTCGCCGACAGAAAGATGCGCTGGTACACCGTCGCTCTCTCCATCATGGCGACGCAGGCCAGCGCCATCACCTTTCTCTCCACGCCCGGGCAGGGTTACGCCGACGGCATGCGCTTCGTCCAGTTCTATCTCGGACTGCCCGTTGCGATGGTGATACTCTCCATCACCGCCGTCCCCATCTATCATCGCCTCCGCGTCTATACGGCCTACGAGTATCTCGAAGGCCGCTTCGATTTGAAGACGCGCACGCTCACGAGCGGCCTCTTTCTCATCCAGCGCGGCTTGGGCGCGGGATTTACCATCTACGCGCCGTCGCTCATCTTCTCGGTCATCATGGGCTGGAATCTGAGCACCGTGATACTCGTCATCGGCGGGCTGGTGACGCTCTACACGGCGACGGGCGGCACGAAGGCTGTCGAGCACACTCACTTTCAACAGGCGCTCATCATCACCTTCGGCATGCTCACGGCCTTCTTCGTCATCATTCACCTGCTGCCTACGGATGTCTCATTCACGGAGGCCGTCTATGTCGCCGGAAAGATGGGACGATTAAACGCCATAGATTTTTCCTTCGACTTGCAGAACCGCTACAACTTCTGGTCTGGTCTCATCGGCGGCTTCTTCGTCGCGCTCTCCTACTTCGGCACAGACCACTCGCAGGTGCAGCGCTACCTGACCGGCCAATCCGTCGCGCAGAGCCGTCTCGGCTTGCTCTTCAACGGCACGTTCAAAGTGCCGATGCAGTTCTTCATCCTCTTCCTCGGCGCGATGGTCTTCGTCTTCTACCAGTTCGCACCGCAGCCTCCGCTCTTCTTCAACCCGAACGAGACCCGAAAGCTTCAGACGAGCGACGTTTATGCCGAACAGTTTCGCGCCCTTGAATCGGCGCACACCGAAGCCGCCGCCGCGCGTCAGTCGGAGGTGCGAAGACTGGTCGAGGCGACGCGCGCGGGCGACGAGCAGCTATTGACGAGCGCCGAGCAGAATCTCGAAGCGGCGCAGCGACGCGTGGCCGAGATTCGCACGCAGGCGACCGACTTGATGAAGCTGAACGACCCGCGCGCGAACACGAGCGATACGAACTACATCTTTCTCAACTTCATCATCCACTACCTGCCCGCCGGAGTGGTCGGCCTCGTCATCGCGGCCATCTTCTGCGCGTCGATGTCTTCGTCCTCTTCGGAGCTGAACGCGCTGGCTTCGACGACTATCGTCGATGTCTATCGCCGCCACATCAGGCGCGACGCGAGCGACCGACACTACGTCCGCATCTCGAAGCTTGCGACAGTGTTCTGGGGCTGCTTTGCCATCCTCTTCGCCGAGAGCGCGAGCAACCTCGGCTCGCTCGTCGAAGCCGTCAACATCCTCGGCTCTCTCTTCTACGGCACGATTCTCGGCGTCTTCCTTCTCGCCTTCTACTTCAAGCGCGTACGCGGCACGCCCACCTTCTTCGCCGCCCTCGTCGGCGAAGCGGCGGTGCTCTGCTGCTTCTGGTTCATGAGCATCTCTTTCCTCTGGTACAACGTCGTCGGCTGTCTGGTCGTCATCACGTCAGCGCACGCGCTCAATCCGTTTTTGTCAGACGGGAGGGTTGCGCTCAAGCAATAACGAAAGAGCCGGGCGGAGACACTCAGGACTCCGACCCGGCTCTTCGGTTGCAGACGCTCGCGGTGTTTGAGAGCGATGCTGTTTGGACGTTACATCTTCTTGGCACGCCAGGTGGCGAGACGTTTTTCGAGGTCGGAGGTGTCGGCCTTCGCCTCCTTGCCGAGCTGGAGGGCGCGCTCTCCGGCGACGATGGCTTCGGCGGTCTTGCCCGTGTCGCCGAGGACGCGCGCCTTCGTGTACATGTTGCCGAAGGTCTCTTTGACCTTGATGGACTGTTCGAGCCAGTTCATCGCTTCCGGCATGCTGGCGGTGATGTTATTGACGAAGACGAAATTGGCTGCTTGCAGGGGCGTGCGCCAGTCGTCGGCTGCGGCGGCGGCGACCGATGCGCGTGCTTTCTGAAGCGTGAGCGCGTTCACGTCGGGGACGGTGACGGTGAAGGGCACGATGATTCTCTCCCAACGAAGGCTGACCTGCGCGGAGTCGGGCGAGACGGGGTCAATCTCGAAGCGCAGCCACTCCTGCATCGGCGCTTCGGAGGGTCTGGCCTTGACGCGCAGCGCGTCCTTCTTCTCGTCGTACTGGAAGCTGCCCCACTGCCCGTCGTCCCTGTTGAAGATAATCGTCCACTCGGTTTTGCCGGGGATGGTGTGGAGGCTGTACTTTCCGGCCGGGAGCTTCTGGCCGTTAATCATCACGTCGTCGGTGACGGTGAAGAGCGTCGCCTCGTTTGCGCCCGTGCGCCAGACGTGGTCGAAGGGCACGATGGGCGCGTCTTTCGGGCGCGAGCGCGCATCGTCGAGCGTGGCGGTAGAGCCCGCAGCCTGCGCGGCGACGGCGTCGCCCCAGATGCGTCTCCCCTTGACGCCGGGACGGCTGTAGGTGATGGTCACATCGGTGACGCCTATGGTCTGCGTGACGCTCGCCTTCTGGCTCGGGCGCGGCACTCGCACCGTCTGCTGGGCATAGGCGTTGACAGCAGCAGCCGCAGCGACGAGAAGCAGGAGAGCGACGGTACGAGGGAAAAGATTTTTCCGTAAGACTTTCATCTGACTTGTCTCCTTAGACTGTTAGGGGTTTAGATAGAAGCACGCTTCGATGATCTTCGTTTGAGCAATTCGAGATGCTCTTTCGTGCGCGCCGACCGACGAGGGGCGACGCGCGCGTCGAGTCCTGTATAGTGTCGAGGATGGTAGCAGAAATCTCGGGGGAAGTCTGTCACGCTCTTGTAAAAGTTTAGGGAGGCTCGGCGAGTGAGGAAGAAGCGGCCTTTAGTGAAGACGGGGTGCTGCGGGTTTCGCCTGTCGCGGACGGAGTACGTGCAGATGTTTCCGGTCGTCGAAGTTCAGCAGACCTTCTACCAGCCGCCGCAAATCCAGACGCTCAGGCGTTGGCGAGCCGAAAGTCCGAAGGATTTCGAGTTCACTTTGAAAGCGTGGCAGCTCATCACGCACGAGGCGCGAAGCCCGACCTACAAGCGTCTCAAGCGCAAGCTGACCGAAGAGGAGCGCGACTCCTGCGGCTCGTTTCGTCCGAGCCAGATAGTCGAAGAAGCCTGGGCTGTGACGCTCGAATGCGCGCTCGCGCTCGAAGCCGAGCGAGTGCTCTTTCAGTGTCCCGCCAGCTTCACTCCGACCGACGAGCACGTCAAAGATTTGCGCGCCTTCTTTCGCCGGATAGAGCGCGGGCGGTTGCGCTGTCTCTGGGAGCCGCGCGGCAACTGGCCGACCGCGCTTACCCGCTCGCTCTGCGAAGAGCTTGACCTCGTACACGTCGTTGACCCTTTCGCCGCGCGCACCGTGACGCCCTCCGAGTGCTACTTTCGGCTGCACGGGCGCAAGGGTTGGCGTTACACTTACGAACAGGACGAGCTGGAAGAGCTGCTCTCGATGCTGCCCAAAACGGGGCGCACCTCCTACGTCCTCTTCAACAACGTCAGGATGCGCGAAGACGCCGCGCGCTTTCAGCAGTTGGCGGCATAAAGACAAATGATGAATGCGGAATGATGAATGATGAATGAAAGGCGAACTGCTTCCGGCTTTTGATTTATCATTCCGCATTCATCATTCCTAATTCATCATTTATTTTGAATATGGCTGAATCTTCGACACACACTTTACCGCCGCCTGTCGCCGAGGCGAATCCTCTGGGCGGCGCGCAGCTCTCGTTTATCGGCGTCGGCGTGATGGCCGAGGCCATCATCGCCGGGCTGCTCAAGGCGAGCCTCGTCGCGGCGTCGCAGATTACGGGCAGCCATCCGCGCGAGTCGCGGCGCGCAGAGTTGGCAGAGAGATACGGCGTCCGCATGGTCGAGAGCAACCGCGAGGCGGCGAGCGTTTCGGCGGGGGCTTTCGCGGAGACGGGGAAAGCGCGCGGCGCGGGCGAAGCTCCGTCGGCTCAAGCCTCTTCGGTCGTCGTGCTCTCGGTCAAGCCGCAGAAGCTCGGCGGCGTGATGAGCGAGCTGAAGGGGACGCTCGCGCAGGAACAGCTCGTGCTCTCGATAGTGGCCGGGGCGCGTATCGAGACGATTGCGAGCGAGCTTTTGCATCCGGCCATCGTGCGCGCGATGCCGAATACGCCCGCACAGATAGGACAGGGGATGACGGTCTGGACGCCGACGCCGCAGGTCACGGAGACGCAGGAGGTCGTGGTGCGAACGATGCTCGGCGCTCTGGGGCGTGAGATGCGCGTCGAAGAGGAACGGATGATTGACATGGCGACGGCCTTGAGCGCGACGGGGCCGACCTACGTCTTTATGATGATGGAGGCGCTCGTCGATGCGGGCGTCCACATGGGCTTCTCGCGCCACGTCGCGCACGAATTGGTGCTGCAAACTATCCTCGGCTCGGTGCTCTTCGCGCGCGAGTCGCACAAACACCCGGCAGAGCTTCGCAACATGGTCACGTCTCCCGGCGGCACTTCCGCCGAAGCCATCTACCAGATGGAAAAAGGCAGCCTCCGCACCGTGCTCTCGAAAGCCGTCTACGCCGCATACCAGCGCGCCCTCGCCCTCGGGCGCAAGCAATAAAGCAATTCAAACAGGGATGGACAGGATAGACAGGATAAAGACAAATGATGAATGCGGAATGCGGAATGCGGAATGAAAAGCAAAAGCTTTTGTCTTTCATTCATCATTCATCATTCCGCATTCATCATTTCTTTCTATCCTGTTCATCCTGTCTATCCCTGTTAAATTTGTTCGATTTGATTTGCTGTCGTAGAATGCTTTCTCCAAGCGGGCACGCCTGAAGTAAAAAGAGGACGACAAGATGAGAAATAAGAGGTGGTTCTGGTTGGCGACGCTCGTGTTCGCGTCGCTGATGGCTATTGCTCCCGCGCTTTCGGCGCACGACGAAGACCCGCACGGACATTCGGGCGAGGGGCCGAACGGGCAGCCGGGCAATCAGCCGCTCTCGGTGATGAGCGCGACGCCCTGCGTGAACGGTCTGGCGGGAAACTTTCCATGTCGCAACATCGACCTCGCTTCGTTTCTGCCGCTCGCACAGATTGGCGGCGGAAGCGGCAACGACCTCTGGGGCTGGACTGACCCTCTGACCGGCAGAGAGTATGCCCTGATGGGTCGTTCAAGCGGCACGTCCTTCGTCGATATAACGAACCCGGAGCAGCCCGTCTATCTCGGCAACCTGCCGCGCCACAGCGTCGATTCCGCATGGCGCGGCATTAAGGTCTATGGCAACTACGCATACATCGTCAGCGAAGCCGAAGGTCACGGGATGCAGGTCTTCGACCTTAAGCAACTGAGAAACGTCGCCTCTCCGCCCGTCACCTTCACAGAGACGGCTCACTACAACGGCTTCGGCAGGGCGCACACGCTCGCCATCAACGAGCAGACCGGCTTCGCCTACGCCGCCGGAAGCCGCGACACCTGCGCGGGCGGCCTCCACATGGTCAACCTGCAAAACCCGGCCTCTCCGACCTTCGCCGGTTGCGTCGATTCCGACGGCTACACGCACGAGACGCAGTGCGTCGTCTATCACGGCGCGGACGCCTCGTATCGCGGACGTGAAATCTGTTTCAGCGCGAACGAAGACACTCTGACCATCGTCGATGTGACGAACAAGAGCGCGCCCGTTCAACTCTCGCGCACGCCCTACCAGGGGAGCGCCTACACGCATCAGGGCTGGCTCACGGACGACCATAAGTTCTTTCTTCTCGACGACGAGCTCGACGAGCGCAACGCGGGCGGCAAGACCCGCACATACATCTGGAACGTCGCAGACCTCGACGCGCCCGCCGTCGGCGGCGTCTATCAGGGCGAGACCACGGCCATCGACCACAACCTCTACATTCGCGGGCGCTACGCTTTCGAGGGCAACTACCGAAGCGGCCTGCGAGTGCTCGACACGCAGAACGTCTCCGCCGCGAGCCTCAGCGAAGTGGCCTTCTTCGACATCTTTCCCCTTGACGACAACACCGGCTTCAACGGCGCGTGGAGCAACTATCCGTTCTTCTCAAGCGGCACTGTCGTCGTCGGCGGTATCGAGCAGGGGCTCTTCATGCTGCGCCCGAATCTCTCGCTTCCCGTCCGCATCGACTACCCGCTCTTCTTCGTCCAGCAGCACTACCGGGACTTCTTCAGCCGCGAGGCCGACCCGCAGGGACAGACCTTCTGGATAAATCAGCTCGCCTCCTGCGGCTCGGACGTGCGCTGCTTCGAGGAACGGCGCGACAACACCTCCGGCGCTTTCTTTCTCTCCATCGAGTTTAGAGAGACCGGCTACCTCGTCTATCGCTTCCATCAGGCGGCCTTCGACACGCGCGAGCGTCTTCGCTTCAACACCTTCATGCCCGACACGCAGCGCATCGGTCAGGGTGTGGTCGTCAATCAGGGTGCCTGGCAGCAGCAGCTCGAAGCGAACAAGCGCGCCTTCGCCGATGAGTTCGTCGCGCGCCCGCAGTTCGCGGCGCTCTACCCGCAGAGCATGACGCCTGCGGCTTACGTCGATGCCCTCAGCGCCAACACCGGCGGCTCAATCTCTCAGTCCGAGCGCGACCAGCTCATCACAAAGCTTTCGAGCGGGCAGTTGACGCGCGCCGAAGTCCTGCGCGCCATCGCCGAAGACACAGACTTCGAGGCTCGCGAGCGCAACCGCGCCTTCGTGCTGATGGAATACTTCGGCTACCTGCGTCGAAACCCTGACGACCTGCCCGACGCCGATTTCACCGGCTACAACTTCTGGCTCAAAAAACTCGAAGAGCACGGCGGCGACCACATCCGCTCCGAGATGGTCAAAGCCTTCGTCACCTCCGGCGAATACCGACGCCGCTTCGGACAGTGAAAGGGGGATAGGGGATGGGGCTCAGGGGTTGGGGAAAGACAAAAGCCGCCGCGCTCTCTTTCTGTGCTTTTTTCTTCCCCATTCCCTACCACGCTCAGACGGGCGAGCAGAGCCGCGCGCTTGTCCATAGGCCGACGCCGCAGCCGACCTTCAGCGCGCCGCCGCTTTCGGCGGAGACGCGGCGCGCGATGGAAGAGCGTTTGAAGGAGGCGCGGGCGAGGTTTGAGAAGAACCCGCAGGACGCTGAGGCCATCATCTGGCTCGGACGCCGGACGGCCTACTTGGGGCGCTTCGACGAAGCCATCGACATCTACACCGAAGGCATCCGTCTCCACCCTCAAAACCCGAAGCTCTACAGGCATCGAGGTCATCGCTACATCACCACGCGCCGCTTCGACCTCGCCGTCAAAGATTTGGAGCGAGCCGCCCGGCTCGTCGCCGACAAGCCCGACGAGATAGAGCCCGACGGCCTGCCCAACGCTCGCGGCATCCCGACCAGCACCACCAACTCGAACATCTTCTATCACCTCGGCCTCGCGCATTATCTTCGAGGCGACTTTCGTCGCGCCCTCAGCGCCTACCGCGAGTGTCTGAAGTTTTCCACCAACCCCGACATGCTCTCGGCCACTCTCCACTGGCTCTACATGACACTTCGTAGGCTCGGGCGCGTAAGTGAGGCCGAACTGGTGCTCCGTCTCATGCGCGACGACGCCCAAATCATCGAGAACCACGAATACCACCGGCTGCTCTTCATGTACAAAGGCGTGCTCACGCCCGAGACGCTGCTCAAAGAGGCTTCGCGGCGCACAAACGAGCTGAGCTTTCCGAGCACCGCCTACGGCGTCGGCAACTGGTATCTCTACAACAAGCGGCGCGCGGAGGCGCTGCCCGTCTTCCTCAAAATCATGGAGAGCCAGCAGCAGACCAGCTTCGGCTACATCGCCGCCGAGGCCGACCTCAAGCGCCTCGGCATCAGAGACTTCCCACGCCACCCGCTCCCGACCAGAGTTCTCCACTGATAAGGCGCGGAGACGAGAAACACGTCCCACGCCCAGCGTCCCACTCGCGCGCCCTTCGCGTCCCAAACCTTCGCGCGGTAACGAAACTGGTTGCCGTGCTCGTCCGCGCGCTTCGACTCCCTGTAGTCGAGCGCCAACGCCGAGACATCCATCGAAGCGAGCGCGTGCAATTCTTCAGGCTCGGAGTAGCCGTTATGATTCCTGTCCTGCCAGAGACGCAGGGCGGCATAGACGGCGTCGCGGCTGTCGATTCTGCCGTCGGAATTTCCGCCCGCCGCAGGTTTGTCAAACTCGGCGAGGGCGAGGAATCCGTTCGGCTCGGTCGAAGGCGGCTGAGGGGTGTAGTTGCCGAAGAGTTCTCTGCCGCTCTCAATCTGCCCGTCGCCGTCGCGGTCGAGGGCGAGCCAGGCGTCGTCCGAGCCTGCGGTCGTCCATGCGAAACGGCTTTTGCCTGTGTCGCCGTCGAGGTCGAACCAGACGCCCTCTTGCGCCGAAGTGAGCGAGAAGCCGTCGCCCACCACGTCGATGAGGATGGGCGAGCCGGTGCAGTTCTGACCGGGGTCGTCAGGGTCAGAGATGATGCCGACGCCGCCGCCCTGCGGGTTGCAGTTGCCGTCGGGGTCAGGCCCGCAAGCCCAGAAAGGGGTAGCGGTGACGCCGGTGACGCAGTTACAGTTGGCATGAGGCGGCGGCGAGGAGCAGTATGCCGGAGGCGGCACAGGCGTCGGAGTCGGTGTCGGCGTCGGCGTGGCGCACGCCTCCCCCATTACATAATAATCGCAGTGAAGCGTAACCGTGCCTGTAGAGTCTGTACAGGTTTCTTGAACGAGGTCGGCTAGAGCACACAAACCACTAGGGTCAGAACAAGAAGCAGAGGTGGCAACTCTAACTGGCCCACACTGGCAGTTGTTAGTCTGTTCTGTCCTGCGAAAGCAATCAGGAGATGTGCCGGGGCAACAGGTCTGAATTGAGCCCAACGTTGGCCGAACCGCTTTTGTTGGTAAAAAATTAGCCGGTAGGAAGCTTACCGGCTGTGAGAAGAAAGAGAGTTTAGAAAACAAACTGGGAGAGATGTCTGGTGGTGCGTTAGCAGCAGTAGACTTTCCTGTATCTTCCCGACAAGGGGTGTTCTTATCCATCCTGCTGCGATTAGGTATCGTACGACCTTCCGGGCCACTCAATCCTGTGCCATCTCCGAAATTAATTAGCAGGTGCTTAAGCCTGATTTTTCTTGGATTGGGAATGTTCCTTGTGGCTTTATATCGTCTCCATCCCGCCGCAGTTCTCTCACGCACCTTGAGGATAATGCTTTCTCTCGGTCGAATTGGTACATCATCAGCTCGTATCTGCTCGTTGAGTTCTCCCAGTTCAGTTCTGCCGTACCATAGCTGAGTACCTATCATCGCGCCGTTCTCCGCTTTTGTTTCCGGCATGAGTAGGGACAGAACGAGAAGATAAATCGGCTTCTCTCCCGTGTTCGTCACTTCTACTTCCATCTCGCCGTACCAGTCTTCATTCTTCAGGTCTTTGACTTTCTCCCAGTTCTTTATCTTCACCTTAATCGGCAGGTGTGCGGGCACGGTGTTCTCGAAGATTCTCTCTTCAGCAGGAGATTGAGCAGTGGAAGCCAGACGTGCTCCACAGAGCATGAGCAATGAAATCAATAAGAGGACGAGGGAAACTGTTCGGCGATGGAGGGTTGAGGAATCCGTTGGTGAGTACATTGAATCGCTCCTTCGTGAGTGAGTGTGAGTTTAGGACTTTCAAGCGATGTGAGCACGCGAGGTCAGGTACAACAGTCGCCAGCCTAGCACTTCAAACCAAGTGGCTCAAGAAAATCCGGCTGTCTTGACTGCGCCAAAATAGGAAGCACATCTGGCGGATAAAAATTAACCCGTAAGAAGCTTGCGGGTGTCGGTGAGTAGAATGCTTTGAGAAATCTCTCTGATAAGCTTGCCTCTCTAGCTTTCGGCGTAGGCGAGCAGTTGGCGGGCGCTCTTTCTGGTCGAGCTTCGCTTTGCGTTTGCTTCTTGGGCAAGTATGGCCTGCCGACACGGCCCCGCAAGCCTGTCCCGTCTCCAAAATTGATTATCCGCATGTGCAACTCGACCTTCTGCGGGTCGTCTCGCCTGCCCGCCTCTCTGATATTTTCATACCCTCTGGCCTGCTTCTCAGGAATCTTCAGTGTGATGCTTTCGCCCGGCAGGATAGGCACATCATCCGCCTGCACCGGCGTCTCTATATATGCCAACTCTCTACGCCCGTAGACTGAACTAAAGCCAACAGGATGACCGTTCTCCAGTAAGAACTCCGGCATCAGAACACTCACGTAGAGATAATAGATAGGCTTGCTGCCAGTGTTCTTCACTTCTATCTCCAACTCTCTCGCCCAGTTCTTGTTCTCCTTTCTCTTGAACGATGATTCGTTCCTCAGTTTCACCTTAATCGGCACGTGCTCTGGAATCTTGTTCTTAAACTCTCTCTCTTCTGTCGGAGATTGTGCAGTAGAAGCCAGCCTCGCCCCGCTTATCAAAAGCAGCGAGATGAGCGAGACGACCATCAGGATTGTGCGGCGTCGTAGAGATGAGGAATCTGTTGGTGAGTACATAGAATCGCTCCTTTGTGAGTGAGTGTGAGTTAAGCGATGTGAGCACGCGAGGCTTGTGCGTGACAGTCGCCAGCCTAGCACTTCAAACCAAGTGGCTCAAGAAAATTCTGCTTTTGCTGCTGAGAAGCCTACCGGCTGTGAGAAGAAAGGGAGTTTGTCAAACAGTCTGGGAGAACTATCCGGCGGTGCGTTGCTGCCCGTAGCCTTTCCTGTTTCTTCCCTGCAAGGAATGTTTGTATCACGCTTGCTGCGATGAGGTATCAGACTGCCCTCCGGCCCGCTCAATCCCGTGCCGTCTCCGAAATTTACGAACAGAAGTTTGAGCCTAATCTTTTTCGGATTGGAAATGTTTTTTTCGGTTTTGTATAACTTCCATCCTTTCACGATATTCTCAGGGACTTTGAGAATGATACTTTCCCTCGGTCGGATTGGCACATCATCCCATTCTATCTTCTCGGCCAGATTTCCAAATCCGGTTCTACCATATCGTAGTTGAGCGCCTATTATTGACCCCGGTGTATTGCCTGAAACTTCCGGCATGAGCAACGACAGAACGAGAAGATAAATCGGCTTCTCTCCCGTGTTCGTCACTTCTACTTCCATCTCGCCGTACCAATCATCATTCTTCAGGTCTTTCACTTTCTCCCAGTTCTTTATCTTCACTTTAATCGGCAGACGGGCTGGCACGGTGTTCTCCAAGACTCTCTCTTCTGTAGGAGATTGTGCAGTAGAAGCCAGACGTGCTCCGCAGAGCATGAGCAGTGCAATCAATAAGAGGACGAGGGAAACAGTTCGGCGCGGGAGAGTTGAGAAGGCTGTTGGTGAGTACATAGAATCGCTCCTGTGAGTGTCCGCGAGTTCGGCCTGAGTTTGAGTAACGCCGAGGGGGAATGAGCGAATAACGGGTTGGAGACTACACCTGCCGGAGCGAACGGTCAATACTTTAACCGGCGTGTTAGCCGAAGCGTCAGAGGCCGTGTGTGGCGGCTTCGGCGCGGGTGGCTTCTTCAGCGAGGGCGAGTATCTCCCGGCGGATGGCTTTGCGCTCTTGCAGGAGTTGTTTGAAGAAGCGTCGCTCGGTGACGAAGAAGGCGAGGGCGCGCACGCCTCCGACGAAGCGGTCGAACTCTTCAGTGAACCTCTGCGCTACCCATCCGGCGAGCGGCGCGAAGACGAAGATAAGAAGCGCCGTCCACCAGTTGAAGAGATAGCAGGCGACGAGGGCGAGCGCCGCCCAGGTGAGGGGAAAGAGCAGGATGGCGGCGATGATTTTGATGGTCGAGACCATGTCGTCGTAGTTGTGCGAAAACTTTCGGGAGAGGAATCCGGCGAGACGGTAGGCCGGGTAGTGCAGGAGCGTTCCACAGAGGGCGACGGGCGCGAAGAGAAGAAAAATCAGGAAGCGCGCGAGCAGGTGGCGCGTGGCCGCGTACTTCGAGAGGGTGTTGGTGGAGAGGTCGCGCGGGTCGTCGAAGCCGGCCTGCCGTAGCTCTTCTTCGTAGGTGCGGATGCGCGCTTCGAGCGCGGCGATTCGCTCCGGCACGCGTGCGCGCAAAAGCGCGTAGGCTTCGACGAAGCGCCGGCGCAGTCGCAGCTCGCGCTCAAGGCTGGGCGCGCTCTTTTCCGTCTCCTCGTCTTCGGCGGAAAAGATGCGCTCGGCGCGTGCGATTGTCGCGAGAGCTTCGTCATGCTCGGCGTTTAAAGTCACTTCGCGCAGGGCACGTTCGATGCGCGCGTTGAGCAGGCGAACGGCCTCGCGCGGCGGCTCGCCGTCCGCGTCCGGCTCTGCGGGCTCGACCGCCAGAGGCTCTCCGAAGTAGAGCAGCGCGGCGCTGCGGAAGGTGGTCTTCGACGTGTAGTAAAGCCCTGCGGGGACGATTCTGACTTCGAGTTGCTCCTGAGCGTCGGCGACGGTCGAGGCCGCGCCGAGGGCGATGCGCGCCGCGCCGGATTTGAGCGGACGCAAAGAGGGCTCGTTGTGCGAGACGCCTTCAGGGCAGATGCCGATAGTGCCGCCGCGTGCGAGCAGACTATGCGCGAGCCGGAAAGTCTCCCGGTTCTTCGAGGTGTCTTCGCCCTCGTCCTGCTTGCGATAGACGGGAATGGCCTCCATCGCGCGCACGAAATAGCCGAGCACGGGCATCTTGAAGAGCGTCGATTTGGCGAGGAACGAGACGCGGCGCGGCGCGAGGCAGAGCAGGAAGACGGGATCGACGAGCGCGTTCGGATGGTTCATCACGAAGACGACCGCGCCCCTCTGCGGCACGCGCTCAAGCCCCGCCACCTCGATGCGCCGGAAAAAGATGCGCAGCGCCAAGCGCAGCAACATGATGATGATTCGCCTCGTCAAAAAAACCGGACGCCTCCTTCCGCAAATGTCAGGCGAGAACAAGCGAAGCTTCTACGCCGGGGGAGCTTCGCGCCGCCGCTCAAGAGCCGACCGCCGCCGCAGCATTCTACTAGATTTTCGTTCGTTTACCGGCGAGAAGGTTCGAGACAGTTACTGTTGCGGAGCACGTCTGCGCTCAACCTGAAAGCGAGGCTTCGGAGCGTGGCGGCAGAGAAGTCGGAGCGTCTGGCGGCACAGAAGAAAGCCCCGCTCTCTCGAACGGGGCTATTCTTAAACTAAGCTTCGGCGGCCACTGCTGCTTTGATTAAAGTTTTACGGCCGCGTCAAATTGGCCGCCGCCGCCCTTGACCTTCTTCTGCTCATCCTTCGATAGCTGCTTCTCTTCCTTCGGCAACTCTTTGACCTGTGTTCGACGCTTCGGCCTCTTCTCTTCAGTCTTCTTCTCCATGATGTTTGCTCCTTAGTTAAGGCCGGCTGTTTCTTACCGGCAGCCTGAAGGCATTTACTACTAGCCGCCTCCGACGGTGCGTACCCCGACGGCCAACCCTCTGGCTCCGCCCTTTACTTTCTTCTGTTCAGACTTGCTCAATTCTTTCTGCTCTTTCGGTATGTCTTTAACCTGCGTGCGACGCCCGGGCTTGTTTTCGTCTTTCTTCTCCGGCATGGCTCGCTTCCTTTTTTCCGACTGGTAGCTGACGGACGCGCATTCTACACCCGATTTGCAGGGAGGCTAAGCAACGGCGAGTCGGGTCTTCGAGTCAGTTTAAAGACGACACTTCAAAGAGTCCCGCAGGAGCTTTATTCGGGTGAACGGGAGGATAGACGCGTTCTATCCGGCTTCTCTCGCGCGGCAGTTCCGCAGGCTTCGTGCCGAACCAGCCCCGGCTCAGGTAGTCGGCCATAGTCAGGACGAGCAGGATGCCGAGCCAGAAGAAGGCCCCGGCAACCACTACCCAGATAAGACGCGAGCTGTAGCGGACGTGCATGAAGAAGAGGATGACGAGCATCGCTTTGGCGACGGCGATGGTCATGGCGACGACATCGTTCATCGCCCCGAAGTCGAAGTTGGCAGCGACGACCGTGAGAAACGTCAAGACCAGCAGCGCGCCGAAGATTACGAAGTAGACCGTGCGTGAGACGATGTGTTCCGACATGCGACTTTTAACTCCCCCTCGACTTCTTCAGTGTGTCCCGCCGTAGTGCGCGCCGAGCAGGTAGAGCAGCGGGAAGAGGAAAATCCAGATGATATCGACGAAGTGCCAGTAGAGACCGAACAGCTCGACGGGCGCGTGGTATTCGGGCGAATAGCGTCCGCGCCATGCCGCCCACATAATCGGCAGCAGGATGCCGATGCCGATAATCATGTGCAGCGCATGCAAGCCCGTCATGGCGAAGTAGAGCCAGTAGAACATCTCAAGGTTCTGCGGCGCGACGTTCGAGGCGAGATGTCCCTCCCACTTGAAGAAGCCGCGCACGGGAATCAGGTGGTCAACATACTTTTCGCGATACTCGAAGGCTTTGACGACGAGGAAGACGAGGCCGAGCAAGCCTGTGAGGCCGAGGAAGAGTACCTGCGTGCGGCGCGTGCGCCCGACCTGTGTCGCCCAGACGGCCAGAGCCATCGTCAGGCTGCTCGTGATGAGCACAGCCGTATTGAAAGCGCCAATCTTCCAGTTGAGATGGTTGCTGGCCGCCGCGAAGGCATCGGGGAATTTCGAGCGGTAGATGATGTAGGCGAGGAAGAGCCCGCCGAAGAACATTATCTCCTGCGCGATAAAGACCCACATGCCGAGCGCGGTGGCCTCGCGCTGCTGTTCGAGGTTGTCGAAATGATGAGCCAGCGCCTCGTGCGCGTGCGCGCCGTCGTGCTCGTCTCCGTGCGCGGCATCTATGGTTTCACTGTGCGCGGCCACCGTTTTAGTCTCCTTTTGTTCCCGGTTTGGTATCGCCCATGCCGTGTGCGCCGTGCGCCGGCTGTGCCGTGCCTGCGGGCGGCGCTCCGTCGTCCTCGCCCGTCACGCCGACGACCTTCATCTCCTCAATCGGCCTGAACTCGTAGGCTTCCCAGGTGACAATCGGCGTGCGAATGAAGTTTTCGGTGGGCGGCGGCGAAGGCGTGCGCCATTCGAGCCCCGTGCCCGGCCAGGGGTTCGGCGGCGCGAAACGCCCGTAGCGCATCGACCAGATGAAATAGACCACAGGTATCAGCATCCCTATGCCGAGAATCGACGCGCCCGCCGAAGACATGACGTGTAAGACCTGCCAGATGGGCTCGTCGAGCGGGTAGGCATGATAGCGGCGCGGCATGCCCATGTAGCCCAAGAGGAACTGCGGGAAGAAGGTCAGGTTGAAGCCGACGAAGATGACGAGCGCCGCAAACCTCGCCCAGCCTTCCGGGTACATGCGCCCCGTCATCTTCGGCCACCAGCAATGCAGGCCGCCGAGGTAGCCCATCATCGTCCCGCCGACCATCACGTAATGAAAATGCGCGACGACGAAGTAGGTGTCGTGGACGTGAACGTCCAAGCCGAGCGCGGCGAGGAAGAGTCCGGTCATGCCGCCGATGAGGAAGAGGCCGATGAAGGCCATCGCATAGAGCATCGGCGTGTCGTAGGAGATGGAGCCCTTGTACATCGTCGCCGTCCAGTTGAAGACCTTGACGGCTGAGGGTATCGCCACCGCGTAGGAGATGACGGAGAAGACCATCCCTGCGTAGACCGACTGGCTCGAAGTGAACATGTGATGTCCCCAGACGAGAAAGCCGAAGACCGCAATCGCCACGCTCGCAAAGGCGACGAACGAATAGCCGAAGATATTCTTTCGGGAAAAGATGGCGACCAGCTCGCTGATGACGCCCATCGAGGGCAGAATCATGATGTAGACCGCCGGGTGCGAGTAGAACCAGAAGAGGTGCTGGAAGAGCACGGGGTCGCCGCCCAGTGCCGGGTCGAAGATGCCTATGCGCGCAAGACGTTCGAGCGCGACGAGCAGGATGGTGACGGCGATGACCGGCGTGCCGAGAATCATAATCAGGCTCGTCGCGTAGTGCGACCAGATGAAGAGCGGCAGGCGAAACCAGGTCATGCCGGGCGCACGCATCGTGTGGATGGTGACGATGAAGTTCAAGCCCGTCAGAATCGAAGAGAAGCCGTTGATGAAGATGCCGACTCCGGCGGCGACGACGTAGGTGTTCGAGAAGGTGGTCGAATAGGGCACATAGAAAGTCCAGCCCGTATCGACGCCGCCAATCAGCAGAGCCCAGAAGGTGATGATGCCGCCCACCATGTAGATGTACCAACTGAGCAGGTTTATCTTCGGGAAGGCGAGGTCTTTCGCCCCAATCATCAGTGGGACGAGAAAGTTGCCGAGCACGGCGGGGATGGCCGGAATCAGGAAGAAGAAGACCATCAGGATGCCGTGATGCGTGAAGAGCTTGTTGTAGGTCTGCGACTGGACGAGGTCGCCGACCGGCGTCAGGAGTTCTATGCGAATCGCGACGGCATATGCTCCGCCCAGAAGAAAGAAGAAGGAGACGGAGGCCAGATAGAGCAGGGCGATTCGTTTATGGTCGCGCGTCAAAAGCCACGACATGATGCCGTAGTCGGCGTTCAGGTAGTTCGTGTGCGGATGCCTGATGCGCCATTCTGCCGCCGCTCTCGCTTCCGGTGTGACTGCTGCTGTGCTCATAATTCCACTCGTATTCTACGTTCGATTACTAAAGCGCCTCACAAAACCAATTCAAACAGGGATGGACAGGATAAAGACAAATGCGGAATGCGGAATGATGAATGCGGAATGAAAAGCAAAAGCTTTTGTCTTTCATTCATCATTCCGCATTCATCATTTATCATTTCTTTCTATCCTGTTCATCCTGTCTATCCATGTTAATTTCCCTTTCCGAGCCTCTTATCAAGGTTGCCTTCCAGCGCCGCCCGGCGTCTGGCTGGCGCGGGGCGTCGTGCCTTCGGGCTGCGACTGCGTCGAGCCGGGCGAGGTCGAGCTTGGGCTGGTAGGCGGCGAAGTCGGTGCAAGCGGGTTCGAGCGACGCGTGTCGGGGCTGATGCCGGTCGTCGTGGTCGAGCCTTCGCGCCCGGTGGCCGAGCCGCCCTGTGCGCTCGAAGGAGTCGTGCCGAGCGAGCGTATGTAGGCGATGAGATAGAGCAACTGCTCTTCGCTGACCTGTCCCTGATAGGTCGGCATAATCTGCTGGAAGCCCGCGACGGTGCGAGCGCGCGGGTTCACGATAGACTCGCGGATGTAAGACTCGTCGGCGACGACGCGCTCGCCGTTATCCATCTCCTGCACCTTGCCGAAGACGCCTTCGAGCATGGGCCCGCGCCCCTGCGAGTCGGCCTTGTGGCAGGTGGCGCAGCCGAGGTCTTGAAAGAGCTTCTGTCCCTGCGAGGCCGGAGAGTCTGTCGCGCCGCCCGAGAGCCAGGCTTGATATTCGGTCGGCTCCATGACGACCACGTAGCCGCCCATTCCCGAATGATTCGTGCCGCAATACTCGGCGCAGAAGAGATAGTACCTGCCCGGCTTCGTCGCCTCGAACCAAGCGTAGGTGTATCTGCCCGGCACCACGTCCGACTTGATGCGGAAGGCCGGGACGTAGAAGCTGTGAATCACGTCCTCGGTCGTCATCGTCAGCTTGACGCGGCTGCCCACAGGGACGTGCAGCTCGTTTATCTCGCGCTGTCCTTCCTGGTGCTGAAACTTCCACATCCACTGTTTGCCGACGACGTAAATCTCGATGGCGTCGTCGTTCAAAGGGCGATAGAGCTTGAAGTAGACGCTCGCGCCCCAGGCGAAGATGGTCATGGCAATCATCAGAGGGATGACCGTCCAGAGCGTTTCGAGCTTGAGAGAGCCTGCGTTCGGGCGGGGCAGCTCGGCGGCGTCGCGCCTGCGATACTTGATGGCGAAGAAGATAATCAGCAGCGTGATGGTGACGGAGAAAAAGAGGGTGATGGCGATGCAATAGAGATAGAGCGCGTCCACCTCTCCCGCGACCGTCGAAGCCTGTTCGGGCGCAAACGGCACCCATACCTTGAGTGACTCCATGACCTAAGCAGCTCCTCCTACGTTCACGCTCTCATCCCAACGCCCGCCCTCGCGCTCGCGCTTCTGCCGCCGCCAAAGAATCCACATCAGCGCCGCTATCCCCAAAAGCGTGACGAGCCCCGCGACGCGCATCATGCTGATGATGGCGGCGAATTTTCCGGTCGTCGGGTCGTAGTGATAGCAGTAGAGCAGAAGCTGATCGACGCGCGAGCCTATCCCGCCTCTCGAAGCTTCGACGAGCGCGAGGCGCACGTCCTTCGGCGAATACTCGATGCCGTAAAAATAGTGTGAGAGCTTGCCCTCCGGCGTCACGACCATGATGGCGCTCGCGTGCGCAAACTGCTTTGAGCCTTCGTCCCAGACGTATTGAAAGCCAACTGCATCTGTGAGCCTACGGATGTTCGCCTCGTCGCCCGTCAGGAAATGCCAGCCCGCTTCGGCGTCGGCGGTGCGACCGTAGCGGCGCAGGTAAGTCTCTCTCTTTCGGGCGGCCAGTTCGGGCAGTTCGCGCGGGTCGAAGCTGACGGTGAGAGCTGTGTACTCGCGCCCGGCCTTGAAGGCGAGCGCCTCCATCATGCCGACCTGCCCGTTCAAAACCTGATTGCAGAGCATCGGGCACTCGTAATAGACGAGCGATAGAAGGACGGGCTTACCGCCCTGTTTGAAATAGTCGCCGAGCCGCACGCTTCGCCCCGTCTCGTCGCGGAAGGAGAGTTCGAGCGGAAGCTGCTGGTTCAGACGCTGCTCGATGCCGACCTTCTTTAAGACCTCGGGCTTGCCGCCCTGCGGCATCTGGTGCTGCGGCGGACGACCGTACTGCGCGGAGACGGTAAGCTGTAAGCTGTAAGCTGTGAGCAGCAAGAGAGAACACAGCATCGAAAGACGCCGTACAAAATTTACAAGCATCGCGCCTCTCAACGTCTGCTCACCGCTCACTGCTTTCTGCTCACTGATTTCTTGCTTCATTGATTCCTTCGTTCCTGCGTCTGCCCTGAGCTTGTTTCCTGCGTGTCGGTCTCGCCGGTGCGGCCTTGCGCGCCCGGCGGCTGCTGACTCTGCTGTGGCTGTCCCGGCTGCGGAGAAGGATTCGCGCGCGTCTTCTCTGCCTCCTGTTTGACGAGCAGGCGCTTGGCCTCTTCGATAGGCAGGCGGACAGCGCCCGTGCCCTGGTCAGCCCAGCCGTAAGTCGTCAGCTCCCGCTCCCACTGTTTGCGCACCTCCCAGTATTCGGACTGCGGTTGCGTCAGGTTCGGGTCTTGATTGTTGACGGACATGTCGAGGCGCTTGCCGTCTTCAAGCTCGACGCCGAAGCCGGGCGCGAGCTGGAGACGCGGCTCGGGCGGCAGACGCTCCGCGCCGCGCCGTGCGAGCGGCGAGGGCGGCGGCTCGCCCGTGCGCTCGCGCGATTCGAAATAGCGGAAGAGACCCCACATCAGGAGATGGACGGCCACGCCGAAGATAAAGAGCCCGATGACGAACTTGGCAATCGGGCCGACGTGCACGTCCGAATGCTCGTGCGCCACATCTTCGTTGCTGATGTAGGACACGTCCGGCGTCTCGTGTATGTTGTCGTAACGACGCCCGCGCCCGCCGCCTCCGGGCGGTTTGCCGCTTCCGTGATGAATCGTCTCGCTCACCTCGAAAAACCTCCTAGCCCCTCAGAACCACTCGAAGACCAACGTCGCTCCCTATCACACCTTACGTTTTACGCATCTGCTCACTGCCCCGCCTCTGCTCACCGCTTACCGCTCACTGCTCACTATCTTTAGTGATGTCCCACCGGATGAATCGCGGCTTCGAGGTCGGGCGACTGAAGCGGCAGAAGCGGTCGGCGTTTGAGCTGCCAGGCGAAGAAGGCGAGCCAGATGCCGCCGAAGCCGATGGTCGCTCCGAACATCGTCAGGAAGTCGAGCGCGCTGATGTGCGTCTCGCCCGACTCCTGATGCGCCGCAGGCGCAACCAGATAAATCATATCGACGACGCGCATCACTATCACCAGCAGCGCCACCCAGACGAGCTTGCGCGCGTCGCGCTTCAGGTTGCGCGACAGAAGCAGCACGAACGGCAGCGCGAAGTTCAGAAGCACGAGCGCGAGCCCGACGAACTGCCAGCCTCCGCGCAGGCGGCGCAAGTACCATGGAATCTCTTCCGGTAGATTGCCCGACCAGATAATCAAAAACTGCGAGAAGGCGAAGTAGGCGTAAATCATCACGAAGGCGAGAAGGAGCTTCCCGTAGTCGTGAAAATGTGACGAGGCGAAAACGCCCGACATCGGCTCCTGCCGCGAGAGCGCCGCCGCCACGATGATGACGAAGGCGAAGGCGCTCAAGCCCCAGCTCGCCATCAGAAGCAATCCGTAGATGGTCGAGAACCAGTGCGGCTCAAGTGACATCAGCCAATCGACGGCGGCGAACGTCACTGTCAGACCGAAGAGCAGGATTCCCGGCCCGCTCAGGTTCTGCATGCGCCGCTTGATGCGCGGGTCGCCCGTCTGGTCTTGCTCAAGCGACCACTTGTTGAGGTAGTAGGCGAGCGCGCCCCAGACGGCGAAGTAGAAGATAGTGCGCGCGATGAAGAAGGGCGCGTTCAGGTACGGCTGCTTGTGCTGCAAAATCTCGTCGCCCCTGACGATTTCCGGGTTCGACCATTCGTAGAGCGAATGGCCGTGCGGGTGGACGAAGAGCGCGACGACGAGCGGCAGGAAAGCGATGACTAAGAGAGGCAGCGTGCGCGTGGCCGCTTCGAAGATGCGACGGATGACGATTCCCCACGCGCCGCCTGAAAGATGGTGCAGCATCATAATGGCGAGGCTGCCGATGGCGATGCCCGTCCAGAAGACGTAGGCCACGAGGTATGCGCGAAAGAACTGAACCGCGCCGCCGAAGAAGGCCAGCGCCGCGCTCAGGACAAAGGCGACGATGCCTATAATCATCGCGCGCTGCCGGAAGCTATCGACCGCCTCCGGCGACGTGTAGGTCGCACGAGCTTCCATCAGCGTTGTGTCCCTCCATGAGGCTGTGCTGCGCCGCCGTTCGAGTGGCCGCCGGAAGAAGGAGCGGCGGGCTGCTGCGCGCCGCCGGAGAGTTTGCCGCGCTCGGCGGGCGGCACGTCTTCCACACGCCCGCGCCGCGCCAGTTGCAGAGCGCGGACGTAGGCGATGATGCTCCAACGGTCTTCCGCCGAAATCTGTGCGGCATAGTCGGGCATCGCGCCCCAGCCGTTCGTAATCACGTCGAAGAAATGGGAGGCGCTGGCGTTGCCGGGCTGAAGCTGCTCGCTGTGAAACGAAGGCGGACGACGAAAGCCTCGCCGCACAATCATGCCGTCGCCCTCGCCCGTCATCCCGTGACACATCGCGCAGAAAGCGTTGAAGCGCGACTGGCCGCGACTGAGCACGTCCTCTGTGATGGGAAACGGAAACACGTCAGGCCCACCCGTCGCCGAAGCGTTTCCGCCCGGCGCGCCGCCCGGCGGCCTGTTGCCTTCAGCGCCGCCCGCCTGAAGCATGTTCGCGCCCTGCTGCGCCTGGCTCGCGCCCGCAGGGATGCCGCCCGCCACGTTGCCGCGCACGTTCACGTCGCCGGTCGTCTGCCCGCCGCCGGGCTGCGACTGCACGTTGGCCGCGCTCGTCCCAACGCCGCCCGCGCCCGCTCCCGTCTGCGTGCCCGCGTCGCTCGAACGCACCGCGCCCGCCGTTCCGCCTCCTGCGCCGCCCGCGTCCATCTTCCCCGTGTAGAGATAGCCGTTGGCGTCGCGGAACTGCGCGCCGCGCGGCACTGTCCCCTCGACGAGCGGGCGCGAGCCCTGCCCGTCCTCGTAAAACTGGCTCGGCTCGTAAACCTCGTAACGCGGCTGGTCGTGCATGTCGTTGCGACAGCCGAGGGCAAGTAAGCAGTAAGCGGTGATCAGTAAGCAGTACAGAACTCTGCGCCCGCGCCGCGCCTCCGGCTGCTCACTGCTCACTGCTCTCCGCTCACTTCTCTTCCTAGTGTTCCACATCTGTCACCTCGCGGGCTCCTAAGCTTTTGAGGAAGCTGGCGGTCGCTTCGCGGTCGAACTTCGGGTCGTCGGACTGAATCAGTAGAAAGAAGCGGTCGCGCGAGGCGAGCGCGAAGTTCGGCGTGTTGAAGACCGGGTGATAGGGCTCGGGCAGACCGTTCAGAGCGAGCATGCCGAAGACTGCCGCCAGCGCCGCGCCCAGCACCGTACACTCGAACGTAATCGGGATGAACTGCGGCCAACTGTGCAGAGGTTTGCCGCCGACGTTCAGAGGATAGTCGATGACGTGCGTGTAGTATTGCAGCAGGTAGCCGATGAGGCCGCCGAGCACGCCGCCGATGAGCACGAGGGTCGGCATCGCCGTTGAATGCACGCCGATGGCCTCCGAGAGCGCCTCAATCGGATAGGGCGAATAGGCGTCGATGCGCCGGTAGCCCTCCTCGTAGGTGCGCTCGGCAGCCGCCACCACGTCGCTCGGATTCTCGAACTCGGCCATCACCCCGTAGACGGGCGGCCTCGTTTTCTTCTTCATAAGCAGAACAAATGACGATGGACGATGGACGATGGACGAAAAGCTCTGCGTCCGTCGTCACTCGTCTACAATCCATCAGCATTCCCTCCATCAGCTATGTTCGCCACGTCCTTTGTCTTCTACAGTCCATCGTCCATCGTCTATGGTCTATCGTCCTTCCTCTTTCAGTTCCGCTTCGGGCACGAGCGTCCTCATCTCGAAGATGGAGATGATGGGCAGGAAGCGTATGAAGAGGAAGAGCAGCGTGAAGAAAAGTCCAATGGTGCCGACGAACATCGTCCAGTCGAAAACGGTCGGCGAATACATGCCCCAAGACGAGGGCAGAAAATCTCTGTGCAAACTCGTCACCAGAATGACGAAGCGCTCCAGCCACATGCCGACGCTGACGACGAGCGAAATCAGGAAGAGCGCGATGGTGCTATGGCGCACGCGCCGCAACCAGAGGAACTGCGGCACGATGACGTTACAGAGAATCAGCAGCCAGTAGGTGTAGGCGTAAGGCCCGACCATCCGGTTCTTAATCATAAACTCTTCATAGGTGTTCGCGCTGTACCACGCCATGAAGGCTTCCACCATGTAGCCGTAGGCGACGATGAGCCCCGTAGCGAGCATAATCTTCGCCATGTTGCGCAGGTGACGCGCGGTGATGAAATCTTCCAGCCCGTAGAACTTCCTGAGCGGGATGGTGAGCGTCAAGACCATCGCAAAACCGGCGTAGATAGCACCGGCGACGAAGTAGGGCGGAAAAATCGTCGCGTGCCAGCCGGGCAAAACCGAGACGGCGAAGTCGAAGCTGACGATAGTGTGGACTGAAAGCACGAGCGGCGTAGCGAGCCCCGCGAGCAAAAGATACGTCGCTTCGTAGCGCGCCCAGTGGCGAGCCGAGCCGCGCCAGCCGAGAGCGAGCATGCCGAACACGACCTGACCGAAGCGCGTGCGCGAGCGGTCGCGCAGGGTTGCGAAGTCGGGGATGAGTCCGACGAACCAGAAGAGCGCCGAGACGCTCGCGTAAGTCGAGACGGCGAACACGTCCCACATCAGAGGGCTTCTAAACTGCGGCCACATGCCCATCGTGTTCGGATAGGGAAAGAGCCAGTAGGCAAGCCAGGGACGCCCAGTGTGCAGCAGCGGAAAGAGACCGGCGCAGGCGACGGCAAAAAGCGTCATGGCCTCGGCGAAGCGGTTAATCGACGTGCGCCACTCCTGACGAAGCAGCAGGAGGATGGCCGAGATGAGTGTTCCGGCGTGGCCGATGCCAATCCACCAGACGAAGTTGATGATGTCGAACGCCCAGCCGACCGGCACGTTGTTGCCCCAGATGCCGATGCCGGTCAGCACCAGATGCGCGATTGTTCCCATCAGCATCATCGTCAGGATGAAAGAGACGGTGAAGCCGATGAACCATCCGATGGGCGTCCGCTTACGCAGGACGAGCGCGCTGATTTTGTCCGTCACCGAGCCGAACGTATGGCCGGGCTCGATGACAGACGGAGTCGGCGTCACATGGATGCGAACGTCGTCGTGCGGATTATCAACTCTCTGCATAGATGCCTCGTCGGCGGTGAATGGTAAATGGTAAATGGTGAATAGAGATTGAAGGCCGCATCGGCTCGAATGACTCTCTTTCGGGTTCGAGTTTCATCAGGGTCAAGCCATTCACCATTCACTATTCACCATTAACCGTTTACCAGCTCCGGGTTCGGGTTACGCACCGCCGCCAGGTAGGTCGTGCGGGGGCGCGTGTTGAGGTCGGCGAGCAGGCTGTAGTCGCGCGGCTCGGCCTTGAGTTTTCTCACCTTGCTGTCTTTATCGTTGATGTCGCCGAAGATGATGGCCTCGGTCGGGCAGACGGACTGGCAGGCCGTGAGCACCTCGCCGTCGCGCACCTTTCGGCCTTCCTTCTCCGACTCTATCTTCGCCAGCTCGATGCGCTGCACGCAGAAGGTGCATTTCTCCATCACGCCGCGCGAGCGGATGGAGACCTGCGGGTTGCGCATCATCTTGAGGCTCGGCGTGTTCCAGTCCTGATAGAGAAGGAAGTTGAAGCGACGGACTTTGTAAGGGCAGTTGTTCGAGCAGTAGCGCGTGCCGACGCAACGGTTGTAGACCATGTCGTTCAAGCCTTCGGCGCTGTGAACGGTGGCGTGAACGGGACAGACCGGCTCGCACGGCGCGTTCTCGCAGTGCATGCAGGGGACGGGCATGAAATAGACGCCCGCAGGGTTCTCCTTCAAGCCCTTGAAGTAAGCGTCGATTCTGAGCCAGTGCATCTCGCGCCCGCGCGCGACCTGGTCTTTGCCGACGACGGGGATGTTGTTCTCCGCCTGACAGGCGACCACGCACGCGCTGCAACCGACGCACGAGCCGACATCAATCGCCATCCCCCACTTGTAGCCGCGCAAGCCCTTCGCTTCGTCCTCGTTGTATGGATAGTTCGGGTAGAGCGATTCAAACTCCAGAGGCTCGCGGTTCTCTCCGGCGGGCTTGGGCGGCTGCTTGTCTTCTTCGCGGTGAGGCGAAAGCTGCGGGTCGCGCCGGTAGTCTTCGAGCGAACCGGCGCGCACGATTTCGCGCCCTTCCATCTGGAAGTGCATCTGCGTGGTGGCGATTGGGTAGGTGTCGCCGGTCTTCGATATTTCGAGACCTGCGCCGCTCCACATCGCGTCGGAGGTGCGAAGCTGGTAGGCGTTGAAGCCGACGGGCGACTCGGCCGAGCTTGTGCCGACGCGTCCGGCGCGCTCGCGCCCGTAGCCGAGATGAACGGTGACAACATTGTCGGGCTGCCCCGGCATAATCCAGACCGGCGCGTTGACCGTCCGCCCCCTGAAGCTCAGGCGCACCAAATCGACGAGAAACTCGCTTCCCTTCTTCGTCGGGTTGTTCGCGCTCTCCACCTTGTCGCCCGTCGCACGGTCTTCCGCACGGCTTCCGAGCCCCAAGCGCTCGGCTGTCGCAGGGCTGACGAGCGCCACGTTGTCCCACGTTATCTTCGTTAAAGGTTTGGGAAGCTCCTGCAACCACGCATTGTTGGCGAAGCGTCCGTCGTAGACGGTCGGGTCGGGACGAAAGACGATTTCGAGCGCGCCCGGCGGAGAGGGTTGGGGGCTAACGGTTACGGCTTGGCCGGGCGTAGCGAAGTCGGCGCGGACGGAGACGTTTCGGTTGGGGCGCGCGGTGTTGGGGATGACGCCGTCGTGCAGCGCGTGACGCCATGCGGTGTCGAAGTCGCCGGACATCTGCGGCTGCGTGCGCCAGAACTCGCGGACGATGTCGTAGGAGGTGCGCTCGGGTCGGTCTGTGAAGGCGGCGAGGAATTCGTGGACGCTCTTGCCGTTGTAGAGCGGCGCGATGAGCGGCTGCATGATGGTGGCCGTGCCGTCGAAGGCGCGCGCGTCGCTCCAGGTTTCGAGGAAGTGCGCTTCGGGGACGTGCCACTGGCAAAGCTGCGAAGTCTCGTCTTGATAGAGACTGAGATGAACGCGCGTTTTGACCCGTGAGAGACGCGCGGCGTCGAGCTTCAAATCGACGGGCGTCGTGTAGACGGGATTGCCGCCGACGATGACGAGCAGTTCGACCGCACCGGCGTCGATGTCTCGGACGAGGTCGCGCAGCGATTCGAGATGGTCTACGGGGTTGGCCTCGACCGGGTCTGTGTAGAAGACGGTCTTGCCGACGTTGCCGAGCGCCTGATTCATCGAGTGGGCGAGAGCGTGCGTGAGCGGCGACTGCTCGTCGCCCGCGATGACGATGCTTCGTCCGGCGCTTGAGCGAAGGTCGCGCGCGACTGAATCTATCCAGCGCGCCTGCTCGGAAGTGGTCGTGGCCGAAGCCCCGCCCGGAGCGCCGAGCGCGGCGGCGACGGCTCGCGCGAAGGCTTCCATCTCGCTCGGTCGGATGGCGAGACGATGGTCTGCGAACATCCCCGTGTTGGTCGGCGTCGTCTCGACGGCGTAGAGCCGGTTCATGTCGGTCTTGCCGGAGACGAGGCGGCGGCGGTTGGCGAAGTCGCGCGCGAAGCGAAGCGACGCCGGGCCGCAGGAGAGAAAATCGGAATCGAGCGAGAGCACGCGGTCGGCGTCGGCGAAGTTGTAGATGGTGTTGGCGAAATCGCCGAAGGCGAGACGCGCGCCGAGCGCAGTGTTGTTCGAGCCCGCAGGCTCGTATTGATGCCACTTCGCGCCGGGGAAACGACCGCCTATCTCGGCCATCTGCGCCGCGAGCGTCGGCGACGTGACGGCTTCGGTCAGGAAACGAACGCCAGCGCCGTTTCTGCCGCGCTGCTCTTCGAGCACACGACTGATGTCGGCGAGAAAAGCGGTGTAGGAGCGAATTTCTCCGCGATAGTTGAGCGTCTGCGAGCGGTCGGGGTCGTAGAGCGAAAGGATGGCGGCCTGTGCGAAGAGGTCGGTCGCGCCGAGTGAAGCCGGATGGTCGGGGTTGCCTTCGATTTTAGTCGGACGCCCCTCGTTGCTTCTCACCAGAAGACCTGTGGCCGCGCCGCCCAGAGGCATCGCCGTTGCGAAGAAGAGCGGCTTGCCCGGAACTATCTCGACGGGCTGGCGCACATGAGGGACGATAGTTTCGGGCGGCTGGTAAGAGCAGCCCGCGAGCCCCGCGAGCGCCAGCGACGCGCCCATCAGCTTGAGAAAAGTGCGCCGGTCTGTCCCTTCGTCCCATTCGGCGGCGTGGCGCGGAAACTCCCTGTGCAGAAGCTCCGTAAACTCTTCTGTCTCGGCCAGCTCTTCCAGACTTCGCCAGTACTCCCTGCCCTGCGCCCGGCCGAGCTTTTCGCGCACCTCTTCGAGTTTCAGAGGCCGTCGAATCTTATAGAGTTCGGGGAAAGTGTCTTTAATGTGCATATGAAATCTAGTAAATCGTGAATCGTAAATCGTAAATCGTGGCCGGATGCCGAGCTATCTCGCCGCTTTCTCTCTCGTGTTCAAGCTTCATCACGGTCAAACTATTTACGATTTACGATTGACGATTTACTTCCTATCTGTGGCACGTCGAACAACTGGTCAAAACGCTTGAGGCGCGCACGCGGTATTTCGCCTTGAGTTGTCCGCCCTCCTGCAACTGCTGGGCGGTCGTGTTCTCTTCCGGCCAGTCCATGTTGTAGACCTCTTCGCGCGGGCGCAGAAACTTCTCCGGCTCGCGGTGGCACGCCAGACACCACTCCATCTGAAGCGAGCGCGCCTGATAGACGGCGGGCATCTCGTCGATGGGGCCGTGACAGGTGTTGCAGCCGACGCCCTTCGAGACGTGGATGCTGTGATTGAAATAGACGAAGTCGGGCAAATCGTGCACGCGCGTCCACTCGATGGGCTTGCCGTCTCGCCAGCTCTTGCGCACGACTTCCAGATACGGGCTGTCAGACCAGATTTGCGAATGGCAGTTCATGCAGGTCTTGGTCGGAGGCATCCCGGCGGTGTTCGAGACTTCGACCGAGGAGTGGCAGTAGCGGCAGTCGATGCCGTCGTCGCCGACGTGATGCTTGTGCGAAAACTGGACGGGCTGCTGACGTTCGATGTACTGCCCCGTGTTGTAGGACGAACGGTTTATCTCGGCGAGAACCCACGCACCGGCCAGCAGAATGAAGATAGCGCCGAAGATGCTCAGCTTGGCGAGCGTGTTGGTGCTGTGATGGAAAATCTGCGGCATTGTCCTCTCACCCCGAGTCTTCTTGTGACTCTTTTTGCTAACGCAAATCCGAGCCGTGCGATAGATGTAGGTTTGTTACCTGAGAAAGCCTGCGGTAGCCTCTGCCTACACGCTTCCCGCGCAGACACACATTGAAGCCGGGCGGCTGAGGTCTGCGACACACTGAGAGAACACCAGTTTCTCACTGAAGCTCCCTGCTCTATTCTTTTAAGAACTGCTAGTTGCTAAGTGATACTACTTTTTTTCGGCGAGGGCAAGCGCAAGCTTTAATTCTGGTATGAATAAACGTCGCCCGCTAAATTAGAGCTTCTTACTTTTGCCTTGCGCACGAAAGCAGGCGCGCTCTTAACCGCTCATTTCATCAACGCACCGTCTCAAAGGGGAGGGCGCGCTCTCGGAGTATCTCTTCGGCGGCGCGGATGCCCTGGTCGAAGGCTTCCTCGAAGAGGGGGAGGCCGCTGAGGTCTGTGTGTGCGAAGTGGATGGAGCGGAAGGGGCGAGAGGCTTGGAGACGTGCGCCGTTCCAGATGAAGTTGGGGCGGGGGCGAATCATGGCGTGTCCCCAGCGCATCACGTCGAGTCGTTGGACGAGCGGGCGGATGTCGGGGTGAGCGCGCGCGAGGTCTGTGAGGGTTACGTCAGCCCAGGTCTTCCAGTCGGCGCTGAGGAGGCGCGAGCGTGCGAGGCGCGGGTCGGGGTCTGTGAGCGGGTAGTAGTAGGTGAAGACGGTTGCGCCCCGGTCGAGGCCGCGCTGGTGCGTGGCGACGACGTAGCCGAGCGAAGGGCTTTCGTAGAGCACGTTGTCCCAGGCGAGGGGAAAGCCGACGCTGCGTGGGCGGTCTTGGAGAAAGAGATTGGCGACCATCCATGCGCCGTACTGAAACTCTGCGACGTGCGGCGGCGGGCTCTCGCGGTAAGGGCGTATGAGGTAGCGCGTGAGAAAATGCGGCGCGGCGAAGACGACCTGCTCGGCGCGAAAGCCGTAGGCGCGAGAGGCGTCGTGGCTGACGGCCAGGACATCGACGCCGCGCCCGCGTTCCTCTTCGACCGGGATGATTTCCGAGACGGCCAAACCGAGCCGCACGCGCTCGCGCGCCCCTGCATAGAGATGCGCGACGAGACGCGCGTTGCCCTCCGGCCAGGTGATGAGCGACTGCGCTTCGGCTCCCGGCTTCGAGAGACGCGAGGCGAAATAGAAGAGGCCAGCCCAGGCGCTCGTCTGCTCGACGGTCAGGCCGTAGTCGTCGCGGCAGGCATAATCGACGAGCCAGCGCAGACGCTTGGAAGTAAAACCGCGCGCGTCGAGCCATTCGGACATCGTGATGCGGTCGAGCATCGTTACGTCGGCGTCGTCCGAGACCTTCGAGACGGGAATAGTAAATGCGCGTCGCCCGCGTGCGTCACGCCACGCAGCCCAGAGGTCAATCACCCGGTTGAAGGCTTGAAGCTGCGCCGCCTCTTCCGCGCTCTCGCCCGCGTGCAGGTAGAGCCCTTCGTACCAACGACCTTTATAGAAGACGCGCTCCTCCGGGTCGCGACACAAAAACTGCTCGCCGACGACGGGCTCGCCCTCTTCAGTCCGACCCTCAAGCACGCCCATCTCGTCCAGCAGCGCGACGAGCGGCGCGTTCTCCTTCGTCGGCGCTGGCAGATAATGCGCGCCCCATGGATAGGGTACGACCGCGCCCGCACGCTCTCCGCCCCGCGCCGTCCCGCCCGGCTCGCGCTCAAGCTCAAGCAGCACAAAATCCTCGAAACCCGCTTTCAACAGACGCCACGCCGCCGCCAGCCCCGCCACGCCCCCGCCCACGATAACCACACCCACACGCTCCCAGGCGTCGGCGCTCGGCTCAACCCTTAACCCGTCGCGCAATTTATGACCGATGCCGTCCGACGCTCCAATGATTTCGCCATCGGGAAACGACAGCGTAGCCTCGTCATGCGAACGGCACGCAGCCAAAGCGAACGGCAGACCAAGAAACGCTGCCAGCGCTTCCCGACGTGTGAACTTATCGCTGACCATAAGAAATTTTAAACAGGGATGGACAGGATAGACAGGATAAGAAAGAGAAATTCCGAGTTCACGTCTATCGGTGAAGTCTTCTGTATTCAAGTCGTGGGTTCCCGAAATTAACGAGCAAGCCAATTTCAATGCCCGTCGCCTTCAGGTAATTAATAAGCTGCGCTTGATGTTCCGGCGTTAGTGCTCTGACTGCTTTGAGTTCCAAAATGACTTTGCCTTCGAGCAGAACATCAGCGTAAAACTCGCCCACTGTCTGGCCTCGAAACTTAACGGATAATGGAAACTGAGCTTTTGCTTCGAGTCCTTTCTGATGCAGAGCGATAAGCAATGCCTTCTCATAAACAGATTCGAGATAACCTGCTCCAAGTTCTCCAGCAACTTCAAAGCATGCTTCCAACGCTTTAGCTGTTAGCTCTTCATATAACATCTTTTTCTAAGCGAATCACATTTCTATTTTATCCTGTCTATCCCTGTTAATTATTCGTATCTTCTCCACTCGGATTCGTAGTAGCGGACGAGCGCCTGATTGTCGAGCCGGTTGATTTCGACGGGCACGGGCGCGAGGTCTGCCGAGAGCGTGAACATGGCGGACATCGACTGGTCGTCGAGGAAACGGAGCGCGAGGGCGGGAGCTTTCGCGGGCGTGTCGAAAGAGGTGCGGCGGGCGAGGGCGAAGCCCCAGATGCCGAAGGAGGGGACGGCGGTCTGGTAAGGGCGGACGTGGAAGCCTGCGGCTTCGATGGTCTTGACGATGCACCAGTAGGATGCGCGCGCGAAGAGTGGCGAGGTGCATTGGATGCTGACGGCGGCGTCGGGCGTGAGGCGTTCTTTGAGCAGACGGTAGAAGCGCGTCGTGTAGAGCTTGCCGAGGGCGAAGGAGTTCGGGTCTGGAAAATCTATGACGGCGGCGTCGAAGGGCTCGACGGGTTCTTCAAGCCAAATCATCGCGTCTTGGTTGATAACTCGGACGCGCGGGTCGTCGAAGGCGCGAGCGTTCAACTCGGCGAGCGGGGGAAAACGTCTGGAAAGCTCGGTCATGTCGTGGTCTAAATCGACTACGGTGACGGATTCCACCGAAGGATATTTGAGAATCTCCCGGAGCGCGAGGCCGTCGCCGCCGCCGAGCACGACGACGCGGCGCGGCGCGCGTCCCCCTTCGGAGGCGAGCATCAAGGCCGGATGAACGAGCGCTTCGTGATAGCGGTATTCGTCGGTCGAGCTGAACTGTAGGTTGCCGTTGAGGAAAAGCTGGAAGCCCGCGCGCCCGCGTGTGACGACGATGCGCTGGTAGTGTGTGGTGCGCGCGTAGACGATGTCGTCCGCAAACATCGCGTCTTCGGCCAGAGACGTGAGCGATTCGGCCTTGACGATGCCTACGAGAAGCAGCGCCATGACTAGCACGGCGCGCACGCGCAAGCCCGCGACGCTGCCCTTGATGAGCGGGCGCATGAGCCATGTGCCCCAGAGGCCGACCGCCGCGTTGAGCATCCCGAAGACGAGCGAGGTGCGCACCAGCCCAAGCTTCGGGACGAGGAAGATTGGAAACAGCAGCGACGCGGCCAGTGCGCCCACGTAGTCGAAGGCCAGCACGCGCGAGACAAGCTCTTTGAAATCGAGATTGTCCTTTAGTATCCGCATCAGGAGCGGAATCTCTAAGCCGACGAGCGTGCCGATGGCGAAGACAATCGAGTAGAGAATGACCTGAAAATAACCGAGGTGCGCGAAGCTCAGAAACAGGAGCGGCGCGGAAGCTCCGCCGAGGATGGCGACGCCCAGCTCAACGTCGATGAAACGGCGCGCAAGCTCCCTGTCGATGAAGCGCGAGAGCCACGCGCCCGCGCCGAGGGCGAAGAGATAGATGCCGATGATGAGGGAAAACTGCGTGACCGAATCGCCAAGCACGTAGCTGGCGAGCGTGCCCGCCAAAAGCTCGTAGATGAGCCCACACGTGGCGATGACCAGCACGTTGAGGAAAAGAATCGGAGTGCGATTCATAGAAACGATGAACGATGAACGATGAACGATGAACTAAAAACAGAATGTCTTTCATTCATCGTTTCGCGTTCATTGTTCCGACTTGCTTTTCTACCCGTGAATGGCGGCGGCGACGATGATGGCGATGCCGAGGATGACGGCGGCGATAACAATCGCCAGCGCCGAGTTCTGGTCGTCTTCCAGCTCCTTGCGCACCGAGAAGGGCGTAGCCTTGACGATAATCCAGAAGGCGAGCGCAAAGAGCACGATGCCGATGAGGGCGAAGACGAGCGTCGTCACGACGAGCGGCATCAGTTGCTCTAACGGCACGGCGAACGCGAGGGTAGCCGCGTTCAAGAGCGTCGAAGCGAGCGCCGACGAGTGCAGGGCGACTGTTTCAATCAACATCACTTTCCTCCACGATAACCTGTATGCCAGAAATGAAACGAGCGATAACCGCCCGGCGAATTGCGCACGTCGGGCGGCAAAACCTGCCTGCGCGAGCTGCCAATCTCCCACCCGCTCCACGCCGCCGTCAGGTACAGCGCCACGACGCCGATTCCCAAGCCAAGATAGAGTTTGCTGAGCATCTAATTCACCTTGATTAAGAGTCAGGAGTCTAAAGTCTGGAGTCTGGAGTCAAAACCAAAAGCAGTTGTTTTTGACTCTAGACTTTAGACTCCAGACTCTAGACTTTCATTCATCGTCCGAGCCTCCGCTTGAATCGTAGGGGTTGAAGGCGCTGTCGGCCCAGCGTCGGCGCTCGAAGCTGAACTGCTTGATGGCGACGAGGATGGGCGGGAGGGCTAGCGCAATGAGCGCGAGCAGGAAGTTGAAGCCGTTGGCGACGCCCTGCTCGACGCGCACTGTGAATTGCGGCGGCTCCTGCTTGTTCCATTTCTCCCACTGCGCTTCGAGCCGCATCGTGTAAGTTCCGGCGGGCAGCGCCGAGAGATAGGTGCTCCGCTCGCGGTCGCCCTCGCTCCAAGACTCGCCGCCTTCGACGCCCGAGTAGTATTCAATCGGCAACTGAAACTGCTGGACGAGCCCCGTCTCTTCGTTTATCAAATCGCCTTCGACGTAGAGCCAGTTGTTATCGACGTTGGCTTTGCCCGTGACCCTGATGTTCTGGCGCGCGGCGAGCTTGAAGGGCTCGGTGAAGTAGATTTGCGCGCCCTCTTCGGGGGTGGCGGGTTCGGCGGCAGGCGTCGGAGTCGCGGCGGCGGTGGTCGAAGCGGAAGGTGCGGGCGTGGTCGTCTGCGCGCCGAAGCCTCCGAAGGACGAAGGCGAGTTGAACTGCACTGTGTAGGTCTGCTCGAAGACTTTGCCGCCGCCCGTCGCGCAGAGAGAGACGAAGCCCGCGATGAAGAGCACGAGACTGAGGAGCAGCCAGTACTTGTAAACCTTCTTGTGCAGGAAAGGCTGGTTGGGCGCGACGGTCGAAGGCTGCGGCAGATTATCGACGTTGAAGATGCGCCCGACTTCTTTGAGCGGCAGGTAAGTGCCGAGCGACCAGTTGACCTCTTCGGCCTCCATCCCCCCGCGCTTCTGTGCCAACACGCCGCCCGAAACTTCCTTCGACAACATCTGCGGCGGCCTGACGTAATCGACCGCGCGCACAAGCTCGCCCGCTTCAATCTTCCAGTAGAACTCGCCCTGCACGTATTCGACGCGCGCTACGGCGTCCTGAAAGACTTTGAATTTCTTTCCCTTGTAGGAGACCTTCGTGCTGTCTGTGTCGTTGGTTTGAATCTCGCCGGGCGGGACTGCCTCGACGTAGCTCCAATGCCTGTCGCTCTGCACGAGCCAGCGAAAGCCGACCGAAGGGTTGTAGAGCAGGTACTCTTCCCAGAAGTAGCGCGTGCCCTCGAACTCGACGCTGCGCACCATGAAGCCGACGAGCGTCATCTTCTGTCCCTCGAACTCGCCCGTAGAGCCGAGCGGGATGAAGGGCGCGTAGGCTTTCGTCTCCAGCGCCTTGAGAAAGCGAAGCTGCCCTCGCGTGACATCGAGCAGCGAGCCGCAGTTCGGGCAGGTGACGCGCTCGGTTCTATCCGGCGCGCGAAGCTCAAGCGGCCCGGCGCATTGCGGACACTGCAACTGCGACGCTTCGACCCTTCGCGCCGCGCGCTCCGGCCTCCGACCCGCATCGACGATGCCAAGCTCCGCGAGCTTTACTTCTCGCCCGACGTAGACGGTCGGCGGCTCGTCGCCGTAATCAATCGTGGCAAAAGTGCCACCCTGTCCTGAGAGGTCTGCGTAAAGGTAGGTCTTGCCCGGCGTGAGCCGGTAGGGAATCTCGCCCTCGGCGGCGACCATCCGCGCTTCGCCTCGCTCGCCGACGACGAGCGGCACGCCGACCGGAATCCCCTGCACCGTTCGACCGGCTTCGAGCGCCTCGAAGGGCGGAACCTGCACGTTTGAAGAGAGGCGATAGGTGAGATAGAAGCGTCCCTGCGCTTCGGCGAGCCAGCCCCAGCGCCCGTCTGCGAAGGCCGCGTACCACTCGTCCCAGAATCCGCCCGCCGCGTGCGCGAGCTGCGCGCGTCCCGTCAGCTCGAAGGCGACTTCGCGGTAGACGCCGCGCATCCCCACCGCGAGAGGCGAGCCCGACTCTATGACCTCCGCCACTCGCCCCAAATCTTCGAGCGCTCGGTCAGTTCGCGCCACGACCGAGTGGCAGTAGTCGCAGACGACCACCACCGACGACCCGCTCTTGAACGCGACCGGCGCACCGCACGCCGGGCAGCTCGCTTCAAGCGCCGTCATCTTCGCCCGCTCCCTTCGAGCGCCGGCGAAGAGACCGAATCCTCCGCCGTCCCTGAAACCAGACGCTCCGACATCTCCGAGACAGAATCCGCCGACACCTTCGAGGCCGAAACTTCCAACGTCTCTTCCGCCACGCCCTGCGCCGGACGCTCGACGACACGCACCGCGACGCTCCTTGCCCCGAGCGACGCCGCAAGTTGCCCTTCCCAATCCCACGCCGCACGCTCTCGACAGCAATAGAGATTGATAGTCGCCAGCCCGAACTCCGGGTAGGTGTGGCAGGCAAGGTGCGATTCCGAGAGCAGCGCAAAGCCGGTGATGCCGCCCGGCTCCGGGAACTGATGCCAGCGAGCATCTACGACGTGCAGCCCCAAATCCTCGACGATGCGCTCGAACAGGCCGCGCAAAAGCTCCGCGTCGCAGAGGGCTACGGGGTCGCAGCCCGTCGCGTCCACAATCCATTCCGTTCCGGCCATCAACATAGGGGATGAAATTTCCGAACTCCGCAAAGGTGTGCTTCCAAACGCCAGACTCGAACTCAACCGATAGCCAACGAACATAGGATAACCGACGGCGGCGAGCATAGGATAAAGACTCCTTAATTGCAACGAATCTCTTCTTTCGTCGCCCCGGACGCTCGTACACGACCGCCTTCATCTTCCACTTTCCCGACCCGTTGCCCTCGCGCTTGAAGGGCGTGCTATCATCCGTCTTAGAAATTCAAAAGGTAAGCGTCGGGTCTCTCTGGAATGCTGTATCTCTCAAGAGTGCTGGGTCGTCCGGTGCGCGACCGCGAGGGCGAGCGGCGGGCGACGATTAAGGATGTCATCGTGCGTCTCGGCGAAGACCACCCGCCGGTGACGGGGCTGGTCGCGCGGCAGGGTCGGCGCGACTTTTTTCTGCCGCGCGCCAACATCGTCGATTTAAACGACACGGGCGCGCAGCTCAAGTCCGACAAGTTCGACCTCACTCCCTTCCAGAGACGCGAGGGCGAAGTCCTGCTCGCGCGCGACGTGCTCGATAAACAGCTCATCGACGTTGACGGTAAGCGCGTCGTGCGCGTCAACGACGTGCAGTTGATTACGGCGGGCGGCGAGTGGAGAGTCACGGGCGCGGACGTGAGCTTGCAGGGCTTGTGGCGGCGACTCGCCCCGTCGCCTTTGACCGGCACGGGTCGCCCCGTCGAAGTTATCGACTGGGCTGACGTTGGCTATCTTGCCACCGACGCGGCCACCGTCCGACTGAAGTCTTCCGCAGACAAGCTGGCGCGCCTTCATCCGGTCGAGATTGCGCGCCTCGCGCAGACGCTCTCCTATCACCAGAGCGCGCAGGTCGTCGAAGCTCTCGACGATGAGACCGCCGCCGAGACACTGGAAGAGATGCCCGAAGCCGAGCAGGCGCGCATCATTGGCGACATGGACGAAGAGCGCGCCGCAGACATTCTCGAATGGATGTCGCCCGACGAAGCGGCGGACGTGCTCGGCGATTTGCCCGAAGAGAAGGCCGAAGAATTGCTCGGCCTGATGGAGGGCGCGGAGCAGGCCGACGTGGCCGAGCTTCTGCCCTACGAAGACAACACGGCGGGCGGACTGATGACGACCGAGTTCGTCACGCTCCCCAAAGGTTTGACGGTCGGCGAAGCCCTCGCGCGTCTACGCGAGATGGCCGAGACGCCCAACATGATTTACTACCTCTACGTCGTCGAGGCGGAAAACTCCTGGAAGCTTTCGGGCGTTATCGCCCTCAGAAGCCTGATTCTCGCAGACCCTTCCGAGCGGCTCGAAGACGTGATGCGCGACGAGTTTCAGCACGCGCACCCCGACGATTCGGCGCGCGAGGTGGCCGAACGCATCGCCGAGTACAACCTGCTCGCCCTGCCCGTCATAGACGACGCGGGCGACATCGCCGGCATCGTCACCGTTGACGACGCGATGGAAATGCTACTGCCGAAAGGTTGGCGGCAACGCTTGCCGAAAGTGTTCGGATAAATAAGTCTGGAGTCTAAAGTCTAAAGCCAAAACGCAATACCATCTGATGAACTCTTTCTGACTCCAGACTCCAGACTTCAGACTCCAGACTTAAACTTTTATGACTGACGGAGACCCTCCAGATTATGGTCGAGACGCGCGCAGCCGTGCGGGAGGCGGGGCGACGCTTGTGGCGGCGCAGCGCGAGCGGTGTGCGCCGGACGGTGAGCGCGCGCCGCACGGGTCTGATTGCGTATCTGGCGGTGGTCGGCCCCGGACTGATCGCGGCCAACGCGGGTAACGACGCGGGCGGAATTGCAACTTATGCTTCGGTCGGCGCGGCCTACGGTTATCGCCTGCTCTGGACGATTATTCCGCTCGTGATAGGTCTCGGCATCGTGCAGGAGACGTGCGCGCGGATGGGCGCGGTGACGGGCAAGGGGCTCTCGGATTTGATTCGTGAGCAGTTCGGCGTGCGCTGGACGGCGCTCGTCATGCTCGCCCTGTTGATAGCCAACGGCGGCGTGACGGTCTCGGAGTTCGCGGGAATAGCGGCGGCGACGGAAATCTTCGGCGTGCCGCGCTACGTCTCCGTGCCGCTCGCGGCGGCCGGCATCTGGTGGCTCGTCGTCAAAGGCTCTTACAGAAGAGTGGAGCGCGTCTTTCTCGTGATGTCGCTCGTCTTCTTCGGCTACATCATCTCGGCCTTCCTCGCACGTCCCGACTGGGGCGAGGTCGGGCGCGGGCTCAGCCGTCCCGAGTTCAATCTCGAAGCGGGTTATCTCTTCACCATCGTCGCCATTATCGGCACGACCATCTCGCCCTACATGCAGGTCTTCGTCCAATCGTCGGTGGTCGAGAAGGGCGTGCGCTCGGAAGACTACGGGCTCGCCCGCGCAGACGTGTGGGTCGGGACGACCTTTGCGATGTTGACCGCCTTCTTCATCGTGGTCTCGACGGCGGCGACCTTGCATCGCAACGGTATTCAAATCGAGACCGCCGAGCAGGCCGCGCTCGCCTTAGAGCCTCTGGCCGGAGCTTACGCCAAGATGCTCTTCGCCGTCGGGCTCTTCGGCGCGTCGATGCTGGCGGCAGGAGTGCTGCCTCTGGCGACGGCCTACTCCATCAGCGAAGCCCTCGGCTTCGAGAAGGGCATCTCGCGCGGCTTCCGCGAAGCGCCGATTTTCATCGGCATCTTCACCTTCCTCATCGCCGTCGGCGGACTGGTCGCCATGCTTCCCGGTCTGCCGCTCATCAGGGTGCTTCTGGTCACGCAGGTCATCAACGGCCTGCTTCTGCCCGTCCTGCTCATCGCCATTCTGCGGCTCGTCAACCGGCGGGAATTAATGGGTGATTATCGCAACGGCGCGGTCTATAATATCCTCTCCTGGCTGACGGTCGTCGTCGTCTCGACGCTTTCGCTCCTATTCATCCTGAGCAGAATTTTTCCGAGCGTCGTCGGACAATAACAGTCTGGAGTCTGGAGTCTCGAAGTCTAGAGTCAAAAACAGAGAGCATCTGTCTTTGATTTCCAGACTTCAGACTTTAGACTCCAGACTCCAGACTTAAAAACATGAACCGCCCCCACTTAAAGAAACAACTGGCCGCGCCGCTTCTGGCGACAGCCTTTTT
Source organism: Pyrinomonadaceae bacterium (assembly GCA_036399175.1). Taxonomy (GTDB): domain Bacteria; phylum Acidobacteriota; class Blastocatellia; order Pyrinomonadales; family Pyrinomonadaceae; genus DASWNP01. The sequence continues at coordinate 154,287 of DASWNP010000059.1, read as the reverse complement.
CGCGCTGGCCTGTTATCTCATCTTTCAAATCTCGCCCCTGCCCATCTCCTTCGATCTCAGGGAGGAGCCGCTGCACAGGTACGACTGGGCGGCGCGTCTGGCCTTGCTGGCGATGGCGGCCAGCGTCGTCTTCATCGTCGTACGCGTCCTCAACGAGTTCGTCTTCTTCCTCTTCCGCAAGCGCAAAGGCTACGAAGCGCCGAGCCTGATGCGCGACATCTTCTCGCTCGTCGCCTACGTCATCGGCATCGCCCTTCTCCTGCGCCTCTTCTTCCCGACGCTCTCCTTCGGCGCGTTGCTCTCAGGCTCTGCCCTCCTCGGTATCATCCTCGGTCTTGCGCTTCAGGACACGCTCGGCAATCTCTTCGCCGGAATCTCTCTGCACGCCGACAAGCCCTTTCAGGTGGGCGACGTGATAGTCGTCGGCAAGGGGACGGGCGTGGTCGAGAGCATCACCTGGCGCGCGGTGAAAATCAGGACTTTTCAGAACCACATCGTCCTGATGAGCAACAGCAGCATCGGCAAGGAATCAATCGAGGTCTGCCCGCGCGACAACGCCAACGCGCGCATCGTCTTCTTCAGCGCCGCCTACTCCGACTCGCCCTCGAAGGTCATACACGTCGTCCGCGAAGCCGTCCGCGAGGTCGATAACGTCCTGCGCTACATGACGCCGAACGTCCGTGTGCGGGGTCTCGGGACGGACGGCGTCGACTACGAAGTGAAATACTGGCTCGAAGACTACGCGCGCTATAACGACACCGACGCGCTCGTCCGCCAGCGCATCTGGTACGCCTTCCGTCGAAACAATCTCACCTTTCCCTTCCCGACCCGCACGCTCTACATCCAGCCGCCGCACGCGGACGGCGACAGCGCCGCCCTGCGCGACGGCATCACCGAACGCCTCTCAGCCGTCGATATTTTCTCTCCGCTCACCGACGAAGAGTTGACCCGGCTCGCACGCAGCACCGAGCGCCACGTCTTCGCGCCCGGCGAGCTAATCATCCGCGAGGGCGACCAGGGCTCTTCAATGTTCGTCCTGCATCGCGGCGGCGTCGAAGTGCAGATAACGGACAAGGGACGCCCGCGCGTCGTCTCCACCCTGCGCGAGGGCGACATCTTCGGCGAGATGGCGCTCTTTACGGGCGAGCCGCGCACGGCCAACGTCGTCGCCACCGAAGAGACCGAAGTGCTGGAGATAGGCCACAGCGCCGTCAAGCACCTCTTCGACAACAACCCCGACCTCGTCGAATCGCTCACCCACACCATCGCCGAGCGCCGCGCCGGTCTCGCCGCCAAGACCGAAACCAAGCACGTCAACGAAGACGAAAAGGCAGGGCTGCTCGCCTCCATCAAACGCTTCTTCCGCATGGACTGAAAAGTTCACATTCAAGCCGTTCTCGCACCAAAAGCACCAAAAGCACCAAAAGCACCAAAAGCAAAAGAGCATGAAGCTCGACAAAAGCTTCATGCTCTCTCAGAAACAGAAGGTCTTAAGCTGGAGCTAACGAGCCGACGCCGAAGTCGCTCCCAGGACAGTTTCCTTTCCGTTCTTCCCTTGCCTCAAACGCCTGACCGCCGTCCAAATCTCCTTCGGCGAAGTCTTCACCAGCGCCACTCCCGAAAGGATAATCGCCGTCGCCGCCGCGACGCGCCAGCCCAGAGGCTCGCTCAGGATGAGCCACCCGAGCAGCACCGCGATGACGGGGTTCACGTAAGAATAGGTCGAGACGATGGAGAGCGGCAGCTTGTGCACCACGTATGTATATGCGCTGTAAGCCACGATAGACCCGAAGACGATGAGATACAGCAGCGCTCCCAGAGACTTAGGCGTCGGGCGCATCGCGCTCCATTCGCCCGTCAGAGTTCCCATTATCGTCATCACTACGCCCGCCACCAGCATCTGCACCGCCGCGCTCATCAGAGGCGCAACGCCCGCCGGATGATGCTTCGCATAGACCGACCCGCCCGACCAGGAAGCGCACGCTATCTGAAGTCCGACGATGCCAAGGATGTAATAGGCGTCGAGCCGCGCGCCGAAGATTTCCGGCGCGACCAGAAGCGCCAACCCGCCGAAGCCGACCAGCATCCCCACCAAAACCCTCGCCCCGATGCGCTCGCCGTCGCGGCTCATTCTCTCGAAGCCCGCCACCCAGAAAGGCGAGGTCGCAACCAGAAGCGCCGCCATCCCGCTCGGAATCCACTGCTCAGCCCACACCACCGCCCCGTTTCCCACGACCAGCAGAAGCACTCCTACGATGCTCAGGTTGAGCCACTCCCGCCCGATTGGCAGACGCGCGCCTTGCTGCCTGTACATCAACAGAAACAGAACCGAGCCCGCAACGGTGAAACGTATTCCGGCCAGAAGCATCGGCGGCAATCCGTCCAGCCCGACGCGAATCGCCAGATAGGTCGTCCCCCAGAAGAACCAGACCGCCGCCAGCGCCGCGTAGGCCGCCAATTTCTCCTTATTTGCCATCTACCACCCCCGCTTTTCCCTGCCAGCTCAAACGCGGCGTCTCCTTCACCGTGTTCAAAACGATGGTCGTGCGCGTCGAGCGGATGCTCTTGATAGACCCGAACTCCTGCTTCAGCACGCGATAGAGGTCGTCCGTATCTCGCGCCCGCACTTTGACGATAAAACAGTCCTCGCCCGCTAAGTGATGAACCTCCTGCACGGACGGCAGAGCCGCCAGACGCTCGCCCGTCTCGTCCGCCGCCCCGAAGACGTTCTCGATGCCGTCCACCCGCAGGAAGATGAAGGCGACGAGCGGAAGCCCCAGAGCCTTCGCGTCCAGAAGCGCCATGTAGCCCTTGATGAGCCCCCGCTCCTCCAGTTTCCTCACGCGCTCCAGCGTCGCCGAAGGCGTCAGCTCCACCATCCGCGCCAGCTCGACGTTCGTAATCCGTCCGTCCGCCTGAAGAATCTCCAGAATCCGTTCGTCTTTCTCGTCCATTTCCTCTACCCTGACATTTTCAATGCTGTACGGTCTGACTGCTTATGACCGATATAATATACGCCCTTTGCTTTGTTTTGTTCTATTATGTTTCCTCAATTTCTCTCAAAACAGAATCTTCCGAAGCGGTCGATTTTTGCTCAAAATTTTCCCTCAGGGTACTTGACAAGTAGAGACTCAACCTTTATTATTCCCTCGTACTCAGCAAGCGGCGGCCTTCACCGAGACGGGTTTTTCGGGCTGGAGGCTTCCGGCTGAGGCGAAAATTCTAAGAATTTCATGCACTTCAGGAGGTTCAAAAATGAGCATCACTCGTTACGATCCTTTCCGCGACCTGCGTAGTTTACAGGACGAGGTTAACCGTCTGTTCTCCAGCAATTTCACGCGTTCCTTCGGCGACGAAGGCATCGGACGCGGCGCCTGGACGCCGAGCGTCGATATTTTCGAGAACAAAGACCAGATTGTTCTCGAAGCCGAGCTGCCGGGCATGAACCGAGAGGATTTCGAGCTGACGATTGAGAACAACGTGCTCACCTTGCGCGGCGAGCGTCGCTTCGAGAAGACGGATGAGGGCGACAATTATCATCGCGTCGAGCGCTCCTACGGTGCTTTCACCCGCTCGTTCACGCTGCCGCAGACCGTCTCGGGCGAAGGCGCGAGCGCCGAGTACAAGAACGGCGTGCTGCGCGTGGCGCTTCCGAAACGCGAAGAGGTGAAGGCGCGCCGCATCGAGATTAGCGGCGAGAGCATGAACACCGGCACGCAGAAGACCATCGAAGCGAAGGCCGGTGAATCGACGACCGGCGAGGGAAAGCAGCACAAGGCCGCCGGCGCGCGTTAAAGTCGGGCAGGCGGTAGCATCGAGCGGTCAGCTCTCAGCCTTGAGCCTGCTCGGAGCGGCTCGAAGAGAAATCGAAGGCTGGAGGCTGACCGCTTCCGTTTTCACGTTCGTTGTTTGGTTGACGCTTTTCTCCGCGTCGGTTGAAAGTGTCGAAGGGTTAGAGAGAGGTTTTCAACAGTTATCATGCGTTTAGACCGTTTCACTTTGCGCGGGCAGGAGGCCATTCAGTCGGCCATCGAGGTGGCCGAGCGCAACCAGAACCAGCAGGTCGAGCCCGAGCACGTTTTGCTCGCCATGCTCGAACAACCCGAGGGCATCGTGCGTCCGATGCTCGGCAAGCTCGGCGCGAACGTGCAGGTCGTCTTAAACGACGTGCAGGCCGCCGTCGGTCGTTTCCCGAAGGTGCAGGGTGCGCCGCAGCAGTATTTCAGCCCGCGCCTGAGCCAGGTCTTCACGGCGGCGCAGAAGCAGGCCGAGCAGATGAAGGACGAGTACATCTCGACCGAGCATTTGCTCCTCGCCATCTCGGACGAAAAGGACGGCACTTCGGGTCGCATCCTTCGCCAGCACGGCGTCAACCGCGAAGACCTCTCGAAAGTCATCGAGCAGACGCGCGGCGGCGTCCGCGTCACAGACCCGAACGCAGAGTCGAACTATCAGGCGCTCTCCAAGTACGCCAAAGACCTGACCGAGCTTGCGCGCGCGGGCAAGCTCGACCCCGTCATCGGGCGCGACGACGAGATACGCCGCTGCATTCAGGTGCTTTCGCGTCGCACGAAGAACAACCCCGTGCTGATAGGCGAGCCGGGCGTCGGAAAGACGGCCATCGTCGAGGGGCTCGCGCAGCGCATCGTCTCCGGCGATGTGCCGGAGACTCTGCGCAACAAGCGCCTCGTCGGGCTCGACCTCGGCTCGATGCTCGCGGGCGCGAAGTATCGCGGCGAGTTTGAAGACCGCCTGAAGGCCGTGCTCAAAGAGATTGAGAACGCGCAGGGACAGATAGTTCTGTTCATCGACGAGCTGCACACTTTAGTCGGCGCGGGCGCTGCCGAGGGCGCGATTGACGCCTCGAACATGTTGAAGCCTGCGCTGGCGCGCGGCGAGTTGCGCTGCGTCGGCGCGACGACTCTCAACGAGTACAAGAAGCACATCGAGCGCGACGCCGCGCTTGAGCGTCGCTTCCAGCAGGTCTACGTCGGCGAGCCGACGGTCGAAGACACCATCGCCATCCTGCGCGGTTTGAAGGAGCGCTACGAGGTGCATCACGGCGTCCGCATCAAGGACTCGGCCATCGTCGCCGCCGCCACGCTCTCGAACCGCTACATCACAGACCGCTTTCTGCCCGACAAAGCCATCGACCTCATCGACGAGGCGGCCTCGCGCCTGCGAATCGAAATCGACAGCTTGCCCGTCGATATAGATGTCATCGAGCGCGAAATCACGCAGCTCGAAATCGAGCGTCAGGCTTTGCAGCGCGAGACGGACGAGCGGTCGAAATCGCGCCTGCACGAGATTGAGCAGCGCATCGCCGACCTGCGTGAGCGTTCGGCAGGGATGAAGGCGAAGTGGCAGGGCGAGAAAGAGATTATCGAGCGCATCCGCAAGGCCAAAGAGGAGGTTGAGCAGACGAAGATTCAATCCGAGCAGTACGAGCGCGCGGGCGACTATAACAAGGTGGCGGAGCTGCGCTACGGCAAGCTCGTCGGCTTGCAGCATCAGCTCGAAGCCGATCAGGCGAAGCTCGCCGAAGCGCAGGCTGAGGGCGTCATGCTCAAGGAGGAGGTTGACGAAGAGGACGTGGCGCAGGTGGTCGCGCGTTGGACGGGAGTGCCGGTCTCGAAGATGCTCGAAGGCGAGATGCAGAAGCTCGTCACGATGGAAGAGCGTCTCTCGAAACGCGTCATCGGTCAGGACGAGGCGCTCGTCGCCGTCGCCAACGCCGTCAGGCGCGCCCGCGCCGGACTCCAAGACCCGAATCGTCCCGTCGGCTCGTTTATCTTCCTCGGGCCTACAGGCGTCGGCAAGACCGAGACCGCCCGCGCCCTCGCAGAGTTTCTCTTCGACGACGAGCGCGCGATGGTGCGCCTCGACATGTCGGAGTACATGGAGAAGCATGCGGTGGCTCGCATGATTGGCGCGCCGCCCGGCTACGTCGGCTACGAGGAGGGCGGGCAGTTGACCGAAACCGTGAGGCGTCGTCCCTACTCGGTCGTCCTTTTCGACGAAATCGAGAAGGCGCACCCGGACGTGTTCAACGTGCTCTTGCAGATTCTCGACGACGGTCGTCTGACCGACTCGAAAGGTCGCACCGTCGATTTTAAGAACACGGTTTTGATTATGACCTCGAACCTCGGCTCGCGCGAGATTCAGGCGGCGGAAGGCGACGAGACGCAGATACGCGAAGGCGTCCTGCAAGAACTCCGTCTGCACTTCAAGCCGGAGTTTCTCAATCGCATTGACGACATCGTCATCTTCCATCAGCTCTCGCGCGAACAGATTGGCGAGATTATCGAAGTCCAGCTTGAGCGTCTGCGGCGTCTGCTCGGCGAGCGCCAAATCGCGCTCGTCCTCGACGATTCGGCCAGGAAGCTTCTCTCGCGCGAAGGCTACGACCCGCTCTACGGCGCGCGTCCGCTCAAGCGTGCGATTCAGACGCTGATTCAGAATCCGCTTGCCTCCAAGCTCCTGCGCGGCGAAATCATGCCCGGGCAGACCATCCATGTTTCCGCCGACGGCGACCAGATGAGCTTCACGACCGAGGCAGCAGCAGCCGGGGCGACGGTTTAAGACAAATGCTGAATGATGAATGATGAATGCGGAATTAAAGACAAAACGCTTTCTGCTTTTCATTCATCATTCCGCATTCCTAATTCATCATTTCTTTCGGGGGTTTTAACTGATGAGACGCAGGTGGAATCCGATGCGGGATTTGGTTTTGTTGCAGGATAGGATGAACCGTCTGTTTGAGGAGGCGGCGCGGCAGCGCGAGGGCGAGGGGCGCGGCGGCGGTGAGGACGAGGGCGAAGCGGAGATGGAGCGCGTCGATTGGTATCCGGCGGCTGACGTTTTCGAGTTGGAGACGGAGTTCGTCGTCGTGCTCGATTTGCCGGGCATCGACCGCGAGGCGCTCGACGTGAGTCTCGACGACAATCGTCTCGTCATCAGGGGCGAGCGCGCGTCCGCCACAGAGGGCGGACACCAGCGACGCACCGAGCGACCCGTCGGGCGCTTCGTCAGAAGCTTCAGCCTCCCGCAGGTCGTCGATCGCGAGGCCATCACGGCTGACTACAAAGACGGCGTGCTGCGTCTTCGTCTGCCCAAGCGCACAGAGCAGCCCACGCGCCGGCTGGAAATAAAAGTTTCGTAAATCGTGAATCGTAAATCGTGAATAGATAAAACGGGATGAATGGTGAATGCTCAACGGTGAATAGAAAGAGCCCGCCTTTCACTATTTACCATTTACGATTTACTATTCACTAATCATGGTATCTTTTCGTAGGGAGAAGAAGAAGTTACGTATGCGAGAAAGGGAGGCGGCTGAGAGAGCCGAAGAGAGGCGCGAGCCTGCGTCGGAAGGGGTGGGCTTGGAGCGCGAGGCGGAGGGCGCGGAGAGGATTCGCGTCACCGACCGCCGTCGCGTGAATCTCGACGACGAGCGGAGGGCAAGCGACGACGCGCCGGACGAAGCGCCGAGCCTCAAGCCGAGCTACGTCGAAGAGTTGGAGGCGCGCACGCGCGCGGCCGAGCAGAAGGTCACAGACGTGCAGAGTCGCTTCGAGCAGTTGCGCGCAGAGTTGCGGCGCGAGACGGACGAGACGCGCCAGCGTCTCAACCGCGCGGCTGACGAGCGCGCGGCGCGCGAGAAGGCCGCGTTTGTGACGGCGCTTCTGCCCGTCATGGACAACCTGAAGCGCGCGATGCAGGCGGCCGAGAGCGGCGGCACGCAGGAGGCGCTGCTCGACGGCCTGCGCGGCACGCTGAGCGGTTTCGAGAACGCGCTCACGGTCGCCGGGCTCGAACCCGTGCCTTCCGTCGGCGCGCTCTTCGACCCGGAGATTCACGAAGCGGTTGACATGACCGAAGTCGAGCCTGCGCGCGACGGCCTCGTCACCGCCGAGTACAGTCGCGGCTACAAGATGGGCGGCCAACTGCTCCAACCCGCGCGCGTGCAGGTCGGGCGCGCGCGCGCCGAAGCGCGCAAGGCCGTCGAGCAATAATTTCTTTTAGAAAGTCTGGAGTCGGGAGTCTGAAGTCTGGAGTCAAAGACAAAAAGCGTTCTGGTTTTGACTCCAGACTTCAGACTCCCGACTCCAGACTAATTGAACAGAGGAGAACAAAGTGGCAGCGAAAGAGTTGAAGTTCAGAGAAGAGGCGCGCTCGGCGATGCTTCGGGGCGTGAATACGCTGGCGAACGCGGTGAGGGTGACTTTGGGGCCGAAGGGCAGAAACGTCGTGCTCGCCAAAAAATTCGGCTCGCCCGTGATTACGAAGGACGGCGTGACAGTCGCTAAAGAGATTGAGCTGAAGGACAAGTACGAGAACATGGGCGCGCAGATGGTGCGCGAGGTCGCCACCAAGACGAACGACACGGCGGGCGACGGCACGACGACCGCGACCGTGCTGGCGCAGGCGATTTTCCGCGAGGGCGTCAAGAACGTCACGGCGGGCGCAAACCCGATGGCCTTGCAGCGCGGACTTCAGATGGGCACGGAATCGGTCGTCGCCGAGCTTGAGCGGATGTCGAAGCCGGTCAAGAGCAAAGACGATTTGGCAAACGTCGCTTCCGTCTCGGCCAACAACGACCGCGAGATTGGCGAGCTGATTTCCGAAGCGATGGAGCGCGTCGGCAAGGATGGAGTGGTCACGGTCGAAGAATCGCGCACGCTTCAGACTGAGCTGGACATCGTCGAAGGCATGCAGTTCGACAGGGGTTATCTCTCGCCCTACTTCGTCACCAACCCCGACCGCATGGAGGCCGTCCTCGAAGAGCCTCTGATTCTCTTTCACGAAAAGAAGATTGCCGCCATGCGCGACCTTCTTCCCGTGCTTGAGCAGGCCGCTCATCAGGGTCGCGCCCTGCTCATCATCTCCGAAGACGTGGAGGGCGATGCGCTGGCGACTCTGGTCGTCAATCGACTGCGCGGCACCATCAAGGTCTGCGCCGTCAAGGCTCCCGCCTTCGGCGACCGGCGCAAGGCGATTCTCGAAGACCTCGCCGCGCTCACGGGCGGTCGGGTCATCACCGAAGACATCGGAGTCAAGCTTGAGAACGTCACGCTCGAAGACCTCGGCTCGGCCAAGCGCGTCATCGTCGATAAAGACAATACGACCATCATCGAAGGCGCGGGCGACCGCCGCAGCATCGAAGGACGCGTGCAGACCATTCGACGCCAGATTGAAGAGAGCACTTCCGACTACGACCGCGAGAAGTTGCAGGAGCGCTTGGCGAAGCTCGCCGGAGGCGTGGCCGTGATTCGCGTCGGCTCGGCCACCGAGACCGAGATGAAGGAGAAGAAGATGCGCGTCGAGGACGCCGTCAACGCCACTCGCGCAGCCGCGCAGGAAGGAATCGTTCCGGGCGGAGGCGTCGCGCTGGTGCGCGCCTCGCGTGTGCTCGACAAAATCGAGACCGACGAGCCGGACGTTCGCACCGGCATCAAGCTTCTGCGCCGCGCGCTCGAAGAGCCGCTTCGTCGCATCGCCGAGAACGCCGGAGTTGACGGCGCGATAGCCATCGGCAAGGTCGAAGAGTCGAAGGGCGCGCGAGGGTTGAACGCAGCCACCGGACAGTATGAAGACCTCGTCGCCGCAGGCATCATCGACCCGACCAAAGTCGTCCGCACGGCTTTGCAGAACGCCGTCTCTGTCGCAGGTCTGCTGCTCACGACCGATGCGGCCATCACCGATGCGCCCGAGCCGAAGAAGGCCGCCATGCCGCAGATGCCCGGCGGTGGTGACGATTACGACTACTAAAGAAGGCAAAAGGCAGAGGGCAAAAGGCAAAAGTGAGACGGATTTCTCCGCTTCACTTTTGCCTTTCGCCTTTTTACATTTGCCCTTTTTACATGGCTAGATATTTGCTGAGGCAAGTGTGCTATGATCCGAAGTGTCCGAAAGCACAACGGCTTTCGTACCCTTTGCATCTAAGCTGAAGCCGAAAAAGCGCGACCAAAAAGCATTTGAAGCGTTGAAAGAGGCGTCGAAAGTCCTCGCAAGTGCGCGTCGCAGGCTGAAGTTAAAGCGGAGCTTGAGCGACCGGGTTTGCTCTCGCCGCAGGGAGTTGAAGGGAAAGCAATGATTGATTTAGGAACATACAAAGATCGTTTCGGCGAGACCGGTCAACGGATTTTTGAACACGCGATGCAGGAGTCGCGCCGTCGTGACCAAAATTACATCGCGGTGGAACACATTCTCAACGCGCTCGTCTCCGAAGAGTCGGAACTCTTCAACGGGACGATGCGCGACCTCTCGCTCGATCCCCGCTCTGTCAAAGTTCTCATCGAGAAGCGTCTGGAAAACACACGCTTCCAGAACGTCAACAAGGGCATTCGCATCGCGCCCGAGACCATCGACCTCTTCAAGCGGGCGATGGAGCGCGCACGCGCGCAGGGTCGCAAAACTATCGAATCGACCGACCTCTACATGGCGCTCTCGCAGGACGACAAATCCATCTTCATCAGCGTGCTCAGAAATCTCGGCGCTGACCCGGAGGCCGTCATCGAAAACGTCCGCGCAAGGGTTCGCACGCGCGAGCAGGAGGAGGAGCAGTACAAGAAGAAGTTCGAGCTGCCGCCTTATCTGAAGCACTTCGGCGTCTCTTTGAATCGACTGGCGCGAGCCGACAAGATTCCTCCGACCATCGGACGCGAGCGCGAGATTCAGCAGATGGTCGAGATTCTCTGCCACCGCGAGCGCGCCAATTCGCCGATGCTCGTCGGCGAGCCGGGCGTTGGCAAGACGGCTGTGGTCGAAGGTCTGGCGCGGCTCATCGAGCTTGAGCCGGAGAAAGTTCCGGCGCGTCTGCGCGGCTCTCATCTCGTGCAGTTGCAGATGGGCGGACTCGTCGCCGGCACGATGTTGCGCGGCATGTTCGAGGAACGCATCAAGGGCATCATCGACGAAGTTAAAGAACGCGACAACCTGATTCTCTTCATCGACGAGGCTCACACCATTATCGGCGCGGGCGCTGCGCTCGGCACGTCCTCCGACGCGGCCAACATGCTCAAGTCGGCGCTGGCGCGCGGCGAGATGCGCATTATCGGCGCGACGACTTTGACCGAGTTCAAGGAGTACATCGGCGAAGACGAGGCGCTCGCTCGTCGCTTCCGTCTCGTCAAAGTCGAAGAGCCTTCTATCTCGGAGACGCGCGAGATTCTCTTCGGCCTGCGCCCGCGCTTGGAGAAGAACTACTCTGTCACTATCTCCGACGACGCCATCAACACGGCGCTTGAGATGGCTCCCAAGTACATCAGAAACCTTCACCTGCCCGACAAAGCCATCGGCTGGCTCGACACGGCGGCGGTCAAGGTCGAAATCAACGAGCCGCAGACCTTGGTCGTTCGCCCCGAGCACGTGCTCGAAGTCATCTCGCAGGAATCGCGCATCCCGCGCGACATGATTGCGCGCGACACGACCGACCGCTTCTCCGTCATCGAAGGGGATTTGGGCAAGCGCGTCATCGGGCAGAAGGATGCCATCCGCGCCGTCGCCCAGCGCCTGCGTCTGAACAAGGGGCCGCTCAAGGAGTCGCACTACAAGCCCGACGGCGTGCTTCTTTTCCTGGGCCCGACGGGCGTCGGTAAAACGGAGCTTGCGAAGGCCATCGCCGAGTTCATGTTCGGCGACGACGAGAAGATGGTTCGCATCGACATGTCGGAGTACGGCGACGGGACGGTCGCCATCGAGAAGCTCATCGGCATGCCGCGCGGCATCGTCGGCAGCGAGCGCGGAGGTATTCTCACCGAGCAGCTTCGCGAAAACCCTTACACGGTGCTGCTGCTCGACGAGGTGGAGAAGGCTTCGCCTTACCTGATGAACCTCTTCCTGCAAGCCTTCGACGAAGGCTGGCTCACGGACGGGCGCGGCAAGAAGGTCTATCTCTCCGATGCCATCGTGATTATGACCTCGAACCTCGGCTCGGAGAATTTCAAGAAGTACGAGAAGCCGCTCGGCTTCGGGCAGAAGACTCTGGGCGACGTGCGCGCCGTCAAGAACGAAGTGATGAAGGCGGCGGAGCAGAGGTTCTCGCCTGAGTTTCGCAATCGCATCGACGAGATAGTCGTCTTCTCGCCTCTGACGATGGACGAGGTCAAGCAGATTGCCGTGCTTTACCTGGGCAAGCTGCGCCGCCAGATGGAAGCGCAGGGCAAGAGCATCGAAGTCTCGGAGCGAGCCATCGACCTGCTCACCGAGAAAGGTTTCAGCCCGGCCTACGGCGCGCGCTTCCTCAAGCGCTACATCGACGAGAAGGTGAAGCTGCCCGTCACCGCCATGTGGAAGAGCGACACGCGCTTCTTCGTGGACGTGGAAGAGGGCGAAATCGCCATCAAGCCTTCGGGCGACGGCGGCGCAGTAGTCGCCTCCAACTAAATTGCGCGCAGGCGGCGGCGAAAGCTCCGAAGCGCGTCTCTTAAGAACAGAAGAGGGTTTCAGCGAATCACAATCGTTGAAACCCTCTTCTGACGTTTCGGCGCGTTCGAGCCTTACAGGAAGGCGAGGCCGCTTGGTGCAATTCAAACGCGAAAGTTATAATCGCTCTTCGGAATTTTCCTCTCTTCCGCTTTCAAGCCTTATGAAGCACGACACCAACACCACTCGCACAACGCCGCGTTCTGCGCTCTTCCTCGCGTGTATCCTGCTCGTCTTCGCGCCCTCGGTACGCGCACGAGGGCAGCAGCAGCAGGGCGCGGGCAGCGCGACAATCCCGACGCAACGCAACCTGACAAACAAAGCGACCGACACCTCCGCCGAGCGCGCCGAAGAAGTTTTGCAGCGCGCGCTTCAGGCTGTGGGCGGGAGCGCCTTCCTCGGCGTGCGCTCGGTCATCTCGCGCGGACTCTACACGCAGTTCAAGGACGGCGTCTCGGGCTCGCCGAGCACCTTCGTAGACTACCTCGTCTTCCCCGACCGCGAGCGCACGGAGTTCAAAGGGCACGGCGTGAGAAGCATTCAAACCTACACGGGCGCGACCGGCTGGCTCTTCGACGGGATGACGCGAAACATAAAGGACGTGAAGCCCGACGATGTCAAAGAGTTTCAGCTTGCGCTCAGGACGAGCCTCGACAATGTTTTGCGCGGCTGGTGGCGCAAAGAGGGCGCGAAGCTTTCTTACGTCGGGCGGCGAGAGGCCGGGCTGGCGAAGCGCAACGACGTGGTGCGACTCATCTACCCGGACGGCTTCACCGTCGAGTTTGAGTTCGGCACGCGCGACAGCCTGCCCTACAGAACCGTCTACAAGCGGCAGCGCGGCGACGGCGAAGAGGTCGAAGAGGAAGACCGCCATGCGCGGCATCTCGCGTTCGAGGGCGTCCGTATCCCGACCATCATCGACCACTTCCGCGCCGGAATGCAGACGAGCCGCATCGCCTACGAGACAATCGAATTCAATCGTCCCATCCCCGATGCGCTCTTCGCGCGCCCGGCGGACGTGAAGGCGCTCAAGTAAGCTTTATCTTCAGGAAGCGCCGGAGAGAGCGGCTTGAGGACTGTAGCGTCTGCTCGCAAACGCAGATGAATGTTGCTTTCGAGTGAGGCTCGGGCTTCGCCGTGGCTCAGGATTTTCTGACGGGCGTCTCTTCGCGCGCGGAAGTCTCTTCGAGGGCGGCTTCGTGTGCGCGTCGCTCGTCGCCGTCCTCTTTTCCTCCGCGCATCATGCGCGCGAACAATTCTTCATACCTGTCTACGACGTATTCCCAATCGTAGTTGGCTCGGACGCGCATCTGCGCGCGCTGGCGGTAAGAGTTGACTATCGCTCCGTCTCGAAGGACGCGCTGGAGCTTGTCGGTCAGCTCTGCGGCGTCGGCGTAGTGTATGCCTGCGTCGCCGACGGCTTCGACGTTTTCGGGCGTGGCGAGCGTGAGTACGCAGTTGCCGTAGCCCATCGCTTCGAGCAGCGCAGGGTGAGTGCCGCCGACTTCCGTCGCGTGGACGTAGCAGTAGGCGTTCTGCTGCAAGGCTCTGTAGGCGTCGCCGAAGACGAAGCCGGTGAAGACGATGCGCCAATCATTGCTGGCGAGCGCGCGAAGCTCACGGATGTACTCGTGCGCGTAGGGCGCGTCGCCGACGATGATGAGCTTGTGCGGCGTGCGCACGCGCTTGAAGGCTTCGATGACGAGATGCGCGTTGTTCTCCGGCTCAAGGCGCGAGACGTAGAGCACGTAGCGGTTGGGCTCGACGCCCCACTGACGGACGGCTGCGCGGTCAGGCCGACGCTCGACCTCCGCGCCGTAGGCAATCATGGTCGAAGCCGCGCCGTAGCGCGCGAGGTAGTATTCCTGTATGACGCGCGCGTCCGTCACCGTGCAGTTCGGCAGCCAGACGGCGAGCCGTTCCGAGAGACGGTAGTAGCTGCGCCCGAGCCAGTTCCACTTCTTACGCTTGTGTTCGAGGCCATCGACGTTGATGGCGACGGGCGTGCCCGTCAGTCGAAGGATGGGAGCGAAGGCGGCGTTGGCGGCGTTGCAGATGAGCGCGGCGTCGTAACGGCGCGAGACGCCGTCGAGAGCGGAGAGGAAAGTGTGAACGACGGTGTCGAGATACTTGTGACGGATGGTGGGGAGAACTTTGAGACGCACGCCCTTGTATTCGAGCTGGCGCGGCGAGACGTAGTGCGAGCGGCAGTAGACCGTGACCTCGTGGCCGCGCGCCACCAGCCGCGTCGAGAGCTGTTCGGCGAAGGTCTCAAAACCGCCGTAGCTGGCGGGCACACCTCGCGTTCCCAGGATGGCTATGCGCATCACGTCTCTCTTGGTCGGGGTGTTTCGAGCGAGCGTCGGTTGCCTACTATAACGCAATCAATCGTTTTTTATCATGCGACGTTCTCTTTTTTATAACGGAACGGCCGCAAGCACCCTGACAGTCAATCGACGTGCGGAAGAAATACAGGGCATTTGATAAATACGCGCGACGCGCAAGGACGGATTTATCGAAGCTCGTTTCCGAAGATTGCTCTCGAACTTCGGCGCATCTCTTAAACGAAGCGACGAGCGCGGAGTTGCAGAATCTCCGCGAGAAAAAATGAAGAAGGGCGGTTTCGCCAGACGAAAGAGAGCGAGAGTGTTCCAAAGTCGCTTTTCGCCGTCCGAGCGGCTCAGGCGCGGGGTTTGTTCCCTTCAAGCTCTTTCTCCTTACGAAACCGCCGGCAGAGACAACATCCAACTGCGTCTCTTGAAAGTTTGAGGGAGGTGCTCGAAGGAGAGGTCGTGGATGGAGACGACGACGGGGCAGGGCGCAAACGGCGGCGCGGTGAACTGTGCGTGCAGCAAATCTACGGGGCGACGGCGCAGCTCGCGCACCAGCTTCACCGGCACTCGCCGCAACAGGGACGTGTGCGGCAGCGTTCGCCTCACGCCGACGTGCGGCCGGAGACTCTCGTAACGCTCGACGGCCTCGCGCCTCGTCACATAAAGCGTATAACGATTGCGCCGGTCGATTTCGGCCAGCGCTTCGACGAGATTCGAGACGTAAGTCTCATTGCCTGCCAGACCCGTCCCGACCGAATGGGCGTCGATGGCAATGTGCATTCAAGACAGAGTAATGAGTGATGAGTAGAAAACGAAAAGCTTTTAACTCATCACTCATTACTCATCACTGCTTTACTTGTTGCTTTTGTTGGAGGCGGAAGCGCCCTGCGGCTGGCCGCTGCTGCCGGTCGAGGCGGTGCGTGTGTCGCGCTCGCGCAGGCGGGCGGCCTTACCGCGCAGGTTGCGCAGGTAGTAGAGCTTGGCGCGGCGCACGCGGCCACGCCTCACCACGTCGATGTGATCGACGATGGGTGCGTGCAGCGGAAAGATTCTCTCGACGCCGACGCCGAAGCTGGTCTTGCGCACCGTGATGGTCTCGCGGATGCCTCCGCCCTTCCGCGCAATCACGACGCCCTCGAAAATCTGCAAGCGTTCTTTAGTCTCCGATTCCTTGATTCTGACGTGCACGCGCACCGTATCCCCCGGCTGGAAATTCGGGATGTTCGTCCGCATCTGCGGCTTCTCAATTGCATCCAAGCGATTCATAATTTCACCTCAAACAAGTTCTAAATCCGACAATAGACCATAGACGATGGACGATAGACCATCACTTCTTTCATGACGACGAGCGGGAAGAGCATCTTCAGGACTTACTCTTTGAATAGGCCACAGTCCATCGTCTATGGTCTATCGTCCATCGTCCGAATCATCAATCTCGGCGCGCTCGCGTGCGTCGAGTTCGGCCTCTGCGAAGAGGTCTGGACGATTGCGGCGCGTTTTCTCAAGCGCGGCGCGGCGTCTGAAACGAGCAATCTCGGCGTGATTGCCGCCGAGCAAAACTTCCGGCACGCGCATGCCTCGAAACTCGGGCGGGCGCGTATAGTGCGGGCAATCGAGCAAGCCCTCGGAGAAAGAATCGTTCTGCGCCGAAGTCTCGCTGCCGAGCGCGCCGGGCACGAGCCTGACGACCGCATCGACCAGAACGATTGCCGCCGGTTCGCCGCCCGACAGAACGTAGTCGCCGATGGAAACCTCGTCCGTCACCAAAGCGTCGGCCACGCGTTCGTCCACTCCCTCGTAGCGCCCGCAGATGACGATTAACTGGCGAGCCGCCGCAAGTTCTCCGGCCAAAGCCTGGTTGAAGACGCGCCCCTGCGGCGACAAAAGCACGACGCGCGCTCCCTTCGCTTCAAGCTCGCGCCGGTAGCTCTCATCCGAAGCGTTCGCGTCGCTCCGGCAGCTTGCGCCCGTCAGAGCCTCTACAGCTTCAAAGAGCGGCTCAGGCTTCAGAACCATCCCGTCGCCGCCGCCGAACGGTCTATCGTCAACCATCCGGTGCTTATCGCGCGTCCACCCGCGCAGGTCGTGAGCCGCAATCTCGACGAGGCCAGCTGCCCGCGCCCGGCGCACAATCCCGAAGTCAAAGACCGCCTGAAAGAACTCGGGAAAGATGGTGATGATGTCAAAACGCAGCATTCGTCAATCGTGAATCGTCAATCGTAAATAGTGAGAAAGCTTTTTATCTATTCACGATTTACGATTGACGATTTACAGTTCTATCAGTCCTTCCGGCGCATCGACGCGAATGAGCTTGCGCTCTACGTCGATTTCGGTGCAGATGCTTTCGACGAGCGGGACGAGATGCTCGCGCCCGTCTGCGCCCCGGATGACGAGCACAGGGGCGTCGCCGCCCGTGTGCAGAACCTCTTCGACCTCTCCGACCTCCGCGCCGCCGACGGTTTCGACGCGGCATCCCTCAAGCTGCCAGTCGTAGAACTCTCCCTCTTCAAGCTCGACCGCTTCATCTTCGGGCACGGCCAACTCGTGACCCGCGAGCGCCTTCGCCTCTTCCGGCGAATCGTAGCCTTCGAGTTTCAGGACGATGCGGTCGTTCTGAAACCAGTGCTCCTCGACCGTCAGCACCTTGCGCTCGCCTTTGGGACTGACGGCGATGAGCCGCTCCAGCCCCTCGAAGCGTTCGGGGAAGTCCGTGAGCAAATCTGCCACCACCTCGCCGCGCACGCCGCGCGTCTTAACGATGAAAGCGACGGCGATAAGCTCTCCCGCAGTCTCCGTCTGAACGTCGAGGCTGTTTGATTCTTCCGCATCGTCGCTCAGCCTTCCAGCTTCGAGCTTCTTTTCAGCTTCGCTCATTCGACGATTTCGAGCATGAAGCGGCGCTCGCGTTTGGCGCTCGCCGCGTGCAGGAGCGAGCGCAGGGCGCGCACCGTTCTGCCCTGGCGTCCGATGATCTTGCCCATGTCGTTCTGGGCGACGCGAACTTCGATAATCACCGTCGCGCGGTCGCGCTCCAACTGGCGCACCTCGACCGACTCCGGCTCGTCCACCAAAGCCTTAACGATCATCTCGACAGCGTCTCTCATAAAAGTCCAAAGTCCGGAGTCCGGAGTCTGGAGTCTAAAACCCTTTTCGGGACTTTAGACTTGAGACTCGGGACTAACGGCGGCGGCCTGCGCCTTCGTCTGAGTTCTAATCAACTGCCGCACGGTGTCGGTCGGCTGCGCGCCGCGCTCCATCCAGTAGTTGACGCGCTCCATGTTGAGGCGCACCTCTGCGGGGTTGCGCGTCGGGTCGTAGAACCCTATGTTCTCGACGTAAGCGCCGTCGCGCTTCGACAGCTTCTCTTTGACGACAATGCGATACGAAGGGCTCTTCTTCGCGCCCATGCGCATCAATCTGATTGCTAACAACTCTCTATCCTCCAAATTAAATGATGAATGCGGAATGTGGAATGATGAATTAAAACCAATTGCCTTTCATTCATCATTCCGCATTCATCATTCATCGTTTCTTCTTGTGTCTCGGCTTCTTCTTCAGTTTACGGCGCGTGTGTTCGGCGGGCAGTTGCGGCAGGGCGCTCATGTCCATGTCGCCCGCGTCGCCTCCGCCGCCCATCAGCGCGCTCATGTCGGGCATGCCCATCATGCCGGCCATCTTGCGCATCATTCGATTTTTGAGACCGCCGCCACCGCCGCCGCTCGCGCCGCCGCCGAAGAGACCGGCGCGCGAGATTTGCTGCATCATCTGGCGCATCTCGATGTACTGCTTGATGATTTTGTTGACATCTGCGACCGACGTGCCCGAGCCGCGCGCGATGCGTCGGCGACGATTGGCGTTGAGGATGCGATGGTCGTTGCGCTCCTCTTTGGTCATCGAGTCGATGATGGCCTCGGTGCGTTTCAGCTCGCGCTCCATCTCTGCCGACTGTTCTTCGTCAAGCTCCGGCATGCCCATGCCGCCGAGAAGCTGGTCGGGCAGAAGCTTCATAATCTTCGAGAAGGAGCCGAGCTTCTTGACCTGACGGAGCTGACCCCGGAAATCTTCGAGCGTGAACTGGTTCTTCTGTAGCTTCTTTATCTGCTCTTCGGCTTCCGACTGGTCAACCTTCGACTGCACCTCTTCGATGAGCGAGAGCACGTCGCCCATGCCGAGGATGCGCTGCGAGATGCGGTCGGGATAGAAAGGCTCAAGCGCGTCGTACTTCTCGCCGACGCCGACGAACTTGACGGGCTGCCCCGTCACCTGCTTGATGGAGAGCGCCGCGCCGCCGCGCGCATCGCCGTCCATCTTCGTCAGGATAACGCCCGTCACGCCAACCCTGCGGTGAAACTCTTCCGCCGAGCGGACAGCGTCCTGCCCCGTCATCGCGTCGGCGACGAAGAGAATCTCGACGGGTCGCGTCTCGGCTTTAATCCTGACAAGCTCTTCCATCAACTCTTCGTCGATGTGGAGGCGTCCGGCGGTGTCGATGAGAAGAGTGTCGTAGCCGGTCTGCTGAGCATGCTTGTAAGCCTCGCGCGCAAGCTCGACGGGGTCGTTCGATTCGGGCTTCTCGAAAATCGCCTGCCCCGTCGCACGCGCGATGACTTTAAGCTGCTCGCGCGCCGCCGGGCGATTCACGTCCGTCGAAACGAGCAAGGGCTTGCGCTCCTGGTTCTGGCTGAGCCAGCGCGCGATTTTGCCGGTCGAAGTAGTTTTGCCCGAGCCTTGCAGGCCGACAATCATCACGACGTTCGGCATAGCCTTCGTGAAGACGAGCCGCGAAGAAGTTCCGCCCAGAAGCTCGACCAGCTCGTCGTAGACGATTTTGACGACCTGATCCGAGGGCTTCAGCTCCTGCCAGACCTGCTGCCCTGCGGCCTTCTCTCTGACCGACGCGATGAAATCCTTCGCAACCTTGTAGTTAACGTCGGCTTCGAGCAGCGCGAGGCGAATCTCGCGGAGCGCGGCATCGACGTGCTCCGGCGTCAGCACGCCCTCGCCGCGCAGATTCTTCAGCGCCCGCTTCAGTTTATCGGATAAAGACTCGAACATAACTCCTCAGACAGGACGGCCTGCTATAGCCGAAAACGGAAATGATAGCTTTGGCGGTAAATAGTGTCAAGCAAAGGGCTAGGAGGCGACGACCCGGCCTCTGGATTTTCCGGTTTTACGGGCTGAATGCAGCTTCGCCCAACAATTCAAAAAGGGATGTAGAATACGCGTCAGAGATTAACAGCCCGGAAAGGAGACCGAAGATGACGAAGAAGCAGAAGGATAAGAGGCCGACGCGGCGCACAGAGGTCAAAGAGTTGCCGAAGCAGGAGAAAGAACTCTCGCAGGACGAGCAGAAACGTGTCAAGGGCGGCAACATGCAGTTTCTCGCGCTTCAGGAGGCGACGCAGAAGAAGTGATTGCAGAGCTTGCTCTGCGAAACGAAGGCAGCGAAAAAGCCCCGCTCAGGTAGTGGGGCTTTTCCTTTGCCGATAAGGTCGTTAGACTACGGCGCATGCAGCTCGCCGTATTAATTCTCCTGTTGATGGCGCTCTTCATCGTGCCCTCGGTGCTTCTGATTATCTATTACTATTGGGGGCCGAAGGGGCCGCCGAAGAAGAAGAAATAGTTCAGGCGGTGGCACGGATATCGTAGCGCGTGAGCTTGAGCTGGAGGCCGCGACGCGTGAGGCCAAGCTCGCGCGCGGCGCGGGAGATGTTTCCGCCGGTTTTGCGCAGGGCTTCGTTAATCATGCGGCGTTCGAGGTCTTCGATGGCGTCGGGGAGTGAGAGGGTCTGTGGGAGCGGGGCGGAGCTGAAGGTGTGGAGGGGCGAGACGTTCTGAGCGTGTAGCATGGGCTGCGCGGCGGTGCGCGTCAGCTCGGGCGAGAGATGTTCGGGCGTGATGAGCGTGCCGTCTTCGGCGCGTGCGACGACTCTCTGTAGCTCGTTGCAGAGCTGTCGGACGTTGCCCGGCCAATCGCTGACCATCAGGAGGTCAACCGCCTGCGGCGTAATCTGTATGTCGCGCCTGCCGAACTTCGCCGAGTAGTGGTTGACGTAGTAGTTGACGATGGTCGAGATTTCGGAGCGACGCTCGCGCAGAGGGGGCACGCGCAGGCGGATGACGTTTAAGCGATAGTAGAGGTCTTCGCGGAAGCGTCCTTCTTCGACCATCTTTTCGAGGTCGGAGTTAGTCGCAGCGATGATGCGGACATCGACTTCGATGGGACGCTGCTCGCCGAGCGGTTGAATCTCGCCTTCCTGAAGGAAGCGCAGGAGCTTGGGCTGCAAATCAAGGGGAAGGTCGCCGATTTCGTCTAGAAAGAGCGTGCCTCCGGCGGCGGTGCGAATCATGCCGGGAGCGTCGGCGACAGCCCCGGTGAAGGCTCCCTTGCGATAGCCGAAGAGGTAGCTTTCGGACAGCTCTTTGGGAACGGCGGTGCAGTTGAAGGGGACGAAGATTTTCGAGTGGCGCGAAGAGAGCGCGTGGACGGCGCGTGCGACGAGTTCCTTGCCCGTGCCGGATTCGCCCGTGATGAGCACGGTCACGTCGGAGGAACGAATCTTGTGCATCTCATCGACGAGGCGGGTCATGGCCGGGCTGGAATGAATGAAGCCGGGCATGATGCTTTGCGAAGTGTGCGGCGAGGGGCTCAGTCCGTGACGGCCTGTGCGCGCTCGCTCGCGGAAGTCGCAGAGGTCGAGCCCCATCTCGGCGATGCGGACGAGATGCTCGAAGGCGTTCTCTCCGTCGAGGAGAATCGCAGAGCGCGGCGAGACGAAAAGCGTCGCGGGCGCGGCCTGCTTGACGCGCAGAGGGATGATGGCGGCGTCGTGCTCCGAGGCGAGTTGTTCGGTCTGCTCGTCGGTTTTGGCGTCGTCGAGCGCCTTGAGGATGCGTTCCGCGTCGGCGTTCGTTAAGCCGAGCGCGACGACCGAATGATGTCGCTCGTCCTCGTCCCCGCGCTCGACGACGAGCACGCGCCTTGCCTTTGCCTCCTGTTGAATCAGGGCGGCCAGCTCTCTTAGCAGAAGCTCGCGCGAGGCGACGGCCTCGGCCAGCCGGAGCGTGAGCAGTCGCGGAGAATCGGTCGGAGTTTTGAGCTGCTGAGGGGCGCGGCCTCTGCGTTCGAGCGCGGCGAGAGCCTGCTCGGTGCGCGCCAAATCGACGCGCGCGCCGAGCTGGCGGAATATCTGCGCGGCGTGCGCGAGCGGCTCGACGGCGCGCTGCGGCTGTAAGCTCGCGTAGGCGCGTCCCAACTCGTAGTGTGCGAGCGCGCTGCGGTAGCGGTCGTCGAGCAGCTCGAAGATGGAGATGCTGCGTCCGAAGTGGTGCGCGGCGATGGGCAGGTTGTTCTGTGCGAGGGCGAGCAGACCTTGAATGCGCTGCGCCGCTCCGGCGATGGGCAGGTCGGCCACCGAGTCGGTCGTTTCGTCCGAGACCTCCTGAAGATTGGCGGCGCAGGTCTCCATGTCGCCGAGACGGACGTGAGCTTCGGCGAGCAGCAGAAGCGACTCGCAGATGGCCTGCCGGTCGCCGATGCGCTCTGCGAGAGCGAGAGCCTCCCGCCCTTTGTCGAGCGCCTCGTCAGGCGCGTCCAACGCCAGCAGGCAACGACCGAGCGTGCGCATCGACTGTGCGGTGTACCACTTGTTGCCGATGGTCGAGGCGAGACGGACTGAGCGTTCGAGCAGGTTGCGCGCCTCTTCCAGCTCGCCGCGCAGCATTCGCAGCTCGCCGAGCGAATCGAGGATGATGGAGACCTGCGCGCCGTGCTCGTCTATCTCGAAGGCGAACTCAAGGGCGCGCTTCAGAGCCTCCTGCGCTCTGTCCCATTCGCCGACGAGAGTGAGGTTGATGCCGAGATTGTTGTAGCCGAGCGCGGCGTTGACCTTGTGCTCGGTGCGCTCGTAGTAATCGACCGCTTTCTGGAGATACCGGATGCCGTCGTGCGGGCGTCGGAGAAACCAGCATGCGCCGGCCATGTTGCCGTAGATTTTTCCGAGCGTCTGCGAGGCCGGATGCTCGCCGATAAGCTTGATGGCCTGCTCGCCGTTGCTGATTGATTCCTCGTAGCGCCCCTCGCCCATGTCGGCCAGCGCGAGGCCGACGTAGACTTCGACGAGGCCGCGCCAGTCGCCCGTGTTGCGGTAGTACTCCAGCGCCTTCTGCGCGTAATCGCGCGCAATCGGGTATTCGCTGATGCTTCGATAGACGCGCGCCAGCGCGATGTAGATAGCGCCCTTCTGCACGTCGGAGGCGCTCTCGGCGTCTTCGCGCAGCGTCGCGTTGAGAAGCGCGATGGCCTTCGGATAATCGCCGAGATAGTTGTAGGCGAGGCCGACGCGGACGCGAACCTGCACCATCGTCTCTGTGTCGAGCCCCTCGCGCCCTTCGGACGACTCGTACATCTCGACGGTTTCGAGCGACTCGCGGTAGTGGCCGCGCGATTCGAGAGCCAGAGAGAGCGAGCAGCGCGCCTGTGCGAGAATCGACGCGTTGTAGCCCGCGCGCTCGATAATCGACCTGAGCCTTGATTCCGCTTCGCTCGAAATTCCCTGGTCGAGCAGAAGCTGTACTTCTTCAAGCTCGCCTAAAAGCTTGTCGCCCGAAGTGCCGACGCTGCGTCGCTCGACGCCGACGCCGTTGCGCCCCCGCCCCGGCGGCGCAGACCTCTCCGCGCCCGCCCTCCCTTCTGCGCGCGGCTCTTCGCCGACATCCTGACCAGTGTTCAGACGTTTAGGCATCTGGGTTTCGTTCGAGGCCAGGTCTCCCGTCTTCTCTTGAATTGCTTAACCTTCTTTACATCTAAATCGCCCTACTGCATCGAGAGTCTCTTAGCCGACTCGACGAGTTGGACGAACTCGGAGCGGTAGCCGTGCAGGTCTGTGCCGGTGGAGGCGCGTGCGAGCTGGAGGACGCGTTCGTAGCTGGCGCTGCCTTTGTGTTTCGAGTCGCGCAGGAGCATGCCGAAGCCCGCGACCGCCGAAGAGAATTTGAAATTGTCGGAAGCGTTCTGAAGAGCGCCGCCTCCGTCGGCGACGCCGACGCTCAACAGCTTGCTCTCGTCGGCGCTCGGCTCTTTGTAGCGTAGCTTGACGGTCATCATCTCGCGGCTATCGGCGGCATTCGAGGGCGAGAGCGGCTCCTGCTGCTGATATTTCAGAGCATCGATGTTCGTGCCTTCCACCTTCTGACCGGCGGGCACGATTTCATAGAGAGCCGTGACGCTGTGGCCTGCGCCGATTTCGCCCGCGTCCTTCGTATCGTCGTTGAAGTCGCGGTCGTGGAGCAGACGGTTTTCGTAGCCGATGAGACGATAGCCCGCGACCTGCTTCGGGTTGAACTCGACCTGAATCTTCACGTCCTTTGCAATCGTGGCGATGGAGCCGCCGAGCTCGCCGCCGAGCACTTTGCGCGCTTCGGCCATCGAGTCGATGTAGGCGTAATGGCCGTTTCCCTTGTCGGCCAGTTTTTCCATCGTCGAGTCTTTGAGGTTGCCCGTGCCGAAGCCGAGCACGGAGAGAAAGACGCCGCTCTGGCGTTTCTCTTCTATCAGGCCGACAAGCTCGCCCTCGCTCGTCGTGCCGACGTTGAAGTCGCCGTCGGTGGCGAGGATGACGCGGTTGGTTCCGCCCTGTATGAAATTCTCCTGCGCGACGCGGTAGGCGAGGCGGATGCCTTCGCCGCCGTTGGTCGAGCCGCCAGCCTGTAGGTTATCGAGCGCGGCCAGAATCTCCGTGCTGCGGCTGCCGGGCGTAGACGGAAGCACGAGCCCGCTCGAACCCGCGTAGACGACGATGGCGACGCGGTCGTTCGGCCTCAACTGCTCGACCAGCATGGCGAGCGCGGATTTCAGAAGCGGCAGCTTGTTCGGGTCGTTCATCGAGCCCGACACGTCGAGCAGAAAGACGAGGTTGGCGGGTGGCACGTTCTGAAGCTCGATGCGCTTACCTTGCAGGCCGATGTGGACGAGCCGGTGCGCGTTGTTCCAGGGACACTCGGCCACTTCCGCCGTCACGGAGAAGGGCGCGCTGCCCGCGGGCTGCGGGTATTCGTACGGGAAATAGTTGATTAGCTCTTCGATGCGGACGGCATCCTTTGGCGGCAGTCGCCCTTCGCGGATGAAGCGGCGCATGTTGCTGTAAGAGGCCGTATCAACGTCGATGGAGAAGGTCGAGAGCGGCGCTCGCGCGACTTCAAAGAAAGGGTTCTCTTCAATCCGGCTGTAGGCTTCCGTGTCCGACTGTTCTTCCCGGCTGATACGCCCGAGCGTGCCGGAAGACATGTTCGCGTTCGCCGCGCCGGTCGTATAGGCGGGGTTCTTCCCGGCGATGGGCTGTTGTGCGTCCTGTTGCGGCTCGCGACTGGCCGAAGTGCAGGCAGACGCGACGAGAGAGCAGACCAACATCAGCGTCAGCGTCAGACGCCGCTTGCCTCCGCCGCCCGCGCCCAAATATTGCCGCGCGCCGCGACGTTTTGAACCCGAACCGAACTCTTCCTCGTGCCTCATCTGATTTTTCCTCCATCCATCCGCAAACTGTTTTCCGAATCCTTACGCTCTCTTGAATGAGACACGCGCGCAAATCTTGCAGAAAATTAACAGGGATGGACAGGATAAAGAGAAATGATGAATTAGGAATGATGAATGCGGAATGAAAAGCAGAAAGCAATTCTTCTTTAATTCATCATTCCGCATTCCGCATTCATCATTTCTTTTCATCCCTGTTAATTTCTTTGTCGCTTGCCCTCGACGACTACGGGCACGGCGGTCTTGATGCTGTAGTTTATCTCTTCGGACGCGGGGCGCGCGGCCTGCGCCGATTCGCTCGAGACGTGGATGCGCGCGTAGTAGCCCGCTTCCGGCGCACGCGCGTCGCCGCACCAGTTGCAGTCGGCGGAGGCGACGATGCTGGCTCGACTGCCGCCCGCAAACGGCCTCTTTATCTCGACCGGCTCGCCCGCCCAAATCTTCTGCTCGCCCGGCACGAAGAAATAAGTCCACACCCAGATTCGCTCCGGCGCGCTTCCGGTCGGCGACGCTTCGAGGGCGAGCCTCGTATGCGTCTTCGCGCTCGCAAAATCGAGCGTGACGAGCTGCGCCTTGTAGGAGAAGGGCGGCTCTTCCATCTGCACGGGCGCAGGCGGCGTAGGCGGCGGCACGTCGGCAACGACGGGCGGCTGAGGCGGCTGAGGCGGCGGCGGGCTCGGACTCGGCGCGTAGAATTTAGTGACCGCGATTGCCACCGCCAGCCCCACTAAAAAGGCCGCGACTCCGGCAAGTTTTTTCAGCATACTTTTCAAATTCCTTTCATACAGCCTTTCACACAGATGGCTTGAGCCCACCCCGCGCCCGAAGCGCAAGCTCCCTTCCGTCTAGCTCGTCGCCTCTTTGCTTTCGCCCTCGCGCGCAAGCCTTTCGATGGCGAGCGCCAGTCCCATGATGAGATAGAAGACCATGACGACCTCCGAGTCGCCGAAGTTGTAATGGACGAGTCCGCTGACGAGAAAGCCTATGAGGCCGCCCAGAGCGCCGAGCACGAGGCCGCGCTCTACAGAGTCGCGCACGCGCGACTTACGCGCCAGTCGCCAGAGCATGCGCGCGTAGAGAGCGCAGAGCGCGAGCCAGCAGAGAAGCGTCGGCACCCCTCGCTCGAAGGCGAGTTGCAGGGGCGTCGAGTGTAGATGTCCCCAGGGACGCCGACCCCGGTCGAACATCTGCCACTCGCGCCAGCGCCTCTTGAGCGAATCCATGCCGACGCCGACGAGCAGGTGTCGAGGCCGACTGACGAGCACGTTCAAGCCTTCGCGCCAGACGACGAGCCGCCAGGTGGTCGAGGCGTCGCGGGAGTCGAGGAAGCCGACCCTGCGCTTCTGCTGCAAGACCAGCAGACCCGCCAGCACGAGCGGTACGGCGACGCACGCCGTTATCAAAATCAGACGCCGACTCGCCGCGCCCGCCAGCACGATGACAATGACCGACACCAGCAGGCCGAGCCACGATGCGCGTGTCACCGTCATAATCAAAGCGGCGCTGATGCCCGCGATGATTGCCGCCACCAGAGCGCCCCACCAGCTACGTTTGCGCCCGAGCGCGACGAGCATCCCGACCGCCAGCGAGCCGATTAGTTGTAGCACTTCCGAATAGGTCTGGTATTGACCGTAAAAACCCGTCGCCCGCTCGTCGCGCCCGGGCGACCAACGACCGACGCCGAGCCGCGCCTCCGGCGTCGCCCCTTCTAACAACTGCTCGCCCAGAACTTCCAAATCGAGCAACTGCTCGAAGTGATAGACGCGCAGCCGCGCCGAGCGGCCTTCCGCAGCCGCGCCCACGAGCGCCTTCTCCAACTGCTCAAGGTCGCCGACCGCTTCGCCGTCCAACGCCAGAATCGTATCGCCGTTCCCGACGCCCGCCTGCCCCAGAGGGCTGTCCCAACGCATCTCCTCGACCTTCACGCCGCGCCCCAGCGCCCGCCCGGCAAACGTATAGAGCACGCTAATCGTGCACGAAGCCAGCAGCACCAGCGCCAGCGCGCGCAACACCCGGCGCGAAGCGACGTTTTCGGCCACCAGATAGACGATGGTAAACAGGCTCGCCGCCCGCAGCTTGCCGATTGAAACGTCAGGGTCGTAAGAAAAGAGCGTGGAGACGAAGGTCAGGATGAAGAAGCCCAGGAGCGCGTAGTCAACCGGCGTACGATGCAGAGCCGGGCGCGGCTTCACGAACAGACGCGCCGCCCACAAAAGCATCCCGCCGAGCCAGGCGCCCTGCGTCCCCGCAATCGAAATCGGCGCAGAGAAAGCCAGAAGGAACAGGCATCCCAGAAGCCCCCGCTCCAGCCAAATGGCCGCCAGCGCCCGCCCCCCGCTCGACGCCTCAGCGCCAGCCTCCCCAGCATAATCGGTCGCAGATGAAACCATTTCTATTCGTAAATCGTGAATCGGAAATCGTAAATAGTTAAAACCTGTTCTTTCTATTTACCATTTACGATTTACGATTTACGGCTTTTCAGTATGCATCGCCGCGCAGCATGACGGGCAGCGTTTTGAGAATGATGCGGAGGTCGAGCAGGAGCGACCAGTTTTCGATGTAGTAGAGGTCGAGGCGCACCATCTCCTCGAAGGAGAGGCGGTTGCGACCCGACACCTGCCAGAGCCCCGTGACGCCGGGCTTCATGTCGAGGCGTCGGCGATGCCAGAGTTCGTAGGCTTCCACCTCGTAGGAGATGGGAGGGCGCGGGCCGACGATGCTCATGTCGCCGCGCAGCACGTTGAAGAGCTGCGGCAGCTCGTCGAGACTGAGCCGTCGCAGCCAGCTTCCCGTGCGAGTGATGCGCGGGTCTGTGTGCAGCTTGTAGACGGGGCGCTCGGAGTCGCCGAGATTCGAGTCGGGCTGTCCCGCGATGTACTTGCGCTGAAAGTCTCGATGCAGGGCGTCATCAGAGCCGGCGCGCATGGTTCGGAACTTGAAGAGCAGAAAGATGCGACCGTCCATGCCGACGCGTTCCTGCCTGTAGAAGACGGGGCCGCGCGAGTCGAGCTTGACGAGCGCGGCGATGATGAGCCAGAGCGGCGAGAGCGCGAGCAGCGTCGTCGAGGCGATAAGGAGGTCGAAGCCGCGCTTGACGATGCGCGCCGCATCCGAGAGCGGCTCACGAAAGAGCGTTATCATCGGAAGCTGCCCGATTTGGTCAATCTCTGTCTTGCGCGGCAGGCAGTTGAACAAACTCGGCGCGATGCGAAACTCCACTCCGCGCCTTCGCCCGACGCGCATCATCACGTCGAAGAGCACGTCGCCCGACACGCTCGGGTCGGTGATGATGACCTCGTTCGCGCCGGTCTCTCGAATCGTCTCCGGCAGACGCTTGATGTCGCCGACGACGGGCACGCCCTCGAACGTCTCCGGCACGTCCGCACCCAGCGCGCCGTTCTCCACGATGCCGATGACGCGGTAGCCAAGCTCGCGCCGCTCGCGCATCTCCCGGACGCACAGCGCGGCCTCGTGCCCGCGCCCGACGACGAGAGTCGGAATCAAATTCACGTCGCGCCGACGGACGTGGCTCTGCGCGGCGCGCACGGCGAGGCGCAGGACGGCGAAGGCGACGAGCGCGAAGGCGAAGTCGAGCAGGAAGACGACGCGCGCGTAGGAGAAGGCGCGAAACTCGAAGCCGCCGCGATACATGAAGGCCGCCGCCACGATGAGCAGCGAAGAGACCGCCGTCGCCTTGAAGACGCGCACGGCGTCGTCCACGTAAGAGAACTCGCCGCGCAAACGATAGAGGTCGTAATAGACGTGCGTGAGTACTCGAATCGGCAGCACGAAGACGAGCAGCACGCCGTAAGGCTCGAACGAATCGCTCCACGCGAGATTGCCCGCCACCCCACGCTTCAGCACCGCCTCGCCCTCGCGCAGATAGAACGCCGCCACGAAAGCGCCCAGGCTGACAAGGACATCCATCAGGATGAGCCCGGTCTTGACCGTCGGAATCGCCCACTGCGGCGCACGCGCCGGAGCGCGCACCGCCTCAGCCCTGATTCTCACCTTATCGATTTGTTCGGCTCGCATGGCTTAAAAGCAGTGACAAGTGACGAGTGGCAAGCAAGACGAAAGAATGGTAAATGGTAAACGGTAAATGGTAAATGGCGAAAGCAGCTCTTATCTATTCACCATTTACCATTCACTATTCACCCGGTGTTAACTCGTCACTCGTCACTGTAGTATCAATTCCGCCACCTGCGCGCGGACGTGCGCGGCGCGGCGCGGGCGCGCGGCGCGTTTCTTCTCGATGCGAAGGGCGCGCAGGTCTTCGCGCGTGTTGATGCGAAGTAGTCGTCCCTGCCGGACGAGTTCTTCGTCGATGGCCGCCCAGCGTCCGGCGTAGATGGTGGCGGCGGGAATGCCGAGCGCCGCCGCCTCGCGGTTCATAGTGCCGCCCGCGCTGACGAGCAGGTCTGAAGCGGCGATGAGATTCGCGCCGTCTAATGCCACGCGGGGCCAGACGATACGCTCCGAAGGGTGGCGCGCGGCCAGCTCTTCGCGCTGCTTGTGGCTTCGCGCGAGCAGCATCACCTTCACATCGACGCGCCCGGTCAAGCGTTCTATCAACTCGTCGAACAATTCATTCTCGAAACGATGATAGAGCGCGTCGCGCGCCGGAGGACGCAGGACGACGAGCACGTCCGCCGATGTGATGCCAAGCTCAGGAAGCGTCGCGGCGAAGCGCGGGTCAGGCTCGAAGTCGGCGAGATAAACGTCCTCCTTCGTGCCGTCATAGCGCCGAACCTTTCGCTCACGCGCGCCGAAGCGCCTGAGCGCTTCAGCCGGAAAGACGCGCGGCACAATCACTCGCGAAGCCAGCCTGAAGGCCAAGTGATTCGCGGGCTGGTGCTCGTAATCCATCAGCGTCACAGCGCGCAAACCCAGAGCGCGCGAGGCCGCAATCTGCGCGTAAGAATTATGACTGACCGCCAGATTGAAGCCGCGCCCGCGCGCCCAGCGCATGAGCGACGCCGCGCGCCCCAAAAGATTCCCGGCCTTCCCGGATAGCTCTCGCCCGCCGTGCCCGCCGATGACCGTCGGCCTCAAGCCTGCGCTCTCTGCCAGCTCTACCGTCTGCGCAAACTCGCGCGCCGTCGTCTCCACCTTTGCCCCGCGCCGCTCAAACTCGTCAACCAGCGCGCGAAAGAAAGGCACGTGCGGCGAGTTGGCGAGGTCAATCCAGATACGCATCAAGAGAAATGATGAATGATGAATGCGGAATGCGGAATGAAAAGCAGAAAGCTTTGGTCTTTCAATTCATCATTCACACTGCTGCATTCATCATTTCGAGCAGTCGTGCCAGCGCGTAGAGCATCCATGCCTGCGACCAGCGCATGTAGGGCGTGCGGACGATTTGAAATCGCCGGCGCTGGTAATAGAAGAAGCCTCGACGCGGGTCGCGCATCTCTCGAAGCGTCCAGCGCGCGACTGTCAGAGCTTGAGCGAGCGCGCCCTCGTCCGTGTCTCGCAGCTCGACGAAGGCGACGATTGATGCGGCTGCCGAGTGCGTGTCTGCCGGGTACGCGGATGAATGGTAGTATTTCGGCCAACCGTCCGCAAGAAAGAAGCGCTCGCGCCAGAATGCGTAGCCGCGTCGCAGGCTCGACGTAAGCTCCTGGTCGGCGTCGCCGGTTGCCTTCAGGATGCGCGAGAGCGAAGTCAGGATGAAAGCCGTGTGGAAATTGTCAGACCATGATTGATACGAGTCCGCGCCGTAAGCCCAGGAGCCGTCGGCGCGTTGCCGGCGCGCGACGTAGCGCGCAGCGCGCAGGCCCCACTCGCACAAATCCGTTTCGCCCGTCAACTCTCCGACCGTCGCCAGCGTCTCGCCCGCCAGCAGGCTCGCGTTGAAGACGCGCGTGCGGTCGAGCGGCGTGTAGCTGAAGCAGACTTCATCGGTCGTCTCGTCCGTGCGGTTCAGCTCTTCGAGGATAAAACGGCAGGCTCGACGCGCCGCGTCGAGATAGCTGACAGATGCGCCGCCCGTCGAACCTTCTGCGCCCGTCGAATCTTCCGCGCTCGACGTTTGCATTACGCTCGACTTCTTCTCTCGGAAGAGACGCGACGCTTCGGCGAGCGCGCGGACGGCGAAGGCCGTCGGCACAACGGTCGGCGTTCCGCGCGGCGCGTAGAAGGCTCGCCCCTGCCAGTCGAAGTTATAGCCCCAGGCGTTTGCGCCGCCGGGCAGCTCAAGGCGCGCTTCGAGCAGCGCGTCAAGGAGAGCGCGCGCTTCGTCTTCCGTCCCGGGCTTGCGAAGCGTGCGATGGCGCGCGAGGGCGGCCAGCGCAAAGAGCGCCGTTCCCTTCGCGTTGCGCTCGGCGGGCACGCCGACGAGCCGTCGCAGGTTGAAGGGCGAGCGTTTGAAAGCTTGCGTCCACGCGAGTCGCGCGAGGCGCGAACGGCGGAGCGGCGTCGATTGAAAGAGAGGACTGTTCAGAGCGTCGAACGGGTCGTGCCCGGCGTAGTCTCGCGCGCGACACCACGCGCTGAGCGTCTCAAACGCCTCTTCAAGCTCGGTCTGCATCCTTGCCCGACATCATATCTCGACTTCTGCGCCGCGCGCGACCTGGAGAGACTGACTTTATGGCGCGGCGCGCGTCGCATCGTCGGAGACTTCGGGCAGGGGCGCGTTCGGTTCTGTGCGGAAGTCGAGAATCTCGAAGGTGAGGTTGGGCGCGTCGAGCGTGGCGGCTTCGTCGGCGTTCAAAAGCTCGCTCTGCTGTAGTCGCTCCAAAAGCTCCCCGTAGTCTCGCCTGACTTTCGCGCGCAGACGCCGCACGTCGCGCGCGTACTGCCTGGAGTTTATCCAGACAAGCTCGAACTGAGGCTCGACATCAAACTCGATTTCGTCGGGACTGATCTGGAGCATCGAGAGCAGGTATTCCTGACGGTGGCGGTTCGGGTTGCCGGAGACGCCCACCGTGTTGTCCTCGCCGGGACAGAGATTCGGGTAGCGTTGAAAATAGATGGTGCGCTTGCCTCCGACGAGGACGCGGCTTCCGCGCCCGGCGTAATCCGTGAGCAGGTAGCCGCCGACGGGCGGGAAGCCTTCGAGCGTCGAGCAGAAGCTGCGCCCGTAGCCGCCGCCTCCGCAACCGTTCGAGCCGTAGCCTATCCCGCTCTCTGAAAAGATGGTGATGGTCGCTTTCACCTGCATCTCTCTGACAAGCATCGCCGCGAAGCCGGGCGCGCGCGCCTGCGCGAGCAGGTTGCCGAGCGCGTGCCAGCGCACCCTGTAGGGGCTCGTCTCAGACATCAGCGCGAGCAGCGTCGATTGATTGTCGCCCGGCGAGCGCGAGAGAAGAATCACGGTCTCGTCAGGGTGTCGAGTGTAGAGCGTTTGCAGCGCGGCGGCGGGCGCTTCGGCGTCGAGCTGTATGAGCGCGTCGAGCAGGACGCGCACGAGATAGACTGACTCATCCGAGCCGTCCTCGTCGCGCGTCGTCTTCTCCAGCATCTCGACGAGCGCCGGGGCGTTCTCCGTCAGCTCGTACCTCGCCGAAAGATACGCGCCCCACGCCCTCGCACTCTTCGAGGCTGATTTCAAAAGGCGCGCGGCTCTTTGCTTCGCTTCATCGGGCGCGTCGCCCGATTCTGACGCGCGCCGAGAATCATCTGGAGTCGTTCCGACCTGAGCGAAGGCCGGAGAGATAAGCGACAAAAAGAGCGCGACAGAGAGCACGACGCAGCCGAGCATCCTCTTCATAGAGAGATTCCTCTTTCCTGTTCCCTTCGTAGACGAGCGGCGGAAGAAAAGCTTTCCGTTTTCTTCTCAGACACGCGCCCGCCCCGTTTGGTTGGCAGGCAGGAAGAGAAAAGTTTTCAGTTTTCAGTTTTCAGTTTTCAGCAGAAGACGTTTCTTCTTCTTTTCTGAAAACTGAAAACCGAAAACTGAAAACTTTTCTACTGCTTGTTGTCGTCTATTCCGATGCGCTCGCGGACGATGTAGATGGGCTTGGCCTGCGATTCGTGGTAGGTGCGGACGAGCATCTCGGCGAGCAGTCCCATGAGGATGAACTGGACGCCGACGGCGAACATGACGATGGCGATGATGAGCAGAGGGTTTCTGATGAAGGACTCGCCGCCGAGTTTTCTGAAGACAGCCCAGACGGCCGCCACCGTCGAGACGAAAAAGGAGAGCATGCCGAACATGCCGAAGACGTGGATGGGCTTGGTATGGTAGGAGGCCATGAACTTGATGGTCATTAAATCGAGCATAACCTTGAAGGTGCGCGACAGCCCGTACTTCGACTTGCCCATCGTGCGCGGGTGATGCCTCACGGGAAGCTCCGTGACGCGCGCGCCGACCCAGGAAGCGTAGATGGGGATGAAGCGATGCATCTCTCCGTAGAGGCGCACGTCTTTGAGAAACTGTCGGCGATAGGCTTTGAGCGTGCAGCCGTAGTCGTGCAGCTTGACGCCGCCGATGAGGGAGATGAGCCAGTTGGCAATCATCGACGGAATCTTGCGCGTCACCATCTTGTCCTGCCGCTCCTTGCGCCAGCCCGAAACCACGTCGTAGCCCTCGTCGAGCTTTTCCAGGAGCCGACCGATGTCTGCGGGGTCGTTCTGAAGGTCGGCGTCCATCGGAATCAAAACGTCGCCGCGCGCGGCGTCGATGGCTGCGGACATGGCCGCCGTCTGCCCGTAGTTTCGGCGCAGAGAGACGACGTGCACGCGCGGGTCTTTCTCCGCGATGTCGCGCAGCACTTCGAGGCTTCCGTCGGTCGAGCCGTCATCGACGTAGATTATCTCCGCCGTGCGCGCCAACGCAGAGAGCGCCGCGTCGAGCCTCGCGTGCAGAGGACGCAGATTCGGCTCTTCATTTAAGACCGGCAGGAAGACCGAAATCTCCGGCGCTTCCCCGCCCGCGTCCGCCGCCGACTCCGCGAGCACACCCAACGCATTCGACGCCTGCGTCGTCCGCCGCCCCTCTGTCAGCGCCTCTTCCTCATCGTAAACCTTCATCTACTTCCTCCAAACCTAAACCGGAGGGAAAAGGGAAGGGGAAAGGAAAAACGGAACCTCTCGCCGTCCGAGGCTTCTTCCTTCCCTTTTACCCATTTCCCCTTTTACCCCTTTTCCTGTCTAAACCATTCGACGAACCGGCGGATGCCCTCTTCAATCTGCGTCTGAGGATTATAACCGAGCAGGCGTCGCGCCTTTGAGATGTCGGCGAAGGTTTGCGGCACGTCGCCGGGCTGCGCGGGCTGTCGGTCGATACTGGCGCGGCGTCCGAGAGCAGCTTCGAGAAGCGCAATCAGCTCGCGCAGCTCGACCGTGCGCGACTCGCCGAGGTTGATAACTTCGTAGTCGCTCGCCGTGTAATCAATCGCCGCGCGCACGCCCATGATGATGTCGTCAATGTATGTGTAATCGCGTCGCGTCGTGCCGTCGCCGAAGACGGGGATTGCTCGTCCGGCGTCTATCAGATGCGCGAACTTGTGAATCGCCAAATCGGGGCGCTGCCGCGCGCCGTAGACGGTGAAGAAGCGCAGGCAGACCGAGCGCAGGCCGTGCAGGTGCGAGTAGGTATGACAGAGCAACTCGCCCGCCGCCTTCGTCGCCGCGTAGGGCGAGATGGGCTGCGTGATGGGGTCTTCTTCGCTGAAAGGGACTTTCGCGTTGATGCCATAGACCGACGACGACGAGCCGAAGACGAACTGCTTCACGCCGCTCGCGCGCGCCAGCTCAAGCAGATTCAGAGTGCCGTTGATGTTCGTCTCGGCGTAGAGCAGAGGCTCGGCCAGACTCGGCCTCACGCCAGCCCTCGCCGCCAGGTGCACGACGGAATCGAAGCTCTCTTCGGCGAACAGACGAGCGAGCGCCGCGCGGTCGCGTATGTCGGCCTCGAAGAGACGAAACTCATCGCGCCCCAGAAGCGCGGCGACGTTCCGGCGTTTCACCTCCGGCGAGTAGAACTCGTTGAAGTCGTCCACGACCGTCACGCGCCAGCCGCCCTCCGCGAGCAAACGCTCGACGAGGTGCGAGCCGATGAAACCTGCTCCGCCCGTCACCAGAATTTGGCGTCTGTCCTTCATCACTTCAAGCAGATTAGAGCACCTGAGAAAAGCAAGTCGGAAGGAGGAAGGATGAAGGCGGAAAGAAAGGCGAAATGCTTTCCGCTTTTAATTCATCCTTCCGCCTTCATCCTTCCTCCTTGCTGTTCCTTGCGCGCGTAAATCCAGAGATGCCAGCCCCAGCGCGCCGCCAGTTGCGTCTCCATCGCGCGCGTCAGAAGCGAGCCGACGACGGGCAGCCAGCGTTTATTCAAAAAATGAGTCGCCAGTCGCACCTCCGCGAAACACTCGAACAACTCGCGCGCCTCGCGCCGAGAGTAGACGCGCGTCAGGGGATTGCCCGCCCCGTCCGTATTCCTGCTCAAAAACTCGTCCGGCGCGAGATAACTCTCCGTGTCCTCGCGCAAACGCGCCGCGTGCTCGCGCAAAGATTCGACCGGCTCGCCCGTCAACGCGTGCGCCAGCTTCAACCCCGCCTCGCGCCTCAGCATTCGCGCGCCCACACGACGCAACACTCCGATGTTCACCCGATAGTTATAAGAATCCCTGTGATACAGCATCACGACCGCGCGCCCGCCGGGCTTCAACACACGATGCACTTCACGAACCGCCCGCCGCGTGTCCGGCGTGTGATGCAACACGCCATGCGAATAGACGAGGTCGAAGCTCTCATCCTCGAACTCCAACGCCTCCGCATCGGCCACGCGAAACTCGCCCTTCAAACCCTCCAACTCGAAACGCCTGCGCGCTAGTCCGACCGCCGCCTCCGTCAAATCCACACCCGTATAAATCGCCCCCGCACGCGCAAACTGCGCCCCATCCGTCCCCAACCCGCAGCCAATCTCCAACACACGCAAGCCCCGCGCTCCCGCAAAATCCGCCGCCTCCGGAATGTGCCACTCCGTCCGATACCTGTGCTCCTCCACCCGCTCGAAAAACGACCTCGACCCCACCTCCGCGTCCGCAAACTTCGTCCCGCACGGGTGCTCCTGCCAGAACGCCCGCACCCTCTCCTTCAATCCCCCGCCGCCACTAGCTTCGCTATAAGCCATACACAACCTGACCGAACCGAACTCTTCCAATCGCCCCGCCGCGCGCCCTCTATCTCATCGATACACACTCAAGCGCCAATTTTATGCACACCCCAAACGGGGAAAAGTATCACGCCTCGCCTGCCAGCGACAAGCAACAAAGTCCGGTGAGATATGCGCTCAAGCTTTGATGGCGACTGCTTTATTTTGTTCCTCCGACGGAGGTGATGCGCTCGACGAGTTTGGGGTCGTCGGGGATGAGGCCGGAGCGGGCTAGACGTGGCGTGAGGGTGCGCCAGTTGGGGTCGGCGGCGAAGACGCGCCGGAAGAGGGGGAGGGCTTCGTCGAGGCGGTTCATGTTGACGAGGGCGACGGCGTGCCAGTAGGCCATCTCAAGATTGTCGGGGACGAGACGCTCGGCTGCGCCGTACTCCCTGAGCGCCCCTTCGTTGTCTTTGTGCTCGACGGCGAGGTCTCCGGCGTTCATGTGGTTGTAGGCGCGTTGGAGGCGGACGAGGCGGCGCAGCTCTTTGAGAGGTTCGGGGTGGTCGTCGATGCGCAGGTCGAAGAGGCGGTCAGCCCAGGGGCGACCCGTCGGCTTGTCGCGGACGACGATGAGGGCGGCTGACTGTTTGCCGCGAATGTCGCCGCCTTCGCGCTCAGCCGCTTCGAGTGCGGCGAGCATGCGCTCGGCGAGGTCGCCTTTGGTCGATTCAAAGGCGCGCGACATGGCAGGCCAGACCGTCTCTTTGAGCATCAGGTTGGCCTGCACGGAGTAGTCTTTACCGACCGTGTGACCGGCGGCGACGATGCACTTCGCGCCCGTGTGAGCCGCGACGCGACCCTGCGCGTCTATCATCGCCACCTGACGCACGTCGCGCCCTTCGTCTCCGGCGAGCAAAGACTTCAAGGCATCGGGCGCGCTGCGTCCGGCGCGCATCAGGTCGAGACCGAGCTTGCCGTAAGAAGGCTCGACGAACGACTGCGTGGCGACGGCGCCGACGCCCGCCTCAGCCCAAGGCACCACCTGCCCGACCGAGAACCAGTGCGATTGCACGGCGACGCCCATCTCGCCCGTCGCCGGGTCGCGCGCGACAATCGAATAGGTATGAACGGGACGTTTGAGCTGCGACGAAGACGTGCGCGGGGCTTCCTCTGCGCGCGTCGAGCGGGTCTTCTGTGCGCGACCTTTCGAGGGCGCAAACGACGCGACGACGAAAGCGACGAGCGCGAGCGGCAGAGCAATCTCAAGAAGCATTCGTTTCATAATCCTTAGTTCGTCTCCGAATCCTTTTTTCGTATCGGTTGAAGATGTACGTTGAACGGCGTCCGCGCCTGCGCGTTCTGAGACGCGCGCGGCCTGCAATCGTTTGGAACTTCCTGTGATTATAGCGCGCGTCGATTTCAGTGTTATGATTTTTCCATCTATGAATAACACGAAAGCTTCGAGCGGGTGCGAGCGCGTCGCCATTATCGGCAGCGGCAACGTCGGCGCGACCTCGGCCTATGCGCTGCTCCTGAATGGAACAGCGCGCGAAATTGTGCTCTTCGACAAAGACCTCCGTGACGCCGAGGGCGAGGCGATGGATTTGCAGCACGCCGTTCCGCTCGCCCGCCCGGTGCGCGTGTGGGCTTCGGACGACTGGCGAGAGGCTGCCCATGCGTCGATTGCCGTCGTCGCGGCGGGCGTCGGCGGGCGACCCGGCGAATCGCGGCTCGACCTGCTCGGTCGAAACGTCTCGGTCGTGCGCGACTGCACGCGCCGACTGATGGACGCGGGCTTCGACGGCGTGCTGCTGATGACGACCAACCCCGTAGACGTGCTCGCGCAGGTCGCTCAGGCCGAATCTGGCTTGCCTGCTTCGCGCGTCATCAGCTCGGGCACGGTGCTCGATACGGCGCGGCTGCGCGCAATGCTCGGCGAGGCGCTCGGCGTCGATGCGCGCTCGATTCACGCTTACATCATCGGCGAACATGGTAACTCAGAGATTGCTGCATGGAGCGCCGCGCGCGTCGCGGGTCTTCCGCTCGCAGACTACTGCGCCGCAGGCGAGTGCCCCGACTTCGACGAGTTTCTACGCCGCGTCCGTCGCGCCGCGCCCGACATCATCGAGCGCAAAGGTTATACCTCCTTCGCCATCGCCTCCTGCGTCGCGCGCATCTGCGAAGCTATCCTTCACGACGAGCACACCGTTCTTCCGGTCTCCACCCTGCTCACAGGTCAATACGGCATCGAGGGCGTCTATATGAGCCTCCCCTGCGTCGTCGGTCGCGGCGGCGTCGAACGCATCATCGAGCTGCCCCTCGACGAACACGAACGCGCCGGCCTCCACGCCTCCGCAGACGTGCTGCGAAAAGCAATTATGAATGATGAATGATGAATGATGAATGAAAGACAACTTGCTTTTCATTCATCATTCCGCATTCCTCATTCATCATTTGCTTAAAACGCCCAGCGTCCCTGTACGAACTGGCCGACGAAGAGGGCGAGGTAGAGCAGAGACCAGACGGTGATGACGCCTCCCCAGACGGGACGCGCGGAGGCGAGGCGTGCGAAGAGGAAGTAGATGGGAAACATCGTGAAGACGTAGCGCGGCGAGCTGAGGACGAAGGAGGTGCTGGTCAGGAGCAGCCAGTTGAGCGTCGCCCAGATGGCGTAGGACGGGCGCAGCTCCCGCCAGCACCAGACGATGGCGACGAAGCCTAGCGCGATGAAGATTAACTCCTGAACTCCGACCATCTGCGCTTCAGCCGCGTCGGGTCGCCAGATGCCTCCGGCCACGCCGCGAATGCCGAGCCAGGGCCAGGAGAGTTTCTTGTGCCAGTGTTCTCTTAAAATCTTCTGGAAGGCGAAGGCGTCGCCCGTCACGTACTTGTTGAGCAAAAGGTAGCAGGCGAGGCCGAGGCTCGTGAGGCCAATCCAGAGCCATTGCGGGTTGAAGCGCCTGTCGTTCGAGCGCCACTGCATGAAGGCTTCGGCGGCGAGCGCAGGAATGAGCAGCAGCCCGTTGACGCGCGCCAGCCCCGCCAGCGCGCCAAGCAGCCCCGCCGCGAGCCACCTCTCCTTTCGCGCCGCGACGAACGAGCCCAGACACAGCGCCAGAAAGAGACTCTCCGTGTAGCCGATGTGCAGAAAATAGCTCGTCGGGAAGATGAGCATGAACCAGACGGCGCGACGCGCCACGCCTTCAGTTTCGTCGAACAGCGCGAGGCGTTGCAGCAAAAGCGCCGCCGCGACGGACGACACGCCAGAGACCAGAAGCGCAGCGACCAGATAGTCGCCCGCCGTCAGCCATGAGAAGACGCGCACGAGCCAGGGATAGAGCGGATAGAAGACTATCCAGAGACGCTGGTCTCCTGTCGTGAGGTAGCCGTCGCGCGCGATGTCCAAATAGTGCGGAGTGTCCCAGCGATTCCAGATTTCGAGCCAACCGTAGAACGTCTGGATGCGAAAGTTCGCCAGCAGGTGAAAGGCGTGCGCCGCGTAGACAAGGAGCACCGCCTTCACCGCTAAGACCAACCCGACCACAGACCAGTCGAGCCTCTTCAGCCAACTCTCTTCGTGCGCTCCGCCGCCTTTCGCCTCTTGCCTGTGCGTGGCTTTCATCTTCAATCGGCGCTCTGAGTGGTATCTATGAACGTCTGCATCCACATTTCGAGCGTGAGCAGTTGCAGAACTTGCAGGTTGTAGTCTTCGCGGCCTGAGAGGTTGGCGGCGACGATGCGCCGGACTTCCTCCGGGCGGAAGAGCCCGCGTCGCCTGACCGCGCTCTCCGACAAAAGCTCGTCCACGAGCGGACGCAGAGCCCCGCGCAGCCATGCCCGCACAGGCGCGCCGAAGCCCGCCTTCTTTCTCCATACCACCTCGCGCGGCAGCATCTTTTCGGCGGCGCGCTTGAGAATATACTTGCGCCTCCATCCGCGCAGCTTGAGCGAGGGCGGCATGCGCGCGGCAAGCTCGACCAGCTCGAAGTTGAGAAACGGCACGCGCACTTCCAGCGTCGCCGCCATCGAAGTCTTGTCGGTGTAGTCGAGATTAAGACAGGGCAGAAAAGTTTTCAGGTCAACGTAGAGCAACTGGTTGAGCGGCGCGGCACGCTTCGAGCGCGCAAAGTAGCGCCGGTGTTCTCTGTAAGCATCCATCCCGGCAGTCGCCGCGCGCAGGTCGTCGGTGTAGAGCGCGTGCCTGGCGGCGTCTGTGAAGTAAGTGCCGTAGCCCATGTAGCGATTCTCGAAGTCGAGCGAGGCGCTGGCGGCAAACTTCTTCGTGTTGCGAAGCGTCGCGGTCAGGCGTCCGGGCAGTCCGCCCGGAAGACGGCGCGCGAGCACGCCCATCAACGGGCGGCGCACGCCGAGCGGCATCACGTCGAACGCGCCCGCGAGCGCCATCGCCAGGGTGCGCGGGTAGCCTGCGAAAACTTCGTCGCCGCCCATGCCTGACAGGAGCACCGTCAGAGTCTCGCGCGCCGCACGCGCGACGAGGTAGCTGCTGATGACGGAATCTATCAACGGAATCTCCATGTGATAGACCAGCTTCGGCAGCAGCGCGGCCACGTCGGGCTTGAGAATCGTCTCGTGATAATCGGTCTCGAAGAGTTTCCCGACGCGCCGAGCCCAGGGCACGTCGTCGGGAATGATGTCGTAGCGCAGGTCGTCTCTCTCGATGCCGATGGTGTAGGTCGAAACTCGACGCCCTTCGGAATGCCGGTTCATCAAAGCGACGATGAGAGATGAATCGACGCCGCCCGAAAGAAACGAGCCGAGCGGCACGTCTGCGACCATCTCCATCCGCACGACG
The DNA here is from genome assembly GCA_036399175.1 of Pyrinomonadaceae bacterium. GTDB lineage: Bacteria > Acidobacteriota > Blastocatellia > Pyrinomonadales > Pyrinomonadaceae > DASWNP01. Next base: position 113,146 of record DASWNP010000059.1, on the reverse strand, counting down.
CGCTCCAGAGTCTCCAGCACGCGCTCGCGCCACCACTCTTCGCTTCGCCCCTCTTCAATCTCGTCGAACGAAACATCCCACCACTCGCGCACGCTCAACTCGCCGTCGCGCCACGTGAGCAGGTGCGCGGGCGGCAGCTTCCTGATGTCACGAAAGAGCGTGAAGGGGTCGGGCGTCCAGAGGAACGTAAGCTGCTGGTTCAAGCCCTCGACATCAATCGCGCGCTCGACGAGCCCCGAAGCTAAGATAGCCTTCACTTCAGATGCGAAGATGAAATCTCTTCCAGCGCCGTTCTCGCCTCGTGTCGCCACAGCGTAGTAAAGGGGCTTGATGCCGAGACGGTCGCGCGCCAGAGTCAACTGCCGCTCTTCGGCGTCCCACATGGCGAAGGCGAACATCCCGTTCAGACGCCCGAGACACTCTTCGCCCCACTCGGCGAACGCCACGAGCAGAACCTCCGTATCGCTGTCCGTCCGGAATCTGTGGCCGCGCGCGGCAAGCTCGCGCTTAAGCTCGCGGTAGTTATAAATCTCGCCGTTGAAAGTGACGCTGTAGCGACCGTCAGCCGACAGCATCGGCTGATGCCCGGCCTCGCTCGTGTCGATAATCGCCAGACGCCGATGGCCGAGCGTGACGCGGCGACCGTCGTCGTCCATCACGCCTGATGTCCACACGCCCTCGTCGTCGCGCCCGCGATGCTCAATCGCCCGCAGCATCGCCCCGATGCGCGCCTCAGAATCTCTACTGGCTAGTCCGGCAATTCCGCACATATAAAAAGTCTGGAGTCTGGAGTCTAAAGTCTGGAGTCTGAAAGATTCAACCGGGGTCTGAAAGAGTCAAGCAATCGGCTTTTGACTCCAGACTCCAGACTCCAGACTCTCGACTGTCTTCGCTTCCCCCGTGCGTAGAGAGTCGAGGATGCGGAAGGTGGCGCGCGTGGTGGCGGCCAAGTCCGCGAGGGTGATGGGCGCGGGGGTGGCTTCGAGCACGGTCTGGCAGAGGGCGCGAACTTCGTCGGCCTGACCCTTGTCCTGCGCGCGGAGACGGATTTTTTCTTCGCGCCCGTTTCGGTAGAGCGAGGCGGCGCGGAAATCGTCGAGGACGAAAGCGCGGCCTTCGCCGAAAATCTCGACGCGCTCTTTCGGCAAGCCCCGGTCGCCTTCGGAGAGATAGGCGATGGAGCCGTTCGAGCCGTCGGAGAAGCGCAGCGTGATGAAGACGGAATCCTCTTCGATTACATCTGCGTCGCGGCTCCCGATTGCTTCCGCATAGACGCGCGTGACGAGCGCGCCCGTCAGGTATTGCATGAGGTCGATGAAGTGGCAGACCTCGCCGACGATGCGCCCGCCGCCCTCGCGCGGGTCTTGAATCCAATGCTCGCGCGGGATGCGCCCCGAGTTGACGCGGTAGGCGATGGAGAGCGGCGTCGTGCGTCCCTCGAAAAACTCTCTCGCCCTGCGCGCGAGCGGAGAGAAACGACGGTTAAAGCCGACCATCAGTTGCCCGCGCGCTGCGCCAGCCGCACGCAGCAGTCCGTCCAGCTCTTCGTCGTTTAAGGCGAGCGGTTTTTCGACGAAGACGTGACGCCCGCGCTCAAGCGCGCGACGCGCAAGCTCTGCGTGGCTGTCGTGTCGCGTGGCGATGACGACGAGGTTGACCTCCGCATCGTCGATAACTTCGTCAGCGCCCGAGACGAAACGCGCGAAGCCATATTTCTCTCCGATGTCGCGCGCGGAGACGCCCGAGGCGGTGGCAATTGATTGAAAGTCAACGCGGTTCGTTCGGAAGTTCGGCAGCAGGAATTTCTGCGCGTAGCTGCCCGCGCCAATCATCCCAACTCTAACGCGCGTCTCTCCGCCCGCCCTCTGCGAAGCCGCGCGCGTCGGGTTCTCGATGCGGGGCGCGAGGCTGCGCCTTGTGTCGTAGTTGAGAAGGATGCCGAGATAGGACTGCGTAGACTCGCCGGAGATGAGCCGGTAGGCGCGCTCGCCCTCTTCGATGGAGAAGCGATGCGTGACGAGCGGCGCGACGCGGACTAGCCCTGATGCGACGAGGTCGAGGAAGGCTTCGAGGTTGCGCCCTTCAGTCCAGCGCACGTAGGCGAAAGGATAGTCGTGGCCGCGCTCTTCGTATTCGGGGTCGTAGCGTCCGGGGCCGTAGGACATCGAAACCTTGAGCGTCAATTCGCGCTCGTAGTAAAGCTGGCGCGGCACGTCCATGCCGACGAGACCGACGGCGACGACGCGCCCCTTGAGACGCGAAATCTCGCCCGCAAGCTCGACCGGCTGATTCGACGAAGTGGCCGCCGTAATCAGCACGCCGTCCGCGCCGCGCCCGCGCGACCAGCGCATGACGGCCTCGCGCGCGCCGGAGACGCATCCGTCGTCTGCGCCCAACGTGCGCGCCAACTCGACCTTCGAGCGGTCGAGGTCGATGCCGAAGACTCGACAGCCGTTCGCCTTGAGAAGCTGCACGGTGAGTTGTCCGAGCAGGCCGAGACCGATGACGACGAACGCTTCGCCGAGCGTCGGCTCGGCAAGTCTCACGCCTTGCAGCGCGATTGCTCCGAGCGTCGCAAACGACGCCGATTCAAAATCCACTTCATCCGGCAGACGCACGCAGAGATTCTTCGGCACGGAGAGCACTTCGGCGTGAGCGGCGAAGCCCGCGCCCGCGCAGGCCACGCGGTCGCCCGCCTTGAAGCTCCGCACGTCTTCGCCGACATCAATCACCACTCCCGCCGCGCTGTAGCCCAGAGCCTTCGACGCGCCGAGCTTCGCGCGCACGGCATTAAACGCGCTCATCAAGCCTTCCGTTTTCGCCTTCCGAATCACCTGACGGACGAGGTCAGGCCGCTCCCTCGCCTTACCGAGAAGGCTCTTGCGCGCAAGCTCGACGGACATGCGCTCCGTGCCCGCGCTAATCAAAGAGACCTCCGTCCGCACGAGCACGCGCCCGCGCTGCACGACCGGCGGCGGCACATCCGTCACCGACAGCTCGCCCGTCTTGAAGTTTTGCAGAATCTGTTTCATCTACGCGCCCGCATCGGTCTCGCTTGAAATCCTCGCTCAAGTAAACTTCAAAAGCTCGCTCAAAATCCTCACTTAGGATGAACTCGAAATCTTCGCTCAGATGAACTTGATGCGCCGCGCGGCGAAGGCGACCATGCGCAGCAGCAGCGCCCCATGACTCCAGCGACGGATGTTGGTCGAGCCGTAGGTGCGGTCGCGGTAGCGCACGGGCAGATCGAGTATCTTCATGTTGAGCTTGGCCGCGCCGAAGAGCAGGTCGAAGTCGCCAAAGGGGTCGAAGTCGCCGAAGTAGGCGCGGTTCGCCGCGATTGTTTCATAGTCGCTTCGCCAGAGCACCTTCGTACCGCAGAGCGTGTCTTTGATGGACTGGCCGAGCAGCCACGAGAAGGCGAGGCTGAAGAACTTGTTGCCGAGCAGATTGAAGAAGCGCATCGCCTCTTTCTCCATCGGATAGACGAGCCGCGAGCCGTTGGCGAAGTCGGCCTTGCCGGAAGTGAGCACGTCGAGAAAGCGCGGGAGGTCTTCGGGCGGAACGGTCAGGTCGGCGTCGAGAATCATCAGCACGTCGCCCGTCGCGTGTGCGAAGCCGAGGCGGACGGCGTCGCCCTTGCCCTTGCCCGTCTGCTTCAGAAGCAGGCAGCTTGCGCCGGGACGGCGCGCGATTTCTCGCTCGATGGCGGCGTAGGTGTCGTCGCGCGAGCCGCCCTCGACGAATATCAGCTCCGTGCCCGCGCCCATCTCCGGCACGCGCGCGAAGATTGCAGGCACGTTACCCGCTTCGTCTCTCGCCGGGACGACGACCGAGACGCGCGGCGCGCGAGTCGTCTTGCTTGCCTCGTTCGAGACGGGACGAGCGACGAGAAAGTGCGTCATCGCAAGCTGGCTGAACGGCCAGAGCTTGACGAGGTAACGGTTGGCGAGGGTGGAGACGGGCGGCAGGGGCAGAGGCAGAAGCACTTCTTCGCGCCGACGAATCACCTCGAAATCGGCGAGCGCGAGAAGCCCTTCGATGTCTTCGACGGTGAGCCAGTTCTGGTCGAGATTCGGGCGTGCCAGACCGAGACGGCGCGCGGCTGCGAGCGGCAGTTCCCACAGTCGGCTGTAGAAATTCAGCACGAGGCGCGTCTGCGGCGTCGAAAGACGCCTCACCTGTTCGAGCACGCGCTGCACGTCCCAGAGGTCGTTGACCACGTCGGAGAGAATGATGATGTCGAACTCCGCTTCGAGGTCGAGCGCGTCGTGCGCGTCGGCGCGCAGGAAGCGAAGCGACGGATATTTGCCCCGCGCCGCTTCAATCATCTCGGCTGAGAAGTCGAGGCCGACGCCCGTCGAAGGCTCAAGCGCGGCGAGCAAGTCTCCCTGCGCGCAGCCAATCTCAAGGACGCGTTTTCCGGGCGGCACGAAGAATCTATAAACTTCCGCGAGACGGCGTCGATACTCGCCGCCCAAGCCTTTGCGCTCGCGCATCCAACGCGCCACGCCGTCCCAATGGGCGATGCGCTCGCGCTGGTATTGAAAAAAAGCGCCGTCGGCTGGCGAAGAGGATGATGAAGACGACGCTACTGAAGCGTCGCCTTCAAGCGTCGCCGACTTCAGCGCAGCAGACGCTTGAGAGGCGGCAGCCGTCGCCGTCTCCAGTCTCTCCAATTTTTCGACCTTCAAGCTCAAGGCTTCTCTCGCGTCTCTCCAACAGTGAAAATTCGATTTCCCGGCGCGGCTTTAGTATAACCTTTAGTTCGTCGAGAGGTCGATTTTGAGAGGCCGTGTCGCTTCATTCGGAAGCTTTATGAGAAGCAGCGTGACATGAATCTCCCACGCATGTCTGAAAGTTCGAGCTTGAAGAGAGAGGCGTCGAAGCAGCGCCGACGGATGTTCTACGTCTGCGTCGCCATTTTCGCGCTGGCGCTCGGCGTGAGGCTTCTGCACTGGCAGGACAACCGCCAGTCGTTTCCCTTCATGGGGATGACGGGCGAGTACAAGTATCACGCGATGCTTTTGGTCGAAGGCCACCTCGCGCGTTTCTGGCACGGCAACGACCCGCCGAGCGACGCCAACACCATCAAGCACCCGCCCGGCTACCCGCTCCTGATGGCGGCGGTCTACGCCCTGTTCGGCGATTCGGACAAGGCTCTGCGCGCCGTTCACATCATCATCGACTCGCTCTCGGCCGTGCTCGTCGTCCTGGTTGCGGCGGAGTTGTTTCCGTTCGCCGTCGCAGTCCTCGCCGGGCTCTTCGTCGCGCTCTCGCCGCAGCTCGCCTACCACTCCATCATGCTTCTGCCCGACCCATTGGCGACGCCGCCTCTGCTCGTCGCCCTGCTGCTGCTCATCCGCGCGGCGCGTCGGCCAAGAATAAGCACAGTCGCATGGGCGGGCGTGATGGTCGGCATCTCGTGCTGGCTGAGGTCGAACGCGATGCTGCTTCCCTTCTTTCTCGCCGTCCTCGTCGTCCCGTTTCTCTTCGCTCGCGGGCGGCGCATGGCTTACGCGGCGGTGCTCGTCGCGGGCATGCTCGCCTCGGTCGCGCCCATCACGATTCGCAACTACCTCGCCTTCGGCCACTTCATTCCACTCTCTTTGAGCGCGGGCATCACGCTCGTCGAAGGCATCGGCATCTACGACGAAGAGAAGCGGTTCGGGCTGCCTTCGAGCGACTACGAGGTGACGAAGTGGGAGGCCGAAGAGTTTAAGCGACCCGACTATCTCGGCTCGCGCTTTCACCCCGACGGTATCGAGCGCGAACGGCACAGGCTCTCTCGCGGCTTCGCCGTCATTCGCTCGCACCCGCTCTGGTTCTTCAGGCTGATGGCCTATCGCGGCATCAACATGCTTCGCCTCGCAAGAGTGGACATCCTCGCCCCCGAGCCCGCCGTCACTCGCTCGCTCGCCCTCGCGCCCGACGCGCAACCCGCCGTGACACTCACGCCTCCGCAGCTCGACGCGAACGCCGGAGCCGAGACCTCCGCGCGCACGCGCCTTGCGCCGAGCATCTTCGGACTATCGACGCACATCGAGAGCGAGGATGCGGCGCGCCTGCTCATTTCGCCGCCGATGCCGGTGGAAAAGAAGACTGACTACCTGCTTCGTCTTCCGCTCAAAATCAAGCGAGGCAGTCTGCAAGTCGAGGTCGTAGACGCCGAAAGCTTTCGCGTGCTCGCTTCGACGCCCATCCTGCATCCGGTTCACTGGCTCGACCTGACGCCCGCCTCGCAGCCTTTCGTCAGGATTGATAGACCCTTCGTGAGTGACGGCGCTGGAGCGGTGCGCGTGGTTCTGAAGACCGGCGCGAAGGGGAAAGTGCCGGTCGTCGCCGAAGCGGGAAGCGTCGAGCTGTTCGCGCTCGGCGCATCGGCTCACACGTGGACGCGCATACCACGCCTGCTTTTGAGAAGCGCGCAGCGTCTTTTCCTGACGGCAGCGATGCTGCCGCTTCTCTTCGCCGGTATCTTCTGGATGGCGCGCGAGCGTCGCTTCGGCCACCTCGCGCTGCTCGCGGTCATCCCCGTCTATTATATGTGCGTGCAGTCGGCGCTCTGGTCGGAGTTTCGCTACGTGCTGCCGATGTATTACACGCTCTTCATCCTCGCGGCGGCGGGTCTCTACTGGCTGGGCTCGAAGATTATCGGGATGATGAGAGGGCGTCTGAGCGAGCGTCACGCTTCAGGGGAAGGGGCGCGCGACGCCGTGCCTTCCAAAAGCTGACGATAGGCTTCGAGGTATTCGCGCGAGACCGTCTCGGCGTCGAAGCTGCGCGCTAAGGTTCGGTTGTTCGCGCTCATCGACGCGCGCAGGGTCGGGTCTTCAAGAAGGCGCGCGATTTTTTCGGCGAGCATCGGAGGGTTTCGCGGCTCGACCCAGAGACAGTTGTCGGGCTCGCGCAGGTAATCGGCGGCGGCGCGGATGCGCGTCGTCACGACGGGCAGACCCGCCGCCAGCGATTTGAAGACGACCATCGGAAAACCTTCGTAGTGATAGGTTGGGAACAGAAGTATCGTGCTGCCCGAGTAAAACTCGCGCGTCTTTGCTTCCGGGACGTAGCCGAAGAATCGCACTTGTCCTTCGAGTTTCAGGCGCGCGACTTCCTGCTCGGCCTCGGCGCGCGCCGGGCCGTCGCCGACGCACAGCAGCCTGAAGTCGAAACCGCGCTCGCGCAGGATGGCGCACGCGCGCACGCAATCGGTCAACCCCTTCGCCGGAATAAACCGCGCGACGAAGAGCAGCAGAGGCGTCTCTTCAGCCACGTTCAGTTGAGAGGCAAGCTTCGAGACCTGTCGCGCCTCGCGCCCGTCGTCTCGCACGTCTCGCTCAGCATCGTCTTCTTCAAACTCCAAGACGTTTTTGACGACGAAGATTTTCTGCCTTTCCATCCCGGCGCGCGTAAAGTTCTCCTGTTCCTCCGTCGATAAGAGGCCGACGGCGTCGGCTCGTTTGAGCAGCACGCGGGCGAAGAGGCTGAGCGCAGGGTTGCCGGTTTCGAGCAGGCGCGCATCGGAGCCGTGAAACTTGAGGAAGATTTTGGCGCGGCGGCGCGGCAGCAGCAGCAGCGTGACGACATCGCGGATGAGCGCCTTCGTGTCGAAAGAGGTGTTGAGATGAAGCACGTCGAAGCTCGACGAGAGCAGGCGGCGGCGCAAGCTGCGCGCCACCCTGACAACGCGCACAACCCTCTGCCAGACAGTCGTCCTCGCAAGCTTATCGCCGTAGACGTAGGTTTCCTCTTCGACCTCGACGCCGAGCCGCCGCAAGCCCTCGACGAAAGGCGGCTCGCAGGCCGCAGGCCCGCCCAGCGATTCCCTGTCCGGCATCCCAATCAGTACGCGCACACGCTTCTCCAAACTTCGCTTGCTTCAAATCAAGGGCTGCCCGCGTCGAGCCCGACGCGCACGGGCTTCGCCGCAGTAATCGAATTGTAGAGCTTGAGCAGGCTGGCGATGTGGCTCTCGATGCTGAACTGACGCGTCGCCCACTGCTTGCCGAGCCTTCCAAGCTCGAAGCGACGCTCTTTGTCCGAGATGAGTTCGAGCAGCCGCGCGGATAAAGCCTCCGCATCTCCCGTGCGGAAGACGCAGGCGTAGTTTCCGCCGCCCGCGACTTCCAGGAGCGGCCCGATGTCGGAGACGACTGTGGCAATGCCGAGCATCATCGCTTCGATGGCCGCGATGCCGAGCCCTTCGTGCCGAGAGGAGAGGACGAACACGTCGAGCGAGCTGAGGATGTCGGGGATGTCTGCGCGCTTGCCGAGAAAATGGACGCGCCCGGAGATGCTCTGCTCGCGGCAGAAGTTGACGCACTCTTCGTAGAGCCGGGGCTCGCGCGGGTCGTGCGCGCCGACGAAGACGAAATGCGCGTGCGGCGCTTCGGCGAAGAGTCGCGGCAGAGCGCGGCAGACCGTCAGTTGGTCTTTGCGCGCGTCGGCGTAGAAGTTGCCGACCATGCCGGCGAGCGCGACGGCGTTCGACAAACCAAGCTCCGTGCGCAGGCTCGCGCCCGAAGGCTTCAACCTTTTGGCGTCCACGCCGTTGTAGACTACCTGAAACCGCTCGCCCGTCTCGAAGCCTTCTTCTTCTCGCAGGCAGCGCAGGAGGTCTCGGCTGACCGTCAGGTTGGCGTCCATGCGCGGGGCGAGAAACTTCAGCGCAAAACGGTTCTTCGCGTCAGCCCTGCACAGGTGAAAGCTCAAGACGCGCCGCGCGCCCGTGCCGACGGTCGCCGCGTAAGCGTGCAGGGCTTCGACCGCCTGATGCGCGTGCACGACACGGAAGCCGCGCTCTCGGACGAGTCGGCGCAGTTGCGCCGCGAGTCTCAAATCAAACGGCAGACGCCGCTCAAGTCTGACGAAGTCAACGCCCGAACGCCGGAAATCGTCTTCGAGGTCGCCGCCGCCCGTCGCCGCGAAGGTCAAATCCAGATTGTTTGCGCGCGCGTTGCGACACACGTCGAGCGCGAGCATCTCCGCGCCGCCGCGATTGAGCGAATCCATGACGTGCAGCACTTTCATAGAAAGCCTCGTATTCTACGCAGGCGTTAAGTCAAATGCCAACGAGGGGCGCGGCGAGCTTTCGCAGACGAGCGGGCTTCTCAAATATAATGGAGCGCAGATGCAGGAGGCGAAGGAAGCAGACAGAGAGCGCGCGGAGCGACGCGCCGAGGGCGACGCTGAAGACGGCGCTGAGGGCGGCGTCTCGGTCGTCGTGCCTTCCTTTAATCACGCGCGCTTCGTCGAGCAGACGCTGCGCTCGATATTCAGGCAGACGCTCGCGCCCCTCCGGCTCGTCGTCATCGACGACGGCTCGAAGGACGGCTCAGCGCAAATCATCGAGCGCGTGCTGAAAGATTGTCCTTTCGCGTGCGAGCTTATCGCGCGCGAGAATCGCGGGCTGCCTGCGACTCTGAACGAGGGTTTTGCGCGGACGCAAGGAGACGGCGCGAGCTTCTTCGCTTATCTGGGCTCGGACGACGTGTGGCTGCCGGAATTTCTCGCGGCGCGCGTCCGGTTGCTGCGCGCTCGCCGGGGCGCGGTGCTGGCCTATGGAAACGCGTACAGCGTCGATGCCGGGAATCGCATCATCGATTGCACGACCGATTGGGCGCGCTACCGCGACGGCGACGTGCGCGAGATGCTTCTTCAAACGCTCGCGCCCCTGAGCCCGACCGTGCTGTATCGACGAAGCGCCCTCGCGCGTCACGCCTGGAACGAGCAGGCGCGGCTTGAAGACTACGAGCTTTACCTGCTCCTGAGCGCCGAGGGCGATTTCGCCTTCGACCCGCGCGTGCTTTCGGCCTGGCGCTGGCACGGGTCGAACACGAGCGGGAATTTGAAGTTGATGCTGGAAGAGCGTCTCTCGGCGCAGCGCAGTGCCGCGCCCGCGCTCGGGCTCGAACCGGGAAGGCTGGCGCGCTTTCAGTCGCTCGCAAGGTTTCGCAGCGCCGAAGAGTTCGTCAGGCAGGGGCGCAAGCTTGAGGCCGCGCGGCTCGCGCTCGGGAGTCTCGGCGGCGTGCCTTCGCTCTGGGAGGGCGCGCGGATGCTCGCGCGTCTGGCCGTGCCGCGCGGGGCGTTGAAGCGGCGCAGGCAGCAGGCGCGAGAGCGTGCGGCGAGCCGCTACGGGTCGCTCGAAATTTGAGACGGCGCGTCCATTTTTATAGACGTTCGGCAGCCTTCCTTGACGCGCCTGTGATGTCTAGCTAGACTGCTATCACCGCACAGGCTTGGTAAAAAGGCAAACGCTTTAACCTGTCGCGGTGTACGCGCATTCCGGCAAGAAAATCGCTTAACAATTCGCAGCGTGCCGTTTTTGCAGAGACTCAAAGTTAATGGACTTGGATACCAGTCAGAGTGCGACTGCGCTCGAAACAGCACCTCCCTCGCAGACGAAATCTTCTGGCGCTAAGCTCTCGAACGAACGCACATCTTCAACTCACGCGGACTCGCATCTGTTCGTCATCGAATCGAGCGAGTCGGGCGTGTCGCTCGGGCTGAGCGACCTCTGGACTTACCGCGAGCTGCTCTACTTTCTGACGTGGCGCGACATCAAGGTGCGCTACAAACAGACTTTGATGGGCGCGGCCTGGGTTATCATCCAGCCGCTCTTCTCGATGCTTCTGTTCACGCTCTTCTTCAACAAGTTCGCCGGGCTCGACTCGGGCGACATGCCTTATCCGCTCTTCGCCTACACGGGGCTCCTGCTCTGGACTTTCTTCTCCAACGCCGTCATCAACAGCACCAACAGCCTCGTCAATAACACGAACCTGATAACGAAGGTCTACTTTCCGCGTCTCTTCATCCCGGCGGCGGCCACCGGCGCTGGGCTCGTCGATTTCTTCATCGCCTCCGTCATCCTCGTCGGTCTTGCGGTCTACTACGGCGTCGCGCTCTCCTGGAGTCTGCTGCTGCTTCCGTTCTTCGTCGTGCTGACGCTCTTGCAGGCGCTCGGCGTCGGCATGCTGATTTCGGCTCTGACCGTCAAGTACAGAGACCTTCGCCACGCGCTGCCCTTTCTCATACAGTTCTGGATGTTCGCCTCGCCCGTCATCTATCCTTCGACCATCGTGCCGCGCGAGTGGCGATGGGTTTTGCTCGCAAACCCTCTGGCCGGAATCATCGAAGGCTTCCGCGCCGCGCTCATGGGGCACGCGATAGATTGGGCGCACGTCGGCGTCTCGGGCCTCGTCACGCTCGCGCTGCTCGTCCTGGCCGTCTACATCTTCCGTCGCGCCGAAGAGACTTTCGCCGACCTCGTCTGATGCGATGAAGCCGATAATCAAAGTCGAGAACTTGAGCAAGCGATACCGCATCGGGGGGCTGCATCCGGGCTACCACACTTTCCGCGAGATGCTGGTGAGAGCCGCGCTCACGCCCTTTCGCTTCTGGCGCGCGGGCTCGAACGGCCACTCCACGCGGCAGACGCTCTGGGCGCTCAAGGGCGTCGGCTTCGAGATACAGCAGGGCGAGCTTGTCGGCATCATCGGCAGAAACGGCGCGGGCAAATCGACTCTGCTGAAAATACTCTCGCGCATCACCAAGCCGACGACGGGGCGCGTCACTTTGCGCGGGCGCGTCGGCAGTCTGCTCGAAGTCGGCACGGGGTTTCACCCCGATTTGACGGGGCGCGAAAACATTTTCCTGAGCGGCGCAATCCTCGGCATGCGCCGCTTCGAGATAGAGCGCAAGTTCGATGAGATTGTCGCCTTCTCGGAAATCGAGCGCCACATCGACACGCCCGTCAAGTGGTACTCGTCGGGGATGTACGTCAGGCTCGCCTTCTCCGTCGCCGCGCATCTCGAACCGGAGATTTTGATGATGGACGAAGTTCTGGCCGTCGGCGACGCGGGCTTCCAGCAGAAGTGCCTCGACAAGATGCACGACATCCGCCAGCAGGGTCGAACCATCTTCTTCGTCTCGCACAACATGCCCGCCGTCACACGTCTCTGCAAGCGCGTCATCCTGCTCGACCAGGGCTCTATCATCAGCGACGGCGCGGCACACCAGGTCGTCAACGATTACCTGAGCGCGAGCTGGAATATCGGTGCGGAGCGCGCCTGGGGATCGGGCGACGCGGATGCGCCCGGAGACGACATCGTGCGCCTTCGCGGCGTGCGCGCCTGCACGGAGGACGGGCAGCCCGTCGCCGCCATCGACATCCGCCGCCCCGTCGGCGTCGAGATAACTTACGAAGTGCTCGAAGGCGGACACGCGCTCGCGCCTCACGTCGATTTATGCAACGAAGAGGGCGTGCAGCTCTTCGGCGTCCACGACATCGAGCCGCAGTGGCGGCGCGTGCGCCCCGTCGGCGTCTATACGAGCATCGCGTGGATTCCCGGCAACCTGCTCTCCGAGGGCAACCTCATCGTCAGCGTCTCCATCAAGTCGCACGCTCCGGCGACGACCGTCCACGCGCACGTCCGCAACGTCGTCGCCTTTCAGGTCATCGACACCGAGCAGGAAGGCTCCGCGCGCGGCGACTACACAGGCCCGATGCCCGGCCTCATCCGACCGATGCTCAAATGGTCAACCTATCGCAGCGATGTGCCCTCAGAGCTGGAGCAACCCGTCTCTCAGCCTTTCTAAAAGCCCCCGCATGAAAAAGTCATTTCAGGAGAAGCTGTCGCCGCGCCGTAGAATGTCTCTGAAGCGCTGGGCGACCGCGCTCGCAAGCGCGCTCGTCCGTCTATTGGCGCGCGTCGTCGATTTCGGAAACGAGCTACTGACTGTCGCCTCGCGTCACGGTCTCGACGCCGAGCAGGAGCTGGCCTGGAAAATCAAGCCGCGAGTGCCCCTCTCTCCCGCCGGGCAGTGGGGCGCGCAAGATTTCCTCCTGCTCATGGACGAGATGTCGGGCAGGCGCGCGCCGAAGCACCCACAGGGCGCGGTTCGCACCTCGGTCGTCATGCCCGTCTTCGACAAGGTGGAATACACCTTCCAGGCTTTGCGCGCGTTGATTCGTGAAGTCGATTTAAGCGAGACCGAAATCATCGTCGTCAACAACGCCTCGCGCGACGATACTCCGCGCGTGCTCTCTTACTTCGACGACTACATACGCGTCGTCAACAACGAAGAGAACCGGGGCTTCGTCGAGGCTTGCAATCAGGGCGCAGCCGCCGCGCGCGGGCGCTACGTCGTCTTCCTCAACAACGATACGGTCGTGCTTGAAGGCTGGCTCAGGCACATGCTCGACACCGTCGAGGACGACGACCGCGTCGGCGCGGTCGGCTCGATGCTCGTCTACCCCGACGGCACGATTCAGGAAGCGGGCGCGGGCGTCTGGCGAAACGGCGCGGCCTATCATTACGGCTGGGGCAAGTCGCCGGAAAATAGAAAGTACACTTTCGCGCGCGAGGTGGATTACTGCTCGGGCGCGTCGCTGCTCGTCAGGAAAGAACTGTTCGACCGACTGGGCGGCTTCGACAAGCGCTACGCTCCGGCCTACTACGAAGACGTAGACCTCTGCTTCGGCATCCGCCTGCTCGGCTACAAGGTCAGGTATCAGCCGATGTCGCGCGTCATTCATTACGAGGGCGTCACCGCCGGAAGAGGCACGGAAAGCGGCTTCAAGCATTTTCAGGAGATTAACCGGGAGAAGTTCGTCAAGAAGTGGCGGGCGGTTTTGGAGCGCGAGCACGTGGAAGAAGACGAGGCCGCGCTTGACGGCGCAGCTAACCGCAGCCGGGGCGCGCACGTCATCGTCTTCGACGAGCGCGTGCCGACGCCCGACCGCGACGCCGGAAGCGCACGCATGCTTTTCATCCTCAAGACTCTGGCGAAGTGGGCTCGACCCGTCTTCGTGCCGCTCAGCAGACCCGAAGGCGTCGAATACGAGCAGCAGCTCTGGAAAGAAGGCGTCGAGACGGCCACGCTCGTCAGCTACCCGCGCCTGCTCAAGCGCAGAAATTTCTCAGTCGCCATCATCAGCCGCCCCGATACAGCCGACGCTGTGCTCGCGTCCGTTCGTCGAGCCAGTAAGGGAATCCGCGTCATACTCGATACGGTTGACCTGCATTTCCTGCGTCACGAGCGCGAGCACTCTTTGACGGGCGACGCGCGGGCGGGCGCGGAAGCCGCGCGTTACCGAAATCTTGAGCTTCGACTCGTGCGCTCGTGCGACCAGACGTGGTGCGCTTCTTCCGAAGACAAAAAGGTTCTGGCCGGGCATCTGCCCGACGCGCGCATCGAAGTCGTCCCCACGATTCACCCCCTGCGCCCGCGCGGCAAAGCCTTCGACGAGAGAAAGGATTTGCTCTTCATCGGAAACCTACAGCACCGTCCTAACGAAGACGGCCTGCACTACCTGATGCGAGAGATTTACCCGCTCGTCAGGCAGGCCATCCCCGAAGTCAGATTCAACATCGTCGGCGGCAGCCCCTCCGCCGAGATTGCCGCCTACCACTCCGAAGACGTGCGGGTGCTCGGCTACGTGCCCGACACGACTCCGCTGCTCGAAAGCTCGCGCGTCTTCGTCGCGCCCCTGCGCTTTGGCGCTGGCATCAAGGGAAAAATTGCCGAAGCGATGTCTTACGGCCTGCCCGTCGTCACCACTTCCATCGGCGCTGAAGGCATGGGAATCCGCCACTCGACCGAAGCGCTGATAGCCGACGACCCGCAAGCCTTCGCCGATTCGGTCGTCCAACTCTATCGCCAGCGCGACCTCTGGCAGCGCATCGCCGACCACGCCTACACTCACATCGAAAAAAACTTCACCCCCCAAATCATCGGCGAACGACTTCGCGCCACCCTCAAAGAGCTTCTCGACAAGCCCGCCGAACTGCAAGTAGGAAGGCGGAAGGCGGAAGGATGAAAGCCTGGCTCTCAAGCTTTAATGGCTCTCTTTCCGCCTTCATCCTTCCGCCTTCCTACTTGCTTTTCAGTGTGTGGGTGTCGAATAAAATGCGTTATGATTAGCCGCAGGCGGTAGGATTGAGCGTTGACACGATAAGGCTCTTAAAAGATGAAGCGTGCACTCATTACAGGCATCAACGGTCAGGACGGCTCGTATCTGGCAGAGCTGCTTCTGAGTAAAAACTATGAAGTGTACGGCCTTGTTCGTCGCTCCAGCTCCATCAATCGGAGTCGTATCGACCATCTCACGCAGGGCGGCAATAACGAGCGAATAAAGCTCATCTACGGAGACATGAGCGACAGCATGTCGCTTTATCGAATCGTCCGCGACGTTAATCCCGACGAGGTTTATAACATGGCTAGCCAGAGCCACGTTCGGGTGAGCTTTGAAGTGCCTGAGCAGACGTTGGAGGTCAATGCGCTCGGCGCTCTGCGGCTACTGGAGGCGATTCGAGAGAGTGGCGGCAGGACTAAATTCTATCAGGCGTCGAGTTCCGAGCTGTTCGGTAAGACCGACACCGCGCCGCAAAACGAGACGACTGAATTTCACCCGCGCTCGCCTTATGCCGTCTCCAAGCTGTGTGCTTATTGGATGGTCAGGAACTACCGGGAAGCCTATGGAATGTATGCCACCAACGGCATCCTCTTTAACCACGAGTCGCCCCGGCGCGGCGAAAATTTCGTGACGCGTAAGATTACTCTCGCCGCAGCGCGCATCAAGCTCGGCATGGATGCTCGGCTGACGCTCGGGAATCTGGAAGCGCGACGCGATTGGGGCTTCGCCGGAGATTACATGGAAGCCGCCTGGCTGATGTTGCAGCAGCCCGAGCCCGACGATTTCGTCATCGCCACCGGAGAATCACACTCGGTCGAGGAATTTCTGGAGGAAGCGTTCAGCTACGTCGGTCTGGACTGGCGGCAGTATGTTGTGATTGACCCAAAGTATCTACGTCCGTCAGAAGTCGATTCGGTTGTCGGAGATGCGAGCAAGGCTCGACGCATCCTGAACTGGAAGCCCCGAACCTCCTTCCGCAATCTCGTGCGGATGATGGTAGACGCCGACCTGTCTTATTTCAAAACCGCCGGAGGACGAGCCGACGAGCACGTAGAACAGCAAGTTGTCTGAATGCTCTATCCGAAACGCTAACAATCGAGACATAAGATGAAGCTTCTGACGCCTCCCGCCTAAGACTTCTCCAGCAGCGCATCGAGGATGCGCTCGGCGGTGTGGCCGTCCCAGAGCGGAGGCAGTCGAAGCTGCTCTGCACGGGCGCGAGGGCGTTCGAGCGCGGCGAAGGCTGCGCTCAGGATTTTCTCTTCGTCAGTTCCGACGACGGTGTTCGTGCCCTGCTCGACCGTGATGGGTCGCTCCGTATTCTCGCGCAGCGTCAGGCACGGGATGCCGAGCGCCGTCGTCTCCTCCTGTATGCCGCCCGAATCCGTGAGCACGAGCCGCGCACCGCTATAGAGACGCAGGAAATCGAGATAGCCTAACGGCTCTATGAGACGCAAAGCGCCGCCCGCCATGTGTTTGCTCAAGCCGAACTCCGAAAGCTTCTGTCGTGTGCGCGGATGGACGGGGAAGACGACGGGCAGACGCTCGCCGATGCGTTCGAGCGCACGAAGTACGCGCTCGAAGGTCGTGCGCTCGTCCACGTTCGACGGGCGATGAAGCGTGACGACGGCGTAGTCTGCGCCCGACACTCCGAGACGCTCGCGCACGTCCGACTTCTCGGCTCGCCGCAGTTGCGCTCGGAGAGAATCTATCATCACATTTCCGACGAAGCGGATACGCTCGGGCGGGATGCCTTCGGCGAGCAGGTTGGCGTCGGCGTCCTTTGAGGGAGTCAGAAGCACGTCGGCGACGTGGTCGGTCACGACGCGATTAATCTCTTCGGGCATCGTGCGGTCGCGGCTGCGCAGTCCCGCCTCGACGTGCGCCACCCTCACGCCGAGCTTCGCCGAGACGAGCGCGGCGGCGAGCGTCGAATTGACATCGCCGTAGACCAGAACCCAATCGGGGCGCTCACTCAAAACCACCGGCTCGAAACGCTGCATCACCAGAGCCGTCTGCGCCGCGTGGCTCGCCGAACCCACTCCGAGATGAACGTCCGGCTCCGGCAGCCCCAGCTCGCGGAAGAACACGTCCGACATCCCCGCATCGTAATGCTGCCCCGTATGCACGACGAGCGGCGCAAACTCCCGCTCGCGCCGCCTCATCGCTTCCACCACCGGCGCAGCCTTCATAAAATTAGGCCGCGCCCCGACCACGTTGATAATTTTGAGCATGAACAGCAATCAGCAATCAGCCGCTCAGCAATCAGCAAAATCCAAAACAAATTCCGGCTGAATGCTGATTGCTGATTGCTGAAGGCTTACAAACGAACGACGCGCGAGGTTTCTTTACTCGTAAGCTTTGCTGCGATGCCGCACGGCAATAACCTCAACAACATGTCCCGCATCGTCCACACTGTAAATCACACGATAGTCTCCGATGCGGATTCGCCAGCGATTATGCGCGCCGATAAGCTTACGGCAACCCGCCGGGCGAGGCTCATTAGCCAGTAAACGAATAGACTGAATCACTCGTCCTCGAACGGTTGCGTCCAGGGCTCTAATCTCTTTCTGCGCTGAACGGTTGATAGAGACCGAGTAAGCCGCACTACTCATTCAAAAGCCCATTAGCCTTCAACTCCGCCTCAAAGTCTTCGATAGACATGCTCGTCTCACCGGCGCGCTCGTCGGCCAGCATGTTGTCGTAGATGTCTTCCCAAAGCTCTCCCCATTCCTTCAGGTCTAACAACACCGCGACCTTATGCCCGTCGGTGTCAGTCACGAACTGCACGCCTTTCACGCCCATCTTCTTTGCTTATCCTTACTTTCTACCTGTTCGGCATTTAGCTGAGCGGCTGAATGCTGATTGCTGACTGCTTAGAGACGAACGACGCGTGCGCGGCTCGTGCGGCGGAGGTCTCCGCCGAGGGCGTTGCGCGTATCGACGATGAGCGGCGAGAGTTCGCAGACGCGGCGGTAGTCGATGTCGCTATGGTCTGTGACGATGACGACGCAGTCGGCGGCGCGCAATTCTTCGTCCGTCAGCGCGACCGAGCGCAGGGGCTCGCCCGAGCCTTCAGTGTGCGCGTCGTCGAAGCGCACTTCGGAGACGAAGGGGTCGTGATAGCGAACGTCTGCGCCCTTGGCGCGCAGGCGGTCGATGATGGAGAGGGCGGGGCTTTCGCGCACGTCGTCGATGTCCTTCTTGTAGGCGACGCCGAGCAGGAGGACGCGCGCGCCGTTCAAAGCCTTGCGCTCGTCGTTCAAGCCGTCGGCGACGAGCGTGACGACGTGTTCGGGCATACGCGAGTTGACCTCTTCGGCCAGCCCGATGAAGCGCGAATCGAAGCCGTGCTGCCGCGCTTTCCATGAAAGGTAGTGCGGGTCGAGCGGGATGCAGTGGCCGCCGATGCCGGGGCCGGGATAGAAGGGCATGAAGCCGAAGGGCTTGGTGGCCGCCGCGCGAATCACCTCCCACGTGTCGATGCCGAGCGCGTAGCAGAGGCGCGCCATCTCGTTCGCCATGCCGATGTTGACGGCGCGGAAAGTGTTCTCCAGAAGCTTCGCCGCTTCGGCCACACGCGCCGAAGTGACGGAATGCACGTTGTTGACTATCTGCGCGTAAAGGAGCGAGGCCGCTTCGGTCGAATCGTCCGTGCAGCCGCCGACGACCTTCGGGATGTTGTGCGTCTGAAACTGCGGGTTGCCGGGGTCAACCCTTTCGGGCGAGAAGGCGAGAAGGAAATCCGAGTCGAGCCGCAAGCCAGTCTCTTCAAACATCGGCAGGAGCACTTCGTCGGTCGTGCCCGGATAGGTCGTCGATTCGAGGATGATGAGCTGGCCTTGCCGCAGGCGCTTCTGAATCTCGCCCGCCGCCGCGAGGATGTAGGAGATGTCCGGCTCTTTCGTCTTTCGGAGCGGCGTGGGGACGCAGATGATGATGGCGTCGCAGGCCGCGAGGTGGTCGAAGTCGGTCGTGGCGCGCAGGTGCTCGGTCTGCACCAGTTCCCTGACGACGGAGGAGGTCACGTCGCCGATGTAAGACTCGCCCGCGTTGATTCGCTCCGCCTTCGAGGCATCGACCTCGAAGCCGGTCGCCCGAAAACCCTTCCGCGCGAACTCCACCGCCAGCGGCAGACCGACGTAACCCAGACCGATGACGCCGACGTGCGCGCCCCTCTGTTGAATCAGCTTTGTAATTTTCTCTTTGAGCATACCGGAATTGTTTTTGAGTGGTGATTTCAAGTCAGCAACGGAAGGAGACGCACAGCCAAAGGCGCGCCCGCAACTGATTAAGAGTAGGTGAGCGCTCGCTCGGCTGTCAAGCACCTGCTCAATCGAGAGGTGCGCTATAATCGCCGCGCCCGACGCGAGCCGACCGCGTGCTCGCGGCAAGTCTCAAGCTTCTGCCCTGCGGCTTGAGCGCCTGAATGAACACCATGTTAAAGCTCTTCTACATCGTGGGTTTCGTCCTCAGCCTCTCGAACGGCGCGTGGATGCTCTTCTTTCCTTTGTCGTGGTACACGGATTTTCCGGCGGCCATTCCGCACACGGGACACTTCAACCCGCATTTCGTGCGCGACATCGGCATGGCCTACACGGTCGCGGCGGTCGGCTTCGGCTGGTGCGCGAAGAACCTTGCGCGCAGTCGTCCCGTGCACGCGGGTCTGACGTTGTTCTTCGCAGGGCACGCTCTGATTCATCTCTTCGAGATTCTCACGGGGCGTCTGCCCGGCGCTCATTGGCTGATTGACGCGCCGCTCGTGTTTGCCCCGGCGTTGCTCCTGATTGTCCTTGCGATTCCGACGGTCAGGCGGCGTCTCGGAGAGCCGACCTGATTGGCGAGATTTCGGCTCAGCCTTACCGGAGAAACGATGTTTAGAACTCTGACACTCCTGCTCGCAATGTTTTTCTGGGTGGACGGACAGGATGCTCCTTTGAAAGCGCCGACAGGTGTGGGGGCTGAAGGCGGCTGCTCGATTCTCGTCAATCTCAAGGCGGAGTTTCGGCGACGCAATCCTCAGATAGCCCACGTTAAAATCGTGGACGTGCGTCCGGCGATGTTTGAGAAGCCTAAGTATCTCGTCCTCGGCTGGGGCATCCGCGCCGATCGCCACTTCAAAGGCAGTTTCGAGGATGAGTTGTTCGGACTCTTCATCGTAGACGAATCGTTGTCTGCGGTGGAGAAGGTGATAGATTTCATCCCGACGCCGCGCTGGCACGACACCGAGATGAGAATCAAGAAGCTGGACGCAAGCGTGGCTGTCCTTGAGGCTAAGGCCGAAACCTACGGCTACGGGCTGCTGCGACGTACCTACAATCTGACCAGACGCGACGGCACGTTCCCTCTCATCTCCGACAGGCCATCCCGACGCAGGCGAAAGTCGTAATGAACTCTTAAAGCCGGAGAAGGTCGTCGGCTGCACTTTCACTTCCCTGTGCTGCCGACGAGTATTTTGAGCTGCGATGTCGTCTTCGTCAGAGCCGGGCTTCGAGCCCTCCGCAGAGACGCTGCTGTGGGCGGCTCGGGCGTCGGGGGCGAAGATAAAGAGCGTGCGTCGGATGGCGGGGGCGACCTCCTCGGTGCTGCACAAAATCGAGGCCCAAGAGCGAGAGCGCACGGTCGAACTCGTCCTGCGTCAATTCTTCGACGCCGAGTGGCTCAAGCTTGAGCCGGATTTAGCCTTGCATGAAGCGTCGAATCTCAAACAGGCGCGCGCACTTGAGCTGCCGACGCCCGAACTCATCGCCTTCGACGAACAGGGCGACGAATGCGGCGTCCCTACAACTTTGACGACTTTCCTGCCCGGCTCGGTCGAATTGCAGCCGGATGACTTCGCGGGCTGGCTGCGCGGACTGGCCGAGACTGCCGTGCGCGTCCACGAGGTCGAAGCGGAAGACTACCGTTGGCGCTTCTACCATTACCTTGACGTTTCCAGTCTTGAGCCGCCGCGCTGGTCGAGCGTGCCGGAGCTTTGGGAGCGAGCGATCGAGGCGGCGAACGGGCGCTGGCCGCAGTCGCGCTTCTGTTTCATTCACCGCGACTATCATCCGAACAACGTGCTCTGGCAACACGAGCGCGTATCGGGGCTCGTCGATTGGGTCAACGCCTGTCGCGGCCCGGCTGGCTTCGACGTGGCGTGGTGCCGCCAGAATCTCGTGCAGCTCTACGGCCTCGCCGCCGCCGACCGGTTCCTCGAAGACTACTGCGCTCTCGCCGCTTCGCGCTTCGACTATCATCCCTTCTGGGATTTGCTGGCCGCCACCGAATTCCTGCCCGGCCCTCCCGGCGTCTATCCCGGCTGGCTCGACTTCGGCATCCGACATCTCGACGCCGAGATAATCCGTCAGCGCGCCGACGAATACCTCATCAGCATCATGGCGCGGCTCTGAGCGAATCTTTGAGCAGGTCGTTCCTTCTTGCTTGCCGCCTTCTAACAAGTCGAAAGTAATAGCAGGAAGGTCTGTTCTCTTCCTCCGCAAAATTTTTTGCAGGATTTCGTTGACTTGCGTCGGTCAACGAGAATACTGTTCCCGCATCTCGCTCCCACACTTCTGCTGACGATAGCCTTACCGTCGTCGGTCTCACCTCAACTCTCAAGTAAAGGAGCAAACTAATATGGCAGAGGTTAACGAAAAAGCCGGAAAGCGCGGCGATTCCGCGAGCGGTGCGCCCGGACTGACTTTGAGCTTTCTCGGCATGGCTAATATCGCCGTCCGCCTCGTGAATCAGAAATACCCCGGCTCACAGCTTTATGAGGGCGACGGCGTCTCTCCGATGGGGCCGACGACGGATGTCAGGCAGGTCAGCCAGTGGCGTTTTGTCTTCAGGACGGCAGACGGCGGGACGGCCATGATTCGTAGTCGGACGTGGGGCGAGTTTTACCCGGTCGAGTATTACTCTTCCCCCTGGCTGGAAGATATAGTTATCCCCTGGCCGATTAAAATGGACATCGTCCAGGCCGACCAGTTGTTGAAGCAGGCGGGCTACACTCAGCCCTACGGCGCGGTCACTCTGCGATGGCCTTTGTATCCGGGCAACGAGCAGCCTTTCTATATTTTCGGCATGGGCGGCGGGATGTACGTCTTCGTCGGCGTCTATGACGGAAGCGTGTCCGTACCAACCACTGCGCAAAGTGCTCAAAAGGGCTCGAAGAAGGGCTCGAAGAAATAACACCTCGACGACGCAGGCGCAGGACAAGTGTTTGCGTCCTGCGCCTGCGTCGCTTCACGCTTCCGCCCCCGACCGTCCGAATGTCTCAAGCATCCCTTGCGTCAGGTGAGAAGTTCTTGACAACCTGCGGCGACGCAGACCACCATACGCCTCCAACCGGAGGCGATAAGATTGCGAATCTTTTACCCTCCCGCCGCAACGAAACTGACGCCTATGACAAAAGAAGACAAGACCGTAGAAGACAAGACCGCCGCGCCGGGCGACCACTTGCAGCGCGGGCTCGGGCTGCTCGATGCGACGATGATTGTCGTCGGCTCAATGATTGGCTCGGGCATCTTCATTACGTCGGCCGAATCTTCGAGGCTGGTGGGCGCGCCGGGGTGGCTGCTCGTGGCGTGGGCGCTGGCGGGCGTGCTGACTTTGACGGGCGCGCTGTGCTGCGCGGAGCTGGCGGCGATGATGCCGAGGGCGGGCGGGCAGTACGTCTTCCTGCGCGAAGCCTACGGGTCGGCGACAGGGTTTCTCTTCGGCTGGTCGCTCTTCATCGTGATTCAGACCGGCACGATTGCGGCAGTCGCCATCGCCTTCGCCAACTTTATGGGCGTGCTCACGGATAAAGTCTCGGCGACGAGCTACCTCGTCGAGCCCGTACACGTCTTCGGCAGTCGCTATGCTCTCAGTCTTTCGACGCAGCAGCTCGTCGCCGTTCTCCTGATTCTGTTTCTGACCTACACGAACACGCGCGGGCTCAAAACCGGCAAGCTCATTCAGAACACCTTTACCTTCACTAAGACGGCGGCGCTCTTCGGCCTCATCGCCGTCGGCCTCGCGCTCGGCTGGAAAGAAGGCAGCGCCGCTTTCAGTTCGTCATGGTGGAACTCGTGGGAGAACGGCTGGAGTCCGCAGGCGGCGCAGCCGGGCTTGAGCGTTGCAGGCGGGCTCGCGCTCGTGATGCTTCTGGGGCGCGCGATGGTCGGGCCGCTCTTCGCGCAGTCGGCATGGAACAACGTGACTTTTACGGGCAGCGAGATACGCGACCCCGGACGCAACCTGCCGCGCGCTCTGCTCGTCGGCTGCGTCGCCGTCGTCGCGCTCTACCTGCTCGCCAATCTCGTCTACGTCATCACGCTGCCGCTCGCTTCGATTCAGAACGCGCCGCAGAACCGCGTCGCCACCGCCGCAATGCAGGCCATCTTCGGCGCGCCGGGAACAATCCTGATGGCCGTCGCCATTATGATTTCCACCTTCGGCTGCAACAACGGGCTCATCCTCGCCGGGGCGCGCATCTACTACGCGATGGCGCGCGACGGTCTCTTCTTCGACCGCGTCGGGCGCGTCAACTCCCGCCACGTCCCCGCCTTCGCCCTCGTCGCGCAAGGGCTCTGGGCATCGCTCCTGACGCTCCCGCGCACCGTCGCCGAGCGCATCGACCCGACGACCGGCGCAGTCGCCTACACCTACGGCGATGTCTACACCCAACTGCTCCAATACATCATCTCAGCCGACCTCGTCTTCTACGCCCTGATGGTCGGCAGCGTCATCATCCTGCGCCGCAAAGCCCCGCACCTCCCGCGCCCCTACCGCACATGGGGCTACCCCCTCGTCCCCCTCGTCTACATCATCCTCGCCCTGCTCCTCGTCCTCGACCTCGCCTATCTCGCCCCCTCCACCTCCGGCATCGGCTATCTCCTCGTCCTCACAGGCATCCCCGTCTACCTGCTCTGGCGCAGACAAGCCAGATCGCCTTCAAGCTTAAAGTCGCCATCAAACATTAATGTGTCCGACGTGAAGGACTAATTGAACCAACTTAAAGAAGGATGGAGAGCGGTAAGCTTACGGGGCTTTATCTTCTGAGCATTTTGCACTTCGCGGCAAGGGTATGAAGGCGTCTTTTATGCAGCTACTAGGCTAGGCATTTCATCCCATGTTCTATCAACGAGAACCCTGCCTGATTTCTTTTTGTTCGTGCCGCCCCACTGTTTGAAGAAGAAAGGGACGTGAGCAGCCAAGCATTGGTCGCGGATGTCTAGCACCCATTCGGGTCGCATCACGCGAGCACCCGGCCCCGACTCACCCCCAACTATCACCCAGTCAATGCCATCAAGATTGAGCGCTGGTAGTGCGCCGAGCAAAGGCTCAAGGGACAGAAACTTAATACGCGCCCCCGTCTGACGCAGATGCTCTATCCTAAAGGTGTAGTCTTTGTTCTCTACGCTCACACCCATCCACACGTTGTCAGGCCAATCTAGTTCGGAGCTTAACCGTGTGAGTCTCATAGACCTTTTAGTAAGTACTTGGAAGCGGTGCTGTTCAGCTTGCCTCATCACATCGAACACTTTTTGAATGTATTCCGTCGGCACATCTTTATGAAATAGGTCGCTCATGGAATTAACGAATATTACCTGCGGCGTCTTCCACTTGAGCGGCAGTCTTAGCATATGCTCTTGAATGGTGATATTGAAGCCGTTCGCATAATTGGGCTGACCCATCGCCTGCAAGCGCATAGCCAGTCGCTCGGCATAGCAATGGTCACAGCCAGGACTAATTTTCGTACAGCCCGTAACTGGATTCCACGTCGCCTCTGTCCATTCAATTGTTGATTTGCTTCCCATACTTCTATCTCATCAAAATGTCCTCAGCGATTTTGATTGCTGTCGGAGCGCCTTTGGGATTACCTGATGCAAAGCAAAGTAAGTATAGCGGAATGTTTCGAGAGTTATATAACGGGCGGGGATTCTCAACGACGCCAGCAAAAACCGTCTTAAGGCGCTTAACGAAGTACTGACCAATGGAATGTAAGTTGCCGACCTTTTCCAATGAAGTTTTAGCTCCGAAAAGGTCTGTCTCCGTTCGGACTTGGTAAAACTCATTAAACCAAGCCGTCTCACCAAATATCATATTAAGTTTTCGCCGCCATGCGGCATTTATTTTACCATCTTTTGTCATCATTCGATTAACGGCGACACCGTGTGGGAATAATATCCATAAGTCGATAGCCCTCGTGCTAGCGATTGCTTCGATGACATCCCATGTAACCTGCATCCCGTAAGGGTCGAGAAAAAGTACAGCGCGACGAGTCTTCCAGTTACGATTCAGGCATAAGTCTTTCAGGTAACTGTTAGCATCGGTATTTTCCAAGAGTATGTCCTCTGCAAGTTCGGGAAATTCCAACTTTAGTTTTTCTAACTCGGCAAATCGCTTTGAGGATTGCTCAATGAAGATGTACTTATGAAATCTTGGCCTCACTTGCAGAGCGATGCGGGCAGAGCCGTCGAGAAACTCTTGAGGTTCATCTTCCAGCAATTCGGGAGATAGGATGCTTGATGAAGCTTGGACTCTTGCAGTTGTGCGGTAACCCGTACCCGCAAAAGCGTCAACGTAAGCGAAGCGGAATTTTTGCCTGTTCATTATTGTGGCATAAGCCACAAGGTATTTACGAACACGCTCTAGCTTTTCAGAAGTCCAATCACCGCCGAACAGATGCGGAGTACTAGGCATATGAGGGCTCCTTTCAAGATCATGAGATTAAAGCTATCTATTGCCGAGAGCCGCACCGCCCACGCCAACGAATATAAACAACGCTATTACCCCAAACAATATCAACTAAGGGATAACCGCCCTTAAAATGATTCCCCATGCAATAGTTGAAACCAGCCGCTTCTATCAACTGTTATAGCATCGGAAATCTCTGAATGAACCTTCCACATTTCCGCTTTGAAAGAAAGCGCGTTTCCGCAATCGGGCGACACCTAAGCTTGGACTATCAGGCAGCGTAATGTCAGATAAGTGCATGAATTTTCGCCTTTGAAGTTATGAGATTACTCTAAAATCAACTGTGCAGGGTGCGCTTTTGTCTTCCAGTAACAGAACAGCATCAGAGCACGCATTTTATTCTCCGCAAAAAAATCTGCGTCAATGCATAATCCAACAGCGCTTCACCTTACTTCACCCACTCGTCGGCGACTTCGGTTTCGACCTTGACAGGCACTTTTTTGACGTACTCTTCGCCCGCCGCGCACATCGCATCTTCGACCGTCCTGGCAATCGACTCGGCATCTGCGGCGTCGGCCTCGACCACTATCTCGTCGTGCACGACGTTGACGATGCGCGCCGTGCCCTCCTTCAGTTGGTCGTGCAGCAGCCGCAGGGCGCGCTTGATGATGTCGGCACTTGAGCCCTGAATGGGTGAATTTTTGCCGTTGCGTTGGGCGAGCGAGACGGCCTGTTTGTCGGCGGGGTCGAAGTTGAAGCGGGCGAGGCGACCGGCGACGGTGCGTGGCGCGGTGCGTTCGCGGATGGCCTGCTGGGCGGCGGCGCGAAGCCAGTGGTCGAGACCGCGATAGGTGGCGAAGTAGCGACGCAGGATGTCTTCGGCCTCTGCGAGCGAAAGACCTGTCATCATCGAGAAGCGCTGCGCGCCGATGCCGTAGACGACGCCGAAGTTGAGTCGCTTGGCGAAATCGCGCTGCTCTTTGGTGACGGCTTCGAGCGGCGAGTTGAAAATCTGCGCGGCGGTGACGCGATGCAGGTCTGCGCCGGAGTTGAAGGCTTCGATGAAACCTTTGTCGCCCGTGTAGTCTGCAAGGATGCGCAGCTCTATCTGGGAATAATCGCTTATCAGCAGCTTTCGCCCCTCGGGCGCGCGGAAGCAGCGACGATATTCGACGGAATGAGGCACCTGCTGGATGTTAGGGTTCGTGCAATTGTGGACGACGATGCCGTTGGCGATGAATTCGTGCACGTCCTCGACGCTGATGTCGTAAACCTCTTCAATGCCGTCAGGAGTGATCGAATCGATTTCGACGGGACGAAGTTTCAGGTCGAGGTAATCCAGCACGGGCTTTAAGCTGGGGAGGAGGCCGAATCTCCCGACGAGCTTTTTGACGGATTCCTCCTTGATGTGTGCGCGCTTATAGAAGGTGGTGAACGGTTTGATGCCCTCTCTGGATGCTTGCGTCGTGCCGGCGGCGATAGCTTCTCTGTAGAGGCTTGAGCCGGGAATGATGAATGGGGTCGAGATGCCATCTGTAGTCTGAGCGGTTGGATTGAACGGCCGATTCTTCCTTGAAGTGATAAACCCGATTGCTCTCAGGAATCTCGCCATGTCAGACTTCTTATATATTTTCAGGTCGAACCTGATTGAGCCGGCAAAGCCGCTCTCATCTGCTCTCTGGTGGATAATCGAATAGATTCCCAGATTGGAGAGCAGCAGTTGAACCTGAGCCAGAAGATGACGATTGACGCTGGTCAGGCCGATGGAACTGCCCATCCGGTATCCGTCGCCCTCGAAGAGTCCTCTGAGAAAAGCCGCCTGATAAGCCGAGGAGGCGCGCATGATAATCTCGGGCACGGCTTTAGTATGCGCGTTGCCTTCGAGGCCGAGCGCGGCGAAAAACTGTGCGAGGTGTGTAGATGCAAGCTGATAAACCCGGCACGTTCTGGACTTGACCTCGACAAAAGGCTGCCCGAACAAATCGCGGCTATAAGCGACGATGCGCTCGATTAACTCTTCATCCTGCCAATCGAAAGCGAGATAGATGCGGTCGTAAACGGCGGGCGTCCCACTCAAACGCCTGCGCTTGACGGGTCTTTCGTGGCGTCGTCCGAGAAAACCGTCGGCCATTATCAATCCCATCAACTCACAAAGCTCCGGCGACAGGCATCGGGGAAGCTGCACGGTTTTCCTTGCCCTGACTTCGGGCAAGGAGATATTGAGAGGATGAGGCGGCGCGTCGGGCTCGAAGTCGGAACTCTTGAGAGAGACGAAGAGGGCATCGCCCGGACGCAGCTCTCCGAGTTGTCGCCAGGTGTCGGCTTGCCCGGTCAGAAACCTGTGGTCTGCTGTGGCGCGTATCGTCCGCCCGTCTCGCAGCCTCACGCTGAAGAGCTGGCGGACGCCGTTCATCCAAGCCTTCTCTACCTTCTTGAATCCGTAAGACGTTTTGACCCGGTCTCCTTCTGTGACGCTATCCATCCTTTTGAACCCCTGCGGGGTGAAGACGAGCGTATCTCCGGCGAGGCAAGACATACGTCCGGTGGGAGCGCCGATTTGGTGGAAGTTGGCGTGGATGCGTCCGGTGTGGGGGCTGATTTCTTCGAGGATGTTTTCGCCGTAGCTGGTGAGGGCTTTCTGGACGTGGCGATATTCGAGGAGCTTTTTGACTTCGATGTGTTTGTCGGCGAGCGGCTGGAGCTTCCAGTTGCGCGTCGAGTCGGGCACTTCGATGCCGAGACGTTTGAGGGCTTTGGTGAGTTGGACGTGCGAGTCGAGATTGATGTCGAGGCGCGTGGGGCCGAAGAAGGATTGCTGGGGCGACTCTTCGGCGAGCATCGTTTGTAGCTCTTCGGCGAGGGCGGCTCGCTCTTTGTTGACGACGGCGAGCTGTTCGCGCCAGCGCTCTTTGTCGAGGTAGATGCCGGTCAGCTCGATTTGGGCGACGGGCACGACGCAGTCGAATTCGAGCGAGGCGCAGCGCACGAGGTCGTCGGCCTTGAGACGCTCTATCAGCTTTTCGCGCAGGGGGAGCATGACGGCGGCGTCGCGCGCGGCGTATTCAAGCTGCCCTTCGGATAGCTCGCCGCTCCAGTCGGAGAGTTGCGCCGCTTTGTCTAAGGTCTCGCCGAGGTATCGTTCGGCGACGAGCTGGAGGCCGTGACGGTCTTCGGAGTCGCCTGCGGAGACGAGCTGGCTGGCGAGCAGCGTGTCGAAGAGTCCGCCCAGCTCGACGCCGAGATAGTGCTTCGTCCACTTGGCGTCGAACTTGGCGTTGTGCGCAATCTTGACGGGGCGCGGCGCGGCGAGCAGGCGACGCAGAGGCGCAAGCGACTCGGCTTCTCTGGAATGGCCGCGCTCGAAGCCTGAAGGGTCGAGGCGCTTGAGGTCGAAGATGTACGTGAAGCCGTCGGGCGCGGCCAGTTGGACGAGACGCATCCGACCGGCGTAGGGGTCGAGCGAAGTGGTCTCGGTATCGAAGCCGACGGCGGCGTGCGGCTTCAAATCTTCGATGGCCGCAGGGAGGTCTTCAGCGTTTGTGACGAGACGATAATTGAATGGTTGCATCGGTTGTTCAAGCGCCTGAGAGAATAGCCCAGAGTGTCTTTGATAAAACCCGTCTTCGGCTTCGTTCGCCGCAAAAACCCGTTCAAGAGAGCGCGCCTCGCTCCCGTTGCGCCGCGCCGGGGCTGACTGAGAGCGCAAGCAGCAGTGCGGCGAGCGCGCCGAGCGCGGCGCTCGTGAGAAAGGCCACCTGAGCGCCGTACCATTTCCAGAGCGCGCCCATTAAAAGCGACGCGGGCAGCACTGCGATGGTGATGGCGAGATTATACAACCCGTAAGCCGTGCCGCGCTTGTCGGCGGGCACGAGGTCGGCGATGAGCGCCTTCTCCGCTCCTTCGACCAGGCCGAAGTAGAGACCGTAGACGAGAAAGAGCGCCCACGCCCATCCGACCGAAGAGACGTAGGCGAAGCCCGCGTAGACGGCGGCGTAGAGCAGCCAGCCGGAAGCGATGAGACGCTTGCGCCCGACGCGGTCTGAAAGGTCGCCGCCGTAGAGAGAACTCAAGACCTTGCTGACGTGCAGCGCAGCCCAAAGGAGCGGAATGGTCGTGGCGGAGACTCCGGCGTCGCTCGCGCGCCGAAGGAGAAAGGCGTCGGTCGAGTTCGAGAGCGTGAAGAGGGCGAGGATGGCGAGGAAGCGTTTGAAGTTCGAGTCGAAGCCGCGCAGCGAAAGACGCGGCGGAGCTTTCAGCTCGGTTCGCTCATCTCCGGGGCGCGTCTCTTTGACGGCGAAGACGGCGACGAGGACGGCCAGAAGCGCCGGAATCGACGCGAGCAGAAAGACCAATTGGTAATCTCGAAGCGTCGGGGCGCTGTGATTGACGGCGATGAGGGCGAGCAGGGCGAAGCCGAGCAGAGGGCCGATGACCGCGCCCGTGTGATCCATCGCGCGATGAAAACCGAAGGCGAGACCGCGCTCCTGCGGCGAGGCGGCATCGGCAATCAAGGCGTCGCGCGGCGCGCTGCGCACTCCCTTGCCGACCCTATCCGCGACGCGAATCAAAAGCACGTGCGACCACGCGGACGTGAAGGCCAGCAGCGGTCGTATCAGGCTCGACAGGCCGTAGCCGAAGACGACCAGACCTTTGCGACGCCCGCGACGGTCGCTTAAATATCCGGCGAAGAGCTTGAGCAAACCCGAGACGGCTTCCGCGCCGCCTTCGATAAGACCGATGGCGAAGGGCGAAGCGCCCAAGAGCGTCAGGTAGAGCGGCAGGAAGGGATAGATAATCTCGCTCGAAGCGTCGTTGAGCAGACTGACGAGGCTGATGGCGAAGACGTTGCCGGGCAGGCGTCGATAACGCTGCCAGAGTCGGGGCGTCGGCGCGTCTGTCTGACGAGCCGGAGCGTCGTCGCCTCCCGCTTCGTCTCCGACGGCCAGGCGTGCCTCTGTGTCGGTGTCCCCCATGCTTTCAAGGAGTCGAAGCTAACGCCCGCGCGCAGGACGGCTCGGAGAAGGACGCGCGCTCTGCCTCGGCGAAGAACCGGCGGGAGCATCGCTACTTCCGCCCATACGCCACCACACCGCCAAAGCCCCGACCAGAAGCGCCAGCAGAAGCACTACTGCCAGCGCGAGGCGCACCGCCAGCCTCAACGCCCGCCGCACCAACACGAACAGCACAAAAATCCCGACGAGCCCGACGACGAGAATGGCAGCGATAGCGGTGGTCATAACAGTAAGCAGTGAGCAGTGAGCGGTAAGCAGAAAGCGGGTGAGCTTTAAGTTATGAGCAGTTTTTTCTTCTGCTCACTGCTCACTGCTTACTGCTCTCTTTCCTGTAGCTCGCGCGGACGATGGTCTTGATGTTGCCGCGAACGTGGAAGTCGCCTTCAATTTCGACGCGCAGGGGGTCGCAGGCGCGGACGAAGTCTTCGAGGATGATGTTGACGACGTGCTCGTGGAAGACTTTGATTTGCCGAAACGAGTTGATGTAGAGCTTGAGACTCTTGAGTTCGACGCAGCGCTCGTTGGGGACGTATTCGAGGCGAATCGTGGCGAAGTCGGGGAAATCGGAGAAGGGGCAGACGGCGGTGAATTCGGTCATCTCGAAGGAGATGCGCACCTCTCGCCCGACGAACTCGTAGGGGAACGTGTCGAGCGGGTAAAGGTTCATTTCCTCGCGCGGCGTCGAGCAGATGTCGAGCCCCTGCCGGTTGACGGGCGGAAGCGTGGTTTCGGTAAGCGACATAATTTCCGGCTCCTTGATTGAAGAAGAGAATCTTAAGCAAAGAGAAGACAAAAGTAAAAAGAGAAGGCAAAGGGCAAAAGGAAAAAGGCAAAAGTGAGATTGGAAGCCGGAGGCTTCTTTCACTTTCGCCCTTTGAGCTTTGCCTTACCTTTGCCCTTCGACCTTTTTTACTTCCACCTTCTTCTCTCGCCAAAAACCTCTCTCTCTTCAAGCGCCCGCGCCGGTCGCACGCTCAAGCGAGCGAATGCGGTCGTGCGCCTCTTTGACGTGTGTGTACTGGCGTTCGACGATAGCGCGGACGTTCGCGGGCAGGTCGGCGTCGAGGGCTGCGCGATAGTTGCTGACCGCCGCGTCCTCGCCGCGCTCGCATTCGGAAATCACCGCGTTCTCGTCTTCGCCCGTCACCGCCGACTTAATGTTAATCCATCCGCGATGCAGCGACGCGGCGATGCTCCCGCTCGTCTCGGCTTCGCCGCCGAGGCGGCGGACTTCGTCCTGCAACTCACCTAAGAACTGCGCGCGCTGCTGAGCGTAGGTGTGAAAGAGCATCTTGAGGTCGCTGTTGCCGACGCCTTCGGCGGCGGTCTGAAAACCGTTCTGCCCGTCGCGGCAGGTCTCTATCAGGTTGTTGAGCGTCGAGATAGCGCCGTCGTTTTGAGCCATAAAAACTGTACCTCCGTTGATGATGTTTTCAGGTGCGCGACCCGAAGCAGGCGACCCGGCACGCGACGCTTCCGGTCTCCGCATCAACTATAACCTTACCAGTCAGAACCTCCCGAACGTGCTCGCGGCAGCGCCGCCTCCGCCTCCGCCGCTAATTGCTGACCCGCGCCCGATGGCGAAAATCTTGACGAGCACGAGCCCGGCGATGAAGCCGCCGATGTGCGCCGCGTAGGCCACGCCGCCTTCCTGCGCGCCGCCGCCGAGAATGCCGAGGCCGCTGATGAGCTGGAAGACGAACCACAGCCCGACCGCGACGTAGGCCGGAACTTCCGTCAGGAAGCGCAGCAGAATCACGCGCACGCGCCGATGCGGATGCAGTACCAGATAGCCGCCCAAGACGCCCGAGATTGCGCCCGACGCGCCGAGGCTCGGGATGTAAGGGTTGCCGCCGAACGCGACGGTTGTGAAGACGTGCGCCAGCGAAGCGATGAGTCCGGTCAGGAGATAGAAGCCGAGGTAGCGCGCGTGCCCGAGGTCGTCCTCGACGTTGTCGCCGAAAATCCATAGGAAGAGCATGTTGCCCAGAAGGTGCATGATGCCGCCGTGCATGAACATCGACGTGAGCAGCGTCAGGTAGACCGAGACCGGCGTCGCGCCCAGAGGAATGCGCCCGACCGGGTTTCCGCTCAGAGGGTCTTGAATCGTCACGGGGCGGGCGATGTCAACGCCCGTCACAATCTCCTGCGGGACGGTCGAGAACGAATAGGTGAACGCGTCGTTCGAGCCCAAACCTTGCAGCAGGACGAAGACGAGCACGTTGATGACGATGAGCAGGTAGTTGACTACGGGCGTCGAGCGCCGCCCGGTGTTGTCGTCGCCTATCGGAAAAATCATCGGTCTGGCCTTTCTCTCAACTGAGCCTGAAGGGCGGCGCTTCTCTTCTCTCGACCGAAGACCGAGACGAAAGCCCTATGCCTCGACGCCGAAACGAGAGCCTCCCGCGCCCGCACGCTTTGTCGCTGGAGAGCGAGCCTTTCATCCTTCTCCAATCGAGAGGAAGCATGAAGGGCAAATCCGCTCAAAGCCTAACCGTACGTTTATTGCATCTTTCGTTCCGCCCCACCTCCTACACACTCCGGCGCGAGCGCACTTTTAGTTTCCGCGCTTTACCCGCAAACCCTACCTCTTAGAGAGAAAATTTGACGCCCGTTTTACAGAACTGTTCTCATACACTCAACAACAGAGCGCACGCTTTCATTCCGCCACGTCGCTGCTCGTCGGGCCTGCGGCGACGACACCGGCGGCGGCCAGCACAGGCACGTGCGGCCTCAGCAGCTCGAAGCCTTCGCTCCGCGCCACGTAGGTCGCGGCGGTGATGTCTCCGGCGACGTTCAGCGTCGTGCGACACATGTCGAGAATGCGGTCAACGCCGAGGATGATGGCGATGAGCGCGGGGTTGATGCCGTAGGTGGCGAGCATGACGATGATGAAGGGAATCGAGCCGGAGGGGACGCCCGCCGTGCCGATGCCGCCGAGGATGGCGAAGTAGGCGATGCCGAGCTGTTGTGCGAGCGTCAGCTCGACGCCCGCAAGCTGCGCGAGGAAAAGCACGGTGACGCCTTCGTAGAGAGCCGTGCCGTTCTGGTTGGCCGTCGCGCCGACGGTGAGGACGAAGCTGTTAATCTCGCGCGGCACGCCGAGGTTCTCTTCCGAGACGCGCAGGGCGGTCGGCAGCGTCGCGTTCGAGGAAGAGGTCGAGAAGG
Source organism: Pyrinomonadaceae bacterium (assembly GCA_036399175.1). GTDB lineage: Bacteria > Acidobacteriota > Blastocatellia > Pyrinomonadales > Pyrinomonadaceae > DASWNP01. Next base: position 79,384 of record DASWNP010000059.1, on the reverse strand, counting down.
CCGTGAGCATGACGGTCTTGATGCGGCGGAAGAATTCGAGCGGGCTGATGCGCGAAAGAAAGTAGACCGACAACGAGTAGACGCCGAACATGTGCAGGGCGAGCCCGCCAAGCACCGTGAGCATGAACCACGCGAGCGCCTGCAAGAGGTCGAGACCGAAGCGCGCCGTGTTGTTGAAGAGCAGGCACGCGACGGCAAAGGGCGCGACCTTCATAATGATGTCGATAATCTTCGCCGAGATTTCAAAGAGCGCCTGCAAGCCGCGCAGAAGCGGCGCGGAGACTTCTATGGGAACGAGCGTCGCGGCAATCCCTAAGAGCACGGCGAAGAACATCAGGTGAAGCATGTTCGGCGTCTCGCTTGCGACCGCCGCCACAGGGTTCGCCGGGATGATGGTCTTGACCACCTGCATCAAGGCCGAATCGGTTGTGCCCGTCTTTGTCGCATCGGCGACGCGCTTCGAGGCGTCGGAGCCGTAGCGTTGTTCGAGTCCGCGCGCGGTCGCTTCGTCGATGCGCTTGCCCGGTCGAATCGTGTTCGCCAGTGTGAGCCCGATGACGACCGAGATGGCCGAGATGATTAAGGTGTAAGCGAACGACTTCAGGCCGACGCGACCGAGCCTGCGTATGTCGCCGATACCGGCCACACCCACCACCAGCGAAGAGAAGACGAGCGGGACGACAATCATCAGAAGCAGCCGCAGGAACAGCGTCCCGATGGGCTCGGTGATATTCCTGATGACCCACGTCACGCGCTCGTCCTCGCCGCCCAGAATAGAATTGACCGCGACGCCCACGACGACGCCCACCGCCAGCCCAATCAGGATACGCGTATGCAGCGCCATCCCCTTCGGCCTATCCGGCGTCGTATCCTTGAGGTCTGTCGCCTGCTCGCGCTCGTAAGCGTCCGACCTCACCTCCGGCCTCGCCAACTCCCTCTTCTTATCGTCGTCTTCCATACTCAAACCTCGTCAATCGTCAATCGTCAATCGTGAATAGAAACTTCGTTCACCACGCCTTCTATTCACGATTTACGATTGACGATTCACTATCTTTTATCTCCCCCAGCGCAGCTTGCCGCGCAGCACCTCGAAGTAGTTACGGTTGGGCGGCTGGAGCAGGTTGAACGTGGTGCGGCTCTTGCGGACGAGGACGCGGTCGCCGGCCTCCAACTGGAAGCCGACCTGCCCGTCGAGCGTCAGAGCCACCTCTTCTTTCTGCGTCTTCAGGACAATCTCTATCTCGACATCGTCGGGCACGACGAGCGGGCGATTCGAGAGCGTGTGCGGGCAGATGGGCGTTATCACGACGGCGTTCATCGAAGGGTAGATGATGGGGCCGCCGGCCGAGAGGTTGTAGGCCGTCGAGCCGGTCGGCGTGGAGACGATGAGGCCGTCGGCGCGAAACTCGTTGACGAACATCCGGTCGATTCTGACATCAATCTCGACGATGCGCGCCAGCGCCGATTTGCTGACGACCACGTCGTTCAAGACGCGGTTGCTTAGAAGCGTCTCGGTGCCGCGCACCAGCTCCGCCGTCAGCATCATGCGCCGGTCGATGCAATAGACGCCGCCGATAATCGCTTCGAGCGCGGCGGTCATCTCGTCGGTGCGAAACTCGGCCAGGTAGCCGAGCGTCCCGTAGTTGATGCCGAGCACGGGGACTTCCCTGTCGCCGAGGGCGCGAGCCGCCGCAATCATCGTCCCGTCGCCTCCGAGCACGACTACGAGGTCAACGTCCGAAGCGACCTGCTCGCTCTCCATCGTCTCTATCGCGCAGTCGGTTTCGGCCTCAATCCGCTCGCGGTCAACGCTGGGCCCGGCAATCACGGAGATGCCGCGCGCCGTCAGCCACTCGACGAGATGGCAGATGGTCTTCACCGCCTCGGGCTGATGCGGCTTGACGAGAACACCCACGCGACGAATAGCCGTCTCCAACATCGCTGCCATATCGGGTCGGATGCGAGAGCGCGAACGCCTCGGCGCCCCAACACTTCGGTCACGAGCGACGCCCGAAGAGCGCGCGGCGCGCTCGCTCAGACAAGTTTAAAGACAAATTTGAATGCTTGAAATTACCGTTTGGAGAACGGCGGGATGATAGCACGGAAGAGATTGATTCATTGATTCATTTTTTCATTGATTCAATGAACCGATGATTCAATGAAACAATCCATTCATGCGCGAAGCACGGGCAGGCGTCGGCGTGTGGTGTTGGCGAGACGCGCGGAGTTGCCGGGCGTGCGGGCGCTCGTGCTGGTGCGGCGTGCGCTCCATTCCTGAGCGAGTCGTGCGAGCGGCGCGGCGTCGCCGTCAGGGTCGATGAGCGTGAGCCAGAGCGGTAGGGGAAGCCACGCCCAGGCCGAGCCGTACGCCTGCTCGTTCAGTTGTTCGACCCTGCGCTCCTCCTGCCACTGTAGCTCGACGGGCGGCACGTCTTCCCAATTCTGGTAGCACGCGTGCTGGATGCAGGGCGCGGGCTTGGCGCGTCGATGCACGAGGCAGCCCGTGCGCGGCTCGAAGAGCGGGCAGGAGTAGGTCTGCGCGTAGGTGTCGCCCGAAATCTGTAGACGGTAACGCTCGACCGCCCCGTGCGCACGCGCGTAGACAGCGCGGCGCGCTTCTTCCGTCAAGCGCGGCGTGCGTCTGAGAGTTTCGCGGATGGCGACGGCTTCGAGACGCGTGATGTGGACGTTGACGAAATGCGCGTCCGTACAGCAGACGCCGGGCGTCGGGCAGCGACGGCAATCCTCAGCCGCCCGCTCGAAATGCGTCTTGACGTGGCTCTGAAATGACGCCTTCGTGCGCTGCAAGCGCGCCAGCGCCGCCTCTTCCGAAAGTCTTCGCATCACTCATTCACGCTCGTAGAGAGCGAGGAACTCAAGATTGCCCTCCGCCCCGGCTATCGGCGACTCTATCACGCCGCGCACCGCGAGCCCCAGGCCGCGAGCCGCCGCGTTCACCTCTTCAATCACGCGCGCGTGCTTCGCCGGGTCGGCGACGATGCCGCCCTTCCCGACCTCTCCGCGCCCGACCTCGAACTGCGGCTTGATGAGCACGATGATGCGCCCACCCTCTGCGAGCAGGGGCACGAGCGCGGGCAGAACCTTCGTCGCCGAGATGAACGAAACGTCCATCACGACGAGGTCGAAGCTCGCGTCAAAGTCGGAGGGCGAAAGATAGCGCGCGTTGACGCCCTCGCGCACCTCGACGCGCTCGTCGTTTCTGAGACGCCAGTCAAGCTGGTTGTGCCCGACATCGAGGGCGACCACTCGCCGTGCGCCGCGCTGCAAAAGAGAGTCGGTGAATCCGCCCGTCGATGCGCCCACGTCAAGGCAGACCGAATCAAGAACTTCTACGCCGAACTCGTCGAGCGCCCGCTCAAGCTTCAAAGCGCCGCGCCCGACGTAGCGCGCCGCCGGGTCGTCCGACCCGCGCACGCGCACCTCAACATCCAAAGGGAACTTCTCCGAAGGCTTCTCGACGCGTTGCTCGGCGACGAGCACCAGCCCCGCCATCACCAGAGCCTGCGCGCGCGTCCTCGAAGGCGCGAGCCCGCGCTCGACCAAAAGCTTGTCTATCCGCTCACGCTTCATTCTTCGCCACAGGATACATAAAAGCCGGGGCAAGGGGAAAAGGCGAAAGGGTAAAGGGCAAAAGAAAAAGGGCAAAAGGTCTGAACCCTTTTACCCTTTCGCCTTTTCCCTTTTACCCTTCGGCCTGGCTTACGGCGTCGGCCCTTCAAAGATGGCTCTGACGCGGTCGCGCGGCTGCTGTTCGATGCGCTGCTGGCGCGCCTCGCGTCGGGCGCGACGCTCTTTGACGACGTAGCTATCGACTCGATAGGCCGTCGGCTCGCCTCTGGCGTGCTCGGGTCGGGCTGCGCGCACCGGCTCGGCGTTTCTCTCCGCACGCCGCCGTTGCTCGACGCGCTGCTGCTCGCGCTCGTCGTCGTCGCCGCGACCTTTACCCCTGCGTTCGGCGCGTTTGCCCTCGTCTTCGTCCCTGTCGTCGTCAGACGCAGACTTGAGCGCCTCATTACTCTTCTTTATCTCGGTCGTACGCACGTCTTCGGCCACTGCTTCGTTGACGGCAGAAGGCTGCGGCGCGGTCGCTTCTCCGGTCTGGTCGGAGACGGTGGCGATGGTGGCGGTCTGGGTCGGCGTCTGCGCCTGCGCTTCGTTCGTCCGCTCTGTCGTGCTCGAAGCCTGCGCCGGCTCGACAGTCGTCTGCGAGGAAGTTGTCTCCCCGGTCGCGGGCTGTTCGTTCGGAGCGGATGCGGCAGAGATTCGAGTCTTCTGATACAGGCTCAGGCCGATACCGCCGAGCACGCCGCCGATGAGCGCGGAGACGACCACGAGCGCGATGACCCACGTGCGCGGTGTATAAGACGAGAGCGCGAAGGGCGAAGCCGGATGCGCCGGAAGCGGCACGACGGGGCGCGCCGTCTCAGTCGCCGCTTCATCGAAGAAGGGTTTGACAACCGTCGCGTCCGCGTCGTCGTCGGCTTCCGCCGAAGTTTGCAGATTTTCTTCCGTCATAGCTCGATGCATTCTCGATACATTTGAAGCCTGAGCCGCACGTCCGGCTTCATCGACCGACTGTGGTAATTCGATTATGAATCGGGGGTAATTCCGCGACGTGGGAGAAAATCGCGTCTACTAAGATGCAGAATAGCTCTGCACGGCTGTCTTTCAAACGCCATCTTAGTCCAAATCGCGCCGGATGAAAATAGAAAGCCCCCGCGAAACGGGGGCTTATCCTTCATCTCAAACAAAACTATTACAAACGAAACGCGCGCCGAGGCTTTTTAACTGCGCACCGGCGAACGGCTCCCCGCGCGCTTCTGTTCCAGCACTTCGACGCTCTGGCGGACTCGGTTGTAGATGCCGTCGGCGTCGAGGCCGTATTTCGCCAGCAGCAGCTTCGGGTCGCCGTGCGTGATGATGCGGTCGGGGACGCCCATGCGGACGATGCGCAGGCGGTCGAGCAGGCCATTCTCTTCAAACAGTTCCATCACAGCCGAGCCGAAGCCGCCCGCGAGGTACGCCTCTTCGACCGTCACGATGAGCCGCTTGGTCTGCGCCAGCGCGAGCAGCAGCTCCGAGTCGAGCGGCTTGACGAAACGCGCGTTGACGACCGTCGCCTCGATGCCGTCCTTCGAGAGAAGCTCCGCCGCCTGCAAAGACGGATGAACCATCGAGCCGTAGGCGACGATAGCCACCTCGCTCCTGCCCTTCGGAGCGTCGCGCAGAAGCTCTGCCCTGCCGATTTCCAGAAGCTGCGGCTCGCGCGCGATGTCTGCGCCGATGCCGTTGCCGCGCGGGTAGCGCATCGCCGCAGGCCCTTCGTGCTCAATCATCGTCAACATCATGTCGCGCATCTCGCCCTCGTCTTTGGGAGCCATGAGCACGATGTTCGGGACGCCGCGCAGGTAAGCGATGTCGAGGAGGCCGTGATGCGTCGGGCCGTCGCCGCCGACGATGCCTGCTCTATCCATGCAGAACTTGACGTTCAGCTCTTGCAGGCAAACGTCGTGGACAATCTGGTCGAAGGCGCGTTGCAGGAAGGTCGAATAGATGGCGGCGACCGGCTTGAGACCTTCGCAGGCCATCCCGGCGGCGAAGGTAATGCAGTGCTGCTCGGCGATGCCGACATCGAACGCCCTTTCAGGATGCTTCTCAAGCACCTTGTCGATGCCTGTGCCGTCGGGCATCGCCGCCGTCAGCGCGATGATCTTCTCGTCCTTCGACATCAACTCGCACATCGTCTCACCGAAGACTGCGGTGTAGGCCGGGGGCGCGGGCTTCGTCGATTTGATGGCCGCGCCCGTCTGCGGGTCGAAGGGGCCGGTGGCGTGCCACGCGTAGTAGTTCTTCTCCCTCGAAGGAAAGCCTTTGCCTTTGGTCGTCAGGGCGTGGACGATGACGGGGCTGTCCGTGACGTGCTTGGCCTCTTCGAGCGCCTGGACGAGAGCGCGCGTGTCGTGCCCGTCCACGTAGCCGATGTACTTGAAGCCAAGCTCGTTGACGAGCGCGCCCGGCAGCACAGCCGCCGCGATGGCGTCCTTAACCGTCTTCGCCGCCTGGTAAAGCCGCTCGCCGAAGGACGGAATCTCGCGCAGCGTCTCGCCAACTTCATCTTTGAAACGATGATACCCCTGAGCTTCGCGGATGCGATTGAGATAGCCCGTCAGAGCGCCGACGGCAGGGGCGATGGACATCTCGTTGTCGTTCAGGAGCACGATGAGACGCGTCTTCAAGTGACCCGCCTGATTGACCGCCTCCATCGCCATGCCGCCCGCAAGACTCGCATCGCCGATGACGGCGACTACGTGGTGCGACTCCTCGTGCTGGTCGCGCGCAATCGCCATCCCGAGCGCCGCCGAAAGTGATGTCGAAGCATGCCCCGCGCCGAAGGTGTCGAACTCCGACTCGTCGCGGCGGAGAAAGCCGCTGATGCCGCCGTACTGCTTGATGGTCGGCAGCGCGTCGCGCCTGCCCGTCAGAATCTTGTGCGCGTAAGCCTGATGTCCCACATCCCAGACGAGACGGTCGCGCGGCGTCTCGAACGCGTAATGCAGCGCGACGGCCAGCTCCACCGCGCCCAAGCTTGCGCCCGTGTGTCCGCCCACGCGCGACATGGTTTCGATAATGTACTGGCGAATGTCGCCCGCCACCTCCGGCAACTGTTCGAGGCGCAGGCGGCGCAGGTCGTCCGGCGAGTTGATGTTCTGTAGGAGTTTCATCGGCGCACATTGTAGCGCGGGAAGGCCACCTTTCGCACGTCAAGAAACCCTCACACTCTTCTGCGCAAACCGTGTCGATTGATTTATTGATTCACTGGCTCATCGGTTCATTGATTCAATGAAGAAATGATTCAGTTTCAGTCTCATAAAACGGGCGGTCGAGCAGCGCGGGAGATGCCACTCCGGAGAGCGCGCGAAGGTCTCGTCGTAGGCAGCGCGTTCCGTCTCCTCGAAGCCGAACCTGCGCGAGAAGAACTCGCGCGCCGTCGTCGTCAAAAGCGCCATCTCTTCGAGGCCGCTCCGGGCGGCGCGTTTGAGCAGCGCCGTAGTCAGGCGAGAGCCGAGGCCGGAGCGTTGAAGACGGGGCGCGACGGCGGCAGACCTGAGCAGCCCCGTGCGCCCGTGTCGCTCCAGACCGATGCAGCCGACCAAAGCGCCCTCCGCGTCGCGCGCCACGAGAAAGTCTGCGAGATGTTCGGCCACTCCCTCGGACGGCAAAGCGGTCGCCTCCAGCAACGCGCGGATTTCCTCCAAATCCCCACTCGACGCGCTCGAAATAGAAACTCCTTCAACCTCGCTCATCCCTCTCCGCCCTCAACGCGAAATCTGAACAGCCGCCGTCTCGACGCAGCATGAACCTTCCGTCGCATCGTCGCCGCAGCACGAAGAGACCTCTGAGTTCGCTTTTGATTCTGAGTTCGCTTTTGATGACGACTCCGGCGTCGAGCACGTGGAGACCGGAGCAGCCTCGCCGCCCGCTTCGACCGTCCTGCCGCCTGCCTCCGTCTGCGCTTCGGCCTGCGCCACGCAGCACATAGACGTTTCGGTCAGATTATCCTCCAAAACGACGAACGCTTCCCACTCGTTGCCGTCCGGGTCTTGAACCCAGGTCTTATTCTGCACGGCGTAGCAGCAGTTGGTCTGCATCTCGTCGCGCGTGATGAGTCCCGTTTCAGCCCACCGCTCGCGCATCGCCAGCACGTCTTCCGTCGAAGAAAGCTGAATCCCCAGATGCGAGAGCGCGCCGCGCTCTTTGAACGGAACCTGGTTGAGCGTCAGGTTGAGCGGCGGGTTCTGCACGTCGAATTTCGCGTAGCCCCGACGCACCTTGCTCGGCTCAATCCCCAGCATCCGCCTGTAAAACTCCGTACTCACCTCAACGTCTCGCACGTTCAGAGCCAGATGCGCCTTCAAAGCCTGCATTGCTTTGGTCGTTCCTTTTTTCATCTCTTCAATCTCCTTCATACCGCCAGATAATACATTTGCTCAAGCGAATGTGTGGAAGATACACGCGCATTTCATATACGTCAAGACATATTTATCGTGGCGTGCTAAAATATCTTCGTCGGCTTTCCGCGCACAGATTTCGAGCGGAACTCGACCGAGCGAATGAGCTACCTTATCGAAGAGTTGAACGCGGCGGATTGGGAGGGCGTGCGCGCCGTCTATCTCGAAGGCATCGCTACCGGCGACGCCACTTTCGAGACCGATGCGCCCTCGTGGCAGGAGTGGGACGCGGCTCATCTCCTGCACAGCCGTCTCGTGGCTCGCGCGGGCGAGGCTTTGAAGGGTTGGGCGGCGCTCAGTCCTGTGTCGAAGCGTCGGGTTTACAGGGGCGTGGCGGAGGTGAGTGTCTACGTCGGCCGCGAGCACAGAGGACTTGGGATAGGGCGCGCTCTGCTTGAGGCGCTCGTCGCAAGCTCGGAGCGAAACGGAATCTGGACGCTTCAGGCGGGAATCTTTCCTGAGAACACGTCGAGCATTCGCGTGCACAAGTCGTGCGGCTTTCGGGAAGTCGGACGCCGCGAGCGCATCGGCCAGTTGAACGGCATCTGGCGCGACACGGTTTTGCTCGAACGCCGAAGCCGAGTAGTCGGAGCAGATTAAAGATGGCATCCAAAGCCGAACAGATGGAACAACTCTTCAGGGCGCTCGCCGACCGCACGCGCCTGCGTCTCTTAAACCTGATGGGCGACGACGAAGTCTGCGTCTGTTTCTTCGTCGAAGTGCTGAAGACGAACCAGCCGAAAATCTCCCGCCACCTCGCCTACCTCCGGCGCGCAGGCATCGTCGCCGCCCGCCGCGAGGGCAAGTGGATGCACTACCGTATCGACACCCCTTCCGACCCCCACGCCGCACGCCTCCTCGCCGAAACCCGCGCCTGGCTCGCCCATGAGCACGAAATGAAACAAGACCGTTTCCGCCTCGTCAAAGTCTGCTGCGCCCCCCAACCTCCCCTCAGCATCCAGGGCGCACCCCGCCCCGCATCAATAGCAGTGACGAGTGACAAGTGACGAGTGAATAACGAATGGTAAATGGTAAATGGTGAGACCAGTTCTTTCTATTCACCATTTACCATTTACCATTTACCAGCTTTTAGCTTGTCACTTGTCACTCGTCACTGCTTTTTTCAATTTGAGGATGGCGATTTCGGGGGGAGCGCCGAGGCGGATGGGGAGGCCAATCATGCCTGTGCCGCGCGAGACGTAGAGCTGGGTTTCGTCGCGTCGGTAGAGGCCGCGCAGGTAGCGCAGGTCGCGCCAGTAGCGGGCGAGGGGCGAGCCGATGAGGGGGAGGTAGATTTGGCCGCCGTGCGTGTGGCCGCTGAGGACGAGCGAGAGGCCGCGCGTCTCGGGCATGTCGAGGACGATGGGCTCGTGCGAGAGCAGGACGGAGGGGCGTTGGCGGTCGATTCCGCGCAGTGTGCGCTCCCAGTCGCTGTCAGCCCAAGACCAATCGCCGATGCCTGCGAGTTGGAGCGTGTCGCCGCCGCGACGGATGCGCGTATTGGCGTTGTCGATAAGGTTGATGCGCGCGCGTTTGAGGGCGCGCGCGGTGAGGTGTGCGTCGTTGTAATGGTCGTGATTGCCGAGCACAGCCCAGACGCCTTCGGGCGCTTCGAGCGCGCTGAGCGCCTCGGCGCAGGGCTCGATATATCGTCGGCGCGAGGTGCTGTAATCGCCCGTCAGCGCAATCAGGTCGGGCTTCGCCGCGCGCGTTAGCTCGACGACGCGCCGCACCTCCGCCAGAGAGACGATGCGGCTGTGATGCACGTCCGTCACGTGCGCGATGCGAAAGTTCTCGAAGGCGGCGGGCAGGTCGCGTATGTAGATGTCGGTTTCGGTCAGCTCGTAGCTGTATGGCTCGAAGAGACTGGCGTAGCCGCTGACAGCCGCCACAGAGCCGAGCCCTGCGGCGGCGAGCCCCCTGAGAAACTGGCGTCTGTTGAGACCGGGCTTCGACATCGCGGCCTCGATTCTACCATCGGCACGACTGAGAAGAGCTTAGAGACTGAGGAAAAGAAATTAACAGGGATAGACAGGATGAAAGACAAATGCGGAATGATGAATGATGAATGCGGAATGAAAGACAAAAGCTTTTTGGTTTTCATTCCGCATTCATCATTCCGCATTCATCATTTCTTTTCCGTCCTGTCCATCCCTGTTTGAGTCCGTTTTTACCGGCGCGAATACATCCCGAAACTGGACGGCGACATCTCAGTCAGAACCCGGGTGAGGGGTGTTTCGTAAATTCCAACGGGTAAAAGTTGTCAAGCGGGTCGCAGCCGTTCTAAACTCGTCGGGACTCTTCGGGTATTTAAGGAAGAATGCAGCATGAGAAATAGACTTTCATTCGTCTTGAGCTGGTCGCTGGCAGTCGCTCTGGCTTCCCCGGCTTTGGTTTTCGCACAACAGGGGCGTTCCTCCAAGGTGCCTGTGCCGGGCACCGCGCCGGAGCGCACGACGACGACGCCTATAGCTCCTTCCCGCGCGGGGCGCGAACGCTCGACGGGAAGAAGCAGCGAGGCCGCGACGAACGTCGGCGGCGACTTCGCGGAGGCGCTCACCGTCATTCAGGAGAATCACGCCGACGGCAAGCAGCTCGACTACAACAACATCTACAAGTCGTCGATTAACGGCATGCTGCGCTCCCTCGACCCGCACTCGAACTACTTCGACCGCGCGGCCTTCGAGGAGTTTCTCACCGAGCAGCGCTCGCAGTATTTCGGCATCGGCGCGCTCATCGAAGATTTGCGCTACGCCGACAGTCTCGACACACACTTTCGCGCCACCTTCCAGAACTCTCCGGCGGCTCGCGCGGGCTTGCGCTACGGCGACCGCATCATCGAGGTCAACGGCGAGTCGATGAAGGGCAAGCCCTTCTACGAAGTCCGCGAGCACCTTCGGGGGCCGCGCGGCTCAAGCGTCAAGGTCAAGCTTGAGCGCGCGGCGACCGGCGCGGTTGAAACCGTCGAGATAACCCGCGACGCCGTGCCGCAGCCTTCCATCCCCGAGGCATACATGATTCGCCCCGGCGTCGGCTACATCGCGCTCACAGGCGGCTTCAACACGACGACCGCCGAAGAGTTTCGCAACGCCCTTGAGCGCCTTCACGGCAAAGGCATGACGCAGCTCATCCTCGACCTTCGCGGCAACGGCGGCGGACTGCTCACGCAAGCCGTGCGCGTGGCGAACACTTTTCTTCAGAGCGGCCAGCTTATTCTGACGCAGAAGGGGCGCATACGCGGCAGCTCTCAGTCCTACGTCGCCGAAAACGACATGCCCGACATGACGCCGCTCGTCGTCCTCGTCAATCGCGGCACGGCCTCGGCTTCTGAAATCGTCGCGGGTGCTTTGCAAGACCACGACCGCGCTCTCATCGTCGGCGAAACCAGCTTCGGCAAGGGTCTCGTCCAGCTTCCCTTCGACCTCGACTACGGCTCGGCGCTCCTGCTCACCATCGCCAAGTACTACACGCCCTCGGGTCGGCTCATTCAGCGCGACTACTCCGAGAGCGGGCTCTACGATTACTACACGCAGGGCGGAGCAGGCGGCGGTCGCACCGAGCAGCAGAAAGCGCCCGCGCGCCCGACCGGCCCCGAGAGCCGCACGGACATGGGGCGCGTCGTCTATGGGGGCGGCGGCATCCTGCCCGACGAGATAGTCAAGCCGAGCCTGATTTCGCCCGCGCAGCAGCGCATGAGCGAGCCGGTCTTCGCCTTCGCCATCGAGCTGATTACGGGTCGCGTCAAAGGCTTCGAGACCTACAGCGTGCAGCGCCCGATTGAATACGGCCACGACCTCCGGGCGTCCGACTTCCCCATCACCGAAGGGCTCTTCAAGACGTTCAAGGAGTTCGTCGCCTCGAAGCCCGGCTACAAGTTCTCAGCCGCGCAGCTCGAACGCGAGCGCGCCTACATCGAACGCCAACTGCGTTACGAACTCGTCACTGCCGCCTACGGCATGACGACGGCGCTGCAAGTCTTCAACATCGACGACCCGCAAATCGCACGCGCCATCGACCTGCTGCCCCGCGCACGCGAGCTTGCGCAGCAAGCCCGACTCGCGCAGGCCGCCAGAGAATCGCGTAACCCCTAGTTCGTCGAAAGGCGCACACCAAAACAGTTCCAACCGGAAGGCGACGCGAACGCTCGTGTTTGCGTCGCCTTAACAGTTGCCTTGACAAACGCACCCTTGAAACCGGAAAATCCCTCTTCGTCTCGCAGCCTTCGCGGAGATGTGGCCGAGTGGCTGAAGGCGGCGGTTTGCTAAACCGTTATAGGTCAAAAGCCTATCGCAGGTTCGAATCCTGCCATCTCCGCCAGTAAAATCCAACGCGGAACGCGGAACGCGGAACGATGAATTGAAAGCCTCTGTCTTTCATTCCGCGTTCATCGTTCCGCGTTCATCGTTTGAGGCATTATGTCTGTTCGCGTCCGTTTCGCACCTTCTCCGACCGGCTACCTGCACATCGGCGCGGCGCGCACCGCGCTCTTCAACTGGCTCTACGCGCGCCGCACGGGCGGCAAATTCCTGCTCCGCATCGAAGACACAGACCGCGAGCGTTCGACGGAAGCATCGACGCGCTCCATTATCGAAGGTCTCCAGTGGCTCGGCATCGCCGACTACGACGAGGAGATAGTCTTTCAGTCGGCCAACGCCGACAAGCATCGCGCTGCCGCCCTGCGTCTCTTGGAAGAGGGCAAGGCTTACCGCGACTTCACGCCGAAGGAAGAACGCGCCACAGACAAGGGCGTCAAAGAGGAGATAGCCGAGCGAGCGCGGCGCGGCGCGGCGGAAGGCGCAGACCATCGCAGCAACCCCTTCCGCGATTTGTCGCCGGAGGAATCACACCGCCGCGCAGAGGCGGGCGAGCCCTTCGCCGTGCGCCTGAAGGTTGCGCGCGAGGGTAGCTCACGATTCGAGGATGCCGTCTATGGCACGCAGGAGCGCGACTACTCCGAGATTGAAGACCTCGTGCTCCTCAGAAGCGAAGGCGCGCATCCGCTCTACAATCTCTCGGTCGTCGTCGATGACATCGACATGAGAATTACCGACGTGATTCGCGGTCAGGATCACCTGACGAACACGCACAAGCAGATTCTCATCTACGAAGCTCTCGGCGCACCCGTCCCGCGTTTCGCGCACTTGCCGCTCATCCTCGCGCCCGGTGGAAAGAAGCTGTCGAAAAGGATTCACGGCGAAATCGTCTCCCTGACGACTTACCGTGACAGGGGTTTTATTCCCGCCGCATTTTGCAATTTTCTAGCCCTGCTCGGCTGGGCACCCACAGGTGTCCAATTCGCCGCAGATGCGACGCTTGACGGTGGTAAGGTTTCGATAGACGAACGCGTCGGCGAATTAATGACGTTAGACGAGATGGTCAGAAACTTCTCACTTGAACGCATTCATCGCAGCAACGCGATTTTTAATTTTGATGCAAACAATCCTAAGCGTTGGACGGACGACAAGCTGCTCTGGATGAACGCCGAATACATCCGCACGATGCCGCTCGAAGAGCTTCTGCCGATGGTGCGCGCCGAGTTGGAAGCGAGCAGGCTTTGGCGTGATGAATATGAATCGCGCGAGCGCGCGTGGTTTGAGAAGACTGTGAATCTCATCCGCGAGCGTTTCCGCACGCTCAAGGATTTCTCCGAGCAGGGTCGGGCATACTTCGCCGACGAGTTCGCGTTCGACGAGACGGCGGTGTCGAAGAATCTTCGCAAAGACCCGCGACTCAAAGAGCTTCTGCCCGCGCTCGGCGAGCGGATGGAGCGTGTCGAGCCCTTCACGGCCGAGACGAGCGAGGCTGCTCTGCGTGCTTTCGCTTCTGAAGCGGGCGTCAAAGACGGACTTCTCATCAACGCTTCGCGCACGGCGCTGACGGGGCAATCGGTCGGCCCTTCGATGTTTGAAATCTACGAGACCATCGGGCGCGAACGCTCGGCCAAAAGGCTGCGCGACGCCGCGCGTCTCATCTAAAATCCTATCGCAGACGAGACCGGCGCGGGCTTTAAGAAAGCAAAGCCGGACGCGCGCCGTTCACTTGAAAGACCAGAAGGGGAAATTTTCAGATGCTTAAAAAATCTTTCGCGCTGCTCTCAATCGCTCTCGTCGTCGCCGCCGCTTCGGCTTTCGCGCAGAACGCCAACACCAGCACGACGACAACGCGCTCGCGTCAGACGGCGCCGAACACGCAGACCAACTCTTCGACCACGACGACCACCACCAACACGACCACCAAGCGAGAGCCGGTCACGACCGGCGAAGCTCAGGACGAGACGCCTACGCCTGCGCCCGCCGCCCCGCGCGCACGCCGCACTCCCGCTCGCACGACGAGCGCCGCGCGCACCGCCGAAGCCGCCAACGCTCAGGCCGTGCGCGCCGCCTTCGACGCGCTCATCGACGGCATCACCCGCGCCGATGTCGATTCGGTGATGAGCGTCTACTGGAACTCGCCGCAGCTCGTTCTCTTCAACAATAACGGCACGGTCACGAAGTCCTGGGCGCAGGTGCGTGCCAACCGCGAAAGCTCCTACCCGAATCTGAAGGATGTCAAAATCGCCGTCCGCGACGTGCGCGTGCAGATGCTCGGCACGGAGGCGGCGCTCGTCACCTGTCTCTGGACGCAGACGCAAACCTACAGAGACACGCCCGAAACGGCTACGGGTCGCCTCTCGCTCGTCTTCCGCCGTGTCGGCGCGGAATGGAAGGCCGTCCACACGCACACCTCGCCCGACGCGCCCGACCCCTCGCGCCTCCTGCCCTCCGAGCAGACCGCGCCCGGCACGACCACGACTACGACGACAACGACGAGGACAGCGCCCGCAACCGCGACGCCCGCGCCTACGCCCAGACCCGCGACGAGACCTTAACGAATCGGCGCGACTGCGCTAAACTGCTCTCAACCCCTTTTAGAGTTTTCCCCTTTAGCACCAGATGAGAAGAAGCACGCGCCCGTGCTCCCCGGAGGCGTCGCGCGCGTGCTTTTGATTTCTCTAATTCGGCAGAGAGGAACAGAAAAGCTATGGACTGGATGAATCAAATAGGTGGTCTATTGCAGCAGTATCAGGGCGCGCAGCCCAATCAAGCGCCCGACACGGTTGAAGACGATTTCGACCGGTTTTCGCAGAACGCCCCGCCCTCGGCTCTCGCCGACGGATTGGCCGCAGCCTTCCGCTCAGACCAGACGCCGCCCTTCGGACAGATGCTCTCGCAGCTCTTCAATCAGTCGAGCGGTCAGCAGCGCGCGGGCATTCTCAACACGCTCATCTCCACCCTCGGGCCGACGCTCGTCTCGCAGGTGCTCTCCCGAAGCGGCGGCGGCTCGGGGCTGGCGGGACTGCTCGGCGGCGGGCAGCAGCAGGAGATAACTCCCGAACAGGCCGAACAGGTTTCGCCCGAAGCCTTACAGCGCATCGCCGAGCAGGCCGCCAACCAAGACCCTTCCATCGTCGATAGGGTCAGCGACTTCTACGCCAGGCAGCCGACCGCCGTCAAAACTCTCGGAGCCGCCGCTCTCACCATCGCCCTCGCCAAAATCGCGCAACGCCAGTACGGAGGCTGAAAAAGAAGCGGTCAGAGGAAGGAGGCCAAAGGTCAGTCAAAAACCAGAACTGATTTCAACAGCCTCTTTCACTGACCTCTGACCTCCGACCTCTGTTTTCAGGTCTCTCCCTTCAGACAACAACGAAGGAGTGAATCAAGGTATGAAGAAATTTATGGCGACACTGCTGATGGCGGCCATGCTGGTCGTCGTCGCGCCCGTCGCGGCGCAGGCGCAGTGCGGCAACATGAGACACCGTCACGGCAACGTCACGCACACGCACCGAAGCTGCGTCGGCGACGGACATAAACACGGGCGTAGTTTCTGGCAGAAGCATCGAGACAAGCTGACGACCGCCGGAGGCGCGGTCGGCGGCGCGTTGATTGGGGGCTTGGCCGGAGGCAAGAAGGGCGCGGCCATCGGCGCGCTGGCCGGAGGCGGCGGCGCTGCCGTCTACACCTACGGCATACGCAAGCGTCGCCGTTCGGCCAGACGCTACTAAAACGCCTCCCGGCAAAATCCACCCGCCGTAGCTTTTTCGCCTTTGCGGCAAACGAAAACCCGCGCGAACCTGTTTCAGAGTCGCGCGGGTTTTGCGTCGAGCTTGACGCGAGCGGTCGTTCTTAAAATGCGAGCTATCTGGCTTCCCTGCCCGGCTCGGAACCCTCGCAGCGCAGGTGGCCGTCCTTCTCCGAGGGGCCGTAAGTGATTGAGAAGACGACGCCCTCGGCGGCCGTGTAGATGATGCCTTCTTTCCTGTTGCGGTAGTTGACGATGCCCGAATCGTCCGACTGCTGCTCGTAGCCGTCGGCCTCGGTCAGATTCAGCCCCGCGACGGCGACGGGCTGCTTCAGAAAGAGCGAGATGTCGAGCACCGTATCGCCCGAGACGCGCCAGGCGGTCAAATTATCAAGCACGCTCTGTTCGCAGGGCTGGACGGAAAATCTGATGGTCGCGCGCCCTTCTTCCACGTCGAAGACGTAGTCCTGAAAAGCGGGCTCGCCGATGGCGCGCACCACGTCCACGCGCGTCGAATGAAGCGGCATGATGCCGCGCCACTCTTTGGCCGAAGCGCCGCACGCCATAATCAGCAACAAACAGAAGCTCGCCGCCACCCTCTTCATCTCGAATCTCCGTCCGGGTAAATTCAACTGTCCCGATTATGCGAAGGCGACTTGAGGAAAACTTGAGGCGGGCGAATAGCGTGTGAAAAAATCGTCGGAAAAGGAGAAAATTCTCGGATGAAAAGAAAAATCGTCGGGCAGGCGCAGTCCGTTTCGCTGGCAGTGCTGCTTCTGCTGGGGGCGGTCTTTTCGGTTTGCGCCGAAGTGAAACCCGTCAGGCGTCTCAAACCGACAGTCATTCTGATTTCGCTCGACGGCTTTCGCTACGACTACCTGACGAAGTATAAGCCTCCGCACCTCAACCTTTTGGCGCGCAAAGGCGTGAGGGCGCGCTGGCTCATTCCCTCTTTTCCGACCAAGACTTACCCCAACCATTACACGATTGCGACGGGGCTCTATCCGCAAAATCACGGAATCGTCGAAAACAGCATCTACGACCGGGAGCTTAAAGCCGTCTTCACTCTCGGCAACCGTGCGGAGGTGGAGAGCGGGCGCTGGTGGCTGGGCGAGCCGATTTGGGTGACGGCCGAAAAGCAGGGTCAAAAATCCGGCTCGATTTTCTTCCCCGGCACAGAGACAGAGATTGCCGGACGGCGTCCGACCTTTTGGAAACGCTACGACGAGAAAATGCCGAACGCCGCGCGGGTGGACGCGATTTTATCCTGGCTCGATTTGCCGCCCGCCGAGCGCCCGACGTGCCTGAGCCTCTATTTCAGCGACGTGGACGACGCGGGACACGCCTCGAGCCCTGATTCGGTGGAAACCGGGAACGCCGTCGCCAGAGTTGACGGCGAAATCGGCAGGCTCATACGTGGCTTGGAAGCGCGAAAAATCTTCGGGAAAGTTAATCTGATAATCGTTTCCGACCACGGCATGGCGAAAGTTAATTTTAATAACGCCATTCTGCTTGACGAAATTTTCGATACCGCCCTCGCCGAGCGAATCTTCTGGACATCCGAAATCGTCCAGATTTTTCCGCGAGTAGGGCGAGAGGAACAGATTTATTCGGTCTTGAAAACCAGGCTGCCCCGGCAGGCTCAGGTTTACCGAAAGTCGGAAATCCCCGAACGCTTTCACTACCGGCACAGCCCGCGCATCGCCCCGCTCGTCGTTCTGCCGGAAGAGGGCTGGATTCTGACGAACCGCCAACGCTTTGAAGAGATGAGAAAAAAGGGCGATTTGCAAAAGTTGAAAGGCGCGCACGGCTACGACAATGCGCTCGAATCCATGCGAGCAATCTTCATCGCTCACGGCGCGGCTTTCAAGAGAGGGAAGGTCGTCGAGCCGTTTGAAAACATCCACGTCTACAACATCATGGCGCGGATTCTCGGCCTCACGCCCGCGAAAAACGACGGAAACCGGGCGGCGGCGAGGCAGGTTTTAAGGTAAGAGAATTTTGGACGAGGGCTTCATGGAGCGGGCGAGCGAGTCGTCATAAAAGAAGAAAGCCCGCTTGTTTCGCGGGCTTTCCGGTGAACTGATGGAATTGGCCTTCCGACCGTTCACAACCTTGCTTAGTGGGTCGCCGCCTCGAACGGAGTCTGGTGTGACTTCTCGATAGCGCCGTTCGAGGCTTTTCAGGCCTCAGCCACCTCACTGTGATTAGAACTCATATACTTTGGATCACCTCCTTTCCAGTGTTACTTTAGACTATAAAAGACAAATTATTGTCCGTCAAGCATCTTTTTCTTCCGCCTGTGATGCCGCGTCGCGGCTGTAGACGAGTCGCCCCCGCGCGTAGACCGACCGCGCGTGCTCGACGCCGAAGAAGTACGGAATCTCCCTGTAATCCTCGACATCGTGGACGACGAAATCGGCGCTTTTGCCAGCTTCGAGCGAGCCGATTTCGCTGCCCAAGCCGAGGCTGTGGGCGGCGTTGACGGTGCAAGCTGTCAGGGCTTCGGCGGGCGTCATTTTCAGGTGCGTTGAGGCGAGCGAGAGAATCATCGGGATGGAGGGCGTGGGCGAAGAGCCGGGGTTGAAGTCTGTGGCGAGGACGACGGCGAGCCCGGCCTCTATCATCTCGCGCGCGGCGGGATAGCGCGTCGAGCCGAGTGCATAGACCGAGCCGGGCAAAAGCACGGGCTGGACTCCAGCGTCGCGCAGCGCGCGGATACCTGCGGCGTCCGTGTGTTCGAGGTGGTCGGCGGTCGTGGCCTGAAGCTCTGCGGCGAGGAGCGCGCCGCCCGAGAGCGAAAGCTGGTCGGCGTGCACGCGCAAGCCCAAGCCCAGACCGCGCGCGGAGGTGAGAATGCGGCGCGACTCATCCGTGTTGAAGACGCGTTCTTCGCAGAACACGTCGCAGAAGCGCGCGAGCCCCTCACTCGCCACGCGCGGCAGCATCTCTTCGACGACTAGCCGCAGGTACTCTTCTCGCCGCCCTCGGTATTCGTCCGCGACTTCGTGCGCGCCGAGGAAGGTCGGCACGAAGCTAAGCGCCCCTTCCTCTCCGAGACGCCGGACGACGCGCAGCATCTTCAACTCGTCTTCGACCGAAAGACCGTAGCCTGACTTGGCCTCGACGGTCGTCGTGCCCGTGCGCAGAAACCAGAGAGCGCGACGCCGCGCCGTCTCAAGCAGCTCGTCTTCGTCGGCGGCGCGCGTGCGCCGGACGGTGGCGCGGATGCCGCCGCCGCTCGCGGCTATCTGCTGGTAAGTCGCGCCTTCAGAGCGTCGCTCGTATTCGTCGGCGCGCGTGCCCGCGAAGACCGGGTGAGCGTGCGCATCGACGAAGCCCGGCAGCACCGCGCGCCCTCCGGCATCGACCACCACGCAACCGGCATCCGCCAGAGGCTCAATCTCATCGCGCCTGCCGACGCGCACGATGTGCCCCTCGCGCACCATCATCGCCCCGTCTTCGATGATGCCGACATCGCGCATCTCCGTACCGACGCGCGGGCGCGCGCTTCCCTTCAGCGTCACAAGCTGAGAACAACCGAGGACGATTAGCGTCGAGTCTGAGAGCATAGGTAAAAGTCTGGAGTCTGGAGTCTAAAGTCTAGAGTCCGAAGACCGGAGTCTGAAGTCTAGAGTCTGAAGGCTGGAGGTTGAAGTCGAAAGTCCAGGTCTCATAGCTTTGGTTTTTGACTCCAGACTTCAGACTCCAGACTAGCGTGAGCGCGTAGCCACTCTTTGATGTCGGGGCGCATGGCGGGGACGAACTCGTGTGCGGCGTCGTAGCTTTTGCTTTGCACGTCGCGGGCGCGAAGCGAAAGGCGGGCGGCGAAGTCGGAGACGCGCGCGGGCGTGTAGAACTCGTCGCGCGTGCCGTGCAGGTAGAGGACGGCGGCGTTGGTCGGTTGGTAGAGAGGGCTCGCGTCCCAGTCGCCGGGGATGCCGCCGCAGATGCCTATGACGCCGCGCAGAGCTTCGGCGTGGGTGAAGGCGAAGCGGAAGTTGAGGGCGCAGGATTGGGAGAAGCCGAGGAGGAAGATGCGCGCGGGGTCGGCGACGCCTTCGCGTGCGAGTGTTTCGATGAGCGAGACGAGCGCGCGGTGATGCAGCCGGACGGAGTCTTCCGGGTGAAAGTTGGTGAGCCAGCCGAAGCCGTAGCGAAGCGCGCCGCCGGGCTCGCGGGGCTCTTTCATGTGTTGATGAAAACCCTGAAGCGCGACGAGGGCGAAGTCTTCGGGGATGAAGTTGCGGGCTTCGCGCATCATCCATTCTTTGCTGCTGCCGTAGCCGTGCAGGGCGATGAGCAGGGGCGCGGGCGTTTGGGGAGGCTGTCGGAGGTCGTAGTAGAGCTTGACTTGCGCGTCGAGTGTGCGCTCGCGGGGTCGGGGGTCTGGGGTGTTGGTGTTTGACATGGTTCGTGAAAGAGCGTCCATTTCGTCGTGTTGGGAACTGCCGGGAGTTAATTGATGTAGTCGTCGTCGCCTGTCTCGTCGCCGGTCTCTGCGTCGGGCTGTGCGTCGTCGTGCTCTTTGGTCTCGTTCAAGTCTTCGGTCGTCGCCGAGACGAGCGCGAGGGAAGTCGGTTCTTCTTCGACCTGCCAGACTTCGTAGAGGTCGGGCGGAACTTCGGTGACGAAGCGGGAGGGGCGCTGGAGAATGGTCTGACGGTTGTAGTCCGTGACCATGAGCGGGTAGGTGATGTGTAGCTGGTCGCGTGCGCGCGTGAGGGCGACGTACCAGAGGCGGCGCTCCTCTTCTTCGCCTTCGGCGTCGCGCAGGGAGCGGGGCGAGGGAAACTTGCCGTCGGCAGCCCAGATGATGAAGACGGCGCGCCATTCGAGACCTTTAGCCTGATGCACTGAGCTGAGCGTGAGCAATTCGTCTTCGTCGCCGCCCATGAGGACATCTTCGCCGGAGAGCGGCTGCGGCGCGCCGTAGCGCTCGGTGGCGAGCAGGGCGAGTTCGGCAAGGAACTCTTCGGTCGAGTTGTAGCGCGCGGAGTAGTGCGCGAGCTGTCGCAAATCTTCGAGACGCGCTTCGGCGTTTTCGTAAGTGGCGGCGAGGTAGGCTTCGTAGCCGTGAGAGAGGATGGTCTCTATCTGGCGCGCCGGGGAGTGGCGCGTCTCGTCGCGGACGAGATTTTCGAGGAGCGCGCGGAAGTCAGTCCAGCCCGTGCCCCGACGCGCGGCGGTGGCCGAGTCGGCGTCGCCGCGAAGCACGAGGGCGAGCGGGTCAGGCGCGTAGGCGATGCGCTCCCAGACGCGGTTGGCCGTCGCCGCGCCGACGTTCGGGATGAGCCGCAGGGCGCGCTTCCAGGCAAGCTCGTCGCGCGGGTTGGCGACGAGGCGCAGGTAGGCGATAACGTCTTTGATGTGCGCCTGCTCGAAGAAGCGCATGCCGCTGCGGACGCGATAAGGGATGCCGCGACGCGTCAGCTCAAGCTGCAATTCAAGCGAGTGGTAGTGCGAGCGATAGAGGACGGAGATTTCGTTGAGCCCCGTGCCTTCGTCGCGCAGCTCAAGGATGCGCGCGGCGATGAAGGTGGCCTGCTGGTCTGCGTCGCGGCAGGGCACGAGTGCGGGACTCAGGCCGAGACTCGGACGCACGGCGCGAAGTGTCTTCGGAAACTGCTGGCGGTTGGCGGCAATCGCCGTGTTGGCGATGGCGAGTATCTCGGGCGTCGAGCGGTAGTTGGATTCGAGACGATAGATGCGCGCGTCGGGGTAACGCTCGGGAAACTCGTAGATATTTTTCCACTCCGCGCCGCGAAAGGCGAAGATGCTCTGCGCGTCGTCGCCGACCACCATCACGTTTCGATGACGCACGCCGAGCAGGTCAACAATCTCGGCTTGCAGCTTGTTCGTGTCCTGATATTCGTCAACCAGTATGTGCTCGAACTGTTCCTGATAGAGCCGCGCGATTTCGTCTTTCTCAAGCAGAAGCCGTTTCCAGTTGAGCAGCATGTCGTCGTAGTCCATCGAGTTGCGCTCGCGTTTGCGCTCGGCGAAGAGACGGTCAACGCGCACAATCTGCTGCGTCAGTGGCTCGAAGTGCGGATAGCGGCGCGCGATGGTATCGGCGATGGGCTGGTCTGTGTTGTTGGCGAAGCTGATGATGTCGAGCAAAACTTCGGGCTTCGGGAAACGACGCGCTTTCGTGTCGATGCCCGCTTCATCGACGCAGACGGAGAGAAAATCGCGCGCGTCTTCCGAGTCGAGGATGCTGTAGTTGGCTTCGTAGCCGAGCGAGGCGGCGTGGCGGCGCAGGATGAGATTGGCGATGCGATGAAACGTCCCGCCCCAGACCCTTCGGCTCACGTCGCCGCCGCCCGTCAACTGTTCGACCCGTCGCAGCATCTCCCTCGCCGCGCGATTCGTAAACGTCGCCAGCATGATGCGCGTCGGCGCGACGCCCTGCTCTATCAGGTAAGAGACCCGGTAGGTGATAGCGCGCGTCTTTCCACTGCCCGCGCCCGCGATGGCGAGCACGGGGCCGGGCTGAGCGGTCGCCACCGCCAACTGCTCCGCGTTCAGCTCCTCACGGTAGCGCGCCAGCCTCTCGGGAATCCCCGCCCCCTCGGGTCGCTTGATGACGTAACGCTTCATAGAAGAATCGTAAATCGTAAATCGTAAATCGTAAATAGCTCGTAAATCGTGAAGAACTGGTTTTAACTATTCACGATTTACGATTCACGATTTACGAGTTCTTATCTATTCACGATTTACGATTTACGATTCACTACCGATTGCATTCGCGCCGGATGAAAGTTAGGATGGAGACAATCCGAATTCACAGAACGAGAGAGGTCGAGAGCGATGAAATTTCCCGGTGGCATGAATATCCAGCAGATGATGAAGCAGGCGCAGCAGATGCAGGAGAAGATGGCGAAGGAGATGGAGACGATGCTCGTCGATGCGACGGCGGGCGGCGGCGTCGTCACCGTGCAGATGCGCGGCACGAAGGAGCTTGAGTCCATCAAAATCGACCCCGAAGCCGTCAAGGAAGGCGACGTTGAGATGCTACAGGACTTGATTGTCGCCGCCGTCAACGAAGCCGGGCGCAAAGTTGACGAAGCCATGAAGAGCAAGCTCGGCGGCATGCTCCCGCCAGGACTTCTTTAAGAAGGGGGATGGGGGTTCAGGGGTTGGGGGTTGGGGAAAGACAAGAACTATGTGTCTGTTTTCCTCAACCCCTAACCCCTGACCCCCAACGCCTATGCTAGAGTATTCAGAGCCGGTCACGCGTTTGATTGACGAGTTTAAGCGGCTGCCGGGCATCGGTCAGAAGTCGGCGCAGCGCCTCGCCTTTCACGTGCTGCGGATGTCGGAGGAGGAAGTTGAGCGTTTCGCTTCGGCGATGCAGGAGGTGAAGCGCAAGATTGTTTTCTGTACGGTCTGCAACAACCTGACGGACGTTGACCCGTGCCGCTTCTGTGCTTCGACCGCGCGCGACCGCTCCATCATCTGCGTCGTCGAAGAGCCCTACAACCTCGTCGCCGTCGAAAAGACGCGAAGCTTTCACGGCCTCTACCACGTCCTGCACGGAAGTCTCTCGCCGATTCGCGGCATCAACCCCGAAGACCTCCGCCTGCAAAATCTTCTGCCGCGCCTCAGACCCGAAAACAACGACGGCGTCGAAGTGCGCGAAGTCATTCTCGCCACCAACCCGACCACCGAAGGCGAAGCCACCGCCAGCTACATCAGCCGCCTCTTAAAACCGCTCGGCGTCCGCACCACCCGCATCGCAATGGGCATGCCGGTCGGCAGCGACCTCGAATACGTCGATGAAGTGACGATGGACAAGGCGCTCGCCAACCGACACGAAATCTGAAAAGCTGGTAAATGGTAAATCGTAAATCGTAAATAGTAGAAGACAGGATTTCACTATTTACGATTTACGATTCACGATTTACGGCTTTTAGAATCTGACGTGTTCTTCGGGCGAGTCTTTGCCGCATTCGTTGCAGTTCTGGCCGTCGTCATACCACTTGGCCTCGAACTCGACGAGCGAGACGATGGGGACGGGGTCGTCGTCGTGCGGCACGTCGATGTGGTCGGGGGCGGAGGTGAAGCGGACGATGACGCCGCAGCCGATAACCTTCGCGCCCAGCTCGCGCACGAGCGCGACGGTCTGCATGAGGGCATCGCCGGTGCGCGCGATGTCGTCAACGATGACGCAGGGGTTGACCTCGCCCTGATTGACGTATTGCCGGAACATCCGCTTGCCCTCTTCGCGCTCAGCCCAGTAAATCTGCTCGGCGCTGAGAGCTTCGCGCACGCCGAAGGCGACGGGGATGCCGCCCGGGCTCGGGCTGATGATGGCGACCTTCGGCAAGGCGCTCGAAATCTCTTTCTGGATGCGAAACTTGCGGCTCAGGGCGACGGCCAGCACGCGCGCCGTGTCGTAGTAACGAAAAGCGAGCGGCATCTGAAAATAGTGCGGGGTGTGTCTGCCCGACGGATAGACGAAGTGGCCTTCGCGGTAAGCGCCCGTGCGTTTCAGAATCTGCATCACTTCTTCGCCTGACGGAATCAGCTTCGGAACCATTCTCGATTCTCCCGTGTTAAGAGGTCAGAGGTTAGAGGTCAGAGGTCAGTGAGACCAGTTCTTCAACTGACCTCTGACCTCTAACCTCTGACCTCTGTTTTTTTTGTGGCCGACAGCATACCACTTCTTTGTCTTCGGCGCTTCACCCGTTCGAGAGAGCGCGCTTGATAATGCGATGCTGGTCGGGCGCGAGTCCGTCGGGCAGCGCGTCTAATTCAAACCATTCGGAGGCTCTGATTTCGAGGCTCTCCGAAGTGGCGGCGGGTTGTCTGACGCGGCAGCGATAGATGATTTCCAGTTGCTGCGGTCGCTTGAACGTGCGGACGAAAGCAAGCTCGGCCTCGTCGATTTCGAGTCCGGCCTCTTCGCGCAGCTCACGCTTGAGCCCGTCATCCGGCTGCTCGCCCTTTTCCAGAAAGCCGCCGGGGATGCCCCACCCGCTTCCCTTGCGAAAGACATGATTGAACAGGAGCACGCGCCCGCGCTCGTCTCTCACCACGCCCCCGACCGTCACGGCGAAACGCGGGTTCACCATCCACACGCTCCAGCGCCGCACGCTCCCCGGCGCGCCGCGCCACAGCGTCCCTAAAAGTTTTCTCCACATGCGCCGACATGATAAACGAAGGAGTCGGGAGTCAGAAGTCAGGAGTCAGAACTGTCGAGCGGAGAGGTTGAACCGGGAATCGGCGATTGCTCGTCGCAGGCGGTCTTACGTTCCGGCTCCCGACTTCTGATTTCGTCGTTGAATTTGTCGATGTTTGTCCGTAAGATGCTGGGCAGTTCCAAACGCATCATGCCTGACGCTCTTCGCGTCAGATTCCAGACCACCCTGACGAGGATTGCAGGCCAAAGTTTATGTCAACCGATGTGAGCGAGACGACGCCAGTTGCGAAAATCGCGCCGACCGAACAGCAGGCTTCTCAGCCGGGCGTGCCGAAGAAAATCGTCAACGCGCAGACCGTCTGCAACGAGAAGAACGAGAAGGGCAAGCTCTGCAACGGCCACTTGAAGCAGTTGCGCACGGGCGGCGAGACTGCCGAGATTCACCTGCGCGGCACTGACGTGCTCTTCAAATGCCAGACCTGCGGGACGCTCTACATGGGGCCGCCGCTCGGCCACGTCCGCGACCCGCAGAAGCAGCGCCGCGTGGTCGAGACGGAGCTGGCGGCGCTCCTGCAAGCTGCCGGAGGAACGCTTCCCGCGTTCAAGAAGTCTGCCACCGGCGCGTGGGTTCCCGCGAACGAGCCGGAATCGCACGCCCCTGCTGCGAAGCCCGCCGCAGCCACAACGAAGCCCACGCCGACACCCAAACCAGCCGCCGCAGCGAAGACAGCCGCCGACGCATCCGCCGCCGCTCCCAGACCCGCCGCGCCGCGAGCCGCAGGCACCGGCAAAGGCATCCCGCCGCCGCCCGCGCATCTCGCGCCCCCGCCCGACGAAACGCCCGAACAGAAGCGTGCGCGCCTCGCACGCATCGTCGCCGAAGCAAAGATGCGCGCCGGCAAAGACGTGCCGCCCGGCATCGCCGCAGCCGCCGCTTCAGCGCCGCCCACACCAGCGCGCACCGCCCCGAGCGCCGCCACCACTTCCGGCACAGATTCCTCGTCTTCCGCCGACGCGCATCGCCCCGCCGCCGAAGCTCAGGCCGCCACCGGACAGGCATCAGCCGCCCCTCTGAGTCCCGCCGCCGCGACGGCCTCGCCCGCCGCCGGAGCCGAGACCGAAGCCGACCTCGCCCCCGAAGCCTCGACCGAACTCACGCCCGGCGCGCCCAGAGCTGCCGCTACGCCGACGGCTGCCGCTACGTCCGGCGCTCGCCCGGCATCCTCTTCAACGGGCAAAGGCATTCCGCCGCCGCCCGCGCATCTCGCCCCGCCTCCCGGCGAGACGCACGAAGAGAAGCTCGCGCGCCTGCGCCGCATCGTCGAAGAGGCGAAAGCACGCGCGGGCAAGTAAGACCGAGCGGGCAAGTAAGACCGAAACGCGCCTTCGCGCGCCTCGCCTCGCAGGAGGAGACGAACTGCTGTTACCTGTCGCCCTATGAGCCACCCGCCGCCTCCGGATGCAGAGTACGAAAGCCGCATCCGCGCAAGCTTCGCACGGCAGCGAGCGATGCAGCTAATGGGCGCTCGCCTCCGTCGCGTCGAGCCCGGAGCGGTCTCTATCGCGCTTCCCTTCCGCGAAGACCTGACCCAACAAAACGGGTACATACACGCCGGTATCATTACCGCCATAGCCGACAGCGCGTGCGGCTACGCGGCTTATACGCTGATGCCCGCCGGCTCGGAAGTGTTGAGCGTGGAGTTCAAAGTGAATCTCCTTCGGCCAGCCGAAGGCGAAGAATTAGTCGCCGAGGCCAAAGTTCTCAAGGCGGGCAGGACGCTGACCGTCACGACCTGCGATGTCTATTCACACGCGGCCGGCGAAGCGAGGATGGTCGCAACGATGCTGGCGACGATGATTCGCCGTTGAAAAGAGTTGCGTAAATCGAAGATGCCGCCGCACGCCAACTGCCATGCAACTGACAATGCCACGCAGCCGACGGAGAAATAGCTCCGTTTTCATCCGCCTGACGCTGGCAATAAAGTTGAACCGCTTGTCGCGTTTGTTATCAACACGGCAAGCGGTTTTTATCTTCCGGCGCTCCAATTGTGCCTGGAGCGCGGCTCAGGCGGCGTAGAGGAGGTCGAACTCTTCTTTGACGACGGCGTAGCATTCGCAGGTCAGGTCGATGAGTCCCTGACGGTTGAGGATGTGTATTTCGCCGCGATGGTAGCTGATGAGTCCGGCGGATTGCAGTTCCTCGGCAATCTCGCCGACGGTCGAGCGGCGCACGCCGAGCATGTGTGCCATAAACTCGTGCGTGAGAAAAAGCACGTCGGTCTCGGCACGATCCTGGAACATGAGAAGCCAGCGAGCGAGGCGTCCACTGGCTTTGTGCCGGACGTTGCAGACGACCGACTGCGAGACCTGCGACATGAGCGCGTGAGTATATCGAAGCAGCAGGTCATGCAGCGTCTCGCGGCGGTCGAACTCCTCTTTGAGCCGCGTCGCTTTCATCCTGAAGGCGAGACCGGCGCGCTGCACGGTGGCGACCTTCGAGGCTCTCCCGACTCCGAGCGCCACGTTGAGGCCGACCATCCCTTCTCTGCCGACGAGCCCGACTTCCACCCCGTCGCCGTCTTCAAGGCTGGTGAGCAGCGAGACGATTGCATCGACGGGAAAATAGACGTACTCGACCTCCTCATCCTGCACAAAAAGCACCGCGCTCAGCTTGAGCGAAACTTCCTCCAGATGCGGCGTCATCCGCTCTAGCTCGCGCGTCGGCAAAGCGGCGAGCATGCGATTCTGCGTAGCAATCTGCGTATTAGTCGCCGACATGAATCCAGCCCTCCCTTCGAGTCTGAAAGCGTCAAACGCGCGTCAGGTTTTCACTCGGAGCGCACGGTCAAGCCCTGCGGCGCGAATTTCCATTCGAGGACTTGAGCGCCCTCTTCGGCGGCGATGGCTCGCTCGACCGACTGGCGCGCTCCCTCCTGACAGAGAAATGCGATGCAGCCGCCGCCGCCCGCGCCGCAGACCTTCGCCGCTTCAGCCCCCGCCCCGAGCGCACGCTCGACGAGCATCTCCATGTGCGGCGTCGTCACGTTCGGCGCGAGGCGCTTGCGATTCGGGTAGGCGGCGCGCATCACGCGGCTGACAGCCTCCCAATCGTCTTCGAGCAGCGCGCGGCGCATGGCCTGTGCCGAGTCGCGTATGCCCTCGAAGATATTGAAGATGGTCTGGTCGCCGTCGATGTGGTTCTTTGTAATCTGCCAGTTGTTGATGCCGGAGAGGCGCGGCTCGCCCGTGTAGCAGACGACGATGCGCTCTTCGAGGACGGAGGAATTAACCTGTAGGGCTTCGCGCTCGATGCCGTCGGCGCGAAAATGGATGGCGCTTGCGCCGCCGTAAAAGGCCGCGTAGTAGTCCTGAAAGCCTGCGGGCACGCGTATCACCGTGCTCTCGACGTTGGCAGCGATGACGGTGAAACGGCGCTCGGCGTAGCGGTCGCCGACGAGTCGATTGAGAGCGCCGATGCAGGCGATGGCGAGCGACGAAGAGCCCCCGAGCCCTGCTCCCGCCGGAGCCATGCTCTCCGCCACGAGATGAAACCCTACGTCCGGCTTGAAGAAATGGACGAGCTTCGAGATAAGCTCCAGACGCTCTTCGTGAATCAGATTCTCAATCTCTCCGACGCTCGTCTCGAAAGAGAGCTTCCGGTCGCGCGATTCGAGGATGACGCGGTCGTCCTCGCGCGTCTCGATGCGGCAGCGCGCGTAGAGCGAGATGGCGAAATTAACGGTCGCCGCCCCCGGATGAAAAAGGTAGAGCGGCCAGATGTCAATCGTGCCTCCGGCCAAATCGACACGCGTCGGAGCAATTGATTCGATAATCATAATGAAAGACGTAAATCGTGAATCGTAAATCGTGAATAGTAAAAGACAGGTTTTAACTATTCACGATTTACGATTCACGATTCACGATTCAGTCTCCCTCCGTCTCGTGGCGCTTGGGCGGCTCTTTGGAGCGGCGTGTGAGCGACGTAGGGAGATGTTCCTGTATCTCCTCTTTGATTTCGTGAAGCTTCTCTTCGGCGACCTGTTCGAGCTTCTGTATCTTCTCGGGGTCGGCCTCTTCCACTTTCTTCGAGAGCCAGTAGCGTTCGGCCAGATAGAAGCCGACCACGCCGAGCGCCACGATGACGAGCAGGTAAATGCCGAGCTGATGAAAGTCGCCGATGAGATTGTAAATCGCGCTGTGAAAAAAATAGCCGACGCCCGCTAAAGTTAGCACCCAGATAAAACAGCTCGCAAACGAGAGCAGCAGAAAGCGCGTGTAGGGCATGCGCGCCACGCCGTAGAAGATACACGAAGCCCAGCGCAGCCCGTAAGTATATTTTGAAAGAAAGATGGAGAGCGTCCCGAAGGTCTCTGTCAGACGCTCGATGCGCGGACGAGCCGCGCGGTAGAAACGATACTGCCGAACGCTCGTGCGCGCTCCTCGACCCAAAACGTAAGCGACGTTATCGCTGACGACGCCGCCGAGCGTCCCTACCAGAAGCACCAGCAGAAAACTGTACTCGCCGAAAGAAAGACCGTGCGCCAGCACACCGGCCAGCAGCAGCGTGATGTCGCCCTCCAGCATCGTCAGCAGGAAGATGGCCGGCAGCCCATACCTGCCCACTAGCTCGTAGAAAAAATCCAAGTCCATGCGGAAGAATCGTAAATCGTGAATCGTAAATCGTGAATAGAAAGAAGCGGGTTGAACTATTTACGATTTACGATTCACGATTTACGAGCTTTCATCTCTTTACGATTTACGATTCACGTCTTTACGATTTACTTCTTTATCCTGCGGCTTGACGACCAGCACCGGGCAGCAGGCGTGGCGGACGACGGATTCGGCGGTCGAGCCGAAGAGCATCCTTCCCCAGCCCGTGCGTCCGTGCGACGAGATGACGATTAAATCGACATCGCGCTCGCGTGCGACGCGCACAATCTCGGAGGCGGCCTCGCCGTGCACGATTAAATCTTCCACGTCGAGCCCGGCGCACTCTTCGCACTGCGCTATCTTCGGCAGCTCACGCGTCGCCGAATCCTCAAGCTGCTCGCTGATGTCGGCCACCGGCAGAGGCTCTGCAATCGGCGTCCACCCGACCGCAGGCACGAGCGGCTCGATGACGTGCAGGCAGATGATACGCGCGCCCATCAGACGCGCCAGCGACGCGGCGGCGGGCATCGCGTGATGCGCGCACTCGCTGAAATCCGTCGGCAGCAGAATAGTTCTGACGTTCATAAAAGAATGGAAGACAAAAAGATTGATTCATTGAATCATTGTTTCATTGAATCGATGAAGAAATGAATCAATGAATCAATCCTGCGATGCGTCGCCATTTTACACCGAAGAGAGGCGCGTTTGACAGCCCTTACCCCCTTTGTTACCATTTTCCGCGTTTCTCGCCCTCTTTGATTTGTGTTCAGCGTGCTCCTCGTCTTGGAGCAAAGAAACATGACCAGTCCCGATACTCAGCCAACGACAGATTATATCGGCGTGGACGTTTCCGGCGTGACCCTGCGCGCCGCTCTCGTCAACGCCGAAGGGCATATCACCGAGCGCCGCGAAGCGAGCCTGGAGCGCGAGCGCGTCGGCGAACAACTGGCGCGCGTCGTCACGGAGCTGCGCGACACGACGCCGAGCGTCCAGTCGCTCGGCGTCGGCATTCCCGGCCTCGTCAATCCGCAGACAGACCGCGTTATCATCTCGCCCGACCTGCCCTCGGTCGTGCGCGGCGATTTCCACGCCGAGCTGGAACGCATGACCGGCCTCCGTGTCGAGCTTGAAAACGACGCCAACGCCGCCGCTTACGGCGAGTACAAAGCGGGCGCGGGACGCGGCAGTCGCAACATGTTCTACGTCACCATCGGCACAGGCATCGGCGGCGCGCTCATCCTCGACGGTCGCCTCTGGTACGGCGCTTCGGGCTTCGCCGGAGAGTTCGGCCACATCACCATCGACCAGGAAGGCATCGAGTGTTCATGCGGCAACATCGGTTGCCTTGAAACGGTTGCCTCCGCGCCCAACATCGTCCGGCGCACGCACGAACGCCTCTACCGCGACGGCACAAGCTCGCTCTCGCGCCTCGCCACGAACAAGGATTTCACCGCCGCCGACATCGCGCGCGCGGCCAGAAACGGCGACGACTTCGCCCTCCTGATGATTGAGCGCACAGGCCGCTACATCGGCACGGCCATCGCCGCCGTCATCAACCTCCTCAACATCGAGCGCGTCGTCCTCGGCGGCGGCGTCATGGAAGCAGGCGACCTGATTCTCAACCCCATCATCCGCGAAACCGGACGCCGCGCCTTCCAGCCCTGCTTCGAGGCCGCCCAAATCGTCGCCGCCTCGCTCGGCACAGACGCCGTCCCCATCGGCGCAGCCCTCCTCGCACGCGACGCCAGCACTGCCCACTCCGCTTGAACATATTCGATTTATGAAACGTGAATTTAAGGCCAGCACGTGGCAGGAGGGCGACTGGTTCGTCGCTCAATGCCTCGAAGTCGATGTCGCCAGTCAGGGAGAGACCGAGGAAGAGGCGCTCGCAAACCTGCGCGAAGCCCTTGAGCTTCATTTCGAGTCGCCGGTGGCTACCCTATAAAGTTAATCTAACTGAAGAGATAAAGAGACGGGCGCGCGTGCGGTTTCGCGCCCGTTTTGTTATTTTAGGTGTTCGGCTTGTTGGCGTGCGGATGGCGGTTTCGGCATCGTTGCTGACGGCTGATTGCTGAGCGGCTGATAGCTTGAATAATGAATCCTGAACGCATCAGAAATTTTTCGATTATCGCGCACATCGACCACGGTAAATCGACGCTGGCCGACCGTCTGCTTCAGTTGACGGGCGCGCTCTCCGAGCGTGAGATGTCGGAGCAGGTGCTCGACGACATGGATTTGGAGCGCGAGCGCGGCATCACGATTAAGGCTCATGCCGTGAGGCTCGACTACCGCGCGCGCGACGGCACGGACTACGTTTTGAATCTCATCGACACGCCGGGTCACGTCGATTTCAGCTACGAAGTTTCCCGAAGTCTTTCGGCCTGTGAGGGCGCGCTGCTCATCGTCGATGCCTCGCAGGGCGTCGAGGCGCAGACTCTGGCGAACACCTACCTTGCGATTGAGAACAATCTGGAACTCATCCCCGTCATCAACAAGATTGACCTGCCGGGCGCTGAGCCCGAAAAGGCGATGGAGCAAATTGAGCATCTCATCGGGCTCGACACACACAACGCCGTGTTGACGAGCGCGAAGACGGGCGTCGGCGTCGATGAAGTTCTGG
The DNA here is from genome assembly GCA_036399175.1 of Pyrinomonadaceae bacterium. Lineage (GTDB taxonomy): Bacteria > Acidobacteriota > Blastocatellia > Pyrinomonadales > Pyrinomonadaceae > DASWNP01. Next base: position 46,878 of record DASWNP010000059.1, on the reverse strand, counting down.
AAGCGATTGTGCGCGACGTGCCGCCGCCCAAAGGCGACCCCGATGCGCCCCTGATGGCGCTCATCTTCGATTCCTGGTACGACTCCTATCGCGGCGTCGTCGTCCTCTTCCGCGTCATCGACGGCGCAATCAAGCCAGGGATGAAGATTCGTTTCTTCAACACGGGGCGCGACTATCAGGTGGAGACGCTCGGAGTGAATCGTCCGCGCCCGACGCCGATTGAACGCCTCGGCGTCGGCGAAGTCGGCTTCTTCACGGCGGCCATCAAGGAAGTGGCCGACGTGCAAATCGGCGACACCATCACCGAGGCCGCGCGCCCGACAGCCGCGCCCTTCCCCGGCTTTCAGGAAATCAAGCCGATGGTCTTCGCCGGACTTTATCCGGTGGAAGCCAACCAGTACGAAGAGCTGCGCGACGCGCTCGACAAGCTGCGACTAAACGACGCTTCCTTCTTCTACGAGCCGGAATCCTCCGCCGCGCTCGGCTTCGGTTTCCGTTGCGGCTTCCTCGGCCTTCTGCACATGGAGATTGTGCAGGAGCGTCTGGAGCGCGAGTTCAATCTCGATTTGATAACGACCGCGCCGGGCGTGCGCTACCGCGTGACGACGACCGGCGGCGAGGTGGTCGAGGTCGATTCGCCCGCGAAGATGCCCGACCCCGTCCGCATCGACAAAATCGAAGAGCCCATCATCCTCGCCACGATTCTCAGCGCCGACGATTACCTCGGCGGCATTCTTCCACTGCTCGAAGAGAAGCGCGGCGTGCAGAAGAAGTTCGAGTACATCGCCGAGAAGCGCGTCATGCTCACGTATGAGCTGCCCTTGAACGAAATCGTCCTCGACTTCTACGACCGTCTCAAGTCGGTCTCGCGCGGCTACGCTTCGCTCGACTATCACTTCGCAGGCTACTGGGAGAGCGACCTCGTCAAGCTCGACATCCTCGTCGCCGGAGAGCCCGTCGATGCGCTCTCGCTCATCGTGCATCGTCAGAACTCGCAATCGCGCGGGCGCTCGCTCGCCGAAAAGATGCGCCAGCTCATCCCGCGCCAGCTTTTTGAAGTGCCGATTCAGGCCGCCATCGGCAACAAAATCATCGCACGCGAATCGGTCAAGGCGCTCGGCAAAAACGTCATCGCCAAATGCTACGGCGGCGACATCACGCGCAAACGCAAGCTCCTCGAAAAACAGAAGGAAGGCAAAAAACGCATGAAGCGCGTAGGCAAAGTAGAGATTCCGCAGGAAGCCTTCCTCGCCGTCCTGAAGGTCAACGAATAGGTTAGGAGACATGAACCATGCTCACGCTTGAAGATGAGCAAATCGCCCGGTTGCCGATTACCAGCGACCCCGAGATCCTGAGCGGCGCAGCCGTCTTTCGCGGGACGCGCGTGCCCGTCGCAGCCTTGCTGGACAACCTCGCAGCCGGTCTCACGCTAGATGAATTTCTCGAAAACTTCCCGACCGTCACGCGCGAACAGGTTCTTCGAGTATTAGAGTTCTCCAAACTTGAAGGTCAACGAGTAGATGGACAAGACTCTTTCCGAGAAGGAGATTGACGAAATTGTAGAGACTCAAGGCAACGATGAATCAGCTTGGGGAAAACCCAAGCACGTTCGCCGTCGAGGTAATGTTACGCCCGAAGGTTTCAAGTTTCAGAGTGTTGATTGGCGATTGAAGAAGCGTTTCAAGTCTGGCCGTCCACCCAATCGAAAATCGTAAATCAGTTTTTTAAGTTTCCTCATGCACGTCACACGCGTCGAACTGGATAACATCAAGGCTTACGAGCGCGCGGAGTTCGGCTTCGAGCGTGGGACGACGGCTATCGTCGGGCAGAACGGCGCGGGCAAGACGACGATTCTGGAAGCCGTCGCGTGGGCGCTCTTCGATACGCTGGAATATAACAAGGAGGATTTCCTGCGGCGGGGCGCGAAGAAGGGGAGCGTGCGCGTCACGTTCGAGAGCGATTTGGACGAGCGGCAGTACACGGTTTACAGGGACACGGGGCAGGGCTATCACGTCTACGACCCGGCGCTCGGCGTGCGTCTGGCGGAGAAGAAGACGGATGTGCGCGCCTTTCTCAATCAACATCTGGGCATCGAGCCGGGGACGGATTTGAAGGCGCTGTTTCGTTCCGCCATCGGCGTGCCGCAAGGGTTGCTGACCGCCGATTTTCGTGAGCCTCTGAGCGAGCGCAAGACGAAGTTTGACCGGCTGCTGAAGGTCGAGGAGTATCGCGAGAGCGCGAAGCGTCTGGGCGAGACGACGAAGCTGATTAACGACCGGCTGCTCGAAATTCACAAGCGCATCTCGAACGCCGAAGGGCAGCTCCTGCGCTACGACGAGATTCTGACCGAGCACAGGGCGGCTTCAGAGCGCGTCGAAGAGTTGAGCGCGTTGCTCGATGAAGCGCAACGTGAACAGGAGGCGCGCAGGCTCGCGGTCGAAGAACTGGACGAGGCCGAGCGGCGTGCGACGGAGACGCGCGCTCTGGCCGACCGTCTCGACGTGGAACGCGCAGCCGCCGAAAGTCGTCTGCGCGACCTTGAGGGCGAGCTTGAGGCGGCGCGTCGTGCGCGGGAGCGTCAGCGCGCGACTGAAAAGGATTACGCGGCGCACCTCGCGGCGCTCGAAGAGCTACGCGCGTTGGAGACGGAACGGGCGGAGCGCGACGGTCTGCGCGCGGAGGCGTCGAACGCGGCGCGTTTGGTAGTCGCCGCCGAGTCGGACGTGCGTCGTCTTGAAGAGGCGCGTGAGCGCGCCGTGCGTGCGCGTCTGTCGCTCGTGGAGCTTGAATCGGAAATCCGGGTGCAGGAAGAGTTGGAACGCGAGCGCGAGCGCCTGCGCGATTTGCTGGCGCGCGCGCGCGCCGCGCGTGAACGTCTGACCCGGCTCGACGCCGAGCTTGCGGAGCTTCGCTCGCAGCACACGCAGACCAGAGAGCGCGTGCGCGCCGCCGAGAGCGCGCAAGGGGCGCAGGAGAAGGCCGATAGACTTGAGAGCGAGCGCATGGAGGTGGAGACGCGCCTGAGCAAGCTTGAGCAGGAGCGGAGCGCGCGGAAGGTTTTCGAGAAGCAGCGCAGGGAGCAGGCGCGCGAGGTGGAGCGGATACGTCGCGGCGTGGCGGCGCTTGAGCGTGAGACGCGCGAGCTTGAGTCGAGCGCGGCGGGAGCCGAGCGTGCGACGGAGTTGGAGGCGCGCGAGCGCGAGTTGTCGCACACGGCAGCGCGGCTGCGTGCTTCGATTGAGCGCGATGAGAAGATACGCACCGAAGTTAAAGGCGGTGTCTGCCCGATTCTCGGCGAGCAGTGTACGAGCTTCAAAGAGGGCGGCTCGCTCGAAGGTTATTTCCGCGAACAACTGGCGACGAGCCGCGCGCAGCTTGCGACGGTCGAGCGCGAGAACGCGCGTCTCGTCGAAGCTGTCAAAGCGGCGCGCGCAGCTTCGACCGCCGCCGTGCAGCTCAAGCGCGAGCGCGCCAGGCTCGCGCAGGAGAAAGAACTCCTGGCCGACGGCGAGGCGAGGCTCGCTCGCATCGACGAAGAGTTGTCTAATCTTCAGGAGGCGACGCCCGACCTGCTCGACCGGCTGCAATCGCAGTTGTTCGGGCTCGACGCCGCGCTGAAGAACGCGCGCGAGGAGGTGCGGCGCGCAGCCGAGCTTGAGCCTCTGCGCCGACGCCTCGGCGAGATAGAAGAAGAGGGCAAGCGCAAGCGCGAGGAGCGCGACGAGCTGGCGGCGGTGGCGAACGTGGTCGATGCGCTGACGGAAGAGATGAGCGCGACGGAAGGACGGCTGCGCGCGCTCGGCGACCCGCGCGGGCGCGCCATGGCGCTCAGGACGGAAGCGGAGCGCGAAGAGACTCTGAAGCTCGAAGCGCAGGGCGCTCTCGATGCGCTCTCGGCGCTCGTCGAACAGAAAGATGTGCTCGACGCGCGTCTGGAAAGCTTCAAAGGGTTGGACGGCAAGTGGGCGGCGACTACGCGCGAGCGCGACCGTACCGCCGAGGCTTACAGGGAATATCTTGCGAGCGCGACGATGGCCGCGACGCTCGACGTACGCGAAGCAGAGGTGAAGGGCGCTTCGGAGCGTGCGGCGAGGATTTCCAAAGATGCTTCCGAGGCTCGCGCGGCGCACGAGTCGGCCGTCGCCGCTTACGACCGTGAGCGTCATAATTACGAGCGCGGGCAGTTGTCGCTCGTGCGCGAGCGCGCGGCCACGCTCTCGGCTCAGCTTGAGTCGGCGCGCGAGCGTGAGCAGGCGCTCGCGGCTGAAATCGCGCGGCTCGACGAGGTGCGCGACAGCCTGCGCGACGAGTTTCGCTCCAAAGAGCGGCTCGAAGAGATGCACGAGGCAACCGAATTCGTGCGCGACACGCTCAAAGCTGCCGGGCCGCTCGTCACCGAAAGCTACCTCTATAACATCTCGATTGAGGCCAACCAGCTTTATCGCGAGATAACGGGCGAGGGCGGGCGCGCGCTTCGCTGGTCGAAGGAGTACGAAATCATGCTGGAAGAGGGCGGCTACGAGCGTTCGTTCACGAACCTTTCGGGCGGCGAGCAGATGGTCGCCGCGCTCGCCGTGCGCCTCGCGCTTCTCAAGCAACTCTCGAACATCCGCCTCGCCTTCTTCGACGAGCCGACCGTCAACATGGACGAGGAGCGTCGCCGCAACCTCGCCCAACAAATCGGACAGGTCAGACACTTCGACCAGCTCTTCGTCATCTCTCACGACGACACGTTCGAGGAATCGGTTGACCACGTCGTCCCTGTGAAGCGCGAGATGGAAGAAGTGGCGTAAGGAATTTTCCCATTGATTCATTTTTTCATTGAATCAATGAATCAATGAAGAAATGAATCGATGAAAGAGGTTTTGATTTACTGCGACGGGTCGAGCCTCGGCAACGGTCAGGCGGCGACGCGGGCGGCGGCGGTGGCGCTTTTGAACTGGCGCGATACGTGGCGCGCCTTCGGCTTGTATCTCGGCACGGCGACCAACCAGCAGGCGGAAATCGTCGCCGCCGCGCTCGGGCTCGAACAACTGCGCGAGCCCTGCCGCGTGCGCCTGCTGACAGATTCGCGCTACGTCGTCGAGACGATGAGCGGGCGCTTTCGTCGCAAGACGAACATGGAATGGTGGGCGCGGCTCGACAAGGCGGTGGACGCGCACAGAATCGAATGGCAGTGGATTAAAGGCCACGCCGGACACGCCGCGCAGGAGGCCGTTGACGGCGCGGCTCGTCGCATCGCCGCTCTCGGTCGAGCCGACGAAGAAGTGCTCCGCGAAGCGGCTGACAGGGTCGCCGGTTCGGTCTCCGCGTAGAATTTTTATAAATCTGGAAGGAATAGACCATGCATAACCCTGATGTTGATAAAGCTACAAGTGCCTGGTCGTCTATAGCGGGAACTATTTTTGTTCCTCATACGGAGGAAGAATATAAAAAAATAGTTGCTCTGCTGGATGGATTGATTGACGAGGTGGGCGAAGACGAAAATCATCCTTTGGCATCGCTGATGGAGATTCTCGGCGTGCTCATCGAGCATTACGAAGCAGAACACGTTCCCGAGCTTACCAGTGAATAGTTCCTCTCTCCCTGCGTCGAAGTAAGCCAATTGTGACATCATATAATCAGATTCAGTTGTTCGGTTAGATACTCATGTCCTCTTCTGTCCTGAGTCGTGCAAGCCTCTGCGCCCGCGTCTGCCTTTTGTGGCTGGCGGTGTGGGGCGCGTGTGGCTTGCAGGCGGCGGGGCAGATGCAGACGCGCGGCTGGATGTGGCAGAACCCTCTGCCGCAAGGGAACGCGATTCAGGCCGTGAAGTTCGCCGCAGACAAGCGGCACGGATGGGCGGTCGGGGCAGACGGCGTTATCTTGCGCACGGATGACGGCGGCTTCGATTGGGAATCGCAGGAGTCTCCGGCGCTGACGACGCTCTACGGCCTCTACGTGAAGGACAAGCAGGCGGCGGTCGTCGTCGGCTCGCGCGGTTTAGTTTTGACGACGACTAACGGCGGCGACAAGTGGGAAGTGAGAGAGACGGGCATCCGCGACCATCTCTATTCGGTGGCGTTCGCTTCGGATGCGAAGCACGGCTGGGCGGTCGGCAGCTACGGCGCGATTGTCTCGACGCGCGACGCGGGTCGCAGTTGGACGAGGCAGACGACGGGCGTGCGCACGCATCTCTATTCGGTTTCGTTCGCCGATGCGAAGACGGGCGTGGCCGTCGGCGAGCGCGGGACGCTCATCGTCACGGAAGACGGCGGCAAGACTTGGGAACGCAGGGAGAGCGGCGCGGGCGAGATGCCTCTGACGAGCGTGGCCTTTGCCGGGCAGACGCAGATGGCCGTCGCCGTCGGCTACGCCGGCCTGATGCTGCGCACGAGCGACGGAGGCAAAACATGGTCGCGCGTCGAGACGAACGTGCGCGGCGACATCCTCTCGGTCTTCTTCAAGGACGAGCAGCACGGCTGGGCGGCGGGCGACGAGGGACAGATTTTGACGACCGCCAACGGCGGCTCGCTCTGGCTTCCCGTCAGCGTCAAGACGCGCCCGCGCCTTTCCGCTCTGCACTTCGCGGACGAGATGACGGGCTGGGCTGCCGGACGCGACGGCCTTATCCTGCGCACGGACGACGGCGGCATCGAGTGGCGGCGCCTCACCGAAGGCGGGCGCGACGACCTCTCGCACATCTTCTTTCTCGACGACTCTCGCGGCTGGGCGGTCGGCGCGCGAGGCCGCATCCTCTATACAAGCTCCGGCGGCAAGCAGTGGACAATCAGGCCGTCGCCCACGAGCGCGCGCCTCAATCACGTCTTCTTCGTCAACGAGACGCACGGCTGGGCGGTCGGCGAGCGCGGCACTATCCTGCGTTCGACCAACGGCGGGCTGCTTTGGACGGAGATTCAGACCGAAGTCAAAGCCGACCTCTTCGGCGTCCATTTCTTCGACGACAAGCGCGGCCTCGCAGTCGGCGCGCGCGGCACGCTCATGCGCACCGAAGACGGCGGCGAGACCTGGCGGCTTCGGCCGACGCAAACTCCGACGTGGCTCGAATCGGTCGCTTACGTGGACGAGAAGCGCGCCGTTGCCATCGGCTCGACCGGCACCGTGCTGCGCACCGAAGACGGCGGCGAGACGTGGGGCTTCGTCGAGATAAACGCGAAAGAGTGGCTCTACGACCTCGCCTTCACAGAAGGCGGGCGCGGCCTTATCGTCGGCGAGGGCGGCCTCATCCTGCGCACGGACGACGGCGGCCTGACGTGGAAAGACCAGGAGAGTCCGGCCAGGATAAATCTCTACTCGGTGGCGCTCGCGGGAAGAAACGACGCGCTGGCCGTCGGCGAGCAGGGGCGCGTGCTGCAAACCAGAGACGGCGGGGAGACGTGGGAGACACAGCCGACCATCACCAGCACGACCCTCTTCGGCGTCGCCTATCACGGCGGCACGGCTGCGTGGGTCGCCGGTCGCGGCGGCACAATCCTTCGACGCACGGACGACGTTGCCACCGTCAAAATCCCGCGCCCCAAACTGCCGCCCGCCCTGCGCGGCAACAATCAGCCCAAACTACAAAACGCCTCCGACCTACCCATCGCCGTTGAAGCCGACGACATCCCCCGCGCCACTCCACCGGCAAAGCCAAACTAAATGATGAATGCGGAATGATGAATGATGAATGAAAGACAACTTGCTTTCTGCTTTTCATTCATCATTCCGCATTCCGCATTCATCATTGTCACTTCATGTCTTTCGGGATGAAATCGACGGCGACTACTTCGCCGTCGGATTTGTTGCGGGCGTTGGCGGCTGCGCGGTAGGTGACGAGTACGTGGTTGGGCGGGTTGCGCGCTCCGCAGGATAGCTCGCCTTTGACTTCGGTCGTGTAGGTGACGAAGTCGATGCGCTCGAAGTTGGCGCTGAAGAGACGCAGGACGCGGTCGCCTACTTTTATCTGGAAGATGATGCCTCTGGCCGTGCAATCAATCTGCATCAGCAGGCCGCGCGCCTGCTCTTCGCCTTCGCGGCGCGGGCGAAGCGTCGAGGCCGAGGGCTCTGCGAGCGTGGCTTCCACTTCGGTCGTCGCCTGTCCCGTCTGGCTTCGATGTCTCATGCGCGGCGGCGCGCTCGCGCTGTCCGAACTCTCCGCCTCCTCTTCCCTCTCCTGCTGCTGCGGCGACTCCTTCGCCCTCGCCTGATACTCCTTCACCTCCCGCTCGTATCGCTCCATCGAATCGATGACGCTGAGCAGCGAGCGCGCGTTGGCGCGCAGGGCTTCTTCGGCGCTGCTGTTGGCGGCGAGCGCTTCAAACTGCTGGCGGGCGGCTTTGAAATCCTTGCGGCGCAGGTGCAACTGCCCGAGCGTGAGGCCGAAGTGATGTCGGGAGGGCGCGAGCGCCATCGCGCGGCGGACGAGCTTGACCGATTCGTCAAGCTCCTGCTCGGTCATCAGGTTGACGAAGGCGAGCATGTCGTAGGGCTCCGGAAATTCGGGAGCAAGCTGGATGGCTTTCTTCAGATGAAGGCGAAGCTTCTCGGCGGTGGCCGCGGGGAAGCTCTGGATTCTGCCCGTCTGGTCGCGCAGCTCGTCGAAAAGCGCGTAGGCGTAATAGTAGTGTGCGAGGTAGTTCTGCGTGTTGGAGCCGACGGCGCGCTCAAGAAATTGACGGGCGTCGGCGAAGCGGTCTTGTCTGACGCGCAGGAGGCCGAGCGAAGCGTGCGCCATCGTCAGATTCGGGTCGAGCTGTGCGGCCTTCTGGAGGTAAGTCTCGGCGCGGTCGAGCTGGTGCGCGTGGAGCAGAAGGTCGCCGAGGTAAGCCTGCGCTTCGGCCTCTGAGATGGGCGCGCCGGTCATTTCAGAATCGAACTCAAGCGGCTTCTCGAAGGCGAAAGTGCGCACGTGATAGCTGTTCTGCTTGATGTAGTTCTTCAGCTCTTTTTCGATGGCCTCGGTTTCCTCTCCGAAGACCTGCTGGAAAGCCTCTTCGGGCGAGAGCACGCCGTCAACCTTCTTCATGTAGTCGGCGAACTGCTGTTGTCGCCGCTCGTTCTTGCCGTGCAGAAAATAGTGCATCAGCGCCCACGACTGCGCGTAGAAGACTCCGCGTTTGTCGCGCTCGTTGTAGTAGGGCGAAGAGTGATCGACGGCGAAGAGCGTGCGCAGAGGAATCATCTTCTGCTGGCGCAGGAAGTGGACGTGATTTGAAATGGGGATGCCGAGCGTGACTTCTCTGTTCTCTTCAATCCTGAAAGTGCTGTAGAACTCGGCCAACCCCTCGCCGAACCATGCGGGAACCTTGCCCGAACGGACGTTGTTGTTGACGAGCAGGTGCGTGTACTCGTGAAAGATGACGTGGAAGGGATCGTCTTCGCCGCCGCGCTCGGTCGAAAGAGCGATGTAGTTGACATCCTCGCCCGCCTGAAAATAACCGGCGCTGCCCGGAGGCGCGAAGGGCTTATACGCGCTATGACTTTTGAAGACGAGGACGGTCGAAGGAACGTGCGTGTTCAGACGCGCGCGGCTGAAGAGGCGCGAGAAGACATCGCGGAACTGTTCGAGGCGCGTCGCCACCTGCCGGACATCCTTCTCGCTGGCGTTGCCGACGAGCGTGAAGTTTTTAGAGCGAACGCGAGTCCACGTCTCCTTCGCCGAAACTTCCTTGACGAGAGGCGCGGCGAAGAGAAGCAGAAGACAGGCGAGCGTGGCGGCGCGTGCGACGCGTGTCGAAACTGGCATGACTGTTTTTCCGTCGATGAGGTTTAAGGATTCGACCGATTCAAAGCGAACCGGCATCCGCATTCGGTAACTTCAAAACTGCCGGGGAGAAATTCGAGCCGGCCGACTCCGTTTCGGGCGGCGACCGGAGAGACAAATATATGAGGCACAAATCGCGCCTGTCAAACGCGCCCGACGGATGAGAAGCAAAGACTTGAAGACGGCGGGACGGCGGCAACTACGAGCCCTCGGTGACGCTCCCGTAGCATCTCTCTCATCAAACAGCAGAGGCGCGAGGGCTGCCCGCCAGCTCTCGCGCCTCTGCTGTTTCAGTTTAGATTGAAGGGCGTTGCGTCCGCCTCAGTGCCGGAAGGGATGTTCCTTCGCGTAGTTATAGGCAAAGAAGGCCGCGAGGATGTGAGCAATCCAGCCGAGCATCCCGGCCGAGCCAATCCATGAGACGCCCGTCAAAAGCAGCCAGACGATGCCCCAGAGAAGCTGCCCGTTATAAATCTGCCCGACGCCGGGAATCAGGAAACTGAGAAGACCTGCCAGAACAGGGTCGCGCTTTTTCATTCCAAAACCTCCGTGAATTGCTATACGCGCCCGCGCGCCGATTTGTTCGCGCCGCAGTGAAGGCGGCGCGCACCTGTCGCATCACTGACTTTCGGGCTCGACGCGGCGCACGTCGATGATTTCGGCGCGGAAGGTTTTCAAAAGCTGCTGCACGGATGGGTGCTGCTCGGCCATCTCGCGCAGGCGTTGTTTCTCTAAGCGTTCCTCGTCCTGCTGCGTGCGCTGCGCTTCGTCGTCGTCCGCGCCCGCTTCCCTGACGACGATGCGAACGCCCATGTCGCGCCCCGCGACTTCGCGGCAGACCTCGCGCAGAATCTTCACGTTGTCCGGCTTCGCCAGCATGTCGCGCAAATGCCTGCCCTCGGGCGCGTACTCCGCGTACAGCTCGTCGTCTTCGAGCCTGAGCGCACGCGCGCCTTCGAGCGCCGTCACGAGGAAGGGCTTGCGGCGCTCGTCGAGCAGCTTCTTGAGACGCTCGACGGCCTCGCTCGCGGCGGGTCTGGATGCAGGAGACGCGGCGACGTTGTTTGAAGGCGCGGCGGCCGAGTGGTGCGGCGGAGAAGCCGCGCCCGTGCCCGCGTTGCTGTTCGGGTACGAACTCGCTTCATAAACGAAAGGAGATTCGACGGCTGCGAACATCTCGTCCTGTCCGGTGTAAGGCGCGCCCATCGGCGAAGTCTCGAAGAAAGATGAAGGAGCAGACTGAGAAGCCGTCGCAGGCGAAGAAGGCGGCACTGCCGCAGCGTCGGCTGCGACGGGCGAACTGGCCGCCCCGGCGAGAGAGGAAGGAGCGGATGAGACGAGTTTGAGTCCTGTAGTCGGCGGCGGCGTTTGCGCCTGCGTCGGAGATGCGTTGCCGCGCGAAGGAAGCGAAGGGATGGGCTTGATGTTTGAGGTTCGAGTTGTCGTCATCGGCGCGGGCTGCGTCGGCTGCTCGACGCGCGCCGTCGTGCTCTCGACAGACTTAACAGGCGCGGCCTCGACCTTCGCGCGTGGAGGCAGAGGCTCGAAGGGGGGGCGCTCCGCCTCGCTCTCTTCCGTCCGTCCGGCGGCATCTCCGAAAGCATCGCTCTCAAGCGTCGGCGAAGCGCCGGAGAAGTTTGAAGAAGCATCGGAGAGAGTTGCAGCGCTGCTTCCGCCGCGCCCCGTCGCTCCGGTGCGGCGTGTGGGCGGCGCGTCGCTTCCGCCTGCGGCGGGCGAGGTTGGAGGCGCTGCTCCTCCTGCGCTTGAGGCGGGCGCGCGTCCGGTGCGCAGTTGTTCTTCGAGCGCGCTCAGTCGTTCGAGAATCTGGCCGAGCGGCACGAGGCGTCGCATCTCTATCAGCTTCACGAGCCCGACTTCGAGCTGATAACGCGGATGCGCGCTCTCGCGCAGAGCCTTCTCCGTCTCCGTCAGGCTATGAAAGAAACGCACGAGGTCGGATTCGGAGAAAGCTCCGGCCTCCTCAATCAACCTCTTTCGCTCGGCCTCTCCCGCATCGACCAGCTCGACCGCCGCGCCGCCGACTTTCGCCACCAGCAAGTCGCGCACGTGCGCGAGCAGGTCGCGGCAGAAGTTGCGCAGCTCGTGCCCGCGCATGACGAGGTCTTCGACTACGCGCAGCGCCTCGGCAGGCGCACCCTCCGCAATCGCACGCATCACGCGTGAAAGCAGCTCCGCGCCCGCGATGCCGAGCGCCGTCTCGACCTCCTCCGCGCCGATGCTTCCCGTGCTGAAGCTGATGACCTGGTCGAAGGCCGATTGCGCGTCGCGCATCGAGCCCTCGCCTGCGCGCGCAATCTCTCGCAGAGCTTCGTCCGAAACCTCTATCTTCTCGGCGTCGGCGATGAGCCTGAGCCGTTCCATGATGCGCGCGGCGGCGATGGTGCGAAACTCGAACTGCTGCGAGCGTGAAAGAATCGTGTCCGGAATCCTGTGCGACTCGGTCGTCGCCATGATGAAGACGACGCGGGGGGGCGGCTCTTCCAGCGTCTTCAAAAGGGCGTTGAAGGCCGCGCCCGAGAGCATGTGAACCTCGTCGATGATGAAGACCTTGAAGCGGTCGCGCGCCGGGCGGACGCCGACCGTGTTGATGATGCTGTCGCGCACGTTATCGACGCCGGTGTTCGAGGCAGCGTCTATCTCAAGCACGTCGATGGAGCGCCCTTCGGCAACCTCGCGGCACGAGGGACACTCTTCAGGGTCGCCCGTGCGACAGGGCGCAGGGCTGGGGCGGTCTGAGCGATGGCAGTTGAGAGCTTTGGCGAAGAGGCGCGCGGTCGTAGTCTTGCCGACGCCGCGCGCGCCCGAGAAGAGATAGGCGTGATGGAGGCGTTCGTGCTCGATGGCGTTGCGCAGCGTGCGGGTAATCGACTCCTGCCCCGTCACTTCCTCGAAGGTCTGCGGACGCCACTTGCGGGCGATAACTTGGTAGGCCATAAAAGACGTAAATCGTAAACCGTAAATCGTGAATAGACAAAAAGCATTCTCTATTTACGATTCACGATTTACGATTTACGCGTAATGGGCCAGGCTTCGGACTAACCCGCAACACACGCCGCCGCAGCTACCGTTGCTCCGTTCCCGGCCTGGCGGGGTTCGCAGGGCAAGCGTTGTGCGGAGCCCGAAACCTGATAAATTTTCAAAATAGCATTCGACTCTTCGGCTTTCAGCATACCACATCGGCGGCTGAAGGCTCGACGCCTGCGAGCTTAACTGGCGGAGAGGGTGGGATTCGAACCCACGGTACGGTTCCCCGTACACAGCATTTCCAGTGCTGCCAATTCAACCACTCTTGCACCTCTCCGAAGAACAAGTAGGAAGGATGAACGCCGGCCGGCGCAATGACGAGAATGAAAGCGTCGGTCTTTCATTCCGCGTTCATCGTTCCTCGTTCATCATTGAATTTCTGGCGGAGAGGGTGGGATTCGAACCCACGGTGGCCTTTCGACCACTCCGGTTTTCGAGACCGGTGCACTAATCCACTATGCGACCTCTCCCAGATGAAACGATGAACGCAGAACGATGAATGAAAAGCGTTTTGTCTCTCATTCATCGTTTCGCGTTCATCGTTCATCATTTCGAGCGCGTCTGGCGCGAAAGAATTCCTGCATGAGACGGCGGCACTCCTGTTCGAGGACGCCTGCCGTCAGTTGCATTCGATGATTCAAAGAGCTTGCGTCGCAGATGCGAAAGACCGATTCGACCGCTCCGGCTCGCTCGTCGCGTGCGCCGTAGACGAGACGCCCGACCCGCGCCTGCACGAGCGCTCCGGCGCACATCGCGCAGGGCTCGATGGTCGAATAGACTGTCGCGCCCGTCAGCCTGTAGTTTCCGGCGCGCTGAGATGCCGCGCGTAGTGCGATAATCTCGGCGTGAGCGGTCGGGTCGCAGTCGGTGCGCGTGCGATTTCCGGCGACGGCCAGAAGCGTCTCGCCGTCGGCGGCGACGACTGCTGCCCCCACAGGCACTTCGTCGTGCTCTTCTGCCGCACGGCGCGCGGCCTCCAAAGCCTCGCGCATCCAGCGCGCGTCCGTCCCCTCGTCGAAGCCCTCAAGGCTCATAGCCCCACTGACGCTTTCAATAAGCAGAACGCAAAAATTGATATTAGGGACTCGCCCGAAGCCTGTCAAGCGACGCGCCCGGGAGGCTCTGAGACGATGGAAATATGCAAAATCTGTCGGGCGTGTCTGGGTTATAATCCGGCCTGTAGAATAATTCGGCCTTATCATAAACGTCGGCGGAAGGAGCGGAAATGGCTTTCAAAGTACATACGATTACAAGGTACAACTACAGTTTCGACGCGAGGCTCAACGGGCCTGGCTCTCTTCAGTTGTGGAGCGATACGCACAAGGTTCTCGAAATCACTTTTGTAGAAGACAACGCGGCTGTCACCGCCCCGACGCTCGCGGCAGACTTGGAGAGCGCGAAGGCGACTTTCAAAAGCAAAGCTCTCGCCGGGCTCGTCGATATGCTGCGTAACGAAAGTCCCGTGAAGGTGACAATCAATAATCAAGCGCCGGGGTTTGTCTATATCAGCGCCGGGCTGGAAGCGGTCGGCGAAGGCGAGTCATAAGTCTCGCCTCGGGCTTGGGGAGGCGTCGAGGGGTTTTCTCGATGGGGGAATCGAGTAAGGTCTCGGACGGCATCTGCCCGCGCCGAGGTTCCTATCTCTCGCCGCGAGGGCTCGCGCGGCGTCCGCGTTATGCTTCACTCTTGCGGGCGCGCGCGTGTTATCATCGAGCCTAGCCTGGCCTTATCTCCCGTCGCCTGGTTCAAGAGAGATGCTATTTAGACCGACAAGATGAGACCTGACCGACGTTCGAGAGTGAGCGGCCCACTGTCTGCGGGCGAGCGCGGCACGACGAGCGGCGCGCAGCCGCGCCCCACCCCGCCGACGCCCTCTTCGAGCATCCACTCGACCGACATGCCGGTGGCCGAGCGCACGGCCTCTTCTCATCTCACGAGCATCCGACGCAACCTCTCGCCCTCTGAATTCAACACGGCGATGGTTCACTTCTATCGAGGCGAAGTTCAGCGCTCGAACACATGGCGCAATCGTCTCGACACGACGACCAACTGGGCTGTGCTGACAGCAGGCGCGACGCTCTCCTTCGCCTTCAGCGCGCCCGCCAACCCGCACTTCGTTATCCTCATCAATTCGGTGCTCGTCGCTTTCTTTCTCTTCATGGAAGCGCGCCGCTATCGCTACTACGAAATCTGGTCAAGCCGCGTGCGCGTGCTGGAGACGGAATACTTCGCACGCCTGCTCTCGCCGGGCGGGCAGACGCCGGACGAAGCGTGGGCGGCGCATTTGGCTTCAGATTTGATGACGCCGCATTTCACCATCAGCGAGTGGGAGGCTGTGGGACGGCGTCTGCGTCGCAACTACCTCTGGATTTTCGCGCTGCTCGCGCTGAGTTGGAATCTGAAGGTCTATCTTCACCCGGAGCCCGCGCTGAACTTCGACGCCTTCATCGAGCGCGCCGCCGTCGGCCTCGTGCCCGGAAAGGCGATGTTCGTCTTCGGCATCATCTTCAACGTCGGGCTGGTCGTCTTCGCCATCGCCACTGTGCGCCTGCGCGAAGCGACCGGAGAGGTGCTGCCGCGCCACGAGTTCTCTTTCCCCCGCATCAGCCGTATGACCAACTGGGCTCCCGCCGCCATCCAACGCAGCCGCACCATGCGCCGCGCCAAACGCGCGCGCACGCGCACACGCTCCCGTACCTCCACCACCGGAGAATGGAAGAAAGTAGACCTTGAAGAGGAAGCGGAATTAGTAAATCGTGAATCGTAAATCGTGAATAGTTAAATTCGCTTCTTTCTATTCACCATCGACGATTCACGATTCATCGGCTTTTATCTATTCACGATTTGCGATTCACGATTTACGTCTTTTTTTATGCTTGAACTCGACGGACAGCAGCTCTCTCTGGAAGAGGTGGCGGAGGTGGCGCGCGGGGCGAGGCGCGTCGTGCTCGGGGCGGGGGCGCGCGAGCGGATGGAGGCGTCGAGACGCGAGGTCGAGAGAATCATCGCGCAGGAGCGCGTCGTCTACGGCGTCAACACGGGTTTTGGGAAGCTGTCGGATTATTCGATTCCCGCAGGAGAGCTGCGCGAGCTGCAACTGAATCTGGTGCGGAGCCACGCGTGCGGCGTCGGGCAACCGTTATCGGAAGAAGAGACGCGGGCGATGATGCTTTTGCGCGCGGGGGTGCTGGCGCTCGGCTATAGCGGCGCGCGCCCCTTAGTCGCCGAGACGCTTCTGCTGATGCTTGAGCGCGGCGTGCATCCGGTCGTTCCTGAAAAGGGTTCGGTCGGCGCGAGCGGCGACCTCGCGCCTCTGGCGCATCTGGCGCTCTCGTGCATCGGCGAGGGCGAGTCAATCTATCAGGGACGGAGAATGGAGGGCGGCGAGGCTCTGCGGCTCGCAGGGATTGAGCCGCTTGAGCTTGAAGCCAAAGAGGGGCTCGCTCTCCTGAACGGCACGCAGGCGCTCGCGGCTGTCGGCGCGCTGGCGCTCGTTCGTGCATCGACGGCCGCGCGCGTGGCCGACGTGGCCGGTGCGATGTCTCTCGAAGCCCTGCGCGGCACGCCCGCCGCTTTCGACGAACGCATCCAACGCGCACGCCCGCACAGAGGTCAGCAGGAAGCCGCCGCGCATCTCCTGGAGCTTCTCGGCGACAGCGAGATTCGCGTCTCGCATCTGGAGAACGACCCGCGCGTGCAGGACGCATACTCTCTGCGCTGCATGCCGCAGGTTCACGGCGCGGTGCGCGACGCCCTCGCCCACGCGCGCACGAGCGTCGAGATTGAGACGGCCAGCGCCACCGACAACCCGCTCATCTTCGCCGCAGACGAAGAGGTTCTCTCGGGCGGAAATTTTCACGGCGCACCGCTCGCGCTCGGCTTCGATTACGCCGCCATCGCGCTCACTCATCTCGGCAACATGAGCGAGCGGCGCATCGACCGTCTCGTCAATCCTGACAAGAACGAAGGCTTGCCGCCCTTCCTGACCTCGCACGCGGGCGTCGCTTCCGGCTTCATGGTCGGGCAGATTGCGGCCGTCGCGCTTCTAAACGAATGCAAAGTGCTCGTCCATCCGGCGAGCGCCGACAACCTGCCGACCGACGGCGGCAAAGAAGACCACGTCTCGATGGGCATGACGGCGGCGACGAAGCTTCGCACAATCGTCGATAACCTCGAACACGTCCTCGCCATCGAGCTGCTCTGCGCCGCCGAAGGTCTGGAGTATCGCGCGCCGCTTCAGCCCGGACGCGGAGTCCGCCGCGCACACGAAGCCGTCCGCCGACACGTCCCGCGCCTTGAGCGCGACCGCGCGCTCGCCGGAGACATCGAGAAAATTGCTCAGGCCATTCGCCGGGGTGAGTTCGATTTCTGAGGAACAGTTTGAAAAGTCGCGGAAGGGATTTTTGAGAATAGCCCAGCGATTTATCGCTGGGACTGTAAGCCGCAAAATTTCTGAGTCCCGTAGGGACGGCTGAACCTACCTTCAGCCGTCCCTACGGGACTCAAACGATGGAAACATTCCCTGCCCAGCGATTCATCGCTGGGCTATTCTCATTCTGTCCCTGACGGGACACCCCTGTTTTTCAAACAGTCTCTAACGCTTCCGAAAAGCTACTTAACGCCGTCCGCCTTTTTTGCCGGAAGCGGCTGAAGACTTCTGTTGCTGCGACTGTTGCGCTTTCGGAAGCTCGAAGCCGCCGCCGACCGGCGCGGGGTAGCCTTTGCCTTGCAGCGCGGCGATTTCGACCACCATCTCCTTACGGCCTTTGACCGTGCGTGTGACGCGGTCGCCGCCCGATGCGTTCGTGTTTGAGTTCGCGTTCTTTGAAGCGTTCGCATTCCTGGCTGCGGGCGTCGGGCTCGGAGAGGCTTCGGGCGCGGCATCGGTGGGCTTGCCCATAGCGTCGCGCGCCATCTGTTTGAGGGCGTCGAGAGCCTGCGTGCGTTCTTCGGGTGAAAGCTGTTCGAGCGTCACGCCGTTGGCCTGAAGCACGGCGCGAAGGTTCTCTTCGGTGTTGGTGTCGTGGTCGTAGACATCTCGATAGATGTGAAGTCTGCCGTCCTGCACGACGATGGTTTCGTAGCGCAGCTCGACGGGGACGGTGCGCTCAAGCTTGATGTTCTTCGTCTCGTCGCGCTTCTTGGCGGCGGCGGCGATGTCTTCCTTCGAGAGCTGCGCGCCGCCGAGCTGCGCGAGCAGTTGGGCGAAGTCCTGCGCGAGCGCGTCGGTCAGGCCGACGCAGCCGTGCGAGGCGAACGAGCCGAGCCGCGCGGGCGATTTGCCGCCGTGAATCAGAGACGGTAGGCCGATGGGAATTTTCAACAGGCCGAGCGGATTGAGCTTGCTTCCGGCCTCGACCTTCTGTCCGGGCTTGACCTTGTTCGACGATTCGACCCAGGGCTCGTCGGGCGGCGTCCATGTCGGGTTGAGAATAATGGTGTTGGCTTTGCGAAGTCCGGTGGGCAGAGGAAACTCAGGATAGCCGATGCCGATTTTGTAGGATTTGACGAGCTTGCCCTGCTCGAACACGTCCATGCGATAGGCGGGCGCGTTGACAACGATGCGCGTGTCTGTCGGGACGGAGTTGGGCGCTGTCGGCTGACCGGCATTCGTCGCCGCGCCGTTTCCCGCACCGTCGCCCTCGCCGCCGCCACTCGTCCAACGCGCGGCGACGAGAGAAGCCAACTGTCGCGCTTTCTCTTCGCCGACGACTCCGCGAATCTTCTCCTGTGCGCGCGTGGTGGCGGCAGCCGTCGAGCCGCTCGCCTCGTCGCTCTCGCGCAAGCCCGAAGTCTCTTCGCGCGCGACCGTGCGCAACTGCTGTACCTGCTCGTCCGTCAACTGCAACTTCGACTTCAGCTCGGCGGCGAACGACTCGTCGGCAAACATCGCGTCGAGGACGGGAAGCGTCACGGGCACGCGCGCGCCGCTCGCGTCGCTCGTCGCAGGCGTCGGCGTCGGCGCTGGCGAAGCGCCGGTGGTAGTCGTCGCGTTGGTGCTCGTCGTGTTCGTGCCGGTCGTGTTCGTCTGTTTGGCGACGCACCCGCCCGCGCCCAGAGCGATGGCCGACAGCGCCGCCAAGCTCAGCATTCGCAGAATCCTTCTCATGCTTCTCTTTGCTCCTCTGAAATTCTCAAACGTCCCAATCCTTCAAACGCCGCCCATCTCCGACCCCAAAGCGCGGCGACCTTCCTTCAAGATAATCTCCAAGCCGCGCACGCCGACGGCGCTCAAAGCCTTCTTATACGTGGCAACTCTCGTTCCGGTCAGCATCTTCTCCAAATTCCACGCGCCGACACCGACGCACGCCCCCGCAACGCACCATAAGCGAACGCACCTGTAAAGAAATGATGAATGCGGAATGATGAATGATGAATGAAAAGCAGTTTGTCTTTCATTCCGCATTCCGCATTCCGCATTCATCATTTCTTAAACAGCGGGTAGGGGTTGATGTTGACGCCGTCCCAGTGGCGTTTGGGGTCGGAGATGAGGGAGACGGAGAAGTGCAGGTGGTAGTTGCCGGAGCCCGCGTTGCCGGTGTCGCCGACGTAGCCGATAGTTTCGCCGCGACGCGCGAAGTGTCCTTCTTGTAAGCCGTCGGCGTAGCGGTCGAGATGTGCGTAGTAGTAGACCATCTTTTCGTCGGTGCTGAGCTGGTAGATGGTGATGCCGCCGGGGACGCTCTGGAAGAGCTTGACGATTTTGCCGTCGGCGGCGGCGACGACGGGCGTGCCGCGCGGGGCGATGATGTCGATGGCGTTGTGCGTGCGCCCTTCGGAGCGCGAGGCCGTGTAGGTATCCTGCAACTGCTCGGGACGAACTCCGGCGACGGGGACGGACAACTGAGGTGCGCCGCCGGTCGCGGCGGGCACTGAAGAAGCCTGGGGCGGTGCGTTGCCGGTCTGAGGGTTAATCGCCTGCGGCGGCGTCGATTGAGGCGCGGGCGAGCCGGACGCCTCGGGGGAAGCAGAGATGGAAGGCGAAGAGGCGGGAGATGCGCCTGGCGAGGGCGAGACGGATTCTGCGGGAGTCGCAGATGGCGTCGGCGAAGACGGCGCGGCGGGCGCGTCCGCCGGTGTTTCTTGAGAGGGAAGCTCGACGGGCGTCGCGGGTTGCGAAGGGCTTCTGCCGCTCAGATACCAGATGAGCGCGGCCAGCAGAGCGAGCACCGTCGCCGCCAGAATGAGTATGCGCGTGCGTGGGTTCATAGATGACATGGCGTTGGCTACGGACAGCATAGGTGGTCGCCGCCGCCGAATCAAGAGTCTCGTCGCCTAATCGACAGTCTCGAATGCAAGTCCGGTCGGCTTCGTCGGGAGTCTCCGAAGCATTTCGCGTCGGGCGGCGCGGGGCGTCTCGTCGGAGTGGCGCGTCGAACTCTTTTCTGTTATTAAATGAGCAATCAAACAACGAAATGTTCGGGCTCGTTTAGTTTCTTCGGTGCGCTTTCGAGTGGCGCGCGAGCACCATTGAATAAAGAGGAGGAGAACTAACTTGTCAGACGCTTTTGACGAACGACGGAGGGGACTCGAAGAGGAGTATTTTCATCGGCAGGAGCGCGAGGCGCTGCGAAAGATGCGGGAGCGTCTCGACGCCGAGACACAGGCGCTCGGACGCGACGCCTCGGCCATGCGCTGCCCGCGTTGTGAAGGCACGCTCAGAGAGTTTATGTATCAGGAGACGCGCCTCGACCGCTGCGACAAGTGTCGCGGCGTCTGGTTCGACGCGGGAGAGCTGGAGCATCTCACGAAGCGCGACGAAGGCGGATGGGTCAAGGACTTCTGGCAGAGCTTCGGCGGGGGTTAAGCCAGACGACAAGCGACATCGGGCGTTTATGCGTATGACGGGGCTGACCGCGCTCTGCGACTCTTGTCGCTCAAAAGGGAGGACTAAATGGAAGACGACAAGCTGGCTGCCGACGAGCAGCGCCGTGCGATACAGCACGAGTCGGTCAAGGCGCAGGTTGAGGCCGACGTGAATAACGAAATCGCGGCGCGCGCCGACCGCACGACGCCCACCGAGGCGAGGAAGATGGAGCACGTCGCCGGAGAGTTTCGCGGTAAGGCTATCGACGAAGTGGTCGAGACCGAGCGCGAAGTCGAACGCTCGCGCACGATGGCGCGCATCTCGCAGGTGGTTGACTACATCTTCTACGTCATCTATGCGCTGCTCGCCATCCGTCTTATTCTCGCGCTCATGGCTGCCCGGCAGAGAGCCGGCTTCGTGCAGTTTATTCACAGCATCACCGACCCGCTCTACGCGCCGTTTCGCGGCATCGTGGCCGAGCCGACCGTCGAGGGTGGCTACCGGCTGGCGCTCTCAATCGTCATCGCGCTCATCGTCTATGCGCTCGTGCACGCCGGTATCAACGGGCTGCTCCGGCTCTTCGCGCATCGCAAGACGGAGATTTAACTTCCGATAGGGAACAATGAGCCGTGAGTCAACGCGGAAACATACGCGCGCCGCGCGGCGCGAAGCTGAATTGCAAGGGTTGGCATCAGGAGGCGGCGCTGCGCTGCCTTTTGAATAATCTCGACCCGGAGGTGGCCGAGCGACCCGAAGACCTCGTCGTCTACGGCGGCGCTGGGCGAGCCGCGCGCAACTGGGCATCGTTTGACGCCATCGTGCGCGAGCTGCAACAGATAGAGAACGACGAGACGCTGCTCGTTCAATCGGGCAAGCCCGTCGCCGTCTTTCGCACACACGAGTACGCGCCGCGTGTGCTCATCGCCAACTCGAACCTCGTCGGCGCGTGGGCGACGTGGGAGCAGTTCAACGAGCTTGAGCGGCGCGGCCTGATGATGTATGGGCAGATGACCGCCGGAAGCTGGATTTACATCGGCACGCAGGGCATCGTGCAGGGCACGTTCGAGACCTTCGCTTCGATGGCGGAGCGTCATTTCGGCGGCACGCTCGAAGGGCGGCTGGTCGTCTCGGGCGGCATGGGCGGCATGGGCGGCGCGCAGCCCCTCGCTGCGACTTTGAACGGCGCGGTCTTCCTCGGCATCGACGTTGACCGCGCCCGCATCGAGCGACGCGTGCGCGGGCGCTACTGCGACCGCCTCGCGCTCGACCTGGACGACGCGCTCGCCATCTGCGAAGACGCGCGCGAACAGAAGCGCGCCGTCTCCGTCGGGCTCGTCGGCAACTGCGCGGAAGTCTTGCCGGAGCTTGTGCGGCGCGGCGTTCGGATAGACGCGCTGACTGACCAGACGAGCGCGCACGACCCCTTGAACGGCTACGTGCCCGCAGGATTCAGTCTCGAAGAGGCCGACGAGCTGCGCCGCACGGACGAGCGCGGCTACACGGCGCGCTCGATGGAATCTATGGCGCGACACGTCGAGGCGATGCTCGAAATCAAGCGTGCGGGCGCAATCGTCTTCGACTACGGCAACAACATCCGCAAGCAGGCGTTCGATGCAGGAGTCTCCGACGCATTCGAGATTCCCGGCTTCGTCCCCGAATACATCCGCCCGCTCTTCTGCGAAGGCAAGGGGCCGTTTCGCTGGGTGGCTCTCTCGGGCGAGCGCGAAGACATCCGGCGCACAGACGACCTCGCGCTTGAGCTGTTTCCCGAAGACGCGACGCTCAATCGTTGGCTCCGGCTCGCGCGCGACCGCGTGCAGTTTCAGGGACTCCCGGCGCGCATCTGCTGGCTCGGCTACGGCGAGCGCGCCGAGATGGGCGAGGCCATCAACGACCTCGTGCGTCGCGGCGAGCTTCACGCGCCCGTCGCCATCGGGCGCGACCACCTCGACACGGGCTCCGTCGCTTCTCCCTTCCGCGAAACGGAAGCCATGCGCGACGGCTCTGACGCCGTCGCCGACTGGCCTATCCTGAACGCGCTTTTGAACACGGCGAGCGGCGCGAGCTGGGTCTCGTTTCATCACGGCGGCGGCGTCGGTATCGGCTACAGCCTTCACGCCGGACAGGTCTCGGTCGCAGACGGCACGGATGAAGCGGCGCGGCGTCTGAACCGCGTGCTGACGAACGACCCCGGCCTGGGCGTCGCGCGCCACGTCGATGCGGGCTATGAAGAGGCCGTCGAGACGGCTCTGACGAAGGGCGTCCACGTTCCGATGCTCGGAGAAGAATCGCTTTCGTGAAGGAGAAGAAAAACTCGGAGATGCTGAAAAGCTCCCGGCTCGTCGTCGCCATTGTCCTCGCGCTGCTCGCGTCGCTCGTAAGCATTGAGGCGCGCGCTCAGGCGACGAGTCTCGGCTCTATCAGGAAGATTTCCGACAGGGTTGAAGTCATCCGTTTTCCGAGCAAGCTCATGGGGCGGGAGATGCCCTACGGGGTCGTCGTCCCGCCCGGCTACTCGGAGCGTGCCAACCGCTCGACTCGCTACCCCGTCCTCTATCTCCTGCATGGACTGACCGGCCATCACGACGACTGGTTGACGAGAACAAAGCTCTCCGACTTCGCCGCGCAGTACCGGATGCTCATCGTCACGCCCGAAGGCGAGAACGGCTGGTACACCGACGGCGCGAGCGCGCCGACGGCGAAGTACGAGTCCTACATCGTCGAGGAGTTAATCGAGAACGTGTCGGGCAGCTATCGCACCATCGAGCGGCGCGAGGGGCGCGCCGTCGCGGGGCTTTCGATGGGCGGCTACGGCGCTTTGAAGTTCGGCGTCAAGCACCCGGAGAAGTTCGTCTTCGCCGCTTCGATGAGCGGCGCGGTCGGCGCGGCATCTTGGACGAGCGAGCAGGATTTGCCCGAAGGCTTCATACGCCGGTCGCTCGTCGAAACCTTCGGCGCGGCTGATTCTCCGACGCACAGAGCGAACGACCTCTTTCGTCTCTTGCGTGAGCTTCCAGCCGAACGCATCGCGGCGCTTCCCTTTCTCTATCTCGACTGCGGCACGGAGGACGAGTTGGCGCTGCTGCCCGCCAACCGCGCCCTCGCCGACATCCTCGTCGCGCGCAAAATCCCGCACGAGTACCGGCAGCTTCCCGGCAGACACAACTGGCAATACTGGAACAGCCAAGTGCAGGACGTGCTCAGGCTCGCGTCGCGGAGATTGTCGCCGCCGCAGCAAAATTCGAGAGCGCGTGCCGCCAATCCATTCAACGGACAAATCGAACGATGAAAGAGACGACAGACAGCAGCGACGGTTCAGGCGCGCGAGGCGCGCACGCGGCGACGACGGCCTCCGAGCGCGTCGCTTCGATTCAGTCGGCGCTTCGAGAGACGGGGCTCGACGGCTGGCTCTTCTACGATTTTCGCAAGAGCGACCCGCTCGCCTATCGCATACTTCGGCTCGACGAGCACGGCATCACCACCCGACGCTGGTTCTACTACGTGCCCGCCTCGGGCGAGCCCGTCAAGATTGTTCATTCCATCGAGCGCGATAAGCTCGAAGCTCTTCCGGGCAGGCGCGTCGTCTACCGTCGCTGGCAAGAGATTCAGGCGGGCGTGCGCGAGGCGCTGGCTGTCGATGGGGGAGATGCTAAGGGGGCGTCCGGCGGCGGCAGGGCGAGCTTGACGGGAGCGCCGCGCCGGGTGGCGATGCAGTATTCGCCGGAGAACGCGATTCCTTACATCTCGCGCGTCGATGCCGGGACGATTGAGCTTGTCCGCTCGTTCGGCGTCGAACCGGAGACGAGCGCGGATTTGGTTCAGCGTTTCGAGGCCGTCTGGACGAGCGCGCAGCTTGAGACGCACCGCGAGGCCGCCGACAAAGTTCATCGAATCATCCTCGAAGGCTTCGACGAGATAGCGCGCCGCATTCGCGCCGAAGAGGATTTCACCGAGTACGACATCCAGCAGTTTATGGTGCGACGCTTCGAGGAAGAGAACATGACGAGCAACGACGACCCGCCCGTCGTCGCCGTCAACGCCAACAGCGCCAACCCGCATTACCAGCCCAACGCGCAGATGTTCGCGCCCATTCGTCGCGGCGATTTCGTCCTCTTCGACGTGTGGGCGAAACTGAAAACTCCCGGCGCGGTCTATGCCGACCAGAGCTGGACGGGCTACGTCGGCGAGAGTGTGCCCGAAGAGAACTCGCGCATCTTTCACATCGTGAGAGAAGCGCGCGATGCGGCGATTGAATTTGTTCAGACGAGCGTCCGCGCGGGGCGAGAGATTCGCGGCGCGGAGGTGGACGACGCTTCGCGCGCCGTCATCGAGCGCGCGGGCTACGGCGAGCAGTTCACGCACCGCACAGGCCACTCCATCGGCGAAGAGGTTCACGGCAACGGCGCGAACATCGACAACCTCGAAACCCGCGACTCGCGCCGCATCATCCCACGCACCTGCTTCTCCATCGAGCCCGGCATCTACCTCGAAGGCAACTTCGGCGTCCGCTCCGAAGTCGATGTCTACGTCGGCGACACTGACGCCGAAGTGACAGGCCAGCCGATTCAGACCGAAGTGGTAGCGATACTCAAGTGAATCGTCAATCGTAAATCGTGAATAGATAAAAACTGTCTTTCACTATTTACGATTGACGATTCACGATTTACGTCTTTATGCTTAACTTTGCCTCTCAAATCGCCCGCGATGCGGGGCACGTGCTTGTGGAGCGTTTCGGGCGGGCGCTGCAAATCTCGAACAAGGGCGACATCGACCTCGTGACCGAAGCCGACGTGGCCGCCGAGCGTCTCATCGTCGAGAGCATCCGCAGCTACTATCCTCGCCACGAGATTCTGGCCGAAGAGTCGGGCGCGTCGAGCGCGGCGGGCGAGCTGGCGTCTGAATGGAAGTGGATTATCGACCCGCTCGACGGCACGACCAACTACACGCATGGCTACCCTTGCTTCTGCGTCTCGATTGCGCTTGAGCGCGCGGGCGAGCTGGTGCTCGGCGTCGTCTACGACCCGGTGCGCGACGAGATGTTCGCCGCCGAGCGCGGCGCGGGCGCGACGCTCAACGGGCGCTCGATACGCGTCTCCGAAGTGTACGACCTCAACCGCGCCATGCTCTGCACGGGCTTTCCTTACGACGTGCGCGACCGGGGCGACTTCGCCCGCCACTTCACCAATTTCATCATGCACGCGCAGGCCGTCCGACGCGACGGCTCAGCCGCGCTCGACCTCGCCTACGTCGCCTGCGGACGCTTCGACGGTTTCTGGGAAGAGGGCTTACGTCCCTGGGACGTGGCCGCCGGAGTCCTTCTGATTGAAGAGGCGGGCGGGCGCGTCTCGCGCTACGACGGCTCGCCCTTCCGGGTCTACACGCCGCCCATCATGGTCAGCAACGGCCTCATCCACGAAGCCATGATGCGCGTCCTCGCCATGTGAATGATGAACCAGGAACGCCGCGACGCGGAATGAAAAGCAGCAAAGCGGTTTGTCTTTCATCAATCGTTCGATAGCAGTTTGCAAATGAGCGCGGACGTTACAGAGGCGAGCTGTGCCCGATGTCTCATGTTGTACAGGCGGTCTGAGACCACCTCTAAACGAGCCTCGTCTCGGCGACACTCATTTGCAAACTGCTGTAAGGATTCCGAATCGCCAGCCCCGCAAGCAAGCAGAACTGACGCCCTGACCTGACTAAGCCCGCAACCAGACAAGTGAGAGTAGAATCTATGACGCCGACTGTTTTAGTCAGACCCGCGACTCTTTCAGACGTGGAAATTCTCGCCGACCTCGGCGCGCGAACTTTCGCCGAAACCTTCGCTGCGGAGAATAGCGCCGAAAATATGGACGCCTATCTCTCGTCGGCCTTCTCTGCTGAGCGAACGGCCGAAGAGCTTGCGGATAAAGCGTCCGTCTTCCTTATCGCGGAGATGGAAGGCGAGGCCGCAGGATATGCGAAGCTGCTCGCGGGCGAGCCGCCGTCGTGCGTCGAAGGCGAGAGAGCAATCGAGCTGTCGCGTCTCTACGTCGGGCAGAAATGGCTCGGGCGCGGGATTGGGCAGGCTTTGATGCAGAAGTGCGTGGACGAAGCGCGTCGCG
The DNA here is from genome assembly GCA_036399175.1 of Pyrinomonadaceae bacterium. Lineage (GTDB taxonomy): Bacteria > Acidobacteriota > Blastocatellia > Pyrinomonadales > Pyrinomonadaceae > DASWNP01. The sequence continues at coordinate 20,183 of DASWNP010000059.1, read as the reverse complement.
CGGGCGCACGCACGATGTGGCTCGGCGTTTGGGAGCGCAACTTTCGCGCGCAGGCGTTCTACCGCAAGTGGGGCTTCCGCCACGTCGGCGAACAAATCTTCATGCTCGGCTCAGACGCGCAGACGGATTGGGTGATGCAGTGCGAGCTTGTTTGAAATGATTGCTAGAGAGCAGAGCCGATGATGCGTGCGAGGTCGTCCGTCGAGCGTCGGGCGCAGGCGCGCGTGTCTTCGTTCTCCTGCGGCGCGACGTGGTAAAGCGGGTGATAAGTGATTTCGAGACGACCCGGACGAGGAAAGCGCCAGCTTCGCGGCCAGATGCGATGCGCGCCACGAAGCGTCACGGGCAGGATGGGCACGCCCGCCTCCAGAGCCATTCTCACAGCGCCCGCCTTGAATCTCGACATCTCGCCGTCGGGTAGAGCGCGCCCGCCTTCGGGAAAGATGACGACCGCGCCGCCCTCGCGCAGCCACCCGAGAGAGCGTCGAATCGCGGACATGTCCGAGCCCTCGATTTGCAGAGGCCAAGCCCCAAGCATCTCCATCAAGCGCCCGACAATAGGCCAACGGAAAGCTTCGTTCCATGCGAGATAGCGGATGCGTCGGCGAATCGGCATCGAGAGCCAGAAGGGGTCGATGTAGGTCTGGTGATTGGCGGCGATAATCAGGCCGCCCTCCGCGCTGGAAGGTATGTGCTCGACGCCTCGAAAGCGGATTCGCCACATCACTCTTGAGAAGGCGTAGAAGGTATAACGAAAGATGTCGAGCACCCATTGCGGCAGCAGCCAGGGCTCGCGCGACGCCTCGACAGCCCTTCTCCGGTTGCCGATGCTTCGCGGCTGCGCGGCTGCCCCGGCAGTCGGCGTCTCTCTCAGTCGAACCCTATCCTCCATCTCCGTCCTCTTCGTCGCGTCCTGTCCCCCCGTGCACGTCGCGCCAGGCGTCGCTCAAACGCGTCACCACCTCGCCCGGCTCAGCCGTCGAAGCATCTTGCAGCGCACGCACGCCGTCGAGACTCGTCAACTTCAACTCCTCCCACCATTCCGGGATGTCGCGCTCGCTCAAAACGTCTTCGTTCCAACGCTCGCAGCGCTCACACTCGAAGCCCTGATAAACACGCGCTTCATCCTTCGTCAGCCCGATGCGCGCCCTCGCATTGCACAACGCGTCGCCGCACCGCCGCTCTATCTCCACCAGCAGCACATCGCGCCTGAAAGTTATCCCGCCTCGCGCCATAAAACTTCAGTGACAAGTGACAAGTGACGAGTGACGAGCAAGAATAAACCCTTAAGCCTATCTTGTCACCTTCACGACTCGCGGTTAAAAGACTCCCATCTACACCAACGCCAATGCCCAAGTAGCATTCTTCTCATCACTCATCACTCATCACTGGTTTTAACTCGTCACCCATCACTCGTCACTTGTCACTGTTCTATTCCTTCGAGCGGCCACTGGCGGTCGATGAATTCGAGGTGAAGGCGCAGGATGCCGTCTGAGCCGGGGCGGCAGGCTCGGACGGCGGCGAAGACGGAGAGTTGAAAGCGCACGCCCGTCAGCCGCACGAAGCGGCCGCGAGTCAGCTTGAGCGTCGTCCAGACCGCCGCGCCTCGACGGCTGATGTTCTCCGTCACCGTCTCCTCACGCGCCGTCACCCCGCCCGCATCGTCCAGCACTTCGACCACCACCTCGACCGGCAGTTGCAGCCGCGTCTCCTTCGAGCGTGAAGGCGAAGCTTGCCCGGCATCCTCCGGCTTCTCGCTCACCGACCAGAGGCCGTTCGCCGTCGGCTCGGGCGCAACCTCGTAACGCGTCGCAGGCTCTCTCTCGTAGCTCGCAGGAGGGCGCTTGCCTATGAAGGCGACGCCGACCATGAAGCGCAAGCCGCTCCCCTTCGTCGCCGCGCTGCCGCCGCCCTTGCCCTCGCCGCCCGCGAGCAGTTGAACGTGGCGCACGAGGCCCCAGACGGCGTACTGCATCTCGACGTGGTCGTAGCAGCGCAACTGTCGCGGCATCGCCATCGTCAGGTGCAGAAGCCTGCCCGGCTCGGTCGGGTGCACGAGCGAAAAGGCCGCGCCGAAGGGCGTCACGTCAAAGAGCCGCGTCATCTCGACCCAATCGTGGTCGAGCGTTTCGCGGCAGTGGACGCGAACCGGCAGCGCGAGCCTCATGCGCTCGCGCAAGCGCCGCGATTTGTCGTCGGATTTCATGCTCGGACGACGCCTCCGAAACCTTACCCTCCGGGCGCAATATATTGTGCTCGCACGAGCCCCTCCAAAAACGCTCCAAAACGTGGCGGAAACCCTGATTTTACAGCACTTTTGCGCCTTTTCGGCGGTTGCCAAAAGCCCGGCTTTGGGCTACAATATGTCGTACTTTGAACCGACCTTTTTGCGTCTCGAAAAGTACCTTAAAACGAAGCTGCCGTGAGTGATTGAAGAGCCCTGTTTCCGGTCTGGAATGAAGCGCCGAAGAGGTCGCTTCGAGGCAGCCGGAAGCGGATTTTGTCGAGCCGACTTTCGAGCCATGCAACACCGTTCGAGATGTCCCGGCATCAGGGCTGAAAACTTCCGAGAGTAGTTTTTAGAGAGGGGCAAGCTTCGGTCGAAACGGACGACGCGCAACCCTTCGCCGGGCGACGCGCGCCGCAGATTGTACCGGAAAGGTTATTTGATGGAAACACTGGATCGCAACTATATCAACATCGAAGACGAGATGCGCCGTTCGTATCTCGACTACGCCATGTCGGTCATCATCGGCCGCGCGCTGCCCGATGCGCGCGACGGCTTCAAGCCCGTGCACCGGCGCGTCCTCTGGGCGATGAGCGAGCTGGGCAACACTTACAACAAACCTTATAAGAAGAGCGCGCGTATCGTCGGCGACGTGATTGGTAAGTATCACCCGCACGGCGATTCCGCCGTCTACGACACCATCGTCCGCATGGCGCAGGACTTCTCCATGCGCTACCCGCTCGTCGATGGACAGGGCAACTTCGGCTCGGTGGACGGCGACTCGGCTGCCGCCATGCGTTACACCGAAGCGCGCATGGCACGCTTGACGACCGAGGTTCTCGCCGACATCGAAAAAGAGACCGTCGATTTCACCCCCAACTACGACGAGTCTCTGAGCGAGCCTTCGGTGCTCCCGACACGCGTCCCGAATCTTCTATTGAACGGTTCGGAGGGCATCGCCGTCGGCATGGCGACGAAGATTCCGCCGCACAACCTGACGGAGATTGTCGACGCGACCGTCGCGCTCATACGCAAACCCAACATCAAACTCGAAGAACTCGTTAAGCTCGTGCCCGGCCCCGACTTCCCGACCGGCGGCTTCATCTACGGGCGCGAAGGCATCCGTCAGGCGTATCTCACGGGTCGCGGCGTCATACAGATGCGCGCGAGGGCCGGCATCGACCGCATCGGGCGCGGGCAGACCGAGCGCGACGCCATCATCATCAACGAGATTCCCTTTCAGGTGAACAAGGCTCGACTCATCGAGCGCATCGCCGAGCTTGTCAACGAGAAGAAGATTGAGGGCATCGCCGATTTGCGCGACGAGTCTGACCGCAACGGTATGCGCATCGTCGTCGAGCTTAAGCGCGATTCCGTGCCGCAGATAGTTCTTAACAAGCTCTACAAGCTGACGCCGATGCAGTCTTCGTTCGGCGTCATCAATCTGGCGATTGTCGGCGGGCAGCCGCGCGTACTCAACCTCAAGCAGATGCTCGAAAGCTTCGTTGAGTTTCGCCGCGAGGTGGTGCGCCGCCGCACCGAGTACGATTTGCGGAAGGCTCGCGCGCGCGCACACATCCTCGAAGGCTTGAACAAGGCCATCGACGCGCTCGACTTCATCATCCCGCTCATCCGCAACGCCCGCTCCGTTGACGAAGCGCGCGCATGGATGACCGGCAACTTCGACGGGATGCAGGAAGCGAAGACTTGGAAGGGCGTCCCTGCGGAGGTCACGCTCGCGGGCTTCATCGACAAGCTGAAGAAGGTCATCAAGCGGCTGGCCTTCTCCGAGCAGCAGGCGCAGGCCATCCTCGACTTGCAGCTCCGACGCCTCTCCGCGCTCGAACGTCAGAAGATTCTCGACGAGTACGAGCAGATTATTCGCCTCATCGCCGAGCTTGAAGAGATTCTCGCCAACGAGTCGTCTCTGAGGCGCGTCATCGTCAAAGAACTCGAAGACGTGCGTAGGGATTTCGGCGACAAGCGCCGCACCGAGATTATCGACGAGGGCGTCGAGCTGACAATCGAAGACATGATAGCCGACGAGGACGTGGCGATTACCGTCACCAATAGCGGCTACATCAAGCGCACGCCCGTCACCGCTTACCAGCGTCAGAGTCGCGGCGGCAAGGGTCGCTTCGGCGCGTCCACGGGGAAGAACAACGACTACGTCGAACACCTCTTCATTGCCTCGACGCATTCCTACATCATGATTTTCACCGACGACGGGCAGGTCTACAAGCTCAAGGTGCACGAGATACCCGACGCGCCGACCGCCGCGCGCGGCAAGGCCATCGTCAATCTCATCAACATCCCGTCGGAGCGAAAAATCGCGGGCGTCGTCCCCGTGCGCGAGTTCTCGGAAGGGCGCTACGTCGTGATGGTCACGCGCAAGGGCGTGATAAAGAAGACCTCGCTCGCCGAGTTTCAGAACATACGCTCGAACGGCATCAACGCCGTCAACGTAGATGAGGGCGACGAATTGCTCGACGTGGTTCTCACAGACGGGACGAAGCGCATCTTCATCGCTACGCACAACGGCATCGCCATCCGCTTCGACGAGTCGGGCGTGCGCCCGATGGGACGCGCGGCGCGCGGCGTGCGCGGCATAGAATTGCGCGCCGACGACTACGTCGTCTCGGTCTGCCCCGTCTCCGCAGACGATTCCGAGAGGATGCTTTCGGTTTCCACCCAAGGGTACGGCAAGCAGACCAAAATCGGCGACTATCGCTTGCAGTCGCGCGGCGGGCGCGGCGTCATCAACATGAAGACGACGGATAAGACAGGCAAAGTCGTCGCCGTCTTCCCCGTCGAAGACGAATCGGAGATTATGATTATCACGCAGCACGGCAAGCTCATCCGCATCGACGCCGGCGAGATACGCAAGACGGGTCGCTCGGCCTCCGGCGTCCGCCTCATCAAGACCGACGGCGGCGACAAGGTCACTTCCGCCTCGCTGCTCGACCCCTCGGCGGCTGAAGCCGAGGTGGAAACCTCGAACGCCTGAGTTTGAAGGCCGAAGAAAGAGGCTCGGACGTTTCCCGAAAGCCCTGTTCTCAGATGAGAGCGGGGCTTTCATGTTTCGTGTCCAAAGTTGCTCAGGCGGCGCGGCGATTGTCCACACAAGGCCGGGGCGTTTCTCCCCGCACGTTGTACCTGTCGCCGCGTTTCCGCCGATTGAAGGGAGGGAATTTCCTACGAAAACACGTCTTTTCGTCTTCCAGCCTTGCGGAACGGCGATTGCACAAAGGGAGGGGGCGGACGGTAATCCTCGACCTCACCGCCGTCAAAAAAGAGGAGACAAGAGTGAAGCGAACAATCTTGTATCTCGACGACGAGACCGCTTGCGTGGATGTCTTCCGGGACATGTTCGGCGACGAGTTTGATGTACGCACGGTCACAAACGTCTCTGACGCGCGGCGCGCACTCACCGAGCGCGCCGCAGATATTGTGATAAGCGACCAGCGCATGCCCGACATCGAAGGCACGGAGTTTTTGCGCGAAGTGTCGGAGCGGTATCCATCGAGCTACCGTGTGATGCTGACGGGAAGCGCCATGCTCGGCGACGTGATTTGCGAGATTAGCAACGGCATCGTCAATCTCTTCGTCGGCAAGCCCTGGATGGAACAGACTATGCGCCAGACGCTCCAGCGCGCCTGCGCCTCCTTCGAACGGCGCAACCGGGGACTCGCGGCACACGCCGCCGGAGCAGCGCAAGCCTTCGACGCATTCGACGCGGCTGTCTCCGGCACGACTTAAAAAGTTTGGTTTCTCGTGGGGGCGAGACGGCAAAGGCGAGGATGGTGAGAAGTTTTCACCTAATCCTCGCCTTTGTTGCTTTTACAGCAGAGAGCTTCTATCAAATCAAACGCCGCGCTCGCATCTTTGCCTGTATGGGATAGACTGCACGACCGCGCCGCAAGACGCCAGACCGTGCCACTCACTCGTTCTTCTTCATCCTTCCGCCTTCCGCCTTCATCCTTTCCAAAGTCGCCCACTCGCCTTCGACCCAGACTTCGCCGTCCTCAAAAAACTCTTTCTTCCAGATGGGCACGGTGCGCTTCAGCTCTCGTATCGCCCACTCGCAAGCCTCGAAGGCGGCGCGGCGATGCGGCGCGCTGACGCTGATGCAGACGCTCGTCTCGCCTATCTCGGTGCGACCCGTGCGGTGGACGATGCCGATGTGCTCGATGTCGAAACGCGCGTGCGCCTCCGCGCCGAGACGCCTTAGCTCTCTGAGAGCCATCGGCGCGTAGGCTTCGTAGACGAGGTAGAGCGTGCGCCTTCCCTTCGTCCATTCGCGTGCGTAGCCGTCGAGCGTGACTGTCGCGCCGCAACGTCGGGGAACGATTCTGCGCGCCGTCGCGCCGACATCTATCGCTTCTGTCGTCAGCTCGAAGAAATCCGCGCCCTTCGTCTCGTCGCGCGCGCTTTCCGTCTGAGCGCCGCCGCTCACGGGTGGAAAGACGGCTAGCTCGTCGCCGTCTTTCACTTCCAAGTCGGTCTGTAAGGCGTATTCCTGATTGACTGCGAAGAGAAGCGAGCGTCCGAAGCTGCGAAGCGCGGGGTAAGCTTCGAGGATTTGCTCGAAGGCGCTGGCGGCTGTGGCCGGAGCGCGGAGGTCGAGCGAGGTTTCGTCGCCGCCCGCCGCCTCGCGCGCCGCGCCGAAAAAGAGCACGCGCACACGTACTAGTTCGAGTTTCTCGGTCTGCTGCATCTATGGAAATTTCGTGATTTTGAGTTTACGCCGACGCGCCGACGTGTTTTCAGGAAAGGTCGATTTGCTTGCCGCCGTGCCCGTTGCCTCTGGCGATGGTGTGCATGCGCGCGCGCTCCTCGTAGTTGCCGACGACCTGCATAAGCAGCGTCTCGACGCGCATCAACCTCTCCGAGCTGCGACGCAGCTCCAGCAATTCCTGTTTGACCTCCGGCTCCATCTCCATCGCCGCCGCGACGAGAAAAGAGAGACGCTCAGGCCCGGCTTCGGGTATTTCGGGTAGGCTGGCGCGCTCGTCGTTGATGGTTCTGACGGCGCGCGCGATGCGCATGAAAAGCTCAAGCACGGCTTCGGCACGCGCCTGAAGCAGCGCTTCATCTTCCGCCTCGTCCTCGAAGAACTCGACGCGCGCGACCAGATACGGCTCGTCCGTCTCGACGTAGGCTTCGACCCGATAGCGTATGAGTCCGAGCGTGAGAATGTTGGAGCGCCCGTCGGGGGTCGGCTGTACCTCGACGACCTCCGTCGCGCAGCCGACGTGGCCGACGGGAGGATGTTCAAGCATGCCGCCCTTCTCCGCGTCGAAGTAGGAGACGCCGAACAGATTCCGCCCGGCGCGCACGTCCTTCAACATCTGCCGGTAACGCGGCTCGAAGATGTGAAGCGGCAAAGGCACGCCCGGAAACAGCACGAGCGGCAGAGGAAACAACGGCAGCTCGCGCATCCCGCGCACTCTCTCAAAAGCTTCTGACATAAGAAAACAGTGACGAGTGACGAGTGACAAGCGATGAGCAAGAAGAAAACAGTGATGAGTGACAGGTGACGAGCGATGAGAAACCAACGCCGGGCTTCCAAATAGCATTCATCTCATCCCTCATCGCTGGTCTTAACTTGTCACCCGTCACTTTTCACTTGTCACTGCTGTTGCTGCGTTTCGCTCGATGGCCTGCAAGGCGCTGGCGGAGGCGGAGGCGATTTCTGGTTCGTCGCTCGCGGCTGCTGCTGCTGCCGCCGCTTCCAGTTCGTGCAGGAGGGCGCGCGGCGTCTCGCTTGTGCGGCGCACGCCCGCGTCGAGTTTCTGTTCGATGAGGTCGAGAATTGCCGAGGGGGATTCGTCTGTGAGGGCGAGGCGTTTGGCTTCGAGCACGAGGGCGGCCATCTCCGGGGCGCGGTCGCGGTAGCGCGTGTCGCGCGCGATTAAATCTTCGATGATGCGTCGCTCGCGCACGGGGCGAGAGGTGTCGCCGTCGAGGTCTGCGGCGACGGCGTACTCTACGGGGACGCTCTGATTGCGCACCATGACGTGGAGCGCACGCGTCCACTCGCGCGCCTCTTCGCGGATGCGGCTCATGTCCAGAAGAGAGTTCTTGAAGCCGAGATGTCCCTTGAGGCTGATTTCGATAATCGGCGCGGGCGCGTCGGAGTTTTCGTCGTGACGACGGGCGTCGCGTTTGACCGTTTCCATGACGCCCGCGTGGACGGCCTCCGCGTCGAGTACGCCGGAGACATCGAAGCTGAGACGCTGGAACGGGCGCTGAACGTAATCGCGTATGTGCTCGGCTTTGATGTTGCGCTCGTCGTCCACTTCGACGAGATAGAAGCCGCGCTCTTCGCGGTATTCGTCAATCGAGCAGGCTTCGAGCGAGCCGGGATTGAAAGCCCAGTTCTCCACCTCGAAACGCTTGTGCGTGTGGCCGAGCGCAACGTAATCGACGAGCGAGCGCAGCTCTTTAAGACGCTCGACAGAGAGCGCAGGAATCGGTCGCTTGAGTTGGCCTTCAACGTCGGTGTGGAGCATCAGGATGTGAAAGAGTCCTTCGTGGCGTGCGCGGCGGATGCCTTCGGAGAGCAATCCCATCGCCGCGTTGGCGCTCGTGCCGTACCAGTGTGAGCCGAAGATGCGAGCGCCCGCGATGTCGATGTAAGAGCCGCAGCACTCCTCTTCGCTCCAGGGCACAAGCTCCATGCGTCCTTCCGCGTCGCGCGAGGGTTCGAGCAGCTTGAGGAAACCCCATTGCGAGAGCGAGCGCATCCAGCTAAAGCTGGAGACGGCCTCGTGCTGGTCGTGATTGCCCTCGATGGCGACAACGGGGATTCCGGCCTCCCTCAAGGTCTGTAGACCAATCATCGCGTGGTTCATCGTCTGCGGATCGACCTTCCGGGCGTTGAAAAAGTCGCCCGCGATGAGCACGAAGTCGAGCTTGCGCGGCACGGCGTAGTTGACGAGCACGTCAATCCACGCGCGGAAGAAATCCTGCGCGCGTTCTTCCAGATTGTAGCGCCGGTTGCCGAGATGCACGTCGGCTATGTGGAGAAATCTAATCATCGCCCTCGAAAAACAGCAGTATGCGCCGTCGTCAGACTCGACCGACTCGTCAGATACGTTAAGGCGCAGATGTATTATACGCTATTGCTGCGTTCGGGCGCATTAAAGAAGAGGAAGGCTGAAGGGTGAGTTCGGCCTTCGCCGAAAGGCTCGGAAGAAGTTGGGGGTGGAACGACGGGTGAGGGATGACAAAGGGTGAGCTTGGTCTCAGCCGTTCGTCCTTCGTCGTTCCACTTCCAGGAAAAATAAAGCCCCCGCGACTCTGGGCAGGAGTCAGTTTCGGAAACGGGGGCTTTGCACTCCGCGCGTCGGTAGAAGGGATACCGTAAAGCGCGGAGCGTGATGACGGCCTCTCGAAAAAGTGGGGCGAGGGCCGAACTTAAATTACCAAAGAGCTATGGGGCGCTTTCGGCGCACGCGGTTTCAAGGAGTCTGCCCGCTCAGGCGGCGACGAGCTGATGAGCCATCGCCGAGTTACGGATAGTCGAGAGCAGTCGCTCGATGTCGAGCGGCTTGCTCAGGAATCCGTCGGCGCCGCTGCGCAGGCACTCTTCCTGCATCTGCGCGCCGTCTTCGGAACTAACGATGAACACCTTCGACGCGGGGAAATGTCCTTTGACATATTCGAGAATACGCATTCCTGCGTCGGGCGTATCGAGCGTCGGGGGCAGATGCAGGTCGAGGATGGACACGTCCGGCTCGTAGATGGTGGCGCGGCGGATGGCCGAAGCCATGTCGTTGGCCGTCATCACTTCGTAGTCGTCGCAGAGCATCCAGAAAAGCTGCTGCCTGATTGCGACATCATCGTCAACTATAAGAACCTTCGGTTTCATCTCTTCCTACCTGCTTCGGCGCTGACTTTAGAGAGCGCATGCGCCTCTTCAGTCGCTTCAATCTTCCGTTCAACATCGCTCCGGGGAATCCTTTCCGCTTCAATACGGCGGCGAGCGCGCTTCTATTTCAGGGCAACAGATGTGCCAATCGGCGCAGACGCGCCGAGAACGCCCTATTTGCTCGAAAAGTTAGAAACCTGACTTCTGCTTGAGCAGCACGGGTGTAGACAGGAGTGGACAAAAGCCGGTTCAGGCGTGTCCACAAATGTCTACAGAAGGCTTTTGCGAGTAATTTTTTCCGCAGACGTAAAAAACCTTGCTTAACGTCGCAGACAGATAATCGATGAGACGCAGCGAGGCGGGCGTTCAGGATAGAAATTAACTTGAGCAGGAGCGGGTCAGACGTTGGCGATGCCTAGCTCGCTGATGAGGCGGTGGAGATAGGAGCGGCTGATGCCGAGGCGCTTGGCGGCGGCGGCCTTGTTGCCGCCTTCGGACTGCATGGCGCCGACGAGCATGCGGCGCTTGAGCGCAAGAACTGCTCCTTCGAGCGTCGTTTCGTCTCCGGCGACGGCGGCGTCGCTCTTCTCCGGCAGGACGCGAAGCATCTTTTCAGGCAGAAACTCGATGCCGAGACGCGAGCCGGTCGTGAGCACGACGAGGCGCTCGATGGTGTTCTCAAGCTCGCGGATGTTGCCCGGCCATTCGTATTCCTGTAAAGCTTCGATGAGGGCGGGGTCTAGCTCGGGAAGGGTGCGTGCGTGTTTTTCGGCGGCTTTAGCGGCGAAGTGTGCGGCGAGGACGGGGATGTCTTCGCGCCGCTCGCGCAGAGGCGGAAGATGAAGCGGCACGACGTTGAGACGATAGAAGAGGTCGCGCCGAAATTTTCCTGCTTCGACATCGGCTTCGAGGTCGCGGTTGCTGGCCGCGATGAGGCGTATATCGACCGTCAGCGTCTTGGTTCCGCCGACGCGCTCGAAGGCGCGCTCCTGCAAGACGCGCAGAAGCTTGACCTGCACGGCGGGCGAGACTTCGCTTATCTCGTCGAGAAAGAGCGTGCCGCCGTCGGCCAGCTCGAAGCGCCCCTTCCTCGATTGCAAGGCGCTGCTGAACGCGCCGCGCTCGTGTCCGAACAGCTCCGACTCGATGAGCGTCTCGGGCAGAGCGGCGCAACTGACGGCGACGAAGGGTCGCGCCTCGCGTGCGCTCTCCTCGTGGATGGCGTGGGCGAGGATTTCTTTGCCCGTGCCGTTTTCGCCCGTGAGCAGGACGGTGACGTTTGTGTCGGCGACGGCTCGCGCCTGTTTGAGGACGCGTTCGAGCGAGGGGCTTGAGCCGACGACACGACCGAAGCCGCGCCGCCCGCCAAGCTCCGAGCGAAGGCGCTGCACCTCTTTCTCCAAACGACGCACGCGCGCCGCCTGCGAGACGATGTGCGAGACTTCAGCCTCGTCGAAAGGTTTCTGGAAGAAGCCGTAAGCTCCGCGCCGGATGGCTTCGAGGGCGACCTGTTTGGAATCGCTGCCGGTGATGACGACGACAGGCACGCTCGGGCGCGCGGCTCGCGCCGCCTCGATGATGGCTAGTCCTTCGGAGATACCCAAAAGGTCGGGCGGCAGATGCAGGTCGCAGAGCACGACATCGACCGTCGCCTGCTGCAACTGCGCGACGGCCTCGACGCGCGTCTCGGCCTCCAGCACCTGATGCTCTTCGCCGAGCGCCCAGTAGAGTTGACGGCGCAGACTCCGGTCGTCGTCAACCACTAAGACCGTCGCTTTTTCCTCCGTCTGTCCGCTCATCGAATCATCATCTCCGCGAAGCGCGAAAAGCAGCTCGTTCGTCTCTCGTATGCGGAGCACGCTCTTCGAGCAGGCGAGAGTCGGCGAGTGCCCCTTTTTATTCGACGCCAAATTCTTGTGTGGAACTGGAAAGATGTAAGGCTCGTCTACACGTTGCGCTCGGCGCTCGAAGCGCCCGACTTCTGCGATTGCCGCAAGCGCTCGCGCAAGGTGAACGGCTGGGATGGTAACACGACGCGAAAGCGCGTGCCAACGCCGGGCTGCGATTCCACGTCGAGACGCCCGCCGTGAACCTCGACAATCTCGCGGCAGGTGAACAGTCCGAGCCCGATGCCCTTATTCTTGGTGGTCGAAAAGGCGTGGAACAGCCGCTCGCGGATGAACTCCTCGCTCATCCCGACGCCCGTATCTTCGACCGTGAAATAGACCATGCCGCTCGGCTCTTCGCCCGCTTCAATCGTCAGACGCCCGCCGCCCGCGCCCATCGCTTCGAGCGCGTTGATGACCAGATTTTCGATGACGTTCTCGATGCGCCCCTCTTCGACGAAGGCGACGAGCGACTCGGGCAGGCGCAGGTCGATTTTGTAGAGCGGCGCTGAGGGCTCGGCGGTCGAAGCGACGATGCGGCGAATAATCGGCACGAGGTCGGTGGGGCGCGCGTCGCGCCGGTATTCGCCGCTCAGGGATTTCACGGGCTCGCTCAGGCGCGAGACGATGCGACGCAGCTTGTCGGTCGCTTCGCGCAGCGAAAGAATCGCGTCGGCGCGAAACTCTTCGCGGTGAAACTGCTTCTCCATGTTCGAGACGAGCATCGAAAGGGCGGTGATGGAGTTTTTCAAATCGTGCGTCAGCATCGCGGAGAGTCGCATGAACGACTCGAACTGGCGCGATTCGGCTTCGCGCGTAATCTGCTCGCGCAGACGGTCGCTCATGCGATTGAAGCTTTCGGCGAGGACGTGCGTTTCGTCGCTCGTCTGAATGTCGATGCGCTGGTTGAGCGCGCCTCCGGCGATGGCCGCCGCGCCCGCCGCCACGCGCTCGATGCGATGCGCCGTGCGCCCGACCGTAACTATCAAAAACACTGCGGCCACGAGCGCCGCCAGCAGCAGCAGCGCCACTCCGCTCAGACCCGCGCGCCGCAAGCCGCCGACCGACTCCGTGTAATCGCCCGCGACGGCGACGGAGATGCCCGTCTCTTTGACGGGACGAAAGGCCGCGAGCCAGCGCTGGCCGTCAGCGGCTCTGTCCTCGAAAAAATCCGAGCCGTTCTCGCCCGCCCTCATCCGTTCGGCGATGGGTTTGAAGAAGGGCATGGCGTCGCTTATCTTCTGGCTCTTGCTGATGAAGCTGGTTTGGTAGACGGTGTAGCCCTGCGCGTCGAGGGCAACGACGAGGCGCGAGGGACGCGCGCGCTCTTCGGCGTCGCGGCGAGGCAGAGTCGAGGTCGGATTATCGGGCGAGGCGTAACCGGCCTCGGCCTGTTTGAAGAGCGACGCGAGGTTCAGCTCGACGACCAGAGCGCCGCGAGGACTGCCGTCAGCCATTTCCACAAAGACCGGCGCTGTCAGGAGCATCGAGCGCATAGACGACTCGCCCGCCACCATCTTACTGAGAACGGGCTGCGAGGTAGTCCACACGTCCTGGTTGACAAGTATGTTGCCGGTCACGAAATCCTTCGTCTGAAACCGCGCCTCTTCCAGGCCGTTCTCGTTGACCTGTACTCCCTCGATGCGAAACAGAGGCGCACGCTCGGCATCCAGACACGTCACGGACTGATAGACGTTCCTGTGGTCGAGATAAAAGGCGTTGAGGCTCGCCTTCAACTGCGGGGACGGTTCATGGCCTTCGCCTTCCGAAGCGACGCTGAACGGCGCGCTCACGCCGGACGAAGCGGCGACGCCGTTTGCCTGCCCCGCGCCCGTCTTCGAGCGCAGCCACGACTCACGCACGTAATCGCGCAGCGCCGTCGTGCGCGCCATCTTCAACACTTCCGCTTCGTGTGCGGCGAGCGACTCTTCGACGCCGCGCGTAATCCGCGTCGCGCTACGTTCTACCTCGTCGCGCAGCATCCCCTCGACGGCGCGCACACTCATCACGTAGTTAAAGATGCTCACCAAAAGCATCGGCGCGATGCCGAAGACGAGCACCACCGACAGCAGTTTGGAACGAATACTCACGCTGTTAAATGAAGTGTGCGGGCATCTGCCGGGCACGCACGAGGCCGCGCGCCCCTCCAACCTTCGAGCCTTCAAAAAGAGCGTCAGGATGCTAACGCCCCGCCGCGCCCGTGTCAAAAAAACCTGCGTGTAGAACAGTGACGAGTGACGAGTGACGAGCAGGAACAAGAGAAAAGTGATGAGTGATGAGTAGGAAGCCGGATAGCATTCTTCTCATCACTCAGGACTCATCACTCGTTACTGGTTTTAACTCGTCACTTGTCACTCGTCACTGCTTTGCTTTTTTCCTTCCGAATGATTCGAGGATGGGGGCGAGGCGGTCGATGATGGAGGCGTGGGCGAGGCCGTTGGTGGCGACGAGGCCGTTGTGATTGAGGACATCGGGGGAGTTGTATTGGAGCGGGTCGCCCCAGAGGTCTGTCATCATTCCTCCGGCGGCGCGCAGGATGGCTTCGGGCGCGCAGGTGTCCCACTCTTTGGTGTGCGAAGAGAGGTGTATGTAGAGGTCGCATTGCTGCTCGACGATGAGGCCGACCTTGACGCCGACCGAGTTGCGCTGCACCTCTTCTTCGATGCCGAGCCCGCGCACGACCGCGTCCATCCGAGGGCTTCGATGCGAGCGGCTGGCCGCCAGACGCATCCGTCGCGGCTCGGTCTCGCGCGAGACCGTCAGGCGCTCGGGCTCAAGCGAAGGACGCAGCACCCACGCGCCGCGCCCGCGTGTGCCCCAGTAGAGCACGTCGGGCACGGGCATGTAGACGACGCCGAGCACGCTCTCGCCGCCGACGGCCAGACCAATCTGCACGGCGAAGTCGCCGCTTCCGGCGATGAATCCCTTCGTGCCGTCCAGAGGGTCAACCATCCACACGCGCTCAAGGCTCAAACGCCGCGACGTATCGACCGATTCCTCGGCCAGAATCCCGTCACGGGGAAACGCCTTTTGCAGCCCGCGCACAATCAACTCGTTTGCCACGCGGTCGGCCTGCGTCACCGGCTCGTTAAACTCGTCCTTGCGCTCGACATGCAGAGGCCGCCCGTAGAATTCCAGCGCCGACGCGCCCGCCGCCCGCGCCAGCTCCACTCCCACACGCAATTCCCGCTCGTAATCCTCTTCTCTCATTCTTCGTTAATTTTCTTTTCCTTCAGAACACTTGCGCGCGGCGTCGCGGACGGCTTCGAGCGTGATGTCGAGGTCGCGGCGCGTGGTGCGAAAGTTGGTGATTGAGACGCGCAGCGCGAAGCGACCGCGCAGCGTCGCGTTGGAGAAATAGGCGCGACCACCGCGCTGGACGGCGCGCATGATTCGTGTGTTCAGCTCGTCGAGTTGGGCGTTGAGCTGCGCGCGCTCTTCGTCGCCGCCGGCGGTTTCGAGGGCGCGCGCGAGATGAGGCGGGACGTAACGAAAACAGCAGATGCCGAGCGTGACGGGCGCGAGCAGCTCAAGGTCTTCGGAAGCCTCGACGCGCGCGGCGAGGTAGGCTGCGAGCGCGTTGTCTTCGGCGATGGCGGCGCTGATGCGGCGCAGGCCGTAGGAGCGCAGCATCATCCAGACCTTGAGCGCGCGAAAGGGTCTGGAAAGCTCGACGCCGTAATCCCAGAAGGCGAAAGCCTCGTCCTCCTGCTCGGCGTAAACCTTGATGTACTCCTGCTCGTGCCCGGCGAAGGCCATGCGTGCGCGCTCGGGCTCGCGCAGCAGCAGGCAGCCGCAATCTACGGGAGCGTAGAGCCACTTGTGCGGGTCGAGCGAGACGGAATCGGCGCGTTCAAGACCGTCGAACAGGTGCCGCTTCGAGGCGTCGAGCGCGGCCAGCGCGCCGTAAGCGCCGTCGATGTGATACCAGAGCGAGTGCTCCTCCGCGACGCAGGCAATCTCCGCGAGCGCATCGACCGCGCCGGTGCTCGTCGTGCCCGCGCTCGCCACGACGCAGAAAGGGCGCAGCCCGCGCTCAAGGTCTCCCGCGATGCACGCGCGGAGTCGGCGCACGTCCATGCGAAAGCTCTCGTCTGTTTCGACGACGCGCACCTGCTCCCGGCCGAGTCCGAGCACGTCGGCTGCTTTCGCAATCGAGAGATGCGCCTGGTCGGAGACGTAGAGCGTGGCGGGCGCGCTCGCCTGTTGCAAGCCTCTCTGCGAAGGAGCGTCGGCGCGAAGCCTGGTGCGGTGAGAGACGTAGAGGGCGTTGAGATTCGCCATCGAGCCGCCGCTCGTGAGTAGGCCGCCGCAGTCGTCGGCGTAGCCGATTATCGAGCCGAGCCAACGCGTGACGGTGCGCTCGATTTCGGTGGCCGCCGGAGCCGAGCGCCATGCGGTGACGTTCTGATTGAGGGCGGAGGCGAGCAGGTTTGCGAACGCGCCGACGGGCGTCGAGGGCGAAGCGATGTAGCCGAAGAAGCGCGGGCTGCCGTTGTGACGGCTGCCCTCGAAGACGGCGCGACAATCTTCGAGAATTTGCTCAAGCGGCTCGCCGTCGAGCGGCGGCGGGGTGCGAAAGCGCCGCGCCAGCTCTTCGCCGCTCACTTCGGGGAAGACGGGAAGCTCCGCCACCTCTTCGAAATACTCTGTGACTATCTCGACCGTCCGCGCGGCAAGCTCGCGCAACTCTTCGCGCGAGATGTCGAGCGACGAAGCGCGCTCTTCATCCTCTCGCCGCGTTTCATCATCTCGCAATGCCTCGTCCTCGTTCTCTCGCCGCGCTTCGTCCTCTCGCAACGATTCATCTTCCCGCCGCGCGTCGCCTGAGCGAGCGCGTATCTTCTCTTTCCGGCGCGCGGTTGGGTCGTTCATGGTTTAGGGCTTCGCGTTGGCGAAGGCGGACGCCGCGCCGTCGGGCTTGAGTTGGTCTTTGAGCGCACCGACGATGACGAGCGAGGCTGCCGTTATCGTTCGGATGAAAAATCCGCCCTGTCTCTTCGTTCGCATAGGTTTTGATTAAACCCTATCACACTCTCCGCTCTTCGCAGAAGCGACCCGACGGGCGCGCCCGCATTCGGTCTCTCGTGCTAAACTTCCCTTCAATCAATCACGGTTTCAAGACTATCGGAGGAGCAAGAATGTCTCTCAAAGGCTATGCCACGCTCGAAGGCACGACGCGCTACCGCGAACGCTTCGCGGACGCGGCGGCGGAAAATCATTTCCGACTCGAACAGAACCTATGGCTCTCTTCGGTCGGCATCGGCACTTATCTCGGCAAGTGGAACGAAGAGACGGACGAGCGTTACACGGATGCGGTCGAGCGCGCCGTAGAGCTTGGCGCAAACGTCATCGACACGGCGGCCAACTATCGTTTCCAGCGCAGCGAGCGCTCAATCGGCGCGGCTCTCGGTCGTCTCTCGGAGCAGGGCAGCTTCGCGCGCGAAGAATTCGTCATCTGCACGAAGGGCGGCTACCTGCCTTTCGACGGCGAGCCGCCGAAGGATACGCGCGCCTACGTCGAAGAGACTTTCGTGCGCACAGGCATCATCGAGCCTTCGGACATCGCTGCGGGCAGCCATTGCATGACGCCGCGCTATCTGCAAAGCCAGATAGACCAGTCGCTCCGCAACATGGGGCTCGACGCCATCGACGTTTACTACATACACAACCCGGAGACGCAGCTTTCGGTCGTATCCCGCGCGGAGTTCGACGCCAGACTTCGCGCTGCCTTCGAGCAGCTTGAGCGAAACGTCTCGGAAGGAAAAATCCGACGCTACGGCGTGGCGACGTGGAACGGCTTCCGCGTCGCCCCGAGCGCGCGCGAGTATCACTCGCTCGAACGCATGGCGGAGCTGGCGCGCGAGGTCGGCGGCGAAGAGCACAACTTCCGCTTCGTCCAGCTTCCCTTCAACCTGGCGATGCCCGAAGCGCTCGTCTTAGACAATCAGCCGCTTCAGGGCGCGCGTCTCTCTCTGCTCGAAGTGGCGCGTGCGCTCTCGGTGACGGTCGTGGCGAGCGCCTCCATCCTGCAAGGCAAGGTGGCGCGCGGCATCCCCGAGCACATACGCGAGCCGCTCGGCTCGCTCGCCACCGATGCGCTGACGGCCATCCAGTTCGTCCGCTCGACGCCCGGCATCACGACCGCCCTCGTCGGCATGAGCCATCGCCAGCACGTCGAAGAGAACCTGCAACTCCTGCGCATCCCGCCCGCCGACGCCGACGACTACCGCAGACTGTTTACTCAAAATGATGGATGATGAATGCGGAATGATGAATTAAAAACAGAAAGCTTTTGTCTTTCATTCATCATTCATCATTCCTAATTCATCATTTCGGAGGTTGATATGGCTGAGGAAGATTTCAAATCTTTTGAGGAGTTCTGGCCGCATTACGTGGCGGAGCATAGCCGCCGGGGGACGCGCGCTCTGCACGCCGTCGGGACGCTCGCGGGGACGGGGCTGTTGTTGGCGCTCGCGTCGCGCAGGAAGTGGAAGCTGCTTCCGCTCGCGCTCCTGCCCGGCTACGGCGCGGCGTGGATTGGACATTTCCTCGTCGAGCGAAACAGGCCGGCCACCTTCCAGCATCCGCTCTGGTCTTTCATCGCCGACTACAAGATGCTCGGATTCGTGCTTACCGGACGGATGGAAGAAGAGATTGCCCGCCTGCATCCCGGCGGCATCAAGCCGCACGAAGCAGACAAGAAGCAAGCTTTAACTTAGCCGTCCCTCTGCTCGCGTCGCTTCGCATTCAGCCTTTCGATTTTCCGTCGTCGTCTTCTCCATTCGTCTCGACTTCGGTTTTGGGAGCGGGCTTGTCCTTCGAGGGCTGCTCGCGGCTCTTCTCGCGCGGCTTGACGGTCGAGCGGATGACCATGAACTTGTTGAGCAGGTCGAACCAGAAGGGAGCGCCCTGCGAGATGGCTAAGGCCGTCAGGAGAATGCCTATCGCTTTGAGAAGCCACCCCATCGCGCTGTCCGGCCTCCGGCGGGCGTCGTCCGTGTTGATAGCGTTGCCTTTCTCATCTTTGGCAGCTTTCCAGCCGATGGGCAGGCCGAGGCTGTTCAGTTGTGCGCTCAAATCCTGCATGCGTTGTTTGGCGGCAGCGGCTTGCTCCTGCGGAGTGCCACCCTGCTGAGTCTGAGTCGATGCTTGCGCATTCGTCGTCTTTTCGGCTTCGCCGACGAGGGCTTTGCGCAGGGCGTCGTTTTTGACCAAAGCCTGACCGATGTTGATGGTGTCGGCGTTAATCGCGGCGGAGACGGCGAAGCCGATGATGAGAAGAATGATTTGGACGCGCCGCTTGTACCAGCCCGAGACGCGATCCATCGCGTCGTCGTACCAGTCTTCGATATTCTCGCGCGCACGGTCGAGGTTGCCTCCGGCCTCGTCAATCAGAGTGAGCAGGGCGGTCTTCGCGCCCTCGCTGAGCGCGTCCGAAGTGCTGATGGTCTGCCGGATGGACTGTAGCTGAGTGGTGACTCCGGCGGTCGCGCCGCTCAGGCCGGTGGCGGCTGAGGTGGCCTGATTCCAGAGGGCGAGCGCGAAGGTGCGAGAGGGTATGTAGGACGGAAGCTTGTTGCCTCTGTAGAGCCCTCTCACGAGGGGATGTGCGTAGAGCGCCTCCGCCAGTTTCGTCTGATTATCGCCGTCGAGCAACTGCTTGATGCCTTCGCGCAGATACTTTGCGCGGTAGTTCAGCTTGGCCTCGATGTACTCGTTGACGGCGGAGCACAGCAGGCTCAACAGGAGATAGACGAAAATCATTCCGATAGCTACTTCGAGTATCGTCGAACCGAACAGCATGACAATCTCCTTTCGGGAATTGGAGTCTGGATAAGGCGCTCCGAGAATACGGACGAATATGGACTGCGGCGGCGGCACAGTCTATACCACAGATGCGGCTCGCTCAACGCAAATAATTTGGTCGCCGCCCCGGTTCGAGACGCGAGAAAGGGTTATGGTAGAGTGGAGCGCAATCCAGATGACACAGGGCGACCAGAGAAGACTGAGCCAGTTGACGGTGGGAGATGCCAAGCGCATCCTCGTCTACTCGCTCGCCACTCTCCTGGCTCTCGCACTCTTCGTCGCGCTCACCGCAAAAGTCTTAGTCGCGCTGCTTCTGGGAGTGGTCGCCGGTGCGTATCTGCTGCCGGTGCAGGAGTGGCTGGAGAAACGCCTGCGAGCGAGGGCG
>DASWNP010000058.1:0-112271 GCA_036399175.1 Pyrinomonadaceae bacterium | reverse complement strand
CGCCGACGCTCTTATCTTTTCCGACGCACGCAAGTATAATCCACGCCGTCCGAAACCAGCTTTAAAGGGAAATCAGCTTTAACAATCAGCTTTGACGCTCGGCCTAAGCTCTCGCGCCGACCGAAACCTGCGCCGCCTCGTCACGCTCTAATAGCTCGCTTTTCATCGAAAGCCGGAGAGCAGACTCGTCGTGCATACGGTTACTCACCAGCCGTCTTTCAACACCCTCCCGCTATTCTCGCTCTCCGTCTCCTTCGTCGCCGGTATCCTGACCTCGCGCGCCCTCGCGCTTCCGCTCGCCCTCTGGCTCTCGTGCTGCGCAATCTTCTCTCTGCTCGCCCTCACGCTCACGCTCCGGCACCGACACGACAGAACGCAGTCGTCCATCCTCCTGCTCGCCGCCTTCACTTTCGCGGGCGGGACGCTCGCCGGTATAGAAGAAGGCTCGACGGCGGCGACGCGCGTGCGCAGATTTTATGACAAGGGGCATATCGCTTCGGGCGAGCCCGTCGAGCTTGAGGGCGTTGTGCGTCGCGCGCCGGAATGGTCGCCGGATGGATTTCGTCTGACGCTCGGAGTCGAGCGATTGAAGTACAAAGCGGACGAGCGAGCGGCGACGGGCGCGGTCGAGTTGTTTGCCCCCGTTCACGGCGGAAGCGACGGGAGCTTCGCGCGAAGCCGGTACGAGGCGCTTGAGCTGAGACGCGGAGCGCGCCTGCGCGTGCTCGTCGCGCTCCGGCGCGCCGAAGGCTACCGCAATCCGGGCGTCTCTTCTGTGAAGGACTATCTTGAGCGTCGCGGGCTCGACGCGACGGGCACCATTAAAAGTCCTCTGCTCGTCGAGCGACTCGGAGACGAACGCGTCCTTCTGCCGCTCGTCTGGTTAGACTCCCTGCGCTCACACCTGCTCGCGCGCATCGACCGACTCTTTTCGAGAGAGACGGCGGGCGTGCTCGGCGCATCTTTGCTCGGCAATCGAGAAAATCTCTCGCGCTCGGTGGCGGAGCGTTTTCGTGAGGGCGGCACTTTTCACGTCCTCGTCATCAGCGGCCTGCACATCACCTTCATCGGCGGGCTCGCTCTGGCGCTGGCGCGACGCCTGACGCGAAGACGCGCGTGGCAGTTCGCCTCCGCCGTGTTGCTCGTATGGGGCTACACGGTCGCGGTCGGAGCGGAAGCGTCGGTGGTACGCGCAGCTTTGATGTTCACCGCCGTCGCGCTCGCGCCCGTGCTTCACCGACGCTCACAGTCGCTCAACACGCTCGGCGGCGCGGCGCTCGCCCTGCTCATCTGGCGACCCGGCAGTCTCTTCGACCCCTCATTTCAATTAACCTTCCTCTCCGTCTTCGCCATCGTCGCCGTCGCCTTCCCGCTTCTCTCCAAGCTCAAGGCGACGGGCGAATGGCGACCCACAGCGACGACGCCCCACCCGCCCGTCTGCCCGCGCTGGTGGCTCACACTCGGCGAGCTTCTCTTCTGGAACGAGCGCCGGTGGCTTCGCGAAATATCGCGCACGCATTACAGCTATCGTCTGTTCAAAACGCCTCTCGCCGCGCGCCTCGAAAGCTCGGGCGCGCAGCGCGCTCTGCGCTACACGTTCGCCGCCCTCGTCGTTTCGGCCTCCGTGCAGGTCTCGATGCTGCCCCTCGTCGTCGTCTACTTTCACCATTTCTCCTTCGCCTCTCTCCTTCTCAACATCTTCGTCGGCGCTAGTATGGCCGCGCTCTCGCTTCTCTCGCTGGCGGCGCTCGCCGCCTCGCATTTGAGCGAGACGCTGACCGCGCCGCTCGTCTGGCTCGTGGAACAGCTGGCCTGGGTGACAACACACAGCGTCGAGCCGTTCAAGACGACAGGCACAGCGAGCCTGCGTCTCCCGCACTACACCGGCCTCGCGTCCTCGATTTACGTCCTCTATTACGTGCCGCTTCTCGTCCTCACCTACGCGCTCGCGCGCTGGCAGCCCCTCGCACCGCCGCAGCAAACGGAAGAGACTGGCAGACCTGTAGACGCCGAACCTCTTCGCGCGACGAAACCTGAACCGCTTCATCCTCCGACGAAAGCGAAACAGCTTCTTTTTCTAGCTCTTCATGCTTCACTAAAACGCGGCCTGCTGCGTTTCGCCGCGCTCACGCTCGTCGCGCTCTTCATCGTCATCCTCACGCACCCCCTGAGCGCGCCGCGCGCGGACGGACGGCTGCGCGTGGACTTCCTCGATGTCGGGCAGGGCGATGCCGCGCTCCTGACGATGCCCGACGGCTCGACGCTCATCATCGACGGCGGAGGCCGCCCCTCATACTCCGCGCGCTCGTCTCAGGAAGACGACGCCGAAAGCGAAGCCTTCGAGCGCGATGCGCGCAGCATCGGCGAAGCCGTCGTCTCCGAATACCTCTGGCAGCGCGGGCTCGACGCCGTTGACTACGTGCTCGCCACGCACGCCGACGCCGACCACCTCGACGGCCTCAGCGATGTCGTCAAAAACTTCCGCGTCCGCGCCGCGCTCGTCGCGCGGACGCCTGAGAGCGACGCCGTCTATCGACGCTTCGCACGAACGGCGAGTGCGAGCGGCGCGCCCGTCTATCTCGTCGGCAGGGGAGACGTGCTCAAGTTCGGCGCGGTCGAAATCGACGTGCTCTGGCCGCCGCTCGTCGAGCGCGACCGAGACGCGCCCTCGCGCAACGACGATTCCATCGTCCTGCGGCTGCGCTTCGGACGAAAAACCATCCTGCTCACCGGCGACATCGAAGCCAAAGCCGAGACGGCCTTACTCTCCGCGCGCGACGACCTCGGCAGCGACGCCCTCAAGGTTGCACATCACGGCAGCCGAACCTCCTCGACCCAACCGTTCGTCGCCGCCACGCACCCTTCGCTCGCCGTCATCTCCGTCGGCCTCGACTCTCCCTTCGGCCACCCGCACCCCGAAGTCCTCCGACGCTGGCGCGCCTCCGGAACCCAAATCCTCACCACAGGCCAAAGCGGCACCATCACCATCACCACCGACGGCCACGACCTCAAAGTAGAAACCCACATCAAGAAGTGACGAGTGACAAGTGATGAGTGACGAGTTAAAGCAAGTGATGAGTGATGAGTGATGAGTGATGAGATAAATGCTTTTTGTCTTCTTACTCATTACTCATCACTTCTCTTTGTCTTGCTCGTCACTTGTCACTTGTCGCTTGTCACTCTTACAATGTTTTCGCTGATGAAAGGTGTGATGCATGCAGGAAACCGAAGCTGAGAACACGTCGCCGCTTTTCGACCGCCGTCCGTGGGGAACTTTCACGGTGCTCGACGAGGGAACAAACTACAAAGTCAAACGCATCGAAGTGTTGCCGGGCAAGCGCCTGAGCTATCAGAAGCACTCGAAGCGCGCCGAGCACTGGATGGTCGTCCAGGGCACGGCTAAGGTCACGCTCGACGACCAAGACATCGAAGTGCCGACCGGCGAAACCATCGACATCCCCATCGGAGGCGCACACCGCGTCGAGAATCCCGGCAGCGAAACTCTCGTCTTCATAGAGATTCAGCGCGGCACATACCTCGGCGAAGACGACATCATCCGTCTTCAGGACGACTTCGGCAGAGCGGAAAAGTAAGGATGAAGGCGGAATGAGGAAAGATGAAAGCCGCTGAAGCGGCTTGAGTCGTTCTCTTATTCATCCTTTCGCCTTCCTACTTCATCCTTCGATTAGTATGCGGAGGTCGCGGACGTTGGTGCCGGTGGGGCCGGTGATGATTGTATCGCCGAGGGCTTGGAAGAAGGTGTAGGCGTCGCTCTCGCGTAGAAACCTGTGAGGGTCGAGATTTGAATTGAGGGCGCGCGGAATGGTCGTGTGGTCGGCGAGCGCGCCCGCCGCCGGGCTGTTGCCGTCGATGCCGTCAGTACCGGCGCTGAGCGCGACCATGATGGAAGCTTCGTCTTCGGTCTGCGCACGGCGCTCGTCCATTTCGATAGCGCAACGCAGGACAGTCTCAGTATTGCGCCCGCCGACGCCCCGCCCGCGTACAAGACACGCGAACTCGCCGCCGGAGATAAGACAGACCGCACGATTCTTCGATGCGCGTCGTCGATGCAGCTCGACCAGACGCGAGACCAGCACCGCAGAGCCTTCGCTTACTTCCTGCTCAATCAGGTCACTTGCCACTTCAACCTCGAAACCCCGCTCCCGCGCTGCGTCGGCAGCACGCTCGATTGCGCGCTCGTTATCAAGCAGCGTGTAGTGCTGACGCATAGGATTATTCTGCTGCCCCGTCGTCGAATCCGGCGCGTCCTGTGCGACTGAAGGCGCGTCATTCTTCGAGGGCGAAGGATGAATTGGCGGAAGCGCCGGTGTTTGCGTAGTTGTCGAATCGTGCGCGTCTTGAAGTTTAATCGCGCGGAGCACGGAAGGCGGAAGACGGGCGTCGAGGTTGTAGCGAGCGACGACGGTTGAAGCGTCGGGCGCGTCGGCGGGCGGCGGAAGCGTCGGGCCGGAGGCGACGTTGGCCTCCTGACCTGAGTTTGTGTCGGAGATGATGAGTGTGACCTGAGCGGCGCGCGGAGCATGTGCGGCGAGTCCGCCGCCCTTGACGGCGGAGACGGCACGCCGCACGGAGTTAATCTCTGAGATGCTCGCGCCACAGGTGACGAGCGCGCGGTTCGCCTCGCGCAGCTCGGCGAGCGTCGTCTTCTCGTCTCGCGGCCATTCCAGCATGGCCGAGCCGCCGCCGGAGACGAGAAAGAGGACGAGGCCGCGCGCTTCATCTGCGCGTCGCAGCAGGTCGAAGGCGGCACGCGCCGCCGACAGGCTCGCCTCGTTCGGTTCGGGATGTCCGCCCTCGAAGACGCGCCAGCGTTTCGTCAGCGCGCGGCTCGACAGTCGAGGCGCAGAGACGACGCCTCCCGCCAGCCTGTCTCCTAAAATCTCTTCAAGAGCCGACGCCATCGCGCCCGCCGCTTTGCCGAGCGCGACGCAGTAGACCTCCGCCGGGCGAGCGCGAAGGTCGAAATTCGTCTCGAAGATGCTGAGCCGGTCTCCTTCGAGCCTGACGGCGCGGCGCACGGCTTCGCCCGCATCCATCTGCGCGAGCGCACTCTGGAAGATGTCTCGCGCCGCGCGCCGGAGCTGTTCGAGCTTCTCCATCAAAACATCTCTGCCGTCGTGCTCGACGCGATAAATCTCACTCGACCGTGATAAAGGCGCGCATCTCCCTGAAGCGTCGCTCAGAGATGCCGCGCACGATGAGCAGGTGCTCGACGCGCCGGAAATGGCCGTATCGCTCTCGATGCTCGACGATGCGCTCGGCGAGCCCGGAGCCGACGCCGGGCAGCTTTTCCAGCTCCTCTCGCGTCGCCGTATTCAGGTTGATGCGCTGCTCGGCGGCGGCTTCGAGGCGGTCGGTCGGTGGGGCGTTTTGACCATCGGGCGCAGGCGCGTTACGTGCCAATTTGACGCACCCGCAGAAGAGACCGGCGACCACGACACAGGCGGCCAGAAATGGCCGGAAGGGAAGGCGCAAAGCTCCGGGAGGTCTCACCGACATAGGCGCAAATCGCTCTACTTAAACCGTTTGCGAAATCTGCCGCCGACGTGTGCAAAATGCTATAAGTCTAAATACTTCATTAACTTGTAACGTGGAAAAGTGCTTTTTCCACAGGTTTTTCCACAGAACCTGTGGAAATCTTGTCGAAACTTTGCGCGCCCCGAAAGTCTGCCCGAAGCTTACAAAAAATCTTACATGAACGAGAGAAAAACCGGACGCTGGCGGCTCTGACGAGTACCAGCGATAGATTGAGAAGAGCGAGCATTTCATCCGCGTCAATCGCTCGATGGCACCGGCGCCAGTGGCGACCCGGATGCCGTCCGGGATGATGCTCCTGTCAGCTTTCGGCTTCGCTCTTTGTCCAGCTTTCATCCACTTGCAAATTATGTTGCATCTGCATCGTTTGCTTGCAGGTCGTCCCAGTGGGAGACGGTCTCGAAGGCGCGGCCGAGAACCGGGCGTGGGCGTGCGCCGTCGGCCTGACCGATGAAGCCCTCGCTCTCCATCGCGTCGAGGATGGCGGCGGCGCGTCCGTAGCCGATGCGCAGGCGGCGCTGGAGGACGGAAGTAGAGGCGCGTTTCATTTCGACGCAGATGCGGAGCGCCTGTTCAAAAAGCTCGTCGCGCTCGCCGCCCGCGCCGTCGCCGCCGGTGGATTCGTCTTCGGAGAGCGTAATCGTCTCGTCGTAGACGGGCTGACTCTGCTGTTTGATGTGGGCGACGATGCGGCTGACTTCCGTTTCGTCGAGAAACGCGCCGTGCACGCGTATGAGCCGCGACGTGCCGGGCGGCAGAAAGAGCATGTCGCCGCGACCGAGAAGCTGCTCGGCACCGTTCGAGTCGATGATGGTGCGCGAATCGACTTTGGATGAGACGCGGAAGGCAATGCGCGAAGGGAAGTTGGCCTTGATGAGACCCGTGATGACATCGACGGAGGGGCGCTGCGTGGCGAGCACGAGATGAATGCCGACGGCGCGCGCCATCTGCGCGAGGCGCGTGATGGCCTCTTCGACCTCGTGGCCGGAGACCATCATCAGGTCGGCCAGCTCGTCGATGATGATGACGATGTAAGGCAGAGGCTTCCAGGGTCGTCCTTCTTCGTCGAAGTCTTCGACCATGTTGCGGCGCGCGACTTCGGCGTTGAAGCCGTCGATGTTGCGCACGCTCCAACCGGCCAGCTCCTTGTAGCGCCGCTCCATCTCGGCCACAGCCCACTTGAGGGCGTTGGCGGCGCGCTTCGGCTCGGTGATGATGGGCGTCGCAAGGTGCGGGATGTCCGCGTAGAGGCCAAGCTCAAGGCGCTTGGGGTCAATCATAATGAACTTCACTTCGTCGGGTCGCGCCTTGTAGAGAATCGAGACGACGAGCGAGTTGAGACAGACGGATTTTCCCGTGCCCGTCGCGCCCGCGATGAGCAGGTGCGGCATGCGCGTCAGGTCTGCGACGTAGTTCAGGCCGTCGATGGTTTTGCCGAGCGCGATGGTGAGCTTCGATTCCGACTCACGATAGACGCGCGACTCGACGACTTCGCGCAGAGAGATGGTTTCGCGCTGCGGGTTCGGAACTTCGATGCCGACGTGCGCTTTGCCGGGCACGCGGTCGATGCGGATGGATTCGGCTTTGAGCGCGAGGCAGAGGTCGTCCACGAGCCCTGTGACGCGCGCATATTTCACGCCGGGGTCGGGCTTGAACTCGTAGGTCGTGACGACAGGGCCGGGGCAGATGTGTTCGATTTTGCCTGCGACGTTGAACTCTTTGCATTTCTCCGCGATTTGCCTGCCGAGTTGCCGAAGCTCTTCTTCGGCCTGTTCGTGGCGCTGCGCCGCCGACTGTAAAAGCTCGGTCGAGGGAAGGTTGTAATCGTCGAGCGCGGCGGCACGCTCGGCGCGTCGGGCAGCCGCGCGCTCGGCAGCCGTCAGAGCGACGGGCTTGTTGTCCGCGCCTGTCTCTTCCGTCTCGACGCGGACAATCGAAGCGGAGCGCACCATCTCTTCAATCTCTGCTTCCTCTTCGTCGATGTCTGCAAGCTCATCTGCGACGGGCGGAGTAAGAACGGGAGCGGCTGTGCGTTTGACGCTCGACGAGGCGGCGGGCGCGGCGGTGTTGGCAGCTTCCGTATGCCTGCGCGCCGGAGAATCGACGGGCGGTTGGACGAGGATGGAGGCAAGCTCAGCTTCGGCGCGCGCAAGCTCGGCCTCTTTGGCGAGAATCCGGGCGTCCTCTTCCGAAAGCTCGTCTTCGACGACTGCGGCTCGCTTGATGGCAGTCTGCGCCGAAACCTGTGCGTTCGCGTCGGTCTCGCGCATAAAGTCGGCCACGCGGTCGGCTCCGGTCTTCTCTGTGAGTTTTCGCTGCTCTTCGCGCGCCTGTTCGCGCTCGGCGCGTGCGGCCTGCCGCTCAGCGGCGCGCGCCTCGGCCTGCTCACGCCGCGTCGTGCGCCACGCGTCGAAACGTGCGCGCACCGACGATAGGTAGGCCGAAGGATGACCGAAGGCATCGACGAAGCGCTCGTAGGCGCGCGCAAACGAGAAGTTGAAGACGAGCAGGAGACTCGTCGCCGCCAGAGCCAGCAGCAGAATCGACGCCCCGACGGTGTTGAGGCCGTCTCTGAGCGTCCCCGCAATCAACACGCCGACGAGCCCGCCCGCATGGAAAGCCCTGGAGGGCACGGGAACATTGAAAAGCTGGAGCAGCGCCGCGCATGAGCACAACAGAGTTACGACTCCGACGAGCAGCAACAGAGGAGACTCTATCCGGCGCGCGCGAAAGCGACGCCATGCCATGACGAACAACAGAAAGAGCAGCAGGTAGGCGGCGAGGCCGATGAACTGAAAAGACTGAGCGGCTATGTATGCGCCGACAACTCCAGCCCAATTATGAGTGGGTGCGCCCGCAGCATCGGTGTGTGCGGTGTGCGGCGACGGGTCAGACCAATCGTAGGTCAGGAGCGACAGCAAGAGCAGCGCGCCGAGCGCAAAGAGCGCGATAGCGGTAATCTCATTGCGTCGCGTGTTGCGAGGCTCAATCTTGACCCTGCCCCGTGCCTCCGTCTGTGTTGTTGCCATTAGCTACTCCTGAAAGAAGAGGTCAGAGGTCAGAGGTCAGTAAAAACAAATCTTCGTTTTTAACTTGCCTTGTCCTGCTTTGCTTTTGTCTTTCACTGACCTCTGACCTCTATTGTTATGCTGCGCGTCGCGCGAGAAGGTACTGTTTGATGAAGTCGTCGATGTCGCCGTTGAGGACGGAGTCAACGTCGCCGCGTTCGAGCTTGGTGCGTGCGTCTTTGACGAGGCGATAGGGCGCGAGCACGTAGTTTCTGATTTGCGAGCCGAAGGAGATGTCGGCCTTGTTGGCTTCGAGCACGGCGGTTTCGGCTCGACGTTTCTCCAGCTCCATCTCGTAGAGACGCGCGCGCAAGACCTGCATGGCGACGGCGCGATTCTGATGCTGCGAGCGTTGGTTCTGGCACGAGACGACGATGTTCGTCGGCAGGTGTGTGATGCGAACAGCCGAGTCGGTCGTGTTGATGTGCTGGCCGCCCGCGCCCGTCGCGCGGTAAGTATCGACCCGGAGGTCTTTCTCGTTGATTTCGACTTCGATGTTCTCGTCGATTTCCGGATAGACGAAAAGAGAAGCGAAAGAGGTGTGACGACGCGCCGCCTGGTCAAAGGGCGAAATCCTGACGAGGCGATGCACGCCCGCCTCCGCCGCGAGCAGACCGTAAGCATATTCTCCTTCGACGCGGAACGTGACGCTCTTGATGCCGGCCTCTTCGCCCGGCTGGTAGTCGAGCACCTCGGTCTTGAAGCCGCGCCGCTCCGCCCACTTCAGATACATACGCAGAAGCATCTCCGCCCAATCCTGCGACTCCGTGCCGCCCGCGCCGGGATGAATCGTGCAGATGGCGTTCAATGCATCGTTCTCTCCCGCGAGCAGCATCTCGGTCTCGGCCTCGCCGATTTCGCCTTCGAGCCGTTCGTTGAGCGCACGCAGCTCGCGCAAACTCTCTTCGTCTTCCTCCGCGAAATCCAGCAGCACAGCCGAATCTTCAATCGACGACTCGAACTGCTCCTGCCGCTTGATGACACGCTCCAGGCGGCTTCGCTGTTGGAGAAGCTTCTGCGCCTCCTCCTGATCGTTCCAGAAATCGGGCGCAGAAGCCTGCGTCTCGATGCGCGAAAGCTCGGCGCGCTTGGCCTCTACATCAAAGAAACCTCCCGAGCTGTTCGACGCGCGTGCGCAAACCCTCGAAGGCCGTGCGTAAATCCTGAACCGTCAAAGTCTCAATCATCCCTCTCCTCTTTCCCTTTGAATAGATGTTTCGACGGCCACGCTCTTTTCAAGCACGACCGTTCCCTCGGTCGCTGATAAGCCGCTCGACGACCGTGATGAGATTGTTCAAACGCTCGTCTGTCTCAGCTAGCTGGCGATCTGTTTTCGCCTGCGCCTCCAGCAAAGCCTCCAGCTTTTCGTCAAACTTGTCCATGCGTGCTTCTATTCTGTCCATACGCTCGTCCGCGCGCACGGCCATTTCGGTGAGCTTAACAAAGGCATCCTCCAGCCGCGCAATACGCGATTCGTCTTTCTCCGAACGTTCGGCGTATTGCTCCATGCGCGTAGCGAGTTGCGCCTGCTGCTCAAGGATAAACTGCATCGTGCTCTGCATCTCTTCGTTAGTCATAAGCTTCCTCGTCTGTGAGAATTTATGCTCCGGCGCCGGCTTTCCGGTTCGGCCTGAAAGTCGTCCAGATGAAGAGCAGGCTGAGGGCGGCGCAGAGGGCGTTGAAGATGTCGCCGTAGCTCGTGTAGAACGTCTTTCGTCCGTCGGAGCGCCCGACCGGCCAGGTACGGACGGCGGGCTCGAATCCTTCGGTCGCATCCAGAACTTCGCCGCGCGCGGTGATGCGTGCGCTGATGCCTGTGTTGGTGACGCGAAGGATTGGGCGGCCTGTCTCGACCGCGCGCAGGACGACGTTTGCGAGATGCTGGCGCATGACGGGCGTGCGCCCCAAGTAGCCGTCGTTTGAGATGTTGATGAGCACGTCAGCGCCCTCTTTAGCGAAGGTTCGCGCAATCGAAGGGAAGGCCGACTCGAAACAGATAAAGACGCCAGCCCGCACCTCTTCTTTTCCTCCTGCCCCCCCTTCTCTCATGCGCGTCGCTCCGTTCAGAGGCATCAGTGGATATTTGTCGCCGGGCGTAAAGTCGCCGACGATGCCTGAGAGCAGCCACGCTGCGGGCAGCCAGCGCGGCAAAGGCACGTATTCGCCGAACGGCAGCAGGCGAATCTTATCATACTGCGCGACGAGGCGACCTTCGCTATCGACGAGCACCGCCGAGTTATAAGATCCTCCGGCGGGCGCGGGCTCAAGCGAATTGAAGAGCACGAGCGCGCGCTGCTCGCGTGCGAAGCGCGCGACCGTCGCGCGAAACTGCGCGTCGCGCGCGTAAGTGAAATTCATCGGCGACTCAGGCCAGATGACGACGCGCGCCGCAGCAGGAGTCGGCCTCGTCACTTCGACGTTTTCGACGCTGCTGCGCGCTTCCCCGTCCTCCCACTCACGGAGCGCGCTCTCGCTCATCGAGAGATGCTGGTTGACTAGAAGCGCCGTCTGTTCCGACGAGCGCCCGAAGTTTGCAGAGACGTTCGGCTGCACGCCGACGACCACGACGCCCGCCTTCGCATTCGTCTCAAGCGGCTCAGAACTCTTTCCCTCCCAGTTGCTCAGGAAGAAGACGAGCGCAACCGCGACGACACAGAGCGAGGCTTTCATCAACGCACGCACGCTCCTTCTGGCGAGCAGGTATGCGATGGCCGCGTTGACGGCCACCAACAGAAAGCCGACGGCGTAGACTCCGCCCCAGCGCGCGGGTTGAATGAGCGCGGGCACGTAAGCCTGCGAGTAGCCGAGCGCGTTCCAGAGCTGACCCGTGATGCCGAGCCGAGCCCATTCGAGCGCCGCCCAGGCGAAGGGCGCGAAGACGAGCGCGAGCCCCAGACCCCGCCGCCGACAGACGCGCGCCAGAGCGAAACTCCAGAGCGCGGGGAAGAGTCCGGTGACGAGAGGCGCCGGGATGAGCAGGATGTAGGCGAGCCAACGCGGGATGTCGCCATAGTGAATCATGGCGTGCGTCAGCCAGTAGCAGGAGCAG
The DNA here is from genome assembly GCA_036399175.1 of Pyrinomonadaceae bacterium. Taxonomy (GTDB): domain Bacteria; phylum Acidobacteriota; class Blastocatellia; order Pyrinomonadales; family Pyrinomonadaceae; genus DASWNP01. Next base: position 100,598 of record DASWNP010000058.1, on the reverse strand, counting down.
TAGAAGAAGAGCGAGGCCGTCGCCCATCCGAGCAGAAACGCCTGCGCGCCGCGAGGCCGACGCGCGACGGCCAGCATGAGCGGCACGAGCCCGACCCATGCGAGCGGCCAGAGGTTGAAATCGGGAAAGGAGAGGACGAGCAGCGCGGCTGACGCGGCGGAGAGCGCCCACTCGCTCAAAGTCGGCGCGCTCGCGCGCAAAAGGGCGCGCAGCCTTGAAGGCCGACCGTCGAGCGGCGCGTCGAGACTGAAAGACTGCTCCACGCCGACGAGTTTAACATCAGCCGCGCCGGGGCGTCACAGTCTCTTCCGGACGAGCGCGAAAATGCTTCGAGGGCGACGCGCCGGGGATGCGGCAAATCGTCTGCCGGTAAACGTAAAAGAACAGAAAACGTCACCCGCCGAGTGACAAATTTTGTCGGATTGACGCTTGAGGGCAACACGCTCCGTCGCCCGCAGGCGACAAACGGGTCGCCCCTGTCACATAGAGGCGACGCGTAAAATGGCGCGTCCTTCCGGTTTTTAAAGAAAAAAGCCCCAAAAGCGGGAGAACCCGGATTAACCGGGTTCCGTAAAGGGGGGATTAAGATAGGGACGCTCGGCGGGCGGCTGGCGTAGCGGCAGGCCACGCTCAGAGAAGTGAAGGCGGCGGGGTCACGGTTTAACTTCTTCCGTGCTTGCCACTGTTCCTTAAAGCACTTCTCGTGCCACTCGAAAATAATTTCTGGAAGAACCGCCTGATTAGAAATTTTGCCCCGCCTCGCTCGCCTCCAGAGGCTCGACTTCCAGCAGATACCCGCGCGCGCCTACGACCCTCACGTTCGACCGCCCGCGCTCGACCCTCTCGCCTCTCGCCGAACGAGCACGCCAAAGCTCGCCGCCCACCAGCACCGCCCCCTCCGGCTCCAGAGCCTCCGTCACAGAGCCCTCCCGATTCATCAACGCAAACTCGCACCGCGAAGATTTCCGACGCCTCGACAGAAAAACGACAGAGGCGACGCCCAGCGCAAACGCGCCGACCGCCGATGCGACGAGAAAGTAGACTACAGAAGCAAGCATTAAGAGCAGAGGTCAGAGGCCAGTGAAAGACAAAAGCAAAGCAGGACAAGGCAAGTTAAAAACGAAGATTTGTTTTTACTAACCTCTGACCTCTGACCTCTATTTGGAGTTCGTGGTTATCTGGCGCTGGAGGCCGATGGCTTCCTGGTTGTAGGGGTCGATTTGCATGGCGTTGCGGGCGTAGGACATGGCCATCGTGCGGTCGCCGCGCTCGAAGAAGATGCGCCCGAGGAGGATGTGGGCGTCGATGAGCTTGGCGTCCCAGAAGATTGCGGTCTTGAGGGCGCTGATGGCGGCGGGCAAATCGCCTCGACGCTGGTCGATGCGTCCGATGAGCAGGTAGGCTTCGGCGTTCATCGGCTCGACGCGGACGACGTTTCTTAGTTCCTGCAAAGCTTCGTCGTCGCGCCCGGCAGTGTAAAGCTCGCGCGCACGGGCTAACAGGCTCTCGGCGTTCGGGCCGGAGAGGTCGCCCTTCGTGCGCTCGTCCCTGACCCGTATCTCGGCGATATAGTCGCTACGGTTGAAGACCTGACGCAGACGCAAGGGAATCGTCAACGACTGCGACTGTTGCCACTCGCTCTGCACTCTGCCGTAGGACTGCGCGAGCCGCTTGCGCGCTTCGTTGTCGTTGATGGCGGCGGCCTCGGTCTGTCCTGTCTTCTCAAGCGCTTTGGCGAAGAGGAAGAGGGCTTCGCCGTCGTTCGGGTTCATCTTGATGACGGGGCGCATCTGGTCGGCGGCCTCCGCGTGCTTGCCGGAGAGCATGAGGGCGTAGGCATAATTGAAGCGCACCATCGGGTCGTCGGGCGCGGAGGCGGCGGCGAGGCCGAGGAAGTAAGCGGCTTGGTCGAGCAGGCGTTGACGCTCCTGCTGGTCGCGCTGCGCGCGCGCGGCCTGTGTGGAGATAGCGCCCGCGTTGTTGTAGATGGCAGTGAGGCGCGTCTCCTTGAGAGGCATCAGAGCGCCGAGCGCGCGGACGAGGTCGTCCATGCGCCAGTAGCTATAGGCGGCGTAAAAGGCGGCTTCGACGTAGTGCGGGTCTTTCTCCTGAAGCATGGAGAAATACTCGGCGGCGCGTTTCCAGTCTCCCTGGTTGAAATAGAGCGTGCCCAGCTCGAAGGCGGCCTGCGGATACTCGGCCCCGGCATTGACCTTCTTGTACTCGCGCAGGGCGTTCTGCAAATAGGCCGACTTCTTCTCCGGGTCGGTCGTCAAAGCGCCTTTGATGTAGCTCTCGAAGGCGACGGGCGGAACTTTGCGCGCCTGTTCGAGGATGGTGTTGAGCGAGATGGGCAGCGCCTTGTCGTGCTGGTAGAGTATCTCGAAGACGAGCCGACCCTGCATCTTCTGCAAGTCGTTGAGCGGGCCACCGAAGTGCATCGTCTCGCCGGTCAGGCGTCCCTCGTTGACGCGCACGACGCGCGCCGTGCCGGTCAGAGTCGGAAGACTCCCTTCCCCTTGCGCGGGTGTGACTTCGTAGTTGCCGAGAACGACGAGCGTCGCTTTGGCGGCGTTGGCGAGCTTAATGGCGGTGGCGCGCGAAGGCAAAACGGTCTGCGGCAGGCGCAGGCGTTGATAAGCGAGGTCGCGCTCGTCCGAAGAGACGACGACCATGCCGATGCCCGGCGTGTTGAGAAGCTCCGTCAAAGAGTCGGCGAAGCTCTCGCCGAGCCAGTTAAACTCCCTCAGGTTGGTCTTGTTCTCGAAAGGGAGCACCATCAAAACGTCGCTCCCACCCTGCGACTGCGCCAGCGCGCTCGCGCCGCCCGCGAGGCAAGCGACGAGCATGAGCGCAAACGTGGCGAGGCGAAGTGAAATCTGTCGTCTAAACATCAAAACTGTCCCTGCAAAAAGAATAAGAGGCCGCTTTGACCGGCTTCGTGTACAACTCGAAACGGCGTCGGCGGCCTCTCCTGAAATCCTCAAAGGTGAGAGCGCCTGTGGACGCTCCTGTCTTGCAAAACGTGGCGTCCCGTACGGGAGTCGAACCCGTGTCGCCGCCGTGAAAGGGCGGTGTCCTAGGCCACTAGACGAACGGGACTGTAGCTCTACCTTGATGACGTTGCAAAGTAAAGTACCGTACCCGGCAAAGAGTGTCAACCGCACGCCCTTGCGGCCTGCGCCGCAATCTTCTTTGATGTCCTGACAGCCGAAAAAGTGGGCTTCGACGTGAGCCGAAATGTGAACGAAAATTCGTCGGGCGAGACGCGGATTTTCGTTAATGGGGCGCGGACTTCCGAGTCCTTCGGCCGTCAGGGTGCGAAGGCTCGAGCGGCAGGCGCGTTCCCTGCGCGTCCGCTCTCAAGAATTGTTTTGACAACGGCGGGCGATAATCTTAAGGTGCTCTCAAATGCACGGCGGACGAACCTCTGGCAGACATTGCAGGCGCAAGACTAACAGACCGGCTCTCTAAAAAAATCTTCGCGCCCCCGCTCTCTGAAACTGGAGACAAATGAAAATGGCTTCCGCTCCGCTACGTCGAAGGCAAACCTTCACCATCATCGCGCAAGACCCGGGCGTTAAAATCACAGATGCCTCCGGTCGAAGCCGAATCCTCACGGCGCAGGTCGAAGTGCCCGCCGAACAGCTTGCGCCGGGGCCGCGCGGCTACCGCGTGCAGGTCATCGACTACGATTCCTCCAGAGGCGTCCTCTATCCGCCCGTCGAATATCGAATCCTTGAGAGCGGGCTCTACAACGACCCCTTCGCCGAAGAACCTGACGAAGTGCTCCTCGGCGACCCGAGTTTCCACGCGCAGAACGTCTACGCCATCATCATGCGGACGCTCGCACGCTTCGAGTTCGCTCTCGGGCGGCGCGTGAGTTGGAGCTTTCAGGGGCATCAGCTTCAGGTAGCGCCGCACGCCTTCGCCGACGCCAACGCCTTCTACTCCGCAGAAGACCGCGCGCTGCTGTTCGGCTATTTCCCGAAGACCGGCGCGAAGACAGGCATTGAGCCGACTTCAGCCGACATGGTCTTCAGTTGTCTCTCGCACGATGTCGTCGTGCACGAGACGACGCACGCGCTCGTCGATGGTCTCAGGCAGCGTTACACAGACCCCTCTTCGCCCGAACAGGCGGGCTTTCACGAAGGCTTCGCCGATGTGGTGGCGCTGCTCTCCATCTTCTCTCTGCCGAAGGTGGTCGATAGCATTATCGACAAGAGGTTCAACGAGAGTCAAACCGCAGGCAAGCATCTCGGCGCGGGAGGCGCTGAGCCCGACCGTCAGGTTATCTCGCTCGACAGTTTGACGATTGAGGCTCTGCGCGAATCGCTTCTGCTGGGGCTGGCCGAAGAGTTCGGTCAGGAGATGTCGGGCGTGAGAAGAAAGGCTCTGCGGCGTTCGGTGAGTCTTGAGCCCCGACCGGGACTGATACGTGAGCCGGAGTTTGAAGAGCCGCACCGTCGCGGAGAAGTGCTGGTGGCGGCGATGATGAACGCGTTTCTGCAAATCCTCGTCAAGCGTCTGGAGGGGCTCGGCAATAAGCCTCGCTCGGGCGAAGTGGTCGCAAGTGTGAGGAGCAGGAGCGCGGAGCAGCAGCAGCAGCCGACGCAGACGAGCGACGCCGACGTGGTCGATACGCCCTACCGTTATCTCGACCGTCGGCGCGTCGTCGAAGAAGGCGCAAACGTCGCCGACTACCTTTTGACAATGGCGATTCGCGCGCTCGACTACGCGCCGCCCTCCGACATCGAGTTCTGCGATTTCCTGAGCGCGATGCTTACGGCTGACCGCGAAATCAGGCCGGACGATTCCAAGTACCAGTTTCGCAAAACCCTCCTCGAAAGCTTTCGCGCCTACGGCATGGAGCCGACCTCGAAGGGTGACGGCACGGAGAGCGGCATCTGGGAGCCGCCCGATTGCGAGCTGAGCTACGACCGCATTCATCTTGCGTCGCTTTTGCACGACAAGGACGAGATGTTTCGTTTCATCTGGGAGAACCGCGACGCGCTCGGTCTCGAAGAGGATGCTTACACGCGCGTTCTTTCTGTTCGCCCCTGCACGCGCATCAACCCGGAGGACGGCTTCGTGCTCAGGGAGACGGCTGCCGAGTATCACCAGATTTTGCAGTTGCAGGCATCGGAGCTGAAGCACCTCGGCATCAAGATTCCGCGCGATATGCCCGAGGGCAAAGAGTTGACGCTCTACGGCGGCGGCGCTCTCATCTTCGACGAGTTCGGACGCGTCAAGTTCCACGTACGCAACCGGCTCCTGAACCCCGAGCGCCAGCGTCGCCGCCTCGACTATCTCTGGCGCTACGGCGCGCTCGACCCCGAGCGCGGCCTCCACGCCGACGGCTCGCGCGCCCGCCGCTTCGCACAGATGCACATGCAGCGCTTCAACATCTTCCCCCTCCAATCCGAAGGAGTCGCAGATGACAACTACCTCCAAAGCCCGAACGCGCGCCGCCGCCACGAAGAAGAAGACCGCGACCAGGAAGACGGCGCGCAAGCCGGAGACTCTCTCTAAGAGCGACAGCCCGGATAAGGCCACGCTCAGGAGCTATCAGGTCGGCTTCGGCGACTGCTACCTGCTCACCTTTCATTACGGCGACGAGCGCCGTCACATCCTCATAGACTTCGGCAGCACCGCTCTTCCGAAACACGCGCCCCAAGACCAGATGCTCCGCGTCGCCGAGGACATCCGCCGACGCTCGGAAGGCAAGCTCCACATCCTCGTCGCCACGCACCGTCACAAAGACCACATCAGCGGCTTCGCCACCAACGCCGCCGGAGATGCGCCCGGCGACATCATCCGCCAGTGCGAGCCCGACGTGATTATCCAGCCCTGGACGGAAGACCCCGACGCACAGCCCGACGCCACACATGCAACCGCGCGCCTCAGCCGCCAGAACAGGGCTTTCGCCGCGAGCCTGCTCAACATGCAATTCACCTCGGCGGCGGTCAAGGCCGAAGCCGCGCACCTGCGTCTCGGTCTCTCGAAGAGAGTGGCGGACGAATTGGCCTTCCTCGGCGAAGATAATCTTTCGAACCGCTCCGCCATCGAAAATCTCATCCGCATGGGCAAAAGACGCGGCGCACGCACGCTCTACGTCAACTACGATTTCGACCGCCCGCTCAAGCTCGAAAGCCTCCTGCCCGGCGTCCGGGTCAGGGTTCTCGGGCCCCCAAACCTCGAACAATCGCAGGCCATCACCAAGCAGCGCTCAAGCGACCCGAACGAGTTCTGGCAGTTGCAGGCCAGAGCCGGTCTGAGCGCGACGCTCGGCGAGAGCCCGCTCTTTCCTTCCGCTCCTTCGGAATCGGCCTCGCATCTCACGCCCGCCTACACGCGTTGGTTCATCCGTCGCATGCATCGCACGCGCGGCAGTCAGCTTCTCCAGATAGTGCGTATCCTCGATAGCGTGATGAACAACACGAGCGTCATCCTGCTCTTCGAGGCCGGACGAAAGAAGCTGCTCTTTCCCGGCGACGCGCAGATAGAGAACTGGTCTTACGCGCTCTCGAAACCGGAAGTCACAGAGATGCTGGCCGGAGTCGATGTCTACAAGGTCGGGCATCACGGCAGCCGCAACGCCAACCCGAAAACGCTCTGGCAGCTCTTCGACAAGAAGAATCCAAAGAAGTCGCCCGCCCGCCTGCGCACCTTCGTCTCCACGATGGAGGGCAAACACGGCGACCCCGACCGCAAGACCGAAGTCCCGCGCGAATCGCTCGTCGAAGCCCTCAAGCTCCTGAGCGACTATTTCACCACACAGGACTTGCAGGGCGAGAATGCGCTGAGCGAGGCTTTCACGATTAATCTCTGAGGAAGTCCGGACGAGGGCTGCGAAGCACCGCCGAAGAGCTTTCTAATTTCTGACCTGAAAGACGAGGAAGTAGTCCATGTTGTCGGGCTTGACGAAGTCGTGCTCTTCGACGAGGGCGAAGCCTGCGCGCTCGGCCTCACGGACGACGGTCGCGCGGTCGATGCCGTGATCGTCGCCCTTGCCGTTGCGGTCGATGATGCCGAGACGCGCGCCCGCGCGCATGGAGCGGCGCAGGCTCGCGAGGACGCGGATGGGCTGGCCGATTTCGTGGTAGGTCTTGAGAATCAGGACGGCATCGACGCTTCTTTCGGGAAGCAGGGGGTCGTCTTCGCGTCCGAGCACGGTGCGGATGTTGGGGAGTTTTTCTCTGGCGGCGCGCTCTTCGATGTGCCTGATGTAATCCTTGTTGATTTCGACGGCATAGACCGTGCCCGCTTCGCCGACGCGTCGCGCCGCGCGCACGGTGAACCACCCCGACCCCGCGCCGATGTCGGCCACAGCCGAGCCCGCCTTGATGCCGAGCGTGTCCATGACGCGCTCAATCTGTAGCTTCCTGTCGCGGTCGGGCGTCTCGAAGATGGAGAGGTCGCCCGCGTAGGGCTCGCTCGTCGAGCGGTTGATGTTTTCGGCTTCGGGGGCTCGCGGCGCAGGAGTAGCAGAAGCGTTGGCCGCAGGCGTGGGCGACGCGTGCGGCGCACGCCTGGTCTGCGGCGCGACAATCGCGCAACCGAGCGCCGCGAAAGCGGACGCGAGCAGCAACGCGCTTCGCAACAGAAGGGAAGTGAACTCTCGACGCATAAGACTCCGAATCGCAAGTTTGAATCAAGGCTATGATGAACGCGCGCGGACTCCAGTTGCCGAAGGCGAGATGGGCTGTCGTTTGTTGAGTCGGGTTGAGGAGCGAGAAGAGGCTCGACGCATGGAGGCAAAAGAAGGCGCGGCAGAGCGCAGAGAAGCTTTCTTTCCTCTGCGCTCTGCCGCGCCTTCGGTGTGCTGCCTGCGGTAAAAAACGGCGCGGACTGGATTCAAACGAAAGTATCCCCGCTTACCTGCGGTTCGTGTTCGGCGCGCGGTCGTTTACTTCTCGCGTTTCGTGTGCGACGGGCACGCGTTTTCTAGGCATCAATCCGAGCAGACCGGCGAGGCCGAGAAGTCCGAGCCAGCCCCAATCGGTATCGTCGTCTCTGTCGTCGTCTCTTCTATCGCCGCGCGTTTCGGTTCGAGTCGTCGTCGTATTGGTGTTTGTGTTCGTCGCGTTATTGTTGTTGTCCTGCGCCGAGACGAGCGCGGACGGAATCAGCAAACTCAGACACAGACCGAGCGCGGCGGCGCGCAGGGCTTTGAACAAATCACGATTCTTTTCCATCAGTATCAATCCTCCCATGTTCTGCAAACGACGCGCCGGACGGCTCGTGCCGACTCGGGCGGGCGCTGAAGAGCGCCGACCCCGTGTGCGTCCGTCCGAACGCGTTTCTTTAGACGGGTCTTGCGAACGACCCGCCGACCTTGCCGGATAACCGGCGACGAAAGAGCGCAAGCTAACAGGGGCGACGCCGGAGGCCGCCTTTGCCGTAGAAGCTTTACGCGCTCGAAAAGCTTTCGAGGCTGAAGATGCTTTCCCGACTTTTAGATTGGGTCGGAGTCGTCGCGCGCCGTGCCGGGCTGTTGCGGCGAAGATGCGCCCGCGCCCCGCGCACGCTCCGGCTCAATCGGCTCGACTTCGACATCCGTGCGGCGCAGCGTCTCGCGCACAATCTCCGTGTGCTGCTCGACATCCTTGCCGACGACCACCTCTTCGACGACGCGCGCCTTCTTGTTCACAATCAATTCTTCGTAAGCCTCTTTAATCTCAATCATCGACTCCTTGAAGGCTTCCGATTCTCCGCCATGAAAAGTGTAATCGACGGGGCGGCGCTCGACGTGGACGCGCTCTTCTCTCAATTCCACGTTCTCTTCGACCGGCGTCTCCGTCACGCGGCTCTGCACGCGCACGCCGCCGCGCTCCACTTCGCGCTTCCCGACCTCCAACTGTTCTTCGACCACGGGCACGGCTATCTGACCCTGATTGACACCCGCGCTCTGAGTCGAAACGGGACGATGCTCGGCTGTGATTTCGTTAGGCGACGCCGACGCGGCGGCCTGACCCGCAGAGTTGCCCGCATAGCTCTGGAAGGCAGCGTCGCGCGCGCTCGCCTCGAAGCCCGTCCAGCCTTCGTCGCGCCACTGCGCGGCGCGCTTGTCTATCTCGATTGCGCCGTGCTGCCGCATAATCGCCACGACGCGGTCGGCGCGCTCGTCGGGCGAGGCGACGCTGATGAGCGTGCCGCCGCGACGAACGCCTTCGGCGTAGGTGTCGGCCTCGCCCTCGTCCACGCCGAGACGCGTCAGGCCGCTGATGAAGCCTCCGATGGTTGCGCCGACGCCCGTGCCCGCGATGAGCGCGGCGAGCGGCCCGGCGGCGATGATGGGGCCGATGCCCGGAATGGCGACGGCTGTAATGCCGAGGAGCAGCCCCGCCGCGCCGCCGATGGCCGCGCCCGTGCCCGCACCCTTCGCCATGTCTTCAACCTGCTCGTGGCCGTCCTCTTCGATGTAATCGACCTTCGCTTCCTCGTCCTCAAGCTTCTTCGACATGACGCTGATGTCGTCTCGCGTGAAACCCTGTTCGAGCAATTCCTGCACGGCGTCGCGCGCCTGAATGCGATTATCAAAGAGACCGTTTACTGTTCTCGCCATCGTCTTCCCCCTTCTCAAATTTCCATCACACCAAATAATCCGAGACTTGCTCTACAGCACTCGCTTCAATCAACTCATCTCTCGAAACGTCCGCCCGGCGGCTCGACGCCCGGGCTAAAATCGGAGCTACTGCTGCCGACGCCCTCCGTCGCTCCCGGCGCTTCGCCGACGCGCTCGATGCTCGCCTCTTCGCTGCGAAGGATGATGCGCTGCGGCTTGTAGGTCTCCACCTCGCCCTTCGTGATGTGCAGCTCCTCTTTCAGCATCAGGCGCTTCTCGACGACCAGAACTTCTTCGAGCAGCGAGACGATCATCGTGTTGCCGACGTGGCGCACGGGGATAGGGCCTTCGACCACTCGATTGATGGGCACGCGCTTGACCTGCACCTCTTCGCGTATGAGCGGCTCGTCAACAATCTCTTCGCGCTCGCGCACGATTTTCTTGATACGCACGCCGCCCGCTTCGACCTTGCGCTTCTGCACGTCGAGGCGTTCGGCCACGACGGGGACGACCACCGTCTCCTCTTCGTCGCGCGCACGGTCGCCGCGCGCGTAAGCCGTCGGCGGCATGTTGCCCGCTTCGCTTCGCCCCGCGCCCGGTTGAGCGTAGGCCGAGAGGCTGAAGGGGAGCGTGAAGTTACCGTCGTTTTCAAGGAGCAGCGCATCGACGGGAACGAACGCCTGCTGGCCGTTTTCGAGTCGAATCAAGACCTGCCCGTTGCCGCTCCTGAGCGCGGCCTCCGAAGTCGTATCAATCGTGCCGCGCAGGCCGTCGCGGTCTGTCACAAAGTAGGCTCTGGCTCTCTGCTGGCTCATCTGCCGCTCCTTTCTCGCTTAAAACAGATTCCACTTCCGCCGGCTTTCGAGCCTGCGACGCGCCGCCCTCCAACTTAACGTGCGACGCGCCGCAAGGCTCTTTCTGTGCCTTGACGCTTCAAAACTCGAAAGCTTCGAGGCGTCTCTCTCTGACTCGGCTTAACGGCTGCCTTTCGCGCCCTTCGATTTCGTCGTATCGACTTCCTGCACGTCTACGTCGGTGCGGCGGACGCTGTCGCGCACCGTCTCGGTACGCTCGCCGACCTCTTTGTTGATGACCACCTCTTCGACGACGCGCGCCTCTTTCGAGACGACCGCTTCCTCGGCTCGCTCCGTCACTTCGAGCGTGCCTTCCTTGAAAGCGCGGTCGGCATCGGCGACGGGACGGTCAACCGAACGACGCTCGACCGTGACGCGTTCCTCTTTCAAACGCACGTTCTCTTCGACCGGCGTCTCCGTGACGCGGCTCTCGACTCTCACGCCGCCGCGCTCGACCTCTCGCTTGCCCACTTGCAGTTGTTCTTCGACCACCGGAATCTTCGCTTCGCCGCGATAGACGCCTTCGCCGCCCTGATTCCAGTCTTTATGGAAATAGTCTGCGTCCTCGCTGCTTCGAGGGTTGAAGCCGAGCACGATGCCTCCCTGCTTGACGCCCTCTTCATACTGTTTGGCGTGTTCTTCGGGAATCCCTGAGCCGACCAGCGCGCCGATGAGTCCGCCGGTCGCTCCGCCCGCGCCCGCGCCGACGAGCGCGCCAGCCAGAGGCCCCGCGACAAGAAGGCCGAGTCCCGGCAGCGCGACGCTTGTGCCGATGGCGGCAATCGCGCCGAGCACCGCTCCCGCCGTACCGCCGATGGCCGAGCCTGTTCCCAAACCCTCCAGAGCTTTGCTGTCGAAATCCGAATCGGCAGAATCTTTACCTTCGGGATAATATTTCTTGCGTGTCTCGTCAGACATGATGACGTTGATGTCGTCTTTGCTGTAACCGCGCTGTGTGAGAGAGTTATAAGCGCGCTCGGCGCTCTCCCTGTCTCTGAACATGCCGGTCACAACTTCCGAATTTCCGCTCGTTGATGCTCTTGCCATTCTTGCTTTTCCTTTCCTTAATTAAGCCTCGGTCGAACAGAGCACAGCCCAGGCGAGTGTCAAAGCCGTGTCATGCCCTGTATGATTTCGCGTCACAAACACAATCGCAGGAAGGAAGAAGCAACGAGCGTACCAACACGAGTCGCGGCGTCGCTCGGCTGGAGTTCGTTTGAGTCTGCTTTTGGCTTTGAAGCTAGCGGCGGCGTGCGATGATTTGGAGATAGCGCGCGACGGCGGCGAAGTCCGCGCGAGCGCCGAGCTTCTGTTCGAGCGAGCAGAGACGCGCGTAGGCTTCGTCGGTTGCGTTGAGAGAAGGCGGCAGGTAATCGGCGACAACGCGGACGCCGCGCTCGGCTACCACGTCGAAGCCGTGTTCTTCGGCGAGCGTGCGAAGCGTCGGCGGGTCGAAGAGACGCGCCGGGCCGCCGTAGAGCGATTCTCTGACGGTCTCGGCTCGAAGCGCGTGCTCGGCCTGCGGGAAGTCGTGCAGCTTGAGAGCGGCGCGCAGAGCTTCGCCCGCGCGGTTGCGCGCGACGAGCGAGACGAGGCCGCCGCGCCGCGTCACCCTGCCGATGGCTTTCAGGACTGCCGAAGGGTCGGCGACGTATTCGAGCAGGTTGTGACAGATGACGAGGTCGAAGGAATCGGGCGAGTAGAGCTTGTCTACGAAAGCGGCGTCGGCGTGCTCGAAGGCGACGCGCGAGGGAAGCGACTCGCGGCTCGCAGCTTCACGCGCCAGCGCCAGCATCGCCTGCGACGAATCGACGAGGTTGACGTACCAGCCTTTGGCCGCGAGGCGCAAAGAGAGCGCGCCCGTGCCCCCGCCCACGTCGAGGACGCGCCCCTTAGCGCCGCCTCCAAACTCCCTCAGAGCCTCTACGAGATGAGCCCATGAGATGTCGAGCCGCAGCCTTCCCTCCGCCGTTCGCAGGTAGTCGGCGTAGCGCCCGGCTTCACCCTCGAACCTCTCGTCGCTCTTTATCATGTCGGGTCGTCAACGAACGGAGATGAGACGCGCGCCGCGCTCGCCGACGCGCCCGATGATGGATGCGTCGGGGTAAGTCTCTCTGAGACGCGAGAGAAGATGAGAGGCGCGCTCTTCGGCAATCGAGATGAGAAGGCCGCCTGCGGTCTGCGGGTCGAAGAGCAGGCTCGCCAGCTCGCGGCTGACCTCGCCGCCCAACTCCACTTCGTCGCCGACGTAGCGTCGGTTCGTCTTGTCGCCGCTCGTCAGAAGTCCCTGCGCCGATAGCTCAAGCGCGCCGGCTATCAGAGGCACGCGCGCCGCTTCAATCTCCAACGTCACGTTGCTCCCGCGCGCCATCTCCCAGGCGTGGCCGAGCAGCGCGAAGCCGGTCACGTCGGTCGCCGCGTGCGCGCCCTCTTCCGACATCAAACGCGCCGCCTCGCGCCCCGATAGAAGCATCGTCGAAAGCGAAGCCTCCATCACCTCCGGCGCGGCCTTGCCGAACTTGATGCCGGTCGAGACTACGCCTGTGCCGAGCGGCTTCGTTAAGATGAGCGCGTCGCCCGCCTGCGCGTGACGGTTGGTGATAATGCGTCGCGGGTCTATCGTGCCCGTGACGGCGTAGCCGAACATTATCTGCGCGTTATCGACGCTGTGCCCGCCCGCCAGCGCGACGCCGTTTTCGGTCAGAACCTGAAGACCGCCGCGCATAATCTCCGAGAGGATTGCGAAATCTACGCCCTTCTTCGGAAAGCAGGTGACGGCCAAAGCCGTCACGGGCACACCGCCCATCGCCCACACATCGTTGATGGAATTGAGCGCGGCGATGCGTCCGTAATCGAACGGGTCATCGACGATGGGCGTGAAGAAATCGACCGTCTGCACGAGCGCCAGCTCGTCCGAAAGACGATAGACTCCCGCATCGTCGGCGGTTTCGATGCCGACCAGAAGATTCGGATTTTCGGGTATCTCAAGCCCGCCCAGCACCTGGGCGAGTTCGCTCGGCGCGAGCTTCGACGCTCAACCCGCGCACGACACCATCTCGGTCAGACGCATCTTCAACCTCCTTCGATGGATAAGTCTGGAGTCTGGAGTCTGGAGTCTAAAGTCAAAACAAAAGCATGTGTCTTTGACTTTAGACTCCAGACTCCAGACTTCTTTTTACCAGCATGAGCGGCGCGGGCGCAAACGCGCGGGGCGCGTGGTGCGCGCTCGCCGTCGGCTTTCTGGCGGGCGTGGGGTTTTGTATGATGCGGGCGTCGCTTTGAAGGCGACGGGTTCGAGTCGTGTGAAAAAAGGGAGCGGAGAAGTTTAGAGATGAGGGGCGACAAATTCGATTTGGAGTTTCTGCTTGCGCCGACGAGCGTGGCCGAGTTTTTCTCGCGCCACTGGGAGCGCGTGCCTCTCTTCGTGGCGCGCAGAGAGCCCGAGCGTTACGCCTCTCTTCTCGTCGCCTCTGAGCTTGACGACATCATCTCGAACGCCTTCGCGCAGCAAAAGTCGTCGGTCGAAGCGCTCGGCGAAGACGACGAGACGCGACGCCTCGAAGCGCGAGAGGCGCAGCACGTCGCGGAGATTTACGAAGCCTACAGGCGCGGCGCAACCATCAGGGTCAACCGCGCGCAGCGATACCGGAAGTCTCTTAGAGAGATGTGCGCCGGTCTCGAACAGCTTTTCGGTTTTCCCGTGAGAGTGAATCTCTACTGTTCGCCCGCCTCTGCTCAGCCCTCGCCGCGACACTACGATAATCACGACGTTCTCGTCCTTCAGCTTTCGGGACGCAAACACTGGCGCGTCTACAATCCGGTCGTCTCGCTGCCGCTTGCCAACGTGCCGCCTCTGCCCTTCGAGGAACGCACGGAGATGTTGAAGTACGCGCGCGGCGGCCCGAAGAAGGGACGCGCCGACATCGACAACGCCGAGGCCGGAGCGCCGACGCACGAGCTAACCTTAGAGAGCGGCGACCTGCTCTATCTGCCGCGCGGCTTCGTCCACGAAGCATGGACTTCCGACGCAACATCAGCGCACCTCACCGTCGGCCTGCACGTCCTGACCTGGCTCGACCTGCTCACCGTCGCGCTCGCGCAGGTCTCCAACCGCGACGAGCGTTTTAGAAAATCGCTTCCCATCAACTTCGACGGCGAGACGGAATCGACCGCCAGTTTGAAAGAGCAGTTCGACGAGCTGCTACAAGCTTTCGCCCGCCAGGCCGATGCGCGCCGTGCCATGAACGAACTCGTCACAAGCTTCATCAGAAACACTCAGACAATCGGCGAAGGCGCTCTGGCCTCCGCCGCAGACGCGACAGACATCGACCTCGACACACCGCTCGAACGAAGAACGGGCGTCCTCTGTCGCTTCATCTCTGAAGGAGAAATGGTCGGGCTCGTCTCCTCGCAAAACATTCTCTGGATGCCCAAAAGCTTCGCCCAAGCCCTCCGCTTCGCGGCGCGCACCCGCCGATTTCGGCCAACCGACATCCCCGGCCAGCTCAGCGACAACAGCAAACTCATCCTCGCCCGCCGACTCATTCAGGATGGACTACTGAAAATTGTGGAATGAACAGTTTTCAGTTTTCGGTTTTCAGTTTTCAGCAAAAGACACGGCTTCTCTTCTGAAAACTGAAAACCGAAAACTGAAAACTCACTTGCTCGCTTCGACGAACAAGGAGAAGTGGGAGTCTCGAAACTTTAAGTCGGTAGTTTTGGCCGCGTCGTCGATGAGTAAGGGAGCGTGCGGGCTTTTCATGTATTCGGAGCGCTCGACGCGTGTGAAGCCTGCACGTCGAAGGTCGTGCGCGAGGGTCTGGAAGTCGTAACCGTGTTTGTGTCCCCAGAACCGACCGGGCTTGATTCCGGCTCCGGCGTTCTTGAGGATGAATTCGAGAGGCGTCGTCGAGAGACGGCTGCTGCGCGGCCAGAATTTGCGGCGCGTCTCGAAAAAATCCGCGTCGCCCGCCGCGTAAGCGCGCAGACATTTTTCCAGGTCGGGCACGACGACGCGCACCACCCCGGCAGGCGCGAGCACACGACGGCTTTCCGCGAGCAGGTCGCGGGCTTCTTCTTTGTACATGTGTTCGAGGACGTGCGAGATGTAGAGGTATTCGACCGAGGCATCGGCGAAGGGCAGACCCCATCCGAGATGCATGGAAAGCTCGGCGGGCGCGAGGTCGATGTTGACCCATCCTTCGAGACGCGCGTCGCCGCTACCGAGGTTGAGCCTGAGACCCCTGCTCGCGCCTGAGAGTTGGAGTTTGGATAACTGTGAAGCGAGATGCGGCGCGCGTCGCTCTTCAAGCTCCGAAGCGACGCCGGAGAGCGTGCGCTCCACGTCGCCGAGTCGTGCGACGAGGCTCAACCTACGTCCATGCGCCGGGTCGAAGCGATGTGCGTCTGCGCCGAAGCCCGCGAGGTCGCAGGCGATTGTCCGCACGAGTCGCGCGATAGATTGGGCATAGCTTTGCGCCGTCGTATTGGAGCGTTCGGCGAGCGCATCGTCGGCTGTGAAGGCATCGCCGGGCGCGTGCTCGTCCGCGTCTTGCATCGCGTCGCTCTCTTCTTCGTCGTCGGCGACGAGCGCGTCTATCTGCCAGAGCGCGACGATGGACGTGAAGAGAAAGCCCTGTCCGAACTGTCTCAATTCGTCCTCGACCTCGCGCGGAAGGCGCGGCGCGGCGAAAGCGTGCAAGACCTGAAGCAGCCGCGCATCCGTCGTCGAGAGAGCATCCTTCGAGCCGGACGAAGAGATGAGCAGTTTGCCGTCGTCCCAACGCACGCGGGTCGAAGCCGACACGACGAGCCTCCCCGTCCTGCCGGTCTTCAAGCGATTGAGTTTCGAGATGTCCATAAATGCGACCGGAAAAGTTTTCAGTTTTCGGTTTTCAGTTTTCAGCAGAAGACACGGCTTCTCTTCTGAAAACTGAAAACCGAAAACTGAAAACTGCTTTCTTCATCATTTCTTATTGTCGTAGCCTGACGCGGTAGAGGATGAAGCGTCCGATGCGCTCTCCCGAGTCGCGCTCGTACCAACGGTCGAGGTTGGTCAGGTCGGCGCGCTCTTCGAGCGATGTCAGGACGTAAGAGAGTAAGGGACGCGCGGCGCGCTCGCGGTCGAAGGAGGCGACGAAGCCTGAGTAGCGCTGCAAGGCTTCACGCACTTCCTCCGGCCTGATGGGCGTCCAATCGACCGAGAGCTTCGGGTTGTGTCGCGTCCGTCGAATGAGCGCGCTGACGAGATACTTTCTTCTGTTGTCGAGAGCGTCGAAACGCTCGGCGTCTACGTCCGCTAAACTGACGCCCGTATAGTAAAGATACTGCGAGAGGCGTTCCCTGTCTTCTTCAACGCTGACGGTCGTGAAGCTGACGAGGTGCGGAGCCCAGAGCAACGGTTGTGAGGCGACGGTCGGCAGCGTGTCGCCGACGGTGTAGTCAGTCGCCAGCACGACCGAGCGTGTGTCGAGCGCTGCGCCGCCCCGTTCGCGCGCCAACTGCGCGAGCTTCAGCGCGGCGGGTCGAGCCTCATCTCGAAGCACGTTGCCCTCCATAAATCTCCTGCTCGCCAGCACCGTCTCCAACGCGCCCGACGAGAGAGCCGCGAGCCAGAGACAGACGAGCGCGCCGGTCGGCAGCCTGCGCTCAGTCGCCCCGTGAGCGCGCCACCAGAGCCATGCGACGAGGACGAGTGCCGTCACGCCCGTATAGTTTGCGATGAAGAGGCTGTAGTGAAACGGCTGCAAAGAGCGCCCGGTGACAATCTGCTGGTTGAAGACGACGAAGGGCGTGAGCGCAAAGGCCGACGCGAAGAGCACGACCCGCTCGCGCCACTCGAAGCGGCCTCGCCGCACGCCGATGAAGAGAGCCGCCAGCGCGAGCAGCCCGTACAGCTCGGGGATGCGCAGGAGGTCGGGCGCGTGCGATGGCGTGAGCAGTTGGATGGCATCCATCGTCGGCAGTCGCTTCGAGAGCAGAAGGAAATATGGCGGAAGCGCCGCGAGGGCGAACGCGCCGACGACGGCCAACCGCTCAAGGCTCCGCCGACGCTCTTCGGGTCGGGCGATGAGCCACGAGACGGCGAGACAAGCGAGCCACGCCGACGCCGCCGTCCAGAGATAAAAGTAGGAGAAGACGAGGAGCGCAAAAGTGAGTCCCGCGCCGGCGGCAGAGATGAGCGCCGCGCGTCGTCTGTCGCTCGCGAGCATGTGCCAGACGAGCGCGCAGAAGAGGAAGAAGAAAGGAAACGGAACGCCGGGCTGATAGCGTCGCAGGAAAGGCAGGTAGTTGTTCGTTACGTCGAGCCTGAGCGCCTGCTCCAGGAGCTGATGCGCCGAGCCGAGACAAAGGATGACGAGCGCGCCCGTCGCCGCGAAACGCTCGTCGCCCGTCAGAGCATCGAGCAGGTAGAAGACGGCCAGCGCCGAGGCGAGCGCCGCCAGACACGAAAGCGCGACGAAGGCTTGCGCCGTCGAGAGTCCGAAGAGACGCGCCGGGAAGGCTGTGAGATAAGCCGGCGCGAACTGTGCCGAGAAGTAGGATTCAGGACGCGGCACATCGGGCGCGTCGTCGTTGCCCGTGTAAGGGTCGTTGCGGCGAGGCCGCCCGTCAATCAGCGCGTTGACGTAAGCGGCATACACAACCTCGTCACCGTGCGCGTTGGCCGTCGTCCCGTTCCACTCGCCGCCCCGCGCCAGCCTGAAAGCGACCTGCGGATAGACGGCCAGCATCATCAGCCCAACGCCCGCCAGCAAGCCCAAACGCCAGCGCCGAATTCTCTGTGAAAGTTGCAATCGCTCGTCCTTCAAATGAGCATGGAAAAAGCCGAAATCGAATAGCCGACGGCGGGAAACTTCTAATCTGCTTTAGCTGTAACGATGTTGAGAAACGACTGCGAGCGCTCTGGCGCGAGTCACCGTCGAGCTGCTCAGTTATTTGCTCCAGCCGCTCTCAGTGTTTCCCGACCTGCGTGAGAAGCTTTTCAACTTCAGGAGGAAAGCTGACTAATAAAAAATGGTCGGATGAATAGATAGCCGCCTCATCCGCCTCGTCTATCACCTTGAGCAAATCATCTTCAAGTAAAGTGACCTGATATATTTTGTTCGGGATTAAAAGCTCCGGCTCTTCCGACTTAACACATATCGCAAAAGACTTCTCAGGATTGCGGCGTCTCTTCTGTATAGAAGGACGATTGAATTCACGCGAAGCCCCGACCTCGCCTCGGAGAATCGCGCCGCCCTCTCGAATGCTTTCAAGAAGCTGCTCAAATCTATCTTTTCTCACGGGTATTCCTCTTCAACGATTCGACGGAGCTTTTTAATTTCCTCTTTTGTCAAATCGACTTTAACGCTCTTCGGATAAGCGTCGAGCATCAGGATAGTTTCCTTCGATACAGCCCGGTAATATATTACACGCGCCCCGCCGCTTTTGCCGTGTCCCTTCGCCGCCCAACGCAGCTTTCTGATGCCGCCGCTACCCTGGATTATATCGCCGAGCGTCTGGTCTTGTAATAAGGCACGTTGTAAGAGAGCGTAGCTTGCATCATCGAGCAGCGCTGTTATCTGGCGCGTAAACAATCTGGTTTCTATAAAGCGCATTGCCTCTGTATAGCAATCGTCGCATCTATCCTGAATGACTGGGAACTCATCAACCCGAACCTTCTCTCAGGCCGGGCACGAAGAGAATCTTGCCGCCGGTCATGTGGGTTGCGTATTGGCTCAAGCCTTCGGTCGCTGCTTCGAGCGGGAGGCGGGAGCGGATGTCGGTGTGGAGGTCTGTGGCGAGCAGCTTTTGGACGCGCATGGAGGTGATGAATTTCGCCGCCGGGTTCTGCGAGCGCAGCCATTCGGAGAGCCAGAAGCCTTCGACACGCTTGCCCTCGAAGATGAGACTGCGCGGATCGATTTGGCACGCATCCATCGAGAGCGCGCCGTAGACGAAGACTCTTCCGCCCTTCTGCGTCGAGCGCAGAAGCTGTCCGGTCATCTCTCCGGCGACGGCGTCGAAGGCGAGCGTCACCTTGAGTCGGCGGCAAAGGTCTCTGAGGCGTTCCTCGAAATCCGGCTCGGTGCTGTTGAGCACGTGCTCAGCGCCCTCGCCGCGCAGCAGCTCGACCTGCTCCTGCCTGCGCACGATGTTGACGAGCGGGAGGCGGCGACGTTTGGCGAGGCTGTTAATCATGCGACCGAGGGCACTGGCGGCGGCGCTCTGCGCGACGGCGCGGTCGAGCCCGTGCCTGACCTGTTTCATCAGAGCCCACGCCGAAAAAGGATTGACTATCATGGCCGCGCCCTGCTCGAACGTCACCTCGCGCCGCAGAGGAATACACATGCTCGCCGGTGTGACCATGTACTCAGCCCACGTTCCATCGCCGCCGAACGGAGCGGCGCAGGCCACGCGTCGCCCGACGAGCGCACGCCCGACGAGTCCGCCTCCGCTCGACACCACTTCGCCCGCACCCTCGAACCCCGCCACCACCGGCAGAGGCTTCTTCTGCCCGTAGAGGCCGCGCAGAAACATCATGTCGGAAGGGTTGGCGGGCGCGGCCTCGATGCGCACCAGCACCTCGCCCCTGCCTGGTCGAGGAACGGGCTTTTCCACCAGAGCAAGGCTCTCAGGCCGACCCTCGTAATCGCGCAGCTCAAGAGCGCGCATCGTCGCCGGAATCGTTCTCATCTTCAAAACCTCTCTACCAGACTTAAAAGGTCAAAGGGTAAACGGGGAAAGGGTAAAAGGGAAGACGTGCGAGCGCCTTTGCTTTTAAGCTCAGCTTGGTTTTTACCCCGGCTTTGCTCTCTCTCCAGCTTTGCCCTTTTCCTCATCTACCCTTCGGCTATGGCTCGCTCTTCCCCTCTCGTTTTGCTTTGAAGCGTGCGAGGTATTCGTGGCACGCGGCCAGCTCGCGGGCGACGCGCCGGGCGCTCCAGCCGAGATGTCGTCGTGCGACGAGCGAGGCCGCCTCCGCATCCTGCATCACGTCGTCGCTGCTGAAGCCGACGAGCGTGCGACGCCAGAGGCAATCGACGAGCGTCTCGGCCAACTCGTGTTGAAAGGCGAAGAGAATCTCCGCGCCTATCGCGCCGGTCGAGGGGCTGAAGGGCTCGCCGAGCGTCGAGTCTGCGGAGACGAGCGAGAGTATTTGTGCCGTGCGCGTGCCGTAAATCCTGAACAGGCGCGCGGACGATGCAGCCGGGAGCGGCGAGTGCTTCTTGAAATCGGCGCTGAACGAAGCGAAGTCTTCAACCTCCGCGCCGGGGAGCGGGCGCGTGCCGGTCGTGCAGGCGGGCGACTTCAAGTTGAGTTTTCTGAATAGTAAATCGACCGTCTGCTCGGAGAGATTTCGATAGGTGGTGAGCTTGCCGCCGACGATGGAGATGAGACCGTCAGGTGCGGGCGCGTGGTCGTGTATGAAGTGCCGACGGGTGATAGCGGCCTCGGTCTGCGCGCCGGAATAGGCGAGCGGGCGCACGCCCGAGTAGGCGTAGAGCACCGATTCGCGTCCGAGCTTCGCGGAGGGAAGCAGGCAATTGGTCTCGCGTAGGAGGTAGTCGATTTCGTCCTCGCAGGGTGCGGCCTCATCCGGGTCGGCGTCGAAGCGCGTGTCGGTCGTGCCGATGAGGAAGCGCCCGTTCCATGGAATGATGAAGAAGGGGCGAGCGTCGGCGTGAGCTTCGGCGTAGAGCGCATCGCGCGGAGGCGCGCCCGCGAAGGCTTCGACGACGATGTGACTGCCCTTCGTGCCGCCGATTAAGCGCGGCGGCTGAAGGCTGTCTGCGCCGAGCAAAACTCTATCGACCCAGGGGCCTGCGGCGTTGACGACGATTCGCGCCCGCGCCGTCTGCAACTCGCCGCCTGCAAGCGAGTCTCTGAACTCGACACCTTCAATTCGTCCTCCCTCGGATAACAAACGCTCGACGCGCGCATAGGTCAGAATCGTCGCGCCGTGCTCGCGCGCCGAGAGCGCGCTCTCCAGGACGAGCCGCTCGGGGTATTCGACCTGCGCGTCGTAATAGACGGCTGCGCCGAGCAGGCCGTCGGCGCTCAAGCCCGGCGCGCGTCTGAGCGTCTCGGCGCGCGAAAGCATCTGGTGACGTGCGAGCGATTTGTCGAACGAGAGCAGGTCGTAAGCGAGCATCCCTGCCCGCACGGTCAAACGCCCGCGCCGCGCCTTCGAGTAGAGCGGAATCAGCATCGACAGAGGGCGGACGAGATGCGGCGCGATGCGAAACAGACGCTCGCGCTCGCGCAGAGACTCACGCACCAGCCCGACCTCGCCGTGCTCAAGATAACGCAAGCCCCCGTGAATCAGGCGCGTTGACCATGCGGTCGTCCCCGAAGCGAGGTCGCCCTTTTCCAGCAGCAGCACACGCAAGCCCCGCATCGCCGCGTCGCGCGCAACCCCCGCGCCGTTGATGCCGCCGCCGACGATGACTACATCGAATGTCTGCCCCTCTATCTCTCTTAGAATCTCTCTCATCAACGTGGACAGTTTTCAGTTTTCAGTTTTCAGTTTTCAGAAAAGAGACGAAACGCTTCTGCTGAAAACTGAAAACCGAAAACTGAAAACTCATTCATCTTCTTTCGCCCAACTGCGGGCGCGTTCGACGGCTTTGAGCCAGCGGCGCTGGAGGCGTTGTCGTTCTGCTTCGGGCATGCGGGGTTCGTAGCGGCGCTGTAGACGCCAGCGCGAGTCTATCTCTTCGCGGTTGTGCCAGAAGCCGACGGCGAGGCCGGCGAGGTAGGCCGCTCCGGCGGCGGTCGTCTCGGTAATCTCCGGCACTTCGACGGGGACGCCGAGAATGTCTGACTGGAACTGCATGAGGAAACTGTTCGAGACCGCGCCGCCATCGACGCGCAGCTCGACGAGCCGAATGTGCGCGTCGCGCTCCATCGCTTCGAGCACGTCGCGCGTCTGGTAGCAGATGCTCTCAAGGGCGGCGCGTGCGAGATGCGCGCGGGTCGAGCCGCGCGTGAGGCCGAGGATTGCGCCGCGCGCGTAGGCGTCCCAGTGCGGCGCGCCCAAGCCCGCGAGCGCGGGTACGAAATAGACGCCGCCGTTTGATTCGACCGAGCACGCTAAGGCTTCAGTCTCCGAGGCGTGCTCGATGATTCCGAGGCCGTCTCTGAGCCACTGGACGGCTGCGCCCGTGATGAAGACGGAGCCTTCGAGCGCGTACTCGACGGCGTCCGAGCCGATGCGCCATGCGATGGTCGTGAGCAGTCCTTCGTCGCTCGGCGTGGGCGTCTGCCCCGTGTTCATCAGGACGAAAGAGCCCGTGCCGTAGGTGTTCTTGGCGAGCCCCTGTGCGTAGCAAGCCTGACCGAAAAGGGCGGCGTGCTGGTCGCCCGCGATTCCGGCTATGGGGACGCTTGCGCCGAAGAACTGGCGCGGGGCTGTCTCGGCTGCGACGCCTGAAGAAGAGACGACTGTTGGGAGTAGTGCTGGCGGAACGTCCAAAAGGAGCAGAAGCTCTTCATCCCAGCGCAGGTCGTAGATGTTGTAGAGCAGCGTGCGCGAGGCGTTCGAGTAGTCGGTGACGTGTGCGCGTCCCGAGGTCAGTTTCCAGACGAGCCACGTATCAATCGTGCCGAAGGCAAGCTCTCCGGCTTCGGCGCGCTCGCGCAAGCCTTCCGTGTGGTCGAGCAGCCACTTGATTTTCGTGCCGGAAAAATACGGGTCGATGACGAGCCCGGTGGTGCGCCGGACGGTCTCTTCGAGGCCGCGCGCTTTCAGCTCGTCGCAGATGTCTGCGGTGCGTCTGTCCTGCCAGACGATGGCGCGCGAGACGGGCTCGCCCGTTCGCCTGTCCCAGAGGACGACCGTCTCGCGCTGGTTCGTGATGCCGACGGCTCGCAGCTCGCGCGCCTCTACCTCAGCGTTCGACAAAGCTTCGCCGACCACCCTGAGGCTGACTCTCCAAATCTCTTCCGGGTCGTGCTCGACCCAGCCGGGCTGCGGGTAGAATTGCGTAAGCTCCGAGTAAGCGCGCCCCTCGATTGCGCCCTCGCGGTTGAAGATGAGAACGGTCGTGCCCGTCGTCCCCTGGTCGATTGAGAGGACATAGCCGTCGGCCATCACGGATGCTCCTTCGTCGGTTTTGCCTGTAGACCCGGATGCTAGTAGTATGTAGCGTCGGTTTCTGCCATCAGATAATCTATTATCCTTCGTTGATGGAAGAAAACAGAAATACTTTTTGAAAGTGGTGAGAGAATAGATGAAAGACCAGAACGATTTTTTCGACGACATCATCGACGACGAGGCAGACGTGAGCGACCGCGCGCTGATGGATTTCGACGAAGACGAAGAGGACGAGGAAGAGCCGGTTGACATGCGAACCGTCATCATGTCGAAGAACGGCATGATAGCGCTGCTCTCTCTGAAGACCTTCTCGTCGGGCGGGCAGATTGTCCGCGTCGATCCCCGGCAGGCGCTCCCCTCCGCGCAGACCTACGAAGACGAAGAAGCCGCCCGCACATGGTTCAACCGCAGCCTCTCGACCAGCCGTAAGAACGGCTGGGAAGTCGTCTACGACGGCGAGCCCCTCTTAGGCTGAGCCGGGTTTTACACGGCTCCAGCCGCCAGACAACGCGCGAACGATTAATCGACAAAGTGAGACCCTGAGAAGAGAGCGGAAGGGGAAGCGGACGAAGGTCTTGCTTCTCTCCTTCCGCTCTCTTCCCGTGCGCGCTTTTCCGGTTTTCGTTTCGTTCTCGCTTTAGAGCCTGCGGGCTTCGGTCTCGAAGGCGTGCGTCTTTCGTAGCTCATCGCGCGAGGCGTTTCCGTATTCGTCGTTTGATTTGATTGGAGGATGAAGTGAAGGCTATTCGAGTGAGCGAGTTTGGCGAGCCGGAGGTGATGCGGCTGGAGGAAGTGGCCGAGCCGCAGGCTGGAGCGGGGCAGGTGTTGGTGCGTGTGCGCGCCGCCGGGGTCAATCCGGTCGATACGTACATCCGCGCGGGCGTCTATGCGCGGAAGCCCGCGTTGCCATACACGCCGGGGATGGACGCGGCGGGAGTGGTGGAAGCAAACGGCGATGGAGTAAAGCGCGTGCGCGAGGGCGAGAGGGTTTACGTGGCGGGAACGCTGAGCGGGACTTACGCGGAGCTTGCGCTCTGCGACGAGTCGCAGGTTCAAAGGCTGCCCGAACGCGTTTCGTTCGCGGAGGGCGCGGGCGTCTTCGTCCCTTACGCGACTGCCTACCGCGCGCTCTTTCAACGTGCAGAAGCGCAGGCCGGAGAGACCGTTTTGGTTCACGGCGCGAGCGGCGGCGTCGGGCTGGCGGCGGTGCAGCTTGCACGTGCCGCAGGGCTCAGGGTTATCGGCACGGGCGGGACTGAAGAGGGGCGCAAGCTCGTCGCGCGAGAAGGCGCGCATCACGTGCTCGACCATCGCGCGCCCGATTACCTCGACGAGCTTGCGCAGTTGACCGACGGGCGCGGCGTCGATGTGATTCTTGAGATGCTCGCCAACGTCAACCTCGGCAGAGACCTCACGGTGCTGGCCTACGGCGGGCGTGTGGTCGTCATCGGCAATCGCGGCACGGTCGAGATAAACCCGCGCGACGCGATGAGCCGCGACGCGACGATTCACGGCATGTCTCTTCTGAACGCTCCGACGGCGCTCCTCTCAGGCATTCACGCGGCGCTCGTCGCCGGACTGGAAAACGGCACGCTGCGCCCCGTCGTCGGGCGCGAATTGCCGCTCGCCGAAGCGGCGCGCGCTCATCGTGAAATTATGGAGACGAGCGCGCTCGGCAAAATCGTTCTGATTCCCTGACATCCCTCCGGTTTTCATCTCTCGAATTAAATCTGGAGTCTGAAGTCTGGAGTCAGGCCGAAGACGGAAGACGAAGGGGTTATCTTCCGTCTCCTGACTCCCGACTCCAGACCTCAGACTCCAGACTGCTTTTACCCCTGCTTCTCTGTGGTGAGAGAAAGGCAGACGGGCTTACCGTCGGAGGCGAAGGCGACGTTGAGGGCGAGGCCGCCTATGGAGACGATGCCTTCGATGAAGACGGGTCTGGAAGACATCGCCTGCGACGGCCGTCGCGCGGGGACGAGCCTTTCGGGCAAACGCGTCGTAACGGCGCTGTAAGCCAGGGTCGAGAGTCCGAAGAGAAGGAAGAGAGCGCGTGCGAGCTTTGTTAGTCGTGCCGGTTTCATGGGTCTTGAGCCTCTGTCGAAAAATCGTTTCAACGCTTGTCTGGCGAGGTATGGGCGGCAATTTACGCGTGCGCGATGTAAATGTCATCAAGGCCAGGTAAAGAGAGGTAAAAGCTGTAAATGAGTTGTAAAAAGTGGTCGGCGGATAGAGACGGCGAGCGGATTTCCGTTGTATTTTATGTCTCGCCGAAGGCAACGCAGAGCGCCCCCTTGCGAGATAGAAAGAGCTTGAGATGATGATGACGAGACTCAGAACATTCCTCCGCCGACACATTCTCTGGGTGGGATTCTTCGCGGTGGTCGTGCCGCTTGTGAGTATCCTTGTGTTGCAGTACAGGTCGCTCGCCAAGCTGGAGAAGGCTTCGACGGTGGCCGAGACGGTCGGGATGAAAAACTACCTCGTCGATGTCTCGAAGGAGATGAAGTATTTCTACAAGGACAATGCCGACGAGCTGTTGAAAGTTCACGCGCATCTGGTCGAGAGCGGGCGTCTCGAAGAAGGCAGGCACTACTTCAACAGGTGTTCGATGGAAGGAGCGAAGCGCCTCTTCGTCGTCGCTTTCAATTCGCAGGGCGACGAGCCGCAGATGCTCTTCTTCAGCCCGCACGATTCGGCGAAGGCGAGCGCCGCCACTGCGAGCGAAGAGCGCGCCGTTCAAGTGGCCGCCGCGCCCTACCGCCTGCTCAGCAAGGAGAGAACGCCGCTCGCCAACAACTGGCTGATGGAAGAGGGGCGCGACCCCGAAAACAAAATCCTCTTTCGTCCCATCACCGACGACGAGCGCCGCGTGCTCGGCGTAGCCGGAGTGATTCTCGACTCCGACTATTTCAAACACGAATACATGCCGCGACTGATACGAAAAACCCTGCCCCGTTTTTTCCCCGACGACGCGCAGGAGAACGTCATCGTCACGCTCTACGAGGGCAAGAAGAATCTCGTCTTCTCGACGCAGCCCGTCCGAGGGCAGGACGACGAGATACCGATTGGGCTGCCCTACTTCTACGAGTACCATCTCGGCATTCGCAGCCGGCACATGACGCCCGCGCAGTGGGCGCACTGGAATTTCAATTTCAACCTCACGCTCTCGCTGATGATGACGGTCGTGCTCGTCGGCGGCATCGCGCTCGCGCTCCGCACCGCCTCGCGCGCCATGCGTCTCTCTCAGATGAAGACAGACTTCGTCTCCAACGTCTCGCACGAGCTGCGCACGCCGCTCTCTTCGATTCGCGTCTTCGGCGAGTTTCTCAAGCTCGGGCGCGTCAGAGACGAGAGCAAGATTCAGGAGTACGGCGAATACATCGAGACAGAGAGCAGGCGTCTGACCCAGCTCATCAACAACATCCTCGATTTCTCCAAGATAGAATCCGACCGCAAGACCTACCAGTTCGAGCGCGCCAACATCGGCGAGCTGGTCTCGACCACTCTGAAAACCTTCGATGTGCAGCTTCGCCAGCAGGGCTTCAGCGTGCGCTTCGACGCGCCGCAGAAACCGATTCCGCCCGTCCTCGTCGATACCGATTCCATCGCGCAGGTCTTTATGAATCTGCTCGACAACGCCGTCAAATACTCCGGCGCGTCGAAGGAGATTCGAGTCCGTCTGGAACAAACCGAAGGCTTCGCGCGTATCTCCGTGACAGACTACGGCATAGGCATTCCGCGCGAGGAACAGCCGAAGATTTTTGAGAAGTTCTACCGCGTCTCGACCGGGCTGGTGCACGACGTGAAGGGCAGCGGCCTCGGCCTCGCGCTCGTCGAGCACATCGTCAAAGCTCACAGAGGGCGCGTCACGGTCGAGAGCGAGCCGGGGCGCGGCAGCACGTTCACTATTCACCTGCCGGTGGTTGAAACCGTCCCCGACCGCGCCGGGACGCCCGAAAAACCGACGCCGCTTCTGACGGGCGGCGACCCCTCGCTCGGTCGGGCTTGAACGACCAAACTCATACTTTCGACCTCGACGAAAGATGTCTGCAAACGAAGTTCAAAATCAAAGATTCAGGAGAGCCGTATGAAGAAGAACCTTACTCTGTTAGTCCTCATCCTGTCGGCTGTCGGCCTCACCATTTGGCAACAGTCGGCGAGCGCCAAGAACGCCGAAGAGGCCGCCGTGCGTCAGGCCATCGAGCACTACTTTCGCGGGCACGCGACCGGAGACGGCGAGCATTTCAAAAAGGCGTTTCACCCCGAGTCGAAGCTGTTCTGGATTCGCAACGGAGAGTTCGCGCAGCGCACGAGCGCCGACTACATCGCGGGCGCGTCGGGCAAGCCCGCGCCGGACGAAGCGCAACGAAAACGCCGCATCGAGAGCATAGACATCACCGGCAACGCCGCGATGGTCAAGGTCGTGCTCGACTATCCGAGCATGCGCTTCACGGATTATATGTCGATGCTCAAGATTGGCAGCGAGTGGAAGATAGTCAACAAGACGTACGTCGCCGAGCCGAAGAAGAGTTCTTGAGGAAAGCAGAAGCGACCAGCGAGCGATGCAAAAGATATGCGTAAAGTTCTGATAGTCGAAGACGACCAGGCGATGGCCGTCGCCCTGCGCGACGGTTTCACATACGAAGGCTACACGGTGCAGGTGGCGCGCGACGGCTCGGCGGGTCTGCGCATGGCGTCGGAGAAGGGCTTAGACCTCGTCATCCTCGACGTGATGCTGCCGCGCATGAGCGGCCTCGACGTGTGCAAGCAACTTCGCAGCGACGGCAACAGCACGCCCATCATCATGCTCACGGCGCGCGGGCAGGAGATAGACAAAGTGCTCGGCCTCAAGACCGGAGCCGACGATTACGTCACCAAGCCCTTCAGCTTCCTTGAATTGATGGCGCGCGTCGAGGCCGTGCTCCGGCGCGCGTCGAAGACTGTCGAGACCATCGAGAGCGTCCACTTCGGCGACGTGGAAATCAACTTCAAAAACTTCGAGGCTTCCAAGAACGGGCGCACCCTTGAGCTGAGCCCGCGCGAATTCAAGATGATGAAATACTTCGTCGAGCATCGCGGCGAGGTCGTCAGCCGCGACCACCTGCTCGACGCCGTCTGGGGCTACGACGGCCTCCCGCTCACCCGCACCGTCGATATGCACATCGCCAAGCTGCGCCAGAAAATCGAAGACACCCCCGGCGACCCGCGCTACATCATCACCGTCCACCGCGTCGGCTACAAATTCACCGGCTGAAAAGCAAGTAGGAAGTAGGAAGGCGGAAGGATGAAAGAGAGCCATTCAAGCTTGAGTGGCACGCTTTCCGCCTTCCGCCTTCATCCTTCCTACTTGCTCTTCCGCCTTCCTACTTGCTTTTCACGTCTACGATGAGGCGCGTGGGGTTTGAGAGTTCGAGGACGCGGAAGCGATTAGGCGAAGCGACGCCGAGCACCCACTCGACTTCGGCCTCGAAGTCGCAGGTCGATTCCATCTCGCGCAGGACGCCGAGGCGCAGGCGTTGTTCACGATTCTTCACCGTCGCTTCGCCTGCTTTGGTGTGCGCCTGCGCGGGAAGTAGCCGCACGCGAAGCCAGCCGTCTCCGGCTATCGAAGCAACCTCCCCTGAGCCGCATTGCCCGACGGGCTTGTCAACATACTCGACTCGATAGCCCGGCAGCCTTCGTCCTCTGAACTCGAAGACCACCCGGTCGAATCCCTTCTGACGCGCCGCCCTCACGTCTCTGAGCACCACCGGCGCAATCCCCGGCTTTGACTTCTCGACCATACCCGCCGTCCATTGTCCCGGCCTCGCGGAAACGTCTGCGGCGACGCGCACGCCCCGCTTGCCCCGCGCTGTTTGAGCTTCGACGTGCGCGGGCACGCAGAGTGCCGCCGAGAGCAGCAGTATGAGAGTCGCCGATGCGCGGCGAAGTTGAGAGGGAAAAAGCTTCTCTGTTCGTGTCGTTCGTGTGCGTCCGGAATTTTTTGGGTTCATGGGAAAATTTTTATCACAAAATCGAGGCGCGTGGTGTTTACAAATTTGAGAGAGCAAGGTGCGGACGGCGCGTTCGGCCGGAAGCAGGAGAGGTTTCAGGCGCGTCTGGCCGAAGGAAGGCTTGCGCGTCGCGCGTTTGGCGAAAGGCACGGCGGCGTGCTCGAAAAATTTGAAAAGGGAGATTGATGTTTATGAGAAAAGCTTTGTTACGTTTCATGTTCGCTTCATTGCTGGTGTGCGCGGCGCTGGCCGTGCAGGTGTCGGCGCAGGATTTCCAGAAGTCGTACCCCATCACGGCGGGCGGCTCGGTGAGCATCCAGAATGTTTCGGGTAACGTGCAGATAATCGGCTACGGCGGCGAGTCCGTCACGGTAGCGGCTTACAAGGAGGGGCGCGACCGCGAGATGGTCGAGGTCGAAGACCGCAGTAGCGCCAACAGCGTCCGTCTCGGCGTGCGCTACCCGCGCAACTGTAACTGCGACGCCAGCATTCGCTTCGAGGTGAGAGTGCCGCGCGCCGTGCGTTACCAGATTAGCCCCGTCCAGACGGCGAGCGGCAACGTCGAGGTGCGCGACGTGACGGGCGAAGTGCGTGTCAGCACGGCGAGCGGCAACGTGCTCGTCTCGGGCGTCAGCGGGTCGGTCAACGCGCAGAGCGCGAGCGGCAACGTCGATGTCGAGCTGACGCGTCTGGAGGGAGCCGAGAACATGAAATTCTCGACGGCGAGCGGCGACGTTAACGTCAAGCTGCCGGATAACCCGGACGCCTACGTCAGCATGTCAACGGCGAGCGGTTCGGTCAGGACGGACTTCCCCATCGAAGTAGACCGGCGCGAGCACGGGCCCGGACAGAGCGCACGCGGCCAGCTCGGCAACGGAACCGTCCGCGTCACACTCTCTTCGGCCTCCGGCAACGTCACCCTCAGCCGACTCTGAAGCGCGCGAGCTTCCGACTTGAGACACGCGCCCGAACGACTGAAACTTTAAACGCCCCGGCGCGTCAAACGAACTTCATAGAGGGGACGCCCCTTCAGCATCTCACTCAGGATGCTTCAGGGTTTCGCGTCCCCTCGACGTTTTTCCGGTCGCCTTTATCCTCGGACTTGCAAGCCGAAGGGCTCTGGCTTTAATGTGTGGCGCGACAGACCATCTCCAATCACCACACGAAAGAGGCCGACCATGAACAGAGACGAGAGAGAAGACAAGACCATCTACAAAGTAGTCGTCAATCACGAAGAGCAGTATTCCATCTGGCCTGCCGACAGGGAGAACGCCCTCGGCTGGAACGACGCCGGTAAGTCGGGGACGAAAGAAGAATGCCTCGCCTACATCAAAGAGGTCTGGACGGACATGCGCCCCTTGAGCCTGCGCAAGAAGATGGAAGAAATGGGGCAGCAGTAAGCCCGAGCCGACCTGCCTCGCTGCGGACGCGTAAGGCCGCTTGAGAAGGGCGCATATGGTCTCAAGTCACGCTTCTCTTTGGCAGCCTGCGCCGGAGCATCTCACGCTGGAGACGGACGAGGTTCACGTCTGGCGCGCGTCGCTTGAGCAGAAGGCTTCCGCAGTCGCCGAGTTCCGACGCCTGCTCGCCGAAGACGAGCGCCGACGCGCAGACCGCTTCCACTTCACGCGCGACCGAGAACATTTCGTCG
Organism: Pyrinomonadaceae bacterium; assembly: GCA_036399175.1. GTDB lineage: Bacteria > Acidobacteriota > Blastocatellia > Pyrinomonadales > Pyrinomonadaceae > DASWNP01. Next base: position 69,448 of record DASWNP010000058.1, on the reverse strand, counting down.
TCGCGCGCGGCATCCTCCGCACGCTCCTCGCTCGCTACCTCGACCGACGCCCCGAGCGCCTGCGCTTCATCTATTCCGCATTCGGCAAACCCTCGCTCGAAGAAGAAGCGGCGGGCGCTCCAGTCTTGCGCTTCAACGTCTCACACTCGAAAGACCTTGCTCTCTACGCCTTCACGCGCGGGCGCGAAATCGGCGTGGACATCGAGCACATCCGCGACGACGTGGAGGGCGAAGACATCGCCGAACGCTTCTTCTCGCCCGCCGAAGTCGGCGTGCTTCGCTCGCTTCCGTCGGACGCGCGCCCGCGCGCCTTCTTCGACTGCTGGACGCGCAAGGAAGCCTACATCAAAGCTCACGGCGAAGGACTCTCCCTGCCGCTCGACGGCTTCGACGTAACGCTCTCGCCCAACCAGCCCGCCGCCCTTCTCGCCACACGCCACGACCCGACTCAGGCCACACGCTGGTCGCTCCGAGAGCTTTCGCCCAGCGAAGGCTATGCCGCCGCCCTCGCCGTCGAAGGCGACGGCTGGCAGCTCAAGTGCTGGCAGTGGTAGGAAGCGTAGGCGATAAATGTTTCGTTTCGCAGCCAGTTGGCTCAGCCGTCGGATGCTCGCCTCTGCATGAGGATTCGACTTATAATTCAGGCCATGAAGATTAAAGTTATCGTTCACGAGGCGGAAGAAGGGGGCTATTGGGCTGAAGTCCCGGCCATTCCGGGTTGTGCAACTCAGGGCGAGACTTTTGAAGAATTGCTTCAGAATCTCTATGAGGCCGTCGAAGGATGCCTGTCGGTTGATGTCCAGCCCGCCCAGATTCCTGAAGATGGTCGCGTGCTGGAAATCGCTGTATGAAGTCGATTTCCGGCGAGGGGTTAAAGGCTTAAATTTAGAGCATGGGAGAGAACATGATGAGTACAGCCAAAGAAGAGGTTGAAGCTCTGCTTGATAAGCTGCCCGACGATTGTTCGTTGGAGGATATTCAGTATCATCTCTACGTGATTGAAAAGGTACGGCACGGGCTCGAAGTGGCTGACTCGCAGGGGACGATGTCGCAAGAAGAAGCCGAAGGGCGTCTAAGCAAATGGCTTACGAAGTAGTTTGGTCGCCAAGAGCTATCGAAGATGTCGAAGCCATCGCGCTCTATATTTCTGCTGATTCCACAGCCTATGCTGCCACAGTTGTAAAGAGAATCCTTGACACTGCGCGCAGACTCTCACGCTTTCCTCTGGCTGGTCGCATCGTGCCTGAGTTCGCCGACGAAAATATCCGGGAACAATTCGCTTACAGTTATCGAATAGTTTATCGCGTTCAGGATAAGACGATTACGATTGCGGCGGTCATTCATGGCAAGCGGCTATTAGAATTGGATATTCAACCCTGAAGATAATCAGCGTTCGATAACCTGTTCTCGTAGCATAAGAAACTTCTTGTCCTCATCGTATTCAAGTTTGCAATCATGTTGAATCCAAGCAGCGATGTTTCCGTCTCTTCCGCGCCGGTCGCGGCGGACGCGCTGGCTCTGCGTTGCGCGGGGCTGGTGAAGCGTTACGCGGACGTGACGGCGGTGAACGGCTTAGACCTCGAAGTGAGGCTGGGCGAGTGCTTCGGTCTGCTGGGGCCGAACGGGGCGGGGAAGACGACGACGGTCGAGATTTTCGAGGGGCTGACCCCGCCTGACGGTGGGACGGTCGAGGTGCTCGGTAGTCGTTGGGGAGCGGGCGACGACCGCACTTTGCGTAATCGCTTCGGCGTGCAATTGCAGGAGACGAAGCTGGCGGAGAAGCTGACGGTCGAAGAGACGGTCAGGCTGTTTCGCAGTTTTTACACGCGCGGCTACGAGGTGGACGAGATAATCGGCATCGTCGAGCTTGAAGAGAAGCGGAGGGCGCGAGTGGGTAAGCTTTCGGGCGGGCAGAGGCAGAGGCTCGCCATCGCGTGCGCGCTGGCGGGGCGTCCCGAATTGCTCTTCCTCGACGAGCCGACCACAGGGCTCGACCCGCAGGCGCGGCTCAAGCTCTGGGACATCGTCGAACAGTTTCGCGCGGGCGGCGGCTCGGTGATTCTGACGACGCATTACATGGAAGAGGCGTCGCGCCTGTGCGACCGCGTGGCGATTATGGATCACGGAAAAGTAATTGCGCTCGGCACGCCGTTGGAGCTTATCGAGTCGCTCGGCGCAGAGCAGATAGTCGAGTTCACGACGAAAGCCGAAGTGGATGAGGCTTCGCTCAAGAGTCTGCCGGGCGTGCGCGGCGTGCGCGCCGTTAAGGGCGGCTACGCCCTGACAGTCTCCGACATCGGCGAGGCGCTGCCCGCGCTGCTCTCTTTGATTCAAGCTCAGGGAGCGGAGCTTTTGACGCTGACGACGCATCAGGCGACGCTCGAAGATGTCTTCGTCGGTTTGACTGGAAGGATGCTGCGCGATGCGTGAAGCCAAGCAGAACCTCGAAGCAAAGGAGACGCGGGCGGAGACGGAGGCGAAGGCCGGGTCGCAGACGCGCGGCGAGCGCGGAGCTTCGGCTTCATCTCCGGCGGACGGCGACGGTGCGGCGGCGTCGAGACTTGAGTCTGACGAAAGACGGCGCAGTGCGTCGGGAGCGACGAGCGAATCAGGCGCGACGGGGGGAGAGCGGCGGCTCAATCCTCTGCTGGAGCTGGCGCTCGCGCGCATACGCGAGACCTTGCGCGAGCCGGAGGTGGTCTTCTGGGTCTTCGTCTTTCCGATTCTGCTGACGTTCGCGCTCGGAATCGCTTTTCGTAACACCGCGCCGGAGAAGGTTCGAGTCGCGCTTGAGCAAGGGTCGGGCGTCGCTTCATCAGAAGCGTCGAAGAGGTTGACCGATGCGCTGGCGCGCTCTGGCGAAGTAGAGCTTCTGACGCTCGCGCCGGAGGATGCCGCGCAGGCTTTGCGGAGCGGCAAGGTCGCTCTGGTCGTGCGCGCGAGGGAGGGCGGCGCGGGCGCTCCTGCGAATGATGCTGGGAGGGATGCCGGACGGAACACCGCAGTCGGTTCGGATGCTCAAACAGCGTCGGCTTCAACAGCGACGACGGCTCAGGCACTCGATTACAGGTTCGACCCGACGCGGCCTGAGAGTCGTCTGGCGCGTCTGGTGGTCGATGATGCTTTGCAGCGTGCGCTGGGGCGCGCGGACGTGGCGAGGGTCGGCGAAGAGCGTGTGACCGAGCCGGGGGCGCGTTACATAGATTTTCTGATTCCGGGTCTCATCGGAATGAATTTGATGGGAAGCGGGCTGTGGGGCGTCGGGTTTTCGATTGTCACGGCGCGGATGCGAAAGCTGCTCAAGCGACTGTCGGCGACGCCGATGCGTCGGACGCATTACCTCTTCTCGTTCGTCATGTCGCGGATGATTTTTCTGGTGCTGGAAGTGGCTGTCGTCATCGCCTTCGCGTGGTTCGTCTTCGGCTATACGGTGCGCGGGTCGTGGCTCGACATGTCGGTGCTGCTGCTTCTGGGCGCGCTGGCGTTCGCGGGGCTGGGGCTTCTGGTGGCGGCGAGGCCGGAGACCATCGAGGGCGTGTCGGGGTTGATGAACGTGGTGATGATGCCGATGTGGCTTTTGTCGGGCACGTTCTTTTCGTCGGAACGCTTTCCGGCGTTTCTCCAGCCCTTCATCAAGGCGCTGCCGTTGACGGCTTTGAACGACGCGCTGCGCGCCGTGATGAACGAGGGCGCGCCGCTCACGGCGACGTGGGCGTCGATTGGGATTCTGGCGGCGTGGTGCGTGGGGACTTTTATCGTGGCGCTCAGGCTGTTTCGCTGGCAGTAAATTTCTAAAAACTGTTTGACGACAAACTCGACAGGTTCAGAGTGCGGCTCCTCCCCCAAAGAGCCACGCTCTGAACCTGTTGTTGTGCCGGACGACTTCGGCCTTCCCCCAAAGGGCACGAGAGCGCTCGGCGATGCTTGTCGAGCGAGCTTTTTAGGGCTCGACCTTGAAGTCCATGCCGCTCGCGGTGTCGGCGGCGAGCAGGAGGACGCCGACGATGACCTGAGCTTTGGCGTCGGCGGCGGTGGAGGTCATGCCTCGCACGTCTATGTCGCCGTCGGGGTCGAGCGCTTCATTTATCTTGGCGATTGAGAGACGGATGATAAGTTGGTTGCCCTCTATTGCTCCGGACTCAGGGACGCCGATGCGCGTCTGAGTCGAGACGCCGGTATCGGGGTCGGGCGCAATCGTGCCGTATTGATATGTGACCCCGCCCGTGTTGCCCACTCTGGCGGCGACGTAGATGGTGGTCGCGCCGAAGTTGGAGCTGAGCGTCCACTGGTCGTTCGGGAGACGAGAGGCGGCGTCGCCGAGCGTGAGCGTGTAGACGAGGAAGCTGTTGTCGGCGTCAGCGCCGGGGACGTATTTGAAATCGACGGTGCGTATGTCCTGCGCGCCGCGCGTGCCCGCGCCGTGGTCGTTCTCCGGATCGACGATTTCGGGAGTGCCCGGCGGCGGCATCAGGTTGGCCGGATGAGCGACGGGCGCAAGACTCATGGCGCGTCGCACGGCGTTGTGCGCATCGACGTAGCCCGCGCCGACGACGCGCTCTTCATAAGGCATCGGCGTCGCCGTCTCACGCAGGATGGTGATAACGTCTGCGGGTCTAAGGCTCGGATTGGCTTGCAGCATCAGGGCGATGACGCCGGAGACCTGCGGCGTCGCAAAGCTCGTGCCCTGCGAAGTAGTGTAGTAGGGCAGCAGCAACGCCGGAATGGTCGTGGCATCGTTGCCGATAATCGGCGCTGTGCCGGCGGCGTTCGTCAGGCCGGGGCCCTTCGAGCGCACGCTCTTGATGTTGACGCCCGAGCCGGTGATGTCGGGGCGCAGGTTGGGCAGGGCGTTGGGGTCGGCGGGCATTCCGGCGACATCCGTTCCCGTCCCGTTGTCGTTGCCGCGCGAAGAGAAGCTGGCGGGCGTGCCGTAGAGTTCCTTCTCGCCTGCCGCGACGGAGATGACCCAGGGCGCGACCGAGTAGGGGTTAATCATGTCGGGCGCGTCGCCGTCGTTACCGGCGGCGAAGACGACCGTGATGTTGCGGTCGTACATGCGGCGCGTGGCGACGTTGATGGGCGAGAGCGCGTCGTAGGGCGCTTCGGCGAGCGTCGTGCCCCAGGAGTTGTTGCAGACGCGGATGTTGTATCTGGCCTGATTGGCGAGGGTGTAGTTGAAGGCTTGCAGGATGGCGAACTCGGTCAGGCCGTAGTCGTTTCCGGCGACGAGGCCGACCAGTTTCGCGCCCGGCGCGATGCCCGCGTAGCGCCCGCTCGAAGCCTGACCCGTGCCGGCCGTGACGCCCGCGCCGAAGGTGCCGTGCCCGCCCTGAACGTCGGAGAGAGGCTGGTCTTCGACGTAGATGGCCGGCATGAAATCGGGATTCCAGTTGAGCGGCGTCTCGGCCATCGGGAAGAAGACGTTGCCGACGACGTTGCGGCCAAGCTGCATGTCAGGGTGCGTGGCGTCGATGCCTGTATCGACGTAGGCGACGCCGATGCCGCCGCCATCGACGGGAAACCCACCGTTTCGCCGCGTCGTCTCGGCGTCTTCCTGCAAGGCCGTCTGGCCGATGAAGTTGCGATACTTCTCGCCCGAGAGCTTGTAGGTGCGATTGGCGTAGAGCGAGACGATGCCCGTGCGGCGCTTGAGAGAATCGAACTGCAATTTGTTGACGGTCGTGAGAACCATCGGCAGTTGGTCGAGGACGACGCCTCTGGTGATGCCGAGCGTGCGCAAGCCGGCGAGGTCGGCCTCGGTCGGCTGATGGTCGTAGGTGATGACGACGGGCGTCAAAGCGAGCGGCGCGGCGGCAATCTGTTTGTCGAGAAGCTTATCGACCGAGCGCGCGGCTTCGCTGCTTTGCGTCTGGAACATGAGCGCGAAGATGAATATCGAGATGGCGGTGAGAGTCTTTTTCATTGCCGTCTTTTCCTTTGTATTAAGAGCGCTTAACAAAACTCAAGAAATTAACAGGGATGAACAGAAATGATGAATTAGGAATGATGAATGCGGAATGAAAAGCAGAAACCTTTGGTTTTCAATTCATCATTCCGCATTCATCATTCATCATTTGCCTCTATCCCTGTTTGAATCGTTTTCGGTTCGGGGAGCAGCTCGTCTCTGCCTGGCAAGCTGCTCCCCGAACCTTTCATCGCCCGCTGCGCCTAACGCCCCGACAACGCTCGACGCGAGCGAGAGATACCTTGAAGCTTATTCGTTTGCGACGAATCGCTTGCGGAAGTTGTCGAGCGCGTAGGCCATGTAGGCGCGCGTCATCGCATCGCTGGGGCGGACGCGAGCCTTGAGCGTCGGGTAGAGGTCGAACTGACCCTGCTCCGTCGTGTAGAAGGCTTGCAGCAGCTCCTTGTCGAGCGCGATTTGCACGTAGCCGCGAAGCGAGAGAGGAATCTCGCTGTTGTCGGCGAGCGGGTAGCGCTTGCCGTCGTTCTTGTTCAGGACGGTGACGGTGTAGCCCGCAGCCGAGACCATCGAGCGCGCCTCGTTGTCGTAGCCGAGCGCGCGGACGAGCGCGACGGCGATGTCGAGCCGCTTGGCGACGCCCGAAGGATTGAAGGTCGAGCCCGTCGCGCTCATCATGCCGCCGACCGCCTGCGGATGGTCAGCCGTGTAGAAGTCGCGCATGGTCGAGCCTTTCGCGGTGACGGCTTCGGCAATCGGGGCGAGGTCGGCCGAGACATCCGTGAAGCGTGCGGACGTGCCGATGGTCTGGCGAAGCGCCGTGTTGAAGAAGAGCAGTCGCGCGAGGTCTTCGCGTGTGACGCTCGATTCGGGATGGAAGAGGCCGTCAGAGAGCGTGTCTATCTGCCGGTTCTTGAGAGCGGCCTCTATCTGCGTCTGCGCCGCGTGACCCTGTATGTCGGCGATGGGCGCGAGGTTGTAGACCTTCTGGATGACTTTGAAATCGACGGGGCCGGGAGCAGCCGCGCCCGAAGTGGGCAGGCTGACGTTCGGCACGGCGGCCAGACCGCGCACGCCGCGAACTTCGAGGAGCCACTGGCCGGGCTCCGGATTCTTGACGAGAATCTGGCGGGTCGTGCCGTCGAGCACGGGAAGCGCGATGCCGGATGTATATTTCGTGCCCTTCGGGTCGGTCAGGACGAGGCCGATGGAGTTTCCGTCGCCGGTGTTGAGCGCGTTGTCGAAGCGTGCGAAAACGTCGAGGACGTTGATGCCGGAGGCGACCGTCAGGTAGCGCGCGTTCTGCGAGCCGGGGCCGGGAAGACCAGCCGGGCTGTAGTCGATGCGGAAAGATTCCTGCCCGGCGATGGAGGTGGTGAATTCGGCGTTGTAGCTGTGCTGGAAGTTGCTGTCGTATTTCTTCGAGCGATTGAAGACTTTATCGACGGCGGCGTGGACGTTGACGTAGCCCGCGCCGACTTCCCACTCGTCGTAGCCCGGCATGCGCGAGGCCGTCTGCATGAGAATCTGTTTGATTTCGTCGGGCGTGAGCGACGGGTCGGCGTCGAGCATCAGGGCGATAACGCCCGCGACGAAGGGCGTAGACATCGAAGTGCCGCTAATCTGCGTGTAGAAGGGAATCATCCCGAGGGGCAGCTCCGCGTCGGCGTCGAGGCCGTTCGAGAACATGTTGGTCTTCGAGCGGGCAGAGACGTAGGCGGCGCTGAGCTTCGAGGCGTTGCGCTCGAACTCGCGGCCGGTGCCGGGCGCGACGAGCGTCGGAGCGTCGAGGTCGTCGAGCGGGTCGTTATTGGAGAGACGCTCGTCCTTCGGCGTGCCGCGCGAAGAGAAGGTGGCGAGCCCGCCTTCTTTCGTGCCCGCGCCGACCGAGATAATCCAGGGAGCTTTCGAGTAACGGTTGTGCGAATCCTTGCCGGGGCCGGAATTGCCTGCGGCGAAGACCGACGTGATGTTGCGCTTGTAAGCCTTGTAGGTGGCGACGACGAGCGGGTTGTCCGGGTTGTAGGGGCCGTTGCTACCGTAGGAGTTCGAGATGACTCGAATCTTGTAGAGCGACTGGCTGGTGAGCGCCCACTCGTAGCCGCCGAGCGCGCTCAGGACGAAGAGCACCGCGCCCGAGCCCGTGCCGATAATCTTCGCGCCGGGAGCGACGCCTTCATACCTGCCGCTCGACTGTTTGCCGGAGCCGCCGAGGATGCCGGCGCAGTGCGTTCCGTGTCCGACGTTGAGGTCGGTGTCGGGGATGTTCTCGACGACGGTCAGAGGCGTGAAGCCCTGTCCGATGATGCAGCCCGTCTCTTCCGTGCAGGTCGTGCCCGTGTCGCTATCGACGAGCACCTGCACGTTCTGAATAACGCGCTTGCCGAATTCGAGGTCGGGGTGCGTGGCGTCGATGCCGCTATCGTTGATGACGACGGAGAAGTCGCCTGAGCCATCGACGGGCAGGTTGTTGTTCAACTTCTGGAAAGCGCCGTCTTCGCGCACGCGCTCGACGCCCGCCATCGTCCGCGCTTCAAAATCGTAATAGCTCAGACGCTCGTTCTCCCAAACGGAGCGCACCGCGCTGTTCGAGGCGAGTGCTCTGACCTGTCCGGCGGTGGCCGGGACGGCCATCATGCCGAGCGTGTTAAGGGTGATGCCGCGCGTGATGCCGAGGCGGCGCACGATGTCGAGGTGCGACTCGTTGAGTCCGCCCTCGGTGTTGAAAGTGACGATGACGAGCCCGACGCTCTGCGCGTCGGCCAGGGAATTTAGTTTCGACTGGAGGCCGGGGCCGATGGTGGCGGCGGAGGCGGCGGTAGTAATTGCGAGGCAAAGAAGCAAGGCCATGAAAAAGTTGGCAGAGATTCTTCTAAACATCTTCGGGGTAGTCTCCTTCTCAATCTGTCTCAAGTTTTAAAGTTCCGGCGCGTCCCGGTTCGGGTCAAACGCGCTCTCATCAACGAACGCCCACACAATAGCCAAACGGGTTTGAGAAAAACTTGAGCCCCGGCAGGAAAAATTCAAGTCGCCGGGGGCGACCCGAAAGTCGCAGCCTTTCAACAACTTAAGAAGACTTGAGGAAAACTTGAGAGGCGACCGCGAAGGATTGAACAGTGAGGCGCAGTGAGAAATCGGACGTGCTCAGGCGGAAAAGTGGATGAAGAGGACGCTATTCGGCGTAAACAGTCCGCAAACAACTCGCCTTTCATCGTTGTCAGACCAGCGCATGCTATTTACACGCCTCCAAATTGCATTGTGAGCCGTGTAAATAGTCTTAACAGCCATAACAATACGATTTACAAGCGTCACAGAAGTATTTACACACCTGTCAACAGTATTCGCACGCGAGCGAAAGGCATTTACATGCGTGTAAATAACATTTGCACACGCGCTAAACGTCTTAGCACAGGAGTTAAATAAATTAGCAGGTCAGCTAAAGGTTTTAGCCCGACGGCTAAACATCTAGCTCGTGCTCTGGAACAGATTTCGTGCGAGGGCGCTTTCAGCTTAAAATCGCTGGTTTTTATCGTTTCGCAGGCCGTCGCCGACGAGGCGGACGCCGAGGACGAAGAGGAAAATGGCGAGGGCGGGCGTGAGCATGGTGAGGGCGTGGCCGCGTTGGAGAAGGTTGATGTCGCTGGCTTCGGCGAGCATGTTGCCCCAGCTCGGCTCGGGCTCCTGAAGGCCGACGCCGAGAAAGGAGAGGGAAGTCTCGGCGAGCAGGAAGGCGGGCAGCATGAGCGTCGCCTGCACGACGAGTGTGCGCGCCGCGTTGGGCAGGATGTGACGGAAGAGCACGCGCCACTCGGAGAGGCCGAGCGCCACCGCCGCCTGCACGAACTCGCGCCTGCGCAAAGAGAGCACGAGGCCGCGCGCGAGGCGTGCCATCTCAGCCCAACCGACGAGCGCGAAAATCGTGACGAGCAGCACGCCTGCGCGCACCGGCGGCAGCTCCAGAGGAAAGGCCGCACGCGCCGCCAGAATCAAGACCAGAGCGGGCAGCGCCATCATCGTGTCGGCCACGCGCATCAACAAAGCGTCGAGCGTCCGACCCATGTAACCGGCCAGACAGCCGAGGAAGACGCCGAGCGCGCAGGCCAGAAGCGTCCCCAGAGGGCCGACGACGAGCGAGAAGCGCGAAGCCATCAGGAGGCGCGAGAAGCGGTCGCGCCCGAGGGCGTCCGTGCCGAGCAGGTGCAGTCGAGGGAGGCGCGTGCTCGTCGCTCCGGTCGTTCGGTGAGAAAGGCTCGGGTCGGTCGTTTGGTTCGTCGTCGCATCGTTCGCATGGGGCGCGACGCCGAAGAGGTGTAGGTCGGTCGGGAGCAGTCCGAAGAGCTTGTAGCCGTAGCCGCGCGTGAAGAGGGCGAGCGGGTAGGCGCGCTCCGTCTCGACCGCGTAGCGGCGCTGCAAAGGGTCTACGAGACGGCGCGCGTAGAGGTGCGGACGCAACGTCGTGCGCCCCCGCGCATCACGAAAACGAATCACGCTCGGCGGCGCGGAAGGCTCGCGCCGCGACTGCGCTCGATATTCCTCGGGCGCGAGAAAGTCCGCGAAGACGGCGACGCTGTAGAAAAGAATGATGAGAGCGAAGCCCAGCGTGAGTCTTCCGCGCCTGCGCGCAGAGGTGAGCGTGCGACTTATTCTCCCGCCGCCGTGGCGCGTCTCATCTCCTTCAGGCGAAAGAGAGAATCGCTCCGGCTCGCCTCCGTTCGAGTCGGCCTGAGCTTCGCGCGGCGCGTGCGCCTCTTCGTTCGTCGCGGTCATACGTTGGGAGTGTTCGCGGCGCGCAAGCTTGAGACGAGCGCCGGGGGTCTCTGTTCGTCGTCTCTGAGGCGCGGGTCGTTGGCGCGCAGGAGGATGTCGGCCAGAAGGTTTCCCAGAAGAACGGCGGTGGCGGTCGTGAGCACCACTCCCATCAAAAGCGGCACGTCGCGGCTGCGCACGGCCACGACGCTCAGGTGTCCCAGGCCAGGCCAGCCGAGCACCGTCTCGACGATGACCGAGCCGCTGATGGTGTAGCCGAGTGAATAGCCGAAGATGGTGATTAAAGGATTGAGCGCGGCGCGCATCGCATGACGCAGCACGACGACTCTCTCAGGCAAACCTTTAGCGCGTGCCACCCTGACGAAGTCTTCACGAAGCGCCGCGCCCACACCCTCGCGCGTCTGCGCCAGAAAGAGCGCGACGAGCGGCACGGCCAGCACCAGAGCGGGCAGAAGCACACGCGCCGCGCCGCCGCTCGATGCGACGGATGCTCCCGCGCCCGCGCTGAACAGAGATGTCCGGGCGGCGAAGACGAGCGCGGCGAGTGCGAGGACGAGTCGCGGCGTCGAGGCCGCGAGAAGAATGAGCGCGCCGCACAGGCGGTCTACAAGTGAGCCCGACCGCCGCGCCGCCCAAGAGCCGAGCGCCAGCGAGAAGGCAGAAGCCAGACCTAGCGCCACGCCCGCCAGCAGCAGCGTGTTCAAAAGGCGCGGCCAGAGAATCTTCGATACCGGCGCGTGATAAAAGAACGACTCTCCCAAATCTCTCCGCGCCACGTTGCCGAGCCAGCGCGCGTAACGCACGGGCAGCGGCTCATCCAGACCGTAGACGCGGCGCAACTGCTCGACCGTCTCAGCCTTCACCAGAGGGTCGTTCCTCAGCGCCGTCAGGGCGTCGCCCCCGGCAGCCGCCAGCAGCGCAAACGTCAGCGCCGACACAATCAGAAGCACCAGCGCGCCCTGCCACATCCTCGAAAGAATTAGTCTCAGCATCTCGTCAAACACTGCCTCGCGCTCGACGCAACCGCCGCGAGCGCCAGCGACAATTTACGACATGAGGAAGCAGATGAAAAGAATGCTTTTGAGGATGCAGCTTTAATGAATTGTTAGACCTTAAGTCGGAGCTTGAATCGGGCTTGCCAGACCTTTCACTTGCTGCTCAACGAATCTGTCGTGTGTTCTGTGATACTCGGCGGCTGCGCCAACTCCGCAGTGTTAGTCCGCCATGCGCCGAGTCCCGAAACGGGCGCACTTTGAGCTGGCGGCAAGGCATTTTGTCGAGCGGGGCTGACGAGCGCGGTCAAATCGGGAGAAGCCTCCGACCCTGTCGCGGAAGCATCTCTGGAAAAAAGCTTCTTTACTTCTCGCGCGGCGTGCCCGGAGAGCAGGAGAAGAGAAGCAGTCGCAGCCCACACCAGCAACAGAGGGATGACGACGGCCTGCAAAGGCGTCGCCGCTTCGGCGCTAATCGTCAGCAGAGCGATTGCGACTGCCCCGACCAGCATGAGGCTCGCTCCTAAAAGGGCATCTCTTTTGTGAAGAGGCTCGCGCCGGACTCGTCTCTCGGCTTCACCCGTCACGAGAGCGTCCTGATTTTCGTCGAACAGCTTTTTCAATCCGTCGAACTGAAAGCCACAACGCGAGCAGAAGCGAATCTCTTCTGAAGCCTGTTGCTGGCTACACTTGGGACAATACATTTTGACACCTCATCCTGAAATGCTTGAGCGATTGCTCTCTCTGAAGACGACTACGAGCGCCCGGTTGCCGAAGTTCATAACTTCCTCGAAAATATCCGGCATGTCAACGAAGGTCTAACGCTTATTCCAGCTTCTTCGACGTTGAAAGTTCTGGACATACGTCGGCTTTCGTGATTGAATCCGCACGCCTCACCTTTGATTAAAAGTGCCGAAGGGTCAGTTCTTCAAGCTTCTCTTAAACTAACGCCACGCTTCCGGTGATAAAGATGAAACTCTCCGTGCTTCAAAGAATCTTTCTGACGCTCGTCATGCTCGCCTTCGCCTTGTCGGCGGGCGCGTGCTTGCAGCAGACCGAGCAGACGGCGACGAACACGAACGCGTCTCAGACGGGACTCGCGCGCGAGCGCGTCACGGGCACGAGCGGCGGCACGCTCAGCTACCGCCTCAGCGCCCCGCCCAAAACCTTCAATCCAATCATGGTGGCCGACGAGCCCTCTTTCACGCTCGCCTTTATCCTTCTGGGCGCGCGGCTAGTCGATTACGACCACGACGCGCAGCGATACGCGCCCTCGCTCGCCGAATCATGGCAGCTCACGGGCGACGGGCGCACCGTTGACCTGACCTTGCGCGACGGGCTGAAATTCTCAGACGGCCATCCTCTCACCACAGAGGACGTGCTCTTCACCCTGCGCGCCATCTACGACGAAAGCACAGCCTCCATCTTCCGCACGACCATGACTATCGGCGGGCGGCAGATAGAAGCCTCGGCGTCTGACGCCCGGCGCATGCGTTTCGTCTTCCCCGAAGTAGTGGCCGCGCCCGAAACCTATCTCGTCAACCTCGCCGTCCTGCCGAAGCATCTGCTGGAAGAAGACTTGAAGCGGGGCGCGATGGGGCGCGAGTCTTTCAGCATCTCGACGGAGCCCGCGCGCATCGTCACCGCAGGGCCTTTCACGGTCGAAGCCGTCACGCCCGGCGAGCGCATCACCCTCAAGCGCAACCCACACTTCTGGAAGAAGGACGGGGCGGGCAATCAGCTTCCGTATCTTGAGCGAATCGTCGTCGAAGTCGTCGGCGACCAGAACGCGGCGGTGACGCGCGTCAAAGAAGGAGCGCTCGACATCGTTGACCGCATCCGCCCGACCGACTATGCCGCCTTGCAGCAGGCGGGCACGGGCGCGGTGCGCGCCTACGACCTCGGCCCCGGCCTCAGCACCGATTACATCTGGTTCAACCTCAACGAAGGCGAGCGCGACGGCAAGCCCATCGTCGATGCGTCGAAGCGCGCATGGTTCGCCGACGAGCGTTTCCGGCGCGCCGTCGCCCACGCCATCGACCGCGAGACCATCGCCTCCACCACCCTGCAAGGACTCGCCACTCCGCTCTACGGCTACGTCTCTCCGGGCAATCGCGCATGGGTCGCTTCTGACGTGCCGCGCACCGAGTACAACCTCGAACGCGCGCGCGCACTTCTCTCCGAAGCCGGTTTCAAAACGGGCGGCACGAAGGAAGCGCCCGAGCTAACGGACGCGAAAGGAAACGCGGTCGGCTTCACCCTCATTCTTCAAACCACGAACGAAGAGAGAAAGGCCGAGGCCGCCGTCATTCAGGAAGACCTCGCGCGGCTCGGCATCAGGATGCAGATTGCGCCTGTGGAGACGAGCGAAGTCGTGCGCCGCGCCTTGCAGAGCTTCGATTACGACGCCGTGCTGCTCGGCGCAACCGTCAGCGACACAGACCCCTCTTCTTATTCAAACCTCCTCAACAGCTCCAGCGACAATCACCAGTGGTATCCGAAGCAGGCGAAGCCCGCCACGCCCTGGGAAGCGCGCATCGACGAACTGGTCGTCGCCCTCTCGCGCGAAACCGACGTAGAGAAACGCCGCGCCGTCTTCCGCGACATACAACTTACCATCGCCGAGCACATGCCCGTCATCCCCATCGTCGCGCGCCACATCGTCTGCGCCGCCAACACGCGCATCGGCAACTACCGCCCGAGCGTCGTCGTCCCCTACTCGCTCTGGAACGTCGAAGAACTCTTCATCAAAAAATAGCAGCCACTTCAACCGCCAACGGTAGAGACACGAGCAGACGGAAAAAAAGCGGTCGCCCGAATCAAACGGGCGACCGCTCTTGCGTTCGATGGGGGTAAGCTGAAAGGCTACTTCGTGACGAGCTTGCCGAAGGCAATCATTGCGTGCGCCAGTTCGGCGCGCGTGAGAGCCGTCTGCGGGTGGAAGTATGAGCCATGAGCAGGAAGAAGGCCGCGCGCGACGGCGAGTTTGACGTAGCCGCGAAGCTCTGCGGGGACGGCGCTCAAGTCGAGGAGCAGCGTCTCCGTGCCCGTGTAGTTCTCGGCCTCGCTTTGCAGCCCGGCGGCTCTGACGAGCGCGACGGCAGAGGCGAGCCGAGTGGCCTGCTCGTCGGGACGAAACGCGCCGCCCGTCGCAGCATCGTAGAAGAGCGGAGCGGATACCGAACACTGCGCGCTCTCGACGTAGTTCATCGTCGTCTGGTCGAGCACGTCTGTATAGCTCGGCTGTGCGGGTGCGTATTGCGGAACGCGTGCGCCGCGCACGAGCGTCGCTGCGAGGTCGGCGCGCGTCACCATGTCGGCGGGGCGGAAATAGCCGCCGACGGGGAACATCACGAAGGAGCGCAAGACCTGCCGGGCTTCGTCGCGCGAGGCGGCGCTCATCGCGTCGAAGTCTGAGAGCGCCGGATACTCGACGCGCGACACTTCAAAGACGCCTGAATAGTTCTGCGGCGTGCCGACGAGCGGGAGCGTGTTCGCCACGCGTGCACGCCACGCGCCTGCGACGGGCGACTTGAGCTGCGCGTGCTCACGACGGCCTGTGAGACCGGGCAGGTTGACGAGGTTCGAGAAGGCGCGCCGTGCGCCCCCTGCGTCGAAGACTGCGAGACTCAAATCGTTGACGGTGGCGTGCGGCCCCCATGCGACCTGCACCGAAGCCGTCAGAGTGCCTTCAGGAATCGTGAAGCTCACGTCGTCGGGCGCGCCCGGCGTGACCATGCCTGAGAACTCCACCGCCGCGTCTTTGACGAAGCGCACCTGCCCCTGGTCGGCTGTCGAGCGCCACATGCCGATGCGCCGCTCCGGAAACTCTGCGGCGAGCACAGCCGCGTGCGTGTTGAGAAGTCCCGCGCCGACCTCGTGCGCGTAGTAAGGCGGAAGCGGCGTCGCCGTGCTTTGCAGGATGTCGCGCACTTCGGCGGGCGTCAGGCTCGGATTGGCTTCGAGCATGAGCGCGATAGCGCCGACCACCTGTGGCGCTGAAAAGCTCGTGCCGCTCGCCGTCGTGTAATGATTGGCTTCGGAGAGCGTGAGCTGGCGGGTGTCTGCGCCGAGCGGCGTCAGACCCGTCACGCCCGTCGCGTTCAGGAGACTCGCGCGCAGGCTGACGACATCGACGCCGGGTGCAACCAGCGTCGGGCGCGCGGTGGGGCTGCCGAAAGTGCCGCGCGAAGAGAAGTCTGCGAGAAGGTTTTTGCCCGAGGTCGCGCCGACAGAGATGACCCAGGGCGCGGCGGCGTAAGGGTTGAGCGAGCTGAGTCCGGTGTTGCCAGCCGAGAAGACGATGTTGACGCCCCTTTCGGTGAGCATCTTGGTGGCGACGTTGACCGGGTCGTTCGGATTGTAGAGCGTCGAGGCAGAGAAGCTGCAATTGACGACGCGCACGCCGAGCGCCGCGCGATTCGACAGAAGATAGTCGAAGCCCGAGAGCACGTAGAAGAGATTCACGTCGCCCGCGCTCAGGCCGACGAGCCGCGCGCCCGGCGCGACGCCTTTGAACTTCCCGCCCGAGCGCGCCCCGTCGCCCGCGATGATGCCGCCGACGAACGTGCCGTGCCCGCTCGCCTGGTCGGTGTTCGAAAGCCCTTCAATCTGGTTCGGATAGCTGAAGCCTGCGGGGATGGTGTCCTGCGGGTCGGCGAGCTTGACGTTGCGGAGGACGCGACCACTGAGGTCGGCGTGCGTCGCGTCGAGCCCCGTGTCGAGCACGGCGACGGTGACGCCGCGACCGGAAAGAGGCGCGCCGTTGTTTCTCAAGGCCAGCTCAGCATCCGTCAGAGCAAGATTGGCGCGCGTCTGAGCGCGGCTCTCGTCGGCCGTCCATTGGAGCGTCCGGTTGCCCCAGATGGAGCGCACGCCCGCAAGCTTCGAGATAACTTCTATCTGGTATCGCGTCGCCGTGATGGTGAGCATCGGCAGCACTCGGTAGCGCGTGCCGCCCGTTACGCCCAAGCCTTGCAGGTGCGCGATGTCGGCCTCGGTCACGGGTCGATGATAGACGATGACGGCGTTGATATTTCTGTCGTCGGTCGTCTCATTCAAAAGCGCCGCCAGTTCGGGGTCGATGGTCTGCAAGCCGACGCGCTCGCCGCCGACGCTCGCCTCCGTCATCAAAAGGTCGTCAGCGCCCGTGAAGGTGATGCCGTCAGCGCCTGTAAAGGTCGTGCCGTCAACGCCCGTAAAGACGATGCCGTCAATTCCCGTGAAGACTACTCCGGCGGGCTCGACGGTGAAGATGCGCCCGTTCGTGCCGGTGGCGACGAGTTGACGCGCCGAGTCGAGACGCGCGCTGTCGGCCTGCTTCATCGTGCCGCCGTCTGCGCCCGTAAATGTCACGCCGTCTTCGGCACTCTGCTGCAAGCCATCGACGCCCGTGAAGACCACGCCGTCAACGCCCGTGAAGACCACGCCGTTAGCATCCCTGATGGTGACGGCGTTCGCGCGATAGGTCGTGCCGTCCGCGCCTGTGAAGGTGACGCCGTCCGCGCCCGTGAAAGTCACACCGTCTGCTCCGGTGAAGGTGACGCCGTCGGCCTGTACCGCCTGAAGGCTGTTCGTGCCGGTGTAGCTCGCGCCGTCAACGCCCGTGAAGGTCGTGCCGTCAACGCCTGTGAAGACCGTGCCGGCGGAATCAGCCCAGGAGATGCCGTTGACGTTGAAGCCGAGCAGGCGGTCAACGCCGGTGAAGACGACGCCCGAGCTGCTCTCGTAGCGAATCCCGTCAACGCCGGTAAAGACGACGCCCTCGCCTTCGCGCACGAGCACGCCCGCCCCGGTCGTCCCCGCCCCGACGGCGAGCGCCAACACGAGCGCAATGAACCTTTGGATGTTCCGACAGAAATCTTGTGTCATTTTTCTGAAAAGCAGGCTTTGGAAATTTGCGTTTAGGCCAGCGCGGCTCCGGCGGCAGGCGCGCCCGCGTCGGGGACGGGTGGCACATGCGAGGAGTGAACTGTAGATATAAGACGACGAATGACGGCTGTCATTGTCTATAACTTTATTGCAATCCTGTTCTAATTCTGTTGTAGGTTGGGGGAATCGCATTATATTCAAAGCCCTGCGAAATTCAAACCCTAGCGAAGCAGCTCGCGGAAAATTCTCTGCGTCTCGGCGGCGGGCTCGACGCCCAGCTCTTTCCGCAGCAGACGCTTGACCGTCTCGTACTGTTCGCGCACGGCGACGCGATTGCCGAGCGCGGCGTGCGCCCGCATCATCATGCAATGAACGTCTTCTCGGAAGGGGTCGTCCTTGAGAATTTTCTGAGCCAAATCTAGCGAGCGCGACCACTCTTCGGACTTCTGCGCGGCGGCGGCCAGAGTTTCCAAGAGGCGCAGATACTGCTCGCGGTAGTAGGAGCGCTGCTGCTCAGCCCATTCGTCGTAGCAGCCCTGCATGAAATCGCCCCGGTAGAGCTTGATGGCCTGTTCGTAAGAATTGACGAAAGTTTCCTGGTCGCGCGCGCGCCGCGCCGTTTCGCCCGCGGCGACGAGGTGATCGAACTCTTCGATGTCGATGCGATAGGAGAAGTCGGGGTTGAGCAGATAGTCGCCGTCGCGGTAGAGCAGGAAGTTCTGTTTGAGCGGCTGGTTGCTGTTGAGCGCCTTGCGGATGTGGGAGATGGTCGGATGAAAGTTTTTCTCGACGGCGTCGAAATCGGCCTCTTCCCAGAAGGTATCGATGATTGTGTCTTTGGAGGCGCGGCGGTGAGGGCGGGAGGCGATGAAGCAGAGGATGTCGCGCGCGCGCTTGGTCGTCCAGGCGTCGGCGGCGAGCGGGCGCACCGGGTCGCGGAAAATCTCGACCGCGCCGAGCATGTGCATACTCAAATCGACCGCCGGATGCGCGGCGATGGCGGCGACTGAACGGGAAGCGCCGGACGCCGCGACGGAAGAAGCGGCGACGGGGAGCGCGGCGGGCGCGTGCGCGCTTGAGGGCGCGTCGGCGGTGGTCGAGGCGTAGGGAAGCTGCTCGCGCAAATCTGCGGGCAGAAGCTCGGCGGCGTCTGTCGAGGCGAAGAGCTGAGGCTGGCGCGTCACCTCGCGCTGCAACCAGTATTCGTAGTCGTAGCGCGTGGCGAGGTCGAGGGCGCGGCGCAGGTGTTCTAGCATCTCTCCTTCCGAGCCTCTGGCCTGCGTGCACGCGGCGAGCGCCATAGAAGCTTTGGCCTCTTCGTAGTTCATCCCCTGCGCGCGGAAATATTCGAGGGCGGGCTGGAGGTCGGCGCAGGCCGCCTCGTACTGCCCTTCGGCCAGAAGCACACGCCCGCGCGAAAGCTTGACGCGCTGCAAGCCCATCTCGTCGCGCGCTTCCTCACGCGCGGCGACGAGTTGTTCGAGCGGCTGCCTGGCTGAAGCCGCGTCGCCCATCTGCAAGGCGAGCAGGGCGCGCTCTTCCAGAAGCTCGACGCGCGTCAGGTCGAGGCCGGCTTCGTCGTAGGCACGCGCTGCGCGCTCGTAGAACTCTGTGGCGCGCGCGGCGTCGGATTGCTCGCGGTAGAGGTTGCCGTAGAACTCGAAAATCTCGCCGCGCAGGGCGACGAGGTTGAAGAGCTGGCACAATTCGAGCGAACGGTCGAGATGCTGCTCGCAGTCGGCCAGCTCGCCTCGATAACAGAGACAGCGTGCGAGGTTGAGATATGCGACGGCGTCCTGCGGCACGGGCGGCGCTTGACGCTCGTCGCGCAGCATACGACGCAGCCAGCGTATGGCCTCGCCGAAGTCGCCGCGAAGCGCAGGCGGAGCGCCGAGGTTATGCGTGATGAGGCGCGCGTAGTGTTCGTCGCCGCGCTCTTCGGCGAGTTGCAGGGCCGTGCGAAACTCGCGCTCGGCCTCCTTCCACTCGCCCATCGCCACGAGGCACAAGCCCCGCGTGTTGCCGCACTTCGTACGCACGAGCGAGCGCTCGTCGGACAATTCCAGAGCACGGTCGAGATAACCGAAGGCGGTCTCGAAATCGCGCCCGCGACGTGCGATGGTCGCAAGCGAATGCAGCGCCTCGGCCTCACCTTCGCGGTCGCCGCGCTCGTGCAGAAGAGTCGCGGCGCGGCGAAACATCGCCTGCGCCGTCTGGTAGTCGCCCTGCAAACGCGCGACCTCGGCGCGGAAGGCGATGGCGCGCGGCTGAGCTTCGAGAGCGGGCGCAGGCAGAGCTTCGACCAGAGAGACGAGCGAGGCGAAAGCGCCCGCCGCTATCCAGTCGCCCCCGCGCTCGGCGATGGTCTCTGAGGCGCGCTCGAAATCCTCCGCCGTAATCAGGTGGCGCACGGCCAGCTCCCACTGCTCGGTTTGCAGGAAATAGTCGGCGAAACGCCTGTGCTCGGAGGCGATGCCCGCCTGACCAAGCTCTGCGCGCAAGCGTCGGCGCAGAAAGCCTCGGAAGAGAGGATGCAGACGATACTCTTCGCCGCGCCCGTCGGACGCGAGCGTGATGAAGACGTTGCGGCGCACGAGCATCTGGAGCATGGCCGGGGCGGTCACGTCGGGGAAGAGACGCCCGCAGGTTTCGGGCTCGACGCGCTCAAGCAGAGAGACGCGGAGCAGAAATTGCTGCACGTCCTCGGCTTCGTCTGCGAAAACCTCTTCGGCGAAATAGTCGAAGATGTCGCGCTCGGACTGGCGCAGAACTTCGACGAGATCGGGCGCGGCGAGCGCGCCACCGTCGCCCGCGCCAGTGCCCGCGCCGCGCGCCAGCGCCTGACGCTGCGCCACCTGTCGGACGAGCTGAAGCGCCGTAATCCAGCCGTTCGTGCGCTCGCGGTATTCGGCGAGCTGCGCGGGCGAAAGCTCCAGGTCGAAGACCTGCCGGAAGAGCTGCTGCGTCTCTTCGTCCGTGAAGAGAAGCTCGCTGCGGTCGATGATGGCGAGCGAGGATTGCGTCCGCATGCGGGCGAGTGCGAGCGGCGGCACGTCGCGCGAGATGATGATGACGTGCATCACGTCGGGCAGGTAGGCGAGCAGTCGGTCAACCACACGATGCACCGCCGTCTCCGCGCCGAGATGATGATAGTCGTCGAGGACGAGGATGAGCTGATGCTCGGCGCAGTCGAGCACTTCGTTAAGGAGCACATCGACGGCGCGCTCGGGCTGCTGCGCAAGCTCGCCCGTCGCCGCCTGTAGATAGGCGAGCGTGGCTTCGCCGAAGGCGGGGATGGCCTGCCGGATGCCGTGAGTTACGTAGCCGAGGAAGACGAAGGGGTCGGCGTCGGTGTGGTCGAGTTGATACCAGACGAACTTCTGCGCATGAGTGCGTACGAAATCGGCGACGAGAGTCGTCTTGCCTGAGCCCGCGTTGGCGGTGACGAGCGTCACGGGATGAGCGAGATTTTGCTGTAAGCGTTCCATCAAACGCGGGCGGGGCAGAAGCGAAGGGGCGGGGCGCGGCGGCAGAAGCTTCGTCCGAAGGAAGAAGGTTGGCTGCGCCTGTTCCCGCGCGGGAGGCGGGAGAGATGTGGACGCGCTTTCTGTTTTTTCTTGACGACGCGGCATGGGGTAGCCCGACTGTCTGTTGTTTGAAGCCTTGCGGCGTGGATTTCAGGCGAAGCGCGGACGCTCTGAAGCACGCGCGCCGTTTCATGGATTCTTCCGTCGGCGCGCGTCCAGGCGCGCTCTGGAAGTTTAATGCGAGGTTTCGTAGAAGTTCCAGCCGTCAGGCCGTGCCCAGGGAAGATTTCGGCGAATAGCCTTTGACGAGCCGGAGTTGACGCGCGGGGCGGCTCACCTCCGTCGCCTCCGCCTTCTTACTTTCTTCGAGCGCGACGAGCACGCGCGCGTGTCCTTCAATCAGCACGGCTCGCCCGCGCGTCTGTTCCCAGGCCAGGAAAGCCTGCTCGCTCGACAGGCCGTAGGTTGCGAAGAGTCTTTGCGTCTCCTGAAAGGTGAAGGCCAGCGCCGGTTCGTCTATGACGTAGAGCGTCTGCTTCGAGCGCATCCGCCAGAGCGGCGACGGCGGCAAACTCCTTCCAATCAGAAGCATGTGTACCTCCCTCGGCAGCAAAGGCAGCAGCCGCCTGAAGAAAGGCACGACCCATTCAGCATCATACACGAGATGCAGGTCGTCTATGACGATAAGCAGAGGCTCGTCCTGTTCCAGAAGCTCGTAGACGAAATACTCGACCATCAAGGGCACGTCTTCGAGGCCGACCGACTCGCCGAGGCGCGCCAACGTCTGCTCGCCGAAGCCTGGACGCTGACCGCGTACGCTCGCGCAGAGATACTGAAAAAAGACGGCCAGCGCGCTCTCCGGCGCATCCACCTTGTACCATGCCGTCCGCCGACCCGCGACGCGCGCAAACTCGCTCGCCAGAACGGTTTTACCCGTCCCGCTTCTCCCGCTCAGAACCGTCGCCGCGCAGCAGCGAAGACTTTCGCCCAAGGTTGACAGCAGACGCTCGCGGGAGACGAGCGCAGCGAGGTCGGAGGGGGGAGTGATTTTGTCGGAGAGGATGTGCACGTTGGTTGTCTCAGGCTCGCGCCAGAAATTGAGTAGAGCCATCTTAAATTACCTGAAGAGCTAAACTTACCGGGCTCAAACCGTCGCTCCGGCCAGCTTCGGGACGGCCTTTTGGCCGCCCCCAAGCTTGATGCTCCCAATTTAAAGAAACCCACTTGAGAAATTCTTGAGAAATTCGCTGTAAGGGTTTTTAAACTTTGAAATTAAACGTGATAAACACAAAAATTATCTCTGCACGCGCTCCACCCGCGCGAACCCGCCATCCACGACCCAAATCCTCCCTCCAAACCGAAAAAGATGCCGCGCGCCAGATTTCCAACGCCGTGCACCAAGCGAAAAATGCGGAGTTACAGGCGAAAACCGAGATTTTGTACGTAAAAGATACGGATGTAGGGTGAAGAAGGTGGCGGAAATGGCGCTGAAAGTGACGGCTGTGTGTGTGAAAGACGAGACGGGAGGCGTGCGGCGGGCGTTTAATGGCGGGGTGAGAAATTCAGTTTTTGGAGACGGTGAGGAGGTTGTTGAGGTTGCCGTAGTCGTCTTCGTAGGTCTCGGGGTTGGAGGGGTCGAGAATCCAGTTGCCGTCTACGATGAATTTGTAGGTGTAGACGCCGGTCTCAAGGTCGATGCGGCAGACCCACTCGTCCCCCTCGCGTCCGAAAAGGAGCTGGGATTCGTTCCAGTTGTTGAAAGAACCGGCCAGCGCGACGAGGTGCGCGTCGGCGTAGCCCTTGAGGCGAAAGGTTGTGTTTCCCTTCAGGCTCGGCGGCGGCAACTGCACCTTCTGCGCCGTGTAGTCTGTGCCCTCGAAACGAAAGGTGAGACTCACGACGCGCCCTTCGACGTCGCGGTTGAAGGTGTAGGGTGAGCCCTCTATCTCGTCGAGAAAGACCGACTTCGATTTACGGATGAGCCTGCGTTTTTTAACGAGCGAGGGCTTGACCCAAAGCTCATCGCCCTCAAGCGTCACGTCCAGAGTTGAGACGGGGATGATTCCCGCGCCCAATTCGTACCTGCCCGCGTAGTTTTCCAGAGTTTTCGCGCTTACCTTCCGTGCCGTTTTGTTCTCCGCCTTCGCAGTCGGCGTCTGGGAGAGACAGACGCCTTCTCGCGCCGCCACACAGAAAAGCAACACAAGGAAAATCGGTGCGAAGATGGGAAACTTTCTCATGGGTTCTGAATCATGGGAGCGCGTGCGCGCGCACGCGCTCCCAACTCCGCTAATACTGCCAGTTGACGTTGACGTAGCCAGTGCCGCTCAGGGGAACGGTGTAGGTGTGATTAGCCCCGGCCTCCCAAGTGACCGCGCCGTTGGCGGCAATCTTGATGAACTTGAACTGAATCGTCTGCCCGGCGGGCATACTGGCGTTGATGAACCAGTTCGGATAGCTGGGCGCGAGCATCGGCCCGACAGCGCCGTCCCAGGTCGTGCTCCAGTTGCCTAACTCGACCGTGTTGCCCGTGAGAAAGATGTGGTCGCCGACCTGCGTGGGCGAAGCGTTGTTGACGGTGAAGGTGACGGGGATGAGCTTGGCCGTGAGCGCGGTGAACTGGATGTTGTTCGAGACCTGAGAGGCGGAATTCGTGACGGTGACGTTGTAGTTTCCGCCCGTCACGTTGGGGACGGTGGCGACGATTCTGGTCGGCGTCCATGAAGTGACGGCGGCGTTGGTCGTACCGAACTTGACCGTGCCGACGTTCGAGCCGAAGTTCCTACCGCCGAGGACGACTTTGACCCCGGGCTGCGCGACGACGGGGCCGACGGAGCCGACGCGCGGCGCAGACGCGCCCTCTGTGTATTGCCAGACGGAGACGGTGTGCGCGGGCAGCGTAAAGTTCGTCACGGGGTTGTTGCCGCCCGTGCCCGCCGCGACGTTGATTGAAAGACCGCCGAGGAGTCCTGTGAGATGGTCGGAGTAAGCGCCTGCTGGAAGAGAGGTGTTGAGCCCCGTGATGTTGTAGGAAGCCGTCTCGTTCTTGTTGATGGCGACGAGGACGACGTTGTCGAAAAACTTTCGCTCGTAGATGTAGACATCGTTGTTAATCCAACGCTGCTGCGTCGTGCCGTAACCGATGGCAGGGTTGTTGCGCCTGAGAGTGGAGAGGCGATTGGTGAGCGTGTAGGCGGTGGTGTTGGTCGAGAAGGCGTTCATCATCGGACGGTTGTAGGGGTCGCCGCCGCCCGCGGTGTCGTTGTGCAGGTATTGCTCCGTGCCGTAGTAGATGCAGGGAATGCCGCGCGAGGTGAGGATGAAGGCCAGCGCCTCGTGCAGCCGGTTGTTGTTGTTCAGGAGCGAGAGAAAGCGCGTCATGTCGTGATTATCGACGAAGGTGACGAGGTCTTCGTCCCAGGTGAAATTGTTGGCCTCCTGCGTGAGCACTGTGTCGATTTCCGAGAAGTTGGCGTTTGAGCCGAAGACGTTGCGAATCGCGGTGTTGAGCGGGAAGTCGAGCATAGAGATGCCGCTCTTGTTGGTGTACTTGTAGGAGTCTCGATAGAGCGGGTCGGACGTGCCCGATTGATACCACTCGCCGAAGAGGAAGCTGTCGCCGTAGGTGTAGATGGAATTGGCGAGGCTGTACTGCCAGCCCCATGTGATGTGCTTGATGGCGTCGATGCGAAAACCGTCAACGCCGTGCTGCTGAAAGAGCTTGGCCGTGTCTTTCATGTAGGCGTCGATGGCCGGATGCTCCTGATTGAGGTCGGCGAGATTGAAGAGCGTGTAGTACTGCACCTGATAGCGGTCGTCCCAATTCTGGATGTTTCCGTTGTGATGGAAGTAGCCGTTGGTGTCGTTGGTGAAGTTGCCCATGAAGACGCCGTTGTTGTAGAGGGCGCCGAACTCGCCGGCGTTGTCCTGTGTCGAATGATTGGGCGCGAAATCGACGATGACCTTGATGCCATTCTGATGCGCGGCGATGACGAAGTTGTCGAAGGTCGTCCAGGCGTTGTTGGTATCGGCGGAATGTTCCTCGATGCGCTTGAAGTCGCGCGCCTGATAGCCATGATAGGAAGCGGTCGGGTTGCCGTTGGCGTCTGGAATGTTGGCGTTGAGATTATCGACGGGCGGCGAAATCCAGATGGCCGTGACGCCCATCCCCGCAAGGTAAGACATCTTCTGTTGAATGCCTTGCAGGTCGCCGCCCCAGTATGCGCGCCAGTTCGTCTTCGTCGAGTCGTAGAGCCCGGCGCTCTGCGAAGGGTTGTTGTTGGCCGTGTCGCCGTCGAAGAAGCGGTCGGTGATAATCTGGTAGATGACATCGCGCTTGAAGTCTGCGCCGAGCGTCTGCACCTCTGCGAGCGGGAGGACGAAGACGAGAAGGCAAGCGAGGAAGATGGGGAGCGACGATTTTTTCATACGAGTTCTCCTGAGAGATGGCCGAGCCTTTATGCTGACGGTGAAGTGCAGTGCGACGAAGAGCGCGCGGCGCTCGTGCAAGGCCGGGCCCCGGCGCAAGGCGCAAGAGTAAAGCTCCCGTCAGTCCGTAAGCGCGGCGAAGAAAACCGAAAGAGACTTTCTAAAGCGCGAAGTTCGACAGGGAGCGCGAAGAGCGACAGCCGATTCAAGGGGACGAACAGCGTTGGAGATTATTCCGCGCCGGAAGCGGTTGTCAACGTCGGGCGCGAAGGCAGTCACGAATCGGGCGCGAGTCTCAAGTGCGATGGATTGAAGATGGCCGGAGAAAACGGATTGCGGGGAAGAAGGGAACTGATTTGCGGAAAACAGAAAGGCGTCGGACTCCCCCAAGCCCGACGCCCATGGCCATTGAAGCATGGCCTGCCTGTTTCACTCATTCCCAGAAGGATTGCCCACTGAGGGTTTCAATATAGTCCCCGCCCGGCCTCCTTTGGTTGCGTTAATATTGCATTGACGTAACAACCTCGTGACATCAGAAACTCGGAAGACGCCCGCCCCAATCTTCGCTCGCAAGGATACTTCCGAACTGATTTTCGCCCTCACTTTCGTCTCCATCTGAAGCGGCGCGAACGGACGGCACGAGTCCGTCTGCCAGCGTACAGACGTTTTCAAACCTCGCCTGTTATATTTCGTTTCACCCCCAAGAACAGCCGGATGCAAACAGCCTGTGAGCTGTCGCAGTCGAGGCTCGGAGAGAGTTGGACTGAGCGGGACTTCATCCTTTTGAAAATTTATGCGGCATCAAATGAGCGGACGCGAGTCGGCTCGTTGATAAATAGCTTCGCGCGCGTCGTCGAAAGATAAAGCGATGCGAAGCGCGAGCGAGCAGGGGAGGGTAAAGGGTGAGCTCCAAGGAACTCACCCTTTGTTTTTTTAATCCTCGTCCGAAGGCGACGCGGAGGTGTGAGAGAGATGTTACAGGGTCAGCCGGAACAGAAGATTAGAGACTTCAAAGTGGTTTGTGCATGGTGCGGGGTCGTCATTCGCCGCAACAGCACGAAGGATTCGCAGGGCATGTGTCAGGAGTGTTACGCCGGAATGCTGCGCGACTACATTTATCCGAGCGCGTCGCAGGAGAGACTGCCGCGCTGTGCGAGCGAGCGTTAATCGTCGCAGCACGCGCGCGCGGAGCGTCGCGCCGATGCGCCTTATCTCTTTCGTTAATCAGGATTTAGTACGACAACGTACAGACTTTTGAGAAGTATTGATATATTATACTCGTTCCCCCTGAAGTCGAAAAATTTCGCCTGCGCCGCCTATGTGAATGATTCGCTTTTTAATCAGGCAGAAGGCAAGCGAGGGGCTTGAGGACTGCTGCGCGCGAGATAAAAACAGCAGCCTGTCGAAGTGAAAAAGGAAGATTGTAGTTAATAAAAAGCGACACAAAAGCTGAATTATCTTAGCGCCAAAACAGTTACAGCCTGCGCTTGTTCACAAGGCGCGCGGTCGTAGGTTTAGTCGCCACCCCCGCGCGCTTACGTTTGTCAGGAAGGTGTTCATCAGAAGAATTGGCGGCAGCAATCGTCCTGATGAAAATTTTTGGTCGATGGATTTTTGATAGAGGCTAAGCATGAATAATAAAAGGAAAAATTGTTCGCAACTGGCAGGAGCCTGCGAAGCTAACCCGAGCCATACGCCCGACCTCGTCTGCTTATCACATCTGCGTTGGGATTTCGTTTATCAGAGGCCGCAGCATCTTTTGAGTCGCTTTGCGAGGGAGCGCCGCGTCTTCTTTGTCGAAGAGCCGAAGTTCAACGGCAGCACCGTGCGGCTCGACGTGAGCCAGCGCGACTGCGGCGTCTGGGTAGTTGTTCCGTGTCTGCCGGAGAGCATGCTGGGCGACGTGGCGGCGGTCGAAGAAGTGCAGCGCGAACTGCTCGACACTCTTTTTGAAGACCACGAGATAGACGAGCACATCCTCTGGTATTACACGCCGATGGCGCTCGGATGGTCGAGCCACTTGCAACCGTTGGCGGTCGTCTACGATTGCATGGACGAGTTGTCGGCCTTCAAGGGTGCTCCCGCCGCCTTGCGCGAGCGCGAGAGAGAACTCTTCATGCGCGCCGACCTCGTCTTCACAGGCGGGCAGAGTCTCTACGAAGTCAAGCGCAATCAGCACCGAAGCGTTCATGCTTTCCCTTCGAGCATCGACGCCGACCATTTCGCGCAGGCCAGAAGCATCAAGAGCGACCCGGAAGACCAGGCCGCCATTGCGCATCCGCGCCTCGGCTTCTTCGGCGTGCTGGACGAGCGTCTGGACATCGAGCTGTTGGGGCAGTTGGCGGACGCGCGTCCCAACTGGCAGTTTGTGATGATAGGGCCGGTCGTCAAAATCGACCCGGCGGACTTGCCGCGCCGCGCCAACATTCATTATCTCGGCGGCAAGCCTTACGCAGAGCTTCCAAGTTACCTCGCCGGTTGGGATGTCGCGCTCCTGCTCTTCGCGCGCAACGAATCGACGCGCTTCATCAGCCCGACTAAGACGCCCGAATACCTCGCCGCCGGTCGTCCCGTCGTTTCGACTTCGATTCGTGACGTGGTCAGACCCTACGGGCAGATGGGGCTCGTACAGATTGCCGACACGGCTTCGGAGTTTATCAAGGCAGTCGAAGCGGCGATGCAGGAAGATGCAGAAGTGCGTCTGGAACGAGTCGATAAATTCCTGTCGCAGACCTCCTGGGAGAAGACGTGGGGACGGATGAACGATTTGATTGAAGATGTTGTGAAGACGCGACAGGTGTCTTTGACGCCGACGCAGCGCGTCGTGCTTGAACGAGCCGTCGGAGCGAGCTTAGCGAGCGGCTCCGTTGCGGCGGGCGAATAATTAAGCCCGCGATTTAGTGAAACGTACATCGGGAGAAAAAAAGATGTTTGATTATTTAATAGTTGGAGCTGGTTTTGCCGGAAGTGTGTTAGCAGAGCGTCTAGCGAATGGCTCGGGCAAGAAGGTCTTAATCTGCGATAAGCGACCGCACATCGGAGGCAATGCATACGACCATTACAACGACTCGGGGATTCTGGTTCACAAGTACGGGCCGCACATCTTTCATACCAACTCGCGCGAGGTCTTCGAGTACCTCTCTCGTTTCACGGAATGGCGCTCTTACCAGCATCGAGTGCTCGCCAGCGTCGATGGGCAGCTCCTGCCCATCCCGATTAATCTCGACACCATCAACAAGCTCTACGCGCTCAATCTGACATCCTTTCAGGTCGAAGAATTTCTCGCTTCTCTGGCCGAGCCGTGCGCAGAGATTCGCACCAGCGAGGATGTCGTCGTCAGCAAGGTAGGCCGCGAGCTTTACGAGAAGTTTTTCCGCAACTACACGCGCAAGCAGTGGGGGCTCGACCCCTCGGAGCTTGACGCCAGCGTCACGGCGCGCGTGCCCACTCGCACCAACCGCGACGACCGCTACTTCACAGACACCTATCAGGCCATGCCCCTGCACGGCTTCACGCGCATGTTCGAGAACATGCTCGACCATCCGAACATCAAGATTCTCTTAAACTGCGACTACCGCGAAGTCGTCAAAGATGTTCCCTTCCGCGAGATGATTTACACGGGGCCGGTCGATGCCTTCTTCGATTATCGCTACGGGAAGCTGCCCTATCGCTCGCTTGAGTTCAAGCACGAGACGCACAACACGGAGCATTTTCAGGAAGCTCCGGTCGTCAACTTCCCGAACGAGCAGTTGTACACGCGTATCACGGAGTTCAAATACCTGACGGGGCAGGAGCATCCGAAGACGAGCATCGTCTACGAATTTCCGCGCGCCGAGGGCGACCCCTACTACCCCGTCCCGCGCAAGGAGAACGCCGACCTCTACGCCAAGTACAAGGCGCTCGCCGATGCGCGTGAGGGTGTGCATTTCGTGGGGCGGCTAGCGACATACAAGTATTACAACATGGATCAGATAGTCGCTCAGGCTCTGACGGTCTACTCGAAAATCAACGGCGCGAAGCGCGCTCTGTCCGCCGTCGCCACGCACGCCGGTCACAGCACGCACACCGGCAATGGAAACGGTAACGGCAACGGTGCGCGCAAGCTCTCGACAGAACTGGTTTTGACAAGCCGGTAGAGAACACTCACAGAGGGCTTTTTATGCCTGCAAACACTCGCGTCTCAGACGTTGAGTTATGGGGTGGGGTGGAGTGTACGGTCAACCGCGTCGGCGACCGTTATCTCGACCAGATGGAACGAAACGGCCACGCCGCTCGCATCGAAGACCTCGACCTCTTCGCCGCGCTCGGCGTGCGCGCCATGCGCTACCCCGTGCTCTGGGAGCGCACCGCGCCAGACGGCCTAGAGCGCGCCCGTTGGTCTTGGGCTGACGAGCGCCTCGCGCGCCTGCGCTCTCTCGCCATCCGTCCAATCGTCGGCCTCGTCCATCACGGAAGCGGGACGCGCGACACGAGCCTCGTCGATGCCTGCTTTCCCGAAAAGCTCTCGGCCTACGCGCGCGTCGTCGCCCGTCGCTATCCCTGGGTTGAAGACTACACGCCGGTTAACGAGCCGCTCACGACCGCTCGCTTCAGCGGCCTCTACGGCCACTGGTATCCGCACGGACGCGACAACGAAACTTTCCTGCGCGCCCTGCTGACGCAGTGCCGCGCAGTCGTCCTCTCGATGCGTGCCATCCGCGAAATCAACCCGCGCGCACGCCTCATCCAAACCGAAGACCTCGGCAAAACCTACAGCACTCCGAAGCTCTCCTATCAGGCCGAGTTTGAGAACGAACGTCGCTGGCTCTCCTTCGACCTCCTGATGGGACGCGTGCTGCCCGGACATCCAATGTGGGACTTCCTGCGTTGGGTCGGCATCGAGGCGAGCGAGCTTGAGTGGTTCGCCGCGAACCCGTGCCCGCCCGACATCGTCGGCATCAATCACTACCTGACGAGCGAGCGATTCTTAGACGAACGCCTCACGCGCTACCCTGCTTCCACGCACGGCGGAAACGGTCGTCATCGTTATGCGGATGTCGAAGCGGTGCGCGTGCTGGCCGAAGGCCCCGCCGGGCCGAAGGCTCTTCTGCGTGAGACGTGGGAGCGATACGGTTTGCCGCTCGCCGTGACGGAGGTGCATCTCGGCTGCACGCGCGAGGAACAGATGCGCTGGCTGAGAGAGGTTTGGGAGGGCGCGTGCAGCCTGAAGAGAGAGGGCGCGGACGTGCGCGCCGTGACGGCCTGGGCGATGCTCGGCACTTTCGACTGGCACAAGCTGAGCACCTGCGTCGAGGGCAACTACGAGCCCGGCGTCTTCGATTTGCGCTCGCCGCGCCCGCGTCCGACAGCCCTCGCCCGTATGCTCACAGACCTGGCCGCCGGGCGCGAGCATCATCACCCGGCGCTCAGCACGCCCGGCTGGTGGCGCAGGCTCGAACGGCTGCAATATCCGGCGGTCGGCGGTCGGCGTC
The DNA here is from genome assembly GCA_036399175.1 of Pyrinomonadaceae bacterium. Lineage (GTDB taxonomy): Bacteria > Acidobacteriota > Blastocatellia > Pyrinomonadales > Pyrinomonadaceae > DASWNP01. Next base: position 38,469 of record DASWNP010000058.1, on the reverse strand, counting down.
GTGCGAAGGAAGCAGTGGCGGCGGCCACGCAGGGAGTCAACATGGACGGAGAAGCGACGCGCCCGCTCTTAATCAACGGCGCGACGGGAACGCTCGGACGCGCCTTCGCGCGCCTGTGCGAGCAGCGCGGCCTCTCCTACCGGCTGCTCTCCCGCGCCGAGATGGACATTGCCGATGCCGCGTCGGTCGAAGCGGCGCTCGACGAATACGAGCCCTGGGCTATCGTCAACACGGCAGGCTACGTCCGCGTCGATGACGCCGAGCGCGAGCCCGAACGCTGCCGGCGCGAGAACACCGTCGGCGCGGCTACCCTTGCGCACGCCTGCGCCGCACGCGACATCGCGCTTCTCACCTTTTCATCCGACCTCGTCTTCGACGGCGCGAAGCAGTCGCCCTACGTCGAACGAGATGTGCCCGCGCCGCTTAACGTCTACGGCGAAAGCAAGGCCGAAGCCGAACGTCTCGTGCTCGAAGCAAACCCTTCTGCCCTCGTCATTCGCACCAGCGCCTTCTTCAGTCCCTGGGACGAGCACAACTTCGTCACCAACGCCCTGCGCTCGCTCGCCTCGGACGAGAGCTTCGTCGCGGCCGACGACGCACACGTCTCCCCGACTTACGTCCCTGACCTCGTTCACGCCTGTCTCGATTTGCTGAGCGACGGCGAAAGCGGCCTCTGGCATCTCGCCAATCAGGGCGCAATCACATGGGCTGGCCTCGCCCGACTGGCCGCCGACCTCGCCGCCATAGATGGCTCGCGCCTCGAAGCACGCCCGACATCCTCGCTCAACCTCGCGGCCATGCGTCCGGCCTACACCGTCCTCGCCTCCGAGCGCGGCACGCTCCTGCCTTCGCTCGAAGACGCGCTCGCGCGTTACCTCCGCGACTGCCAGATTCCCCTCCGCAAGACCGACTACAACCTTCAACGCAAACGCGGGTAGAGATAACACCAAGCGAGGATAGACAAGAGAACTGCCCGCGTTTCGTGCATCAGGCATCGGCGCAACGGCGCGTGGGCTTCAAGCGGCGACGCGTCCTGCTTCGAGCTTCACCCTGCGCGTCGCGTTGCACATCTGTTTCTGTCTCCATCTGCGTCAGGGCTTGGTTTGAGACTCTGACCTTTGGCCGATGCAGTGGAGATGCTTCGCGGTGCGGATGAAGATTTGACCGTCGGAGATGGCGGGCGAGCTGAGGCAGTAGTCGTCGAGGTCGTTCTCGGCGAGGACTTCAAACTTTGGGCCTGCCTTGATGACGGTCGTCACTCCGTCCTCGTTCGTGACATAGATTTTGCCGTCGGCGAGGACGGGCGAGGCGCTGTAGGTTCCGGGCTTGATGCGCTGCTGTCCGTAAAGCTCTTCGCCCGTCTTGGCATCCAGACACCAGACGATGCCCCGGTCGTTGACGATGTAGAAATACTTGCCGTCGGTCGTGGGCGTCGGCACGTCGGGGCCGTTCTGCGTAGACCAGAGCAGGTGCGATTTCGTGACGAGGCCGCGCCCGCCCGACCTGAGCGCGAGCAATGGCCGGACGCGCGTCGGGGCATAGATGATGCCGTCGGCGACGAGCGGCGAAGCGACGATGCGGTAGGAGGGATTGTTGTCGGGATTGAGGCCGTCGGCTCGCCAGAGTTCCCTGCCGGTCGAGGGGTCGTGGCCGGTCACGCTGTCGCCGCCGGTGATGACTATCTCGAACGCCTTGCCGTAGCGCAGGAGCGCGGGCGTCGTGTAAGAATCGGGCGATTCGACGACGGCTCTCGTCGGTCGCTCGACGCGCCAGATAGTCTTGCCCGTTCGCTTATCGATTCGCAGCACGTAGGAAGGGGCGTCGGTGTTCATCCCATGCAGGACTTGCACGTAGAGCGAATCGTCGTGGAGCAGGGGCGAAGAGGCATAGCCCCAGTTGAGACCAAACTCGCCGTAGTCCTTCTGTATGTCGCGCGCCCAAAGCTCGCGCCCGTCGAAATCGAAGCCTTTGAGGATGCCCGTCCCCGTCATGGCGTAGACGCTCCTGCCGTCCGTCACGGGCGAGGGCGAAGACATGTTGTGCTTGCGCATCTTGACGTTTCCGCCGCCGAGCAGTTTTTTCCAGAGCACCTTGCCCTGCCTTCTCTCGACGCACCAGAGAAAGAGATTGTCGCCGTCGGCGACGTGCAGAAAAAGGCGCTCGCCCCAGACGATGGGCGTCGAGCCGCTCCAACTCGGCAGCGCCAGTCGCCACGCGGCGTTCTCCGTCGCGCTCCAACGCACAGGCAGATTCCGCTCGCGGCTCGTCCCGTTCAATTCAGACCCGCGCCACTGCGGCCAGTTCTCCGCCCGAACGCACGTCAACGAAACGAACATCAGAAGCACACTCGGCAAAACTTGTCGGCGCATCTCTCCTCCTTCAAATTATCTCTGCTCTGAATTGTCCCGGCCTTGACCTTGATCCGTCTCACGGCGACGGTCAGCTCCGCATCATTTTAACGCACGATAAAATGCAGATGTAACCAAAACCAGCACGATTTAGGGCACGGCGAATACTCACAGGAGCGCGGATAGCTCCTAAAACCGGGCGTTTTCCTCACTCGGCGCAAGTGGCATAAGGGTTGCCCACCTTTATCAGCAGGAGGATCTAACATGGATTCGAGTTATCTAAAGAGCAAATTTGCGAGTTTCTTTCTGGCTCTCTCCGTCTTGTTCGTCGTCGGCGTGGCGACGAGCGTCAACACTCAGGCACAGTATCGAAACGACCGCGCCTACGAGCGCGAGCAGCGTCGGCAGGAGCGCGAGCAGCGCCGACGCGAGCGCGAGTACAGGCGCGAGCAGCGTCGTCAGGCACGCGACCAGGGTTACTACGGCAACGACGGCTATAACCGCAACGATGGGTATAACCGCAACGACGGCTACGGCAACTATGGTAACTACGGCGGCTCCTACGAGCTTCGCCAGACGGCTCTGAACGCGGGCTACAATAACGGCATCGAGGAAGGCCGCAAAGACCGTAGTCGCGGCGACCGTTACGACTTCCGCGACGAGGGCGACTACCAGAAGGCTACCGAAGACTACAGTTCACGTCTCGGCGACCGTTCGCTCTACCAGCGCTACTTCCGGCAGGGCTTCGAGAACGGCTACAGGGCTGGCTACAACGGCTACTAAAGCCGACGAACATTCGTCGCTTTGAAAAGTCTAACGGGAGCAGGAGACATTTGTCTTCCGCTCCCGTTACTCTTTCGCGTTCCTCTTGCCCACTGCTGCGCTCTGGTCAAATCAACTCTTCATCCTGTAAGTTTGAACAGCCTCGTGTCGCGCTCTATGCCGGAGCGTCGCGGCTGCTTTCATCTTGATACTTTGAGATAAAGGAAGAACCCCCGAATGATAACAGTCGCCAATCGCATCTACGTCAAACCGGAGTATGCCGACGCCTTTGAGCAGAGGTTTCGTGAGCGCGCCGGGCTGGTGGACAGGATGCCGGGCTTCATCTCCAACATGGTGCTGCGCCCGGCGAACGAAGGCGACCCTTACGTCGTCTTCACCCTCTGGAACAGCCGACAGGATTTTCTCAACTGGGTGCGCTCCGACGCTTTCGTCAAAGGTCACGCTCAATCGGGCTCGCTGCCGAAAGAAGCTTTCTCCGGCGCAAACGTCCTCGAAGTGCACGAAGTCGTACAGGACTCGACACGCCCCGACCTGGAGCCCGAGCCGCGCGGCGGCCCCTTCAGAATGCACTAGGGACGCGAAACCCAGGCGCGTCTTCAAACAGCCTCTCCCAAAATAAGGCTGCTCGATGCCTCGCACGCACTCTCGACCTACTCAGGAAACTTTTTGAAACGCTCGTGCGCCGCGCGCTCAAGTGCCTCGCGGCGACGAGGGTGAGACCTGCGCCTCGCGCTCGACGCTGCGGGCGACGAGATGTCCGAAGATAAGCAGACGAAGGACGAGCGGATGAGCGAGCCTTTCATCATGCTCGTTTCATCCGCTCGTCGGGAGAGCTTCAAAGCCAAGCTGACAGGCGGCAAAAGCTCCGGGCGCTGATTCTAATTCGATAATCAGCGCCCGGAGCTTTTGTATGTCAGCCGGTTAGTCTTCTTACTTTTCGGCGGTTTCAGCGTGCTGGCAGCAGGGGCAGGCCGACTTGCCCGCGTCTGCCGCGCAGCAGCTTTTCGCAGCGCCGCTCTCGACGTTGGCCGCGACGACCTTCGTCGCGCCTTCGCCCGTGCTCCACGCGCCCTCGGTCTTCTCCTTCTTCCTGGCGCAATGCTCACACGAAGCGCAGCAGCCGGCCGCGTCGTCGTGCTTCATGCCCGAAGAGCTTGCTGCCGTTCGTTCGTGCGCGGCGTGTGCGCCCTTCTTGTGCTGCGCACAGCAATCAGAGCCTTTGTCCTCGCAGCAGGCCGCGCCGGGAGCGCAGCAGCTTGCCGCCGCGCCCTCCTTCTTCATCTCGCAAGCCTGTGCAGCCTTCTCCCCGTCGCCGTGCATCTTGCAGCAGCCCGCGTGCTCTTTCTTCGCGTCCGGCGACTGGGTCGGCGTCTGCATACCAGCGCCCGCGTAGACAGCACCCGCTAGACCAAGCGTGAGCACCAACGCTAAAGTTTTAATCCTTTTCACTTCCGAACCTCCTGATGACCTTAACTTATTGAATTATTTGATGAGCCGAGTAGGACTCGAACCTACGACCCACTGGTTAAAAGCCAGTTGCTCTACCGACTGAGCTATCGGCCCGAAATGGTTTCGGTAAATTATTCAGCCGGACAGTCGAACCTTGAATTGATTGGTTAAACTGAATTGCTGAAGTCTGGTGAATATAGCATAAGAGATTTGAAGCTCAAAATCGACGGGAAATCTGACAGTGGCTGCTTAAAATTCGTATAATCGGACGACGAAACGTAAATGTAGAAAAGCACGGAGGGGGAGCAGAGGGGATGTGGAAACGATTGGTTATCTTCGTCTTGACGGCGGGGTTGTGTGCGACGGTCGGCTTCGGCCAGGGACGCGGCAGGCGGCGCGCGGGTGCGCCGACGGAAGCGGCGCTGCTGAATATTATTCAGGTCGATTTCAGGAGTTATACGTTCCCTTTGAACGGCAAATCCTACAAGTTGATAGACGGTTTCTACGCGGAGACTGTCGCGCCGAATACTCAATGGGGGCTGGAGCTGGCCGACGGGCCGTACTACGGAGACCTGACGGGCGACAGGCGAGAGGAGGCCGCGTTCGTGCTGCGCTACGGGTTGGTTGGAAAGCCGGACATGGCCGAGGCGAGGGTCTATACGTTGCGCGACGGGCGACCCGTGTTGCTGGCAAGCTTCAAGGTGGCCGAAGCGGTAAGCTGCGAACTGGATCACTACCTGGATATTGACGACGGGATGGTGCGGGTCGAGCGCACGTACGGAAGCGGCGAGCGGTGCGATTACAACGAGGTGACGCATTATCGCTGGAACGGTCGTGGCTTCATGCCGGTCGGCGAAGTGCGCAGGGCGGCGTGCCGTTGCATGTAGCTAAGGGAAGACTCGTACGTGTAGTGAAACGAAGGGTTGAGCCTTCGAGGCGCGAGAGCGGCGTGCGCGTTGTTTGATGAAGGGATTACTCTGCGAGCCACTGGTCGAGGATGGAGCCGGGCGCACGTATAGTCTGGCCGCGTTCGGGGCCGGTGGAGACGAGGCCGATGGGAACGCCGATTTCTCTTGAGATGAAATCTATGTAGGCGCGCGCGGCGGAGGGCAGGTCGTCCAGCTCGGTGATACCTTCGGTCGAGGAGTTCCAGCCGGGAAGGGTTTCGTAGACGGGCTCGACGCGGCGCAGGTCTTGAGAGACGGCGGGGAGAGACGCGAGCGTGCGCCCGTCGAGACGGTAGCCGGTGCAGACCTTGATTTCGTCGAGCACGTCGAGCACGTCGAGCTTGGTGAGGGCGACCGAGGTGAAGCCGTTAATCTCTGCGGCGTAGCGCGTGGCGAAGGCGTCGAACCAACCGCAGCGTCGCGGGCGTCCGGTCGAGACGCCGTACTCGCGCCCCCGCTCGCGTATCATCTGTTCAATCTCTGCTTCAGCGCCAACCATCTCGGTCGGGAACGGGCCTTCGCCGACGCGCGTCGTATAGGTGCGGACGATGCCGAGCACGCCCGTAATGCGATGCGGAGCGAGTCCCGTGCCGATGGATGCACCACCGGCAGTCGTGCTCGAAGATGTGACGAAGGGATAAGTGCCGTGATCTACGTCGAGGAGCGTGGCCTGCGCGCCTTCGAGGAGAATCGAGCGACCGTCGCGCGCGGCGCGGTTGAGGAAATGAGTCGTGTCGGCGATGAAGGGCGCAAGACGCTCGACGAGAAAAGAGGTCTCGTCGAAGACAGCATCGACATCGAGCGGCTCGCCACCGTAAGCCTGGATGATGCGGTTGGCGTCTTCGAGATTGCGCTCGATGCGCGAGCGCAGGACTTGAGGGTTGATGGCGTCGGCGACGCGTATGCCGCGACGCCCGGCCTTGTCTTCGTAGGCGGGGCCTATGCCGCGCAAGGTCGTGCCGACGCGCTCGTTGCCGAGGCGTTCTTCGCTGGTGTGGTCGAGCGCGCGATGGTAGGGCAGAATCAGGTGGGCGCGCGAGCTGACGAGCACGCGCTCGGGCGTCACTTCCAGGCCCTGCGCGAGCAGGCGGTCGGCCTCCTCGAAGAAAGCCTTCGGGTCGATGACCATGCCGTTGCCGAGCACGCAGGTTTTGCCCGGATGAATGATGCCTGATGGGATCAGGTGCAGCGCGTAAGACTTGTCGCCGACGTAGACCGAATGCCCGGCGTTATGCCCGCCCTGATAGCGCGCCACCACCTCGAAGCGCTCCGTCAGCAAGTCGACAATCTTACCCTTGCCTTCGTCGCCCCACTGCGCCCCGATAATGACGATTACTTTCGACATGGTTTTCAGTTTTCAGTTTTCAGTTTTGAGTTTTCAGTGTTCAGAAAAGAAATTATGTCTCTTGCTAAAAACTGAAAACTGAAAACCGAAAACTGATAACTAGCTAGCTCGTTCCAGCTTGACCGGCTTCTCGATGAAGTAAAAGCTACAGGTTCCGCGCACCTCTTCGAGGTCGCGCCGCTCGATGGGAAAGAGACGGCATTGATTGGGTCTGTCTTCGTAGATGCCGCAGGTGGTCGTGCCGTCCGCGTGCTTTTTCAGGAAGGGACACTTGAAGAGAATTTCGCAGCACGCGCCGCAGCGATTACACTCGCCGCGCCTGAGAGCCAGAGAGTTGACGACCTCCTGCTTGCGGAAGTTGGCGCTGACGAAGCGTCGGAGCTTGCCGTGCGCCTGACGGGCGCGAAACCTCGCGTCTTCAACCGTGCGCGAACGCTTCGCGGCGACGACTCGTTCTTCGAGCGTGCGCTTTCCGCGTCTGGCGCGATTGATGTTCGTCGGTTTCATCTACTGGTCGAAAGGCGAGCCTGCTTGCGTCGCGGCGGCGACGACGGGCGAGCCGGGGAGCGTTCAACGAAAGCCTGAAACTTCAAACACACGAGCGGCGCGCACGCGTCGAATTATCGAGAGAGCGCACGCGCCGCTCTTCACCTGAGACTCAAAGTCAGCTTTACGCGCTGACAGCGCCGGAGACGTGCTTGTCAATCATCCTGGAGATGGCCTCCTTGCTCGTCGCGCCGACGACGCGCTCTTCTTCTTTCCCGCCCTTGAACAGAATCAGGGTGGGTATGCCCTTGATGCCGTAGCGCTGCGAGACCGAAGGGTTCTCGTCCACGTTGAGTTTAACTACGGAGGCGCTGCCGTTGTACTTCTCGGCGACGGCCTGCACGGTGGGCGCCAGCATGCGACAGGGAGCGCACCACGGAGCCCAGAAATCCACCAGCACCGGCTTATCCGATTGCAGCACTTCTCGCTCGAAACTGCTGTCGCTCACCTCGTTGACTTGATCGCTCATAGAAACTCTCCTTTTATACCTTCAGCATTGCGAGGTTAGACCCGGACGCTCCGGCTCGCATATCCTTATCAAAAAGAACGGCGGGTTTGCTCGCCTCTTTTAGATGCAAGCGCCCCGTTCTAGTTTCCCAACACAAAACGGTAAAGCTCTATATAACGGCGCGCGGCGTTCTGCCATGAATTGTCGGCGCGCATGCCGTTGAGTTGAATCCTGCGCCACACGTCGGGCTCGGCGTAGCAATAGAGAGCTTCGTGCAGACTGCCGAGCATCGACATGGCATCGTAGCGCGTGAACTTGAAGCCGTTGCCCGTGCCGCGCACGCGGTCGAAATTCTCGACCGTATCGTCTAAGCCGCCGGTGGCGCGCACGACCGGAACGGTTCCATAGCGCATCGAGTACATCTGATTCAGCCCGCACGGCTCGTACTGCGACGGCATCAGAAAAATATCCGCGCCCGCCTCTATCTGGTGCGCGAGCGGCTCGCTGAAGCCTCGGTAGACGCCGACCTGAAAGGGCGCGTGATTGCGCAAGCTTTGGAAAAAATCTTCGTACTCGCGCGCGCCCGAGCCGAGCGAGATGAAAAACGCGCCTGCATCGAGCAGCGCGCCCGCCGCCTCTTTGATTAAATCGAGCCCCTTCTGCGGCGTCAGGCGCGAAATCGAAGCGATGATGGGTCGGCTCAAATCTTCCGGCAAACCGAAGCGACGCAGAAGGTCGAGCTTGCAGTAGCGCTTGCCTTCGAGATTGTCCGCGTCGAAGTGCGCCGCGAGATGCGGGTCGGTCGCAGGGTTCCAAACGTCGTAGTCGATGCCGTTGGTGATGCCGACGAGGCGGTCGCTGCGCCTGCGCAGAAGCCATTCGAGACCGTGCCCGTGCTCCTGAGTCTGTATCTCGTAGCTGTAGCGACGGCTGACGGTCGAGAGCGCGTCGCTCGACATCAAACCGGCCTTGAGCGCCGAAGCCGCGTTGTTCAGAAGAAAGTAGCCCTGCTCGTCGGTCGAGCCGAAGCCGAGCCGCGCCAGCTCGCCCGCCGCGAACGCGCCCTGATAGGCGAGGTTATGAATCGAAAAGAGCGTGCGCGTGCGCGCAAAGAACGGCTCTGAGCGACGACGCATGAGCAGCTCGACTGCGCCAAAGCCGCCCGGCCAGTCGTTCAGGTGAACGATGTCGGGCGGAGCGCCGAGCCGTCGGAAAAGGGCGATGGCGGCTCGGCAGAAAAAGGCGAAGCGCTCGTGGTCGTCGCGGTAGCCGTAGATGCCCGGACGCGCGAAATACTCGGGCGCGTCGAGCAGGAAAGCGGGCGCTCCCGCCGCCTCGCTGTAGTAGACGCCGATTCGACGCACGCCTCCGAGCCATTCGACTTCCAGATTATCAAAGACCTGCTCGCGCAGAAGCTCTCGCTTCGTCTCTTCGTAGAGCGGGTGGACGAGCATCGCATCCACGTCGCCCGCGCCGCTCTCGCGTAAAGCTTTCGGCAGCGCGCCCGCGACATCGCCGAGTCCGCCCGTCTTGGCGAAAGGTACAGCCTCGGACGATAAGACCGCGACGCGCAAATCCTTTTCACCGACACGCCTCCCCGAGAGGAGAACGCTTCACCGACAGAATTGAGCTAAAGCTTTAGGGGAATACTATGCGAAAGCAGCCGCCGTTTTGTCAAGAAAGCTAAAGCTTTCGACCATAGACGATGGACGATAGACCATAGATTAGCGCCTTCCGGCTATGGTCTATCGTCCATCGTCTATCGTCTGAATTAGCTTTGCATCGAAGCGAGAAACTCGGCGTTGGATTTGGTCTTGCCGAGGCGTTCGAGGACGACTTCCATCTGCTCGACGGGGGACAGGGGATTGAGAACGCGTCGCATCACCCAGATGCGGTTGAGGTCTTCTTTGCTGATGAGCAATTCTTCTTTGCGCGTGCCGGAGCGCTGGATGTCGATTGCGGGGAAGAGTCGCTTATCGACGAGGCGGCGGTCGAGGTGGATTTCGCAGTTACCCGTGCCTTTGAACTCCTCGAAGATAACGTCGTCCATGCGCGAGCCGGTGTCGATGAGCGCGGTGGCGATGATGGTGAGCGAGCCGCCCTCTTCGATGTTGCGCGCCGCGCCGAAGAAGCGCTTGGGACGCTGGAGAGCGTTGGCGTCGATACCGCCGGAGAGGATTTTTCCGGAGGGCGGGACGACGGCGTTGTGCGCGCGCGCAAGGCGCGTCAAAGAGTCGAGGAGGATAACCACGTCGCGCTTGTGCTCGACGAGGCGCTTGGCCTTCTCGATGACCATGTCTGCAACCTGAACGTGGCGCGTCGGCGGCTCGTCGAAGGTCGAGGAGATGACCTCGCCGTTGACCGAGCGCTGCATGTCCGTGACCTCTTCGGGGCGCTCGTCGATAAGCAGGACGATGAGCGAGACTTCCGGGTGGTTCTGCGTGATGGAGTTGGCGATGGTTTGAAGCATCATCGTCTTACCCGTGCGGGGCGGGGCGACGATGAGGCCGCGCTGGCCTTTGCCGATGGGCGTAACGAGGTCGATGACGCGCGCGACGAGGTTGTCCTGCGTCGATTCCATCATCAGGCGCTCGTCAGGGTAGAGCGGCGTCAGGTTGTCGAAGAAGACTTTGTCGCGCGTCTCGCCGGGCGCTTCAAAGTTGATGGCCTCGACCTTGATGAGCGCGAAGTAGCGCTCGCCCTCTTTGGGGGGGCGAATCTGTCCGCTGACGGTGTCGCCCGTGCGCAGGTCGAACTTGCGTATCTGCGAAGGGCTGACGTAGATGTCGTCGGGGCCGGGCAGATAGTTGTACTCGGGAGCGCGCAGGAAGCCGAAGCCGTCGGGCAGCGTCTCAAGCACGCCCTCGGAGAAGATGAGGCCGCTCTTTTCGGTCTGCGCGGCGAGGACTTTGAAGATAAGCTCCTGCTTGCGCATCCCCGTTGCGCCCGGCACGTCCAGCGACTTCGCAATCTGCGTCAGATTGGAGATGGACATATCCTTGAGCGTCTTGAGGTCGAAGGTAGCGACATCATCGCCGCCCGCGCGTCGCGCCGAGACCCCATCGGTCTCGGCATCAAGCTCGGTCTCGGGCTCGATGTCGGGCATCACCACTTCGGCGGTCGCCGTCGTCGTCGCTCTGCTGCTCGTGGCGGCGCTGTTGACGCCGTCGCTATTGCCGACGCCGTTGGCAGCCTCTCTGTCTCGTTCTCTCGTCGTAGTGCGTGTTCGTGTTGTGCGTTGTGACATTTCTGTTCTTCTCTTGCCGCGCGCCTCCTGTCGGCGGGGCGCAGGCGTATTTATCTTTCAGTCTTTCGCGGCATCTGCGGATGCCTGCGTCGTGTCTCTCGTGTTCGGTAAATTATTTCACCCGGGTTGATGTAAACAGGAATGAAGCCTTGCGGGGCGTGAACGCCCGTGCGGCGTTCCGTATAGGGCGCTTTGCCTGCCGGTCTGTCCTGACACAGTCTGAAGGGGACAGGTCAGACTCGAACGGCTGCAAGCCTCCTTACGGAAAATCTCCTGAGTTATTGAACGGGAATCATTGCAGCGTCGCTTGGATGCCGGTAACGCCCGCCAGAGTAGCCTCGCGCTCGTGACAAAGATTTCAAGAGGGGGATTGTGAGACGGTTAAGGCCTCTTCGATAGCACGCCAGATTCGGTCGCGCCCGCGCCCTGTGACGGCGGAGTAAGCTACAAGCCCAACGTCGGCATCTCCCGCCGCCTGAGCGAACGTTTTGTGCGCGCGCGAGAGATTTTTGGCTAACTCGTTTTGCGAGAGCTTATCGGATTTAGTGGCAACCGTGAGGAACGGCTTTCCGTTGGCGGCGAGCCATTCTCGAAGCTGCAAATCCAATTTCGTGGGTTCGTGACGCGAATCTACGATGTGAATTGATAGCACAAGCGGCTCGCGCTTGGCAAGGTAGCTGGTGACAATTTCTCCCCACGACTCGCGCACGTCTCGCGGCACGCGCGCGTAGCCGTAGCCGGGAAGGTCTACGAAGTGGAAACGCCGGTTTATCAAAAAAAAATTGAGCGACTGAGTGCGTCCCGGCGTCGAAGAAGTGCGCGCCAAACCCTTCACGCCCAGCAGCGAATTTATCAAGCTCGACTTGCCCACATTCGACCGCCCGAGGAACGCCACCTCCAGCAGCCCCCCGCGCGGCCAATCCACTTCGGCAAACGCGCTCTTCACAAATTCGGTGCTCGTAATCTTCATAAGAAAACAGTGACGAGTAATGAGTTAAAGCAAGTGATAAGTAATGAGTGATGAGTGATGAGATAAATGCTTTTTGTCTTCTCACTCATCACTCATCACTTTTCTCTTCTTCTTGCTCGTCACTCGTCACCTGTCACTGCTTTTGCCCGGCGCTCGGCCATCTTGCGGGACATGTCGCGCAGGTGGGCGAGGCGTTCTTTGGCTGCGGGAGAGCGCATGACGAGCTTTTCGAGGTTGGGGACGACCTGGGGGCCGAACATCTGTCGAAGCTCTTCGATGAGCGGCTCGATTTTGGCATAAACGAAGAAGTGCTCGCCGTTGGCTTCGTTGAACATATCCTCGTCGATGGCTCCCTGATTGACGAGGGCGGCGGCCATGTCCCAGTAGGTTGTGACCATGCGGAAGTAGGCGCTGTTTTCGCCGGTGAGAGCATCGACTACGTCCTGCGTCGTCGTCGGGTTGAAACCGGCGAACCACTGCCTGGCCTGGCGCATGACCGCTTCGCGTCGCAGGTCGTAGAGCTTGAGAATCAACTCGGCGCTCTCGTATTTAGTGCTCATCAGATTTCTCCTCGGGTGTCTTCGGGCGCGTGGCCGGACGAATCGGGTTTGAATAAAAACTGCTCGGAGGTTTGGCCGCAATGCGGGCAGTTGAAGGAGATGCTATGAGAGGCGCCCGACTCGGTCGCGCCGGGCGTTTGCCGCATCGCCTCCTGGGCTTCGAGTTGCGCGTCGTCGGCGATAATCTGGTTGCAGATGTCGATACATTCGTCGCAGATGAAGACGGTCGGGCCTGCAATCAGCTTCCTGACCTCCGACTGCTGTTTGCCGCAGAAGGAGCAGCGCAACTCTTCGTCCTTTTTCCTGAAAATCATGGTCGCTCAGGTAAGCCGTTCGGGGTTAGAAAGAATCCGCGTGCAAAGGAGAACGGTCGGGCGCACCGTCTAACGCCGTTGGCTTCAAAAGATTTTGAAGCCGCAGGGGCGAGCCGGGGTCTCTAACTGTCTTGTCAGAGAGTGAACTTTACAGGCGAGCCGTTGGCCTGTCAATTTCGTCGGGAAGCCTGGAAGTTGTAGGGCGTCGTCGCTTCACAGCGCTTCAAAGCGCTTTAAAGTGAAGCGACGACGCCCGAAGATAAGGAGACGTTTAATCGGCCATCGTCGGGGTGCTCTGCGAGGGCGGATCGGTCGTCCAGAGCGGCGGATGGCTGGCCTCGGCGTCGGTCGCTCCGGCGTCGGTCGGGCAGGCGTCTTCGAGCGCGATGGCGAGCACCTCGTCGATGGTCTCGACGAGATGAATGGTCATCGCGTTTCGCACCTCTTCGGGCACTTCGACGAGGTCTTTCTCGTTATCTTTGGGCACGAGCACGGTCTGGATGCCGAAGCGATGCGCGGCCAGCATCTTCTCCTTAACGCCGCCGACGGGAAGCACGCGCCCGCGCAGGGTTATCTCACCGGTCATCGCCACGTCCTTGCGGATGGGGACGCGCGCGAGCGCCGAGGCCATCGCTGTCGCAAGAGTGACGCCCGCCGAAGGGCCGTCCTTCGGAATCGCGCCTTCGGGGATGTGGACGTGTAGGTCGCGCTTGCGTATGTGGTCGAGGCTCATGCCGAGACGTTCGGAGCGCGACTTGATGCAGGTCAGCGCGGCCTGCGCCGATTCCTGCATGACCTCGCCGAGCTTGCCCGTTAAGGTCACGCCGCCGCGCCCGTTCGTCAGCGTCGCTTCTATCTGCAAGACCTCGCCGCCCACTTCCGTCCAGGCGAGGCCGACCGCGAGACCGATTTCGCTCTCGGCTGCCGCGCCCTGCTGTCGGAACTTGATGGGGCCGAGCATCTCCCGCACGCGCTCGGCGGTGACGATTTCTTTGAACTCCTGGCCGGAGCTTTCGCCGACCAGCTTGCGCGCGACCTTCCGGCAGCAGGAGCCTATCTCGCGCTCAAGGTTTCTGACACCTGCTTCGCGCGTGTAGTGGCGAATGATTTCGAGGATGCCCTCTTCGGTGAACTCCACCTGCTCGGCCTTGAGTCCGCTGCCTTCGGCCTGCTTCGCCACGAGATGCCGCTTGGCGATTTCCAGTTTCTCGCGCTCGGTGTAGCCGGAGAGGCGAAGGATTTCCAGACGGTCTTGCAGAGGCGGCGGAATCGTGTGGAGCACGTTGGCCGTAGCGATGAAGAAGACCTTCGAGAGGTCGTATTCAACGTCGAGGTAGTGATCCTGAAAAGTATTGTTCTGCTCGGGGTCTAAGACTTCGAGGAGCGCCGCCGACGGGTCGCCGCGAAAATCAGCGCCGAGCTTATCCACTTCGTCGAGCAGGATGAGCGGGTTGACCGTCCCGGCCTTCTTCATCATTTGGATAATCTGGCCGGGCAGCGCGCCGATGTATGTGCGTCGGTGGCCGCGAATCTCGGCCTCGTCGCGCACGCCGCCGAGAGAGAGACGCACGAACTTTCGCCCCGTAGCACGGGCGATGGATTTGCCGAGACTCGTCTTGCCGACTCCCGGCGGCCCGACGAAGCAGAGAATCGAGCCCTTCGGATTCTTCACAAGCTGGCGGACGGCGAGGTGTTCGAGGATGCGCTCCTTGATTTTTTCAAGGCTGTAGTGGTCTTCGTTGAGAACATCTTCGGCGCGCTGGAGGTCTTTAATCTCTTTCGACTTCTGTTTCCACGGCACGCTCAGGAGCCAGTCGATGTAGGTGCGCGAGACCGTGCCTTCGGCGGACATGGGCGGCATCGCTTCGAGGCGATGAAGCTCCTGTAGAGCTTTCTCCTTCGCCTCTTCGGACATCCCCGCGTCTTCAATCTTCTTGCGCAGGTCTTCTATCTCGGCCTTCTCGTCCTTGCGTCCAAGCTCTTTGTGAATGGCCTTAATCTGCTCGTTCAAGTAGTACTCGCGCTGAGCCTTCTCCATCTGGCGTTTGACGCGCGCCTGAATCGTGCGGTCGAGTTGACGCTTATCGACCTCTATCTCCATCAGCTCGACGAGGCGTTGGAGACGACCGTGAGTTGAGAAGATTTCGAGCAAGCCCTGTTTGTCTTCGACGGAGATGCGGAGCTGAGAGGCCAGAGCGTCGGCCAGATGCGAGGGGTCTTGATTTCGCATCGCTTGTTGAAGCGCGTCGGTTTGCGCTTCGGGCGCGAGGCGCAGGTGCTGTTCGACGAGTTGGCCGAGACGCTGGATGAGCGCCTCGATGCGCGCGCCGGTTTCGGAGACGACGGGCACGCGGCGGACTGTCGCCGTGAAAGCGCCGTTGTCGTTATCGACACGAATCGTCGTCGCGCGCTCGCGTCCTTCGACGACCACTTTCGTCTGCCCGTTCTCCTGACGCTGCGCCTGAAGGATGCGCGCGATAGTTCCGACGCCGTAAATCTGTTCGGGCGCGGGCTCGTCAATCGAGGCATCGTGCTGCGTGGCGAGGAAGATAGTGCGGTCGGAGGCCAGCGCCTCTTCGAGCGCGCGCACCGAGCCGGGGCGTCCGATTTTGAACGCGACTTTGGTGAAAGGGAAAATCACGACATCACGAATCGGAACCATCGGAAAGCGCGCGATGTCGGTAGGAGTGCGATCTGAATATTCTTCCATAACCTGATGAGTCTCTGTTGCTGCCGGACTACATAAGGGACAAGGGCGAGCCGCCCTGCGACCGCTCGCCCTGCCCGTAAACATCTACGATTTTAGACTATTACACCTCGCATGACAAAGGCAAAGACAGAAAGGAAAAGGGAAAAAGGCAAAAGGCAAAAGTGAGAAAGCCTCTCTTCACTTTTGCCTTTTGCCTTTTTACTTTTGCCTTGAAGCTCAGGCCGCTTCGTCAACGCCGGTGAGTCCTTCGCCGGGCAGCGCGCGGCGGCGCTCGACCATCTCGCTCGTGATGACGAACTCCTTGATGCGCTTCTGCGAGGGCAGGGTGTACATGGCGTCGAGCAGAAGCTCTTCCATAATCATCATCAGTCCGCGCGCGCCGACCTTTCGCTCGACGGCCTGCTTGGCGATGGCGCGCAGGGCGTCGTCCGAGAAGCGCAGCTTGACGTTGTCGTAGTCGAACTTCTTCTGATACTGCTTGATGAGCGCGTTCTTCGGCTCGGTCAAAATTCTGATGAGCGCGGCTTCGTCCAGCTCGTGCAGGACGCCGAGCACAGGGAGGCGACCGACGAACTCAGGTATCAAACCGTAACGGACGAGGTCTTCGGGCTGCGAGGCGGCGAGCGCCTCGCTGTAGCGATTTGTGTTCGGCTTGATCTCGGCCTGAAACCCGAGAGACTTGTTGCGCAGACGACGCTCGACCACCTTCTCCAAGCCGACGAACGCGCCGCCGCAGATGAAGAGGATGTTGGTCGTATCGACGGGGAAGAACTCCTGGTGCGGGTGCTTGCGTCCGCCCTGCGGCGGGACGTTGGCGACCGTGCCTTCGAGAATTTTCAAGAGCGCCTGCTGGACGCCCTCGCCCGACACGTCGCGGGTGATGGAAGGGTTCTCGTCCTTGCGGCAAATCTTATCGACCTCGTCGATGTAGATGATGCCCTGCTGCGCGCGCTCCACGTCGCCGTTGGCCGCCTGCAACAGTTTGAGGATGATGTTCTCCACGTCTTCGCCGACGTAGCCCGCTTCCGTCAAGGTGGTGGCATCGACGATGGTGAAGGGAACCGAGAGCATGCGGGCGAGCGTCTGCGCGAGCAGGGTCTTGCCTGTCCCCGTCGGGCCGATGAGCAGGATGTTAGACTTCTGTATCTCGACATCCGAGCGGCGGCGCGCAAGCTCGATGCGCTTGTAGTGCTGGTAGACGGCGACGGCCAGTCGCTTCTTGGTCTCTTCCTGCCCGATGACGTATTCGTCGAGGAAGGATTTAATCTCGGCGGGCTTCGGGAGGGGTGGGCGCGTGGCGACGGCTTCGGCCTGCTGGTCGTCCGTAATGATTTCGTTGCAGATGTCGATACATTCGTTGCAGATGTAGACGGTCGGGCCTGCAATCAGCTTCTTCACTTCATTCTGCGATTTACCGCAGAACGAGCAGCGCAGAGTATCATCGGTTCGACGTACCATAGGCGTTTCGGGGGACTCCGGGGAATTAAAGCTGACGATAGACCGTAGACGATGGGCGATAGTTCGGAGAGACCACAGTCTATCGTCTGCGGTCTATCGTCCGTCGTCCGCGCTCACTCGCGGTGTGCGATGACTTCATCAATCAGGCCATACTCTTTGGCCTGCATGGCCGACATGATGCGGTCGCGCTCAACGTCGCGCTCGATGGATTCGTAAGGCTGACCCGTGTGCTTGGCAAGAATGTTTGAGGTCAGCTCGCGCATACGGATAATCTCTTCGGCCATGATGCGAATATCTGTGGCCTGACCCTGCGCGCCGCCCGAGGGCTGATGAATCAGGATGCGCGAGTTCGGCAGCGCGAAGCGTTTGCCCTTCGCGCCCGCCGCCAGAAGGAGCGCGCCCATCGAGGCGCACTGGCCGACGCAGATGGTCGTCACGTCGGGGCGGATAAACTGCATCGTGTCGTAGATAGCCATCCCGGCGGTGATGGAGCCGCCCGGACTGTTGATGTAGAGATTGATGTCTTTCTCGGGGTCTTCGGCTTCGAGGAAGAGAAGCTGCGCGACGATGAGGTTTGCTATCTGGTCGTCGATGGGCGTGCCGATGAAGATGATGTTGTCTTTCAGAAGGCGCGAGAAAATGTCGAAGGCACGCTCGCCGCGCGACGTTTGCTCGACCACCATTGGGACTAATGCCATATTAAAACTCCAAGCTCCCTTGTTCCTTCACTCTTTAAGTTCGACCGAAACGGTCTGGGGAAAAGATGATTGCCGCCCTCTCGTCTGAAATCCCATGACTGAAATTTCAAATTCCGAAGCCCGACCCGCGAGGTCGAACGACGAAAGGGCGGCAATCCGAATTCTAACAGATTTCGACGCGCGCGTGCGTCTTCGTTTTCAACCCTGTTCCCCGGCGCTCAAAGGACGCTCGCGGGTCTCAGCTTCATCGCCGCTCGCGCTGCTCTCGCCGGGCGCTACGTCGGAGACGGCGCTCGCTCCAGCGCTCTCTTCGCCTTCTGCGCTTTCGTCCTGCGTGATGGCTTCGGCGGCTTCCGCGTCTTCCTCATCGCGCCACTCTTCGTCGCGCACTGTCGCATTGTCAACGACGATGTCAAGCGCCTTGCGATGGCGCAACCTGTCGGCGATGCTACGTTCGCCTCCCTGCTTTGTCAAGGCAGCGCGCACCTGTTCCGGCGTCTGTCTCATGCCCTCGGCGAGAGCATTGATTTCAGTCTCTATCTCTTCGTCGGAAACCTCTATCTGCTCGGCGTCGGCGATGCGCTCAAGCAGAAACGAGCCGCGCAGGTCGTGTGTGGCCTGCGGGCGAATCATGTCGCGCATGGCGTCCCAGTTCATCTCCTGGCTGCGAGGGTCGAAGCCGCGCTGCATCATGTCGCGCACCCCCGCTTCGAGGAGTCTCTGCGTCTGCTGCTCGACGAGAGATTCGGGGACTTCAAACTGGTGCGCCTCGATGAGCCTGGCGAGCACGTCGTTGCGCAGGCGTTGGCCTGACTCGTACTCGGCGTGCTCGCTCAGATTCTTGCGCACGCGCTCGCGCAGTTGTTCGACCGACTCTATCTCTTCGCCCAAACTCTTCGCCCATTCGTCGTCCATCTCCGGCGTCTCTTTGCGGCGCACCGCCGAGACGGTCGCCGTGTATTCAATCTCTTTGCCCGCGAGCCCCTTCGAGGAGAAATCGGAAGCGTACTTGACGGTGAAGGTCTTCACGTCGTCGGGGCGCACGCCGAGCAGGTTGTTCGTGAACTCATCGACGACGCCCTCGCCTCCGAGCAGCACGTCAACATCCTCGACGTTGATGTCTTCGTCGGCGGGCGGGTCGATGAAACGCCCCTGCACATCGACCGTCACGGTATCGCCCAGCTCAGCGCCCCTCTCTTCGACGGGCTGAAGCGAGGCCGAATTTTCGAGCAGTCCCTTGATAACCTGCTCGACCGATTCATCCGTCACGGGACGCACGCGCCGCGCCGCTTCGAGCCCCTTATATTCTCCGAGCGCGACTTCGGGCAGCACTTCGACGTGCGCGTGAATGGAGACGGGCTGCTTGCCGAAATCTTCGAGCCCGGCATCGTTGTCGAGATGAATCTCCGGCTCGCCGACGACGTGGAGCTGGCGCTCCACGACGGCGTCGGAGACGGCCTGCGGCACAAGCTCGCGCAGCACTTCGCCGCGAATCTCGTTCTTGAAGCGCGTCTGCACGACCGAGGTCGGCGTGTGTCCTTTGCGAAAGCCGGGCACGTTGGCCTGTCGCGCGTAGAGGTTGCTGACGCGCTGGTAGGCCGCACGGACGGTCTCGGCGTCAATCTCAATCTTCAATTCTTTACGCGTCGGAGAGTGGTCGATAACTTCTGTCTTCATAAAATCGAAAAGCCCGCTCGTCGCCACTAAACCGAGGGCTACACTTCGGGCGGGCATCCTTCCCTTTAGTCAATTAGAGAGTTTGATATTCCAACTTCGCTCGAAGCTTTTGGTGCGAAAGGGGGGACTCGAACCCCCACACCTTTCGGTACCAGATCCTAAGTCTGGCGCGTCTGCCAATTCCGCCACTTTCGCTCGAAGTCGCTCGTGCCCGCCGATTCCTCAGTCGGTGTCGAACAGGCTGTTGCAGCGAACGTTCGAGATTAAATTATCGGAACGGGAATTGTCTAGCGAGGCTGGCGGGATGGCGAGTTGGCTGAGAGCAGATTACGAATCACATGCCCACAGCCTGAAGCTTCATCGGTAGACACAATCGAAACTTGCTCCAAGGTT
Source organism: Pyrinomonadaceae bacterium (assembly GCA_036399175.1). Lineage (GTDB taxonomy): Bacteria > Acidobacteriota > Blastocatellia > Pyrinomonadales > Pyrinomonadaceae > DASWNP01. Next base: position 18,576 of record DASWNP010000058.1, on the reverse strand, counting down.
GAGCGAGAAAGGAGCTTAAGCTCACCGCAGAGACGGCGCAGAGACGACGCAGAGGCTTGAAGGGGAGAAGAGCGCCGGGCTTCAGCCGAACGGAAATGCTCTTCGAGAGATAAGGGAAAAGATAAACGCGGAGACGCTTGCTCTTTTCACGCAAGCGTCTCCGCATCGAGTCAGAAAGCAGGCGGGCGGGGTTAGTATTCGACGACGCCGAGGACGCGCCCGCCCATCAGGTTGTTGGCGTCTCTGATAGTGCGCGAGTCGAAGTGGAACTCGCTGTTGCCGCCGCCGCTCACGTCGAAGTGGGGTTGGAGAAAGTTTCTGTTCTGCCCGGCGGTAGGGTTGCGTAGGAATCTGGCGACGAGCCAGGAGCCTTTGATTATGCCGCTACCGCCGCCGGAGCGAGTCACGTAGCCGTTGCCGAGCACGAGGATGACGCCCTGAAAATCGGCGTTGCCGGCGAGGTCGAGATTGCCGGTGACGATGAGCAGCCCCGCGCCGCCGTCAAGGTGGCAGTTGCCATCGACGAAGGTGAACTTCGGCGTGTAGGGGTCGTCGTCTCCGGCCATGCCGGTCAGGGAGGTGAAGTAGCGCCCGTTGGGCGCAGCCGCCGTTACGTCCGTATCGCGCGCGATGGCTTCCATCTCCATGAGGAAGGTGCGGGTGTCGTCAGCCGTGCGGAGGAAGTCGGGCGTGATGGCGGAATCGGGGATGGCGGGCGAGGGCGAGGGGCCGGGAATCGGCTGCAACTGCGCGTGAGCGGGATTAGGCCAGGGGGTCGGGATGGTATTCAGGTCGAGGATGCTCAGCTTGGGTTCGGCGACGGTCGAGCCTTTGATGATGCCTTCGTAGGCGGCGTGCCAGTCGTAGAGGTTGATGGCGACCGAGGCTTTCGGCGCGTCGATGCCGCCGAGGTCTTTGCCCGAATACTTTTTGGCGTTACTGCTTCCGAGGTCGAAGGTCATGGGCAGGGGAGTTGCGCCGCCGACGGGGTCTGCGCCGCGAATGACGATGGGCGCGGGCGGCTCAAGCTCGAACCGGTAGCGGCTGACGGTCATCGCCAGATGTTTCTCCGAGTTGCCGGGGCCGTAGCCTGTAGAGCGAATGATGAGACGGCGCGGGTCGGCGGCGGTGATGGATGCCTGAAGTGGTGTGACGCCTGCGCCGCCCGGATAGACGAGCGTGAGAGATTTCGTCAGTGCGGCGAGCGTCAGCAGATAGCGGGTCTCGGAAATCGTGCCCGACTCGTATTTGAAGATAAGCTCGGCGGTGCTGGCGGCGCTGGTAATCAGGCCGGTGTCGGGCATCGTGGCGAAATAATCGACGTAGCCGCTCTGCGGCACGGTCTGCGATACCCGGAGACGAAAATTGATGCCGCTCGGAACATTAACGAGCCCTGTTCCGACCTTCGTAATCGTGAAGCTGCCGAGGTTGCCGTTGACGGTCGGGTAGGCGGTGATGGTCGTCGAGGGTCGGTTCGAGTAAGTGATGGTGATGCGGTTGGACGCCGTCGCGGTCGGGAAGGTGACGGAAGTGCTGGTCGAGGTGTTGGAGACGACGGCGCTGCCCGTCCCCGTGTAGGTGAAGAGCCCGGTGGTGCTGTAGGTGATGGAGGCGCTGTTGTCGGGGTCTTCGACCGAGACGCTGTAGGCCATGCCGGTGATGGGCGTGTAGGTGGCCGGGTCGCCGAGCACGACGCGCGTGGGAGTTCCGGCGGTCGGGTAGTTGTAGGTAAGCCAGCGCGAGAGGCGGACGGGAACGCTTGTGCCGTCGGCGAAGGTCAGAGGGTCGGTCGTAAGGTTGGAGGTGTCACGCATCATGGCGCGACGGAAGCTCATCTTGTTCTCGTCGGCGACGGAGCCGACGGGGAGCGCGGGGTTCGGCGTGAAGAGAGGATTGGGCGCGACGTTGCCGCGCAGGACGTTCAAAGCCTCCTGCAAACCGGCTTCGGCGGCTGAATAAGCCTGCATCTCGCCGGTCGAGTCGTAGGCGGAAGAGGCCGACATCGAGGTCGTCATAATCAGCGCGCCGCCCGCCGCGAGCAGCAGCATGGAAGTGAGCAGCACGGTGACGAGCGCCGCGCCGCGCTCTCGGCGGCGGCATCTTTCGGGGGCGACGTTCGGCTTTAAAGTCTTCTTCATCCCTATCAACCTCACACGTTACTTTTCAGAGGGGTTCTTTAATATGAGCTGATGATGGCGTTACGCAGGACGACTTGCGTCTCAAGCTCGGTCTGCCAGGCGGGCTGGTGGCCGGGCGACTTCGGCGAGCCGACCGCAGGCAAATCGACCGTGACGCGAATCTTCACGCCGACGGTGTTGGCCGTCGGCGACGAGCCTGCGGCGAGTTCGGTGAGCGCGCCGGTCGTCGGATTTTTGTCAACGTAGATGAACTCGACGGCGTCGATGCGATTAGCGAGCACCATCGTATTGTTGTTGTTGTTGAGATCGACGCGCACGAGATAGCTGTTGCCGGTCGCGGGCTCGGTTTCGAGCGAATAGTAGACGGCCTCGTTCGCGCCGGAGACGTTCTGGTCGGAGGCAGTAGCAGCGCTCAGATTGGAGACGAAGGCGAGCTGCTCGTCGTCGCAGTAGCTGAGCAGGAGGCCGTTAGAGGGTACGGTGGCCGAAGCTCCGCCGCCTGCGGGCGTATAGGTCAGAGGGCTCGGGATGCTGAAGCCGCTGTTGCTTATCTCGCGCGCCATGATGTGAAGGGCGCGCTGTACGTCGGCGAGCGCGTCTGACTGGCGGTCTTCTCTGGAGCGGACGCCGAAGGATTGCGAGAGCAGGTTGGTCGCCACGACGAGGATGCCGAGCGTGACGGCCATCGCAATCGACAACTCGATGAGCGAGAAGCCCGCCTCTCTGGAACTGTTTCTCTGTCGTACGCTCATAAGCTCTTCCTCTCTCTTCCTGGTCGGCGCTCGCGCCGTGTCGTCCGTCTTCACTTCACGTACTTTCCGGTGGCGCTGCTGGCGCGTCGGCTGGTGAGCACGACGGGCGTCTCCTCCCAGCCGTCGACTCCGGCAGGCCCCACTTCAAGCGTGATGACTTTCAGCGTCGAAGTGGAATTCGTGATGGTCTTCTTGACGGCGTAAGGGCGGTCGGCGATGTGCGGATAATCGTAGACGCCGGTTGCGCTCGTCGCGTTGAGGCTCGCGTGGCTGAAGGAGCGCGAGCGCAGCTCCTCCATGCGCTGCTGCGCGAGCGCCATCGAGGTGGCGCGCTGGTTCGCCCCCGAGTTGAACTTGATGGCGTAGACGAAGAGCGAGGCCGCGCCGAGGCCGACTACCGACATCACGACGAGCGCGAGGGCAGCCTCGATGATGGTAAACCCGCGCTCATCTCGCATTCTTTCCTTCATGGCTCTTTCCTTTTACTGGACAACCTTGACCGAGATGGTCTTGTCTCCGCACTGGGACTTGAACGTGACCTGATAGGTGAAACCCGCGTTGGCTCGGATAGAGACGATCTGGAAGGCGAGCGTGCCTCCGGCTGGAACCGTTCCCGAAGAGGAATGCGTTCCTTTGACTACCGCCGCGATTTCCGCCGAGCTGCTCGGCACGGCGGTCACAGTCGCCGGGCTGGTCATCCCCGGCAGCGTGATGTTCACCAGAGCCACCGAGCCGAAGAACTGCTTGACGGTCACGTCGGCGGGCGTGGCTGCAATCGAACAGCTTGGCTGCGAAGGCGTTGGCGTGGGCGTCGGAGAAGGCGTCGGCGTCGGTGTTGGCGTCGGCGTAGGAGTAGGTGTCGGCGTCGGCGTGGGCGTCGGCGTGGGCGTCGGCGTGGGCGTGGGTGTGGGTGTAGGCGAAGGCGTCGGCGTCGGTGTGGGAGTTGGTGTAGCCGTCGGCGTCGGCGTCGCTGTGGGAGTGGGCGTCGGCGTGGGCGTCGGCGTGGGCGTCGGCGTGGGCGTGCCGAGCAGGTTGGGTTGGATGTTGATGATGGGCACGGTGACGGTGCTGTTGACCGTCACGTCGCCGAGGCCGGAGATGCGTATGCTCGGAGGGTCTGCCTCCGTGTCGGAGAGGTTGACGTGATAGATAAAGAGCGAGCGGTCGCCGCCGGTCTGGCCGCGCCAGTCGAAGGTGATGGTGGGCGTGCCCGTGCCCGGCGTGAAGACGACGCCCTCCGGCAGCTTGATGGTGCGAACCTCGTTGGCTTCGACTTCTCCGTCCCTGTTGAAATCCATATTGATTTCGTAGGTCGTAGAGAGCCCGCCGGCGGGGACGGTGGGGAGCACCGTGAAGGTCGCTTCCTCGCCGGCCTCGGCGCGACGGCGAATCGAATCGACGCGCGCCTTCTCCAGGTAACCCGCCAGTTCTTGCAGCGAATTGTTGAGATACATGCGGTCGCGCGCTCTGGCGATGCCCATGACGCCGAAGGTGGTGACGATGGCGGCCACCGTCACCGTCACGGCCAACTGAATGATGGTGAAACCCTGCTGCCGCCCGGAGCCTGCGCGGGCGCTCATGCCAAAGCTCGTGGTTCGCTTCTTCATCTACGTCTCCAAAAGCACCGAGGGAGTCAATCCGAAATTCCAAGCCGGGCGCGAACGCCGGTTCTCACACGCACCCGCTTGTGCAAAGCCAATGCCATCCCCCTCCACCCCGCCAAACACGCGCCTTAACCGCTTCCCACAGGAACACACCCCAACCCCCCAACGTCACCTTCCGTGACAGATTAGGAAGCCAACTACACAAAAGCAGTGACGAGTGACAAGTGACGAGTGACAAGCAAAACCAGTGATGAGTAATGAGTGATGAATGATGAGATAGAAGCTCTTCATCTTTCACTCATCATTCATTACGCATCACTCATCACTTCTCTTTGTCTTGCTCGTCACTTGTCACTTGTCACTGCTCTACACGTAGCTTTTCTCACCTTCGTTACATAGGGCTTGTTACCGACGGAAACACGGGGAGGGTGCGTGAGTGTGGAGGGGTGAGCGCAGGGCGAGTTGGTGGGAGGCGGCAAGTGCTGGCGTTGAGAGAGGTTTAGGTGAGAGTCAGGGGCGGGGAAAGTGTTCTGGCTTGGGAGTTGCTGTTGGGAGAAGCGGGGCTGTTCGTTCGGCGCTTGAGACCGAACTCAGGCGGTCTTCGAGCTTCAGACGAAGAGCCACGCGAGAAACTGCCACGAAAGGCTGCCGTGCGGAGCTTTCCCGAAAGCTGAAACCTTAGCGGCGCTTCCCTTTAAACAATCCACCCGGTTCGTCCCCCTGTGCGCGGTGCCGCACGCTGCGCGCAGGCGGGGCGTAAAGCGCCCCGGCGACTCTCAGGCCGTCGGGGCGCGAACTTTTTGAAATGATGAATGCGGAATGAGGAATGATGAATGAAAGACAACTTGCTTTCATTCATCATTCCTCATTCCGCATTCATCATTTAGTTTGAGTCTGGCTCGTACTCTTCGGCGTTAGCTGGCTTGGCCCTGTCAAGCTCGGTGTCGGCGAGTCGCATAGCGAGGGTGTGGGGCGAATAGGAGAAGGGAGCAGGGCCGCCGCGCGCGAACTGGAGTTCGGCGATGAGCCTGTCCTGCGCCTCGCGGAAGCGCCAGACGCTGCCGCGCTGGTTGAAGATGACGAAGAGGAGCGTTTCGCCGCTCTGCGTGCGGAACTGCCCGACGAGTGCGCTGGCTCCGCCGTCGGTGCGAATGAGCGTGCCTGTCTTGGCGATGATGCTGCCGCGTGCGGGCGAAGTGCGATAGCGTTTCTCAAGCGTGCCGGGGTCGATGCCTGCGACGGGCATAATGTCTGCGGGCGAGAGCCCGTGTCTGGAAAGCTCGTTGCGCAGCGCGCGATAAACCTTCAACATCCCGCGCGGCGTCAGGCGATTGACGCCGAGGCCGCTCGTCGAAGCCAACCTCACTTCGTAGTCGGGAATTTTAAGCTCGTTGACGAAGAAACGGCGCAAGCCCTCGGAGCTGCCGAGCATGTCGCCGAGCCGTTCGGCCATGAAGTTGTTAGAGTAGCAGAGCAGCACCTTCAGAATATCGACGAGCGGGCTCGACCTGTGTGTGACGACCATCTTCGCACCCACCGGAACGGAATTAACGTAGACCGCGCCCATCACGGCGACGCTCGGCGGCGTCGAAAGGTTAGCCGTATCGCGCGTCGCGATGCGGCTCTCGTACCAGGCGCGCGTGGCCGAGGCGGGGCGGCGCGTCGAGTCAAGCGTGTCGTAGAGACGCTCGCCCGAGCGTTGCGCCGAGGCGCTGAAGTTCATCGTGAAGCGCGGGGCGACGATGAGGTCGCCACTGACGACGCGAATCCCCAATCGGTTCAGCTCGCGCGCCAGAAGGATTGCGTGCTCGTCGTGAAAGGAAGGGTCGCGTCCTGAGATGATGAGGTCGCCGTTGACGGTCGAAGTCGTCGCGTCGAACGTGCCCGTCGTCCAGACGGCAGTCGCAAAGCGATGCTCAGGCCCGAACGTGCGCAGCGCGACGAGCGCCGTCCCAAGCTTGATGGCCGACGCCGGATTGAAACCCTGGTCTGCTCCCTGCTCCAACAGGATTTTGCCGTCGAGCGTCTCGACGAGCACGCCCTGCCTGAGAAAGAGCGGCTTCTCGACGGGAAAGAGCGTCGCGTCCTCGCTGACGAGCGGGACTTCGCTCACCAGTTCCACGTCGCCCACAGGCGGCAGAGGCGGCACGCTCACAGGCGACTGCGGCTGCGGCGGCATCTGCGTTGACCTGCCGACCGGATTCTCCTGCGCGCTCACAACCGAAGCGAGCGACACCAGCAGAAAGAACGTGACGACTAACTGAGCTATCTTCGTCTTCAACATTCGTACCCTCAGACCGGAGCTTTTGAAAGTGGCGAATCATAACACACGTCCGAGCGTCGGACGTGCGTGGCTAGCCACAGGAAGAGATGTGGGGCGCAAGCTTAGATGCGCTTTTGTCGCGTACGAGATGTATGCACCTTATACGCGCCATAAACGCGGAAAGCAACTGGTATTCCAAGAGTGGTAAATCGTGAATCGTGAATCGTAAATAGTGAAAGACAGCTCTTACCTATTCAGCGTTGAGCCTTCACGATTCACAGGTCTTCTCTATTTACGATTCACGATTCACGATTTACTAATTCCTCTTTGACAACGCGGAGGATGGGTTCATAATATTTGAAGCGCAGATTGAGCCTCGTTTTTTGACGAACCACCTTGCGGCGAGACAGTCAACCCGTCACCATCGAAAAAATACGCGCGGCTCACAGCGCACGCGCCGCAGCGATTCGCGCACGCCTCGCAGAGTTCCGCGAGGTCTGGGAGACGGGCTCGGACGAGCGGCTTTGGGAAGAGCTGGTCTTCTGTATCTTCACAGCGGGCGCTTCGGCGCGGATGGGTTTGCGCTCGATTGAGGCCGTCAGGCCGTTGCTCGACGCGGGCGCGCACGCCGAGCTGGCCGGAGTCTTAAACGGCGTGCATCGCTACCCGAATTCGCGCTCGGGCTACATCGTCGTGACGCGCGAGTTTTTGAGAGAGGATTGCCGGATGCGCCTGCGCGAGCGTCTGTCGAGCTTTCGAGACCCGCTTGAGCGGCGCGACTGGCTGGCGCGCGAGCGGCGCATCAAAGGACTCGGCTACAAAGAGGCGAGCCACTTCCTGCGCAATATAGGCTTGAGCGGCTACGCCATCCTCGACAAGCACATTCTGCGAAGCCTCCACGAGCTTGGCCGTCTCGACTCGCCGCAGCCGCCCTCGACGCGCTCGCGCTACCTTTCGACCGAAGAGAAGCTGCGCCGCTTCGCCGACGAGCTGGAGATAGATTTCGACGAGCTTGACCTCGTGCTCTGGTCGATGAAGACGGGCGAGATTCTGAAGTGAGAGAGCCGGAACGCGAATGAGATTTTTTGATTTATTTTGACTTGCAAGCGACTTTCCGCATCTCAATTATTCACATCACAAGCGCGTAAGCCGAAGCGCAGGAAACAGGCGGGCATCAGTCTTCTTTCAATCGTCGCCGGACGAAACTCTCGAAACCCCTTTGGAGTTCCCCATGAAGTTCCCCTTGAAAAGAGCGCATCGACGGGCGGTCGCAGCGTTGGCCGCCTTCTCCATCTGCGCCGCGTCGTTCGTGGCGGGCGACCTGCTGCCCGGCGCATCGGCTTTTGCGGCGGGCGATAAGGAGCGACAGCGCGCCGAGCGAGCCTCGCGCGAAGGCGAGTTTGAGCTGGCAGAAAAACTCTACCGCGAGATGCTCGCCAAGAACGCGCGCGACCTACAGGCGCGACTCGGCCTGAGCTACGCTCTCCTGAAACAGCGCAAGAATCAGGAAGCTTTCGACGCGGCGGCGCGCGTCATCTCGGTCGAGCCCACTTCGCCGCGCGCACACGCCTTGCTCGGCGCGGCGCTCCTGGGCTCGGGAGATTTTCGTCTCTCGGTCGAAGAGTTTCGCACGGCTCTGAGCTTCAAGGAGGACGAGGCGATGGCGATTGCCGGCCTCGCGATGGTCGATTTCTACGAGAACCGTCTGGCGCAGAGCCTTTCGGGCTTGCGCCGCGCCGCCTTCATCGACCAGAACGAGCCCGACTATCATTTCAACCTCGGACAGGTAGCCGCGCGCTTCGAGCGCTACGCCGAAGCCGCCGATTCCTACGAGCGTTTCCTGCGCATCGCGCCGCGCACAGACGCCGAACGTCGCGCACGCATTCGCGGCCTCATCGACTTTCTCCGCTACCTCGGCACGCAGCGCAGCCTTCTGCGTGCTACCGGCGCATCAAACGCCAAAATTCCCTTCGAGATTCTGAACAACCGTCCCATCGTCGAGGTTCGCATCAACGACTCGAAAGAGCCTCTGCGCTTCGTCATCGACACGGGCGCAGGCATGTGCGTCATCTCTCTGGAGGCGTCCGAGCGGCTGGGCTTGCGGCCTGTGGCGCGCGGCGGCATGGCGCGTGCGGTCGGCGGCGGCGGTCGCTTCGAGATTATCTACGGCTTCCTGCGCTCGCTCCAGATGGCCGACGCGCGCATCGAGAACGTGCCCGTCTACATCCGCCAGTTCTACAACAAGCACGAGCCCATCGACGGCTACATCGGCCTCTCCGTCATCTCCAAGTATCTCGCAACGGTCGATTACGCCGGACGCTCGATGACGCTTCTGCGCGAAGACGCGCGCGAGCGCGCCGTCGAAGCCACTCTGGCGCAGCCCGTCGGGATTGAAGTTCCGATTCGCACCACTTCGAGCGGCTTCTGGAGCGGAGAGGTACAGCTCGACGGCGTGACCAAGCCGCTCAACTTCATCATGGACACGGGAGCGACCATCTCCGTCGTCTCGAAGGCTCTGCTTGAGCGCGAGCTTGAAGCTCTTGAGCCTCTTAAACAGACTACGCTCCTGACTGTCTACGGCGCAGCCGGAGTGACCGACGGCGTGCCCGTGCTCATGCTGCCGCGCATACAAGTGGGCCCGCGCGTGCACCCGCGAGTCTCCGCCGCCGTGCTCGACATGGACTCGCTCAACGAGACTTCCGGCTTCGAGCAGACCGGCATCGTCGGCGGCAACGTCCTGCGCCACTACCGCGTCACCTTCGACTTCCAGCGCGCCGTCGTGCGTCTCGAACCCTACGCTGCCGCACAGCCCGCCGAAGAGATGCGGCCGAGCGTGCCTCCCATCGTCACGAGCCAGCCATGAAGCAGAGCATCTATCTGGAGACCTCTGTCGTCGGCGCGTATCTCGACAACGGCGAGCCCTTCCGGCGCGACCTGACGATTCGCTGGTGGGAGCACGAAATGTCGGAGTATCGCGCCGTCATCTCGCCGCTTGTCCGCCGCGAGCTTGAGCGCATCCCCGAGCCGCATCGAACGGGCTACCTCAAACTCGTCGAGCCGCTCGAACAGGTGGAGCTGACCGACAACGCGACGATTCTCGCCGAGGGCTACATCTCGCGCGGCATCTTCCACCGCAAGTACATCGGCGACGCCATGCACGTAGCGGTTGCCTCATTTCACAAAATAGACTATCTAGTTACATGGAACTTCGGTCATCTGGCGAACGTCCGCAGGCAGGCGCGCATCCGTCTCTTCAACACGGCCGCCGGTTTCTTCGTCCCCATGATAGTCACCCCGGAGTTCCTTGTTTCCGAATTGACGGAGAAAAATTAGTTAGTAAATCGTGAATCGTAAATCGTAAATAGAAAGAACAGGCTTTCTCTATTTACGATTTACGATTCACGATTTACTATTCACCAAGTTATGTATCGCAAACCGAGATTTCTGGAAGTGCTGCACGCGATTCGTGAAGAGATGTCGCGTGAAGCGGATTACGACGTAGAGCTTTTCGCCGAGATGGCGCGCTCAGGCCAGCGACCGCAGCACGGCCCCGAACGCAACATTCGCGGCTACAAGAGTCGCGCCCCACGCGCCGACGCCGAATCGACTCAACCTGCGCCCAGCGCACGAACAAAGCGGGCAACGAGATGATTTAAGCTCTCAGCAATCAGCAATCAGCCGTCAGCTTAAAACTGCCTGCCTTTTGCTGAAAGCTGAAAGCTGAAAGCTGATTGCTGATTGCTATTAGTTATGGACGAGACGTTTGAGGCAATCGGGCTGGAAGTGCCGAGCGAGCAGGATTTCAACCATCTTGCGGAGCGAGCCGGCGATCAGGGGGAAGCGACGCAGCTTTCGCGGCGCGGCGCGGTGCTGCACGGTCGCTGCTGGAAGCTGGGCGAGGGGTTGGAAGTCTGGACGGTGCTCTACGAATCCGGCACGGGCGACATCTTCTACGCCGACTGCCGCCCCGGCTTTCGCGCACGCTACACGCAGCGCATCAGCCCCTGGGCGCTCACCGAGTACGACGAAGACGGCGAGGCCATCGTTCACGGCTACTGCGACGGCACTGACACGGAGGTTCTCTTCGAGCTGCAAAATCTGACGGAGGTCGGCCCCGAGGGCTTCCGCGCGCAGGAGCTGCACGTCAGCCTGTGCGGGCTGGCTTACCGCGCGCGGGTGTGCGTGCCCGCCGCGCCGCTCCGTTGGCAGCCGCTCGAAGTCTCTGCGCCTTCGCGCGCCGCGCACGAAAACGATTGGGGTCTCTGCGGGCGCGTCGTCTCCTTCAAGCCGCTCCGAAATCCTCTCTCCGGCAGCGAGCTTTACTGGGTCTATCTCGACCTCGAACGACTCAAGCTCGAAGTGCTCGTCAACCAGCGAACGCTGCGCGGCAAGCTGGAAGTCGGCGCGACGATGAGCGCCGAAGTGTGGCTGCAAGGCCACGTCCTCGACCAGCGCGCCCTGCTCTCGCGCTACGAAGGAGCCGACACCTCTCGCACGATGGCCGACCTCTGGACTCTGCTCAAGCGTAGAAACTGAATGGCAGGGGTTGGGGGCTGGGGGATAGGGATTGGGGAAAACAGAAAAGCCTTTTCTTCCCTATCCCCCAACCCCCAACCCCTAACCCCCAACTTATGCTCAAGCGTCTTATTCTCTCCGTCCTCGTTCTCATCATTCTCGGCGCTGCGGGTCTCTATTTTTTCAATCAGTACTGGATTCATCGTTTCGACCCTCTGATTGCGCGTCAGGCCGAAGTCTATCGCCTCGACCCCGATTTGGTCTGGAGCATCATCTACGAGGAGACCTATTTCAGCCCCTGGAAGCGAGGCGAGGCGGGCGAGATTGGGCTGATGCAGGTGACGCCGACTGTGGGGCGCGAGTGGGCGGCTGAGACGGGGATGCGCGAGCTTGCGCGGCAGATGGAGAGCGACCCGGCCTCGGCGCTTCGCGAGCCCGAACGCAACATACAGGTCGGCTGCTGGTATCTGGAAAAGATTCTGAAAGACTACCGCGACACGCCCGACTCTATCGTGCGCATCGTCGCCGCCTACAACGCAGGCCCGAGCCGCGCCGCCGAATGGAACAAGCGACGCGCGGGCGAGCCGCACCTCACCGCCGAAGAGTTCATCGCACGCATCACCATCCCTTCCACGCGCATCTACGTCTCAAACATCCTCGCGCGCTACCGCAGGCTCAAGGAGAGTAAGCAGAAAGCAGTAAGCGGTAAGCAGAAGGCGAAGAGCGTTTGGCCTTCGGCGAACGATGGTCGGCGGGCACGCCACGACATCAAAGCTAAAGGTCGTCAATCCTTTCTGTTTTCACTGCTCACCGCTCACCGCTCACCGCTCACTTCTCGCGGGGTGCGTCGTTGACTTACCGGCAACTGCTGGCGGGCAACGCGGATTTTCGTCGTCTCTGGTCGGGTCAGGTCGTCTCGGAGATTGGCGACTGGCTCAACAACATCGCCGTCATGGCCTTGACCATCCAGCTCGCGGGCGCGGGACACGAGGGACGCGCCATCGCGCTCTACGCGATTGCGAGGCATCTGCCGCTCTTTCTCTTCGGGCCGATGGCGGGCGTCGTCGTTGACCGAGCAGACAGGCGACGCGTGATGATTGCAGCCGATGTGCTGCGCGCCCTGCTCGCGCTCGGCTTCTTCGTCGCCGACAGATTCTCGATGCTCTCCGTCATCTACGCCGTCGGCGCTGCTCTCTTCTCCGTCTCGGCCTTCTTCAACGCCGCCAAGCGAGCCTCGATTCCAAACATCGTCGGCGATACGGACGAGCTTCTGACCGCCAACTCTCTGACGGCCTCGACCACCGCCGCCACCATCGCCGTCGGCTCCGCCCTCGGCGGCCTCGTCTCCACCTTCGCCGGACGCGACCTCGTCTTCATCCTCAACGCCCTCACCTTCCTCGTCTCCGCCGAAATGATTCGACGCATCCGCACGGAAACGCAAGCGAGGGGAAAAGGGAAAAGGGAAAAGGGGAAAGGGGAAGACAAGTCGGCACGAATTGAGGAAGGAAGGGAAGAACAAATCAAAGGAGGGCGTGCGGAACAAATCGAAAGAGATGGGAAAGCGGCAGGACGTGAAGCGTCAACTATTTCTTCCTTTTCCCCTTCCCCTTTCCCCTTTTCCCCTTTGTCTATCCTCCGCCGGGCGGCGGTTGACTTTCGGGAGGGGTTGCGCTACGTCCGAAGCGACGGGGTTTTGTCGCTCATCTTTATCGTGGCCGCCGCTTGGGGGCTCGGTAGCGGCGCGGGTCGCGCGGTCTACAGTCTGTTCGGCGCGGCGCTCGGCGTGCAGACGGCGAGCGAGTGGGTCGCACGCCCGACTGACTTCGGTATCTCCGTGCTGTTCGTGGCGATGGGCTTTGGCGGCGTGCTCGGCGCTCCGCTTGCGAGGCGCATCAATCAGGCGGCGGGCGCGGGGCTCGGCGCACACATGGGGCGCTCGATGATTCTCGACGGGCTGGGGCTCGCGCTCTTCAGTTTCATTCCGAACCTCTGGGGAGCGGCAGCGATGCTCGTGGCGCGCGAGGTGAACTTCGCCATCTGGTGGACGGCGCAGCAGACGATTATGATGAAGCGTACCGAGGACGCTTACGCCGGTCGCGTCTTCGCTTCTTACGAAACTTTGATGACGCTGATGATGGTCGGGGCGATGTTCGCCTCCGGCGCTGCCGCCGACACTTACGGCATCCGCATCGTCGCCCTCGGCGGCGGCCTCGTCATCACGCTCTCCGGTTTTCTCTGGTTTCTGCTCAGGCGCACGGGCAGCGCCGACCTGCAAAAGCAGCGCGCCCGCGCGGAGGATTTTCGCTCGTGAACTTTGAAAACATCCTGAACAATATTCACTCGCCGAATCTCCTTATCTTAGTCAAGCTGCTGGCGGCGATGGTCTGTGGCGGGGCTATCGGCTTCGAGCGCGAGCTGAGTCGCAAGCCCGCAGGGCTTCGCACCAACGTTCTCATCTGCATGGGCGCGACGCTCCTGATGATTACCTCGCGCCACATCAGCGGCGGCGCGCCCTACACAGACCCCGCGCGTCTCGCCGCGCAGACCATCACCGGCATCGGATTCATCGGCGCGGGCGTCATCCTTCAATCGCGCGGCTCGGTGACGGGCTTGACCACCGCCGCCACCATCTTTCTCGGCATGGCCGTTGGCCTCGCCATCGGCGAAGGGATGTTCGGCGCTGCTCTGCTCGCCACCGTGCTGATTATCTTCGTGCTCGTCCTGCTGCGCCGCGTAGAGCGCGCCATGCTCCGCTTCCGACGCCTCTATCGCTACACCTTCAAGACGCACCAGCCGACCGTCGTCCTCACGCGCCTGCTCGACTACCTTGAGACGGAAAACATTCGCCTCGACGACTTCAGCGTCCGCGAAGCGGGCGAAGCAGAACACGAAATCGTCCTCAGCGTCGTCACCTCCCTCGACGGCAATCAACGCCTCCTCCGCTATCTGCCCGAACTCGGCACAGACCTTCACGCTACCACCAACGAGCGCGCCGATTAGAGCGATTCAAACATGGATGGACAGGATAAAGACAAATGATGAATGCGGAATGAGGAATGCGGAATGAAAAGCAGAAAGCTTTTGTTTTCAATTCATCATTCCGCATTCCGCATTCATCATTTCTGTCCATCCTGTCCATCCATGTTAATTTCCGTCCTGGCTTAATAACTGAACGGAGACGAAGCAGAGAGGCCGAGTTGATTGATGAACGAGACGATTGATGCCGGAAGCACTTTGAAGCTGTACAGCGCGCGTTGGGTGCTGCCGATGTCGAGCGGCGCGATTGAGTCGGGCGCGGTCGTCGTCGGAGGCTCGCGGATTGTCGCCGTCGGCGGGCGCACGGAGCTGGCCGCGCGTTTTCCCGAAGCCGTCGAGCGAGATTTTCAGGAAGCAGTTATCCTGCCCGGCCTCGTCAACTGCCATTCGCATCTTGAGCTGACCGTGATGCGCGGCTTTCTCGAAAGGGAAGAGTGCGATTTCAAGGCTTGGCTCCAGAAGTTGACGAAGGCGCGGCTTGAGCGGATGACGCCGGACGACATCCGCGTCTCGGCGGCCTGGGGCGCAGTCGAGGCGGCTCGCGCGGGCGTGACCTGCGTCGCCGACGCGAGCGACGGAGCGGCGTCGAGCGTGGCCGCGCTACGCGAGGTCGGCCTGCGCGCGACCGTCTACCAGGAACTCTTCGGGCCTGACGCGCGCCTCGCGCGCGAGCAGTTGGAGAAGCTTCGAGAGAAGATTTCGAGCCTGCGCGAGCAGGAGACGGCGCTCGTGCGCGTCGGCGTCTCGCCGCACGCGCCCTACACGGTGAGCGGCGCGCTGCTTGAGCTGGCGACAGACTACGCGCTCGGCGAAGATTTGCCCATGATGATGCACGCCGCCGAGTCGCGCGACGAGTCGCTCTTCGTCGGCGAGGGGCGCGGCGCTTTCGCCGAGAACCTTGCGCGGCGAGGCATCGAGTGGCACGCGCCCGGCGTCTCCACGATTCAATACCTCGCCGCGCGCGGCCTGCTCGCCGCCCGCCCTCTGCTCGCACACTGCGTCACGGTTGACGACGCCGACATCCACACGATAAAGGAAGCGGGAGCGAGCGTCGCGCATTGTCCCAAGTCGAACGCCAAGCTCGGACACGGCCACGCGCCGTTCGCCTCCTTCGTCGCAAACCATCTCGCCGTCGGGTTGGGGAGCGATTCGGTCGCCAGCAACAACGCCTGCGACCTGCTCGAAGAAGCGCGCTTCGCCCTCCTGCTTGCGCGCGCCGTCGGACGCGTAGAAAGAAGCGGCGACGAACAGGGAGACGCACGACAGCTGACCGCCGAAGACGTTCTGCGCGTCGCCACCGTCGGAGGTGCAAACGCCCTCGGCCTGCGAGGACAGACCGGCGCGCTCGCCGAAGGCTTACAGGCCGACCTCGTCGTCGTCTCGCTCGCGGGCGCGCACCAGCAACCCGTCTACGACCCTTCGGCTGCGCTCGTCTTTTCTTCCTCCGCCCGCGACGTGCTCCTGACGTTGGTCGCCGGAAGAGAAATTTACAAAGACGGGCGCGTGACGACCGTAGACGAAGAGCGTCTGCGAGCGCGGTTGAGTGAAATCAGGGAGAAGCTTGCGAGTATCTAGCTCGCACTCGCGCGTGCTTTCCACGACGATCCGACATCACTTCTCCGACGATTTTGAGATAGCATTCATTTCATCATTCAAAACGGGAGCTGCGTCCGGCCGAAGACCTATCGGCAGACAAGAATCTTTCTATGAACATACTCGTGCTCAACTGCGGCAGCTCTTCCGTCAAGTTTCAACTCATCGCCACAGACCTCGACCGCATCGCCGAAAACCGCGACGAGCGTCTGGCGCGCGGCACCATCGAGCGCATCGGCGGCGAAGCCATCATCACCACGCAGGCTGAAGGGCGCGCGGCAGAACGCACGACCGCGCCGCTCAGGGACACGCGCGCGGCGGTCGATTTAGTCATACGCTGGGCTTGCTCGGAAACCTCCGGCATCCGAGAGGTGCAGAGCGTGGCCGACATTCACGCCGTCGGACATCGAGTCGTTCACGGCGGCGAGCGCTTCACTCATTCGGTCTTAATCACCGACGAAGTTCTGCGCGGCATAGAGGACTGCATCGACCTCGCGCCCCTGCACAACCCCGCGAACATCAAAGGCATCACGGCGGCGCGCACGGTCTTCGGCACGGGGCTGCCGCAGGCCGCCGTCTTCGACACCGCCTTTCACCAGACGCTCCCCGATTACGCATACCTCTACGCGCTGCCCTACCAGCTCTATCGACGCCACCGCATTCGACGCTACGGCTTTCACGGCACGTCGCATCGCTACGTCGCCTATCGCTACCGACAGCTTCGCGCCATCCCGCGTGAAGCGACCAACGTCATCACCCTGCATCTCGGCAACGGCTGCTCGGCGGCTGCCATCCGCGCCGGAAATTCCATCGACACGTCGATGGGCTTGACGCCGCTCGAAGGTTTAGTCATGGGCACGCGCTCCGGCGACATCGACCCTTCAATCGTCGAGTTTATCGCCGCCAAAGAAGGACTCTCAGCGCAGGAGGTCGAGACGCTTCTCAACAAGCAATCGGGCTTGCTCGGCATTTCGGGTCTGACGAACGACATGCGCGAGCTGCTCGACGAGGCGCACGAAAACAACGACCGGCGTGCGCGTCTCGCCATCGAAATCTTCTGTTACCGCGCGCGCAAACAGGTAGGCGGATACCTGGCCGCGATGGGCGGGGCTGACGCCCTCATCTTCACCGGCGGCATCGGCGAAAACTCCCCCGAGATTCGCGCCCGCATTGCCGACGGCCTCAATTGGATGGGACTTCAGTTGGACGCCTCCCTCAACGCCGCGCACACCGGCGGGCGCGAAGGCGTTATCAACGCCGAAGACTCAAGGCTCGCCGCCTACGTCATCCCGACCGACGAAGAACTGCTCATCGCCCGTGATACAGTACGCTGCGTGCGCGGCACGCCGCAGAGGTACTGAAAAGCTGTCAGCGTTCAGCAATCAGCCGCTCAGCCAGACAATACTTGTCGAGAGCTGAAAGCTGATTGCTGCCGACTGTTTGGCTGAATGCTGATTGCTGATTGCTGACAGCTTCCCACGCAATTTCCAGTAGCGTCGCGCGTTCTACGTGTGCCGCAGTGAGATGTCGCGGCGGTTTGGTGTAAGCTTTACGGGGAAGTTCAGGGAAGGAAGGCGAATTAGGATGTTGGGCATGAGAGAGAGTCTATCGGTGTTGTTGATGGCGGCCGCGCTCGGGAGCGCGAATGCGGGGGCGTGCGGGACTAAGGGAAACCAGAATGCGAATGGCGGCGTGCAGGAGAAGCGGGACGTGGGCGCGACGAAGCCGACGGCGACGCCGACTCCCGCGCCTTCAAACGTCGGAGATGGAATCGTGAACGACGAGCTTAAAGTTATCGCCGTTGGGTCTTACGGCAAGGTGGAGGAGGCTTTCGTCGCCGTCGTCCGCGACGCGGAGACTTACGCGGCGCTGCGCGAGCTGGCCGACGGCTTGCCGGAGTTGAACGCGGAGTTCTTCAAGGCCAACGCCGTCGTCGCGGCCTTCCTCGGCATGCGTAATACGGGCGGCTACAGCGTCGATATTACGCGCACGCCCGAGGGTGCGCTGCGCGTCTCGGAACGCGCTCCCTCGAAAGGCTCGATGACGACGCAGGCTCTCACGGCTCCCTTCAAAATCGTCTCCATGCAGGTCAACGAGCGTGCGAGCGTGAGTCTGGGCAGCGAGACGAGCTTTCGTCTCGAATTGGGCGAGGCATGGAAGAGTTCGATGCGGCCATATCAGGTGAAGGACGGGGGCTTCGTGATGAGCGGCGGCTTCGCCGGGCGGGTCGAGCAGTTCAAGCTCGACGGCACAGTGCGCGTCTCGAAGCTCGAACGCCTCATCACGCTCGGCTTCGATTTGAAGGGCAAGGGCGCGAGCAAAGAGCGCACGCTGCGAGCCTTCGCCACCGGCCTCGCCGAAGGCAACGACCGTCTACGCATTCCGCTCGTCGAAAGCGGCACGCTCGTCGAAGCGCCGAACGGCGGAGTCGGCCTCACCGGACAACTGAACGAGAAGGACGGCAAGCTCTTTCTCACCTTCGAGGCGCTCACTTCAAACGTCTCCGACGGCTACAGTGGAAGCGGTAAGCTCGACGCCGTCGCCGACGCGCCGCCCGCGCAGAAGAAACCGAAGAGCGGCATGCGCGAGCCGTTGTAGAAAAAGAGATTCAAAAAGGAGAGCGCAGTAGTTCGACAAAAGAGAGCGAGAGGCGCAGAAGTCGCGGAGAATTTTCC
>DASWNP010000057.1:0-75497 GCA_036399175.1 Pyrinomonadaceae bacterium | reverse complement strand
GCCATCTTCTTCTTCACCATCTTCTACGTGCTGACGCAGAGAGTGCGCCTCGCCTCTTACATCAAGGTGAGAGTGCCGGGCGAGTATCTGCCGCTCTACGAGAAGCTGACGGAGAACGTCGGCGGCGCTCTGCGCGGCGCTTTGTGGGCGGTGCTCATCGACCAGGCGTTCAAGGCGCTGGTGATTCTGGCGTGCAACTTCGTCTTCAGAGTTCCGCTCGCGGTGGCGCTCGCGCTGGCGGCGTTTTTGATAGGGTTCTTCCCGCTCGTCGGCGTCTGGCTCGTCTACATCCCGGTCAGCATCTACCTGCTCGTCTTTCGCAACGAGCCGACGAGCGCGGTCATCTATCTCTCCATCGGCATCGTGCTCACCTTCGCCTCTTCGCTCTTCCTGCGCCCGCTTCTGGCTTCGAGCCACACGCGCCGTTTCAACTTCTACTGGATGCTCATCGCGCTCGTCGCCGGAGTCTATACCTTCGGCATTCCCGGCATCGTACTCGGCCCGGCCATCCTCGGCTTCGTCAAAGCCGTCGCCGAGACGCTCTTCGGCAACGTGCGCTACGAAACCTCCCTGCTCAAAGAAGAGAAAGAACAAAGCAAATGATGAATGCGGAATGATGAATGATGAATGAAAGACAACTTGCTTTTCATTCATCATTCATCATTCCGCATTCATCATTTGCTTTATCCTGGCGGCCAGGAGAGAGGGCGACCGCCGAGGACGTGGAAGTGCAGGTGAAAGACGGACTGGCCTGCGCCCGTGCCGGTGTTGGCGACGGTGCGATAACCGCTCTCGGAGAGCCCCTGCTCGCGTGCGACGTGCGCCGCGACTTGCAGGAGATGCCCGAGCAGCGCCTCGTCCTTTTCCGACGCCGCGCCGAGCGATTCGATGTGCTGGCGCGGGATAACCAGAATGTGGACGGGAGCTTGCGGGTTGATGTCGTTGAAGGCGACGGCGTGCTCGTCTTTGTAGACGAGGCTGGCGGGAATCTCTCCCGCCACGATTCTGCAAAAGAGGCAGTTTTTATCTCTTTCCATAATTCGAGCCTCAAGCTTGTTTGCGTTCGGCGTGGATTCTAGCTCAGCTCGCATCCATCACAAAGGGAGCAGGAAAAGCAGCAGGATAACGCGCCAGGTCTGCCGCATGCGAAG
Organism: Pyrinomonadaceae bacterium; assembly: GCA_036399175.1. Taxonomy (GTDB): domain Bacteria; phylum Acidobacteriota; class Blastocatellia; order Pyrinomonadales; family Pyrinomonadaceae; genus DASWNP01. The sequence goes on along the minus strand of DASWNP010000057.1, from coordinate 74,346 downwards.
TCTATGGACATCGGAGATAAGCTCAACGGCAGGCTCGCCCTCGCCTCGATTCAGGCACAGCTTCAGACGATAATCTTGAGAGGGATGTTGACTACCCGAATCGACGTGGGTCAACATACAAACCCCGGCGCTCGAATGCTTCGACTTCACATCCTTTAAGGAGTCAAAATGTTTCAAGACGGCCTTGTTAAAATCGCGGCTCGCTCGCTGCTTCTGATGTTGTGCCTGTCGGCCATCTGGCCGACGCCGTATGCCTACGCGCAGGGCGGAGAGAATCTACAGGAGTTGAAACAGAAGGCGAGCGAGCTGGTCAGGCAGCAGAAGTACACGGAGGCTTTGCCGGTTCTGGAAAAGCTCGTCGCCGCCGAGCCCAGTGATGCGGAGACCCAGTTTTATTTCGGATTCGCTTTAATCGCGCAGGCCAACAACACGAAGGATGAAGCGGCGCGCAGGGCTCTGCGCGTCCGCGCGCGAAGCGCCTTCGTCAAATCCAAAGAGCTTGGGAACAGAGAGCCGGTGGTCGATGCTCTGATTCAGAGCATGCCGCCGGACGGCTCGGAGGGCAAAGCCTTTTCCGAGAACGCGGAGGCCAACAGATTGATGAACGAGGCCGAAGCAGTTTTCGCGCAGGGTAAGCTCGACGAGGCGCTCAAGACCTACCAGAAGGCTCTCCAGCTCGACCCGAAACTCTACGAGGCCGCGCTCTTCTCCGGCGACGTATACACGCAAAAAGGCGACTTCGAGCAGGCCGAAATCTGGTATCAAAAGGCCATCGCCATCAATCCCGACAGGGAGACGGCCTATCGCTATTCGGCGACGCCTTTGATGAGAAAAGGCAAACACAAAGAGGCGCGCGACCGCTACGTCGAAGCCTACATCAGCGAGCCCTACAACCGTTTCTCCTCCGCCGGGCTGGTTCAATGGGCGCGCGCCACGAACACTGCTCTCTCGCACCCCGAGATAGAGATTCCGACCAAAGTGACCTTCGACGAGAAGGGCGACGCGAAAATCGACCTCGCCGCAAACGCCCTGCTCTCCGGCAAAGACGACGGCTCGTCCGCGTGGATTTCTTACGGCGCGACTCGTACGAGCTGGCGTAAGGAGAAGTTCGCCAAAACCTTCCCGCAGCAGAAAACATACCGTCACAGTCTGGCCGAAGAGGCCGACGCCCTGCGAAGCGTCGTCGCCCTCGCCCTCGCCGACAAGAAGGTTAAGAATCTGAATCCCGCGCTGGCGAAATTGAAAAAGCTGAACGACGAAGGATTGCTCGAAGCGTATATCCTGCTGGCTCACGCCGACGAAGGCATCGCGCAGGATTACCCGCTTTACCTGAAAGACAACCGCGACAAGCTGCGACGCTACGTCGTCGAATACATCCTGACCGGAGGCGGAAAATAAGGCGTCGGGCGGTCGTCCGGTGAGTGCGCGAAATTTATGAAGGCGATTCGCTGGGCAAGCAGCTTGAGAGACGGCCTCGGGCGCGGGATATTTCCGCACGAAATATCGCTCTTCCTCGAACTTCCGTGGCGAAACCTTGTCCTCTCGCCCGAAAAACTGGTCGCTCGTCTCGGTCTCACAAACAGGAGTCGTGTGCTTGAAGTCGGCGCTGGCTCGGGCTTCTACAGCGCGGCAGTCGCGCAGAGGGTCTCGGCAGGACATCTGGAGCTTTTAGACTTGCAGCCCGAGATGCTGAAGAAGGCGCGGCGAAAACTCGAAGCCGAAGGGTTATCAAACGTCGGCTACACGCTCGCCGACGCTTCTCGCCTGCCGTTCAGGGAAGACTCCTTCGACGTGCTTTTTCTCGTCGCCGTGCTGGGTGAAGTGGGGAATCAGAAAGCCTTCTTCGACGAAGCCCGGCGCGTTCTGAAGCCCGGCGGCCTTCTCTCCATCAGCGAGCATCTGCCCGACCCCGATTTCTCACCCTTCGCCAAAGTCAAATCGCTCGTCGAAACTCAGGGCTTCGAGTTTTACGAACGCCACGGCGCGCGCTGGAGCTACACGGCGAACTTCAGGAAAACCGTAAATCGTGAATCGTAAATCGTGAATAGATAAAAGCGGGTAAATGGTGAACGGTAAATGGTAAATAGAAAGAGCCAGTCTTTCACCATTCATCAGTTCTATCCATTCACCATTCACCATTCACTATTTACCCTGTCTTTCTACTCACGATTTACGACCGGCGTGTTCGCTTCGAGTGATTCGAGGGAAGGGAGGGGCGCGGTGACTGAGCCGCGTATGCGTTCGATGTCGGCTCCGAGCTGGCGCAGCTTGTCTTCGATTTTTTCGTAGCCCCGGTCGATGTGATAGACGCGGTCGATGATAGTTTCGCCGCGCGCGGCGAGACCGGCGAGGACGAGGCTGGCGGAGGCTCGCAGGTCGGACGCCTGCACGCGCGCGCCTGTGAGTTGCTGTGCGCCTTCGACAATCGCCGTGTTGCCTTCGATGCTTATTTCAGCGCCCATGCGCTGCATCTCGGAGGCGTGCATGAAGCGGTTCTCGAAGATGCTCTCGACGATGCGCGAGCGCCCGTCGGCCTGCGTCATCAGAGCCATGTATTGAGCCTGCATGTCGGTCGGGAAACGCGGGTGCGGCTCGGTCTTCACGTCGCACCCGCGCAAGCCCGCGCTCGAACAGCGGGCGTGCAGAGTGCTCTGGTTGACCTCTTCAATCTCGACTCCGGCCTCTCTGAGCTTCGCTATCACAGCCGCCGAATGCTCAGGACGACAGCCCTTAACTTCCAGCTCGCCGTGCGTGATGGCGGCGGCGACGAGAAACGTGCCGGTCTCGATGCGGTCGGGAATAATCGTGTGCTCTGCGCCGCCGAGCGACTCGACGCCATCAATCGTAATCGTCGGCGTGCCCGCGCCGCGCACGCGTCCGCCCATGCGGTTGAGCAGCTCCGCGAGGTCGTTTATCTCCGGCTCGCGCGCCGCGTTGCGGAGCACCGTCCGACCTTCGGCGAGCGTGGCGGCCATCATCAGGTTCTCCGTGCCCGTCACCGTTACCTTGTTGAACTCGACCTCGCCGCCCTGCAAGCGCCCGCGCTTCGGCGTGCGCGCCACCACGTCTCCGGCTTCGAGCGCCACTTCCGCGCCGAGCATCTTCAAGCCTTCGAGGTGCAGGTCAATCGGGCGCGTGCCGATGGCGCAGCCGCCCGGCAGCGAAACCTTCGCCTTGCCGAAACGCGCCAGCAGCGGCCCTAAGACGAGCACCGAAGCGCGCATCGTCTTCACCAACTCGTAAGGCGCTTCGAAAAGCTCGATGTGCGAGGCGTTGATTTTGTAGGTACGCAATTCCGGCGTGAGGACGGTTGCGCCGAGGTCTTCGAGCAGACGGCGCTGCGTGATGATGTCGCGCACGTAAGGCGCGTTGTGAAGGATGAGGGTCTCGGGCGTCAGGAGCGCGGCGGCCAGACACGGCAGAGCCGAATTCTTCGCGCCGCTAATCTGCACGCGCCCGGAGATTGCCCGCCCGCCCTTGATGCGAAATTTATCCATAAGCCCTGACGGGAAGGAAAAGGTCAAAAGGTAAAAGGCAAAGGTAAAAGGCAGAAGATAATAAGCACTTTTCTGAGTAACTGGCAACCGGAATAAGCGACGCGAATGAGCGACACGTGTCAGCCTACAGAGAAGCCGCCTCTTCAGAGCACTCGCCGACGCCATCGCCGTTTCCTTTTGCCCTTTTCCTTTTTACCTTTTCCTTAGCGCCACCGTGCGCGGGATGCCTTGCAGGTCTCGGTGGATGTCGATGAGCGTCCAGACGTGCGGGTCGATGAGGGCGTGGACGGCTTCGTGTTGGTTGAAGCCGATTTCAAAGAGAAGATGGCCTCTGGCGTCGAGGAAGCGAGGGGAGTCTGCGAGAAGGCGTCGAATCACACGGAGGCCGTCGCCGCCGGGCGTGAGAGCGACGCGCGGCTCGTGGTCGCGCACTTCTCTCTGTAGTCCTTCGAGGTCGCGCTCGGCGACGTAGGGCGGATTTGAGACGATGATTTGAAAACGCGCGTCAGCGTCGCTTCGATTGAGCGCGTCGAGGCAGTCGGACTCAAGGAGGTCGAGACGCGCGGCGACGCCGTTGTGCTCTGCGTTGCGCTCGGCCACTCGGAGCGCAGCCGTCGAGATGTCGAGGGCGAGGGCGCGCGCGTCCGCGCGTTCGTAGAGGAGCGCGACGGCGATGCAGCCCGAGCCCGTGCCGACATCGCAGATGAAAGGCGCGCTCGTCTCTCTGAGAAGTTCGAGCGCAGCTTCGATGAGAAGCTCGGTCTCCGGTCGAGGGATGAGCACGTCGGGCGTCACCTCGAAGTCGAGACCGTAGAACTCCTGTCGTCCCTTGATGTATTGCAAAGGCTCGCCCGCCGCGCGCCGCGCGACCGCGCGCCCAAACTCCGCGAGGTCTGTAAGAGCGAGGCTTTCATCGGCGTGCGTAATCAAAAAGGCGCGGTCGCGCCGGATGACGTGCATGAGAAGCGACGCGGCCTCGCGCCGCGCCTCGGCCACTCCGCCCTCGCCGAGCACGCGCGCGCCCTCATTGATAGCCGCCGCGATGGTCTCTGACTTTAGCCCCTTGCTCATCTCGTCGCTCATCAGAATAGACGCGCTGCGTCGAATCATGCGACGGAGCGCGTCTCCGCATCTCGCCGCTCCTCGTCGTGCTTCTCTTCGTCTCGCTTTTCCTTTTGTCTCGTCCGGTGCTGTATAATACGACGCACCGGATGCAAGACGAGAACTAAATTTTTGGACGGCTAAAGAGTGCGGCGTCGGCGCGCGTCTGTCTCTGAAGTGAATGCGCGGCCGGGCGCTCGCCCGACTGGCGTTCGAGGGGGAGGGAAAATGAAGGCGGAGTTTCACATCAAGGGGATGCACTGCGATTCGTGCGCCGAGAACATCAAGGAGACTCTAGAAGAGACGGCGGGCGTCCAGAGAGCCGACGTGACTTTCAGCGGCAAGACGGCGGTCGTCGAGTTCGACGACAACACCGTGCAGCAGACGACGCTCATCAAGAAGATTCAGGATTTGGGTTATCAGGCCACTACAGGCGACGAACCGCAAACGGAGGGAGCAGCTTAATGGACAACACGAACATGGACGAGGCGCGCGGGGCAAACGAAGAGGCGCTCGACGACCGGGGGCTGGACGAGACCGGGGGCCTGGCGCTCCTGAAGCGACTGCGCGATCAGGGTTTTGAAGCCGACGACGAGAAATTCGCCGTCGCGCTCGGTCGCCCCGTCGAAGAGGTCGCGGCCTGGATGCAGGGCGCAGAGCCGCCCGACGACGACATCATTATGAAAGCGCGCGGCATCGCCAAAGAACGCGCTATCGAGATTGAATAGGAGCTATCAGCAATCAGCTTTCAGCAGTCAGCCAAAATCGGTTTTGCTGATTGCTGAAAGCTGATTGCTGATAGCTAATCCCAATGAACGAAAAGCTGGAGCAGGCGACGCGCTCGCTCGTCGAGTCTTACAGTGCGGACGGCGTGAAGATTCATCATCTCGACCGGCGGCCTCTGCCGTCGCACGCCGAAATCATCCGCGTCCTCGTGACGATTCACGAGCTGCTTTTTCCGGGCTACATCGGCACGCAAGGGTTAACGGGCGCGAGCATCGGCCAGCACGTCGAAGCGCGCATGGCCTGGCTCTACGAAACGCTGACCGAGCAGATTAAGCGCGCCATCAATCACAGCGAGCGGCTCGACACGGCCTGCCACGCGCCCGAGCGCGAAGCCGCCGAGTGCGCCGCCCGGTTTCTCTCAAAGCTTCCAGACCTGCGCGTCACCTTAGCGACGGACGTGCGCGCCGCCTACGAGGGCGACCCGGCGGCCACCTGCATAGACGAAATCATTTTCAGCTATCCGGGCATCTACGCCGTCATGGTCTACCGCGTCGCGCACGAGTTTTATAAGCTTCGCGTGCCGCTCATCCCGCGCATTATGACCGAGCACGCGCATCAGCGCACCGGTATCGACATCCATCCGGGCACGCAGATAGGCTCAAGCTTCTTCATGGATCACGGCACGGGAATAGTTATCGGCGGCACGGCCGTCATCGGCAACAACGTCAAGCTCTATCAGGGCGTGACGCTCGGCGCTTTCTCTTTCGACAAGGACGCCGAAGGCCAGCTCGTCCGCCATACCAAGCGACACCCGACCATCGAGGACGACGTGATTATCTACGCGGGCGCGACCATCCTCGGCGGCGAAACGGTCATCGGGCGCGGCAGCGTCGTCGGCGGAAACGTCTGGCTGACGCACAGCGTTCCGCCCAACACGCGCGTCCTACAGGAATCTCCCGCCCTGCGCTTTCTCCCCAACAACGAAGAAGCCGCCGCCTCTTGAAGCGTTAAGCTCTCCTGCGCGTGCGCTTCGCGGCGCATCCCGTTTCGAGAAGCGACGGATTTTATTCGAGGGCGCAAACGAGAGAAATGCGCTCTCCTTCAATCGAGAAAAAAGATTCTATGAACATACTGAAGGCTCTGACATTTGTCTCACTCGTCGCGCTCGCCGTTCCAGGCGTGAGCGTCTACTCGAAACGCGCGAGCCAGTCGGCCGACCGCCGTTTTGAAGAACTGGCGAACAGCTACATCGAGCAATATCTGGAGATGAACCCGGAGGCGGCCACACAGCTCGGCGACCATCGCTACGACCGACGCCTCGGCGACTACAGTCTCAAAGGCGTCGAGCAGGCGCGCACGCTCAACCAAACTTTTCTCAAGTCGCTCGACGCCGTCCCGGTCTCCGGCCTGAGCAAGGTCAACAGCGTCGATTACCGAATCATGCGGACGCAGCTTGAAGCGAACCTCTTCGCGCTCGACACGCTGCGCGAGTACGAGTGGAATCCTCTGAACTACAACGTCGGCAACTCTATCTACTCTCTCGTCGCGCGTGATTTCGCGCCGCTTCGGGAACGCCTGTCGAGCGTGAGGGGGCGGCTCATGGAAATTCCGCGAGTCGTCTCGCAGGCCAAAGCCACGCTCAAGAATCCGCCGCGCGTCTACACCGAGACGGCCATCGCGCAGAATCAGGGAACCATCAGCCTCATCCGCGACGAGTTGCAGACCTTCATCCAGCAAGCGCCCGAGACGCGAGCCGAGCTTGCTCCGGCGCAGGCCGCAGCCGTCGCCGCGCTCGAAGATTACGGCAAGTGGATGAAGGAAGTACTGCTGCCGCGCTCGACCGCCGACTTCCGTCTGGGCGACGAGAAGTTCCGACGCAAGCTCCGCTACGCGCTCGACACAGACCTGCCCAAAGAGACCATCCTCCAGCGCGCCGAAGCCGACCTGCGCGCCACGCAGAACGAGATGTACGAAGTGGCGCTGCCGCTCTATAAAAAGTTCTTCCCCGCAGAGCAGTCAGAGGCGCGACTCTCGGATAAGAAGCAGGTCATCAAAGCGGTGCTCTCGAAACTCGCGGAGAATCGCCCGACGAACGAGACCATCGTCGCCTTAGCCACCGAAGACCTCAAAGAGACGACCGACTTCGTTCGCTCAAAGAATCTCGTCACCGTGCCGTCTGAGCCGGTCAAAGTCATCGTCATGCCGGAGTATGCGCGCGGCGTGGCCGTCGCTTACTGCGACGCGGCGGGGCCCTTAGAGCGCAAGAACGAGACCTTCTACGCCATCTCGCCGACGCCGAAGGATTGGACGCCCGAGCGCGTCGCCTCCTTCTTCCGCGAGTACAACAACTACATGGTCGAGAACCTAACCATCCACGAAGCGATGCCCGGCCACTATCTGCAACTCGCACACTCGAACCGCTTCAAAGCGCCGACCAAAGTCCGCGCCATCTTCCAGAGCGGCACGTTCGTCGAGGGCTGGGCGGTCTACGCCGAACGCCTCATGGCCGAGCACGGCTACGGCGGCGCGGAAGTTCGCATGCAGCAGTTGAAGATGCGCCTGAGAGTCATCGTCAACGCCATCATCGACCAGAAGATTCACACTGCCGGGATGACCGAACGAGAGGCCATCGACTTTATGATGAACGAAGGCTTTCAGGAAGAGGGCGAGGCCGCGGGCAAGTGGCGTCGCGCGCAGCTTTCCTCCACGCAGCTTTCGACCTACTACGTCGGCAGCGTCGAAGTCACGGACATCCGGCGCGCCGCCGAAGCCAAATCGAAAGGCGCGCTCGACCTCCGGCGTCTGCACGACCAGATGCTCTCCTTCGGCTCTCCTCCCGCCAAATACGTCCGCGAGATGATGGCGCTGTGAAGACGGGGGATAGGGGTTAGGGGCTGGGGGATGGGGAAGAAAAAGCGGGGAAGCGGAAGAAAAACGGGAAGGGAAAAGCAGGGAAGCTAAAGCCTGCAAAATGAGGTTGGAGAGGAAAGAGCCGAGCGGTTTTTGGTTTTCCCCAACCCCTAACTCCCGACCCCCAACCCCCTTCTTGGAAGAGGGCGCGCATTGAGAGTTTCTACCGACTACAAGTGAGTTAGTTCTGTTTTTTGCTCCTCTTTTGGTGAAGAATCGAGACCCCCAGCCTTAAGCAAGCTGGGGGTTCGGTTTTTGAAGGGAGCGTTTTAACAAAGTTGGCCGCGAAAGGGTTGGGTTGTCAGACAAATGAGCGCCTACGCGAAATGCCTTCTGCTGTTTGGTCTGAACTGGATTGACGCGCAACTGACCCTCATCTGGGTGCGTAACGGCTGGGCGACCGAGGGCAACGGCCTGATGGCCTACCTGCTCGACGTGGGCGATGCGCCTTTCCTTCTCACCAAGCTCGCGGTCGGCGCGCTCGTCGCCTACGTGCTCTATCGCTGGTCGCACCTTCAGCTCGCGCGTCGCGGACTGCGCCTCGTGCTCGGACTCTACCTCGCGCTCATGCTCGTCCACGCCGCGACCGGCCTCTCCGCGCTCGGTTATAGCGCGCCCGAGACGGCCATCCTCTACGTCGCCTCGCTCCCGAATCACCTGCTCGCGCTTCTCTCCTGAAACGTCCCCTGCGCCCGCGAAGGATTCTTCCGGCGAAAATTCCGTCAATCACAAACCGCATTTTTACAAACCACGCGGGGCGCTCGTTCGTAATTAGAAGTGTCTCTCCTGGGAAACTCTTCTGTACACGAACCATCGGTTGGCCTGCTTTAAACGCGGCTCTTCGGCTTCACGTCGTCGCCGCAAACGCGAGCACGGCGGCGCGCATCTTAGCTAGACAGCTAAGTTTTCCGGGGAAAGGTTTGGGAATTTGAAAAATTACAGGGAAAAAGCCATGTATAAGCTCTCCGTTCGACAAATTCTGACGATTGCGATGCTTTCGGCCATCTTCGCCGCCGGGACGGTCGCCTGCCTCGACCGCTTCGGCGGCAGCATCCAGCCCTCCGGCGCGGCCTTCACCGAGGAAGCGCCCGCAGGCATCACAGACCCTTCGGTTGCGACTGACGAGCGCAATAACATCGAAGTCTACAAGACGGTCTCGCCCGGCGTCGTCTTCATCACTTCGACTTCGATGAGCCGCGACTTCTTCGACTACGGCGAGCGCTCCGGCACGGGCTCGGGCTCCGTTATCGACAAGGAGGGGCACATCCTGACCAACTTCCACGTTATCGAGGGCGCGCAGCGTTTGAGCGTCAACTTCGGCGGCGATAAGAACTATCCGGCCAGAGAGGTCGGGCGCGACCCGGACACCGACTTGGCGGTCATTAAGGTCGAGGGTGCGCCGCGCGAACTTCTGCACGTAGTCCCGTTCGCCGATTCCGACCGCCTCGTCGTCGGCCAGAAGGTGCTCGCCATCGGCAACCCCTTCGGCCTCGACCGCACGCTCACGACAGGCGTCATCAGTGGCCTCCAACGCCCGATTCAGGCGCGCAACGGACGCCAGATTGAAGGCGCGATTCAGACCGACGCCTCCATCAACCCCGGCAACTCCGGCGGCCCCCTGCTCGATTCGCAGGGACGCATGATTGGCATTAACTCGCAGATTCTCTCGCCCGCAGGCGGCTCGGTCGGCGTCGGCTTCGCCGTCCCCGTAAACATCGCCAAGCGCGTCGTGCCGCAACTCATCAAAAACGGAGTGGTGCTTCGTCCGAAGCTCGGCATCGGCACTTATAACGTCAAGGAAGTTCGCACGCAGGTTGAATTGCCGGTCGAAGAGGGCGTCGGCGTGCTTCAGGTCATCCCGGGGGGCGCGGCGGCTGCCGCCGGACTGCGCGGCTTGCAGCAGACCGCCGACGGCGATGTCGTCCTCGGCGACATCATCGTCGCCATCGACGGCGAGCGTGTCTCCGACCGCAACGACCTCTTCCGCATCCTCGATAAGCACCAGATAAACGATACCGTCCAGGTCGAAATCGTCCGCAACGGACGACGCCAAACCGTCTCAGTCCGACTGCTCCCGCAGCCGCAGACCAGACAGGGCAATCGACGATTCTAAAAGCAGAGGTCACAGGTCGGAGGTCAGTGAAAGACAAAAGCAAGACACGGCGAAGCCTAGTCTGAAGCTTTAGTTTTTACTGACCTCTAACCTCTGACCTCTTTGTCTTTCCAGTGGTCGAGCTTGAACATTTTGTGAACGCCGGGTACGGGTGGACGTGCAGGCGTTGTGATGCGGAAGGGGCGCGCGGTGGCGGCGTCGAGGGCGGGCGCGGGCGCGGGCGTTTCTTCAGCGAAGGCGAAGCCGAGGAGCGCGGGGAAGCGTCGCTCTCAACACCAGCCCTCGCGCGCTGGCGCGACGCCTCGCGCCGCACGCTCGTCTGCCCGCGCTGCCTTGTCGAAGAGAACATCGAAGGCGGATGAAACCCTTTGCGATGTCTCTACGGCCTGCGGCGTTGAATCCTGAACCTCACTCACTTGAGAGAGAAGCTGAGAGAAAAGCTATCGGAGCATCCGTTCAGCCGACCGGCTCTTCGGTGAGCAGGCGGCGAAGCTGTGCGACGCGCGTTTCGGGTGCGCCGTAGCGGGCGCGGTAGTCGCGGAGCGAGCGCGTGATGACTTCGAGGGCTTCGGCGCGGTCGTAGACGGCGGCTATCTCGACGCGTCGAGGGGCTTCAGAGGGCAGTTGCTTGTAGGTGAGAAAGTAGTGTTGCAGGCGGTCGATTAAGCCTTGCGGGACTTCGTTAATCTCTCGGAGGTGGCCGAAGGCCACGTCGGATTCGAGGACGGCGATGATTTTGTCGTCGGCCTCGTTGCCGTCAATCATGCGCAGCCCGCCGACGGGACGTGCGCGGACGAAGAAGTCGCCGTGCGTGAAAGTCTTCTCGGTGAGAATGCAGATGTCGAGCGGGTCTCCGTCGCCGCGAATCGTGCCTTTCGTCGCGCCCGTGCGCAGCTCGCACAACTCGCCGACTTCGTCGCCGCAGAAGGTTTGCGGAACGAAGCCGTAGAGGGTGGGCGGAAGCGAAGAGAAGCGCTGCGGGCGGTCGAGACGCAGGTGGCCGGAGGGTTTGTCCAGCTCGTACTTGACCGTGTCGGTCGGGACGATTTCGACGTAAGACTTGACGACGCCGGGCGCTTCCGCGCCGGGCTCGACGCCGTGCCAAGGGTGCGCCTGAAAGAGAATCGAGAGAAGCTCGTTGAGCGTGGTGTCGCCGGCAGGCATCTGTTCATCCTCCGTCCGAAGGGCGAGCCGCGAGCGTCGCCCGGTTCGTGCTAAAATTTGCTGGCCGCGCCGTTCCCGTGTTCGTAGATTATGAAGGCGGGGCTTCGCTCCTGTCCAACGAGAAGACGAGAGAGAATTGCCGCCTCGCTTCTTGCACGAGCGCCCGCAGCTCTTCCCGAAAGATTTTATGTCGGCCACGACTACTCAGGAGAACGTCTCGAACGAAAGAAGCGTCGCGCACGAGGGCGCGCTCTCGTGGCGCTGGATTATCAGCGCGCGAGACGACCTCGTCTGGTTCGTCGGCTCTGTCGTGACGAGCTACGCGCTGCTCGCGCTCTACGTGGGCGGCATCGTGCCGCTCGTGCCGATGGTGGCGGCGTGGGCGATTCTGGTCGATGCGCCGCACGTCTTCGGCACGTTCTCGCGCACCTACTTCGACCGCGAAGAGCGAAGCTCTCGCAAGCGTCTGCTGCTGGCCTCGCTCCTCTTTTTTCTCGTCGGCCCCCTGATGGTGATGGCGGGCGCGGGCTTTCTGTTCTTCTTCGTCGCGGCGCTCTGGGCTTACTATCATCTCGTCAAGCAGCACTACGGCTTCATGGTGCTCTACAAGAAGAAGAACCGAGACCTCGCCCCCGTAGATAACGCGCTCGACCGCGCCTTCCTGCTCCTCGCCTTCACCTATCCGTTCGTCGCCTTCATCGCGCGCGACCCGGAAGCGTTGGCGCGCGTGCCGCCGGTGCTCGAAGGCTTAGCCGGTTATCTTGAGAAGATTCTGCTGGCGGCGACGATTGTTTCAGCCCTGCTTTGGGTGGGCAGGCAGATAGGGCGGGCGTGGCGCGGCGAGAGTTTGAACGCTCCGAAGTATCTGCTGATGGCGGCGGCGATTCCGATGCACTGGGTCGTGCTGCTGACGCCGATGCCGCACAAGACCATCGCCATCGTCGCCATCCTGACCATCTATCACAACTTTCAATACCATCGCCTCATCTGGTTTCACAATCAGAAGTACAAGGCGTGCGCCGACGGGCGCGAGCGCTACGGCGCGGCGGAGCTTATCAGCCGACGGCTCCTGAACTACGTCGCCTTCGGCGTGCTCTTCGGCATCTGGTATCAGGTGCCTCGCCAATACGTCGGCCACGTCGCCGGACACAGCACGTTCTGGGCGCAGATGGCCTCGGCCTTCTTCTGGGGCTACGCCCTGCTGCATTACTATCTCGACTCGAAAATCTGGCGCGTGCGCCGCGACCCTTCCGTCGGTCGGGCGCTCAGGATGGACGACGCGCCCGCCTCATAAAATCTCTCTTCGCGCCGCAGAATCTCCCTTGAAGTCAAAATTATCTCGAACGACGAAAGAGCCGCGCTTCCATCAATGAAGGCGCGGCTCTTTCACGTTAGTTGTACGAGTCGAGGCCGACTCTCGTTCGAGTTAGGCTCGGTCTTTGTCCTTGTTCGTATCGGCGACGGCCTTGAGCGCCTGGAACGTGGGCGGCCAGAGGCCGACGAAGATTCCCGCCTGCTTGTTGCCGCTGAAGAAAAGAGCGAGCGAGGCTCCGATTGAGCCGAGCGTTAGAATATGGAACAGGCTGATGCCGGTCGCGCCTTTGGTCGAGGCGTCGATAGTGCGAAGCAATGATTCCGCCGCGTCGCGCTGTGCGCCCATCGCTGTCGGGTCGGCCGCATTGATGGCGTTGGCGGCGTTCTTCACGGTCTGCGTCGCCGCTGTGGCTGTTTGTGACATTAACTTAATCCTCCCTTTGGTGCTTGTTGGTGTCCTTTTTTTTATCTCTGACGCGCCCTTTAAGAAAAGCTACTCCGAAGAGCAGCGCAAGCGACGCCCCGGTGATAAGCAGACCAGCCGTGCGCCCTCCTGTCTTCTTTTGAGTCGTCTGATTCATAACTCAGATGTGTCCTGCTAATCCTGTGCCACGCTCTCGCACCAGCGTCGCGTGACCTCGTGCCGGTGCTCGAATAGCTGCCTGAGTCGGGGCACAACTAAAAATCGCGCCGCCCATCTGCCCAAAAATCCGAGCGGCGGCTCGTACTCAATCTCGTCGCGCAAAACCGCTCCTTCCGGGTGCGGCTCGACGATGTGCCTGTGACGCCAGCGCCGGAAAGGCCCTCTGACCTGCACGTCCTCGAACATGCGCGGCGGGTCGTAAGCTGTATGCTCGGCCACGAAGCGCACGGGAAAGACGCCGAGGATGCGCGTCTCGACAATGGCTCTTCCGCCGACCCGAAGACTCGAAGCCCTTTCGACGATGCGCGAAGGCTCCCAGCTCGGAGTCAGCCGATTGAGCGCGTCGGGCAGCTCGTGAAACGCGAAGACGCGCTCAGGCCGCGCCCTGATGATACTCTCTTTATTGAATGTCATAATCATCACTCTACAGTTTATATTTAGACAAGAGTGTGTCGAAATTTTCAGAGCCCGCGCCGCGCCGGTTGCGAGACTATCGCGTCGCACGCACTTTTTCCATCACGATGCGAAACTCACCCGCAGCCGCCGCGCGCACGCACGGCTCGCCCGAAGAGCGTTTTTGTCCTTGACCGCCGCGTGCGTCTGCGCGTAGAAGATGTGCCGAGAGAAAGCTTCGCGCTCGTCAACTATTCCGAACAAGTTCGTGCGACAATAAACCGGATGACAGAGCCATCGAGAGACACGAAGGAGACTGCCGAGACGCGCAAGAGGCAGGGCGTCGAGCGCAACGCGTCGATCTATGAGGCGGAGACGGCCGAGCGCGCCTCGTCGCAGCGTAGCGAGAGCGCGGCGACTTTGCGCACGGTGGTCGATATGGTGCGCCGCATCATGCGCGCCGACACGGCCAGCGTCGCAAGCTTTTCTCTCGCAGACAAAATCATCACCTGGAAAGCGACGAGCGGATTTCAGACGACGCCCGACAACCTGGACGAGCGCGAGGTCGTCACTCCTTTGCAGGGCGAGTTCGCCGAGCGCGCCGCTTTTCTGGTCGAAGAGACGAAGATAATCGAAGTCAAATCGGTGGCGGGCGAGCTGCCCGTGAGCGAATTTCCTTTGCACAGCGCCGAGGGCGTGCGCGACTTAGCGCTCGTTCCTCTGTCGGCGCGCGGCGAAGTCCTGGGCGTGCTCGTCGTCGGCTATCGCACGCCTCATCGCTTCACCGCCGACGAGAAACAACTGCTCGAAAACCTCGCCGAGATGGCCGCGCTCGCCTTAGACAACGCGCGCCTGCTCGAAGTAGTCAGCACGGGAAAGAAGCTCTGGGAGCAGACCTTCGACGCCATTCCCGACGGCATCATCGTTCACGACGAACGGATGTTGATTGCGCGCTGCAACCGCGAGGCCGCCGAGATGATGGGCTTCGAGCGCCCGTCGGAAGCCATCGGCGTCTCGTGCGCCGAAGCCTTCGCGCGCCTCTTCGGCGAGCGCGCCGCCGCCTATCACATGAAACAGGAGACGGGCGCGGCCACCTCCTTCGAGCTTCAGGCCGAAGACGGCAGGCGCTACCTCGTCGCCGTCGCCCCGCTCACGAGCTTAAAGTCCGGAGTCTCGGAGTCCGGAGTCTGGAGTCAGAAGCCTTCGGACACAGACGCCGCAGCTTCAGATTCGACTTCACAACACTCAGCAATCAACTCCGAGACTCCAGACTCCAGACTCCAGACTCCGGACTCCGAGACTTCTTGGAGCGTCATCACCTGGAGCGACATCACGGAGCTTTCGGAGATACAGGAACAGCTCGCGCGCTCGCGCCGTCTGGCGACGGTTGGGCAGATTGCCGCCGGAGTGGCGCACGAAATCAACAACCCCCTGGCCGCCATCACCACCTGCGCCGAAGCGACGCTCAGAAGCATCCGTTCCGTCCCCGAAGTCGCCTCCGTCGCGGAAGAACGTAACTGGAGCTTTTATCTCGAAGAGATTGTCCGTCAGGCTCTACGCTGCAAGTCAATCACGCGCGGGCTGCTCGACCTCTCAAGACAGAGGCGCGCCCGGCGCGAAGCTTCGGACATCAACACGCTCGTCGAGCGCACGGTCAAAGCCTTCGAGCCGCGCGGGCGCGAGCGCGATGTTACGTTCGCTCTCAAGCTCGACGCGCAGATAGACACGGTCGCCACAGACGAAGCGATGGTCAGGCAGATTCTCGACAATTTCCTGAACAACGCCCTCGACGCTTCTTCCGCCGGAGACGAGATTACCGTCTCAACCGTGCTGCACGGCGAGCGCATCGCTCTGGAAGTCGCAGACCGGGGCCCCGGCATCCCGCCCGAAACCCTCGCGCGCATCTTCGATCCCTTCTTCACCACGAAGGAAGCGGGCAAAGGCTCAGGGCTCGGCCTCGCCATCTCGAACAATCTCGCCGAAGCCATCGGCGGCGCGCTCGGCGTCGAATCCAAGCCCGACGCCGGCAGTCGCTTCCGCCTCTGGCTTCCGCGCCGCACGCCGGAAAAGCAGTAGACGCCCGAACCCTTGACGATGTCGCGCCGAAACTTCTATCGACTCCTTTTAGTTTTGACAAGCATCTTCATCGGACTGTTAATCGGGGAAGCTGCGCTGAGAATCATAGATCAGCCCAAGCCCTTCATTAGCGGTTGGAGATGGAAGAGCGCGCCGAAGCAATCGGAGATGAATCAGCTCGGCTACCGGGGGCAGAAGATAGAATATGCTGAAGGAGATTTCGTCGTCGTGCTCGTCGGCGATTCGCAGGTGGAGGCAATGGCCTGTGCCTACGGTTGGATGCCGGAGCGGCGTCTCGAACACTACCTCGCCGAGACTTCCGGCAGGCCGGTCAAAGTCTTCACGGTCGGCGCGGGCGGCTACGGCCAGGATCAGCAGTTGCTCGCGCTGCGAGAGTATTACAGACGCTTCAGCGCTGACCTCGTCGTGCTCTGGGAGACGCCCATCAACGACATCTACGATAACGTCTTTCCGTCGAGCTGGTCGGCCTTCGGCGACCCCAAGCCAACCTTCTGGCTGGAGCAGGGAGAGCTTCGCGGCCCGACCGAAGAGATTGGTCAGCCCGTCCGCGAGACGCCGCGCTTCAAGTTGCAGCTTCTCGTTCGCAGAAGCCGCCCCTGGGCGAGAGACAGGGATTGGGAACAACGCTATCCTCCGGCCTACAAGCCTCTGACGGCTTACGAAGGCGAGGCGCTCGACGACTGGCAGCGTCAATGGAACGACAACGTGAGAGACGCGCGTCATGGTAATTTGGAGAACGAAAAGACTCCTTACGCGATGTTTCTCACGCCGAGGAGCGAAAGAACGCGCTACGGTCTGGATTTAACGCGCAAGCTCGTCGGGGAGATAAGCCGCCTCGCCGCGTCGCACGGCGGAAGATTCGCAGCCTTCGCCACCATGTTGCCTCCGCCGACGTACGATGACTGGAAGTTCGACGGAGTGCATCTCCTCAACGGAAAGTATTACGTCGCCTCGGAGCGGCAGTTCTACGAGAACGTGAGCTACATCAACGACGGTTTTAATTTCCATCTTATTCCAATCACGGTCGAGCCCTGGGCGGTCGGCCCCGAAGACTATCATCTCAACGAGCACGCCGCCGATCAAGTGATAAAAGATTTCGCCGGGCGGATAGATGCTTTAATCGAAGCTCGTTGAAGGGCGTCGGCCGAAGGCCGGTTGCGAGACTGTTTTTCCCCTCAGGTTCATTCTCTTATGACTCGTAAAATTCGCGTGCTGCTTGTCGATGACGACCCCTTGCTCCGCCAGTTGGTGACAGACCAGCTCTCGCTCTCAGGCTTCGATGCGACCTCGGCGGCGTCGGGCGAAGAGGCGCTCAAGGCGATTGCCGGGACGGATTACGACGTTGTCCTGCTCGACATCCAGATGCCCGGCCTCTCAGGGCTCGACGCGCTGCGCGAAATCCGAAAGCTTGAGGACGCGCCCGAAGTCATCATGCTCACCGCCGACACTTCGCTCTCGACCGGCATCGAGGCCATGCGACACGGCGCATACGACTACCTGACGAAGCCTTCGACGCTCGACGAGATAGAGGCCGTCATCCGTAAGGCCGACGAGAAGCACCGGCTCGTGCGTCAGAACGCGAGCTTGCGCGCGGCTGTGCGTGCGCCTGAATCGTCAGAGGCGAGCCTGCCCGCTCTGGTTTACAAAAGCGGCGCGATGGAGGGCGTCGTCGCCTTGGCGGAGACGGCGGCGCGGCTCGATTCGACCGTCGTCATCACGGGCGAATCCGGCACGGGCAAAGACGTGCTCTCGCGCTTCATCCACTCGCGCAGCTCGCGCGCGGAAGCGCCGATGATTACCGTCAACTGCGGCGCGATGCCCGAAGCCCTCTTCGAGTCGGAGTTCTTCGGCCACGAGCGCGGCGCGTTCACCTCCGCCACCACGCTCAAGCGCGGACTCATCGAAGCCGCCGACGGCTCGACTCTCTTCCTCGACGAAATCGGAGAGATGCCGCTACCGACGCAGGTCAAGCTTCTCCACTTCATCGAAGAAGGACGCTTCCGCCGCATCGGCTCGACGCGCGAGCGCGCCGCCGACGTGCGCGTCATCGCCGCCACCAACCGCATGCTCGCAGACGACGTGAGCGCCGGTCGTTTCCGCGCAGACCTCTTCTATCGTCTCAACGTCATCTCCCTGCACATCCCCCCCTTGCGCGAGAGGCGCGAAGACATCCCCGCCCTCGTCGAACACTTTCTCACGCTCTATCGCCAACGCTTCAATCGCCCCGCGCTCGACCTTTCACCAGACGCGCGCCGCCGCCTCGAAACCTTCGACTGGCCCGGCAACGTCCGCGAGCTACGCAACACGCTTGAGCGCGCCGTCGCCCTCAGCCTCGACCGCGACATCATCGAAGCCGAACAGCTTCTCCCGCCCTCCGCAGCCCGCGCCGCCGCCACGACGACCGCGAACGGCTCCCGGTCTGACGCCGCCGCTTCCCCCGACGCTGCTTCAAATCAACCGCCGCTCACCCTCGAAGAGATAGAACGCCGCCACATCCTGCGCGTCCTCGAAGAAGCGGGCGGCAACCGCGAACGCGCCGCCGCCATCCTCGGCATCTCCGCACGCACCCTCTACCGCAAGCTCCGCGAATTTGAAAGCAGCTAAGCCCCTTCTCAGGTGCTCTCTGGCCGAATATTCCTCTCAGGCAGAGAGCGCTGCTGCCTGAAGCTTCCAGATAGTATTGGAAGAAGGTCGTTCTCTTTTGGCTTGGGAGGAGCGGGGCGCGAAGGCGGTCAGCTTAGTGATTGAAGTTAACTTTCGTCCATTGCTGGTAAGGCTCTGCGCCGTGCGGAACGTATCCGCTCGTGATTCTCACTTCGCCCGATGTGAAGTCTAAAATCTCGTGCGCATGATTGGTGAAGGGAGTGCCCGCGTCGTTGACGAGGCGAAACTCGACGGTGCAGGGCATGATGGCGCGGACATTACTGCTCTGCCCTTCAAACAGGACGACCATATTCCCACCGTTCACCGCGCGGCTCGATGCTACTCTCAGACCTTTATAACCATATACCTCTATGATGCCCCGCTTGTCTCTCAAATGGTCGTAATCCTGCGAAGGATTGAGAGACATGCAAGGGAAGATGCCGAAATAGCTGGCCGCGCCCGCGATGTTCATGTCGAATACATCATCGACAGCATTGGCGAAATAAATCTCCCAGAGGATAAAGCGCTGCGTGAAGAGTGGAACTAAGCTGCCGGTTATGTGTAGAGCGTCTAGTTTCCTCAGAGTCTCGCGGTGGAAATAGAACATCTTCTCGGCGAAGCAGGTCTCTACGTTTTCAGTCAGGTAGACGGTCGTAGTGGCGCGGTAATTGTATCTGCCTCCGATTAAGCTGCGGAATGCACCCTTGCCGTTGACGATGTTCGGGTAGTCAGCAGGATTGCCGGTGTAGTAGGTAGGCGAGGGAGAGGTGATGCGGAAGTAAGGCTGAGTCGGCAAAACAGTTGTGGAGAGGCCAAGACTGCCGGACATTTTCGGTCTTCACCATGTTCATTAAAATGAATTACCAAATCTCAGATGCTGCCACCACCGGTTCATGTTTGTGACGCCGTCTCTGCCGTTGGCTTCCAAGTAAGCTTTCATAGACGTGCCGTTCCAGGGCGGGACGAAAGGCGAGTAGAGCGGGTCGGGATGCTTCCTGGTTTCCTGCTCGAAGACCTGATGAGCAAGCTCTAAATTAAAATCCAGAGAAGATAAGATGTGCATGACGGTGATGCGCAACTCGCCGATATTGTCCAGCCGATGCTTGAAGAGCCGCCTGTCGCCCGACTTCCACTCGAAGAAGGTTCTCTCATCGACGGCGAGCAGATTTGCGAAGAAGCCGTCGGTCAGGCCGAACTCCTCCTGTAGCCAACGCACCTGAAGGCGCACATCTTCTTCACTCTCACCTGAGAAACAGGATGGAATATTTATAGGTTCGAGTTTGGTGGCTGGGTGGAGAGGCATGGATTTAGGCACCGTTGAAATTCTCCTTCCTCAGATTTCAGGAAGGGGGGCGACTGTTGCTTTAACGCTTCGAGCACTTCCTTGCTCTTAGTAGTTCGACTAAGAGTCGGAGTTGCTTAGGCAAAAGTTGTTCCGACGAACGAGTGAACCGCCTCGCCAAAAAAGCCTTTAAAGTCCGCATATGAAGACAGAATTCCACCCTTCTGTCAAGACCATTTTGTCAGCCGAACTGACAAAATGTCAGCCGCGCTTGTCATCCCGCGCTCGTCGCGCCTCGCTCGAAGAATCCTCTCGTTAACAGAAATCCGACGATTTTCGCC
Source organism: Pyrinomonadaceae bacterium (assembly GCA_036399175.1). GTDB lineage: Bacteria > Acidobacteriota > Blastocatellia > Pyrinomonadales > Pyrinomonadaceae > DASWNP01. The sequence goes on along the minus strand of DASWNP010000057.1, from coordinate 54,122 downwards.
AAATTTTGAGCATCTACCGCTCATTCGCGCGAGCGGTATGGGGATTGTCTTAGTCGAGCGGCGTGGCCGTCTGTGGTGGCCTTAAAAGTTTAGGGAGTAAGGGAAGCCCGACGAATGGCGCGAGTGATGATTTGTGATGACGACCGTGTGATGGCCGAGGGGCTGGTGGCGGCTCTGAAGGCCGCAGGACACGAGGCCGAAACCTGTCGTCATACGATGGACATGCTGCGCGGAGCGGCTGAAGGGCGCTTCGACCTCATCGCCTTCGGGCTCGACATGGCCGGTTTCGGTCGCGCCGGAGCCGTCGAGGCTTTGCAGGAGATTGCCCCTCAAGTTCCGCTCATCGCTCTGCACGACCGCCCCACAGAGATTATGCGTGCCGCCACTCATGCGCGCCTCACCGCCGTCCTGCCGCGCTCAATCGCCGTGAAAGATTTTATGTACGCCGTCGCGTGTGCTTTGAGCGGGCGCGCGACACCGCGCACCCTCTGAGGCCGCTCTCTCTCATCCCTGGTCGTCGGCTGGCGGAGAACCGAGAAAGCCCCCGACCGAGCGACACTGCCAACCGATGCCTGCCTTTGACAGTTTTTCAGTAAGGCACTCACGAAGGAGATAAACATGACTAAGTTAAGAAAACATTTTCGCATGCTTCCGCTGGCGCTCATGCTCGTCGTCGTCTGCGGAGCGGCAGCCCTCGCGCAGAGGCAACTTTCGGTCGGCGCTCAAAAGTCGGCTGCGGGTCGTCCCGAAGTGAAGATTACGCTTGCGGGCTCAGTCGAGCGCGAAGGCCAGTCGCTCACGCTCGACAAGGTTGAGGCCGTGCGCCCCGGCGAGGTCTTACAGTGGAACATGCTCTCGGTCAACGAGGGCGAGGGCGCGGCGCGCGAGTACAAGGCCGTCGGCCACATCCCGAAGGGCACATCTTTCGTCGCGGGCAGCGCCGTCGGCGAAGGCTCTTCGACCGTCACCTACAGCATCGACGGCGGCAAGACCTTCTCCACTCAGCCCATCATCGAAGAGAAGCAGCCGGACGGCACCATCAAGCGTGTGCCCGCGCCCGTTTCGATGTACACCGAAGTGCGCTACGAATGGACGGATTCTCTGGCCGCAGGCGGCAAGGTCTCCGCTTCCTACAAGGTGCGCGTTAAGTAAACCGCCACACGACTCAAAGGCGGTCGCAGAGCCGAGCTAAGTTCCCCTTACGCCTCACTTCGGCTACCTACCTGATACGCCGCCTCAAGAAAGCCCACCAGTCACTATTTTCGAGGATTAAAGATGAACATGAGATTTAACTCACGCGTAACTTGCGGCGCACGCTTCGGGCGCTCGTTCGCGTCGCTGCTGGCGCTTCTTTGCGCGCTGCTGCTTGCGCCCTCGGCGCTCGTCGTGCAGGCGCAGACCGCAGGCGGCACGCAGATTGTCAACCGCGCTTCGGCCACCTATTCCGACGGCACGACCACCTACTCGGCGCTCTCCAACCCCGTGACGGTCGTCGTAGCAAACGTCTCCGGCCTCGCCATCACCCCCGACGGCGTCTCCAATCCTTCGGTCGTCTCCGGGCAGACCGACGTGGACTTCGTCTTCACCGTGACGAACACGAGCAACTTCGGCACGCAGGTTCGCTTCCTGCAAATGGGCGGCTCGATTGTTCCGACCGGCCCCGTCACGCTCCAGCTCGCAGGCATCGACGCCAACGGCGACAACACCATCGACTCGGACAACGACGGCGTCATCGACGCGGGCGACGTGGACATTCTCTCGAACCCCGGAAACGTCTCTTATCCTTCGGCCGGAACCGTCGCGCGCAACGCATCTTTCCGCGTCATCGTTCGCGCCGATGTCAACGCCGCCGCAGCAGCAGGCGCGGCCATCAACATTCGCCTCGGCGATGCGACGGGCGGCGCTCCGAGCTACGATAACCAAGCGGTCGCTGCGGCCAATCTGGGGACGGCGAAGGTGCGCACCGATTCGGGCGCGTCCGCTCCCGTCAACGGCGAATCCGAAGCGCGCGGCGACATCAGCACCACCGTTCAGACCGACGCACAGCTTCGCGTCACGCTCGGCGTGCCCGCAGGCCCCGTCGCTCTCGGCTCAAACATCACCTACAACCTCTCCGTCCAGAACACGGGCTTGCGCGACGCCCGCCAGCAGACCTTGCAGGGCGCTCCCGCCGCCGTGCAGAAGGGCATCTTCGTCGTCGTGCCCATCCCGGCCGGTACGACCTTTCAGTCCTTCGCCGCGCTTCCCGCAGGCGTGACGGTTCTCTATTCGACCTCGCCGCTCGGCGCAGACCCGGCAGTCGGCGTTGACCCGCCCGCTTCGGGGCCGCTCTCGGCGGCTGTCACCTGGACGACGACCGCGCCCGGCGTGCTCTCGAACGTGACACGCGTCGCCTTCAACGTCACCGACCCGTCGAACCCTGCGGCGGTGCTGGCCGTCGGCCAGACGGTCGCCGGTCTCGGCGTCAACTTGCAGGTTCAGTCGAACATCAACGCGTCGAATCCGCTCTACGGCATCGCCGAAGCCTTCGCACGCAACAACGTCAACTCGCCCATCACAGACCAATCGGACAAGCCCGGCAACGAGGTCTCGAACAAGGGCGACGGCAACGCCAACTTCAACGAGCCGAAGGTCGGCGTGCCGCCCGCAGCCGACGACCCCATCAGCCTCACCAAAGGCTACCAGCAGCCCACGACGCTCACTCCGGTCGGCGCGGTGCTCATGGGGCCGCAGGGTCAGCCCGCCGCAGTCGGCCCGAACCCCGGCGCTTCCAACAACAACGACTACACGAACAAGACCGTCTCTCCGGCGGCCATCGCAGGCGTCGAGCCAGGCGGTGGAACAGCCGTCGCCAGCACCGTCGATTTCGTCAACACCGTCCAGAACACGGGCAACGCTAACGACGTGTTCACCTTCAGCCTCCAGAGCGCGCTTCCCCCAGGCTTCACCGTCCTGATTAGCACCGACGGCGGCGCGAACTTCACGAACGTAGCGACGGCCTCTCTGGCGATAGCTTTCGGCGGCCAGGCCAACATCGTCGTGAGAGTCGGCGTGCCCGCAGGTGCGACCGTCCTGACGGCGACGGGCGTCGTCCTTCGCGCGCACTCGACCAACACGGCGACGAGCACCAACGATACCATCGACCGCGTCTATACGGGCTTCCTGCGCCTCGACAAGACGGTCACGGTCATCAACAACACCGGCGTAGGCAACGGCCCCTCAGACCCCGGCGCGGACGATGCAGTTCCGGGCGCGGAGCTTGAGTACACCATCACCTACACGAACATCTCCTCGACGGGCGGCACGGGCAACGCGACGCTCACGGCGTCGAGCGTCACCATCCGCGAGGACGGCACTCCCTCTGCGTCGAACCCGAGCAACTGGGGTGCGACCACCACTCAGGTCGTCGGCTCAGCCGTCGATCCGAAGCCGGGCGCATCCATCACAGGCGACACCGCAGGCTCAATCCTCTTGATCGACAACGTCGGCACTCTCCTGCCCGGAGAGAGCGGCTCGTTCAAGTTCCGTCGGCGAATTAACTAGCTCGTCGGCAACTAACCCCTGGTTGAAGGGAAGAAGAATTGGTTCATCGAATCATCGGTTCATCGATTCAATGAAGCAATGAGGAAATGAATCAATTCTTCTCTTCCTTCCGCCTTCATCCTTCCGCCTTCATCCTTTTATGAGCACCCGCCCCCAAAGAGTTGTCCGCGCCTTCGCGCTCTTACTGCTCGCGCTTTCGACGGCAGTTTGGGGACGCGCGTTCGGCATGGTAGATGAAACCGTCGCGACCGAGGCGGGCACAGTCATCACGAACCGCGCCGAGGCCACCTATCTCGATTCCGAAGGGACGGGGTTCGCCACCGTCTCGCCCACCGTTAACGTCACCGTCCGCTCCATCTCCGCAGTCGTCGTCACCCCGGACGAAACCGAGCCTTCCGCCAGCGTCTCGCCTAACGAGCGCGCCGCGCGCCTCTTCCGCGTCTGCAACGGCGGCAACACGCCCGACTTCTACACCATCACTCGCGCCGAAGTGAGCGCCCCCGCCTCTTTGACCGCCCTCCTCTTCGACATGGATGCAAACGGCGCGGTGAGCGAGGGCGACCGCCCCGTGCGCGTCGGCGAAGGGATGAGCCCGCGCCTTTCGCGCGGAGCGTGCATCGGCCTTCTGGCTCTGATTGACACGGGCGCGAGCGCGCCCGGCTCGCGTCTGACCATCAACGTCACTGCTCGCTCGAACGTCTCGGGCGGCGCAAACGGCATGGCGCAGGACGACGGCACAATCATCAACGTCGTCGGCAACGGCGCACACTTCTCATCGCCCGACGACCCGCGCCTGCCGCCCGTCAAGCTCGTCGAAAACCGAGAGCGCATCACGGCCTCGCTCGGCCAGACGCTTCTCTACACCATCTCCTTCCGCAATAGCGGCGACGTGCCCGCGCGTCGCGCCGTCCTCAGAGACGAGCTGCCCGAAGGGCTCGAATACCTCAAAGGCTCGCTCAAGCTCAACGGGCGCAATCTCACCGACGCAGAGGACGCCGACGAAGGTCACGTCCGAGGCCGACGCATCGAAGTGCGCTGGGCTGAGGTTGCTGTTGGCGAGCTGGTGCAGGTGGCGTTTCAGGCGAGAGTGGGCGCTGCCGTGCATTCGGGTCGCGGCGTCGTCAACACCGCCGTCACCTCCGCCGACAACGCTTCGCCCGTCACCTCGACGAGCGCCGTCGCCGTCGTCAATCCTTTCGGCCTCGTCTACGAAGCGCGCAGCAACGGCTCGACCACCATTAGCGGCGCGCGCGTCACCGTGCTTCGTGACAAGACGAACGCCGACCCGCTCGCGCTCGAACGCGACAAAGGCTCCGCGCCCAACGAGCGCAACGAAAATCCCTTCCTCACAGACGCGCAGGGGCGTTGGAGCTTCGCCCTCGCGCCCGAACAGCTCGGCTCGGATGCGAGCCCGGCGCGCTACTTCCTCAACGTCAACGCGCAGGGCTTCCGCTCGCGCATGCTTGAGCTGACCGTCAGGCCGACCCTTTCGGTAAACGGCGCAAGCGGTCTCTTCTCTCTGAACGTGCGCTCCATCGACGGACAGCCCATCGCCCGAAGCGGCAGCTTCGAGCTGACCGAAGACGCGGTTCAGATAGACGACCTCGCGGCCTTCGTCCTCAACGTTCCGATGTTCGAGCATCAGGCTCTGGAGATTTCCAAGCTGGTTGACCGCCCCAACGCAGAGATTGGCGATGCGGTCTCCTACCGCGTCGAGGTGCACAACGCGACGGCCATCACCTTGAACGATGTCGTCGTCAGAGACACTCTGCCGCCCTCCTTCCATTACGCGCCCGGCACGGCGCGATTCGAGAATCCGCCCGACGCCTCGCGCTCAATCGAGCCCGAAGTCGTCGGCTCGCAGATGCTCTTCCGCGTCGGACAGCTTCGCGCTGGAGCGCGTGCGAACCTAAGCTATCGCGTGCGAGTAGGCGTCAACGCCGCCGAAGGCGAACAAATCAACACTGCCCTTGCAACCGGCGTCTTCCTCTCCGGCGAGCAGATTACGACCAACCCGACGAGCGCCACGGTGCGCGTGCGTCGCGGTCTCTTCTCGATGCAGCAGATTGTCATGGGAAGAGTGTTCGGAGATTTGAACGGCAACGGCCAGTTCGACGCAGGCGAGACGGCGCTCGCGGGCGTGCGCCTTTACCTGCACAACGGCCAGTCGGTCATCACCGATTCGGCAGGACAGTACAGCTTCCCCTCCGTCAACGACGGCTCGCTCGTCATCTCGCTCGACCCCGTCACGCTTCCCGCCGGATACACGCTCGCCGACACCGGACGCCGCGACGAAAAGAGCTGGACGCGACTTCTGCACACGCCGCTCGGCGGCGGCGCGCTCCTTCGACAGAACTTCGCGCTTCGTCCTCCCGACGGCACGAAAGGAGCCCCCGACTCCGCTTCCACCGAAGCGAGCCGCGCCTCTCAAAAGAACGCCCGCGCCTTCGGCGATAGCATCCCGGCTGCGAGCGCGGGCGCGAGGGGAGCGAGGCAGGTTCTGGCAGGCGCGCAGCAGAGCGGATTCGCCAGCCAGCAGGATGAGATAGCGTCGAACTCAGGCACGACGGGCGGCGCGGCGACTCCGAAGCCTCCGGCGAACGAGGTTGCGCTCGCTTCCGGCACGTACGAGATGGAAGCGACCGAGACGCTTGAGCCTGTCTCGCCCGGTCTCGTCAGAATCATGTCGCCTGCGGCGAACGAAGTCGTTTTAAACGCCGCGCTTGAGATTGAAGCGCGCGTGGCCGAAGGCTGGACGGTGGCGCTCGAAGTCGAGGGCACTCCGATTCCCGATTCAAAAATCGGCGTCCGCCGCGTTGACCGTAAGAACCATGTGGCGACCTACAGCTTCGTCGGCATCAACATGCGACCGGGGCCGAACCACATTCGCGCCACAGCCGTCAGCCCCGAGGGCGTGCGCGGCGAAAGCGTCGAGCTGAGCGCCTACGGGCGCGGGCCTGCGAAGCGTCTGGAGATTGTCGCGGAGAAGCCGGAGCTGAGCGCGGGCGGGCGCGACAAGACGCGCCTGCGCGTGCGCGCCTTCGACGAGTGGGGTCATCCGGCGGCTGACATGGCCGTCGCCCTCGAAGCTTCGGCGGGGCGCTTGGTCGGTCTCGCCGATGATAAGAAGAATGCTACTCAGGCGTCAGAACCGGAAGGCGCGGCGGCGGCGACTGCGGGGGCGACGACCAACGGCGCTTCCGTTCAGGTGGGCGACGGCGCGACGTTGCCGCAGAATAGCGTCGGCGTCGAGAGCGTCGGCGGCGAGTATCAATCGTCGGCGCGGACGAACGGGCGCGAGCAAATCGTCCAGCTCGTGGGCGGCGAGGGCGTCGTCGAGCTTGTCGGCGAAAGCCAGACGGGCGCATCGCGTATTCGAGCAACCACCGGCTCGCTCGAAGCGCAGACCGAAGTACACATCACGCCGGAGATTCGTCCTTCGATTCTCGTCGGGCTCGCGCAGGTCTCCATCGGCAAGGCCGCGCCCGAGATGCAGCTTCGCGGCGAAGAGGGCGACTGGCAGAGCCGCATCGGCTTCTTCTATCGCGGGCGTCTCTTCGGAGAGAACCTCCTGACGCTCGCATACGATTCGCAGCGCCCGCTCAATCGCAACGGCTCGAACGACCGCCTCTTCCAGCTCGACCCGCTTGAGCGCGCCTATCCCATCTTCGGCGATTCCTCCACGCGCTACGAAGACGCGCAGTCGAACTCGAAGCTCTACGCGCGGCTCGACCGGGGTCGCTCCTACCTGATGTTCGGCGACTTCGAGACCGAGCACAGGGGGCTCGCCCTGGCCGGTTACGCGCGCAAGCTGACGGGCGTCAAGGCGCACGTCGAAAATTCCGAGGGCGACTACGTTTCCCTGACGGGCGCTCGTCCCGATACGGCCTTCTCGCGCGACGTGTTCGCCGGAGGCGGTCTCTCGCTCGCGCAGTTGTCGCACCCCGACATCCTGCCCGGCTCGGAAGTCGTTACGCTCGAAGTGCGCGACCGTCGCAACCCCGAAAGGATTCTCTCGCGCGAATCGCTGATTCGCTCGGTCGATTACAACCTCGACACGACGAACGGCCAAATCTTCTTCATGCGTCCCATCTCGGCCTTCGACTACGCGCTGAATCTCGTGCAGGTCGTCGTCACCTACGAGCATCGCGCGGGAGATATGGCGTCGGCGGTCTACACGGGGCGCGCGGTGAAGAATTTCAAGAAAGCTGGCTTGAGGGTCGGCGTCTCGGTCGTTGACCAGAAGCAGTCGGAGTTCGGCTCGTTCGTGCTCGCCGGGCTCGACGGCGAGAAGAAGCTGCCGCGCGGCGGCTCGCTTCAGTTCGAGTACGCGATGAGCCGGGGCGAAGTGGCCTTCACCGGAAACCTCTTCGGCGCGGGCGCTGCGTTGGACGCGAAGCACAACGGCAGCGCCTACCGCGTCGAGCTTGAACAGCCCATCGGCTACAAAGAAGGGGTGCTCCGCGCAGGCTACGCGCGCGCGGGCGAAGGCTTCCTCAATCCCTTCGGCTCGACCATCACCTCGGGCTCAAGCCGCGCGCACGTCGGCTTCGATTTGAAAGTTCGTCCTTCGTCCATCGTCGGCTTCGAGTTCATCGACGAGCGCAACCACACCCGGAGCGTCAGCAACCGACGCCGCACCGCTTCGGTCAACTGGTCTGAGCGCTGGACAGACCGCTTCCGCACCACCGTCGGCTACGACTTCAGAAACCTTTCGGACGACGTGAGCGGGCGCGAGACCAACTCGAACCTCGTCACCGTCGGCGCTGAGTGGCAGGCGACAGACAAGCTTGCGCTCGCCATCAAGCGCGAGCAGAACCTCGGCGAAGCCGACCCCACCTATCCAGACCAGACCACCCTTTCGGCCACCTACCAGTGGAATCAGTGGACGCGCGTCTTTCTCACGCAGCGCCTCGCCTCCGCGCCCATCGTGCCCTTGAGCGACGGCGCGGCCACAGGCTTCGTCTCCACCGGCGCACGACGCGAGACGGCCATCGGCGTCGAAACACGTCTGGGTCGCTACACGAGCCTCAACAGTCGCTACCAAATCGAGAACGGCATCAACGGCACGGACAGCTTCGCCATCGTCGGTCTCAACAATCGTCTCCCCGTCACGAAGGCGCTCTCCATCGACCTCGGCTACGAGCGCGGCTTCCACCTCGCCGGAGAAGGCGAAAGCTTCAACAGCGCCTCGCTCGGCTTCTCCTGGCAGCCGACCGAGAACTTCCGCTCGTCGGGTCGCTACGAGCTTCGAGACCGCAACGGCTTCGGCACGGTCGCCAGCCTCGGCGCGGCGGGTCGTCTCGCCGACGGCATCACCGCGCTCGTCCGTTGGCAGTCTGCCCGCACCAACTTCAACAGCCAGCGCAGCACTTCGACGAGCGCGACAGCCGCGCTCGCCTGGCGTCCGCTCAAGACCGACCGCATCGGCCTGCTCTTCAGCTACACTCACCGCAATCTCTTCCAGGAGAACCCCTCGACCGCCACCTTCGCTTCCATGCGCGACCGCGCCGACATGCTCTCGACCGACGCCTACCTGCAAGCGACGCGCAACCTCGAACTCTACGGTCGCTTCGCGCTCAAGTACGGCGACAACGGAATGCCCGAGCTGGCGCGCGTCTCGACGCTCACATACATGATGCAGGGGCGTGCCGTCTATCGTCTCGGCAAGTACATGGACGCGGCGGGCGAGATGCGTATGCTCATGCAGCCGTCTTCCATGACGCGTCGCAGCTCCTACGCCGGAGAGCTTGGCTTCTGGGTGCTGCCCGACCTGCGCCTCGGCGGCGGCTACAACTTCACCGAAGCCACAGAGCCCGCCGGGAGTCTGCGCGTCAACACTCCGCGCGGTTTCTACTTCACCATCTCCTCCAAGATGTCGCGCCTCTTCGACCTCTTCGGCACCTCCAACGAAGGCTTGCAGCCCGCCGAACAGCAGAAGACCAACCAGCCTGCGGCGACGCAGAGCGGCGGAGGAGAGAAACGCGAAGAGTAGCCGCCCGAAGCGCTTCAAAGGCGGTTTTACTCAAGCCTCACACTCAGTTGAGAGATGAACCGAGATGGATTTGGTCTTGACCTTCACACGATGGCCGGTACTCAAGGCTCGCTTCGGCGGGAGGGGAAGGCGCGCGAGCATGTGGGTGCTGGCTCTGCTCTTCACGGTGTGCGGAGCGCAGTCCGCACACGCCGCCATCAACATTACCCCGGTGACGTGGGATGTCATCGGCCTCGACAGCAACCGCGTGACGGACGGCCCCGACACCTTTCAGGTCGGCGCACGCGTCTGCAACACCGGAGCGACGCAGGTCACAAACGTCGTCAGCACTTTCACCTGGGATAGCGCCAACGCTTACATCAATCTCAACGGCTCGAACACCGTTCTGGCGAGGTCTCTGGCCGCCGGAGCCTGCGTCGATTTCTATTACCCCGTGAAGGTCACGCGAACCGCTTTGGCCTACGGCACGGCGCGGCGCTACCACATCACGGCCAGCGCCGACTCTACCGCCGCCGTCAGCACGCCCACGCCGCGCCAGCTCTACGTCGAACAGCTTCTCTCTCAGGCGCGCAACACCGTCGTCTCCATCACCGGCCCGACCACCGTCTACGTCGGGCAGACCTACACCTACACGCTCACGGCCAGCACCGCCACGCAAGGCTACGAGCAGCTTGAGGCGTTTCTGGATTTATCGAACGTCATCTTTCAGGTTCAAACCATCTCGACGACTTACACCGCACCGGCGGGCGCAACCAACAACAAGTTCTACGCCGACGCCTGCGGCTGGAACAGCGACCCGCTGAGTCCCACTTATCGAAGCTGCGTCGGGCCGGCCAACTATACCGGCGGCAAAGTCGGCGGCACGGTCGTCTCAACCTACACGGTCAAAATCCTCTCGACCGGAGTCACCACCGCCAGCGCTCTCATCCTCGACGTGTCCGGCGGCAGCTATCACTACAACAGCGACTACGGCACGAAGACCATCTCCGTCACGGCGCTTCCGCCGCCCCTCACGCTCACCAAGCTCGCCAACCCCTCGCAAGTTCTTCGTCAGGGCACATCGACCTTCACGCTTCAGCTCACCAACACCGGCACCTCCAGCTTTACCGTCACCGACTTCGTCGATACGCTGCCGACCACTCCCGCGCAGCCGACCTATCAGGCGGGCTCTTCCACCTTCAACTCAAGCCCCATCCCCGACCCGGCGCAATCGGGCTCAACTCTCACCTGGCGCGGAAGCTTCGTCGTCCCCGCCGGACAAACCCGAAACCTTAACTACACTCTGTCGATGCCCCAGACCACCGGAACTTACGTCAACAGCGCCGTCGCGCTCATCGACTACATCCAGATTGACACGACGAGCGATACGAGCGACAACTCTCCGGCCTCGGCCAGCGTCGTCGTCTCGCCGCCGCCCAACGTGACGCTCGTTAAATCCGTCAGTCCCTCGGGCGTCGTCCTCCCATCTTCCGACCTCGCCTATACGATTGCCTTCACCAACGAAGGCGGCTGGCCTGCGAACACTTTCGTCATCCTCGACCAGATTCCGGCCAACACGCATTTCAAAATCGGCTCTCCCGCGACCAATCTCGGCTCGACCGGACTCACCGTCAGCGTCAACTACTCGAACGACAACGGCACGACCTGGACTTACACGCCCGTCAGCGGCGGCGGCGGCGCGCTCGCCGGTTACGACGGCGCGGTGACGCACGTTCGCTGGAGCTTCGGAGGAAACCTGAGCCCTACTTCGCCTAATAACACGGGCAGCGTCGCCTTCGTCGTCCGCGTGCTTTAGAACATGCGGGCGTCGAAAGGGCAGGCGATGCCAGCACACGTTCTCTCTCATCCTCGACTCGCCGGGATGTTTGAAAACTACTTCGAGCCGACGGCTGCGCCGGCTCTTCGGGCTGTCGAAGATAACGGTTCACGCATCATTCGTCTGATGTTATATTCGACATGGCTATTGGCCGCGACTCGGTCGCGCCCTTCCGACCCTCACGCCTCATGAAAAACGGCAGTCGGCCTGGCTCTGTGCTCGCCGGGACGACTTCGGCCTCACCAAGTAACTTCAAGGCTCCCCCATCTCCCGGATTCTTCCCTGATGCGCCCGCTCGCTTTTGCCGCGCGCAGAGGAAGCGAAAGGGAGATACGCATTGAGGCTAACGCTGGTGACTTCAAGCTTCGGGAAAACTCCAACTCTCTTTTTACTCGCCCTGGCGTTCGTCTGCCTGTGTGCCGCGCAGGGGGCTGAGGCGCAGGTCGTGCGCTCTTTCGCCTCGCGCTTCACGGCGAACGATACGGGCGACATCGTTCTCATCGGCAACACGCTCATCTCCTGCCAGTCGAACGACAACACCTGTCCGGGCGGACGCGCCGCCACCGGCACTACTCTCAACAACAATGATTTCCGCATGCGCTTCGTCGATGTCGATACCGACACGACGACTTTCAATTCGAGCCGCGCCACACTGACGCTTCCCGCCGGTGCGACAGTCCTCTGGGCTGGCCTCTACTGGGGCGCAGATACGACCGTCGGCGGCGGAGGCGGCGGCCCGCAGGCCGCGCCCAACGCCGCGCAGCGAAACCTCGTCCGCTTTTCCACGCCGACCTCGGGCTACCAGACCATCACCGCTTCGCAGGTTGACATCAGCACCTATTTCGGCAGCGACTATCAAGCCTTCGCCGACGTGACGACGCTCGTCCAATCGGCGCGAGGCGGAACCTACACAGTCGCCAACGTGCAGTCGGGCACGGGCGAGGATAGGCAGGCCGGTTGGGGACTGGTCGTCGTCTACCGCGACTCGTCGCTGCCCTCACGCAACATGACGGTCTTCGACGGCTTCGCCACCGTCAACAGCACCACTAACCCGGTCGTCACCATTCCCGTCTCCGGCTTTCTCACGCCGACGAGCGGCGCGGTCAACACGCACGTCGGCTTCATCGCCTACGAAGGCGACCGGGGCTCGACCGGCGACAGCGTGCAGCTCAACTCCACCACCCTGACCGACTCGCTCAACCCCTCGACCAACTTCTTCAACAGCACCATCACGCGCCTCGGCTCTCACTTCACCGCCAAGAATCCGAACTACGTCAACCAACTCGGCTACGACATCGACGACGTGGCCGCCAACGGAGTGCTCCCCAACGGAGCGACGAGCGCCACCATCACGCTGCGGACGGCCACCACCGGCACAGCCGAGTTTTATTATCCCGGCGTCGTCACCTTCGTCACAGACCTCTACGCGCCGCAGGTCAAGAACAACATCCTCAAATCGGCCACAGACCTCAACGGCGGACAGGTCTTGCCCGGCGACATCCTCGAATACACCGTCAGCGTCTCGAACACCGGAACCGACGGCGCAATCATCATGCAGATGACAGACCCTCTGCCGCCAGACACCACCTTCGTCCCCGGCAGCCTACAGGTCTCATCAGGCGCGAACACGGGCGCGAAGACAGACGCGGCGGGCGACGACCAGGCCGAGTACGACGCCGCTCAGAACCGCGTCGTCTTTCGTCTCGGCGCGGGCGCAGACGCCTCTTCGGGCGGCACGCTCGCCTCCGGCCAATCCACCTCCGCGAAGTTTCAGGTACAGGTTGCCGCCAGCGCCTCCCATGCCTCCGTCATCCCCAATCAGGCCACCGTCAGCTACAAGGGCGCGACCCTCGGCATCAGCTACACAGACTTCAGCGACGGCGACCCCTCGACCCCCGGCGAGCAGACCACCAACGTCACCGTCACCGCGCCGCCCTTCGTCGAGCTGGTCAAGACGGCCGCCACCAACGGCACGCCGCTCCCCGGCACAGACATCACCTACACCGTCACCTTCAGCAACGCCCCCGGAAAGATGCCCGCCTCCGCGCTCGTCATCGCCGACAAGATACCCGCCGACACGGAGTTCAAGCTCGGCTCCGCCACCTACAGCCTCGCGGGAACCGGCCTCGGCGCTCCCATCGTCGAATACTCGAACCAGACTCGCAACGACCTCAACGACGACCCGCCCAACCCCTGGATTATCTACTCCCCCACCGGCGCGCCCGGCTCCTACGACCCGCAGATTACCTACGTCCGCTTCCGCTTCTCCGGCAGCCTCAACCCCAACACCTCCGGCACCGTCAGCTTCACCGTCCGCATCCGTTAAAAACAGTCTGGAGTCTGGAGTCTCGGAGTCTGGAGTCAAAGCCAAAGGCTTTTTGTTCTGACTCCAGACTTTAGACTTCAGACTCCAGACTGTTTTTCTTACGCTTCGGCCTCGGCCTGCCTGCGTTTCTGGTAGAGGTAAGAGACGGCGAGCAGGATGAGTCCGAGGACGATGAAGGAGACGATGCGATATACCCTGTCGAGCGAGACGAGGTCGAAGAAGAAGACTTTGAGGATGGTTGCGCCGAGCAGGAACAAGGCCATGAGTCGGAGCATTCGATTGCCGCGCAGGTGTCCGTAGGCGAGCATCGCGCCGCCGTATATCGTCCAGATGACGGAGAGCGCGAGCTGCTGCGCGAGCCGCAGGTCGCCCAGCTCGCCCGACTCAGGACGGCGCGCACGGATTCGCGCCTCGAAGTAGCCGCTCGCCTCCGCGCTCAGGACGACGACCGCGAGCAGGTTGGCGACGACGACGAGCGCCGGACGGATGAACGCGCTCTCGCGCTTGTCGATACTGTCGCCCGAGCGCGCGTAGGCGCGCAGGAGGACGGCGAGCGCCGCGACGACGAGCGCGAAGGCGAAGAAGGTCTGGTTGAAGAAGGGCGTGTGCCACGACTCGGCGTAGAAGCTCAGGTCGATGAGCAGGAGCTTGCAGACGGCGGCCGAGAGCAGCAGGAGCGAGAGCGCTCGGAGCGCACGGATGCGACGGAGGATGCCGACGATGATGGCGACAGTGGCGTAGAGCGTCCATGTCGCAGTCAGGACGAAGTGTCGCGTGTTGTCGAGGCGCATGCCCTCCGCGCCGAATCTGGCCTGCTCGCCGAGCGCGGCGCGACGCAGGGCGAAATAGTCGTTCACGTCGAAGGTCAGAAGCGTCAGCGCGAGCACGTTGGCGGCGAGCACGAAGATAGTCAGTAAGAGCGTTCGCTCTTCTTCTGAAATCTTCTGCGCGCCCGTTTGCCGGTAGAGACGCCCTATCAGGGCGCAGGCGGCGACCAGCGCGGCGCAGGAGGCGGCGCGGGCGTTGAGGAGCGGCGTGAAGCTTGCGCCCGGACGATAGGCGAAGTTGAAGAGGTCGTTCGTCAGCCAGTGGAGGACGGCGACGACAAAGACGAAAAGCGCGGCGTGGCGCGGCGCGCTCGTCTCGGAGCGCAGGCCGACCCAGGTCAGCACGACGGATTCCGTCGCCCAGACAATCGTCACCCAATGCAGGTCGAGCTGGATTGAGACGGCGGAGGTGAAGAAAGTGATGGCTGCTCCGAGCAGGCTGTAGACGAGCAGCCGGTCTGAGCGTCGGCGCGTGTAGGCGAAGTAGTAGAGCAGAAGGTAGAAGGCCGAGACGAGAAGCGCGAAAGAGCCGAGCAGGGGGGCGTAGCCGGCCTCATCGAGCATCCAGTAACTCATGGCGAAGTAGAAGGTGGCGTTGGCGATGATAAGCGAGATGTCAGGCCAGCGCGCGGGTCGCTCCCGAAGGACGTTGTGCACGACGGCGAGCATCGAGAATAAGACGAAGAAGAGGGTGAGGAAGAAGAGGGTGAGGAAAAGCTTCTCTTTCGTGTAGTGAAGCATCGTCCAGCCGAGCGCCGTGAGGCACGTGGCGATGAAGGCTAAGTGGTTGAGGCTGCGCCACTGTTTGAAGTAGGCGAGCGCGAGCACGCCCGCGTCCAGGAGGGCGACGTAGCTGAAGAGCACGGCCTCTCTGTCTTCTCCGGTCGAAAGCATCGGGGGAGTGAGAAAGCCGCCGACGAGGCCGAGCACGGCGATGGCGAGAGCGTCGTATCGCACGGAGAGCAGGACTGCGAGCGCCGTCACGCCTGTCATCAGGACGAAGGCGGGTATTTGTCCGATGAGGTTGTAGAAGGCGAAGGCGGCGTAGGCCGAGAGGTAGAGAATCAGGACGCCGCCGCCAGAGAGCACGTAGGCGTACTGACGCAGGCCGCGCACGCGGAGACGGTCGCCCGCCACAAGGAGCGCGAGACCGGCGCTGGCGCCTAGAAGGACGCGCGCCGTCGCGCCTATCCACTGATTCTCGAAGGCGAGCTTGAGAAAGAAGGAGACGCCGAAGACAGTGGCGATGATGCCTGCCCAGCTAAACCAACTGCCGCCGATGCGCGTTTCGAGGTCGAGGCGACGGGAGGCTGAAAAGCCCGCGCCGCTCTCGCTTTGAGGCGACGGGCGCGGAGCACGGGGCGCGCTGGCGTCCGCGCCGTCGCCGCGTGCGCCGGACGTGTCGGCACGTCGCGGCTCGTGCGCGGGCTCTTCCTCGAAGGGGGCGCTCCGGTAGCTTGGCTGGCGCTGTCGAGGTGCGGCGTGTGTGTCTGCTTGGTCGGGAGAAATGGAGGTTGAGCCGGGGGCTTGCGGCGTCTGCGTGGGTTGCGCGCCCGTGTTCGGTGTTTCTTGAGAAGGATGCTGTTCGGGCGTCTCCAGGTTAGGGAGGGCGGGGCTCAGGTCGTCCGTGTGCGGGCGTGCGTGTGTGTCCGGGTCTGGCGGGCGGTAGTCGAGGCCGAGACGTTGTTCGATGGCGTGAAGCCGCACGGTCTGCATGCGCAGCAGTTCTTCCAACTGCGCGAGTCGCTCTTGCAGCCGCCGGTCGTTATCCCGACCCGCATCCTCTTCAGACATAAAACCTCGGAAGCACTAAAGAGGGAAAAAGGTAAAAGGCAAAAGGCAAAGGGAGAAAGAAAAGCCGGGTTGATTCATTCCCCTTCGCCTTTTGTCTTTTACCCTTTGCCCTTGTCAGTGGAGTCGGAGGGTTTCAGCTTGAGCGCCGTTTCTTGCCGCCTCCGGTGAGAGTTTCGATAACGCTGGCGACCGTTCCGGCAACTCGACCGGCGGCACGTCCGGCTGTCTCGGCGACTCTCGTCGTCAGATCATTGGCCTGGCTGCCCAATTAACCGCCTCCTTTGCGGCCGCCGCCCTTGCCAGCGCCCTTCTTCGAGCCGCCGCCACCACCCTTCTTCGAGCCGCCGCCCTTACCGCCGCCCTTCTTCGAGCCACCGCCCTTCTTAGAGGAAGCGCCGGAGCCGCCCGTGCCGGCGAAGGTGCCTGTCCAACTGTAGCCGCGCTTGCCAGCGCCGCCACCGCCGCCCTTCTTCGAGCCGCCACCGCCGCCTTTCTTGGAGCCGCCGCCCTTAGTCGAGCCGCTTGTTCTTCTGGCGTTTCCGCTGAGTAAGCCCATCAGGCCGCCTCTCGATTGAGCGCCGCCCTTCTTCGAGCCGCCTTTGCCGCCGCCCTTCTTGGACGCGCCGCCGCGTGTTACGCCGCCACCGCCCTTAGTCGAGCCGCCGCCACCGGCGCCGCCCTTAGTTGAACCGCCCGCGCCGCCGCCCTTCTTCGAGCCGCCTCCGCCGCCTCTCGTCCCGCCGCTTTTCGACGCGCCGAGATTGCCGCCCTTTCCGCCGCCTCCTTTGGTCGCGCCGCCTTTACCACCACCTTTAGAGCCGCCACCACTGCCGCCCTTCCTGGATGCACCGCCACCGCCGCCGCCCTTAGTCGAGCCGCCGCCGGTTCTACCACCGCCACTACCAGCGCCGCCGCTTGCCCCACCTTTGGACGCGCCGCCCTTGCTTGAACCGCCCGCGCCGCCGCTACCAGCGCCGCCACCCGCGCCCGTACGGCGACCACCGCCGCCGCCAGCGCCTCCACCGCCGCCAGTGCGACCGCCACCACCGCCAGCGCCACCTTGACGGCCTCCTGTTCCGCCTCCGCCGCCAGCGCCGCCACCGGACGTGCCGCCTCCGCCCGCGACGTTATCGCCGGGGCTGGCGAAGAGGTCGCTCGTGCCGCTCTCGTCCTGGCCGGTGCTGCCCGAAGGAGTGCCGCCTTCGCTCATGCCTGCGCCCATGCCGGTCGTGCGTCCGATGGCCGCGCCGCCGTGTGAGCCACTGCCGCCGCCCGCTCCGGCGTCCGCATCGTTGGCGCTCTCATCGTCGCCGCCCGCGCCTCTCAAACCACCGCCATCGCCGGGGCCGTCGCCGGGTGAAAAATCGCCTACGCCTCTCGTGCCCGTCACGTCGTCTCTCTCGTCGTCGTCTCGTTCAGACATCGCCTTGTTCTCCTTTGTGAGAAGTCGAAACAGTTTATGTTGTAGTTGTTCCAAAGCGTCGAGTTCGTGTTGCAAAAAGCGTGGCTGCTTTGCGGCGGAGGATAGCATAACTTTCACGCCTGAGAACCACACTTTCATCTTCGCACGCGGAAATTTTTTCGACGCTCAAGCCAGCTACCTTCGACCGTGCGCGGCGACGGTTGCGGCGCGCTTCCGTTAGCCGTATAAATAGATTTACACGCGAGCACAAAATTTATGGATGCGCTTTCATCAGCCTTAGCCGTGCTGACGGCCATGATAACTCCGGCCTTCCTGATTTCGGCCTGCGGCACGCTCATTCTTTCCACCTCGACGCGGCTCGGACGCGTCGTTGACCGCGTGCGCTCTCTCTCAGACCGCTTCGAAGAACTGGCCGACAGCGAAGAAGAGACCGAGCTGGTTGAAGACAAGCGCGCCGTCATCTTCGACCAGCTCGACAAGCTGACGACGCGCGCCCGCCTCTTCCAACGCTGTATGACGGTCTTCTATCTCGGCCTCGGCATCTTCGTTTTGACGAGCGTCGCCATCGGCTTCGTCGCCGCCCTCGGCGGTCTGCGCTACGCCTGGCTGCCGGTCGCAATGGGGCTCGTCGGCGCGTCGATGCTCTTCTACGGCAGCGTCCTTCTCATCTTCGAGGCGCGGCTCGCGCTCTCCACCATCACCGCCGAGATGGATTTCATCTGGCGACTCGGCAAGACGCTCGCCCCCAAACATCTCGTGCAGGAACGAAGCCCGCATCACAACCGTCTGACCTTGAGGCGACGACCATGATTGAGACGCCCTCTTATCTTGAGCTTTATGAAACAGGCGAGCTGCGCGAGCGCGTCGAGGCGCTGGAGCGTATGCTCGAACGCTGCACGGTCTGCCCGCGCGACTGTCTCAACAATCGCCTGCGCGACGAAATCGCCGCCTGCTATTCGGGTCGCCTCGCCGTCGTCTCTTCCTACACGCCACACTTCGGCGAAGAGCCCGCCATCACGGGCACACGGGGCGCGGGCAACATCTTCTTCGGCAACTGCAACCTGCGCTGCGTCTACTGCCAGAACTACCAGATTTCGCAGCGACACAAAGAGGAGATAAAAAATCAGGTCACGGACGAACGGCTCGCCGAAATCATGCTTGAGCTACAGGAGCGCGGCTGTCACAACATCAACTTCGTCTCGCCGACACACTTCGCTCCGCAGCTTGCACGCGCTCTGCTCATCGCCGTCGAGCGCGGCCTTCGTCTGCCAATCGTCTACAACACCAACGCCTACGATTCGGTCGAAGTCCTGCGCCTGCTCGACGGCGTCGTAGACATCTACCTGCCCGACCTGAAATATGCCGACTCCGCAGCCGGTTACACCTATTCCAAAGTGCGCGACTACACCGAGCACGCGCGCCGCGCCCTGCGCGAGATGTACAGGCAAGTGGGCAGCAGTCTCCACTTCGACGATGAGGGCTTGCTGCGTCGCGGTCTCGTCGTGCGGCTGCTCGTCCTTCCGAACGACATCGCGGGCGTCCGCCAGTCGCTCGAATGGATAGGCGAGACCCTCAGCCCGCGCGTCACCATCTCGCTCATGGCGCAGTACTACCCGACGAACGTCGCCGGGACAAACCCGCGCTACAGCCTGCTCTCGCGCCGCATCAACGAATCCGAATGGCTCGAAGCCCTCGACGCCCTCGACCATCTCTGCATGCAGGAAGGCTGGATGCAGGAGTTCGACGGCGCTTCGCACTACTACCGCCCCAACTTCGCCGACCGCCAGACGCCCTTCAAAGACATCAGAGATTTTCAGGAGCAAACTTCGGATGACCAATGAAGAAATATGGAGAAGGCTGAAGGCCGTCGACAAGCAGCAGGAGAACTTCAATGTTCGTATAGAACTGCTGCGTGAGTCGCACGTCAGAGGCGAAGCGAGATTGAGCTGGCTGGAAGTAAGGGCTGCCGTTGAAAACAATATAGTCAGCGAAACGGCGGAATTACAAAAGGAAGTAGCTCAAGCTCTGAAGGAACTCTCTTCCGCTCAAGCACGCACAGACAAGCGTTTGGAAAATCTCATCATCGCCGTCGAGCAATTCATCAGCGATAGGCGCAACGGCGGTGAGTCTGAGAGTTGAGCAGAACAACGCGGGAGAAGGTGATTGAGCAAAGCGACGAGAGTGAAGACGACGGCGACGGTGGGCGAGCCTGCGCCGGATTTCAGTTTGCCGGACGGCGACGGCGAGGTTTGGCGTCTGTCAGAGCAGCGCGGGCGCATCGTCGTGCTGCTCTTTTATCCGGGCGACGAGACGCCGGTCTGCACGCGGCAGCTCTGCTCGGTGCGCGACCGCTGGGAGGAATACGCGGCGACAGGCGCGGAGGTGGTCGGCATCTCGATGGACGCGCCCGAGGCTCATCGCAAGTTCAGAGAGCATCACTCGTTGCCGCTCCGGCTGCTCTCGGACGCGAGCGGCGAAGTGAGCCGCGCATACGATGCGCGCTCGTGGCTGCCCGGCAGGTCGGCGCGCGCCGTCTTCGTCATCGACGCCGCAGGCATCCTTCGTTACCGAAAGGTGCAACCCCTCTCGCTCATCCGCCCGAAGGACGACGAGATTATCGAAGAGATTGGAAAAGCAAATGCGGCAGTGTGAATGATGAATAAAAAGCAGTTTGTCTTTCATTCATCATTCATCATTCCGCGTTCATCATTTCTTTCGGAGGACTTATGGCTGAAGAGATTAAATGCAAGCGTTGCGGGCAGAAGAGAGCGGCGATAGGCTACGCTCCGATTCCGACGGAGTTGGGGCAGAAGATAGGGGCTGAGGTCTGCCAGCCCTGCTGGTCGGAGTGGCTACAAAAACAGCAGATGCTGATTAATCACTACGGGCTCGACGTGTCGAACCCCGACACGCACGATTTTCTGTTCGATAACATGAAAGCCTTCTTCTACAACGCGGGCAACATGGTCAACATCGACACGTCGAAGGAAGGCAGCATCAAGTGGTGAGCGGCGGCGGGCGTTCGAGAGCGGGCGGTTGAGCGCAAGGGTTAGCTGCCGCGTAGCCGAGGCGAGCAATCGCTCGGAAGCTTTTGCGTGTCGAGCTGTTGAAAATTCAGAAGGCGGATGAAGGCAGAAAATGTGCCCCGTCAAATCGAAAGATTTCGGGGGCACATCTTCGCGGTCGGGCGTCATTCTTCGAGCCGGGGCGGCGTCGTTTAGTTGGAGGCGTTGTTGGCCGCAGCGCTGGTCGCGCCGAGGGTCAGGACGTTTCTCTCTCCGGAGAAGGTCAGGCTGCGCAGCACGGTGGAGTTATCCTGCCGGGTGGTGCTCAGTTCGAGACGAGAAGCCTTCTGCTCGCGCTGCTGTGAGCTAGTCGAGGCTTTGGCGAGAACCTTTTTGTTCTTGCCGATAATCGAAAGCTCGCCCGTCTTCTCGTCGAGCGAGACCGTGTAAGAGCCTTTGCGGACGAGCGTGCTGCCGACCATCGTATCTTCGCTGAAAGTAATCTGGTCGGTCTTGGCCTTAGCCAGCGCGACGACTCCCATCAGGGCACACACCATCAATGCGATAACAATGCGATTCACGAAGCTTTTCATTATTGTCTCCTTTTGGACGTTGGCGATTTATCAATCCGGGTGGGCTGTCCGGTCTGGCACCATAAACGCGAAATGAGAAGCGCAGGTTTCAGAAAAAATCATTCAAATCGCAAATCTAATTTCATCATCCATAAATCCAATTTAATGGATGCGCGGATGACGAAAGAAAGAGTTATGGCAAATACGAACGCCAAGCGCGGCTGATTCGCCTGCGCCCGAGTAGTTTCAAAACCGGAATGCTTCAACTCACGGCGCGATGACGAAACGTTTCATACAGGTCGTCGATGATTTCTACCCCGACCCGGACAAGCTCAGGCGGAAAGCGCTTGAGCTGCCTTACACCGAGCCCGAGAATCTGGTGGGCTGGCGCACCCGAGCCTACCAGCCGCGAGGCATCAAGCAGCGCATCGAACGAAAGTTTCGTCTGCGCATCACCTACTGGGAAGAAGACCTTTCGGCCATCGAATCCTGCAACGGAGTCTTTTTCAGCGCCTTCTCCAAAGGCAAGCGCGCCGAGACGGTCGGCGTGCATTACGACAACCCGCCCCGTTGGGTGATGTTTCTCGTCTATCTGACGCCGGATGCTCCGTTCGACGCGGGCACGTCCATCTGGCAGCACCGCGAGACGGGTCTCATCGCCAAGCCGACCAGACAGGACGCCGAACGCCTCGGCCTCTCCGTCGAACGACTCGACGAGATGCTGCTCCGCGACGGGCAGCGACGCTCGCGATGGCGCGAGATTGACCGTGTCGGGAACGTTTATAACCGCGCGGTCATGTTTCCCTCCGGCATCCTTCATTCCGCCACGCACCACTTCGGCAGCAGCCGCCTCAACGGACGCCTCTACCAGTCGTTTCATTTCCCTATCAGCTTCGATTGAGAGAGATGTGCGGAAGCGGCGTCAGACCGACTCGGCGCGAGCGCCTGCGCCGTCCCCTGACGCCTCGACTCGCGTTTGCCTGAGAGCCTCGACGAGCGGCTGAGCGCGCGGTATTACCGCTTGCGCGCGGGTGAACAACTGTTTAATATGTGTGCAAGGCAATCAGAACGAACAAGGTAGAAGAGTAGTCTTGAGCTGAAAGACGCACCGCGCAGGTTTGCGTTTTATGAAACGTCGGCGTGCGTGCTTCTTCGGTTCACAGCAGATTGCGTTTTCAAATCTGTCCATAGCGACAAGTTAAATTGCAGGAGAGAATATGAACAAGAACAGCATCGGGGCGCTTATCGCAAGCGTCGCTCTGGCCGCGCTCGCAGCCGGATGCACCGAGACGGCCAACACTAACACCACCACCAACACCAGCAACACGGCGACGGTCGTCAACAACAACGGCAACACCAACACGGCCGGCGTGACGACCACCAATGCGAACGCCAACACGAACACCAACGCCAACGCGAACACGCGCGGCAGCTACAACGCCAACATCACGCAGGCCGAGTACGAGCGCGACAAGTCTCGCTACAGCGACGAAGCTAAGGGCTACGGAGACAAAATCGGCACGTCGGCCACAGACGGCTGGCTCTGGGTGAAGACGAAAGCGGCGCTGGGCACAGTCGATGACCTGAGAGATTCGACCATCAACGTCGATGTCGAAGACGGCGTTATCACTCTTCGCGGCAACGTCGCCAACGCCGAGCAGGTGAAGAAGGCCGACGCGGCGGTCAAGGGCATCGAAGGCAAGAAGAGCGTCAAGAACATGCTGAAGGTCGCCGCAGGCGGCGGCGGTAACAGCAACGCGAACGGCAACGCCAACGCCAACACAAAGAAGAGCTAGGCGAGCATCGCGTCACTTCCTCTTCGCTCGCGCTTCCTGAGAGCTTGCGAGGCTGCAACTTTGAAAACTCCGCTCGCTCTCGGACGAAAGCGCGAGCGCGAGTCTCTTTTAATCGGCGGGGTAGGGCGCGAGTTGTTTTCGCAACGGGCGCTCACCCCTCCGAAGCCTTAAAGCAATTCTTCCCCCCTTGCACGCGAGCGCCTCCGAAGCGCCTGCGGAAACTTTTTTCCGGCGTGCCCGTAACAGAGCAGAACGCGTCCAAAGGTAGACTCTCCGGTTCGGCTTCGCTGTCGGATGAAGTGAATGCTAAAGGCGCGTCTGTAGGGTTCTATCCGCTTCTTCAAAACTGACATCGCGCGTTTTGTTGTTGCCGCCTCGCAGCTTGCGGCTGAGGTGCGCGTCGCGTGTCGAAAGTCGAAAACGAGAGCCGAACGTCTATGCGAAAAATTCACGTCAGGCGCGCGCCGAAGCTGGCAATAACTGCAAGGCCGGCGATAGAGGTCAGTCCGTCAGCGCTGTTTGGATTGTCAAGGCTGACGAAGCTGGCAGTAGCTTTCTGCCTGTCCTTCGTCTTCGTCGCGCCGATGCTCGTGCCGGTCTCGTCGGCGCAGCGTCGCGCCATCGACACCTATGCCATCACGAACGCGCGCATCGTCACGGTGAGTGGCGCAACCATCGAGCGCGGGACGATAGTCGTGCGCGAAGGTCTCATCGCGGCGGTCGGCGCAAACGCGGTCGCGCCTCCCGACGCCCGCATCATCGACGGCGCGGGGCTCACCGTCTATCCCGGCATCATCGACGCCAACACCACTCTCGCCATCCCGCGCCCGAGCCCGCAGTCCACGCCGACGCCGAGCGCCAATCCCTTCGCCGCGTTCCTCGGGCCGCCCGTCGCTCTCTCGGCCGTTTCGCCCAACTCGACGCAGCCGCCCGGCCTCCAGCCCGAGATTATGGCCGCCGACATCATCCGTCCCGGCGGCGAGCAGCTCGAAGCGGCGCGCAACGCAGGCGTGACTTCGGCGCTGACCGCGCCGCGCGGCAACATCTTCCTCGGCCACTCGGCCTTCATCAATCTCGCGGGCGAGACGCCGCAGCAGATGATTGTGCGCGCGCCCGTCGCGCTGCACGTCGGTTTCACACCGCTCGCGGGCAGTTATCCGGGCTCTCTGATGGGCGTCTTCTCGGCCATCCGGCAGGCGCTTCTGGACGCGCAGCAATACCGCGAAGCGAACGCCGTCTACGAGCGCAGCCCGCGCGGACTGCGCCGACCCGAACAGGACAAATCTCTCGCGGCGCTTCAGCCCGTGCTTTTGCGGCAGATGCCCATAGTCATGCAGGCCGACCGCGAGCGGGAGATAATTCGCGCGCTCGATTTGGCGCAGGAGTTCAACCTCCGACTCATCATCGCGGGCGGCGGCGAGAGCTGGAAGGTGGCCGAACGTCTCAAGGCGCAGAACGTCCCCGTCCTGCTCTCTCTCAACTTTCCGAGGCGGACGACCGCCGAGAGCCCCGACGCAGACCCCGAGCCTCTCAGACTTCTGCGCGAGCGCGCCGAAGCTCCGCAGACCGCCGCCAGACTTCATGCCGCAGGCGTGCGCTTCGCCTTCCAGTCGGGCGGGCTGACAAATATGTCGGATTATCTCGCCAACGCGCAGCGCGCCGTCGAGCAGGGGCTCGCGCGCGATGAGGCCGTCCGGGCGCTGACGCTTCGCGCGGCTGACATCCTCGGCGTCGAAGACCGCCTGGGCTCAATCGAGGTCGGAAAGATTGCCAACCTGACCGTCACGCGCGGCGATTTGCTCGACCGTAATCGTCGCATCGCGCACGTCTTCATCGACGGTCGTCCTGTCGATTTACGACCGGCAGCAACTTCAGCCGCAGGCGCGCAGCAAATCGCGGGCAACTGGACGCTCCGAGTCAACATGCAATCGGTCGGCGAGGCCGAAGTCAGCATCTCGCTCAACTTGCAGCAGCAGGGCGAGCGCATCACCGGCTCGATTCAGGGGGCGCTCGGCGCGGCGCAAATCGCCAACGCCGCGCTCGGCGCGGGCGGAGAGCTGCGCTTCACCGTGCCCGTCACCATCGCCAACCAGCAGACCACCGAGGCCAACTTCGTCGGCACGGTCACGGGCAACGAGATGCGCGGCACCGTCGAGCTTGTCGGTCGCGGCACGGGCACCTTCACCGGCGCACGCGCCGGAGCGCCGCCCACGCCCAACCCCGCAAGCCCCACCGCACAACCCGCGCAGCCCGCGCCCACGCCGCCTGTTTCAAAGTCGTGAGTCTGGAGTCTAAAGTCAGGAGTCAGAACCAGAAAGCCTTTGGCTTTGACTCCACCCTCCGGACTTCAGACTCCGGACTTTTATTTGGAGATTAAGGGATGAGGAAACTGCTTTCTTATATGATGTCGCTGTCGGTGCTGCTGGCGACGAGCGCGAGTCTGTTTGAGCGCGGGGCTTTGGCGCAACGCCGAACGCGCGCTGCCGAGTCGTCGTCGCCGCAGGCCGAGACTTTGATTCGCAACGCCACCGTGCTCACCGTCTCGCACGGCACTCTGACGAACACCGACATTCTCATCAGGGGCGGCAAGATTGCCGCCGTCGGCCAGAGCCTCCGCGCGAGGGAAGGCGCGAGCGTCATCGACGCGACGGGCAAGTACGTTATGCCCGGCATCATCGACTGCCACTCTCACTCGATGCAGGACGCGACGAACGAGCTGACGCTCTCCGTCACTTCGATGGTGCGCATCCGCGACGTTTTGAACACGACCGACCCAGACCTCTATCGACAACTCGCCGGAGGCGTCACCGTCCTGAACCTCCTGCACGGCTCGGGCAACGCCATCGGCGGACAGAACACCGTCGTCAAAATCAAGTACGGTCGCCCCGTTCAGGAATACATCTTTCCCGGCGCGCCGCCCGGCATCAAGTTCGCGCTCGGCGAGAATCCGAAACGCTCGAACGTCACCGTGCAGGCCGGACAGCAGCGCCGCTACCCGGCGACGCGCATGGGCGTCGAAGAGGTGATACGCGACTCTTTCGTGCGCGCCAGAGACTACAAGCGGCGCTGGGACGAGCATCGCGCCGCAGTCGCGCGCGGCGAGAAGAACCTCCTGCCGCCGCGCCGCGACTTGCAGCTTGAGCCGCTCGTCGAAGTGCTCGAAGGCAAACGCTTCGTTCACGCGCATTGCTACCGCGCCGACGAGATACTCATGCTCATCGGTCTGGCCGACGAGTTCGGCTTCAAGGTGCGCACCTTCCAGCACGTCCTCGAAGGCTACAAGGTCGCCAGGGAGATTGCGCGTCACGGCGGGGGCGCGTCGGCCTTCGCCGACAACTGGGGCTACAAGGTGGAAGCCTACGACGCCATTCCCTACAACGCCGCGATTATGACGCGCGCAGGCGTCAACGTTTCCATCAACTCCGACTCCGACGAGCGCGCCCGCCGACTCAACATCGACGCCGCCAAGATGATGCGCTACGGCGGCCTCTCCGAAGAGGAAGCCCTCAAGCTCATCACGCTCAACCCGGCGTGGCAGCTCGGCATCGATTCGCGCGTCGGCTCGATTGACGTGGGCAAGGATGCCGACCTCTCCATCTGGAACGGACATCCCTTCAGCATCTATTCGCGCGTCGAGCAGACGCTCATCGACGGCGAAGTCTTCTTCGACCGACAGCAGGAACTCGCGCGCCGACCCGCGCTCGAAGGCGAGCGCCAGCGCCTTCTCCAGCTCGAAGCCAACCGTGCGCCCGCGCAGGGCGGCACCGCGCCTCCGCGTCCCGCCGCCATCCGGCGCGCCGGTACGAGCGACGACGAAGGAGACAACCACCCATGAGAAATAACCGATTCAAAATGCGTGCTCTCTCGTTCGCGCTCGTGCTGCTCGCGCTCTCGCTCGGCGTCGTCTTCGCGCCCCGCGCCTTCGTCGCCGCGCTTGCGCAGCAGACCGGAAGCGTCAGCGTCCAGACGATGAGCGCCCCGCAGGGCACCTACGTCATACGCGGCGCGCGCATCGTCACCGTCAGCGGCGCAGACATCGAGAACGGCACGCTCGTTATACGCGGTGGGCGCATCGAGGCTCTGGGCGCGTCGGGCGTCGCCGTCCCGGCGGGCGCAGAGGAGATTGACGGGCGCGGCCTGAGCGTCTATCCAGGCATGATGGACGCGGGCACGAACATGGGGCTCGCGGAAATCTCTTCGGTCAGCGCCACCGTCGATACGACCGAGGTCGGCGAGCTGAACCCGAACGCGCAGGCCATCTACGCCATCAACCCGCACAGCGCGCACGTCGATGTAACGCGCGTCGCCGGTGTCACCTCTGTCGTCTCCATGCCGCAGGGCGGCGTCATTTCGGGTCAGGCCGCCGTCATCAATCTCAACGGCACGACGCCGCGCGAGATGGCGCTCATCCCGACCGCCGCGCTCGTCGTCACCTTCCCGCGCGTCGTCGCCGCTCCCGCATTCGCGCCCGCGCAGCAGCAGGCGGGCGCGACCGACGCAGGCGTGGCGCGCGACCGGCAGGTCGAACAGCTTCGCCGGATGCTGCGCGACGCCGAAGCCTACGGACGCGCGCAGGACGCCTACGCGCGCGACCCGCGCAGCGTCCCGCGCCCCGACATCGACACCGTGCTCGCCTCGCTCGTCCCGTATGTTCGCGGCGAGCGCCCCGTCATCTTCCGCGCCGACCGCGAGCGAGACATCCGCGCCGCCGTCCGCTTCGCCGACGAGATGAAGCTCAAGCCCATCATCCTCGGCGGCAGCGACGCTTGGAAAACCACCGCGCTCCTCAAAGAGCGAAACGTGCCCGTCATCATCGACAGCATGTGGAATCTCCCCCTGCGCGAAGACGATTATTACGACACGCTCTACGAGAACGCCTCGAAGCTGCAACAGGCCGGAGTCCGCTTCTGCATCTCGACGGGCGACACCGGCGCGCACGTCCGAGACCTACCCTATCAGGCCGGGATGGCCGCCGCCTTCGGCCTGCCGCGCGCCGAAGCCCTCAAGGCCATCACGCTCTACCCGGCGCAAATCATGGGCGTCGCAGACCGCATCGGCTCGGTCGAGGCGGG
The DNA here is from genome assembly GCA_036399175.1 of Pyrinomonadaceae bacterium. Taxonomy (GTDB): domain Bacteria; phylum Acidobacteriota; class Blastocatellia; order Pyrinomonadales; family Pyrinomonadaceae; genus DASWNP01. Next base: position 25,953 of record DASWNP010000057.1, on the reverse strand, counting down.
CAAGATAGCCAACCTCGTCGTCACCGACGGCGACCTGCTTGAGCCCCGCACACAGGTTCGACATCTCTTCATCGACGGACGCCTCATCCCCCTCGTCAGCCGCCACACGCAGCTCTACGAGCAGTTCAGAAACAGGAAATAGAACCGAAGGGGAAAGGGGAAAGGGGAAGGGGAAAAGGGAAAAGAATCGGCGCGCTTCCACACGCGTCTTCTTCCCCTGACCCTTTTCCCCTTTCCCTTTTCCCTTTGTTTTATCTCACGGGCAGGAGTCGGCGGATGAGTTCGTGGAGGCGGTCGAAGTCGATGGGCTTGGTGAGATAGCCGTCGATGCCTGCGTCGTAGGCGGCGCGGCGGAAGCCTTCGGTGCTGAAGGCTGTGAGCGCGACGACGGGGACGCTTTGCAGGACGGGATGCTCGCGTATCTTTCGCGTCGCGCCGAGGCCGTCGAGTTCGGGCATCCCGATGTCCATGAGAATCAAATCGGGCGGGCTCAGCTCGGCCACCTTCAGAGCCTCTTCGCCGTTCGAGGCCGTGATGACGCGGTAGCCCGACTGCTGCAAGTGCAGGCTTATCAAGACCTGATTATCGACGACATCATCGACGACGAGCAGCAGGAAATCCTTCGCAGAAATATCGCGCGTGCCGGAGTCGCCCTGAACGCGGCCTGTCGAGTGAAGAGTCTCTTCGGTGGTCGGCTCGTCTTCCAATTCCAAAGCTTCGGGCGAAAGCCTGGTCGTCACATTGATAGCCGAGGCCACGAAATTGTGGCCGCACCTGACGCAGAAGCGCGCGTCTGTCGAGTTCTGGTGATGGCATTCCGGGCAGTTCATTGAAATTTCCGACTCGCCTGCGAATCCTCGCTCCCAGCAGCGATGCGCGACCCGCACTGCCGCGTTCTTTAAATCTCCGCCTTTGAATCGGTGACTGACAGTATAAACGCTTTGCCTTCGGTTGTCTTTTCCGGAGCGGATTGCTAAAGAACGTGTAGAGCGCGCGGTCGTCTGAGAGCAGGAGTCAGGATTCGGCGTTGATGCGTTTCATCAGCGCGTCGAAGCGCGGGTCTCGGCGGAGGCGGTCGAATCTCGGATCGACGTTCATCAGAACCATCCCGGGATGCCTGTCCTGTAGGGCGCGCTCAAGCCACTGGAAGGCGCGCTCGTCGTCGCCGAGGCCGACATAGACGATGGAGATGAAATAGGGCGAGACGTAGCGGCCATCGGGCGGGCGCTCAAGGCGTTCGAGGATGGCGAGAGCTTCGGCGCGTTTGCCTTCGAGGGCGTAGGCGTAGCCGAGCGCGGCCTGAGTCTCGGGGCTGTCCTGCCCGCGCTCAAGCGCCTTCCTGAACTCAAGTGTGGCGTCGGCGGTGCGTCCCGGTTGTTGCAGGTAGATGTAGCCGAGATACTTGTGCGCGACGCCGAAGTCGGGGTTAAGCTCCAGGGTGCGCCTTACGTGGCTGAGAGCCTGCTCGTATTGCCTGTTGTAGTAGAGATAGAGACCGGCGTTGGCGTTGATGATGGGAGAGAGCGGGTCGAGTTCCTGGGCGCGACGGATTTCGGCCAGAGCTTCGTCGAAGCGGTTCATCTGGACGAGAAAAGATGCGTACCACTGATGCGCCGTCGCGTAGTTCGGATTAAGCTCGATGGCTTTCTTGAACTCGGCTTCGGCCTCCGTCCACTTCCAGTCGTAAGCCATCTTGACGAAGGCCAGAGAGGTATGAGCCTCTGCGAGCGTGTTGTCCATCTGGAGAGCCTGAAGGGCGGCGGTCTCGGCGTTGGGCATGGCCTCACGGGGCGGGACAGCGCCGTAGTCGCTCAGGAGCGCGTAGGAATCGGCGAGACCGGCGTAGGCGAGGGCGTAGCCGGGGTCGATTTCGATGGCGCGTTTGAAATGCCCGATGGCCTTGCGGAAGTCTTCCGTGTTGCGCTTGTTCCAGAAGTAGCGGCCTCGAAGGTATTCCTGGTAAGCCTCCGTGTCGGCCGTGTAGCGTTTGGGATTGAGCGCGGGCGCGGGCTCGGCATCACCTTCCGGCAAAAGGCGCGCGCGCAGCTTCTCCGCAATCTCGCGCGAAAGCTGCTGGACGGAGAGCGCGTCCGACATGCGGCGTCTGTACTGCTCGCCCCAGATATGACGGTCGTCGCGCGCATCAATCAGCTCGACGTTGACGACGAGGCTGTCGCCGCGCTGCTCGACACGTCCGGTCAAGACCGCCGCCACGTCCAGCTCACGACCGACCGCGCGCGGCTCGACCTGCTCGCGCCCCTTGTAACGGAAGACCGAATAGCGCGACGTGACTTTCATCGGAAGAAGCTGCGAGAGGCTGTTGATGAGACCGTCCGTGATGCCGTCGGAGAGATACTCCGTGTCGGCGCTCTGGCCGACGTTGGCGAAGGGCAGGACGGCGATGGAATCAATGGCGCGCGTCGTCCTGTTGAGATAGAGAAAGAGCGCGAGGCCGAGCGCGGCGACGAGCGCGAGCGCGCCCAGAATCGTTCCCCAGCGACGGGGCTCTCGACGAAGGCGCGTCGAGAGCGTCGTCCAGACGCTGATGCGCGCCGTCTCGCGCGAGCCTTCGGACGTGCCGATGGGTACGAAGCCTCCGTCGCCGGTCATCTTTGCGCGGACGCGACGCAGGTCGGCCTCAAGCTCTGCGGCTGACTGGTAACGCTCGTCGGGCTTCTTGGCGAGCGCCTTCAAAGCGATGCGGTCAAGCTCGGAGGGGATGCGCGGGTTGAAGCGCGAGGGCGGCGGCGGGTCAACGTATAAAACTTGCCCGCCGATTTCCAGAAGGGTCGTGCCGGGGAAGGCCGCGCGCCCGCAGATGCACTCGTAGAGCACCGCGCCGAGCGAAAAGAGGTCGCTTCGGGCATCGACCTGAATGTTACTGGCCTGTTCGGGCGAAAGGTAAAGCGGCGTGCCGATGACGGCTCCGCTACGGGTGCGAGCGGCGAGCAGCGTCTCGGCCTCGGCGCTCGTGGCTCGATGATTCTCCTGCACCTGCTTGGCGAGTCCGAAGTCGAGCACCTTGACCTGCCCGCGCTCGTTAATCATCACGTTCGAGGGCTTGATGTCGCGGTGGACGATGCCGTGCGCGTGCGCTTCCGAGAGCGCGTCGGCGACCGTTTCGATAATCTTCAGGACGCGCGCCAGCGTGAGCGAGCCCGTGCGAAGCATCTGGCTCAAGTCCTGCCCCGTTATCAACTCCATGACGATGAAGGGACGCCCCTGGGGAGTCTCGCCGTAGTCGTAGACGGTGGCGATGTGCGGATGGCTCAGCGCAGAGACGGCGCGCGCCTCGGCCAGCAGTCGCGCGTGAAACTCCTGCTCGTCGGAGTTTGGAATCTTGATGGCGACACGACGGGCGAGACGCATGTCTTCGGCCACGTAAACCAGACCCATCCCGCCTTCGCCTATCAGGCGAAGAATGCGGTAGTGTGAAATGGTCTCTCCAATCATGCGAAGGGGGCGGCGCTCGGGTTCGAGATTCAAACGGAAGAAAGAACTAATGCGGCGCAATCCGCAGCAGCAGCCGAGACCCGGACGGGCGTAGGCGAAGCATCTTCGGACTAAGCAAAACCAGTCGGGGCGAATATAACTGCCAGCGATTATACTTGCCCCGGCGCAGACGCGCCAGAGGCTCCATTAGCATCGCTCTCAAACACGCGCGGCTCAAAGAGCGCGGCTCTGGAACAGCATCGCTTGCTTTAGCCTTCGACGATGAGCTTCGCGGGCGGGAGCATGGCGGGTCGTCCCCTGTGCTGCCAGCAACGGCCTGTGCCGCGCACGCGACGCGAGCAGGGCGTGCCCTTTTTTGTGCGCGCGCCGCAGATGGAGACGATTTCGTCTGGGTCGGTGGGTCGTTCGTCGGGCGTGCCGTCCGCGCCGTAGCGCGGCGTCGAAGCGTCGGGCTTCGCACCGCCTTTGGCCGGATTGCCCGGCGCTTGAGTAGTCTCTTGCCTTGAAAGACTGTTGGACGCAGAAGACGCGGGCGTCGTCACGCGGTTGATGAGGAGCGGCGGCGGGGCGGGACGCGTCAGGCGACCGGCGGCGAAGGCGCTGAGCAGCAGAGCGACCGAGGCGACGAGCGGCGCGACGAGCCGCGCCCCGCGAAAACGGCCTTCGCACGACGAACAGAAACGCCTGCTCGTCCAGAGCCTCCAACGCACGCGCACGATTCGCGCGCCGCACTCCGCGCAAAAGTTGGGTCGGTACATGGCCGTATCTCTTTCCAGAGCGCGGACGCAGCCCGCAAAAGGCTTCGCGCCGCTTCAAGAGACAGAGAGATAAGCAGGGAGCACGACCCATCGTGAGGGGACGACCTGTCGTCGTGTGTTCCAGGCGAGGCCGCGCACAGAAGACGCGCGACCGAGCGCATTATAGCGAATCCCATGTGAGTGAGAATAGAAGATTCACCGCAGAGAAGAGTATCTCACTCTTCGCGCTTCCTCCTGTGCCGTCGGCAACGCGGAAAAACTTCAGGTCGTCCAATCGCGTCAATGGCGCGATTGGACGACCTGAAAACTTTCAGATTGATTTCGATTCTTCCGTCGCGCACCTGCGCTCGGCGGTCATGCGAGCTGGCTGGCGCGCTTGTGTCGTATGTAGTCGGTGAGTTTCTCTTCGTCGGGGGTGGACGAACCGGTCAGTCGCAGGCCGAAGCCGATTTCGGGTATCTTGTAGACCACTTCGCCCCAGAAGTAGACCCAAGTCTGCTCCGAGAGCTGAATCTCGATTCTGATAAGCTCGCCCGGCTTCACCTCGTCAGAAGTTAAAACAAAACATCCGGTGGCGCTCAGGTCAACGATTGTTCCCTCGCGCCGCGTGAGCACGCCTTCCCAACGCGCGTTGAGATTGGTCTCGACGCGCTCGGCCACCCTCCTGTCCATCAGGTTCATCTTCCGTCAACTCCTACGCCGCCGTGACGACGCGAATTGATTTCACCTTGTCGTCCGGCCCAAGCTCTGCCGGCTTAACATTGACCGGGCTCGCCGCCGTCGCCGGCAACTCCTGCGCGCACGTCTCGGCGATGATTTTCTCCGCGCCGCTCACGCTCGTCGGCTTCGAGAAGAAATAGCCCTGACCGTTTTCGCAGCCGAGCTTGCGAAGCAGCGCCAACTGCTCTTTAGTCTCGACGCCTTCTGCGACCACGTCCATGCCCAGAATCTGCGCGAGCATAACGATGGTGCGGACGATTTCTATGTTCTCGCTATTATCCACCATTCGCGTCACGAACGAGCGGTCGATTTTCAGTGTATCAATCGGGAAGCGATGGAGGTAGCTCAAGGATGAATAGCCGGTGCCGAAGTCGTCGATGGAGAGCTGGACGCCGAGGGCGCGAAGCTCCCTGAGCATCTCGGTCGCGTTGTCGATGTTCTCCATCACGACCGACTCGGTGATTTCCAGCTTCAGGCTGCGAGGCGGAAGCTTCGTCTCTTCGAGGATGACTCGAATCTGCTCGATGAGGTCGGGCTGCGTGAACTGCTTGCCGGAGAGGTTGACGCTGATGAAGAGCGGCAAATCCGACGGGAACTGTCGCTGCCAGCGACGCATCTGCCTGCAAGACTCGCGCAGCGTCCAGTTGCCGAGCGCGAGAATCTGCCCCGTGTCTTCGGCAATCGGGATGAAGTCCATCGGCGAGATGAGGCCGCGCTCCGGGTGCTGCCACCTGACGAGCGCCTCGAAGCCGCAAAGACTGAAATTATCCAGAGCGACAATCGGCTGATACTGGATGAAGAACTCTTCGCGCTCAAGCGCGCGGCGCAAATCAGTTTCGAGTTGCAGAAGATTGACGGCGAAGGCGTGCATCGCCTTGTCGAACACTTCATGTCGCGCCTTGCCGAGCGATTTGGCGCGATACATCGCCGTGTCGGCGTCGCGCATGATGTCTTCCGGGTTCTCGTAGCCGGTCGAGCTGGGAGCGATGCCGATGCTGACGGTGGTGAAAACTTCGTGGCCGCTCAGGTTGAACGGCAGCGTCAGCTCCTTCTGGATGCGCTCGGCCACCGAGACGGCTTCCGTTTCGTCCTGCAAATCTTCGAGCAGAATCGTGAACTCGTCGCCGCCGACGCGCGCCACCGTGTCCTCCTGCCGCATGCAGGATTCCAAACGACGCGCGATGCCGATGAGCAACTGATCGCCGAACATGTGACCGAGCGAGTCGTGGATGATTTTGTAGCGGTCGAGGTCGAGGAAGAGGACGGCGAACATCTGGTCTTTGCGACGCTTGGCGCGTGCAATCGTCAGCCGCAGGTGGTCGATGAAGAGAGCGCGATTGGGAAGTCCGGTCAGCGCGTCGTGGAAGGCGTCGTGCAGGAGTCGCTCTTCGGCGCGCTTGCGGTCGGTGATTTCCTGAATCTGGAAGATGAGACAAGCCGAGTCGCTGTTGGCGTCGTGCACGCGCGCCATGCTCCAGAGCACCCAAACGTCGTGCCCCTGCTTGTGCAGGCAGCGCGTCTCCATCTTGTGATGCTGAGTCTCGCCCTGAAGCAGACGCTTGATGTTCGCCATCACGGGCGCGAGGTCGTCGGCGTGAATCACCCTCTGAAAGTCGGCGGAGAGAAGCTCTTCAGCCGTGTAGCCGAGAATCTCGCAGAGATAGTCGTTGGCTCTGAGCCACTGTCCTTTCGAGGAAATCATCGCCATGCCGATGGCGGCGTGGTCGAAGGCGTCGCGGAAAAGCTCCTCGCTCTCTTCGAGCGCGACGATTCGATTCTCGACGTTGCGCGCCTGCGCCATCGACGCGTAGATGTCTTTGAGATAGATGCAGTAGGCGAAATGAGCGACGGCGGCGAGCGTCGCGGCGGTGATGAAGGGATAGAAGCCGACGACTTCGACGAGCTTGGCGGCAAACCCCGCCGCCGACGCGACGGCGAAATAGGTGAGTAGCGTCCAGACGTAGTTCTTCGACCATCCGCGCGACGTTGAAGGACGAACGGCGTCCGTCTGGCTGAGCGCCGCTCTCGCCGTGTGCAGGAGCGACTGCATGACGGCTACGACCGAGACCGCCAGCACGAGAGCGTATGTCTCCCTGCTTCCGGGCAGCGCGACGATTGAGCCGAAGGCGTAGCGCACCACCTCGACCGTGACGTAGACGCCGAGCGCCGGAGCCATCGAGTTGAAGAGCAGCGCGCTCACGCGCCGACTCATTCGCAGAGACGCGCAGACCGCTGCCGCGACCGCCAAAAGGATTGCCGCTTCGCCGTCGAAGAGCAGCATCGCCAGAAAGACGAAAGCGTCTGAGAGCCAGACGTAATCTTCGGCGTGGGGAATCCTGACCAGTACGCGCGTCCCGACGTTGACGGCAATGAGCGCCAGCAGCAAGAAACGGACGTCGAGTTGAGCCGGAGAGAGTCGCAGCAGAGAAAAAAGCACCGCGCCCGCGCCGAGAAACACCACCAGCCCCATCAATGGTCTGGCTAAACGTCTACTGCCCGCAAGTGTCATAAGAGATTCTGTCCAGAAAAACCCCGACGTGCGTGTTCGGGAGGAGTTTAACGAGCTAGCCCAGCCTTAAAGTCTGCGCCCGAAGATTTGGCAGGAGGCGCATCTCGTCTGTCGCCGGTATGGAAAATCACTCGGGAGAGGTTTTTCTACCCGCTCCGGCTGCGGGTACAGTGCACGCCGAAGGCACGCGTGCGCGCCGTCACAATCCGCAAACTACGTGCCGCTTGGCCTTGTCACTCATTTGCCGCGATTTTTCGAGCATCCCCATTATTCACGTCACGAATCGGTCAATCACATCGGTCAGATTGCCGAATGCATCATGTCAAGATGACAAAATGCCGTCAGCCTGACTGTTAAACAACCCCGCTGGCCAGCCGAATTTAACCTCAATATCAGGTCAATTTCGCCGACCCGAAGAAAATCTCTGCCGAACAGCTCGCCGAAGCCCTTCATTTAAGGCGCACAAGTTGCTGAAAACAAAGCCGTTAACTTTACATCGAAAAAGCCCGGGATTTTGTAAAAAAGACTTGCGTAAATGTTTATGTTGTTTTAAACTACTTGTCCGGTGGTTAAACCGCCGTCTTTTCAGTTAGCTACGTGGCAAGGCGGCATCTTCCACGCTCTACCAGACACTCCCGACGCGTCTCTCAAGCAGTTCATTCCCCAATCAGAGGAACCCCCATGAACATCGACGCCAAAATCATCCCCGCAGGAGTTGACCCGGACAACGTCCTGAGTATCCCTTCACCCCCCCACCTCGCCTACGAAGCGAGCGCGCAACCTCCCATCCTGGAAGATGTCTTCGTGAATTACCCTTCAGCTTCAAGCATGTTTGAAAAACCTGTCGCTGCGAGTCAGGTCGCGGAGGCGCAGGTCTCCCGCTCGGTCTTAAAGGGGCGGAGCGAGCCAGTCCGGTCGAAAGAAGCCTTCGAGGCGGCGGTTTCCGCACAGATGCTTTCGTCCTCGCCGCAGACCAAAACGGCGGAGGCTGTGCGCCCGAAAGAGAATCTCTCTTCGAGACAGGACAACTACAGTCTCGGCGTGCAGTTGATGCGGATTTCGCCCGCATGGCTTCTCATCGGCGGTCTGGTGTTTGTCTCCTTCATCGTGCTCTGCAACTGGCTGATTAAGCCGAGCGCCGAGGCCGAAGAGGCGCAGGCTCTGCGCCCCGCGCCGACACAGGCCGCGAGCAAGAAGACCGCGCCCGCCAAGACCGCGCTCGCTCTCAACGCGCCGGGCAGCAAAGCCTCTAATCAGGCCGAGGGTCAGGCTTCGACGGCTGCGCCGACGCAGGCGTCCGAGTCGAAAGAGAATCCGAAAGCATCTGCCGCACCGGTCGCGGAGACGAAGGCTGCTCCCGCTCCTGCGCCGCCCTCGCCCGTCGCCTCTTCCGATTCGACGACGAATCAGAAGGGCGGCGGTCTCACGCTTCAGGTCGGCTCCTACAGCGACATCGGTCAGGCCGACGCGCGCGTGGCGAGCCTGAAGGCGGCGGGCTTTGCAGGGCGTGTGGTGTCGGTCGAGATTCCGAAGCGCGGCACCTGGTATCGAGTACAGGTCGGGCGCTTCGCGGACAAGGCCGAGGCGACGCGTTTCGGAGAGCAGATGCGCGGCAAGGGTGCCGCCGAGAGCGTCATCGTCACCGAAGCACAGAAGTAGCGAACGCGTTTTTTCGGTCGGTAGTGAAAGCAGTTTCTCGTCGCAGGACGCATTGAAGATTCGTTAGAGAGGCTATCGGTCAAAAGGCACGGACGCGCGCTATGAGTCAGAGGATGATTGCCGAGACAACGCTGGTCTACTCGAAGGTCGTGGAGCGATACGCGCACTTCTTCGACCGCCCCGAGCTACGCCTGCGATTTCTCAACAACACCCTCGCTCAACAGTCCGAGAGCAGCCGCAAGCTCGACGAGTCGCTCGGACGTTTCCAGCTTATCAAGGGAACGAAGCTCTACGAGCACCTGCACGAATTGCAGCTCTACGCTCTGATTTTTCAGGAGCTGAAAAAGCTTCTACCCTCGGCTGCCAAAGAGCGTCGGCAGCTTTTGCGCCGAAACAAAGCTCCCTTCACGGCGCGTCTTCTCTTTCGCTGCTACCAGATGCGCCACGCCATCGGCGTAGCATGCGTCGTCTTCGTCGCCATCGGCCTCTTCGGTCTCTACTCGGTCGTCTCGCGCTCGACGCGAAGCTACGCGCAGGGCAGGCAGACGGTTCAACGCTCGTCGGGCGAAGAGCAGAACGTCGCTTTCAAAGAGACGAGCGAAAAGTACCTGCCTGACTACAGTCCGGAGAAGGTCTGGCTCGTCGAGCAGAAGGGCAATTACGAGCGCTACAGCAACGGCGGGCGCATCCTGCTCGATTACGAAACCGACAACCACGCGCGCGGCTACAACGTGCTGCGACGCGGCAACACGCAGGCTACTCTCAGAACCGGACACGAAATCGTCGGCATCGTCTATCACACCTCCGAGAGCGACATGCTGCCGTTTACGCCCGACAACAGCGACTCAATCGAGACCCGCACGCGCGGCCTGCTCGAATACGTTCGCAAGAACAAATCCTACAACTACCTGATTGACCGCTACGGGCAGATTTACCGCATCGTGCGCGACACGGATGCAGCCAACCACGCGGGCAATTCCATCTGGGCTGACGCGGAGGGCGTCTACGTCGGCCTCAACGAAAGCTTCCTCGGCGTCTGCTTCGAGACCAACAGCGAGGCCGATTCTCTGGGCGAACAGTTGACCGAAGCGCAGCTCATCTCCGGTCGGCTGCTGACGCAGATTCTACGCAGCCGCTACCAGATAGACGACGCCAACTGTGTTACGCACGGTCTGGTCTCCGTCAACCCTTCAAACATGCTCATCTGTTTCCATCACGACTGGGTGCGCAACTTCCCCTTCGAGACGATGGGACTCTCCGACAAGTACAAGGTCGCTCCGGCAAGCATCAGCGAGTTTGGCTTCACGCACGACGAAGCGATTGTCGAAAAGCTCGGCGGCTCGCTCTGGCCGGGCGCTGAGGCAGCCATCGAGCATTTCAAAAATCGAGCGGAGCAGGCGCGCATGAAACCGGAGGACTTGCGCCGACAGCTTCGCAGCCGCTACCGGGAGCAGATGAGCCTACAGCTCAGGCTGCGCTCCTCATCCGCAAGCGAGCGGGCACAAAGCGCCGCCTCGTCCGAGTCAGAGTCGGCGTCAGCCGACACCGCTTCGCAGCAAGACAAGTCTGAAGATTGAGTTTTGCATTTACGTTCGCCCTCTTCCGTCGCCCTCGAAGCGTCGAAGCGAAAGGGGCGGGGGAGTCGGGTCGGAGGTTGGTAGCTCGATACTAACTTCCCCCTACTTTGAAATCAGCACGGCGAATTAAAAAGGTCGCCCCAACCAAAAGAGAGAAGGAAAAAAATGGAAGAAAAAAACCAGATTAACCCGTCCGCGAAATCCGAAGCCGCGCAGCAGCAGCCCAAGAGCGGCCCGCTCGGCCTCGACATCGGCACGAGCCGCATCGTCGTCTCCGAAGGCCCCAAGCCGCAGGACACGCACACGCAGCTCAACGCCTTCGTCGCCGTCCCCTTCTCGGATATGGCCGAGAACGTTTTGAAGCAGCGCAACATGGTCTACGAGCGCAACTGCAAGAGCCTCTACGTCTACGGCAACGACTCCGATTTCTTCGCCAGCTTCCTCAACACCGACGCGCGCCGTCCGATGCAGTACGGCCTGCTGAACGCCACCGAAGAGATGGGGCAGCAGATTATCCAGCTCATCATCAAGCGCGTCGTTCCGCAGGCGCGCAAAGGCGAGATGATTTGCTTCAGCGTCCCCGGCAAGGGCGAGAGCGCTAACGGCAACCTCGTCTATCACGAAGCTGTGCTCAAGAACTTCCTCCAGTCGATGGGCTACAACGCCAAGTCTCTGAACGAAGGCCAGGCCGTCGTCTTCTCCGAGCTTCAGGACGAGAACTTCACGGGCATCGGGATTAGCTGCGGCGGCGGCATGTGCAACGTCTCGGTCTCCTTCATGTCGATGCCGATGATTACCTTCAGCATCCCGAAGGCGGGCGACTACATCGACACCAACGTCGCCGTCGTGATGAACGAGACGAAGACGCGCGTGCGTCTCTTCAAGGAAGAGAAGCTCGACCTTTCGCGTCCGCCCAAAGACGATTTGACGCGCGCCCTACACATCTACTACGAAGACGTGCTCCAGGCGCTCATCGACCGGCTGCGCTCCGAGTTCAAGCATTCGAGCCAGCTTCCCAAGATTGACCGACCCATGCCCATCGTGCTCGCGGGCGGCACGGCCAAGCCGACCGGCTTCCTGCAAAAGTTCGAGAGCATGCTCAAGGGCGGCGGCGACTTCCCCATCGAAATCTCCGACGTTCGCATGGCGAGAGACCCGCTCACGACCACCGCGCACGGCTGCTACATCGCCGCCATGTCCGAGTCGAGGTAAAAGCTCCCGACCGACATCGACAGAAAAGACTGAAGGCCACCCGAGCGACGGGTGGCCTTCAGTCTTTTTATCAAAACTGCGACGCGCTCAGCTCGCTCTCGCATGAACGAAAGCAGAGCGAGAGCGGCGTTCAGTTAAGAACCGCTCGCGGGCTTCTCGCACAGATGTCCGATGAGTATGGTAAGCATCTCGCCCTCGCCTTCGGTCAGATCGCCGAAATGGAGGCCGAAGCCAATCTTCGGCGAGTAGCGTACGACCTGCCCGCGCAGCAGCAGATAGTTGTTAGCCAGCGAAAGCTCTTTAACCATCTCGTCCGGCAGCCAGATTTTAATGAACATCGACTGCCCGTCGTTGGCCGGTGCTTTGGTCTGGATGAAACAGGTCTTGTAAGAGATGCTGAGGCGCGTCACTTTCCCGTTGCGCAGGCAGTCGTCGGTCGGCCCCCAGTGGCACGGGAGCGGCGGTCGAATCAAAACTGCCTTTCTTTGCTCTTCCATCTCTTCTTTGAAGACTGTCGCAAACCGGAGCTAGAAAATCGGAAGCTGCGTGTCACAACCGACGCGCCTCTTGCGGTCGCAGGGAGACCGCAAAATAACTACTACGCGCGCAACTACGAAATCGGATGTCTGACTTCGTTAACTGTAGCTTGTCGGGAGAGTGAGTCGGGCTTTTTTCTAATCTGAATGATAACTGAGCTACAGCTTAATAACTTAAAGCTGCGCTGGCAATAGAAATAAACACCGTCGAGGCGCTGAGGCAGACGGATGATGCGCCGGATACTAACAAAAAGTAGAAGGCGAAATTGTGTCGGAAGTTAAATGAATTTATCTTCCCGCGCCGCAGAAGAGCGGAAACGGTATGCAAGTTTGTTGCATGCGGCGTTTCACACGTCGGCTGATTCTCAAACGAAAAAGGGCGCTCGCCTTTCTAGCTCTTTTCGTAAACATCCTCCTCGCTCTCCGACCTGTCGAGGATTTTATCGGTTGGCGGCGGCTGGAAGCTCGCCGCCTCACGAGGTTTGATGGTCGAGCGGATGATGGCGAACCTGTTGAGGATGTCGAAGCACAGGGGCGCTCCGAGCGTGACGACGACGGCGGTGAGCAGCCATCCAAGCATCTGTGAGAGCCATTGCATGACGGTCTTCGGGCGCGCCCACTCCGACCAGCCTATCGGCAGGCCGAGGCTCTCGATGGCCGTCAGGTTTTGCCTGATTCTTTCCGCGGGCGGCAATTCGGCTCCCGCCGAGGCGACGGAGGTTGAAGGAGCTTGCTGCGCGAGCGCCTGAGCTTGCGCGACAAGCGATTCGCGCAACGCCGCGTCCTGCGAGATGCGGTCGGCGACCGTCAGGGTGTTGACGTTCATCAAAACCGTCAGCAGGAGAGCTATCATAAAGAGCGTGTACTGGGTTCTGCGTCTGTATAAGCCGGAGACGCGGTTTACTGCCGTTTCGTACCATCGCTCGATTCCCCTTTGCACGTTCTCGATAGAGCCTCTCCCCTCATCTACCAGAAGCAGCAGCGACCTTTTGAGGTCGCTGTCCGGCATGCCTACGATGTCGGCGCGCACGTCGGAGAAGCGCTTCCGCTTGCTGGCCTGCGCAGGCGATACTATATCCAGCAGGGCGAGAGCGAACATGTCCGAGGGGATATAAGAAGGCAAGCCTTTCCCTTGAAGCCCTTTGATGAGCGGATGATGATAGAGGGCGTCAACCATCATGTCCTCTCTCAGCTCTTCGCTGCTCCTCCTTTCGCCCTCCAGCAGACCTTTTATCGCTCTGCGCAAGTAGTGTCCGCGCATATTCAACTTTGACTCTATCATCTCCTGCACCACCACGCAGACGAGACTTAACAGCACGTAAATCAGTATTAAGCCGAGGGCGATTTCGAGCATCGTGGAACCAAACATTCCGAGCCTCCTATTCTGATTGCCTTTCGTTCCGAGCTGCATGAATCTGGTCGCCGCAGCCTGTCTCTGTAGCGCCTCGTCTCTCTCTCGCTCGGCTCTCTCTTTGAGCATGAGCGCGTAGTTTCTCTGCCCTTCGACAGCTTCGAGCTGCCCCGAGAGTCGGTGAACTCTCTCGTCGGCGGCAGCTTTCTCTCTCTCCACTTCTTGCAGTTGCTGCGTTGCCTCAAGAACGATGCGCTCTCTCGTTCTCATCCTGACGACCCAGTATGCCGCGAAGGTCGAGAACACAGCCATGAGAACGACTACTAACGCGATTGAGCGGTAGACGCGTCTCCTTACGCGCTGCTTTGCTTCCAATTCGCGCTGCCGCGCCAGTAATTGCTGCGCCTGCCGCTCCTTGTTCTGTCGAATTATCCAGGGTACGAGAAACTCGCTGATGATGTCGTAATAGTATTCGTCGCCGTAATACTCGCGCCGAACGAGACGGGTCTCCTCGACGAGCGCCTTCAATGCTCTGTCTATCTGCTCGGCGGAAAATTCCGGATAGAGGGTTTTGAGGTTGTAGCCAGAGATGACATTGCGCTTGCCGGAGGGCGTCACCATGCCGCCGAGCAGGGCGATGGCCGGGTCTCTGAGGCTCTGGTCGGAGAGGTGCGAGAGAGAGAATGTCAGATAGTCTTCGAGCAGTTCCTGAACGCTTTTTCGCTTGAGCAGAGCCTCCGAGTCTTCTTCAGAGCGCCAAAGCTCAAGGCAGGCTATCTGCACCTCCGACAGATTGACGTAATTGCTTTTGTTTCGCTTCGTAATTTGCGCGATTAACTCTCTGGCCGCCGCTTCGGAAATCTCCCTGCCGAAATGCTTTCGCAACTGCTCGTCCTGAAAAGGGCCCCGGATGATGTCGTCGAGGGCTGCGGTCTCGGGCGAGGTGAGACGCAAAGACTGTCGGGTCAGTTCCGGGCAGCAGGAGAAGAGCTTGACGATTCTCGCCAGGTAGTCTTCACGAAAGACGAAGAGCAGCTTGATGGGCAGCGAATCGTCTTGCAGCAGTTCTATCAGCAGACGCAGGATGGCGTCGCGCACCTTGAGCGCGGCGTCGAGCTTATCGCCGGGCGGAGCCTCTTCAAAACGCGTGACGAACTCTTCAAACTGGTCGAAGATAAACAGCGGATAGTGGCCCACCCCGGCTTCTCTAAACTTCTCATGGTATGCCTCCAAACGCCGCCTGAAATCTTCAGTCGAGAGCGTGACGTTCGCCGCATCCTCCGGCAACTCCAGCAGGTTGGAAGGCAGGAAGGGAGCGCGCCCGTCGTCTCTCTGCGAGATGCGCTCGACGATAATCTCCTTACCCGAGGTGGGCTGTAGGCGTATCCGGTTCGGCGTGAATCCTTCCTCAATGGCGTCGGGGATGAGACCGGCATTGATGAGAGAGGATTTGCCCGCACCCGAATCGCCGTAGAGCAGCACGCCCCTGTAGATGATGATTTGGCGCAGGAGCTTTCGCGTCTCGGCTTTCCTGACGAAGAAGATTGGATGGTCAATGTAGCGGAAAGACTCCGCGCCGCGATAGGGAGTCTGAGGCAGGATTAGATTGTCTTTTAGTTCAGACATTATTCCTGCACCATTTCCTCTCCCCTCACACGGCGGTACAACTCCGGCACGAACGTCCAGACATCCTGCGCCAGAAACCAGACGAACGACTGAGCCTGACTCCACATCTCGTAGATGAGCCTGTCCGGGTAGAGGTCTACGGAATAGGTGTTCGGGTAGTTGGCTTTGTCTATGCCCCAGCGCAAGGTCTTGAAGAGCACGCGCAGGTTGTAGTCTCTAAGGCTGTAGCCGATGAAGAGGGTCGGCCATTTTTTCATCCTGACGCGCACCGTCTCAGGCACGGGGTTATAGCCGCCGGTCTCGGTCATGCGCAGAATGAAGTGGATGTAATCCTCGTCCGTAATAACTATCGACTCCGGCCTGTTGATGTCTCCGTGAACTTTGAAGAGGAACGGTTTATCAGGCGTCGGGTCGTCCTGCCAGAGGTCGTCCGTCTCCTCTTTATTCTTCCGGTCTTCATTCTTCTTGTAAATGCTGACCATCGACGGCTCTTTATCGGCACGCTGAAAAGCTTTCTCCAGAAGATGGTCGTAATTAGTGGTGACGATGACCGGAAAATTCATTTTCGCCAGAGCGCAGAGCGCCTCAGAGGGTTCTTTGCCGACATCAACCGCCTTCTTTATCTCTTCAATCAGCTTGGGTCTCTTGAACTGCACCTCGAAATCCTGTGCCACCCTCTGCAAATTCCTGATGTCTTCGTCGGGGAATCGTTTAGAAAACTGCGATTTCGCCGCCAGCGCCCTGGAGAGCGCCGAGCCGATAGGCGGGCGTTTGCTCTCCTCATACTTATAAGGAGAATTCTCCGGCGGCGAGGCGTGCACGCCAGCCCCCAGAAAGAGGTTGCACTTTCCTGATGAGACGCTCGCGGCTATCTCGTCGAGCGCATGCTCCTCTTTTTCCTTGATGACGGCTAGTATCTCAGGCGTCATACCTCATCTATCCTCAGTTAGTCTTAAAGAATGAATTCCGAACGACGTGCGCGTGCTGACCGAAAAGGCAGTCTTCAACTCGAAGAATATTGCGGCTGTCGGGTCTACTCAAAAACTGCTTCAGGCTATGGAATCAGTTGCTCTCCGCTCACGCGGGCGGCGCGCTTCGGTTTATCGCCTGCCCCGGTCGGTGTGTGACTGGCTACAGAGATGCTGAAATGCTTCGGCCAAATAACTGTGTGAAGACAACAAAGCTTTATATGGCACGGACACACCGCCTTGTCAACAAGTACACAAAAGCTCTCAGTCGTGCCCTTAAAAACTTTCTCCCTACTCTGCCGGAAACCGATTTTCGGTACGGGCGTTGCCGACGCCTTCGATGCCGATGCTCCGGTCAGGAGCAGCGAAAAAGAGGTGTCAGGTGTGTTTCGTGTGCTGGCTAGTGTTGCAGCAACGAGACAGACGTGTTATATTCTTTTTCGCTCACGAAGCGATAAAGAGGCGTGTCGAGTTGCACGTCGAAGGAGCGTCCGGCGACGGAGCGCCTCCCGCTCGTGCTCATTTTCCGATGCGCCTGAGACTCTATTGCAATCGCTACGGTCACTTCAAAGACGCGCTGGTCTGCTCGGTCAACTGCATCTACCGCACGCGCTGTCGTGACTTTGCGCTTTTTTACGACGAGCACCGCGCCGACGTGGACACGCTCGTCGCAGACTATTACGCGGCGCGGCGCGAAACGCCGCAAAAGCAGCAGCCAGCATTAGCGTCGGCTGCGCCCGAGCGCGGATTGCCCATCGTGCCGCAAGCCGTCGCCACGCCGGCCGAGCTGCACACGCTGATTCGTTTGGAGGTAAAGAAAGAGATGGCCGAAGCCGTTTACATCTGGATTGACAAGGAAGACCGCTCGGAGCTTTTGACGACCGAGGAAGTGATACGACGCGCCGAGCGCGGCATGAAAGCCAAGCACATCTACAAGGTCGCGCAGGAGATGGAGCTGCGTTTCCAGCTCGTGCCGCGCAAGCGCATCGAGAAGTTCAAACGCGCCGCCGAAGTCGAGGCCGAACGCGCACAGGCTCGCCGCTCACGCTCTTCCTCGACGCGCAACAACAACAATCCTCCCGTTCCTTTCCCGACGCCCGCCGCGCCCGCAGCCAGCGACGAGCCCGCCGTCGAAGTCGCGCCGCGCCGCACGCGCACCCGCACCGTCAAAGTCGCCGGAGGAAGATAGTAAAGAAATGATGAATGCGGAATGCGGCAGTGTGAATTGAAGAAGAACTGCTTTCTGCTTTTCATTCACACTGCCGCATTCCGCATTCATCACTTAGTAAAGCAACTCCGCATCGCTCTGAAGCACCAAAACAGTCGTCTGCGAGACCTCTCGACGAGCGAAGCTCGCGTAGGACGGTCGTACACGCGCGCTTTCAAGGCTCTTGTCGAGGCGCGAGCGCGTCCGCCGCGCGAGGGGCGGACATGTCGCACCGCTTGCCAATCGCGCGTTCGTGCTTGCATACTTGGTCTCAAGTTTTAAAACGACTTTCGAGCGATGATTCACCAAAGGCTTCTTTCAAACTCGTCTCTCTTCAGGCGTCTCTGTGCCAGTCTCGTCCTGCTCGCGTGCCTCTTCGCGGCGACGACGAGCGCGCAGCAGACGCCGCCCGACGAGGATGTCGTGCGCGTCGAGTCGAACCTCGTGCGCCTGAACATCGGCGTCGCCGACAAGAGAGGACGCGCCGTGACCAGCCTTTCGCAGAGCGATTTCGTCGTCTACGAAGACGGCGTGCGGCAGAACATCACCAGCTTCGAGCCTTCAAACGCGCCCTTCAGTCTCGTCCTGCTGCTCGACCTCTCGGGCTCGACTCTCAGCTTTCGCGCGACGCTCAAACAGTCAGCCCTGCGCTTCGTCGATGCGCTCGCGCCCGACGACCGCATCGCCGTCGTCACCTTCAACAACAAAATCACGACGCTTCAGGATTTCACTACCGACCGGCGCAGAATCGCCGCCGCCATCATGTCCGTCTCGAACGAGCGCGGCGAGTCGCCCGTCTACAGGGCGCTGCGCTATTCGCTTCAACAACTCTCGAAGGAGGGCGAGCGCCGCAAGGCCATCGTCGTTCTGACGGACGGCGTCGATACGGAGATGCGCAGGGCAGACGGCATGGCGTCGGGCAAAGCCCAGACGGACGAAGAGGCTATCGCCTCGCTCAAACCGGAAGAGAGCCCTGCGCTACGCTCCGTGCTCGACGCAGCCGACCGGGAGGGCGTCACCGTCTATCCGCTCGCGCTGCCGTCGGGCGACCCCAAGCGTCTGCTCTCCGTCACGCCGCAGCAGGCGGCCATCTACGCCGCCGCGCGCCAGCGCATTCAGACGCTCGCCAATCGCACCGGCGGGCGGCTGCACGAAATCAACCGCCTCGAAGACATGGGCAGGCTCTACGCCGAAGTGGCCGCCGAAATGCGCACGCTCTACACGCTCGCTTACCAATCCACCAAAGCAGGCACACGCGACGGCAGATGGCGCAGCATCAACGTCGAAGTCACACGCGCCGACCTCATCGCACGCACGCGCCCCGGCTACTACGCACGCTGAGCTTCGAGCGAGACTCAAGGGGTCGAGCAATCGTCGTCGTGCTCTCGCTTGACACTCTCAAAAGCCAACGGCTATAGTTTTTTTACTTCAAATCAAACGCACCCGTAGCTCAGTTGGATAGAGCGTCTGACTACGAATCAGAAGGTCGGAAGTTCGAGTCTTCCCGGGTGCATCATAATTTTGAATGAATAGGCGCAGCCTCATTCGCCGCTGTTCATTTTACGTTTACACTCATCTTACCCATGCATGAATTAAATACCGAGTGTAAAGTGTGCTCAAAATGTAAGGCTAACAAGCCAGTTGAAGAGTTTAACTTTCGTAATCGCTCAGCCGGCATAAGGCATCATTACTGCCGGGAGTGCGGAAAAATTTTCACTCGGAATCATTACAAGCGAAACAAAAGGCAATACATCGATCGCACTCTGCGCTCTCATGCAAAGCGGCGTGAATATCTACATCAGATTAAATCCCAGCCGTGCGCCGATTGCGGCGTTCAGTACCCTTATTACGTTATGGACTTCGATCATCGTGAAGGTGAAGAGAAAGTTTTTGAAATGAACCACGTCAATTACGTGACGATGAGTGCTATCAAAAGAGAGGTTGAGAAGTGCGACGTTGTCTGCGCGAACTGTCACCGTGAGCGCACGTATCAACGAATAATGCATAAACAGTCCAGTCGTCGCGCTTGAAAGTTCTTTTCATCGCATGTTCGAGTCATGCCGGGTGCATTCATCGTTGCAATAAGTGGCGGGCGCTTTTCCGAAAGCGCCCGTTTCGTTTTGGTCGCTCGGAGCGGTATGAGGCAAGGCGAGCTTTGGGAGCGGTGTATCTTGACAGGGAACGTGGTCGGGAATAATGTGCGTGCGCCGCAAGCTGAGAGATTGGGCAGGCAAGTTCGGGTAGTTGGAGATGTGCCGTATGAGTCGTTGGTTGAAGGACTAGGGGGCTGGATGATTCGTTTCGAGGAGAATGAGGATGATTGAAGAGAGACGTTTGCTGCCGGGTCGCGTCGGCCTGAGATGGATGCAGTTGATAGCGGCGCTCTTTATCTTCGTCGCGGCTGCTCAGGCAGAGAGGGCTTGGGCACAGTCGGGCGCGAGCGCGGGGCGGAGTCTGACGCGGGGCGAGCAGGAGACGGCGCGTGAGTTTGAGTCGATGCGGGGCGAGCCGCTTTTGCTGGTGGCGTTTTTGCGGCGGATGCCGAAGGGCGCGGATTTGCACAATCATCTTTCGGGCGCGGTCTACGCCGAGTCGTATGTCAACTGGGCGGCGCAGTCGGGGCTTTGTGTGGACAGGCGGACGCTGACGCTGAGCGGCGCTCCGTGCGACGAGGCGGCGGGAAGGGTGGCGGCGAGCGCGGCTTTGCAGGATTCGGTCTTATACCGGCGGATGATTGATGCATGGTCGATGCGCAATCAGCAGTATTCAGGCCAGAGCGGGCACGACCAGTTCTTCGACAGCTTCGGGAAGTTCGGCGCGGCGACGTGGGGGCGCACGGGAGAGATGCTGGCCGAGACGACGGCGCGTGCGGCCTCCGGGCGCTTGAGCTACATGGAGCTGATGCTGACGCCTGACGGCGGGCGCTCTTCGCAGCTCGGCAGGCAGCTTGGCTGGGACGACGATTTCGGACGCATGCGGCAGAAGTTGCTCGCGGGCGGAATGCGCGATGCGGTGGCAGAAGGAAGAAAGAATCTGGACGAAGCAGAGGCGAAAGCGCGTGCGGTTTTGAAGTGCGATACGCCGCAGGCGGACGCGGGATGCAAGGTGGCGGTGCGCTACATTTTTCAGGTCGGGCGCGCGGCGACGAGAGAGCAGGTCTTTGCGCAGATGGTGGCGGGCTTCGAGATGGCGGCGGCTGACCCGCGCGTCGTCGCGCTCAACCTCGTGCAGCCGGAGGACGCCCTCACGGCCATGCGCGATTTTTCTCTGCACATGAGCATGCTCGACTACCTGCGTCCGCTTTATCCGAAAGGGCACATCACCCTGCACGCGGGCGAGCTTGCGCCCGGCCTCGTGCCGCCCGAAGGCATGCGGTTTCATATACGCCAGTCCATACTCAAAGGGCACGCCGAGCGCATCGGGCACGGCGTCGCCGTCATGTACGAGGACGAGCCCTTCGAGCTGCTGGAGGAGATGCGGCGGAGAAACGTGCTGGTCGAAATCTGTCTGACGAGCAACGATACGATTCTCGGCATCCGAGGCAAGCAGCATCCTCTTCCGATTTACCTGAAGCGAGGCGTCCCCGTCACGCTGGCGACCGACGACGAGGGCGTGGCGCGCTCCGAGATGACGCGCGAATATCTCAAAGCGGTCGAAGAGCACGGGCTCGGCTACATCGAGCTGAAAACGATGGCACGCGCCAGCCTCGAACACGCCTTCCTCGCGGGCGCGAGCCTCTGGAAAGACGCGCGACGATTCGAGCCGACAACCGCGTGCTCAAACGACAGACCCGGAAGCGGACGACCGGCGTCGGCGAACTGTCAGCAGCTTTTGAGAAACAGCGAAAAGGCTCGGCTGCAATGGGAGTTGGAGGCAGCCTTCGCGGAGTTTGAGAGGAGCCGCTAATATGCCTTTGCCCCAGTATCATCGGTCTATAGTCGATTATGCCTCTGGTATGAATGCTTGAGAGCGGTTAATGAAAGTATTAGTATTACGGAGGCTTTCTTTCTAAAGAGGATAAGCATATGACTAAGAGAACATCTGCTAAAGCATCTGCCACGACTCTCGCCAGAAGCACAAAGACCGGAAGATTCGTAAAAAGTCCGGCAAAATCTGGCAGCGTCGAATATCGTCAGGTTGATAGGGCAGTGAAAAAGGTAGCCAGCAACAGGAAGAGCGTAGCGCATTCTCGCTCCACCCAACTCTCTAAAACACGAGCCTAGTAAGAAGGATGGCCTCACGAAAGTATAATGAACAGGTTTTTGTCAATTGTCCTTTCGATGCTGCATACAAATCATTATTTGATGCCGTAGTTTTTGCTGTCTTCGATTGCGGGTTCATAGCTCGCTGCGCTTTGGAAGAGGATGATGGAAGCCAAATCAGAGTGCAGAAGATATTTGGCATAATTTCTCAATGCCGGTTGGGAATCCATGACCTTTCCCGTGTCGAGATTGATAAAAGCTCGAAGCTGCCTCGATTCAACATGCCTCTGGAACTGGGTGCCTTTCTAGGAGCTAAAGAATTTGGGAGACGCGAGCAGAAGAGAAAAGCCTGTCTGATCCTTGACAGTGAGAAGTATCGCTATCAGAAGTTTATATCTGATATTGCCGGTCAGGATATAAAGGCGCATGAGAATGATGCTCGCTTGGCAATCAGAGTCGTCCGCGATTGGCTCCGAAATTTTTCGGCGGCGTCGATACCAAGTGGTAGTGTTATCTGGGCTCGTTATCAAGTTTTTAAGCGCGACCTGCCTTTGCTCTGCAAAGAACTAAACTTGAATCTCAAAGAGCTTATTTACAATGATTACGTTCTCCTCGTGTCGAGGTGGCTGAAAATCAATACATGAGCTACCTGTAAAAGCCGGGGCATACCGGCATCGTGCTACGCGACCGCCAGACTGTTTAACCCTAGCAGTCTGGCGGTCGAAGTGTTTGAGTTTGAAAGCGATGCTATTCGCCGCAGGTCTCCTGTAGAAACTTGGCGGCGGGTTGATGAAATCTGCGCGCCTGCGAGTCAGCGCACAGGGCGCTTAAGGAGCGCCGGTTCTCGACGGGGCAGATTTGCGTTAAGATTGGTCTTGAAAGCCTTGTATCTGTCGAGGAGGGAATCCGCCGCGTCGAAGCTCGTCGCCGGTGGAAGCGAGATGTTTTACGTCATCTTTATCGTCGGGCTGTTGATGGTCTGCGTGGCGGCGCTGGAGTTCTGCTACATGATGTTTCTGGAGTCAGTCGTTCGCCAGCACAAGCGGCGCATCGTCGAGCTTGAGCGCGAAAACGCGGAACTGGCGCGGCAACTCGAAACGTTGGAGACGCTGCTCGACGACGAAGAGATTGAGACGGAAGACGAGGCTTGGCCGGAAGTGGTGGACGAGGACAACCGACGCTTTTAAGACGCGGGATGAATAAGATGCGGGATGAAACCGCGTTCGTTTTGACGGATAAGCTCGGACAGATACGAACTGAAAGCTCACCGCCGCACGCCGGACAATTACCGCAGAGCGAGAATGTTTTCTACCGGCTACCGGCTGCCGGCTACTGACTACTGCTTTCCGCAGACGCGCCGGAGGGGCGGAAGAAACGCCAGCGAGTCGCCTCGCCGTCGCGCGTCTTCACGCCCCTCTAGTGCCCCGGACAATTTCTGTCTCTTAACGATTGTCGGCCGCCGATACGGAAGTGATGTGGACGCCGCCGTTGACGCCTGTGACGGAGATGGGCGAGCCGCCCGCGCCGATGCGCGCCCGCACGCTCGAACGAGTCTTCTCCTGCTCGCTGACGTTCGGCACGTCGAACGAGACGCTGCCGTTGAGTCCCTTGACGTTCACGTCAGCGTCGATGTCCTTCGCCAATCGAATCTCGACGCGCCCGTTGACGCCCTTCACCTTGAGACCTTCGCCCGTCAATCTGGCGAGGCCGAGCGAGACGCTGCCGTTGATGCCCATGGCTTCGGTGAAACCGTTCGACTGCGCCAGTTCTGCGCCGCCGTTAATGCCCTCCAGGCGAACCGCGCCATCGACCTCGCCTATCTTAACCGGCCCGTTGATGCCCTTGGTCATCAGCTCGATGCGCCGGGGAAGCCGGAGCTTCACTTCGTTGCGCACGCGCGCGCCGGTGAAATTGTCCCACCAGCTACCGTCGCCCTTCTGCCCGTAGATGCTCAGCTTATCCGCAGACTCTTCGACGACGATTCTCTCGCGTTCGAGGTCTTCGCGGCTCGCCGCCGTGCGCTTAATGTGAATCTCGGCGTTGTCGGAATCTGCGGTTTCGATTTCGACCGAGCCGTTGATGCCGCGCAGCTCGACGGTCGCGCCCGCCGTCAGCTTAAAGCTGCGCCGAATCTCGTCCTGTCCGTTCGTCATAGATGCGACCATCGGCGCATCGCCGCTCTTATGCTCCATCGAAGCACCGCCGCTCTTATGCTTATGACCAATCATCCACGCCGCCAAGACCGCGATGAGAACGACCATAATCTTTAACTTCATCTCTTCTTCCCTCCGCCTGCCGCGCGCCCGTCTCTCTCGAAGAGAGGCACGATATTCTCCGACAGGTCTAGGCTTTCGTTAATAGGTTGTCACCTTTAGCATAGCAAGATGAACGACCGAAAGCCCAGCCGAGTTCAGACTTTTTTGACGAGACGAAAAAAGCAGAAGGCACAACGGGATTTCATCACTTTTGCCTTTCTTCAGCCAGCGCGAGGGCGACTTCGGCGGCGACGCGGGCGTTGTTTTCGAGCAGGGCGACGTTGGCTTTGAGCGTTGCGCCGCCGCTTCGCTCGGCCATGCGCGAGAGCAGAAAGGGAGTCAGCTCACGCCCCGCAATGCGAGCCCGCTCGGCCTCCGCGAGCGCATCGTCGAGCGCGCCGCGTGCGACGCTCTCCTCGACTTCCGACTCCGAAGGCACAGGCACCGTCACAAGAAGCGCGCTCTCCATGCCGAGCCTTCGACGCGCGCGCGCAAGCTCGGCGACCTCCGAGGCCGTCTCGACGCGCACATCGACGCCGAGCCCGCTCCGGCGCAGGTAGAAGGCCGGTAGCTCATCGCAGCCGTAGCCGACGACGGTGACGCCGTGCGTCTCCAGCCACTCGCGCGTGGCCGGAAGGTCGAGGACGATTTTCGCGCCGGAGCAGACGACGACCATCGGCGTCGAGGCAAGCTCCGGAAGGTCTGCCGAGATGTCGGGCAGAGCGCCGCGATGGACGCCGCCGACGCCGCCCGTCGCAAAAACTTCTATCCCTGCACGACGAGCAATCCACATCGTCGTCGCAACGGTCGTCGCGCCGTCTCTTCGGCACGCGACGGCGACGGGCAAATCGCGTCGGCTGATTTTATGCACACGCTCGCTCTCGGCGATGTGCCGAAGCTCTGCATCGTCGAGGCCGACGCAGAGCTTTCCTTCGAGGATGGCTACGGTCGCGGGCACAGCGCCGCCGTCGCGGACAATCCGTTCGAGCCTGCGCGCGGTTTCGAGATTCAGGGGGCGCGGCAGACCGTGTGCGACCACCGTCGATTCGAGCGCGACGAGGGCGCGGCCTTCGTAGAGCGCCGTTTCAACCTCTTCGTTCGTGCGTATCAGACTGCGGTCAAACATGTGCGCCCCTGTGCGTTTGGGAATCTCTCGTGTCGTTTAGAAGTCTCGCGTTCTTCGAGCACCCGTCTCGGTCGGAAATTTCGGAGGCGAAGGCGCGGCGTCGCGCGTCCGGCGTTTCGTCGCCGAGCGCGCAAGCTTCAATCGGCGCTGCTCGAAGCTTCGCGCTCTTTCAGGCTCTCGTTCGCCTCTTCTTCGGCCTGCTGCACCTTCTCTTCTTTGAGCAGGGAAGTTTCGTAGCGCACGTCGCCGAAGAGCGTCTCGCCCACCGCCTTGACGAAGCCGAGGATGGCGGGGCCGAGCACGATGCCGGGCATGCCGAACGTGTAAACCCCTGCGACGAGCGCGACGAGCATCCAGTAGAAGTTGAAACGGCGCGCGCCGCTTGAAGCCAGGCGCGGGCGCACCAGCAGCGAAGAGGTCAACGTCAGGGCGAGGCCGACCGAGAGATAGATGGCCGCGCTCGTCGGCTCGTTGCGAAAGACGAGCAGGTAGATGCTGATGGGCACGTAGACCGCCCATTCGCCGAGCAGCGGAAAGAAGCCGATGAGAAATGTCAGCAGTCCGAGCACGACCGCGAGCGGAACCCCGAAGACGAGATTGAGAGTGAGGATGACGACACCCTTCAGCGTCTGGTCAACCAGCACGGCCAGGAGAGCGCCGCGCAGAGCGCCGCCGACGTTCTCCGTCAGCTTCTCGTAGAGCGGCAGATACTCGCCCGGCACTCTCACCTTGATGTAAGAGGCGAGGCGCACTCTCTGCGTCAGCACGTAGAAGATGGTGAAGAAGAAGATGGC
>DASWNP010000056.1:0-97307 GCA_036399175.1 Pyrinomonadaceae bacterium | reverse complement strand
GCGGTACGTCATGACTAGACCTCTTCGTGGTGGTTGAAGTCTTAGTCAGTATCGCCGCTCCCCCTCGCAGCAGGGAAGCGTGTTGCACTTAGTATATGAATCCGCGCAGCATAACAACGGCCTGCACCCGACCGCGAATAGTTACGCGCGCCTGATGAAGTGCGCGGCGAACCAGCCGGCCAGAATCAACGCCGCTAGAATGAGCCAGTTATATTCTCGCCCGTAGGTGGCGACGGGGAAATGATTGCTAATCATGGTGAAGACGACGGGCACGACCATGTAGGTGTTGTGCTTGGAGCGGAGCTTGGCGCGTGCGGCGAGCGCGGCGTCGGGCGCGCTGCCTTCTCGCGTGGCGGCAATCATGCGTCGCTGCGCGGGGAGAATTCGCATCCAGACGTTGGCGGCCATAATCGTTCCGAACATCGCGCCGACGTGGATGTATGCTGCGCGCCCGCTCAGGACGCGCGTCAGGCCGTAGGATGCCGCGACCGAGAGGCCGAAAGCGACGACGGCGAAGAGTTTTTCGTTTCTGCCGAGCGGCGAGAGACACAGCAGGTCATAGACGAGCCATGCAACGACGAGCGCGCCGATGCCGATGGCGACAGCCACGTTATTGCTGATGTCGAGCACATCAACATCGACCATCCCGCCGCCCATGTAATAGACGAGCACGAGCAGGACGAAGCCGCTCAGCCATGTGAGCAGCGCCTCGAAGCGAAACCAGTGCAGCTCGCGCGTGCCCGGCGTCTTCTGTTTTTCCACCACGTAGAAGCCGCCGCTATGCACCATCCAGACCTGCCCGCGCTCGCCTTCCCGAGCAGCTCTTTCGTCTTCGTGAAAGCGCCCGTCGAGCCATGTGAAAAAATAGGTCGTGCCTATCCAGAGAATGCCGGTGAAGACGTGCGTCCAGCGCACGAGCAGGTTGAGCCATTCGCTGACGTTCGGAGAGATTCTCATTCGACTAGCTGCCTCGATATGTGGAATAGCCGTAAGGGCTGAGCAGGAGAGGCACGTGATAATGCTGCGCCGCGTCGTGGATGACGAAGACGACCGAGACCTCCGGGTAGAAACCGGGCGTGCTGCGCGCGGCGAAGTAGGCCGAGGTGTCGAAGGTCAGACGATAGACGCCTTCGGTCAAAGCATCACTGTCAGAGAGTAAATCTCTGAGACGCCCGTCGCGGTCGGTCTGTCCCTGTCCGAGCAGTTGCCAGACGCCGCCTGCGGTCTGCAACTCAAGGCGGACGGGCACGCCGTCGGCGGGACGACCCCGCGCCGTGTCGAGAACGTGTGTGGTGATTGCGCTCATAAGTCGATGAAGCTGTCAGCGTTCAGCAATCAGCGGTCAGCCGGAAAAGCAGTCGGGGCAGACTGGCTTCCAAACAGGCATCGACGCCTGGTCGATTTCCCTCGCGCGAACTTCACGTTGACATCTGGCCGCCAGCGTCGCTTCCGGCTGATTGCTGAACGCTGACTGCTGACTGCTCTTCTGATTGCTCTCCTAACATCTTCCGCAGGCGAATCGCGGTGATGCGGCGCTGTTCTTCGGCGGCGACGCGAAGCTCTGAGTCGGCGTCGTTCGGGAGACGCGCACGCAGAAGCGCGAGCATCTCTTCGGTCGTTTTCCCCGTAGCGCAAACGATGAAGATGAAGCCGAACTTTTCTTCGTAGGCACGGTTGGCTTCTGCTAGCTCGGCGAGCGCCGATTGCGACGCCGTGCGCGTGCCGGATTGTTCTTCTTCAGACCAGCGACGCGACTCGGCGCTCGCAGGCTCGGCGCTTTTTCGCTCGCCTATCTTCGGATGGCTACGAAAGGCTTCGAGCCAATCCTCTGCTTGCAGGTTCCACCAGATGCGTTCGGCGGCCTCGAACATCTCCCGCGCATGATGAAATGGACGCCCGGCGGACATCTCTCTCGCCCAGCGTTTTGAGCCGCAGCACTTGAGAAAGCTTTCGATGGCCTCCGCCTCCGGCAGCGCATTGAGACGTTCGAGACTCGCCTGAAGGCCGGATGAGTCGTCGGCTTCGTGCGCGTCGGCTGGCTCGCGTGGTTCGCTCAAAGCTTGCTCCTGAAGTTTGCGCTCTTCAAGCTTCATCTTCGTCCAACTGGCCGTAGACGCGCAGGCGACTAATGCCGCCGTCGGGGAAAATATTGAAGCGCACGTGGGTCGCCGTGCCGACGTCTTTGAGTTCTTCCTCGAAGAAGTGTCGCGTGTGTGCCTGAAGGCGCGTGCGCGGAAGAACTTCTTTCCAGGGGAGCGTCGGGATGGTCGTATCGGCGACGACTACTCCGGCGGCGTCGCAGGCTTCGAGCGAGCAGCTTTCGGGAAAGTTGCCCTTGAAGTGCGAGGTGTCAACCTCGATGCGTCGAATCGTGCCGGAGGCTCCGAGGCGGATGACGACCCAATCATGGCCGGGGCCTCGACGGCGTCGCGTCTCCCAGCCGTCGCTCATATCGAGCGCGCGTCCCGGCATGATGAGGTTATGACGATGACCGAAGAACATGTCGCTGCTGCTGACGACGAGCGCGCCGTTTTCGACCGCCGCCAAATCCAGCTCGCGCCCCTCGCGCCTCAGTCGCTTCGGGTCGGGAACTACTTCTCCGTAGACTCTGAGGCGCGCCACTCCGCCGTCCGGATAAATCTTGAAACGCAGGTGCGTGAAGCGCTCGATTCCCTGAACGTGAAAGAGGTTCTGCGAGTCGCCCTGAAGCTGCGAGGGCGGCAGGATTTCCGTCCACTCGACGCCTGAGCCGGTCAACTGCTCGATGTCCGGCGTGCCATCGATGGCGCACGCCTCTATCGAACAGCTTTCGGGAAAGTTGCCCTTGAAGTGCGCCGTATCGACGACGACGCCGCGAATGATGCCGGGCAGGCCGAGCCTGATGATGCACCAATCGAAGCCGGGCGTGCGACGCCTGCGCGACTCCCATCCGTCCATCCACTTGCCGAGGTCTGTATATTTGCCCTCGATAAAGACGGGCGCGCTCGCCTTGAGCAGATTTTCCTTCGGCGCGAAAAACTCGTCGTTGGCATACAAGACCGCGCCGCCCAGACGCTCGGCAGCCAGGTCAATCAACTCTGTGAAGTCCATAGTCATTTAAAGATTGATTCATCCGTTCATTGAATCAATGAATCAATGAACCGATGAACCAATGATTCAATCTCTTCGTCCCAACATTCTGCCAATCGGTTCGGCGTTGAACTCTCCGTGTTCGTAAATCTTTTCCCCTCGCAGGTAGGTGGCTTCGACGACGCCTGCGAGCGTCTGTCCGGCGTAGGGCGTCAGCTTGTGCCGATGCTGAAGACGACGAGGCTCGACGTGAAATTCGGCCTCCGTGTTCCAGATGCAGAGGTCGGCGTCGAAGCCGGGAGCGATTGCGCCTTTACGTCGGTCGAGTCCGGCGAGGCGTGCGGGCTCGGTTGAGAGCCAGCGCGCGAGCGTCTGCAAGGTGTGACCGCGACGCCGCGCCTCAGTCCACGTCAAAGGCAGCCTCAGTTGCAGCGAAGAGATGCCGCCCCATGCTCGCAGAAAGTCGCCCTCGTCTCTGAGCTTCATGTCGGGCGGGCAGGGCGAGTGGTCGGAGACGACCATGTCTATCAGGTTCTCTTCGAGCGCGCGCCAGAGTTGCTCGCGGTTTTCGCGCTCGCGGATGGGCGGACAACATTTGAACTCGGTCGCACCGTCGGGCACGTCCTCGGCTGCGATGTTGAGATAGTGCGGACAGGTTTCGACCGTCAGGGGCAAGCCTTCTCCGCGCGCCTCTCGAAGCAGTGGCAGCGCGTCGGCCGATGAATGATGAACGACGTGGACGCGCGCACGCGTCTCGCGGCAGAGACGAATCAGGAGGGCGACGGCTTCATCTTCAGCCGCGCGCGGACGCGAGCGCAGGAACGTCTCGTAGCGACGCGGCTCTACTGTGTCCGGCTCTGCCGCCTGCGCGGCGAGCGCGGCATCGACGGGCGCGGGAAGCTCCGCGTGGACGATGAGCACCGCGCCTATGCTCGCAATCTCTTTCAATGCGGATCGCAGCTCGCGCTCCGCGACGTTCGGAAACTCTTCGACGCCCGAATGAATGAGAAAGCATTTGAAGCCGACGACGCCCGCTTCGTAGAGCGGTCGAAGCTCATTCAGGTTGTCAGGCACGACGCCGCCCCAGAAGGCGACATCCGTCCAGCACTTCCCTTCCGCCGCCGCGAGCTTCGCTTGAAAGCCCTCAAGAGTGGTCGTCGGCGGAATGCTGTTAAGCGGCATATCGACGATGGTAGTCGTGCCGCCCGCCGCCGCCGCGCGCGTCGCCGTCTCGAAGCCCTCCCAATCGGTGCGTCCCGGCTCGTTGACGTGAACGTGCGAATCGACCAGCCCCGGCATCACGACCGACTCTCCAGCGTCGATTAATCGAGCGCCTGACGGCACATCGTCGAACGCGCCGACGCGCTCAATCTTTCCGTCGCGCACGTGAACCGACGCCGCGACGGTTTCGTCCGGCATGACGACGTTTCGCCCGCGTATGACGGTATCAGGCAGAGACATTGTGCGACCCGAAGGCGCTGGGCGAGCGCCTCGAAAGAAAGCGCGCCGGAAAGGATGGTGACCTGCGCCCGCGCTCAGTAGATATTGAAGTTGTACTCAATGGTAATCCACTGCGAAACTTTCTTATCGTCTTTGATAGCGGGAAAGAACAGTATGTGCCGAGCCGCGCGGATGGCCGTCTCCGTCAGTCCGTCCGGCAAGCCTTTAATGACCGAGACGGCGGTCACTCTTCCCGTCGATGAAAGCACGCATCGCAGCTTGACCATGCCGGTGACGTTATTCCGGCGCGCTTCTTCAGTGAAATTCGGCTCCGGCTTGTAGACGATGACTGCTTTACGAGTCACTTCTCTCGGCTGTAGTGCTTCCGCCCCGTCTTTGAGAGCGAGATTTGCCGTCGAATTCTGTTGCGCTCCGGGCTGCGCTCCCGGCTTCATCTCCGCAGAAGAGGCGGCTGCCGTTCTCTTTTCGACCGCGTCCATCTGAATTGTCCGACCCGCAGGCTTACCTCCGAGCGTGAAGGAATCGAAGAAGCGCTTGACGGCGGCATGGCTGTAATCGGCTCCGACAGAGGCGACGATGTAGGCGTGCTTCGCCGTCCAAAAAGCGATGAAGCTGCCCGAACGCACATCGTTGTATTTCAAAGCGTACTGCTTGCCGGTAAAGTTATTCCGACTCACGCTGCGGACGAAATCCAACGTGCCTGCGCCGTTCCGAGCAGCGAATTCTTCGACGAAGTAATCGAGCGTTTCGGCGTTGCGGGGTTCGTCGTAAGCGTAAATCATGTAGATAACATCATCATTATAGAGGCCGTAGACGCGCGCGCGCTCGTATTCGTCAGTCGAGCCCAACACCTTTCTCGCAGTGTGGCGAACGAAAGGCATCTGCGGCAACTCGACGGAAAACTCTTCACCCGTATAAGTGTATCGCTCCCAACTCGCCGCACTCTGCGGGAGAGACGACGGGAAAGCGTGTAGGCCAACGACCGACTGAGGCCGCGCGTTCAGGCCGGCGAGCGCCCAGATGAGGATTATCGATGAGGCTTTGAGGATTGAGTATTTCATGCTTCGCGTCTCCATAGAAAATCCGTGAGGAGGTTTTGCGCCACTCGGAGGCGGTAAGCTGCCGTCGAGCGGATGTCGTCTATCGGTTTTATCTCGTTGGCGAGTTCGTCTCGCGCCGCTTCTAAGGCTTGAGAGTCGAGGCTGCGACCACGCAAGACGGCTTCGGTCTTCCGACACCGCACAACCGTTGGCGCGACGCTTCCGAGAGCGAGGCGCACGTCTCGCACCTCATCTCCTTCAAGCA
Organism: Pyrinomonadaceae bacterium; assembly: GCA_036399175.1. Lineage (GTDB taxonomy): Bacteria > Acidobacteriota > Blastocatellia > Pyrinomonadales > Pyrinomonadaceae > DASWNP01. The sequence goes on along the minus strand of DASWNP010000056.1, from coordinate 91,472 downwards.
AGACCGCACCCGCGAAACAGACCTTCGAGATGGCCTGTGCGCGACGTGTGCCGACCTTGCGATAATAGTCGCGCCAGTTGCCCTGACGACGCGGCAGGTGGACGCGCGCGAGCAGTTCTTCGGGTCGAAGCATCATCTGCTTGTAGCCGGTGTGAAAATCGGCGTAAGGGATGCGGCGCGAGCCGCGCGTGGAGATGAGTTCCAATTCGGCGTCGTAGACGAGCAGGGCGGGCGGCGAATCGGCGGCTGGAGAAGCGTTGACGATATTGCCGCCGAGCGTGCCGCGATTCTGGATGGCGAGGCCGCCCGTCTCGCTCGCCGCCCGGCAGAGCATGGGAAACTCGCTCCGGAGCGTCGGGTGCGCCTGCACCTGCGTGTAAGTGGTAAGCGCGCCGAGCGTGATGGAGTCGCCTGTCTCAACGATGCCGCCAAGCTCTGCGAGGCCGCGTATGTTGAAAAACCTCTTGTGCGCGAGTCGTCCCGCTTCGAGCAGCACCATCAAATCCGTCCCGCCCGCAAACGGCTTCCACGCGCCCGGCTCCCGCTCCAACAAACCGAGCGCCTCCGCCAAGCTCGACGGCGTCCTCAACTCATAATCGGGGATATAAGCTCGCATAACATTCAAGTCTGAGAGTCTGGAGTCTTGGAGTCAAGAGCTAAAACTGTGACCCGTCGGGCGGCATCGACTTTAGCGACTTTTGGTTTTGACTCCAGACTCCAGACTCCGAGACTCCGGACTATAGCTCGGGCAGCGTGTGTTTGCGTCCGGCGTTGACGCGCTTGAGATGCTGCATGAGCGGGTCGAAGTAGCGGAGCATGGCTTTGGCGTTGAGGTCTTCGCCGGTCTTCTCTTTGAGCACGGCGCGCCAGTCGCGCGAGCTGCCGGGGCGCATGATGTCGCGCAGGAAATCGCCGACCGCACGGCTTCCGTAATAGTTCGTAGCGTGCGGGTCTTGCTTGAGAATCTTGCGCGCGATGTGGTCGTGGAGCTGGAAGAGGATGACGGTTGAGAGCGCGTAGTCGTAGTACTGCGCCGGGTCGTCGTTGATGTGCGTCTTGGTGCAGGCGTCGCAGAACTCTTCGCCGCGCGCGACGGGCGGGGCGATACCCTGATAGCGCCTGACGATGTCCCACCAGCGCGCGTTGTACTGCTCAGGCGGCAGCCGCTTTTCGTAAAGCTCGTACTCGAAGCCGGGCATCGTGCCGGTCGAGAAAGGGATGAAGACGACGAAGTTGAGAGCCTCTTTGAGAAGCGCGTCGGTCTGGTTAATCTTCGCATCTTTGGGGGCGAGACCGCGCGCTTCGAGGAAGGGCTTCTGCATGGCGGCGAGCCCCATCATGCTGCCGATGGCTTCGTGATAGGCGCGGTTTGCGCCCTCGCGCAGAAGCGGCGGCACGTCGGGGTTCGTGTAGCTGACGTAGTAATAGACGTGTCCAAGCTCGTGATGCGCGGTTTGATACCAGTCGGCATCAGGGACGACGCTCATCAGCGAGCGGACATCATTTTCGAGGTCGAGATGCCAGGCCGAGGCGTGCGTGTTCTTTTTGTAGGGCGTGCCCGGCGGAAGCTGGTAGAGAGAGGATTTCTCCCAGAAGCTTTGCGGCAGACGCGGCCAGCCGAGGCTCACGTAGAACTCCTCGGCCTGACGAACAATCCATTCGGGCGTCTTGTCCTTGAGCGCGGCATCGACGTTCATGCCCTCGACCGTCACCATCGCGCTCCAATCCTGTCCCCAGCGATTGGGCAGCCAGTCGGCGGGCAGAAGGTCGGGCACGGGCGCGTTGTAGCGCTTCGCCAGCTCGTAGCGCGCGTAGGTGTGAAGCTCGCGGTAGAGCGGTCGAAGCTCCCGGTTGATGTCGTCCATCAGCTTTATCATCTCTTCGGACGACATGCCGTAGTCGGAGACCTGATAACTGAAATAAGACTTGTAGCCGAGCGGCTGGACGACCGCGTTGCGCAGGCGTTGAAGGTTACTGAGACCCGGCTTCAAAACTCTTCCGACCTCCTTCGAGGCGAGCCAGGTTTGCCGACGCTCTTCGAGATTTCTCGATGTGCGGAGCAGTTCGTCGATGCGATTGGGCGTGACGGATTTGCCGTCGAGCTTGAAATCGAAGCCGTAGAGCTTTTCGTTCTGCGCGGTCTCGGCGGCGATGCGCTCGCGCACCACCTCTTTGAGAGTTTCGGGATTTTCGCCCGCGAGATAGAGGATGTTGCGAAGCTGCCTGACCTGTAGCGGCGCGAGCTGTTTCTGCTGCTTGAGCAGCTCGGTCGCCGTCTCGATGTTGGCTCGGCTTCCGGTGAAGGCGGTGAGACGTTCGAGCGCGGCGTTCGTGGCCTTCGCGTTCGACTCGTCGCCCTCGACGATGCGCGTGTTCGAGACCCACTCGGCCTGACTATAGACGTAGCGAAGCTGCAACCACTGGCGGGTGTAGTCGTCCAAGAACTTCTGCGCGCGCATCCGCGCCTCCGAGTCTTTCAACTTCTTCTGCCCGCTTGCGGGCACGACGGCGACCGACGCGAGCGCCACCGACAGCAACAGACCGAGCACGCCTTTGAATAGAAATCTCTTCATCAACATCATCGACACACCTCCAAGCTTAACGCCTCACAAAAGCAATTCAAACAGGGATGGACAGAATAAAGAGAAATGATGAATGCGGAATGATGAATGCTGAATTGAAAACCAAAGCTTTCCGCTTTTCATTCAGCATTCATCATTCCGCATTCATCATTTCTGTTTTTCCCGCCTCGCCGCCCTCGTCGCGGCAGGCGCGCACGACGGCCTCGAAGATTTTCATGTAGCCGGTGCAGCGACAAAGATTGCCCGCGAGCCCCGTGCGAATGTCGGCCTCGGTGGGCGCAGGTGTGCGCTCAAGCAGGTTGACGGCGGCCAGGATCATCCCCGGCGTGCAGATGCCACACTGCGCTCCGCCCGAAACGACGAAGGCTTCCTGCACCCGATGCAGACGCTCGCCGTCGAGCGCCAAGCCTTCGATGGTCTTTATCTCCGCGCCTTCGACCTGCGCGACGGGCACGAGGCAACTGTTGACCAGCTCGCCATCGATGACGACGGAGCACGCGCCGCATTCGCCCTCGCCGCAGCCCTCCTTCGTGCCGGTCAGACGCAATTCTTCGCGGAGCACGTCGAGCAGACGCGCCATCGGATAGGCGCTCAAAGTCTCGCGTCTGCCGTTAACAGTGCAACGGACGGCGACTTTTCCTCTCGTCTCCTGCTCTTCAGCGAAGCTCATCGCCCTTCGAGCGCCTCCATCAAAGTCTCGGGCAGCAATGGCACTTGGTTAAGGCTGACGCCCGTTGCGTCTTCGATGGCGTTGAGGATGGCGGGCGCTGCGCCGTCCATCGGCAGCTCGCCGATGCCCTTCGCGCCGCCGGGGCCGTGCGGCGACGGGTTCTCCTCGAAGTGGACGCGAATCGGCGGGATGTCGGCTGCGGTCGGGATGATGTAGTTGGTCATCTGGTTATTCGCCATGCGTCCTTCGCGCCACTCGACGCGCTCGAAGAGAGTGAAGCCGATGCCCTGCGCGACTCCGCCTTCAATCTGCCCCGCCGCCAGGACAGGATGAATCACGCGCCCGACCTCCTGCACGGCGACGAAATCATCGACGCGCGCTTCGTACGTCAAAGTATCGACCGTCACCTCGGCGACGTAGACCGCCCACGCATAAGCGCCGTAAGCGTCGCCCTCGTATTTGCCGTCGTCCCAGTTGATGTTCTCCGGCTGCTTGTACTGGCTGAAGGATTTGAGCGCGCCGAAACGCTCCGTGTACTCGCGGCACGCGCGCCGCCAGTCGTCTGGCGTGTAAGCGTCTTCGAGCAGACCGCTATTGAGTAGCGTCTGCTTCAGGCCGAGCGCGGCAGACTCGACCAGCTTGCCGACAATCATGCAGGTGCGCGAGGCGACGGTCGGGCCGCTGTTGGGCACGTTGGCCGTGTCGGGCTGTGCCATCTCTATCTGCTCGTAGTCGAGGCCGAGGGCTTCGGCGGCGATTTGCGAGAAGATGGTATTCGTGCCCTGTCCAATCTCGGTGCTCGCCGCCAGCACGCGCACTCGCCCCTCGGCAGTCGCCTCCGCGCCGACGACCGATTCGAGATACTTCTCGCCCGAGCCGGTGAAGCCCGCGCCGTGCATGAAGGTTGCGAAGCCGATGCCGCGCTTGCGCCGGCTCGTCTGGTTCTCGACGGCGAAACGCTCGCGCTTCGCCCTGTAGTCGCTCAGCTCGAAGGCGCGTTCCATTAGGCCGGACATATCGACGCGCTCGCGTATCACCTGATTAGTGGCCGTCGTCTCGCCTTCGCGGATGAAGTTGCGACGGCGAAACTCTTCGGGCGTAAGGCCGACCTCGCGCGCCACGCGGTTCAAGTGTCTTTCGAGGGCGAAGATGCTCTGCGGCGCGCCGAAGCCTCGAAACGCGCCGTGCGGTGGGACGTTGGTTGCGACGGCGCGGCTTTTGATGCGGACGTTCGGACAGAGGTAAGGCCCGGCGGCGTGAATCGTCCCGCGCGAGAGGACGACCGAAGAGAGCGTCGCGTATGCGCCGCCATCGACGACGAAATCTATCTCCATGCCGAGCAGCTTGCCTTCGCGCGTGACGGCTGTTCGATGCCTCGTCAAAGAGGGATGGCGCTTGGTCGTGGCCGCCATGTCTTCGGCGCGGTCGTAGATAATCTTGACGGGGTGTCCAGACTTCCACGCGAGCAGCGCCGCGTGCCCCGCAATCATCGAAGGGTATTCTTCCTTGCCGCCGAAGCCGCCGCCCGTCTCCACCTGCACGACGCGGATTCTCGTCTCCGCGAGGCCGAACAGTTTTATCAAAGCCTTGTGCACGTAGTAAGGGCACTGCATCGAGCCCCAGACCGTCACGCCCTCTTCGGCGTTGGCGACGGCGACGACGCCGTTCGTCTCGATGTAGACGTGCTCCTGCGCGCCCGTCCGGTATTCGCCCTCGACGATGAAATCCGCCGTCTCCCAAACCTCATCGACCTGTCCCTTGTTCACCTGATACGACTTGAAGACGTTATCCTCGCCCCAGATGATTTCCTTCCCCGCCAACGCGTCGTCGAGCGAAAAGACGGCTGGCAGAGGCTCAATCTCCACTCTGACGGCGCGGCGTGCCGCTTCGAGCAGATACTTGTCGGCGTGCGCCAGAAGCAGGACTGGCTCTTCGGCGTGGTTGACCACCTTGTCGGCGAGGTATGGCTGGTCGAGCGTAATCAGCGCGACGCAGTTCTCGCCCGGGATGTCTCTGGCCGTGACGACGACGAACTCGTCCCAGGGAATACCTTCGCCGAAAGTGATGTTCTTGATACGACCGCGCGGGGCGGGGCTTCTGACGGTCGCGCCGTAGAGCATCCCTTCAAACGCGAGGTCATCGACGTAGCGCGCCCGTCCCGTCACTTTGTCGCGCCCCTCTTTGCGCGGGACGGGTCGCCCGACAAGATTCTTCTGCGTTCGAGAAGCTGTCATACGCTCGTTTAAGTTCTACTTCAGCAAGAACTCCTGTATGAACATCACCGTCGCGTAGAACTGGTAGTCCTGATTCCGCTTCTTGGCGAAGCCGTGCCCCTCGTCCTTCGCCATCAGATACCAGACGGGCGGGCCACTGTTTCTGATTTTTGCGACCATCTGCTCGGCCTCGTTCAATGGCACGCGCGGGTCGTTGCCGCCCTGCACGATGAAGATTGGCTTCTTGATGTTCTGCGCGTTGTTTAAGGGCGCGATGCGCAGCAGAAACTCTCGCATCTTCGGGTCGCGCTCGTCGCCGTATTCGACGCGACGCAGGTCTCTACGGTAGCTCTCGGTGCGTTCGAGGAAGGTGACGAGGTTCGACATGCCGACGACGGGCAGGGCTGCGCGAATCTTGTCGCTGTAGAGCGTGGCGATGGCGAAGGACATGTGGCCGCCGTAGGAGCCGCCTGTGACCATGATGCGGTCGGCGTCGAGGCGCGGGTCGGTTCGTATCCAGTCGAGCAGCGCGCCGATGTCCTTGTAGGTTTCTTCGCGCTTGAAGCCGTTGTCGGCTTTGAGGAAAGTCTTACCGTAGCCGGAAGAGCCGCGCACGTTCGGGTAGATGAGCGCGACGCCCATCTCGTTGAGGAAGAAATTGTTTCGACCGAGGAAGGTCGGGCGCGCCTGTCCTTCGGGGCCGCCGTGAATGTTGATGACGACGGGGCGCTTGCCCGTGAAGCGCGCGGGCGGAAGGTAGAGGAAGCCGGAGATGCTCTGGCCGTCGAAGCTCTTCCAGCGAATCAGCTCCGGCTCGGAGAAGTTTTCGATGTTGAGGCCGCCCGTCTCGCTCTCAGTCCAGCGCTCGACCTTCCCCGTAGAAACGTCGAGCGAATAAACGTCGGAAGTCGTGCGCGAAGAGACGAAGTTGAAGCCGAGTTCTTTGCCGTTCCTGTGCCATTCGAGGCCGGAGATGAGGCCGACGGGAAGCTTCGGGACAGAGATTTCGCGGCGCGTGCGCGTGTCTAAGAGATGCAGGCGCGAGATGCCGTCTTCGTTTGTGACGAAGGCGATTGTTCGACCGTCGGGCGAAAGCTCGAAGTCGCCGACATCCCACTTGATGTCGGTCGTAAGATACGTGTGCTCGCGCGTGGCGAGGTCGAGGTAGGCGAGGCGCTTGAACTCGTTGTCGCGATCGGTGGTGACGTAGAGGCCGCGCCCGTCAAGGCTAAAACGCGCGCCGCCGTAGGACGTGGCTTCAGCGCCGCCCTTTGGCGTGAGGAGCGTTTTTTCGCCGCTCGCCACATCGACGAGCCAGAGATAACTTTCGTTGGCCGAGATGGTTTCGCCGACGACGAGCTTGCGGTCGTCGGGCGACCAGTCGCCGACGCCCCAGCCGCCGCTTTCGTTCTGCAAGAGCAAGCGCGCGCTCTTCGGGTCGGCGGCGTCCATCACGTAGATGTCAACGTCACGACCGTTGCGGCGCGTCGAGCCGAAGGCGATGCGGTTGTCGGCCTTCGCCCAGCGCATACCTGTATTTCTCGATTTGCCGTCGGTCAGCAGCGTCACGTCGCCCGTCGCCATATCGTAGCGGTAGAGCTGGAAAAATTCGTTGCCGCCGATGTCTTTCGAGAAGACGAAGAAGTCGCCGCCCTTGGGCGGGAAGGACGCGCCGCGAACGGTCTCGTCGAAGAAGGTGAGCTGGCGGCGAGCGCCGCCGGGCATGCGCACGAGATGCGCCTGAGCGGCGTCGGCAAAGCGCGTGCTGATGAGCATTTCACGACGGACGGGGTGCCAACTCGTCAGTACCGCCGAGCGCAGCTCCGTGTAGCGCCCGACTTTTTCGGCCAGAGAGGCCGGTATCTTCGGTATCCCTTCGACCACGAGGTTGTCGCCCGGCACAATCTCGCCCGACTGTGCGAAGACCGTCAGCGTGCAGGCGAGCAGAAAAGCGAGTACGCGAGGCATGTTTTTCATCTCGTTCCCCCTCAAAAAAGTTTTTATGCGCAGGAAAGCTGTTGCGGTTGGAAGCACTATAGCAAAAGATTTCGGCCAACCGCTAACGGCGCGAAAGCGAGACGGGAGCGATGAGCCTTAAGCTCGCCGCTCCCGTCTCATTGAAAAGCACTGTTCCGCATTGCGACTCGCTAATACTGGCAACAAAGTAGCGCGTGCGGTCGGCGCGTCGAAGGGTTGATACTGACTCCGGCCAGATACTGGTTCGGCCCGCATTCTCCCTTGAAAGCCCCGAAGTCCCAATCACCGGAACTGCTCACGCCGCGATTATCTCCGCCGTCGAAGATGCGCACCGAGCAATTATTGCTTAGGCCGTTGCCACTGGCACACAGAACAGCATGGAAATGGTTGTTGCCGTAGCAGCCGGCGTGATTCTCGCTGACCCCTACGACATACTCGTTGTAGTTACATTCCAACTTCCAGTATCCATAGTCCCAATCCGGGTTACCGTTGACGTAACGGTAGGCGCGGCGATTGTCTCCGTTTCTGTCGGTGTCGAGTCGCCCGGTCTGATTTCCGGTGAAGTGCCATGTATCGCCGATGCGGCTGAGAGCCGTGCGCCCGAAGCCGCCGGGCACTTGACTGATGCCGACGATGGCCTCTCCCGGCCTCCCGTTGGCCTTGCCGCGACACGTATCCCAGTCGGGCGAGTAGACGTGTCGCATCGTATCCTGATTCTGGAATCCGGCGCGCCAGTCGCCCAGATTGTCGTTGCAGGCGTTGGGCGTGACGGTCGTATATGTCCTGTAATTCCAGCGAAACCTCTCTGTGCCGAGAGGCTGCTCCCATGCCACCCAGCCCCTGTCGCGCGCGTACCAGTGTGCCTCGCCGCCCGAAGGGTAGATGACGCGGATGGAGTCGGCGTAGCCGATGTCGCCGCCCCAGTAACGTGCCGGGTAGTACTCGTAGTACTTGTTATTTTGGTCGTCGTACTCGTAGCCCGACTGAGCGTAGTTGCAGGAGGCGACGTTGAATCCAACGATGCGCGTCCGGTAGCTGATGTTTTGGCCGGTCGTCCAATTATAGGTCTTAGCCCAGAGCAGGCTGCCGAAGGGTTTGGCGTCGTAAGAATCAGCGTTGTGCGCCGTGTTGAACCACGTCGTATCCCTGTCGAGAGAGATGTAATTGGCATCCCAGGTGAAACGCTCGTAGCGAGCGGCGTCGTCCTTGATGTAGAAGAACCTGTTGCGATTCGTCCCCGGCTCGATGTCCTGATAGAAATAGATACAACGCGGCCACCCCGACTGATTCGTACACCAGCCGCTCGATGTCCGGTTAATCATAAAGTCGATGGGGTTGACGGTTGCTTCGACTGCGTCCTGCTGGTAAGTAGCCTGTGGCGCAGAGACAAAAACCATCAAGCCGAGCATGAGAATGAGGCAGCATGTCAGTCTTACTTTCATTGGAGTCTCCTTCGATTGCCAGTGAGATGCAACAACGCTGGCGGGTGAGAGCGGCCTTCAGCTCCTTGACGGAGCGGCGGCCAAGTGAGGAGATTTAATGCGCGACTCTGAGCCGAACAGCGATTCGGTGTCAGAGGGTTTGGGGCAAAAGGAGATTCACTCTGCTGATGGGTCGGGGTAATCTTGAGTGAGGCGGATATTTTATTTCCGGCAGGTATTATGTCAACTCTTTTTTCATGCTGCTCGGCCTGAGATGACGGCCTCGACGCGCAGCGATTGAGCCTGTCAAATCGAGTTGACGGGTAAAGCCAGACAGGAGCGGCAAGTCGGCGCTTGCCGCTCCTGTCGAGTAAGCAATCAACGCTTCGCGCGCCGCCTTAGAAGCTCCGGCGGATGAGATAGGAGGCTTTGATGAAGAAGGTTCGTCCGTTACGGCGGAAGCCGGGTTCGGCGACGTTGCGACCGACGAAGGGGTTGAAGCCGTTGCGATTGAGGTCGTCGTTGTAGCCGATGTAGAAGGCCGTGCCGGGGTTGGGCGTGTAGCCCCAGAGCAGTTGTGCGCGCGTGCGCGCGGCGAGCGTCGTGTAATCGAGGCGTGCGCGGGCGAAGATGAAGCGCGTGAACTGGTAGGTGCCGCGCAGGATGAAGATGTTGTCGTCGAAGGCGACGAGACCTGTGTCGTGGCGCGTCAGCCGGTCTTTGGTGTATTCGAGCGAGAGCCGGAGCGCGTCGCTCGGCTGGTAGGTGACGTTCGATTCCATGTACCACTCGTTGCCTGAGCCGGGGTCTTGCGGCGCGTCCTGCCCGAAGCGAAGCGCGGCGGGGCTGACGCGCGGGAAGCGCCGGCCAGCGCCGAAGTCGAGGTCGTGGATGCCCCAGTTGTAGATGCTGAAGACGAAGAGGGAATACTTCTTCGAGGGCGTCGCACCGGCGAAGAAGTAGGCCGAGCGGCGCGTGAGCGAGCGTTCGGGGTCTGAGCCGAAGAACTGCGCGGTGCAGCGACGCTCTGGGTCAGGGTCTCGGATGCAGGGCGCGTCGCGGCTCGTGCCGAACTCGTCTTCGTTGAGGCGCTCGTAGCCCGATTCAGCGCCGAAGCCGATAAAGCCCTGCTTCTGAAAGTTGAGCTGAAGCTGGGTTTCATTTTGGAAATTCTGACTGCGACCCTGCCAGTCGATATTGACGCCCATGCTGTTGAAGACGCGGAAGGAGACGAGCCTGGCCTTCGGCTTGTCGTTCGACTTGTAGCGCACGAAGAGATGCTGGTTGTGCGTGTTGAAGCGACGGTTGAAGCCAAGCTCGGCGCGGAAATGCGGCGAGCGCCCGACGCCCGTGTATTCGTAACCCCAGTTGCGCCCGTCCATGTTGAGATTGTAGGCGTAGGCCGCGCCCGACTTGCGCCGGTCTTCCTGAATGTTCTCTTTCGAGAAGAAGAAACGCATGTTGGAGTTGCTCGCCAGAACCTGCGCGGTGAAAGTGGTCGTCTTGTTGAGGCGCAGGCGCGTGTCGAAGCCGCCCATCTGGTTGTGCCGGTCGATGAAGTTGTAGGAAGTGGCGAGCAGGCCGACGGTGTTCTCTCTGCCCACGTCGCGCTTGAGTCGAAGGATGCCGACCCACGCGTTCTTGCCGATGTACTTCTCGTCGGGCAGGCGTTCGGGGTCGAAGCGCAGCTCGTTCTCGAAGTTGCCGGGCGCGTTGTCTGACGCCAGGAGCAGACCGAAAGAGTTGCGCCCGCGCTTGCCCGTGAGCTTGACGGCGAGGTCGGGGTCGACGATGGTGCGCGTGTGGACGGCGCTGATGATGGTCTGAAAGATGTCGATGCCTTCGAGGAAGAAGGGGCGCTTCTCGGCGAAGAAAATCGGGAAACGCTGGTTGGCTTCGATGACGGTGGCGTCGGCCTCGACCTGCGCGAAGTCGGGGTTCAGGGCGAGGTCGAGCGTGACGGTCGGCGTGATGCCGAACTTGGCCGTGAGTCCGGGGTCGAAGTCGATGGGCTGGTTGACGAAGCGCCCGGGGTCAACCGCATTTGCGCCCATCGACCTGAGAGCGGCGCGGCTGAGCGTGCGGACGCGCCTGCCCGTCTCTGAGATGGTGAGACTCGGAATCAGCTCGATGGTGCGCTCGGTCGAAAGGTTTTCGAGTCCGGTGATGAGACCGGCCTGTCCCATCGTGCTCGAATTGTCGCGCGAGATGGGCATCCAGGAGTCCTGCTCGTTGTTGAAGCGCTTAATGACGCGAAGGATGTGCAAGCCCCAGAGCTTGTCTTTGCCCGCCTCGTAGCGCAGAGACTTGAAGGGCACGGCGACTTCCACGATGTAGCCCGTCTCGACCACAGAGCCTTTGGATTCCATGACGATATCGACGTTGAAATCCTCGCCCGCGCCTTCGGTCATGATGCCGTCGGCCTGCACGCCGAGCGGGTTGAAGAACAGCTCGTAGCCTTTGCGCTTGTCGTTGTAGGTGTCGAGGATGACGCCAATCCAATCGTCCTCGAAGATATTGTCGCGCTTGGCGATGGTGGCGCGCACCTTTCCCTGCTCGTCGTGCGCGTGGAAGCCGAGATAGAGAAACTTCGCGTCGTAGCCGATGTAGGCGACGGTGGGCTGCGAGGGCGCGATGTTGTCGCCGGGTCGAATCTGGTAGAAATCCTTGAAGGTGGCGGCCTGCTTCCAGACTTCGTCGTCGAGCTTGCCGTCGATGACGGGCGGCTTGTCGAAACGCGGGATGCGGACGGGCTGCGACTTCTCGGGCGGCAGCTTGATGCCGCTGACGGTCGTCCCGGCGATGGCTTTGGCCGCGTCCGACGCGCCGGTGGCCGAGGGCGGCGGGGCTGCCGGGGGAGTGGTCGAATCCTTCGCGGTTGGCGGTGAATCGGGCGGCTGCTCGACTGCGGTGGTCGTCGCGGGTGCGACGGGCGCGGAAGCAGCGGGAGCGCCGGTAGTCTGCGTCGAAGTGGACGCAGGCTGCGCTGCCGGAGTTTGAGCGGTGGACGACTGCGGTTGTTGCGGCTGTGCGGCGGGCGGCGTCTGCGTGGAAGAAGCGGGCGCGGGCGACTGTGGTTGCGGCTGCGCTGTGAAGATTACGTCGAGCCGGTTGAACTTCTGCGCGACGCGCGCCGAAGCGCCCGGTTGCAGGCGAAAAGAGAGCAGCACGTCCGCCCCTCGACGCTCTATCCGCGCGTCGGCGAAGCCGCGCCCTTCCAGATTGTCGGGCGAGAAGAGGGCTTCGGCGCGCGGGATGAGCACGTAGAAGCGCTCGCCCTCGCGGTAGGCGGCGTAATCGTCGAGCGGCGCGTCGGAGGCGACGACCACGCGCGAGCCCGCCGCCGTCTCGTTCGTGCGCAGGGGCACGAGTCGTTTAGCCGGCGCAGCCGGCGCGGCGGACGCCGATGCGGTCGTGCTGCTCGAACTCCTGCGCGCATTCGACGAAACGCGTGCGAGCGTCTGCGCTTCGACGCGCACGAGACAGGCGACGAGGACGACGAGCGCGAATAATCCTGACGAGGCGACGGCCGAGAGACGCAATCTATTTCTCATGTTGTAGTTCCTAAAGCTGTCGAACTGGTTGCAAAGGCAAGAGGGCTTTTAACAGCTTCGCTTACAACCTGTGACGAAATCCGAGCCGGGGCTTACTTTTCAGAGCTAAACCGCGAGGGGCTGCGTCAGTTTTGATTAACGACTTAATAGACGAATCGACGCGCCCGAATGTTGCACCGAATCAGAAGATTTCGGCGAAATTCGTCGCCCTCCGTCTCGATAAATTTTCGTCCAAATAAATGGACGCGCGCCGCAGACGTACAGGTGAATGGACGCGGGCGCGGGTCTCTCTGTTAACGATGCGAGGTCTCTGTTTGTTCCCGTTCGGCGCGCTCACCTCGACGGATTACACGCCTCTCGAAAGCGCGGTGAATGCTACTACTTCAGTGTAGGTGACGCGCGGGCAGCAGAAGTTTCAAAAAGCAACGATGAAGGTGAAAGACGGAAGGCGGAAAGCGCGCCATCCAAGCTTGAATGGCTATCTTTCATCCTTCATCCTTCCGACTTCCGACTTGCTTTTCATCGTTGTCGGAGAAAGATTCGGCCTTCGCCGGTTTGCAGCGAGAAGAGATTGCCGCCCTGCCCGATGCGCCAGCGCCGGACGCCTCTGGAGGGCGGCTGCGAATCTTCGCCTTCGGCGACGGCCAGCCCGTCGTTGAAGACCGATTCGGCGTTGGTTTCGATGGTGGCGTTGGTGTTTGCGGGAAGCGCGAGCGAGATGGAGCCGTCGCCCGTGCGCGCGTTGACGCGCGTGAAGCGCCCGTCGAGACTGATGCGCCCGTCGCCCGTGCGCGCCTCGGCCTCGCCGTCGTAATCCGTGACGTTGATGCGACCGTCGCCGGTCTGTGCGTGAAGCCGCCCGCGCCCGCCCGTGACCTGTATGGGGCCGTCGCCCGTGCGCAGGTCAAGCTCGCCGTTGACGCCTTCGACGCTCAAGCGCCCGTCGCCCGTCGAGGCGCGCACGAGGGCGCTGCGCGGCACGAACAGCTCGTAGCTGACCGAAGCGCCGGAGCTGAAGGCGACGACGCGCTCGCCCTCTTTCTTGACGGCGCGCGCGAAAGACTTATCGAACTCGGCGGCGAGCACAATCTCTCCGCCGCTCTGCTCGGCGCGCAGCTTGATGCCCTTCATCTCGTGCTCGTCGGAGGCGCGCTTGAAAGCCGTCAGAGAGACTTCCGGCTTGTCCCATGCGCGCACGTTGACGTAGCCTTCGAAGGTTTCGACGCGGACGCGCGGCGTGCCCGTCGTCTTGAAGCTCTTCGACTCCTGCTGTCGGAAGCCGGGGTCGCCGTACTCGACCGAATCGCCCGTGTCTGAGACGACGCGCCCGTCGATAATCGTGCGCGTGCGGCTCGTGGTCGTCCTCGTCCCTCGCCGCCGCTCGCGCTCAATCTCCTGTTTCTCTCGTTCAATCTCGCGCCGCTCGCGTTCGGCTTCGCGCGCCGCGTCCAGGTGCTCGCGTTCGGCTTCGCGCTTCGCTTCCTCGATTTCGCGCTTCGACTCGCGCAGTTCACGCGCGGCTTCGCGTGCCGCGTCCTGACGCTCGCGCTCAGTCTCGCGCGTCGCGCGTTCTATCTCGCGGCTCGACTCAAGAATCTCTCGTTCGGCCTCTCGCAGCTCCCGGTTCGTCTCTTCGATTCCCTTCTCTACGTCGTCTTCATCATCCCCGTCTTCTTCGTCGCCGCTTCTGCGCGTCTCTGAGAGATGATTCGTCACAGGGCTGAGCGGCCGACCGTCGGCGGCGCGACGAATGCGGACGGGGCCATTGACGCTGGAGAGCTTGACGGACGCACCGCCCGCGCCGAGCGTGCCCGCGAGGTCGCGCCCGACGTAGGGGCCCCGCCTGACCGGCAGACCGAAATCGTTGCCGATGGTGCCGTGCACGGAGTTGGCTCTCAGCTCCGCGTTGCTGTCGGATGGAAGCGTGACGGTGACGGGGCCGTTAACGGATGTCAGCTCGATGTCGTTGGCCGCGCCGAGCTGGTTGAAGGCGGCTTCGAGCGCACCGTTGACTACCGAGAGCCTGACGCGGCTCGAAAGCCCACGCGCCGCTACGTGCCCGTTCACCGAAGAGGCTTTCACTTCACCCGTCATGCCCTCGATGCTGAGCGCGCCGTTGACTAAAGTGATGCTGTCGAGACGCGCGCCGCGCGGGACGCTCAGAGTGTATTCGACCGAAGCGGGATTATTGAAACGCTCCTCCGCGCTGTTGTTGAAGTTGAGCGTGTTTTGCGGGTAGCGGGTTTTGATGCGAACGGCATCGGCGGTCGCCTCGACGCGGATGTCGGCCTCGGCCAGCCGCTCGGCGCTGTAGGCGCGCTTGACGGCATCGACTCGCACCTCGTTCCTGTCCCAACCGATGACGCGCACAGCCCCCTGGATATTCTCAAGGCTCACGCGCCCGCCCGCCGCCAGTGGGTAACTCTGATGAAACTCGACGCTCAGCTCCGCTCGCGACTGTGCGAACGTCGCCGCGCTCGTCGCTGCTATCGACAGCGCGAAGGCGACGAACGCCAGCGCGCTCAAGAACCCGCCCGTCAACGCTCTATTCTCTCTTTTTCTCGACATCGTTTCGTTCCTCAATCTCTCAAACACGTATGAGTCCGTCTATTTAAATTCGCCGACGCCATTCTGCCGCCGACGCGCACCCTGCGCGGGGACTGAAACCAGCATTCCCCTCACTATCAACCGCTCTAATCAGAAAACACCGCGCCCAGCTTTTTTGTGACAGGAAAAATGGGGGATGGGGGTTAGGGGTTGGGGGTTAGGGAAAGAGGTTGAGTGACAGATGTTCCGTGCTTGATTCGGGAGAGCGCGCCTCTCCTGATTCGGGGAGTGCTCTTCGTTGATAGGTGTCGGGTATCGCAGGGATGAGAGACGGATAATGAAGCCTTCAACCAAACCCCATCCCCCAACCCCTAATCCCCATCCCCCGTTTTATCCCCCATCCCCTATCTTTTCTTCAGGCGGAGCGAGCCGTTGAAGGAGGCGAGGTTGACGTGCGCGCCGTTGCTGCCGACGGTGCCGTGCAGGCGTCCCTGTCCGTGTGCCGGTTCTTTGAGGGACTGCGCGCCTGTGTCGGATTTGACGATGAAGTCGGTGCTGATTTCGCCTCCCGAGGCGACGATGGCGTTGAGCTTGAAGGAGGCGTCGGCGGGTAGCGTAACGGTCACGTCGCCGGAGAAGGTTTTGAAATCGTAGCTGCCGTCGCGCGCCAGCGCGCCCGTGCCCGTGACGTTGACATCGCCGCTCACCGTCCCGGCTTCGACGCGTGAATGCGTGACGCGGTCGAGCGTGACGCTGCCGCTCGTCGTCTTGGCGGAGAACTGGTCGGCGGGGCCGGCGGCGCGGACGTTGCTCGCGTCGATGTCGCTGCTGACGCCCTGCAAGCGCACTCGCCCGCTCGAATCGCTGAGAGTGATGCTGCCGCTGATGTTCTGTATATCGGCTGCTCTCGTCACGCGTCGCACCTCGGTATCGCCGTTGAGCGACTGGATGTGAGCTTCGGCGATGTCACTCACGTCGATGTCGCCGTTGTGCAGCTTCAAGATGAGAGTCGCGCCGCGCGGCATTTCCAATTCAACGTTGCCCGACCCGGCGCAGATGCCCGAGACGCGCTCGTCGTCCTCAGAATCCGACACCCAGACCTCGACGTTTTTGGAAGGCTTCTGCGCGCCAGGCGTCTGCGAAGCCTGCGAAGCCTGCGCTGGAGGCCGCGCCCCGGCCTCGCCGCGAAGCTCAAGGCGCGCGGCATCGGCGCGCACGCGCACTTCGCGGCTGTCCGAGCCGCGCACGACGACGCTGCCTGACTCCAGGCAGAGATTGACCACCGCGTCCGGCTCGACCGAGAGAGCGCGCTCCGTCATCTCTTCCTCGATTTCCGCGTCGGGCGGATTCGGGTTCGGATTTGCGCCGGTCGTCGTCTGCCCGTGCGCCGTGAGCGTCAGGAGCAGAAAGGCGTTGACGATGAAAGCGGTCAGTCTCATACCGTGTAAAGGGTTCGACTTCAAATTCATGTTCGATAACTGCCGACTAGCGTTCGACGGCGGCGACCTGCGCCTGACCGGCGACAGCGCCCAGAAGCTCGACCTTGCTCTGATAGGCCGAGAAGAGAAACTCCTTCGCATTCCTGTCCGAAGGGTTGCGTAGAGCGTTGCTGCGCGAAACCCTGATGGCCTGATCGACGACGGCGAGATTGCGCTCGAAGTCTGCGCGCAGAGCCGGTCGCATCAGGGCGTCGCCGCCTGCTCTGACGACGCTGCTCAGAGACGCGATTTCCTTCAGGTAGTTTTCCTCGCCGGGCAGAAGCGCAGGCTCATTCGAGACGGCCTTGCGCTCGACGGGCTGCGCACTGCGCACGCGCGCGGCTCGCAGTGCTCGCGCCTGCCTGAACTCGACGCCCGATGCCGCCCTCTTTCTCTCTGCGGGAGCGGGCGTCGTTTTAACTTCCTCGACGGGACGCGCATCTTCGTCGCCCATCGCCGTCTCGACGGTCGGCGCGGCTGTCTTGGAAGAAGCGGCGCGCTCTGTGGTCGAAGGGTTATTGACCGCCAGTTGCGGGCGCTCGTCTGTGCCGCGCTGGCGCGAAAGGATGAGGCCGAAGATGAGCGCGAAGGCGACGACTGCCGCGATGCTGGTAAAGGCCGCGACCCGCGCGGGCGTCAGAGAAAACGCGCCGACGAGTTCGGAGAGCCAGTTTTTCAAATTCCATCCGCCGCCGGTCGAGGCGGCGAGTGTTTGTGTTTGAGAATGCTGCTGCTGTGCAATCGCGGCCTCGATGCGGCGGCGCAGTTGCTCGGAAGGGACGCTCGCGGGCGTCTCTTCGGCGAAGGCCGACGCGAAGACGAAAAGCTCGCCCTCGGCTTCTCTGAGAGCCTCGGCGCAGGCGGCGCAGGCCGCGAGGTGCGACTCCGCGTCCTTCATTCTGTCGGCTGCTAGCTCGCCGTCCAGATAGCTCTGCAAGCTTCCCTCATCCAGACATCGCTTCAAACTCATCTGCGTCCTCCGATTTTCCCGTACAACCTCGCAAACTCTTTCCGCGCGCGCGCAATCAGGCTGCCGACGCTCGCCTCGTTTATCGAGAGCGCGTCAGCGATTTCGCGGTAGGAGAGCCCCTGCTGCTTGAGCAGCAGGCAGCTTCGCATCGGTTCTTTGATGCGTTCGAGAGCGCGGCGCGCTTCCTCAAGCTCCGTGCGACGCTCGTAGTCGGCGTCGAGCGCGACGGTCGCGCCGTCGCTCGTCCGTGCCACGTTGCGCGCAAACTCTTCTTCGCGGACGAACGAGCGGCTGCGGCCTCTGAGCGTATTGCGCGCCGTGTTGATGGCGACGCGCAGCAGCCACGCCCGGAGCAACTCGTCCTGCGGAGCCGAATCGGCATGCTTATAGAGGCTCAGGAAGACCTCCTGCGTCACGTCTTCGGCCAGCCCGGCGTCGCGCACCACGCCGTAGGCCGTCCGGTAGACGGCTCTGTGATGCAGCGTGAACGCCTCGTCGAAGCCGACGGCGGCGGCTGTCTCTCCTTCCAGAATGTGTGATGCAGAGTCCATCAAAACTCTTGCTTGTTCGCTCATAAGCCCGGCTCTCAACCCTGTAAACACCGCGCCCCCCGCTTTTGTGGCAACAATTTAATCAAAGGCAAAGGTAAAAAGGCAAAAGGCAAAAGTAAGGCCGCAAACCACTTTCGATTTATTCCGTACCTTTGCCCTTTGCCTTTTTCCTTTTGCCCTTTATTGTAGTCTGTCTGCGGGGACATAACCACCAGCAAACCGACACGGGCGCGTGATAATTCGGCAAACGTCAAACGCCAGACTGGCGGCGTCGGTTTCGAGAGAGATGCGAGACGAGGACAGAGGCCGAATGAGCGAGGAGACGAGAGCGGGCGCGGCGACAACGGCCGGCGATGCGCTGCGCGAAAGCCCTTTCATGCGCGCGTGCAGGCGCGAGCCCGTGCCCTACACGCCCGTCTGGCTGATGCGGCAGGCCGGGCGCTACATGCGCGAGTACAGGGAAGTGCGAGCGCGCACGACCTTTCTTGAATTGTGCAAGAGGCCGGAGCTAGCCTCGGAAGTGACGGTTTACGCCGCCGAACGGCTCGGCGTCGATGCCGCCATCATCTTCGCGGACATCCTGCTCATCATCGAGCCGATGGGGTTAGAACTCGAATTTGCGAAGGGCGAAGGCCCCGTCATCCATAACCCCGTGCGCGCGGCACGCGACCTCGAACGCCTGCGCGAAGTCGAAGACGTGAGCGCGCTCGATTACGTCTACGAAGCAATTCGCATCACTCGTTGCGCGCTTCGCCCCAACCTTCCGCTCATAGGCTTCTGCGGCGCGCCCTTCACGCTCGCCTCCTACATCATCGAAGGCGGCGCATCGAAGAACTACGTCCACACCAAGACGCTCATGTACACCGACGAAGGAGCCTGGCACGCCCTCATGTCGCTCATCTCCCGCGCGCTCTCGCGCTATCTCAACGCGCAGGTAGACGCGGGCGCACAGGCCGTTCAACTCTTCGACTCGTGGGTCGGCGCGCTCAGCCCCGAAGACTATCGCCAGTACGTCCTGCCGCACACGCAGAGCGTCATCCGAAACGTCAAACAGGGCACGCCCGTCATCCACTTCGGCACGGGCACCGCCGCGCTCCTTGAGCTGATGCGCGAAGCGGGCGGCGACGTGATTGGCCTCGACTGGCGCGTCTCTCTGGATGAAGCATGGCAGCGCCTCGGCGAGACTGCCGTGATGGGCAACCTCGACCCCGTCGTTCTGTTTTCAGATACCGCTACCGTCCGCGCCCATGCCCGCCGCATTCTCGAACAGGCGCACGCGCGCCCCGGCCACATCTTCAATCTTGGTCACGGCATCCTGCCCGAAACTCCCGTCGAAAACGTCCTCGCGCTCGTCGAGTCTGTCCACGAAATAAGTAGTCTGGAGTCTGGAGTCTAAAGTCTGGAGTCTGAAAATGGCTACATTCAAGAGATTTGAAGATATACAAGCGTGGCAGAAAGCACGACAAGTGACGAGAATGATTTATGAGATTACCTCACAAGACCGTTTTGCTAAAGATTTTGGTCTGCGCGACCAGATTCGACGCGCCAGTGTTTCTATCATGGCAAATATCGCAGAAGGCTTCGGAAGACACTCCGACAAAGAATTTGCTAATTTCTTAAACATGGCTCATGGCTCTGCATCTGAAGTTCAGTCACATTTATACGTGGCTCTGGATTTACACTACATAGACCAAACTTCTTTTGAGAAATTACATGGTTTGCTCAATGAAATCTCGCGCATGACCCTTGTTCTCGCCCAACACCTCAGAGCCTCCAAACTATGAGACTCCAGACTCCAGACTCCAGACTCCAGACTTCTTACGATGCAATTTTGCTTGTCTCCTTCGGCGGCCCCGAAGGGATGGAAGAGGTAATGCCGTTTTTGGAGAACGTGCTGCGGGGGCGCAATGTGCCGGTCGAGCGCATGCGCGCGGTGGCGCATCATTACGAGTTGTTCGGCGGCGTGAGCCCGATAAACGGGCAGAACCGCGCGTTGATGGCGGCGTTGAAGCAGGAGCTTGAAGCGAGCGGCTTGAAGCTTCCGGTCTACTGGGGCAACCGCAACTGGCATCCGCTCCTTGCCGACACGCTGCGGCAGATGGCCGACGACGGCGTCCGGCACGCACTGGCTTTCGTCACTTCGGCTTACAGCTCCTACTCCGGCTGTCGGCAATATCGAGAGAACATCGAGCGTGCGCGCGAGGTGGTTGGGGAGCGTGCGCCGCGAGTCGATAAGCTGCGCGTCTTCTACAATCATCCGGGCTTCGTCGAGCCGAACGCCGAGAATCTGCGCGCGGCGCTGGAACAGATTCCCGCCGAGAGACGCGGCGCGACGCGCGTCGCCTTCACGGCGCACAGCATCCCTCTCTCGATGGCGACAGGCTGCGACTACGAAGCCCAACTGCTTGAGACCTGCCGGCTCGTCGCCGAGCGCGCGGGTCACGAAAATTGGCGACTGGTATTTCAGAGTCGAAGCGGCTCGCCGACGCAAAAGTGGCTTGAGCCAGACATCCTCGACTACCTGCGCGAGCTTCAACAGGAAGGCGTGCGCGACGCGGTCGTCGCGCCCGTCGGCTTCATCTCCGACCACATGGAGGTGCTCTACGACCTCGACATCGAAGCGCGCCGTCTCTCCGAAGAACTCGGCCTCGGAATGATTCGCGCCGCCACCGTCGGCACACATCCGACCTTCGTCCGAATGATTCGCCAGCTCATTCTCGAAAGGATGGACGCCACGCCGACGCGCCTCGCCCTCGGCACGCGCGGCGCGAGCCACGACGTATGTCCCACCGACTGTTGCATGATGAACAGGAGTAGCCGGTAGCCGGTAGTCGTTTGAAAAGTCCCGCAAGGGACTTTGGATAATAGCCCAGCGATTTATCGCTGGGACAGAAAGCTATAACATTGTGCAGTCCCGAAGGGACGACTGAAGGTAGTTCAGTCGTCCCTTCGGGACTGCAACCGTTCATGCTCTTGAACCCAGCGATAAATCGCTGGGCTATTTTCATTCTGTCCCTGACGGGACTTTTCAAACAGCTTCTCAGTAGCCAGTAGAAGACAGTTGAATGCTTAATCTGCTCGAATGCTCTTCTGGCTGCTGAATGCTTCAAGATGTTTTTTTTACTGGATACTGGCTACTGACTACCGGCTACTGCTTTTTATGCTTGAGACGCAGACACAAAAGGCGCGGCGAGTGGTCGTGATTGGGGGCGGCGTAAGCGGACTGGCGGCGGCGCACAGGCTCTTGGAGTTGAGAGCTGAGAGTGGAAGGGCGTGCGAGGTGTTGCTGCTTGAGGCGGGCGGGCGCTTGGGCGGCATCGTCGAGACGGAGCGGCGCGAGGGGTTTCTGCTGGAGGCTGGCCCCGACGCTTTCATTTCGGAGAAGCCGGAGGCGCTGGCGCTGGCGCGTCGCGTCGGTCTTCAGGAGCACTTGATAGAGACGAGCGGCGCGCATCGCAGAAGCTTCGTCGTGCGCGGCGGGCGTCTGCACCCGACGCCGGAGGGATTTCAACTGCTCGCTCCTTCGAGGCTCTGGCCTTTTTTGACGAGCGGGATTTTCAGTTGGCCGGGTAAGGCGCGAATGGCGTTAGAACTTCTGCTGCCGCGCCGTTCGAGTGGGAGCGACGAGAGCGGTGCTGATTTAGCCGATGAGAGTCTGGCGGCTTTTGTGCGCCGGAGGTTCGGGCGCGAGGCTTTGGAGCGAATGGCGCAGCCGATGGTCGGCGGCATCTATACAGCCGACCCTGAACGCCTCAGCCTGCGCGCGACGATGCCGCGTTTTCTTGAGATGGAGAGCGCGCACCGAAGCCTCATCTGGGCGATGTGGAAGGCGGGGCGAAAGGCTCGCGCCGACGGCACGCAGGAGCGCGGCACGAGCGGAGCGCGCTACAGCCTCTTTCTCTCCTTCGACGGCGGCATGCAGATGCTCACAGACCGTCTCGCCGAGAGGCTGCCGCCCGGCGTTGTACGTTTGAACTCTCCGGTCGAATCTCTCACGCGCGATGCTCAGGGCGAAGGTTGGACGATTCGCGTCGGCGGCTCGCCTGAGACTTTGGAGGCAGACGCCGTCTGCCTTGCTCTACCGGCCTATCGCGCGGCTGCGCTGCTGCGCGACACCGACTCCGCGCTCGCCGACGAACTCGACGCGATAACTTACGCTTCGAGCGCGACCGTCAACCTTGCTTACAAACGCGAAGACATCCCGCACTCGCTCGACGGCTTCGGCTTCGTCGTGCCCTTCGTCGAGCGACGCGCGACGATGGCCTGCTCCTTCAGCAGCGTCAAGTTCTCGGGGCGCGCGCCCGAAGGCGGGGCGCTCCTGAGAGCCTTCGTCGGCGGCGCGCTTCAAACGGAGATGTACGCGCTCGACGAAGAGACGATAGTCGAGCGTGTTCGCCGAGACCTCCGCGACCTGCTCGGCATCACTCGGCCTCCCCTCTTCTCTCTTGTGCGCAAGTGGCCGCGCGCCATGCCCCAATATCACCTCGGCCATCTCGCCCGAGTGGAACGCATCCGCCGACGCCTCAGCGCCCTCCCGACCCTCCAGCTCGCCGGTAACGCCTACGACGGCACAGGCATCCCCGACTGCATTCGCAACGGCGAAACGGCGGCGGGAACACTAGTAAATCGTGAATCGTAAATCGTGAATAGTTAAGACAGGTTTTATCTATTCACGATTTACGATTCACCAACTCTTATCTATTCACGATTTACGATTCACGATTTACAAATAGATGACATGCGATTTGCGCCAGATGTGGGAGGGGATGGAGCCGGGCGGGGCGGTGGTGAGGAGGATAACGTAGTTATCTTCGGCGGCGAAGGGTACGCGCAGCCAGAATTGTTCGGGGGGCTCGTTCTTCGTCGAGGCTTTGATGTCAGGGACGACGAGGGCGAGGCGGCGCAGGCAGGCGTAGAGGTGCTCGCGGCCTTCGCCGTAGCGTTCAGACTCTTCGCCGAGCGTGAGACGCACTTCGGCGCGTTCCTCTATGAAGTGAGAGACGAGCGAAGCGGCGAGCGTCACGCCGCGCTCGAAGCGCGAGGTGAAATCGGTTGGCTTTCCGGTCGCGCCGGTTTCGTTAGCTTCGCTTCCGTTTCTTTCGCCTACGTTTTTTTCACCTCCGTTTCGTTCGCCTTCGCGCCTCTTCGTTTCGCCTCCGGCCTCTTCGCCTGAAGGCCGGACGCCGGAGCGCGTGTCGAAGAAGATGTGGATGCGGCGCTCGTCTTCGGAGGTGAACTCGCGGACGACGAGGCGGCTCGTGCGCGCAGTGGCTTTCCAGTCGATGTGGCGCATGTCGTCCTGCGCCTGGTAGTCGCGCAGCGAATGCAGGTCGTGGCCTGCGCCGCGACGAATGGAGGCGAGGCGTCCGGCGTTGACCGGCAGCAGGTGAAGCTCGTCGCTGGCGGGCTCGGGGCGCGGGTAGACGATTAAATCGACGTTGCGCGCGCGCAGCCGTCGGCGCAGGCGAAAGAAGCCGAAGGGGAAGCGCGTCGAAAGCTCGAAGCCGGTTATCAGGTCGTGCCCTCGATGCTCGAAGACCTGTTCGACGCGCTGCTCGACGCGCGCGCCGCGCGGGACGTACATGAAATAGGCGAGCGCGCGCTTGCTGAAGCGCGGGCGCGACGGTCGTTGCCAGCGTCGGCTGCTTCCGGCTTCGAGTCGGCTGCGCGCCTCGACGAGAATCGAGAAGGAAGGCAGAAGTCTCTTCGTGTTGTGCAGCGTGACGATGACGGGCGCGGGCTCTCCGGCGAAGATGTGGTCGGGGAAACGCGCCGAGACGACGAGGTCGCGCAAAGAGGCGCGAGCCGCCGACCAGGCGACGAAGAGCGTCGAAGCGAGCACGGAGAAGATGAGGAAGAGAAGGTTGTTTCCGGTGTTAAAGGCGGCGAAGGCGACGACGAGAAAGATGCCGATGAAAATGACGCCGCCCGAAGTCAGTTGAAAGGGCGCGTCGAAGCGTCCGGCCTCGGCGCGCGCCGAGCGCACGAGCGGCGGCACGACGAAGGCCAGCATCAACAGCACGAAGACCATCGAAGCCAGTGCCCCGAGCCGCACCGCCTCCCAATCCGCCGCGCGCCGCGCCAGCCACGTCACGATGGCCGCACACAACCCGCCGAGCACAATCAACGTGCCCAGAATCGCGCCGCGCCACGCTTGCAGTTGTCGCCACCAGGACATACGGGTTTCAGCTTCGATTGCTTCATCTTAACAATCTCCCGGCGGATGTTGAAAGGCGGCGAAGGTGCGGGAGGCTTGAGAGCAATTCTCAAATGAGCGTCGCGCTTACGCGGTAACTGTAGGAGCAGGGATAAGCCCTGCCCCTACAGCCTTGTTGTCAGTTGAGCTTTGCTCTTAAAGCCTGATGCAGCGATTGGTGTTTCCGCTACGGCAGTGTGTGACGCGGAACCAGAGTTGTTTGATGAGACAACGAATCGAGGGTATCCACGCCAGCAGGACGAGGACGAGGATGAGCAGGAGGTTGACGATTGTCCTGAAAAAGCACTCGATGAAGTTCGAGCCGGGGAAGACGGGCGCAGGGCATCCGCCGCTCGGCATGTAGGGCGACATGACCTGCCGGATGCGCTGGCGACAGACGGCGCAGAAGGGGCTGAGGTTGCGCATCATGCAGTCGAACTCGGGACGGAAGCAGCCGCAATGGAAGTAGCCCGCGCCCTCGAAGGCTCCGGTCGTGCCTGTGGGCAGAGGGTTGGGCTGCGGGTCGCAGAAAGAGCAGTCGGCGTTGGTCGTGGTCGGCATCGGCGTCGAGGCGGCGACGAGGCTGCCCCACTTAATCGTCGCGCGATTGCTGTCGGCGGTGATGTTCGGCTGCGCGGGCTCTGCGCCCGTGTAGCTGTTCTGCGTCGTATCGACGCCGCAGCCCGACCAGTATTCGTACTCGTCCGCCAGCCCGTAGGCCGAGTGTCCCATCTCGTGGATGGCGATGTTCTCCCAGCCGCCCGCGACGGAGGTTGTGCCAATCTGCCCGCCCGCGCCGCCCCAGGTGGGACTGTTGACGATGACGAGCACCTGATGCCACTGAGGAATCTGCGCGTTGACGACGTTGATGACCGACATGCCATCGACGAGCAGGAGGCGCTGGATGCCACCGTTACAGAAAGAGGCGTCGAAGTAGGTGGCGACAGATGCGCCCGTGCCGCCGCAGGCTGCGGGGTCGTCCGCGCCGCTCTCGTTCGAGGCGACATCGACGCGAAAGACGTTGAAGGAGCATTGCAGCTCGTCGAAGGGCGGAGTGGAGAAGAGTCTATCGACGAACTGCTGCGCGTGGGCGGCGAACTGCGAAAGCTCGCTCTGCCGGTAGCCTTCGGCGACGAGCACGAGGTTAAAACGCTCTGCCGCCGAGCCGTTGTTGACAATCTGCGTCGTCCCGACGACGGTTCCGTCCGAGGCGCTCATCTCGTCTCCTCCTTTCCTCCGGCGTCCTGCTTCAAATCGAACTCGCCGATGATGCGCGAGCTTCGGCCAAGCTCGTTTCTCTCAGAGGGCGCGCTGAAGAGAGCGAGCGTCTGCGCCTCTTCGATGTCCGGGCTGATGAGGACGAAGACGCCTCGCGGCTCTTGAACGTCGCGGCGCTCGACGGGGCGCATGGGGTCGTTCGAGAGCACTTCGGTCGAGTATTGAATCGGGTTCTGCATGAGGCGTCGATAGAGCGCCCGTCCCTGCGAGTCGCGCAGCTCGTACCAGAAGCCGGTCTCTCCTTCGCGCCCGGCGAGAGAGTCGGAGGGAGGCGGAATCATCTCGACGCTCTGGCGTCCGACGAGCCGCACGCTGCCGCCTTCGTAGGCGAAGATGAGCCGCAGCGAGCGCGTGCGTCTCGCTCCGGTCTCTCTTTTGGAAGACATGATTTTTCCTCCTTCTTGGATAGGGAAAGGCGAGGTTGGAGGCGTCCCTGTGTGTCGGGCGTGGATTATACGCTCGTCTGCAAACGTCGGAGCATCTATTTTTCGGCTGGGCGGGTAAGAACCTTTAGAGGGGCACGCTGACCGTCTTCATAATCTCGCGCAGCACGGCTTCGGCCTCTTCGCTGCGACGATGCAGCGATGAAGAGAAGCGCGAGTTGACGACGAGGCGATGCGCGAAGACCGGCAGGACGAGTCGCTTGATGTCGTCGGGCACGCAGTAGTTTCTCTCTTCGGTGAGGGCGAGCGCCTGCGCGGCGCGAAAGAGGGCGAGCGTCCCACGCGGGGAGACGCCGAGGTCGAGCATCTCGGAGGCGCGCGTCGCCGCCACGATACGCATGAGATAATCGACGAGCGCATCGTCCACCCGTACGCCCGCCACCGACGACTGAAGCTCCAGCACCTCTTCGCGCGACATCACGGGTCGCAAATTGCTGAGCGGGTCGCCCTGCTCGCGGTCACGCAGGATTTCTTTCTCGATGTCGATTTCCGGGTAGCCGATGCGAAGGCGCAGCATGAAGCGGTCAACCTGCGATTCGGGCAGAGGATAAGTGCCGTGATGCTCGATTGGGTTCTGCGTGGCGACGACGATGAAGGGCGCGTCCAGACGGTGCGTCGTGCCCTCGACCGTGACGTGTCCTTCGGCCATCGCTTCCAAAAGCGCCGACTGAGTTTTGGGAGTCGTGCGGTTGATTTCGTCCGCGAGGACGACGTTGGCGAAGATGGGGCCGGTCTTGAACTCGAAGCCGCGCGTGTGCTCGTTGTAGACGGAAAGTCCGATGACATCCGAGGGCAGGAGGTCGGAGGTGAACTGGATGCGCTGGAAAGTGCAGTCGAGCGCCTGCGCGAGTGCCTGCGCGAGCGTCGTCTTGCCGACGCCGGGCACGTCCTCGATGAGCAGATGGCCTCCCGCCAGCAGAGCGACGACGGCCAGACGCACCGCTTCGGGTTTCCCCTTCAAGACCGTTTCGATTGCCGCGCGCAGCCCGTCGATTTTCTCCGCCGCCGACGCCCGCCCGACGCGCTCCTCCCTGTTCGCCGCCTGTAAGCTTCTCATCTGTAAACCCCTGCTTCGGAACTATTCTACAGGAAACAGTAGCCAGTAGTCAGTAGCCGGTAGCCAGTAGTTTTTGAATCTGGAAGATGCTCGAATACCACTTTGGCTGCTGAATGCTTCAAGACGGTTTTTCTACCGGCTGCTGGCTACTTCCTCGCTGTGACTTCGCCTATGCGGTGTAGTAAAATTTTGATGCTCAAAGAGGGCGTCGGAGTTTCAGAGTGAAGAAAGACGCCGCCGAGTTTTAATGGAACCGGAAGCGACCTTTTTCGTGTACATAATTTGGAGATGAGGAATTTGAAGATGCGACAGCCACAGGTTTATTCAGGCCGCGAGCGCGGTTTTTCTCTAATCGAGTTGATGATTGTTATTGCCATCATCGGCATTCTGGTCGGCGTCGGCGTGCCCGCGTGGCGAAACGCCGTCATCGCGGGCAACGAAACCGCCGCGATTCAGACGCTCAAGACCATCACCACCGAACAGCGCACCTACTTCAACGCCAAAGGCCGAAGCAGCTACGCCACCTTCGACCAGCTCATCGAAAACGGCGCGCTCGACAAGCGTTTCGCGGGCGACGAGCCGGTCGTCGAAGGCTACAAGTTCACCTTGAAGGTGACGCCCAAATCTTCGAGCCAGCCCCCATCGTTCACCCTCAACGCCGACCCCCAGCAGTCCGAAGGCATGGCCGCCACCGGCAAACGCCACTTCTACATCGACTCCAACATCAACACCATCCGCGTCAACACAACCGGCCCCGCCTCAGCCGAAGACTCGCCCGAAGGCGAAGCGTCAGACAAGAAATAGCGAGGCCGCCGAAGCCTCGCTTTATCACGCCAAACCTCGAATCAAGGCCAGCTTGACGCTCTCGCGGCTGCTTTGCTAGCATGCCGCCACGCTCAAAAAAAAAGGTAAGCCCGCTTAGCTCAGTGGTAGAGCACTCGCTTCACACGCGAGGGGTCAGAAGTTCAAGTCTTCTAGCGGGCATTTTTGACGGACATTAAAGAAGGCCACCTTTGCGGGTGGCCTTTTTTATTTCAAGGCGCGACTGCCGCCGCCCGCGTTTCACTGATTCACCCCAGGTTTTTGAACCTGCAAGACTGCGCGTCGGAAGGAAGTCGCGCCGCTGGGCGCGACGGAGGCGAGGATGATGGGAGTGTCGCCCGTCGTCGAGACGGGGATGTCGAAAGAGAGGCGTCCCTGCGCATCGACGGGAAGCTCGCGCGTCTGGCCTTCGAGGAGGAGGTAGGCGCGTGAGCGCGGCTCAAGCTGGACGCGCAGAGGGTAGGATGCGCCGGGCTGGAGGGGCAGCAGAGTTTCGGGTCTCCAATCATTCGGGGCGGCGGGGGGCGGCTGTTGTTTGACGTAGCGCGCGGCGACGATGTCGGGCATAGAGAGGTTGCGGCGCTCTTCCAAGTGAGTGGCGAGGCGGATGAACTGCGCCATCGACCAGGCGAGCGGGGTGGCCGAGCCGGTGCCTTCGCCGAAGACGAAATCAGGAGACGGCGACTCGCGCCTGTCCCAGATTTGTTCGGGCAGCATCATGCCTTCGTTGGCGAAGGCGAGCATGGCGTCGAGGCGTCGGCGCGCCTGCTCGGTTTCGCCGCGCGCCAATTCATACTCGCCGCGCTCGCCCGTGAGCAGCACCCAGAGGCGTCCCTTGCCCGTGTATTTGCCGTCGAAGTTCCAGGGACGCCCGTCGTCCATCTCGCCGTAGCCGTCGTGGTTGTAGCGGTAGAAGGCCGCGCCGTTCGGCGTCTCGACCTTGATAACGCGGTCTACGACGGCGACCGATTTGGCGATGAGAGGGTCTTCGGGTCGTTTGATGCCGAGACGCACCAGCTCAAGAAAGCCCGCATCGACTATCTCGCGCTCGTCGAACGTGCCCGCGCCGTTATTCAGCTCGCGCGGCTCGCCGTCGTCCGGGTTGTTGTTCTCCGTGACGCGCAGGTAGTACCTGCCGTCGGCGTGTTTGCCGTTGGTGGTTGCGAGCCAGCGTTCGAGGTTACGCGTCCAGTCGTCGGCGGTCGCAAGGTAGATGGCAGCCGACGCCTGGTCGTCGTTGCGGCGCGCAATCTCTGCGGCGCAGACGAGCCCCGCGATTTCAGCCGCCATCGTCGAAGGCGAATAGCCGGATTCTTCTTCCCAGCGCTCCTGCGGCGTGTGGGGGCCTCGAAGGACGATGAAGTTGGCGGCCGGCCGGACGTGCCTAGTGTAGGTTTCGTTGTCGGTGCGTCCGAGCTGGTAGGCGAGGATGAGCGGGTAGGCCACCTCGTCGAGTTGCAGGGAGCCCCAGAAGGGGCGACCGTCGAGCCATGAGTTTTGCGGGAAACTGCCGTCGGGCTTCTGCTGGACTTTGAATAGATAGTTGAGCGCGCGGTCGGCTGCCGACTTGTCGCCGAGCGCGTAGAAGGCCGTCGCCACTTGATAGAGGTCGCGCGACCAGACGAGATGATAGCCGCCGACGTTGGGCTCGTTGGCGTTAGGCCCGCCGCCCCAGGGCACGGAGAGCGAGGCTATCATCGCGCCGCGAAACGTCTTGTCTTCGTGCGCCTTCAAGACCATCGCCGCCATGTCGTATTGCGCCTGATATTTCGGCGCGACGCGCCGGAGCGTCCTCACGTAGTTTTGCCAGCTCGCATCGTACTCGGCGCGCGCGCTCTCGAAGCCCTTCGAGAGCGAGTCGCGCGCGTTCTTCA
Organism: Pyrinomonadaceae bacterium; assembly: GCA_036399175.1. Classification (GTDB taxonomy): domain Bacteria; phylum Acidobacteriota; class Blastocatellia; order Pyrinomonadales; family Pyrinomonadaceae; genus DASWNP01. Next base: position 61,839 of record DASWNP010000056.1, on the reverse strand, counting down.
AAGCCTCGTCCGGCTCGCGTCCAAAGCCGAGCGCGAGCGTGAAGGGCGCGTCCGTGCGCACGCGCGCAAGCTGCACGACGTTGCCGTCGGCGGCGCGCACATAACTGTTAGTGATACGCCCGCTACTTCTCAACTGCATCAGGCCGTCGCTCGTCTCGAAATAGCCGTTGGTGGTCTCTTCAAAGCCGGTGCTTGAGACGAGCGCCGAAGACTTGTCGGCGTCGGAAGCGAGGAGCGCGCCCTCCTGCGTCCAGGCGGAATCGTGCATGCCGCTATTGCCGAGCGCCGGGTCGTAGTAGACGTAGAGCGAGAGTTGCTGTCCGCTTCGATTCTCAAAGCGGACATCGACGAGGACGGTGTGGCGCTCGGGGTCGGTCGTGTAGGTTTTGGTGATGACGTAAGCGCCGCTTCGAGAAGTGTTCACCTGCCGGAAAGAGAGCGAATGCGCGTTGAGAATCTCCGTACGTTGATTCATGTGCTCGCTCTCAAGCTCGACGAGCGGCTGCTCTGTGCTTCCGCCGACGACGATTAGCTCTAGCATTCGCACGTTGGCAATATCGACGGTCGGGTAGTAAACCTCCGTGAGCGCGCCGTCGCGCAGCGTGAACCAGACTTTCGATTCGAGCGTGTTCGACGTGCCGACGCCCGTCTTCCCCGCGCTCGTCCACTGCGCATCTCTGCCCGGCGCACCCGGCGCGAGGTTGTTTCCCGTCTGCGCGCTCAAGATGCATACGCAGGCGAGCAAGAGGCAGACGAAGAGAAGCGTTTTGACTCGCAGCCTGTTTTTCATTCGATACTCGAAACTTTCAGACCTGAAATCTGAAACTTGAAGCCGACTTTTACGCCCGACGCCGACCGAGCATGTCGAAGCCGACGGCGGCCACGAGCACCGCGCCTTTGACGATGTACTGCGTGTAGCTCTGGACGTTTAAGAGCGACATGCCGTTGTCGAGGCTCGCCATGATGAGCGCGCCGACACACGCGCCGAAGACCGTCCCGCGTCCACCCATCAAGCTCGTCCCGCCGATGACGCAGGCCGCAATCGCATCAAGCTCCATCAGGTTGCCGGCATCGGGCGAGGCGCTCCCGACGCGCGCCGTGTGCAAAAGCGAAGCGACGCCCGCGAGCGCGCCCATCAGGCAGAAGGCGGCGAGGATGTGCCGGCGCAGAGAGATGCCCGAGAGACGCGCCGCATCGGGGTTGCCGCCGATGGCGTAGAGATAGCGTCCGAAGGTCGTGTTCTGCGTGAGGAACGCGCCCGCGACGGCGACGGCCAAAAGCACTATGACCGGAATCGGCACGCCGCCCGCCGTGTTCATCAGCCAGATAAAGGCGACGATGACGAGCGCAGGGATGATGATGCGCGCGGCGGTCGCACCAGTGCTTGCGATTGAAAGTCCGTGCCTGCGTCGCGCGCGATTGCGCCTGACGCTCAGCCAGACGATGCCTGCGATGGCGAGTGCAGCCAGCGCGATGCCGACCGCAGGCGCGACGAAGTCTCTGCCGAGCGAGCGGAAGAAAGCCAGCTCGACCGGAATCGTCGAGCCTTCGGTGAGTCCGAGAATCACTCCGCGCCACGCGAGCAGTCCGCCGAGCGTGACGATGAACGCGGGGATGTTCGCGTAAGCCACGAGGCTTCCCTGCACCGCGCCGATGACGAGCCCCATCACGATTGCCATTGCCAGCGAGGGCACGACGCCGTAGCCCTGACTCATCGCCGCAATCCCGCCCACCAGCCCGACCATCGAGCCGACGGACAAATCAATCTGCCCCGCCACAATGACCATCAGCATCCCGACCGCCAAAACGCCCGTCACGGCCATCTGCTGCAAAAGCTTCGAGAAATTTACCGCGCCCAGAAACAGCCCATACGGATGGCGCGCATCGGCAGTCGCCCATTGGAAGAAGAGCCAGATGAGGACGAGCGCAAACAGCATCGTGTAAGCGCGCAGCGTCGTCGTCGGCAGACGCCACCGCCCAATCTTCGTCTCCTCCGGCGTCCCCTCAGCCGCGAGCGCCCCCGGCGGCGCAACGTCCGCCGTCACCGGCGGCCTGTCCACCGCAGGCTCGTTAGCTGGAACTTGTTGGCTCATATCTTTCTCCAAAGTGACAAGTGACGAGTGACAAGTTAAAACCTAGTGAATAGTAAATCGTAAATCGTGAATAGATAAGAACTGGTAAATCGTGAATCGTAAATCGTAAATAGTGAAGAACTGGTTTTCACTATTGACGATTTACGATTCACGATTTACTTCTTTTCCTGTCTTGCTCGTCACTCGTCACTTGTCACTCATCACTGTTTTTTCGTGTCCGGTCGCGCAGGCCATGACGGCTTCGGGTGTGGCTTCGGCTCGTTTGAACTCGCCCGTGACGCGCCCTTCGTGCAGGACGAGGACGCGGTCGGAGAGGCCGAGCACTTCGGGCAGCTCAGAAGAGACGAGGACGATGGCGAGCCCGGTTTGCGCGAGGCGATTTATCTGCGCGTAGATTTCCTGCTTCGCGCCCACGTCGATGCCGCGCGTCGGCTCGTCCAGAAAGAGCACGCGCGGGTTGGTGAGCAGCCACTTGGCGAGCACGACCTTCTGCTGGTTGCCGCCCGAGAGCGTCCCGGCGACGGTGAAAACCGACGTGGCTTTAACTCTGAGGTCGCCCATCGCGCGCTCGCCCGCCGCCGCCTCGGCGTCCGTGTCGGTGACGAAGCGTCCTGAGAGACGGCTCAGGCTTGCGAGCGTCATGTTGTTGAGAATCGTCTGGTCGAGCACGAGTCCGAAACGCTTGCGGTCTTCGGTGACGAAGCCGATGCCCTGCGCGATGGCGTCCGAGGGGCGAGCGATGCGCACGGGTCGGCCTTCGACGAGGATTTCGCCTCGCACGCGTCCCGTGTGCGCTCCGAAAATCGCCATCAAAAGCTCGCTCCGCCCCGCGCCCATCAAACCCGCGATGCCTAAAACTTCGCCGCGACGCACCGCGAAACTCACGCCCTTGACAAGCAGCTTGCCCGGCACGTTCGGGTCTTCGACCGTCATGTTGCGCGCCTCGAAGATTGTTTCGCCGCGCGGGTGGTCTGCTTCGGGGAAGATGTCGCCGACTTCGCGCCCGACCATCCGCGCGATGATGCGCGGCTCGTCCAAATCGCTCGTCCTGTCTGTGCCGACCGTGCGCCCGTCGCGTAAAACCGTGATGCGGTCGCTCATGCGAAAGACTTCGTGCAGCTTGTGCGAAATGTAAATCATGCCGACGCCGCGCTCGCGCAGTCGGTTGAGAATCCGGAAGAGAGTCTCGACCTCGGATTCGGTGAGCGCGGCTGTCGGCTCGTCTAAGACGAGGATGCGCGCCTGCTGTGAGAGCGCCTTCGCTATCTCGACGAGCTGTTGCTGGCCGATGCCGAGATTGCCGACGGGCGTGCGCGGGTCGAGCGGGAGATGAAGCTCTTCGAGAAGCTGTGCGGCGCGGCTGTAGAGTTCCTCCCAGCGAATGACGCCAAAGCGGCGCGGCTCGCGCCCGAGAAAGATGTTCTCGCCAATCGTCATCTCCTTGATGAGCGAAAGCTCCTGAAAGATGACGGCGATTCCGGCCTGCTCGGCGTCGCGCACGCCGCCGAAACGCCGCTCCTCGCCCTGGATGAAAATCTGCCCGCCATACTGCGGATGCGGATAAACTCCGCCGAGCACCTTCATCAAAGTCGATTTGCCCGCGCCGTTCTCGCCGACGAGCGCGTGAAACTCTCCGGCGTGAAGGTCGAACGTCACGCCGTCGAGCGCACGCACGCCCGGAAACGTCTTTGTGATGGCGCGCATCTCCAAAAGATTCATAAGTCGGGAGTCGGGAGTCGGGAGTCTCGGAGTCTGGAGTCTGAAGTCGAGAAGTCGAAAGCGAGCGCACTTGCCTTTTGTCTTTGACTCCAGACTCCAGACTCCGAGACTCCAGACTTAATCACTGCTTCGGAGCGTTTTTGTAGACATCTTCCTGCTTGTGATAGCCGTCCTTGATGACGGTGTCCATCATGTTGTTTTTATCGACGACGATGGGCTCTTGAAGAATGGAGGGGACATCTATCTTGCCGTTGTTGACCTTGTCGGGCGCGGTGGGCTTTTCGCCGCGCGCGAGCTTGATGGCCGATTCGACGGCGCTGTAGGCGAGCGGCTTGATGGGCTTGTAGATGGTCATGGTCTGGCGGCCTTCGACGATTCGCTGGCAGGCGTCGAGCTGCGCGTCCTGACCCGTGACGATGACCTTGCCGACGAGCTGCGGCGGCAGAGCCGAGATTGCGCCGCCCGCCGTGCCGTCGTTGGAGGCGACGATGGCCTGTATGTCGTTGCCGGTCTTGGTGAGCGCGTCTTCGGTGATTCGGAGCGCCTCGCTCGCCAGCCATTCGCGCGCGTACTGGTCGGAGATAACCTTTATCTTCCCGCCGTCGATGGCTGGCTTGAGGACGTTCATCTGACCTTTGCGAAGCAGCAGCGCGTTGTTGTCGGTCTGCGAGCCGCCGATGAGGACGTAGTTGCCGGAAGCGGCGCGCTCAAAGGCGTAGCGTCCCTGCATCTCGCCGATTTTCTCCACCTGATGCGAGACGTAGAGGTCAACCTCGGAGTTCTTTATCAGGCGGTCGTAGCTGATGACGGGGACGTTCTGACGGTGCGCCTTATCGACGATGGAGGCTGCCACGTCGCCGTTGTGCGGCGCGACGATGAGCACATCGACGCCCTTCGTCAAGAGCGTATCGACCTGATTTATCTGGCGCGCGTCGTCGCCGTTGGCGACCTCGATGAAGATTTCCGCGCCCAGCTCTTTGGCGCGCGCCTCGACCAGTTCCTTATCGCGCTGCCAGCGTTCCTCCTTCAAAGTGTCCATCGAGAAACCGATGCGCACAGGCCCCGACTTGTCTCTCGCCGCGCCGCCGCCGCCGTTGGCCGCGCCCTGCTCCTGCGGCGCACTCACGCATCCGCCCGACAGGAGAGAGAGCAGCAGCAGAAGAGTCGCGGTCAGTAAAACGGCCACACGGGTTTTCGCGTTTCGCATCAGTTTCGGCTCCTTAATTTTGTATGAGTCTAAAGTCTGGAGTCCGGAGTCCAGAGTCAAAGACAAAAGACAAAGGCTTTCTCCTTTTGACTCCCGGACTCCAGACTTTAGACTCCAGACTCCGGACTTCTATCCGGCGCTTAAGATTTCTTTTGAACAACGGGGATATATTTTCTTCGAGCAGGGCTTAGCTTACCAAAGCTTCGGTGAAGAATGCCATCGAAATTTTCGGCCTGACCGTGCCGCAAGCGCGCGAGTCAGGCGCGCGAACGCGCCCGTGTGAGTGGTCGGTCGTTGAGTAGAATTTAAGCCTCGAAAATGGGGCGGGGCGTGATATAGTCCGGCGTCGAAATTCCAGCCGAGATGTCCCTCGTGTTTTAAGAAATTCATTCAATCCAGCCGCGCGCTTGAGAAGGAGGCGCTGAGACTCATGCAGAACTTCCCCAACTCGCCGCCGTCCCCGGGCGGCACGTACACCGGCCAGCCGCCCGCGAAGAAAAACGGACTCTCGAAAGGCTGCATCATCGGCATTATCGCCGCGGTCGTCGTCGGGCTCGGCGCAATCGTCCTTGTCCTCGCGGCAGTCGGCGGCCTCTTCTGGTTCAATCAAAAATCGCAGACCGCGTCGCGCGCAGGAGACTCCAATGCGACGACCTCTTCGTCCTCCGCCTCAAGCGACGCAAACGACGACGACGGAGCGGAGACTCCTTCGCCCACTTCGGCACAGTCAGCCGCTGTCGCGGGCGGACAGACGGCGACGTGGGAGCAGCAGGAGATTTCGTGGACGGTTCCGCAGCGTTGGAGCAAACAGTCGGCTGACAGCCGTTCGCTGCTCTGGCGCTCGCCCGGCTCATGGGATGCGGCCTCGCTCATCGTCAGCGTCTCGCCGATGGCCGGAGACTTTCCCACCGACATGAGTCTCAAAGCCTTCTACGACGCCGCGCAGACGCGCAAGCAGAACGGCGAGGTTGACGAAGTGCGATGGATGAAGCTCGACGGCGTTCGAGGCGTGCAGTTTCGTGAGTCGTCGCCCGAGGATGAGGACAGCCCGCAGCGTTTGCAGTGGATGGCCTACCGCAGCTACAAAGGCCAGACACAGCTCGTCAACATCATCCTCGCCTCGCGCGGCAAGGATTTCGCGCGCCACGAAGACGCCCTCTACGGCATCCTCTACACGACGAAATTCTCTCAATAGACCGTCGCGCTGAAGCTCGGAACGAAAAAGGAGGGAGCGGCTTTGCCTTCGGAAGCCGCAGGGTATGCAGGAAAAAGAGGTCGTCAAAAAGGTTTCGGAGAAGACGGGCGTCCCGGTCGGTCGAACACCGGCCATTCTTCTGGCCGACCCCAAATATGCACACAACGTCGGCATGGTGATGCGGCTGGCATCCTGCTATGGCCTCGAACAGGTCTGGTACACGGGCGAGCGGGTGGCTCTGGATATTTCGCCGAGGAAACGACTGCCGAGGGAGGAGCGCATGAAGGGCTACGCGGACGTTCAGATAATCAATTACGATTACCCGTTCGAGCAGTTCGCCGACGCAACGCCGGTGGCCGTCGAGGTGCGCGAGAAGTCAGAGCCGCTGCATAGCTTCGAGCATCCGGAGAACGCTCTCTACGTCTTCGGGCCTGAAGACGGCAGCATCGACCGAGGTCTTCTGAGCCACTGCCATCGGTTCGTCGTGATACCGACGAGACACTGCCTTAACCTTGCGACGGCAGTTGCGACCATACTCTGGGACAGGCAGTACAAAGGCTGGCTCAACGGTCTGCTGGACACGCTGCCGACGCCCGGAGAGTTCGAGGGGCGCGGACTCGTCGAGCTGCCCGGCGACGCGTTCGGGAGCGACGACAGGTAGCGCGCCCTGACGGCGGCGTGCACGGGCGACGCCTCTTCAGCATCCTTCTCATCAACTGATTATTCTGCGGACATGGATGCATTCAGTTACATCTCGGTTATCTTCTCGGTCGTCATCGGCCTCGGCCTGTCCCACCTTCTGACGGGCATCGTCGAGCTGGTCAAGGCTCGCCGGAGGGTCAGGTTCTACTGGGTACACCTGCTCTGGGTCGGCCTCACCTTCGTCGGACACATCTTTCTTTGGTGGACGATGTGGAATCTGCGTCTGCTGCGTGACTGGAACTTCTTCTCCTTTCTCCTTCTGCTCCTCCCGCCCGTGCTCCTCTACATCGCAGCCTCGTTCCTGATACCGAAGCTGGAGCCCGAGGCTTCGATTGACCTGCGGGAGTATTTCTACGAGAACCATTCCATCTTCTTCGGCATCAACGCCGCCTTCACGGCCTTGATGAGCGCCGAGAACTGGCTGCTCACAGGCCGCCCGTCGCCTCCGCCCGTCATGATTACTTTCGCCCTCTGGTTCGCCCTGCTCTGCCTCTCGGCAGTCGTCAGAAACGAACGCTATCACGCGGCGGTGGCTCTCCTGTTCGGGCTCTTACTTCTCTTATTCATCCTCATGTTCGGCCTGCGGCTCGGAAGCACTTGATGATCGGTTGATTGCTCCGAGCGGGTGGCCGAAACTTTCCGTTGAAATTTTCGGGCGCAGGTGTTATTTGTTGTCCGACCAAGACAGACGAATAGTGCCGGCGACTTGCGAGGGATGTTCCGCCGCATCTCAAGTTCCCCCCGACCCGCTTTAAATTCTCAAGGTGGCCTTCAGGCCACGTCTGCGCGAAGCTTTCTTTATATCGGAGCGCGCCGTTTCCGTCAGTTCGGCGTTTCGGGCAAACGGCGTGTGCGCGCCTTCAGAAGCTCCGGGCAATCGTTCGTTCAAGAAGGGAGACTCTCAAAAATCATGTCGCAAAGAATTCCCGTTTCGTTACGCGCTCTTTTGTGTGCCTGCGCGCTCGTGCTCCTGTCGGCGACGACGACGACGCACGCGCAGTTTCAGGCCGCCGTGCAGGGAACGGTGACAGACCCGGCGGGCGCTGTCGTCCCCGGCGCGACCGTCACGCTGACGAGCAGGGAGACCAACCGCGCGCAGCAGGCTGAGTCGAGCGAGGAAGGCTTCTATCGCATCACGGGGCTCGCGCCCGGCCTGTACACGCTCGCCGTCGAGAAAAGCGGCTTCAAGAAGACCGTGCTGGAGAGCGTCCGCGTGGGCGCGGAGGAAACGCAGGGAGTCGATGTGATTCTGACGACGGGGGAGGTGGCCGAGACCGTCACGGTGACGAGCGACAGCACGGCGGCGCTCGAAACCGAGAACGCGAACATCACGCGTGCCATCACGACCGAAGAGGTGCGGCGTCTGCCGCAGGTCGGGCGCGACCCCTACGAGCTTGTGCGCCTGACGCCCGGCGTCTTCGGCAGCGGCGCGCGACAGGGCAGCGGCGCGGCGGTCAACCTGCCGAACGTCTCTGGGCCGGGCGGCTCAAACTCTTCTGTCTTTCAAGTCGAGAATCAGGTGCAGGTGTCGGCCAACGGTCAGAGAGTTTCGGCCAACAATTTTCAGATTGACGGCGTAAGCGTCAACAGCCTGGGTTGGGGCGGCGCGGCGGTGGTGACGCCGAACCAGGAATCGGTCAAAGAAGTGCGAGTTAAATCGACCTCCTACACGGCCGAGGACGGACGCAACTCCGGCGCGCAGGTCGAAGTGATTTCGCAGAACGGCGGAAACGTCTTTCACGGCAGCCTCTTCGCCAAGTACAACAGCCCCGGCTTGAACGCCTTCAACAAGTACAACGGGCCGAACGTGCCGCAGCAGCGCGTCGAGCAGAATTTCCGGCAGTACGGCGGAAGCATCAGTGGCCCCATCGTGCGCGACAAGCTCTTCTTCTTCTTCTCCTACGAGGGGCTTCGCAACAACACGAACCGCTCGCGCATCGCCTTCGTCGAGACCGAGCAGTTTCGGCAGTTGATTAGAACCGTCAGGCCGAACAGCCTCGCCGCGCGTCTCTTCAGCACGCCGGGCGTCGAGCCGCGCGTCATCGCCAATGTGCCAATCACCTGCGCCAACGCCGTCTTCCCCGGCACGGTCTGTCAGGAAGTCGGGGGCGGCCTAGACCTCGGCTCGCCCACCGGCACGCTCGGCTCGCGCACCGGCTTCAACCGCGCGGGCGGCGGCCTCGATGCCATCCCCGACGTGCAGCTCGCACAGCTCGCCATCCCCGCGCGCGAGCGCGGCAACCAGTTCAACACGCGCATCGACTACATTCGCGGCAACGACACTTTCGCCTTCAGCACTTACCTGACGCGCCGCAACGACCTCCAGACCGATGTCGGCAACAACGCCACGCGCCCGCTCGGAGACCTCAACTTCAAACCCTTCAACTCGGCGGCGGCCATCACATGGAATCACGTCGTCTCGCCGACGACTTTGAACGAGCTTCGCTTCAACTTCACACGCTTCGCCTTCAATCAGGTGGAATCTGCGGGCGATGCTAATTTCGGCATCCCTCGTATCAAGGTCGAGGGTCTCGGCCTGCGCACGAGCATCTCTGGCATCGGCACGCCTCTGCTCGGCGGCGACATCTTCTTCGGCGCGGAGCGCTCCGAAGTTACGCCCGGCATCTTCGCGCAGAACACCTTCGAGCTGCGCGACATCCTGACGCGCACCTTCGGCAATCACGGCATGAAGTTCGGCGTCGAGATTCGTAAGGAGCAGGACAACAACAATCTTCTGGGCGGCGCGCGTCCTGAGTTCTCTTTCTTCACCCTCTTCGGTCTCGCCAACGACGCGCCCATCCTCGAAGCCATCAACATCGACCCGCAGACCGGCGCAGCCGCCGACGCTCAGCGCTACTTCCGCACCAGCACCTACAGCCTCTTCGCGCAGGACGACTGGAAAGCGCGTCCCAACCTGACCATCAACCTCGGCCTGCGTTGGGAATATTTCACGCCCATCACCGAAAAGCGCGGACGCCTGAGCAACTTTATTCCCGGCCCGGCGGGACAGGAGCTGACGGGCGGGCGCGTCGTCCTCGTCGATAGACTCTTCGAGCCCGACCGAAACAACTTCGCGCCGCGCGTCGGCTTCGCGTGGAGCCCTTCGCGCTTCGACGACAAGCTGGTCTTCCGGGGCGGCTTCGGCGTCGCCTACAACCGCATCTTCAACAACATCCTCGCCAACGTGCGCGGCAATCCGCCCTTCTTCGCGCGCCGCTTCGTCTGCTGCGCCTTCCAGGACACGGACACCGACGTTGCACGCCAGATTTTCTACACCTTCAGCCCTACGGGGTCGCCCACAGACTTTCCGCCCAACCCCAACATCACGCCCGGCATCGACCCGCGTAACGGCGGACTCATCGACCGCCGCACCGGCGACATCATCTCCACAGAGCTTTACGGCGCTCAGCCCAACCTGCCCAACGCCTACGTCTACGCCTATTCGTTCGACGGCGAATACCTGCTCCCCTACAACCTCGTCGCCTCGCTCGGCTATCAGGGCAGCAGCAGCCACAAGCTCATTCGCACGACCAATCTCAACTTCCTCTTCGACGCCGACAACCCCTCCTTCTTCCAAATCTTCTTCCCCCTGCCGGACGTGAACGCCAACTTCAACGCCATGAACGCGCGTCTCAGTCGCCGTTTCGCTCAGGGCTTCCAGCTCGACACCATCTATCGTTGGAGTAAGAGCATCGACACGCTCTCCTACGAGTTCGGCGGCAACGCCAACCAGACTGACCCGCGCAACCTGCGCGCACAGCGCGGCCCTTCCGACTTCGACGTGCGCCATCACTTCGTCCTCTCCGGCCTCTGGGATTTGCCCCTCTTCCGCAACCGGCGCGATACTGTCGGAAAACTCCTCGGCGGCTGGCAGATTAACGGCATCTTCACCGCCCACACGGGCTTTCCCTGGACGCCCAAACACTGCAACGACCTCAACGGCGACGGGCAGGGCTGCTTCGAGCGTGCGGCGCGCTACTTCGGCGGCGCGCTCGAAACTTCAAACGAAAACTTCACACAGCCCGGCGGCATCTTCCCCGGCGGCGGCCTCAAGTATTTCGACATCACCACGCCCGGCAATCCGCAGGTCGGTCGAAACTCTTTCCGAGGCCCAAACTATCGCTCGCTCGATTTGAGCCTCGTCAAGCTCTTCGGCCTGCCCAACGTCGGCTTCCTCGGCGAAGCCGCCAACTTTGAAATCCGCGCCAACTTCTTCAACGCTTTCAACATGCTCAACCTGCTTCCCTTCAACTACGGCGACGACAACACCTTCGTCACCAGCCCCAACTTCGGACGCGCGCGCGGCGCGCTCGCCGGTCGCGTCGTCGAATTTCAGGGACGCTTCAGGTTCTAACATGCGAACACACGAGCGCGCGGATAGACGGGAAACTTCCATTCCCATCTATCCGCGCGCTCTTCTATCCGTATCGCCCGGCTCCGACATGCTCATCTCAAATAGCATCCCTTTCATCCGCCTTCGGACGCTCGACGCCGCAGCCTTTCATGCACCCACGCCGCAGGAGATTCTTTAAATGAGATACGGGAAGACAACAGCCCTGCTCGTCGCCCTGCTTCTGTTCGTTCCCTTCGTCGCCGCCGCGTGGCCTCCCGCCTCGGAGCAGTCTCCGCAAGCGGACATCGAGCGCAGAATCGACGCGCTCATCGCACGCATGACGCTCGAAGAGAAACTCGGACAGCTTCAACAACTCGACGGCGAGGCCAACGGCAACTTCCGACCCGAGCATCTGGAGCTTGCGCGCAGAGGTCTCCTCGGCTCGACTCTGAACGTGCGCGGCGTCGCCCGAACCAACGAATTGCAACGCGCGGCGGTCGAAGGCTCGCGCCTCAAAATTCCTCTCATCTTCGGCTTCGACGTGATTCACGGCTACCGAACCATCTTTCCTATTCCGCTCGGCGAGTCGAGCAGTTGGGACGCGGGCTTAGTCGAGCGCGCGGCGAGCGTGGCGGCGCGCGAAGCTCGCGCGGCGGGAGTTCACTGGACGTTCGCGCCGATGGTTGACATCGCACGCGACCCGCGATGGGGACGCATCGCCGAAGGCTCGGGCGAAGACCCGTTTCTCGGCTCGGCTCTGGCGCGCGCACGCGTGCGCGGCTTTCAGGGCGCAGACTACAGCGCGCCCAACAGAGTGGTCGCCTGTGCCAAGCACTGGGTCGCCTACGGCGCTGCCGAAGGCGGGCGCGACTACAACACGACCGACGTGTCCGAATCGGTCTTACGCGAAATCTACTTCCCGCCCTTCAAGGCGGCGGTCGATGCCGGGGTCGGCACTTTTATGAGCGCCTTCAACGACCTCAACGGCGTGCCGACCTCTGCCAATCCCTTCACGCTCACCGAAGTTCTGCGCAACGAATGGAAGTTCGACGGTATCGTCGTCAGCGACTACGAGTCGGTCAAAGAACTGATGAATCACAGCCTCGCGGCTAACGAAGGGGAAGCGGCGCGGGCGGCGCTCGGCGCGGGCGTCGATATGGAGATGGTCAGCCGTCTCTACAACAAGCACGGCGCGCGGCTATTGAAGGAGAGCAAGCTCTCGCAGGCGACGCTCGACGAAGCTGTCAGACGCGTGCTTCGCATCAAACTCCGGCTCGGTCTCTTCGAGCGCCCCTACGCGGAAGAGACGCGCGAGCGCGCAGCCCTCCTGAGCGCAGAGCATCTCGCAGCCGCGCGCGAAGTGGCCGCCCGCTCGCTCGTGCTACTGAGGAACGAGCGCGAGGCTTTGCCGCTCTCGAAGAGCCTGCGCTCCATCGCCGTCGTCGGCGCGCTGGCCGACAGCCAGAAAGATATGATTGGCTCTTGGTCGGGCGACGGTCGCGCCGAAGATGCCGTCACACTGCTCGCCGGACTCCGCGCGAAGCTCTCGCCGACGACGAAGATAACCTACGCGAAGGGCTGCGACGTACCTTGCGCCGACGACGCAGGCTTCGCCGAAGCCGTGCGCGCCGCGCGCGCGTCCGACGTGACCGTCGTCGCCCTCGGCGAGTCGGCCGAGATGAGCGGCGAAGCGGCCTCGCGCGCCTCGCTCGATTTGCCCGGTCGCCAGCTCGATTTAGTTAAAGCCATTCACGCGACGGGAAAACCCTTCGTCGTCGTGCTGATGAACGGGCGGCCTCTCACCATCAACTGGCTCGCCGAGCACGCGCCCGCCATTCTCGAAACGTGGTTCGCGGGCACGCAGGGCGGACACGCCGTCGCCGACGCTCTCTTCGGCGACGTGAACCCCGGAGGAAAACTCCCCGTCACCTTCCCCCGCGCCGTCGGCCAAATTCCGCTCTACTACAATCAGAAGAAGACCGGGCGACCCTTCGACCCGAACAACAAGTACACCTCCAAATACCTCGACGCGCCCAACACGCCGCTCTACCCCTTCGGCTACGGTCTGAGCTACACGCAGTTTCGATTGTCGAATTTGCGTCTGAGCGCGCCGAGGGTTCGCACCGACGGACGCTTAAACGTCAGCGTCGAAATCGAGAACGCCGGACGACGCGCGGGCGACGAGGTAGTCCAGCTCTACATCCGCGACGTGGCATCGAGCGTCACGCGCCCCGTCAAAGAGCTGAAGGGATTCGAGCGCGTCACGCTCCGACCCGGCGAGCGCCGACGCGTCGAGTTCACGCTGACGCCCGGGGAGCTTGGCTTTCATAATCGAGCGATGAAGTTCACGGTCGAGCCCGGCGAGTTTCGAGTCTTCGTCGGCACAAGCTCCGAGGGCGGGCTCGAAGCCGGCTTCGAGGTGGTCGAAAAATAGATGACTCGCCGCTCGACACTCTCAGCGCCCGCGCGTCGAGCGAAAGCTCTGCGGCGTCGAATAACGACTCCTGAGCGTCGAGCGAAGACGAATCATCGCCCGCCCTCTTCGTCTTCCGCCTCTCCTGTGCGGCGCGTCTTCACCCTTCTCGCCTCGCTCCTGCTCGTCTCTTCGAGCGCCGCCCGCGCCGACTTCGCCCCGACGCTTCGACGCATGTCTCCGTTACAGGCGGCAACGACCCAACCCCCTTCACTTTCAGCCGACGACGAGGCTTTCCTCGAAGACTTGCAGCGTCGCGCGTTTCGATATTTCCTCGAACACTCAGACCCGCAGACCGGCCTCGTCCTCGACCGCGCGCACACCGACGGCACGGCGCACGATGCCACCCGTCACAATCACAACGTCGCCAGCAGCGCCGCCACCGGCTTCGGCCTCACGGCTCTCTGCATCGCCGCCGAGCGCGGCTGGATTCCCCTACGGGAAGCGCGCCACCGGGCGCACACTGCGCTTCTCTTCTTCGCCGAACGCGCGCCGCACAAGCAGGGATGGTTTCTCCACTGGATGGACAAATCGACGGGCGAGCGTCGCTGGCAGAGCGAGTATTCCTCCATCGACACGGCGCTTTTGCTCGCGGGCGTCCTAACCGTCCGACGTTATTTTCGCGGCGACTCAGAGCTTGAGCGATTGGCGACGAAGATTTACGAGCGCGTCGATTTCCGTTGGATGCTCAACGGGCATCCGACTCTTCTCTCTCACGGCTGGAAGCCTGAGACCGGCTTTCTCAAAGTCCGTTGGGACACCTACAGCGAGCATCTCATCCTCCAACTGCTCGCCATCGGCTCGCCGACTCACTCGATAACGCCCGCCGCCTGGCTCGCGTGGCATCGCACGCGCCGCACCTACGAAGGCTTCACCTACCTTTCGAGCAGCGCTCCCCTCTTCATCCATCAATACTCGCACGCCTGGGTCGATTTTCGACGCCGGAGCGAAAACTGGTATCCCTTCACAGACTACTTCGCCAACTCCGTCGCCGCGACGCGCGCGCACAGAATCTTCTGCATCAATCTGGCGCGCGAGTTTCCCGGCTACGGCGAAGACATGTGGGGCATCACGGCTTCCGATAGCGCCGAAGGCTACGTGGCCTGGGGCGGCCCTCCGCGCGACGAGAGGATTGACGGGACGCTCGTCCCCTGCGCGGCCGGCGGCTCGCTTCAATTCACGCCCGACATCTCGCTTAGAACCCTCCGCACCATGCGCCAACGCTTCGGCTCGTCCGTCTACGGTCGCTACGGCTTCGCCGACGCCTTCAACCCCAATAACGGCTGGGTGAGCCCCGACGTTATCGGCATCGACCTCGGCATCACCCTTCTCAGCGCCGAAAATCTACGCACCGCAAACGTCTGGCGCTGGTTCATGCGCAACGACGAAATTCCGCGCGCGATGAAGCTGGTCGGCCTCCTACAAAGGCAAAAGGTAAAAGGCAAAAGGCAAGGGCGAGGCGGAAACCCGTTCTTTTAACCTTTGCCCTTTTCCTTTTTACTTTTGCCTTCTTCAGCCTGCCTTTTTACTTTTGCCTGACGAAGATTCGATAGCCCCACGCGTCGAGCGAGAGGACGGGGAGGGCGACTTGGCGCGTGCGCGCGGCGCGTTCCGAGGCGGGCGCGTCAGGCGCGAGCGGCGCGGCGGTGTCGGGCGTGATGTCGGTGAAGGGCGCGCCGGTTCGGGTTTCGACGAGGCCGAGGAAGGGCTGGTTGGAGAAGTTAATAGCGACGACGATTTCTTCCTGAGCGTCGCGGCGCGAGTAGGTGACGATGCGCGCGTCGTCGGAGTTTTTGAGCCATTCGGTCTCGCCGCGCCGGAGCGCCGAGTGCGTCTTCCGAAGCGCGATAATGCCGCGATAGAAGCGCGGGAATTCTGGACGCCGCTCGGCCATCTGCCAGAAGACGGGCAGACGATAGAAGAGCGCGGGCGCGCCCGACTCGGTCACGTCGCCCGCCTCCATGCCGTTGTAGAGCATCGGCACGCCGTCGAGCGTGAACATGAGGACGGAGGCGGCGAGCGCGCCGGGCTCGCCGAAGCGCGCGATGGCGCGACGCTCGTCGTGATTATCGGAGAAGCGCATGTGAAGCGAGCCGCGCGGGAAACGCCTGCGCTCCTCTTCCCACGCGGCGCGAAAGGCGTTTGAAGGCTTCTTTCCCTGTAGAACTTCGGTTAAAGCGGAATGAAACGGCCACGCGTAATCCAAATCGAAGGCGCGCACCATGAGGTCTGGCTCGTGAGCTTCGGCGAGCAGCAGGATGTCGGGCTTGACGCGCTCCAGCTCCGTGCGCGCGCGCTCCCAGAAATCGGTCGGAACCATCATGGCAACGTCGCAGCGAAAACCGTCGAGGTCGTATTCCCTGAGCCAGTGCTTGAGCATGTCGAGCATGTAGGCGCGAAGCTGCGGGTTGTCGTAGTTGAGGTCGGCCACGTCCGACCAGTCGGCCACCGGCGGGACGATTTTGCCGCTCGCGTCGCGCGTGTAAAACTCCGGCTTGCTCATCATCACGCTGTCCCACGCGGTGTGATTCGCCACGATGTCGATGACGACCTTCATGCCGCGCCGGTGCGCTTCCGAGACGAGCCGCTTGAAGTCTTCCTTCGTGCCGTAGTCGGGGTTGATGGCGTAGTAGTCGCGCACGGCGTAGGGGCTGCCGATAGTCCCCTTCTTTCGTTCCTGCCCGACGGGGTGAATCGGCATCAGCCAGAGTATCGTCACGCCGAGGTCGCGCAGGCGGTCGAGCTGCGCCGTGATGCCCTGAAAATTTCCGGCCTCGGAAAAGGTGCGCGGGAAGATTTCGTAGACGACGCCGTCTCTCACCCACGAGCGCACCTCTTGCGCAGTCTCTTTCGAGAAGTCGCGCGGCTGAGTCGTCTGCCGCGCGGCTACTCCCTGCTGGAAGAGACCGAGCATGAGAGCGATGCTGACCAGAATGAACGGAGTTCGACGGATGGATTCGGGCATCGTTTGGAGTTTCTCCCTCTGCGTCTTCAACGCTGACCGCCGCCGCCGCGCGTCTCGTCCACGAGTCCGGTGCTCGGCACGGGCTGCACCGACTGTTGCGCGAGCAGGGGCTCGTGCTCGTCTCCACGAATGACGGCGCGCGTCGGCACGTCGCGCTCGGCTTCGTCGCGCACGCGCAAGACCATCAGGGCGGCGAGCAGCAGAAACACGCCGCCGGCCATCACGACGTAGAGCGGCGCTGTCGGGTTGTTCTCTCCGAAGACGGCGCGGATGACGCGCCCGAAGAGAAACGAGGCGATGATTTCGGGGATGACGATGAAGAAGTTGAAGACGCCCATGTAGACGCCCATGCGCGCGGGCGGAAGCGCGCCCGAAAGGATGGCATAAGGCATCGAGAGAATCGACGCCCACGCGATGCCGACGCCTACCATCGTCAGCAGGAGAAGATTTTTGTCCTGAATAAAGTAGACCGAGAGCAGCCCGAGGCCGCCGCAGACGAGGGCGATGATATGCACGGTCTTACGGCTCGTCTGGCGCGCGAGCCAGGGCAGAGCGAAGGCGACGGCGAAGCAGACGATGGAATAGACGGCGAAAGCAAGGCCGCCCCATTCCTGTCCGAGAGCAAAGCGCGGGTCGCGGTCGTCGGTCGCGCCGAAGACGTGATAAGAGGTCGTCAGCCCGAAGAACATCCACATGCAGAAGAGCCCAAGCCAGGTGAAGAACTGCACGACTGCCAACTGCTTCATCGTCTGCGGCATCTCGCGTATGGCGGAGAAAATCTCGGAGAGCCCCGCGCCGAAGCCCCGCCGCTCGCGTCGCATCCGCTCAAACTCTTCCATGTTCTCGGGTGGGTATTCCTTCGTCGTCAGAACCGTCCAGAGCACGGCGAGGAGGAAGGCCGCCGCGCCGATTTTGAACGAGTAGCTGACGGTCAGAGGAATGCCGCTCGGCGTTCTGCCCGTCACGCCCGCCTGCCGGAAGATAAAGGGCAGGGCGTTTGCGAGCGTCGCGCCGATGCCGATGAAGAAGCTCTGCATGACGAAGCCTGCCGTGCGCTGGTCGATGTTGAGCTTGTCGGCGACGAAGGCGCGGAAGGGCTCCATCGAGACGTTGATACTGGCGTCGAGAATCCAGAGCAGCCCGGCGGCCATCCAGAGCGCCGAAGAGTCGGGCATGAAGAAGAGAGCGATGCTTGAGAGAATCGCGCCGACGAGAAAATAGGGGCGACGACGACCGAGACGATTCCACGTACGGTCGCTCATCGTGCCGATAACCGGCTGCACAAGCAGCCCCGTCACCGGGCCGGCCAGCCAGAGAATCGGTATCTCGTCCGGGTTCGCGCCGAGGTAAGTATAGATGCCGCTCATGTTGGCGAGCTGCAACCCCCAGCCGAACTGTATGCCCAGAAAGCCGAAACTCATGTTCCAGATTTGCCAGAAACTCAGACGGGGTTTCTCTTGCATAACGCTCCTTTCAGCAGACCATAGACGATGGACGATGGACGATAACCAATCCGTCTCTCTTCATCTTCGATGGTCTATCTAAAGATTTTTGTCCATCGTCTATGGTCTATCGTCCATCGTCTGTTCTTTCGTCTATCGCCCGTACAGATTGATGTCTTCAAGCAGGACGTTGCGGTCGAGCGAGAGCGCGTAAGCGAGCGTGCGCGCCATGTTGCGGACGTGAATTGCGCCGGCGCGCGGCTCTTCGTCCTCGCCCGTGTGGTCAACATCGACGAGGCCGGGACAGAAGTTGAAGACGCGTATGTTCGCGCCCGCCTTGCGAACGTGGTCGCGGAGCGCCTCGGCGTAGCCGAGCAGGCCGAACTTCGAGGCGCAGTAGGAAGGCACGTCCGAATAGCCGTGCTTTCCGGCCTGCGAAGAGACGTTGACGATGTCGCCGAAATCCTGCGCCAGCATCGAAGGCAGCGCCGCGCGCACGAGCCACATCACGCCGCGCAGATTCGTGTCGAGAACTTTATCCCAGCCCTCTTCGGTTATCGCTTCGACGGTTTCAGGGACGGCGAGGCCGGAGTTGTTGACGAGGATGTCGAGCGCGCCGAAGCGTTCGTGAATATGTCTGACGAGAGCTTCGGTCTGCGCGCGGTCGCGTATGTCGAAGCCGTAGGGGAAGACGCGCTCCGCGCCCGCGCGCGAGTTCAGCTCGTCAGCCGTCCGGTGCAGCACTTCTCTACGACGGGAGGCGATGACGACCCGCGCGCCCGCAGCGGATAATTCCTCTGTGAAAGCGCGACCTATACCTGTGCCGCCGCCCGTGATGAGCGCAACCTGCTCGGAAAGAGGTTTGTTACGAAGCATCTTTAATCGACTCCGCGCCGTTTGCCTTGTGTCTCCGTGCGCGCCTGCCGCGCTTATTTCGCCCGTCTCATTTCTCTGTGAGAATGGTCGCGGTGCGCGCCGGGAGAGTGATTTGCAGCATACCGTCTTTGACGCTGCCCCGGCTCGCCGTGCCGAGATGAACCGCGAGCTTCGCGTCTCTGGAAACTCCGACGCCCGTCACGTCGAAGCTGATGGTCGCGGGCTTGGTGTCGTTGTTGAAGACGACGATGACGGAAGAAGTGCCCGTCGTCCGCGCGTAGGCGTACTGCTGTTCGGCGTCGTAGAGGTCGAAGGATTTTCCCCGGCGCAGGGGTTCTAATTGAGCGCGCAGGCGACCCAAGAGCTTGAGATGATTGAAGACATTGTTCTCGGCGGGCGTGCGCCCGCGCTCGTCGAAGGCGTTGCGTGCATCACCCGGGAAGCCGCCGGGGAAGTCGCGCCGGTTGTCGGGGTCGCCGCCGCCGGGCATGGCTATCTCGTCGCCGTAGTAGAGCAGGGGTGTGCCGCGAGTGGTCATCACGAGCGTCTGCGCGAGCTTGAGACCGTCGGTAGTTGCGCCGGGCTCGTTCATAAAGCGAAGCATGTCGTGGACGCCGACGAAGGGGACGAGCACATCGGGGTTCGGGTAGAGAAAATCGTGCGCGAGGACGGTCTGAATTTTTCGTATCTCCTGACCTTTGGCGAAGGCGTCGCGCAGGGCGTAGTGGAGCGGGAAGTCGTAGAGCGTGTGAATCCCTGTGTCGATGCGGTCGTGGCCTGTGCGCCCGCGCTGGAAGTATGAGAGGAGCGCCGGGTCGCCGTCGAACAACTCGCCGAGCACGTTGACCGTCGGGTACTCGCGCTCGATGGCCGTCGTCCAGTCGCGCCAGAAGTGGCGCGGGACGTGCGGCAGCGTGTCCATCCGAATGGCGTCGAAGCCGATTGTGCCGAGCCACCAGAGCGTGTTCTGGATGAGATAGCGGCGCACCTCTTCGTCGTCCTGATTGAGGTCGGGCAGGATGTCTATGAACCAGCCTTCGAGGTTGCGGCGCTGCGTCTGGTAGGTGGCGCGCGGGTTCATCGTCGTCCACTTCTGCCAGTTGTTCGAGAGGTGCTTTTCTTCCGTGCCGTAGAACCACGTCGGCGTCGGCGGGTCTTTGACCCAGGGATGATAAGGCCCCGTGTGATTGGCGACCTGATCTTGAATCACCTTGATACCGGCAGCATGAGCCTTTTCGACCAGCTCTTTGAGCTTCGCCATCGAGCCGTAATGCTCTTCGACGCCGTAGAAATCGACGGGGCCGTAGCCGTGATAATCGGTGATGGGACGCTTCTCTCCGCCCTCGACTTCCGGGTAGGTTTCGCGGTCGTTGAGACGGTCGTTGTTGTCGTAGACGGGATTGAACCAGAGGGCGGTGACGCCTAGTTCTTTGAGATAAGGCAGGCGGTCGATGATGCCCTGAAAGTCCCCGCCGTGATAGTAGCGAGGCTTTGAGCGGTCGTAGAGGCCGGGCGACTTGGAAGGGTTGTTGTTTGCAGGGTCTGCGTCCGCGAAGCGGTCGGGCATGATGAAGTAGATAACGTCGTCGGACGTGAAGCCCTGAAAGCGTCCGGCGCGCGAGAGAGGGGCGGAGATTTCAAAGGGCGCTTCTGTCGTCTGCCCCGCGCCGTTCGTGACGCGCAGCCGACGCATCCCTGGTGGGGCGCTTCTGTCGATGTGGACATCGACGAAGAGATATGTGCCCGCCGCGTTCGCACGCACGAGGCCGGTCTGCACACTCGCGCCGACGGCCTCGACCCGCGCGCCTGAGAGATTCCTGCCGCGCAGCAGCACGCGCACGGGGTTAATCGAATGCCCTGCCCACCAGTTCGGCGGCTCGACCTTCGACACTTCCGGCGGCGCTTGCGCGAAGCAGACGACTGCGGCGGCGAAGACGAACAGCGACAGCAACGAGGCGCGGCGTGCAAGCAGTTTCGTTTGATTCATAAGAAAACAGAAGAAATTAACAGGGAGGGAAAAGAAATGATGAATGCGGAATGCGGAATGCGGAATGAAAAGACAAACCGCTTCCTGCTTTTAATTCATCATTCCGCATTCCGCATTCATCATTTGCCTTTATCCTGTTCATCCTGTCCATCCCTGTTTGAATTGCTTTTCTTAGCTCTCGGACTTCTGCGTTTTGGGCTCGACGGCCTGTTCTCTGCCGTAGAGCGCGGTGAGATGTTTGAGGCGTTCGCGCAAGGGCTCTGTGAGCGCGTCGGAGCGGTAGCGCCAAGCCCAGTTGCCGTCGGTGCTGGCCGGGAGATTCATGCGCGCCTCTGTGCCGAGGCCAAGCACGTCTTGCAGAGGGATAATCGCCGTGTTGGCGACCGAGGCGAGCACGGCGCGGATGAAGTCCCATTGAATCTCCGCTCCGTCGGAGTCGAGATAGTCGAGACAGAACTTGCGCTCGCGCGCGACCTGCTCGGCGTTGCGCGTCGAGCCCGCTCCGGCTTCGGACTTGAACCAGCCGACGGTCGTGTCGTTGTCGTGTGTGCCGGTGTAGACGACGACGTTGCGGACGTAGTTGTGCGGGAGGTCGATGTTGCGCGTGTCGCCGCCGAAGGCGAACTGCAAAATACGCATGCCGGGAAACTCAAAGCGGTCGCGCAGAGCTTCAACGTCGGGCGTGATGACGCCGAGGTCTTCGGCGATGATGGGAAGGTCGCCGAGCGCGTACTTGATGGCCGTGAAAAGCTCCTGTCCCGGGGCGGGAACCCAGCGTCCGCGCTCCGCCGTCTTATCGCCGCCGGGTATCTCCCAGCAGGCGGCGAAGCCCCGGAAGTGGTCGATGCGCAGAATATCGACCATGCCGAGCGTGCCGCGCACGCGCTCAATCCACCAGCCGAAGTTTGTCGAGCGCATGCGTTCCCAATCGTAGAGCGGGTTTCCCCAGAGCTGACCCGTCGCGCTGAAATAGTCGGGCGGCACGCCCGCGACGACCAGAGGCTTGCCCATCTGGTCGAGCTTGAAGAGGTACGGATGCGTCCACACGTCCGCCGAATCGTGCGCGACGAAGATTGGGATGTCGCCGACAATCTTGATGCCGCGCTCGTTGCAGTAAGTCTTGAGCGCGAGCCACTGTTTGAAGAAGAGATACTGGTAGAACTTCTGCGCCTCGACCTCTTCGTGCAACTGGTCGCGCGCGGCTGCGAGCGCCTGCGGGTCGCGCCTGACGAGCGCGGGCTCCCACTCGTTCCACGAGACGCCGCCGCGCGCGTCCTTCAGGGCGCGAAAGAGCGCGTAGTCGTCGAGCCAGGGGGCGGCGTGATGGGTGAAGGTCTGGAAGCTGCCGCGAAGATTTACGTCGGTCGTGCGTTTGAAGTTGTCGAAGGCTCGACGCAGAAGCGACTGCTTGAACTCAAGCACGCGCCCGAACTCGACACGGTCTTCCGAGAAGAGCGGCGGCTCGGCGATGTCGTCGGCCGAGAGCAGACCTTCTTCGACCAGCCGCTCGGGGCTGACGAGCAGAGTATTTCCGGCGAAGGCCGAGAAGCTCGCGTAAGGCGAATCTCCGTAGCCGGTCGGCCCCAAGGGCAGAACCTGCCAGAGACTCTGCCCGCTCGCGTGCAGAAAATCGGCGAAGGCGTAAGCCTCGCGCCCGAGGTCTCCGATGCCGAATCTTCCCGGCAACGATGTCGGATGCAGAAGGATACCGCTCGATCTGGGAAAGCTCACCCCGACCCCCTTTTAACGTGCGACGAGCCCTCAAGACAAACCCGCCCGCGAGAGTTAGATAAAGCTCTACTGCCTTTACTTGCTTCGACTGAATTTCGTTTGTTGCTTGCAGCGCAGTATAACCCAGACCGCGCCTCGTTGCGGTATTTTCCGGCGAACAGTTTTACAGAAAAACTCCGGGCGCAAAACTTCGACGCTACGCGCAGAGAGAGATAGCGACGCCCGACCAGCATCCTTCTCATCAACGTGCGAGGCTGTAAGCGACCGCCGTGCGCGCAGGGATGACGAGAGAGACTTTGCCGCCGACGATTGTCGCGCTCTGTGTGCCGCCGAGCAGGGGCTTGAGACGCGCGCCGTCGCGCGCTTCGAGCGCAGGGGCTGGCAGGCTCAGAGTCTTCGGCGCGCGCGCGCGATTAAAGGCGACGACGATTGTCTCGTGCTCGTCGCGGCGGGCGAAGGCGTAAGCGTCTTCGTCGTAGGCGAGGTCGATTTGCGCGCCGCGCCTGAGCGACGAGTGCTCGCGCCTCAGACGCAGCCAGTTGCGCGTCCACTCGTACATGCGCTGCTCCGCAGACGTTCGCCCGCGCTCGTCGAAAGCGTTGCGAGAGTCGCCCGCGAAGCCGCCGGGAAAGTCGCGCCGGTTGTCGGGGTCTTCGCCGCCTTCCATCGCAATCTCTTCGCCGTAGTAGAGCTGCGGGATGCCGCGAATGGAGAGGATGAAGGCGGTGTGCATCATCGCGCCTTCGAGCGTCGCGCCGGGAAGCGACATGAAGCGCCGAACGTCGTGATTGTTCGTCATCGTCGTCAGGCGCGACGCTTCGGGGTAGGCGGCGTCGGCGCGAAGGATTGCGCGCAAGGCCGAGGCGGGCTGCTTGCCCGTGAAAACATCGAGCGAAGTCTGCCAGGAGGCGAAGTCGAAGACCGAATCAAGCTCGGTGTCGATGCCGTCCCAGCCGCGCCGTCCGCCGATGAAGAAGCTCGTATGAAGCGGGTCGCGGTCGAAGACCTCGCCGACCATCCAGAGCTTCGGATATTGACGGTGAAGCGCCGCGCTCAAGTCGCGTATGAAGAAGCGCGGCATGTACTGAATCGTATCCTGACGAATACCGTCTATCCCTGTCGCCCCGACCCACCATAGCGCGTTCTGTATCTCGTAGCGCGCAACCTCCGGCTCGTCCTGATTCATGTCGGGCAAGTCGTCTGAGAACCAGCCGTCGAGCGTGGGCTGGCGCGCTGTGGGGTGCGTGTGCGGCGAGAGCAGGAGGTCGCCGCGAAACGGATTTTGCACGTGACTTCGGAGCGTGCCGTGAAACCAGTTGTCGAGCGGCGGGTTGACGACCCAGGGGTGCTGCGAGCCGACGTGATTGGCGACCTGATCTTGTATGACCTTGATGCCGAGCGCGTGCGCGCGCTCGACCAGCTCGCGCAAAACATTCATGTCGCCGAAGCGGTCTTCGACGGCGTAGTAATCAATCGCGTGATAGCCGTGATAGTAGGTGTTCGGACACCAGGGTTTGTCGCAGGTCTTGACGCCGTTCCAGTTATCGTACCAGGGATTGAGCCAGAGGGCTGTCACGCCCAGCTCTTTGAGATAAGGCAGGCGGTTGATGATGCCCCGGAAATCGCCGCCGTGATAGGCGCGCGCGTTTCGGCGGTCGTTGGCTGCGGGTGGGCTGTCGGCGGGCGCGTTGTTCGAGGCGTCGCCGTCCGCGAAGCGGTCGGGCATGATGAGATAGATAACGTCGTCGGAGCCTATGCCCTGAAAGTTCTTCGAGACGGGTAGCGGAGCTTCGAGCCGGAAGGGGACGGACGCACGGCCAGCATTCGTCTCAAGCGTCAGAGAGTAGTCGCCGGGGAGAGCCGAGGGGCTGACGTGGAGGCTGAAGAGTAGATACGTGCCCGCAGGATTGACGACGACGGCGGAGGTTTCGGTCTCGGCGCGCGTCGGCGCGAGGCGCGCGCCGTGCAGGTTCGCGCCGCGCACGAGCAGGCGCACGGGGTTGACGGTGTGCGAAGCCCACCAGTTCGGCGGCTCGACCTTCGAGACCGTCGGAGACGGAGAGGTCTGCGCCGTCGCCTGCGACGAGAGACAAATCAGCACGACGAAGCACGCGGCGACGAAATTTGAGATGGATGCTGAACGAAGATTCATTCGGGATGTCCTGCGCGGCTGCGCCTTTCCGTGCCGCCGGTTGAGCCGCCACATGGAATTTCTACGGCCTGGCGCGCGAAGGATTTCGCGTCGCCGGGGCGCTCAGGGAATCGGGCGGTGGCGGCAGCGCCTCGGTCGGGGCGGGCGGCGGCGGCAGTTCTTCGGTCGCCGCCGAGGGTGGTGGCGCTTTTTCGGTCTGCCCTCGATTTTGACGCGCGCCCTCCAGTCGCTTGAAGGCGGCAAGCTCGCGGTCGGCGTCATCTTTCCGCTTGAGACGCGAGTAGACGATGAACAACTGGTAACGCACGCCGGGGTCTGTGTCGCTTAAGGCGAGGGCGCGCTGCAAGACGGAGAGAGCTTCGTCGTACTTCTTCAGACGGACGAGCAGGCGACCGAGGTCGTAGTGCGCGGGAAAATGTTTCGCGTCGAGCGCGACGGAGCGGCGCAGAAGCTGTTCGGCCTCGGCGTTGTTGCCGCGCTCGTAGGCGATGAAGCCGAGATTGGCGAGGGCATCGACGTTGTCGGGCTGCAAACTAAGCGCACGCTCGAAGGCGGCGCTCGCTTCGTCGTACAAGCCCTGCCCGCGCGCCGCGTAGCCGACGAGGTAATGCACCTGCGAGACGTTCGGGAAAAGCTTTGCGGCCTGCTCGTAGACCTCGCGCGCAGCTTCGTAGCGGCGCTGGCGAAAATGGAGCGCGCCGAGGCGTATGTAGTAGACGAGCCTGGAGGGGTCTTGCTCGATGGCGCGTTTGTAGAAGCCGATGGCGGTCTCAAGACGGTTGTGCTTGGAAAGCTCCTCGGCAATCATAAAGCTCGCGTCGGGAAACTGCGGTCGGAGTTGCAAGGCTTTCTGCCAGAGGCCGAGCGCCAGCTCCGTCTGCCGTCTGGCCGAGGCGACCAGACCGAGACGATAGAGCGGCTCGGCATCGCCCGGCGCGAGCGAGACCGATTGTTCGAGCGAGCGCGCGGCTTCGTCGAGCCGGTCGAGATTGTAGAGCGCGACGCCGAGATTGTAGAGCACTTCGTAGGTGTTCGGCCTGAGCGCGTTGGTGCGCTCGAAGAGACGCGCGGCGGCTTCATAGTCCTGCGCTTCGGCCAGCAGCAGTCCGAGCGTAAAGAGCGTGCGCGGGTCGTCCGAGCCGGCGCGCTCGATTCGCTCGACGAGGCGCGCGGCATCAGTCGTCCGCCCGTCGTGCAAGTATGCGTTCGTGAGCGTGAGTAGAAGCGAGAGGTCGGGGTTGCTGCTATCGGCTGAAGTCGCGGCGCTTGCTCCGACACCCGCCGCGCGTTCGAGCAGAGGAATGGCGCGTTTGTAGTCGCCGCGCGCAGCGTAGATAGAGCCGAGGTTGTAGACGGTCTGCATGTGCGCGGGCGCGACTTTGAGCGCCGACTCGAAGACTTCCACCGCCTCGTCCAGACGCTTCGTGCGCGCCAGCAGCACACCGAAGTTGACGAGCGCGGGCGCGCTTCGCGGGTCAATGCGGAGGGCTTCGCGGTAGGCGGCTTCAGCCTCCGCGCTCTGCCCGCGCTGGTCGAGAATCACTGCGAGCAGCGCGTGCGCGTTCGCGTCGCGCGGCGAAGCTTCGACCGCCTTTCGCGCCAACGCTTCAGCCTCTTCGAGCCTGCCCGACTGCAAAGCGCTCATCGCCTGCTGCGACACCTGCGCGGCGCTGCCAGCGACCGTCGAGCCCTTCGTCGCAGTTCCCTTCGTCGCTGACTGTTCCTGCCGACGCCTCTGCGCCGCCGTCGGGCGCAAAGCAGCTTCCTCCGCCAACGCGCCGAGGGCGACGACGGCTAAGACGAGAAGGCGCGTCGTCCTTTGAAGGCGCGCCCTTTGAAGAAGAAGGCACGGCGCGCGTCGAGATATTTTGCTCAGGCTCATCAAGGCTTTGACTCAGGCACGGTGGCGGGTGCGCTCTGCTGCACGCGTGCGCGGCGCGCTTCGTGAAGCTTCTGCACGAGGGCGCTTTCGGCTTCGGCCTCCTGTCGGCGGCCAAGACGACGGTAGGCGATAGCCAGTTGATAATGCGGCTCAGGATTGTTGGGCGCAAGCTCGGCGGCGCGTTGCAGGTGCTCGACGGCTTCCGCCGCTCGACCTTTCTGAATGAGCGCGCGACCGAGCGCGACGCGCGCTTCGTAGAGGTTGCCGTTGAGGGCGACGGCGCGAGTCAGATGCTTTACGCCTTCGAGGGCTTCGTCGCCGGGACGTTTGACGAGCAGCACGCCCACTCCGAGGTGTCCTTCGGCGATGTCGGGATTGACCGCGAGCAGTTCCCTGTAAGCGGCGAGCGCGCCCGCTTCGTCGCCTGCCTGTTCGAGCGCGGTGGCGAGAAAAAATCTGGCGCGCGCATCGTCGGCTTTCAGGGCGACGGCGGCGCGAAAGGCTTTGGCGGCGGCTGCCGGGTCGCCCGCGCCGTAGAGCGCACGACCGAGCGCAAGCTGTGCGTCGAAGTTCTCCGGCGACAGCTCGACGGCTTTCGTCACGGAAGCGAGCGCGCCCGCGTTGTCGCGGCGGACTGCGAGGATGGTCGCAAGCAGCGTCAGGGCATCGGAGGCGCGTCTTTTTGCTTCGGCGGCTTGAGCCTGTGTTTGGTCGGGGAGAGACGCGCGTGCGAGCGCGGCCTCGACCGATGCGCGGGCGACGGGCTCGGCCTCGGCGACGCGCCGCAGGTTGAAGAGCGCGACGGCGCGACCGTAGAGCGCCAGAGGCTCGCGCGGCGCGGCCTCGACGATTGCGCCGAACACTTCTGCGGCGGCCTCGTAGCTCGCCGCGCGCAGGAACTCGAATCCGCTCTCGATGGCCGAAGACAACACCGCCGCGTTGGTTTTATTGGCACGCACTCGCTCGACGATAGCGGAAGCCGAGTCGGACGCGCGGGCGGCAGAGGCGGCGGGCGAGCTGAGAGTCGTCTGCGCCTGCGCGGAGAGGGAGAGCGCGGCCAAAAGGAGAGCTTGCAGTAGAGACTGAGATAGAGGCCGGAATCTTGAGAGCTTAGAGCCGGAATTTGAAAGCTTCGAGCCGGTTTTTCGTGCGCGTCCGAAGGCGACGCCGGTAAGGGCGCTCTTGCGTATCGAAGCAGATGGATGCTGAAGAGGTCTCACTTCACCTTTAAAACTCCGGCGGAATCATTACTCAAAAGCTCGGCTCGCATCGAAGAAGCTTGCGGATAACAGTCGAGTGGCGGGCGATAAAGCGCGCCCGCCACTCTTGAGGGTTTCGACCTTGCGGTTTCCCGCGTGAAGCCCGCGCTAGAAGATAATCTTGAGACCGTACTCAAGCGTTCGCCTGCGCTGCTCGCTGGTGTCGATGCCGAAGTTGCTGTCGTTTAAGTCTCTGACCGGCGTTCCCCGATTGACGTGGTTGAAGACGTTGAAGACCTGCAAGCGGAACTGGAAGTTGAGAGTCTCGCTCACCGAAAGCAGACGGAAGTTCTTGAAGAGGGAGGCATCGAAGTACTCCTGCCGCTCGCCCCGGAAGACGTTGCGGCCGAGCGAGCCGAACTTAGGCCCGCCGGGGTCGCTTGCGAAGATGGGCGAGACGGGCGCACGGAAGGCCGCCGGATTGACTTGCAGGCCGCGCGCGCGCTGAGCTTCGGTCGGCGTCGGGTCGCCGATTAAATCGACGCGCGTGTCGCCTGCGCGCGGCGTCCAGGGCGGGCCGCTCTGAATCTGTATGTTGGTGTTCAGTTGCAGGCCGCCGAAGAAGAACTCGGCTGCGTCAGACCAGTTTGTGCCGTAGCGGCGTCCGCGTCCGAAGGGCAAATCCCAGATGCCCGCGAAGGTGAAGCGGTGGCGGATGTCGAAGTCGGAGTTGCCCCGGTCGAGTTCCGGCCTGAGCGGGTTGGAGAAGCCGAAGTTGTTGCCGCCGGTATTGCCGAGACCTGCGAACGCGCCCGAAGTGTTATCAATCGCGTGCGACCAGACGTAGGTCGAGATGAAGGAGACGCCGCGAGCGAATCTGCGCTCAAGCTTCGACTGAAACGAGTCGTAACGGGATTCGCCGATGTTGCGTGTGGTGATGACGCTGTTGAAGGCCGTGACTTCGCGCGAGCCGGGGCCGTTCGTGCCGCGACCGATGTTGTTGACGATGAGCAGATTTCTGCCGAGCGCGCCGACGTAGGCTATCTCGGCCAGGAAGGCGTCGCCGAACTCGCGTTGCAGCGTCAGGTTGTACTGGTGATAGAGCGTCGTCTTGTTGTTCGGGTCGAGGTAATAGATGGTGGCGTCGGCGTTGCCGGGCGAGTAGATGTCCGACGCGGGCACGCCGGTCACGGGGAACGGGTAGCCGGTGTCGAGATTGAAGCGCGCGGGCAGAGAGCTGCCGGCCGTGCCGAACTGGTTGATGGAGGCCGAATAGCTGGCCGAGAAGCCGGGGTTATTGGTGAGCGGCGGACGCGTACTCACGTCGAGCGCGTAGAGCAGGCCGTAGCCGCCGCGCAGCACGAGTTTGCGGTCGTCGCGGAAGCCGCTGTAGGCGAAGCCGACGCGCGGGCCGAAGTTGTTCTTGTCGGCGTTGCCGAGGTCGCGCCCGAGGGGCGAGCCTTCACCGGCGCGGATGAGCCGTCCGGTGGCCGGGTCGAAGTTGCTCTGGCGGTCGTAGCGCTCGGTGGGCAGCGTGAAGAGGTCGTAGCGCAGGCCGAGGTTGAGCGTCAGGTTCGGGTTGACCTTCCAGTCGTCCTGCACGAAGAAGGCAATCTCTTTGTTCGACTGGAGGAAGGGGCCGCCCGCCACGCCGCGCACGATGAAGGCGGGCGGGTTGCCGAGCAGGAAGTTGGCGACGCTGGAGCCGGCATCGTTGGGGCCGATGGGTATGCCCGAATAGTTGCCCGAGGCGAAGCCACTGACGCCCGTGCCGTACTGCACGTTGCCCTTCGAGCCGCCCGCCGCGTTCGAGTCAACCCTCTGATTCTGACGCACGCGCAGGTCGCCGCCGACGCGGATGGTCTGCGAGCCGCGCACGAGCGTCAGCGTGTCGCCGAAGAAGAAGTTGTTCGAGTTGAAGAAGAAGGGGCCGCCGTCGCCGACGAACTCAAGCTGCTTTTCCTGGTCGCTCGGGGCGAAGCCCAAAAGGAGCGTGCCTTCGCAGATGATGCCGCAGACGTTGACGTTCGGGATGCCGAGGTCGGCCGAGGCGGTCGGGCTGAAGCCGAGCGCGCCGCCGATGCCGGGATTGAAGATGCCGATGTTGACGCGGTGATAACCGGCGCGCATGTCGTTGATGGCCGAGGACGAGAAGACGTGCGTATCGCCGAGCGCAATCTGGCGCGAGTTGCCGAACTCGTCGCCCGCGCCGAAGCCGGAAGCGAGGTCGATGCCTGTGGGCGAAGAGCCGACGGGGAAATTGTTGTCTCGCACGCGCGAGTTCTGCTGCTTGCTGTAACGACCGAAGAGAGTGTTCTTGCCCTGAATCAGGTTATGGTCGATGCGCACGTCGTAGCCGTCGATGTTGGCTCGCTCTTTACGATTGCGGCGGTAGTTTCTCTCAAGGCCGGGGTCGGTCGGCAGCGGGTAAGAGTTCAAGAGACGGAAGGCTGTGGGCGAGAACAGCGCGCTCGGGATGATGTTGCCGGGGAAAGGATTTCCGTTGCGGTCGAAAATCGTTCCGGCGGGCGCGACGACAGGGCCTCGAACCGTGTTGAAGGTGACGAGTTTGCCCGGCTGAAGTATCTCGGAGAAGTCGCCGTTGCGCTGCCGGATGGTGGGCACGGTGACGGGGTCTTCAATCGAGTTGAAGGCGGGCGTGGCGTTGCGCTGCGCGTTGTAGGAGAAGAAGAAGAAGGAGCGGTTGCGCCCGTCGTAGAAGTGGGGCGTGCCCTCGCCGGGGCGCGGCAAAAAGATTGGGCCGCCGACGATGCCGCCGTAGTTGTGCGTGTTGGTGTTCGGGATGAAGGTGACGCCGGGCTGCGTCAGGCGCGAAGGCAGCGCCGAGCCGAAGCGTCCCTGATAAAACTCGTAGAGGTTTCCGAAGACGCGGTTCTGCCCCTGCTTCGTCGTGGTCGAGATAATCGCGCCGCCCGCGCGTCCGCTCTCGGCCGAGTAAACGCTGGTCTCGACCTTGAACTCGGCAATCGCCTCGGTGCTCGGGAAGATGGCGATTTGTCCGAACTGCGTTTCGTTGTTATCGACGCCGTCGAGCGTGAAGTTGTTGTTGGTCGGGCGCGCGCCGTTGGCGACGATGACCGAGCCGCCCGACTCGCGGAAGCGCGTCGATTCCGTACCTGCCGTCGGGCCGCCCGACTCGAAGTTGCCGCCGCCGCCCAGAGAGCCTGCCGCCGGACGAGAGACGCCGGGCGAGAGCGCCGCCAGCAGCGTGAAGTTGCGCTGCGGAAGCGGAAGGTCAACTACCTGCCTGCCCGTCACGAGGTCGCCGCGCACGCTCGTCTCGGTCTCGGCCAGAGGAGCTTCAGCCGTGACCGTGATGGTGTCGCCGCCCACGCCCGCCACCGTCAGGTTCACGTCTACTGCCTGACGCGCGTTGGTCTCAAGCTTGACCTCTTCGACGACGGCGGTCTGGAAGCCGGTCGCATCAATCGAGACGCGGTAGACGCCCGGGTCGAGCGTCGTCAGGGTGTAAGTGCCTTCGTCGTTCGTCGTCGCCTCGCGCGTCTCGCCGGTGGCGACGTTTGTCGCCGTCACACGCGCGTCTTTGACCAGCGCGCCCGAAGGGTCTTTGACCGTCCCGACGATGGTGCCCTTGTTGCTCTGCGCGTGCGCGCTGAGGCCGAACACGGTGAAGCTCACGAACAGCACGAGCAGTTTCGAGAAAAGCGGGGGGATTCTTCTATTTGTCTTCATTTGCAAGAGTCTCACGAACGAACCGGGCATTGCTGGTTGGTAAACTGTTCCCGCCGTCTGCCCCGGCAGCAGACACTGCGCGGGCAGAGCACCTTTCAGACGACTTGCAGGAGCAAGGTACTTACGGCGTTGCGGCGAAATTGTATTTCACTAAGAGCGGGCGTTGGAGTTTGTTGCTTATCCGAACGAAGCAGCATTTGTATACGGATTCGCGCGGCCTGTCAAATCATTTTTAGGACGCGGCTGATTTTCCGTTCACGATTGCGGTGCGAAAATTCACGCCTTCGGCGCATGCGACAGCGCCGTCAAAGATTGCAGAAGACAATCCGAATTTATACTACGGAAACTCACAAGCCTCTGGATTGACAGGCGCGAGCCGCGAGATTACGCGAGTCTTCCTTTCACTTTGCAGACGAAGCGTGACTGCGCCCGTCGGCTGCCCCCGCAGCCCGCGTGCCGACGCCAAGCTCAGACGAAATCCGAGCTAAACGGCTTATTCCGCTTCGTTAACCCTCATCTTCCGCTTCTGCGCCCGACTGGGCGAGCAGTCGTTTCGACTCTTCTATCAATTCGTTGTTTCGCTCGAAGGAGATTTCTCCGCCCTGCCGGGTCGCGTCGTCGCCGGGCGGGTAATAGTGGGAGCGATAGACGGGGTAGGCTTCCGTGCGCAGGTGCGAGAGCATGTGATGACCTCTGCGCGCGGCGCGTTCGTGGCGCAGCGCCGAGATGTCCAGAGGCGCGACGACGATTCTCTCGCCCGGCCCCGGCGAGGCTTCGGCCAGCATCCGCCCCTCGAAGTCCACGACCTGACTTCCGCCCGGCCAGGAGTAAGGCGGATAAAACTTCAGCCGCGCTCCCTGATTGGCCGCGACGACGTAGGCCATGTTTTCGATGGCGCGGGCGCGGTTAATCACCGTCCACCAGTCCATCGGCGCGGTCGCGCCCCAGGGATCCATGTAGGCCGAGACGCGCACGAGCACTTCAGCGCCGCCAGCGGCCAACTGCCTCAACGCTTCGGGAAAGAGCCAGTCGTAGCAGACGGCGCAGCCGATGCGCCCGATGGGAGTGTCGGCGACGGGAAACAGGGGCTCGTCGTAGCCTTCGAGGTCGTGCGGGCTGGTATGTACCTCGAAGGGAATCCATGTGTTGACCTTTCGATACTTGTAGAGCACGCCCTCGGGGCCGACGAGGCAGGTTGTGTTGAAGACTGCGCCCGGCCACTTGCGGTCAACCTCAAGCATCGTGCCGCTCTGAATGTAGATGTCGTGCTCGCGCGCCTTCTGTTCGAGCGCCTCCGTATGCTCGTTCGGAATCGTGACGGCGAGCTTTTTGATTAACTCGCCGACCGTCGGGAAGACCGGCGCGGCGTGCGCAAACTCGGGAAAGACGACGAGGCGCACGGGCAGGAACGGCGCTGCGCCCGCCACCGCCGAATCAATCATCGAGAGCATCCGCTCGGTGTTGCGACGCATCTCGCGCCGCTCCAGAGGATTCGGCTGGTCAGTCTGGCACGCGGCGACCGAATATCGAATGTGTTTCATAAGTTAATCGTAAATCGTAAATCGTAAATCGTGAATAGAAGAAATCAGGTTTTTACTATTCACGATTTACGATTCACGATTGACGCGCTTTTATCTATTCACCATTTACTAACCGGTTCTGCGACGAGGCGCGTGTTGTAGCGTTCGAGGTAGGCGCGGTGGGCGGGCGTGGAGGGGTAGGCTTCGGGGGCGGCGTAGGGGTAGCTCTTCATGGCGTGGAAGGGGAGGGGCGCGAGGGTGTGCGGGCTGGCGGAGTTGATGTCCATCTCTTTGCTGAAGCCGTCGGCGTAGAGCAGGAAGGTGCGCGTCCATCCTCGCGGGAGGGGCGGGAGCGCGTTGGCGTCGAAGGAGAGCGCGAGTTCGTCTCCGGGGCGCGAGACGACGAAGATGTCGTCGATGGAGGCGAGCAGCTCGCGCACGTCGCCTTCGCGCGTGTAGCGACCGGGGAAGGTTTTCCAAAGTGAGGTCGGGCTGGTGCGCGCGTAATCGTAGGCGAAGGGCTCGCGCCCGTCGGGCGTCGTTTCGGCGGAGAAGCCGCGCCAGCGAAGCTCTGCGCGCGAGGGGTCGAGGCGCGCGGTCTCTGCGGGGAAGTCGCCGCC
This sequence comes from Pyrinomonadaceae bacterium, assembly GCA_036399175.1. Classification (GTDB taxonomy): domain Bacteria; phylum Acidobacteriota; class Blastocatellia; order Pyrinomonadales; family Pyrinomonadaceae; genus DASWNP01. The sequence continues at coordinate 28,029 of DASWNP010000056.1, read as the reverse complement.
CGAAGTGTCGAAGAGAATCTGATCCCAGTAGATGCGCATGTTTGTCACGATGCGCACGTCGCGGCTCTCGGAGAGAAATTTTCCTTCGAGGTCGAGGACGACCGTTTGCGGGCGACCGACGGGGATGCCGATGTTGGGGATGACGGTCTGCCAACGGCCTTGCGCGTCTTTCACTTGAAGCGCGGGCGGAGAGAGTGCGCGTCCGCTCTGCGCGGCGGCGACGTTGTCGCTTGAGAAGGCGTAGTCCGTCCAGCCGGTCAGAAGAAGCTTCGGATGCTCTTCGGCGGAAGCCTGAAGAGCTTGGGCGGAAGCTTGATGAAGCGGATGCTGTTCGAGCGTCAGTGTGAGTGTGTGCTCGTCAGCGTAGCCGCGAATGGGGAGGAGGCGAAAGTCGTCGGGGTAGGTTCTGTCGAGTCGAGTGAGAGCGGGCAGTACGTCGTGCCCGTGCTCGTCTGTGGCGGCGAGGGGCGGGCGCGGGGAGCGCGCGGCGTAGAGCCTGAAGGCGGCGGAGGTCGGGTTGCCGAGTCCTTCGTTGGGATATACTTCGAGGCCGCGCGGGTGTGCAACGGCGAGCAGTTGCAGACGGTCGATGAAGAGAGCTTCTTCAAGCTCGTTGGTGACGCGAAGCTCGTAGCGCCCGTTGCGCGGGCGAAGCTGGTCGCCGCGAATGCGGACGTACTCGTCTGGGTCGGGCACGGCGCGCACGCCGGGCGCTTGCCAGTAGCCAAGCTCGCCGCCGCCCATGAAGTCTGTGATGAACTCGAAGCGCTCGCCGTTCCATGCGAAGAGGTACGGGCAGGACGAAGGCTTGCGGTCGATTTCGGTAATCGTCAGGCTCGGAGCGACGGGCGCGGATGAACGGCGACGCGCGTCGGCAGAGCGCACGGGTGTTGTCGATGTTGTCGCCGTCGAAGTTGAAGAGGCTTGCGGAATCTCGGTTTCGGCCTGAACGATTCCGGCAGGCCAGATGACGCGCAGGGCGTCGGCGCTCGTGCGCTGGCCGAGACCGAAGACGATGTCGGCGGGCGCGGGCGCGGGCGTGGTCGAGTAGGTTTCGAGCTTCTGCCGGAGACTGCCCGCGCGCGCCTCGATTTTCGCGCCGACCGCGCTCCGGTTGCTCACCTTGCCGCTCAGACGAACGCTCAGGGAGCGCAGGCGAGCGTCGCCCTCGTTGCGCGCGACGACGAGGTCGCCGCCCTGCGCGCGTAGGACGAGGTCTGTGTCGCCGTCGGCGTCGAGGTCGCCGGAGGCGAGCGTGCGCGTGAGTCTGGCTTGTGAGAGGGCGACGCTGCTCGTCTGCGAAGGGCGCGCGGCTCGCGCGCTCACGTCCACCCAGGAGTCGCCGAGGTTGCGACGCACGCGCAGGCCGCGCGGCGAAACGCTCACCACATCGAGCAGGCCGTCGTTGTCGTAATCGACGAACTGCGCGGGCTGCGAGGCGAAGGCAAGCGCGCTCGACGTGAGTTGCGACGCGGACGCAGGCTGAGCCATCGGCGCGTTCGACTTGAGGCTCGAATCAGCTTCGAGGACGAAGCGCCCGCGCCCGTCGCTGCGCGCGAAGAGGCTCGCGCCGTCGCCCGCCTCGAAGAGAAAATCTGTGTAACCGTCCTTGTTGTAGTCGCCCGCCGCGACGCCCTGAAAATTCTTCGACTCGGGCGGCGCGTTGAGCCCGACTTCGTCGGCGACATCCTGAAACGTGCCGTCGCGCAGATTTCTGTAGAGCGCGTGCGGGGCGTTGTGATTGACGACGAGCAGGTCGATGTCGCGCCGGTTGTCGTAGTCGGTCGGGACGACGGCGACGGCGTGAGAGCTGGGCGAGCCGGAGAGTTTGGCGGCCTCCGTGTTATCGACGAAAGTGCCGTTGCCGTCGTTACGCAGGAGCAGGTTGGGCGCGGAAGCGAAATCGCCGGGGAACGAGAGCTTGAAGATGGCCGCCGCGTTCTCTTCGGAGACTTCGGCGGGCAGCTTCGACAAGTCGGCGAGTCCGGCGATGAAGATGTCGAGGTCGTTGTCGTGGTCGATATCGACGAAGGCGGCAGAGATAGAGAGGTAAGGGTAAGCGGGAATCTTGGCATCAGCCGTCGCTTCGCGGAAGCGCCCGCCGCCTTCGTTTCGGTAGAGGGCGCTCGCGCCGTAGCGCAGGACGAAGAGGTCTGGCTTGCCGTCGTTGTCGTAGTCGCCCGCGACAGCGCCGAGCCCCGCGCCGCTCGCCTGCGTATTGGAAACTATCCCTGACTCGCGCGTGACATCGCGGAGACGGCCTGCGCCGTCGTTCTGGTAGAGGCGCTGCACGAAGGGCTCGACCTCGAAGAGGTCTAGGTCGCCGTCGGAGTCGAAATCGAAGAGCGTCGAGTTGCCGCCGAGGGAAGCGGCGAGTCGGCGTCGAGCTTCCGTGAGTGTGAGCCTCGGCGCGCTCGACTCGTAGAGAAGCGCCTGTGCCTGCATCATAAAGTGGCCGGTGGCGAAGGCGAAATTAACGTCGGGCGTGCTTCTTTCGACCAGCTCGGCTTCGAGGCCGGTCGAGGCGACGGCTTCGGCGTAGCGTCCCTGTTCGAGATAGTTCTGCCCGATGCTCGTGGCCGCGCCGCTTTCGCGCAAAGTCTGGAAGCGCTCGATGAGGCGCGAGCCCTCTTCGCGTTCGCCTTTGCGCAGAAGCGCGGTCGCAAGGTTGTAAAGCGCCGTGCCGTTGTAGGGCTCGTCGGCGAGCGCGGCGCGGAAGGCCGGGATGGCGGCGGCATAGTCGCGTCGCTGCGCGAGCAGTTGGCCGAGATTGATGTTGGCTCCCGTGTCGCGCGGGTCGATTTCGAGGACGCGTCGAAACTCGGCGAGGGCATCGTCGAAACGGTTCTGCGCTCTGGCGACGAGGCCGAGCATGTAGCGAGCCTGCGGCGAGCGGGGCGCGAGGCGCGCGGCCTCCTGCGCTTCGCGCAGAGCGCCTTCGAGGTCGGGCAGGTTGTAGAGGGCGATGGCGAGATTGATGCGCGCGAGGTCGAGACGCGGGTTGAGACTGAGCGCACGCCGGAAAGCTTCCGCCCCTTCCCTGTGCTTGAACTGTTCGAGCAGCGCCACGCCCAGGTTGTTCGCGCGATACGCCTCTTCGCGCTTCCTGAGCGCCTCGTCGCGCGCGGCTTCGACGCCCGCAGACTTCCTCGACGAAGGAGCGCGCCGCTTCGACTGCGGAAACGTCCCCAACGTCGCCCCAAAGCCGACGCCGACCAGCAGCGCGAGCGAGATGAAGAGACGCGTGCAAACTCTCATAAGAATTGATTCATTGATTCATTGATTCATTGATTCATTGAAGGAATTAAACATTGAATCAATGAACCGATGAATCAACGAATCAATCTCTTCACCTGGCGGCGATAACGGCGTAGCTGCGGCCACTGTAGAGGCGCAGCTCGTTGCGTGTCAGGCTCATCATCAGGGGGCGCGGGCGGCGCAGCACGCGGTCGCTCGTCGTGTTGACGGAGAGAACCTGTCTGCCGCCAACGTCGAAGATGTTGAGCTTGCTGTCGTCGGTGAAGCCGAAGCCGTAAGCGCCGGGCTCAAGGGGCGAGCCCTCAATCTGGATGGGCGAGTCGGTGATAAAAAATCCTTCGTACTTGGCGCGCACGTCTGCCGAATAGCCGGAAGTGTCCACAATTCCGGCGACGACGTGTCGCTTCGCGCCGAGGCGCGCTGCCGCCGAGTTGCGCATCTGCGTGGGCGCGCTCTGTCCCTCGAAGTAGAAGCCGGGCGGCACGATGCGCGCCAGCTCCGCGCCGGTTAAAACGACCACACGCTCCTGAGCCGCAAGCGCCGCGCTCGCAGCCGTAGCGGCGACGAGAGAAAGCAACATCGCCGAGAGCATCAGCCAGCGTCGAAGATTCGTCATATTACCCTCCGAAAATATTTATGTTTTGAGTTGTTGCCGAAAGGCGCGCGGCGCGAGATAGCTTCGCGCGTGCGGGCGCACCGCTATCGGCCACGTAAAAAGCCTGCGTCCCCAACGCCTGATTTTTTGGATGAAAATGGAAGACGCGAAAAGTTAAGCATCCTTCGTTTGCTGCGTTCGTTGGCCTCAATGTACTATGTAGCCTGTTGGCTGTAAAGCGACTGTCGAAAGCGAGCGGCGAGCGCGAGCCGCTGCGCGCATCGAGCCCCGGCGACATACTTTCCCGCTCTCTCCTGTTTTAATAATCAAGAATGCTTAGAACATCGTCAGGCCAGTCTTCGCGGCGCACGCGCTTTCGGATTTCACTTGCGGTCGTCGTCGCGGCGGCGTGCGCTCTCTTCGCCGCACGAGCCCCGGAAGCTTCTCCCGCTCAAACTCGAACGCCGTCTAACCCGTCGCAGACGCCTCCCGCGCAAAAGCCGGACGCGACTCCCTCTCCGTCTCCCTCTTCTCAGACGAAGCAACGCACCGGACGCTCCTATGGCGAGGCTCCCATCAAGCGCCCGCCCCCGCCCGCGCCTCAGTCGCCCTCGCCCGTCACCTTCACAGACATCACCGCGCAGAGCCGAATCAATTTTCGTCACGCGGCCTCGCCCACCTCGCAGAAATATCTGCTTGAGACGATGGGCGCAGGCGTCGCCCTCTTCGACTACGACAACGACAATCGGCTCGACATCTACTTCACCAACGGCGCGCGCCTCGAAGACCCGATGCCCGCCGCCAACTCAAGCCCCGACAAACGCGACGCGCGTTTCTGGAATCGACTCTATCGCCAGCGCGCCGACGGCACTTTCGAGGACACGACCGAGCGCGCGGGCGTCTCCGGCGCGGGCTACGCGATGGGCGCGGCCTCTGCCGACTACGACAACGACGGCTTCACAGACCTCTACGTCACGGCCTACGGCGCGAACATTCTCTATCGCAATCGAGGCGACGGCACGTTTGAAGACGTGACGAAGCGGACGGGGACAGTTGCTTCGGGTTGGTCAACCAGCGCGGGTTGGCTCGACTACGACCACGACGGTCGGCTCGACCTCTTCGTCGCCCGCTACATGCAATGGGATTTCGAGCGTGGCTCAATCTACTGCGGCGACGCGCGCCCCGACCTTCGCGCCTACTGCCACCCCGACAACTTCAAAGGCGCGTCGAACATCCTCTATCGCAATCGAGGCGACGGCACGTTTGAAGACGTGACCGCTTCGGCCAAACTCATCGACCCCGAAGGCAAAGGTCTCGGCGTCTCCTTCGCAGATTTCGACGGCGACGGGCACACCGACATACTCGTCGCCAACGACAGCGTCCGTCAGTCGCTCTATCACAACCGGGGCGACGGGACGTTTGAGGACGTGGCGCTTCTCGCCGGAGTCGGCTACGACGAGAACGGCAAGACCTTCGCCGGGATGGGCGTCGATTCGGCCGACTACGATAACGACGGCCAGCCCGACATCATCATCACAGCCCTCTCGAACGAGACCTACCCGCTCTTTCGCAACAACGGCGAGATGTCTTTCATCTACGCGACGAACACCACCGGCGTCGGCCAGATAACCCTTCTCTATTCCGGCTGGGGCACGCGCTTCGTCGATGCGGACAACGACGGCTGGCGCGACATCTTCGTCGCGCAGGGACATGTGCTCGACACCATCGAGCGCCAGACCAGCTATCTCACCTACAAGCAGACGCCGCTTCTCATGCGCAACAACGGCAAGACCTTCGTCAACGTCTCGGCCTCAGCCGGGCAGCCCTTCCATCTTCCTCTCGCCGCGCGCGGCGCGGCCTTCGGCGACATAGACAACGACGGCGATACGGACATAGTCCTCGCCGTCCTCGACGCCGCGCCCGTCCTGCTGCGCAACAACGGCACGCGCAACCGCTGGCTCGGCCTCTCGCTCGCGGGCACTAAATCCAACCGCGCGGGGCTCGGCGCACGCGTCGTCGTCACAGACTCTTCGGGCGCGCGCCAGACCTTCGACGCGACGACCGCGGGCAGTTATCTTTCCTCCAACGACCCGCGCATCCTCGTCGGCCTCGGCGCATCGAACGGCGTCCGCTCCGTCGAGATTCGTTGGCCGAGCGGGAGCAGGCAGACGCTTGGCGCGCCCGCGCTCGACCGTTATCACACCGTCACGGAACGCTGAACAATCGCCCGTTTGACACGCGCATCTTTTGAACCTTATGTTTGTTTCTCCCCGGGGCGCAGACGGCCTCCGAGACTTCCCTTTTCGACCGAGAGATTATCTTGATGCTTAGAACCGATTCGGCGCGTCGCAACCGCGCGCGCACCTGTTTGACCCTCGTCGCTCTCCTGTTAATCTTCGCTTCACTCTTCGCGCAAGCGCAGCAGCAGCCGTCTCAACCGTCTAATCCGCCGCAGGGCATGGGCGGCGTCTCGACCGGCGCGGCGCTCACTTCCGCGACGCGACGCACCACCGGCATCCTTGATGCGAAAGCCCCCGTCGTCTTCGAGAACGTGACGAGTAAAACCGCGCTCGCGAGCTTCAGGCATCAATCGGGCGGCGCGAATAAAGATTACATCGTCGAAACGGTCTCGGGCGGCGTCGCCGTCTTCGATTATGACGGCGACTCTCGCCCCGACATCTATCTCCTGAACGGCTCGACGCTCGAAGCCCTTCGCGGCAAAGCGAAGCCTCCGCGCGCCGCGCTCTATCGCAATCTCGGCAACTGGAAATTTGAAGACGTGACGGAGCGCGCCGGCGTCGCCAACGAGCGCTGGGGCATGGGAGTCGCCGTCGGCGACATCGACAACGACGGCGACGCCGATATGTACGTCGGCAACTTCGGCGTCTCTCGTCTCTACCGCAACAACGGCGACGGCACGTTCACAGACGTTGCTGAGAAACTCGGCGTCGCGCGCCGGGGCTGGTCAACCGGCGCATCCTTCGGCGACTACGACGAGGACGGACGCCTCGACCTCTTCGTCCCCGGCTACGTCGATTTCGACATCAACAATCCGCCGCCGAGCCCTTCCGAAGCAGGCAAGCCCGGCAGCGTCGCGCAGAACTTCTGCCAGTTTCGCGGCCAGCCGGTGATGTGCGGCCCGCGCGGTCTCAAGGGCGAAGGCGACACGCTCTATCGTCAAAAGGCGGACGGCACCTTCGAGGATGTCAGCGTGAAGGCGGGCGCGAACGACCCGCAGAAGTACTACGGCTTTTCGTCGGCCTTCGTCCACGTCAACGACGACGATTTGCTCGACCTCGTCGTCGTCAACGATTCCACTCCGAAGCAGCTCTACATCAACCGGGGCGACTCCACGTTTGAAGAGGTCGGCTACCCTTCGGGGCTAGCCCTGAACGAGAACGGGCGCGAGCAGGCCGGGATGGGTCTCGCCGTCGGCGACTACGATAACGACGGTCGCGTCGATTGCTACGTCACAAACTTCTCCGACGATTCCAACACGCTCTATCACAACGACGGCGACGGCAACTTCACCGATGTCACCTTCCAGGCCGGGCACGGCGAAGTGACAATCCCCTTCCTCGGCTGGGGCACGAGCTTTCTCGACTACGACAACGACGGCTGGAAGGATGTCATCGTCGCCAACGGCCACGTCTATCCGAACGTCGATAAGCACCCCTGGGGCACGAGCTACTCACAGCAGCTCATTCTCTTTCGCAACGTCGAAGACGCGCGGCAGAGCGGCACGCGCCGCTTCGAGCGCATCGGCGCTGCCCCGGGAAGCGGCCTCGCCGAAAGCTTCGCAGCGCGCGGCCTCGCCGTCGCAGACTTCGACGCCGACGGTCGCCTCGACCTCCTCCTCAACAACATCGACGCCCCTCCAGCCCTTCTCCGAAACGTCGCCGATACCCGTCACCACTGGCTCCGCCTCCAACTCACCGCCGACACTTCAAAGAAGAACCCGCGCGACGGCACCGGCGCAATTGTTTATCTCACCACAGGCAAGCTGCGCCAGCGCGCCGACGCCGTCAGCGGCGCAGGCTACTCCTCCCAAAACGACCCCGCCCTCTTCTTCGGATTAGGTTCGTCAACCAAAGTAGACCGCCTCGAAGTCGTCTGGCCTGACAACTCACGCGAGACCTTCGACGTGCCCGGCATCGACAGAACGCTCACGCTCGTTCAGGGCAAAGGGACGAAATAGAAGACGCGACTTCATGCAAAACCATGCCTACGATTCTCAGAGCCGGCCCTTATAGATTCTTCTTTTACGCTGGCGACCGTGACGAGCCGCCGCACGTCCACGTCGAGCGCGATGATAAGATGGCTAAGTTCTGGCTGGAGCCTGTCCGATTGCAAAATAGCGGAGGTTTCGGTAGAACCGAAATCAACCGCATACAGAAGCTGGTCGAGGAGAAGCAGGAAGATTTACTGAGGAAGTGGAATGAGTACTTCAACGGCTGAAGCGAGAGCTGAAAACGTGATCGTCACAGACGATACCCTTTCGGTTGACCTGAGCGACGGGCGCACTATCTCTGTCCCTCTGGCATGGTATCCGCGACTTCTACATGCTACGGCAGAGGAACGCGCCGAGTGGCGTTTCATAGGCAACAAAGAAGGTATTCATTGGGGGGAACTCGACGAGGACATCAGCGTCGAAAATCTGCTGGCGGGTAAGCCTTCGGGCGAGAGTCAAAGTTCATTTAAGCGATGGCTGGAAAAACGCGGCGGCGCGTGATGGTCTGAAAAACTCTTAATCGACAGCGTGACCCACACCTTCTTTTTCCTTCCCCAACCCCTAACCCCCATCCCCTGTTTGAGCCAGGCCGAACTTGCGTGCGAGGACGAGGCTGAGCGCGCCCATGAGGGTGGGCTGGTCGCCGAGGGTGGAGGCGACGATGCGTGCGGAGGGGAGGCCGCGACGGATGCTGCGTTGGATGGTTTCGCCGAGGGCTTCGCCGACGAGAGGCCAGGCGCGCGCGATGCCTCCGCCGACGACGACGGCTGCCGGGCTGAGGCCGACGATGAGATTGGAGATACCGATGCCGAGATAGTGAGCCGTCTGCGCGAGAGACTGAATGGCGGGCTGCTCGCCGTCGAGGGCGCGGTCGATGAGTTCGCCGAATTCGAGGGGGCGGCTCTCGGCCTCGCGGCCTGAGAGTCGCATGTAGTGCGCGATGGCGGCGCGCTCGGAGGAGAAGGCTTCCCAGCAATCGTGATTGCCGCAGGAGCACGCAACCGGCGCGCTCTGCCCGACAATCATGTGCCCGAACTCTCCGGCAGCGCCGCGCTCGCCTCGATAAATCTGGCCGTCGAAAACTATCCCCGTGCCGATGCCTTCGGCCACGAGCACCATGATAAAGTCGCGCGCCTCGCTCACTTCGGGACGACCGAACCAAAGCTCGGCCAGCGCCGCCGCGTTCGCGTCGTTATCGACCATCACTTCCAACTCGGTCGCGCGCGCAAGCTTTTCGGCCAGAGGCCAGTCGCGCCACTTGAACCAGGGAATGTAGATGGCCTTGCCCGTGACGTGGTCTACCAATCCCGGCAGGCTGACGCCGATGCCCGCGATTTTTCTCCGCCCGTTACTTTCCACCAACTCGCCGACGCGCTCGATGATGCGTCGCTCCATCTCCTCTTCCTCCGAGGCGTTTGGAAACTCTTCGCGCTCGAAGATGCGCCCGCCGAGGTCGCTCGTGACAATCGTGGTGCAGGAGGGAGTGATGTCAACTCCGATGGCGACGGCTCCGGCGGCGCGCAGGCGCAGAAGCGTCGGACGCCGCCCGCCCGTCGATTGCCCGACGCCTATCTCTTCGATGAGACCTTCGGCCTTCAGCTCTTCGACGATGGTCGAGACGGTGGAGCGTTGGAGCGCCGCTTCGCGTGCGATTTCGGCGCGCGAGATGGGCTCGCGCTCGCGCACGTAGTTGAGCACGATTTGACGGTTGATGTCTCGAATCGTGCTGGAGCGCGCGGCCTGCGCTTTCTTGAGGTCAATGCGTCGCATGCGATAAAGCTTCGGCCAACTCTCTGCGGTCTGGACTGTAATGCTTGGGGAAATTTTCAGGCGCGAGGCTCGCTCGGAGGTCGTCTCGCCCGGCGGTCAGCCTATCTTGTATTGATTTCCCAACCGCGCGTCAACTCTTTTCCGCAAATCGACCGGAACGACTCCGGCCGCCCGACACGAATTTCGAGCAGCTTTGCTTTCATCAAACTCAGACAGAAGAAGCCCGCGTCCGCGAGACGGACGCGGGCTTCTGTAGCTTGAGACCTCGATGAAAAGTCTTCTATTTGGAGATGCTCAGTCAGAAGTCAGAAATCAGAAGCCGGGAGTTAGCAGTCAGGAGTCGGAAGGAAAAACTTCTGTCTTGTGCCTTCATTCTGACTCCAGACTTCAGACTTCAGACTCCCGACTCCTGACTTCTACCTCATTGCAGAATGGGGTGGCCGCCGCCGCGACTGTGGTCGAGGGTTTGCTGATAGCGGCGCGGGTCGTTGTGGTAGAGAACGATGTGCTCGCCTTCGTAGCGGGCGACGTTTGCGACGCGCTGAAAGTCGCGTTCGTGTTCGGCGACGATGAAGGTGCAGGCTTCCGGGGCGAGCACCATCCCGGCGGCGTAGACGTAGCCTCCCTGGTCGTAGACGCTTCCGGCATATTGCGCCGCGCCGAGGGCGATGTCGGGTGAATAAGCGCCGTTGCGATTGCGCGTGCGGTCGGCGCGCGCGATGAAAATTGTGTAGTCGGCGTGGTCGAGGCGTGCGCGATAGCCTTGACGGCGCGCGATGCTGAAAAGCTCGGAGAGACCTCGGTCGATAGCCTGTAGAGTTTCGGGGCGCGGAGGCGTCCGCGCGTAGACGCGCACGCCGCGCGGCGTCGAGATGGAGATGCGGAAGGCGTCTCCGGTGACGGACTGCGCGCGTGCGACGAGCGGCGAGTCGTCGCCGCCGCGTGACGGAGCGCCGCCGCGTCTGCCGTTGCGCTGCGCCGCCTCGGCTTGACCGACGCCCGCCGCGACGAGCGCGCCGACGGCGAGCATCGACATGAAGACGAAGCTGTAAATTCTCTTCATCTGTTTGTCCTTCCCTCTACTCGAAAGTCAGAAACCGCCGCTGCTCGACGAAAGACGCGCTCGCCTTCATCATTGCAGTTGCGGTTTGGAAAAAGTCCGGCGGCTGTCGGACGTTGCCTTCAGTCTCTTCTCGGACGGAGCGTTTGGTCTGGCTCGAAGGGGTTGCCTGAAAACTCTGCGAAGCAGAAGCTTTAAGGGCGTCCCCTGCGGTCGTTGTTGTTCTCCCTGTTCCCTCGATTGTCGTCTCGCCCGCCACGATTGTCGCCATCGTTCGAGCGGGGATGCTCCTTTTTTTCCTCTTTGGGAACCACCTTTTCCTCTTTCGGCGGAGCCTGTTTCGGCTCTTCCCGCTTCTGCGGCTCGACGGCCAGCGCGCTCGCTGACATCAGTCCGAGCATCAGTGCGGTTGCCAGAATTTGCCTTAAATCTTTCATAAAATACCCGTGGCCTCCTCATGTTCGTATCGGTCGGGGCGCGCATGGGAGGGAGAGGAGAGACGCGCTTGGTCTCGCCAACCAAACTTGTGCAAGATGGATGCCAGAGCCTTGCGCCTCCGGCACCAAGCGCTTTTACAGCCTATAGTTTAACCCCCTTGCAGCCTCAACGCACGCTTTCGGAGGCTTCCGCACGGTATGGTGCAAAGCGACGATGGAGAATAGACGATGGACGATGGACGATAGACCATAGCCGGAATAAAGCCCGTTTCTTTAACACTTAGCTCTTCGTCTATGGTCTATGGTCTATCGTCCATCGTCTGCGCCTTAACGGCGCACGACGATTCTGGTGCTGCTGACGTTGCCGGTGGCGTCGAAGGCGCGAAGGGTGACGGTGTGCTCGCCCGCAGTTGCGACGGGCAGGTCGAGGGCGTAGGTTTCGCGCGTGTTGTCTGCGATGCCGTCTTCGGGGAAGACGGGCTGCCAGAGCGCGCCGTCGAGACTCACGTCGGCGCGCTTGATTCTGCCGCTCGTATCCTCGACGCCGAAACGCACGCGCACGCGCTCGCCCGCTACCTGCGGCGCGCCCTCGACGCGCACGACGGGCGGCGTGTTATCGACCTCCGCAGGCTCGCTCGTGCGCTCGCCCTTGAGCGCCTGCTCGACCGAGTTGTCAGGCGCATCAGAAGCGACGACTTTGAAGATGTAGCGCCCGTCGCCGAGCGCCGCGCCGTCGATGGTGTAGAAGTTGTCGCGCAGCTTGTCTTTGAGCAGGTGAAAGCTGCCCTCGTTTAAGGCGCGATAGTAGACGGCGTATTCGAGCGTGTCGCCGTTGCGGTCTTCGGCCTGCCACTGGATGGCGACCGCGCCCTTCTGGAAGGCTCGGCGCGGCTGCTGCTGCACGACCGCGCCGAGGAGCGCCGGGTCTAGCCCCGAGTTTTCGATATTGGGGTCAACCGGGACTTGAATCGCCGGTTGCAGAGCGATGCCGACTGGGAGCGTCTGAATCGAGAGAATCTCGGGCGCGACGTTGCGCGGCAGGTAAGCGAGGCTCACGTCTTCGACGCGCGCGCTCGCGCCGCTCGTTGCACCCGCAGGCGCACGCAAAGTCGCGCGCCATTGAATGAAACGCGCGCGCGGGCTCACGACCGCCGCGCCCGCCGCGTCGCGGTAAGGGGCGCTCCATTCGCTCCACGTCGAATCAGGCCGCTCGGTGTTGCCCGAGCGCGTCTGCAACTCGACCTGCCCGCTTCCGCGCCACCAGATGCGACCCCACGAAGCGACCAGCTTCGCATCGCGCACGGGCGACTCGTACGTGCCTTCGCTGACCGGCTCGGCGTTGAAGCGAAACAGTTTTCCCTGATTGCTCGACGCGGCGAAGACTTCGCGCCCGCGCGTCGTGAAGGAAGAAATCTGGTCTTCGCTCGATTGGACGAGCAGGGTGTCTCGCCCGTCGTCGGTGACGGAATAGATGCGCCCTTTGTCGCTCGTGCCGATGAGGACGCTGCCGCCCTGCGGGGAGGGCGCGACGGCGAAGGCGTTGATTGAAGGAGAACTCCAGAGAACGTCCGTGCCGCCGTCGGGCAGAAGGCGAAAGACGGCGCTGCGCGCGTTCTGTAGCTCGTTGCGGCTGCGCGCGGTCGTCTGCTGCTGTCCGGTTGTGATTGCCTGCCCGGTCGCGTCGTCAACCGAGGTGATAGTCACGGACACCGAGCCGCCCGAAGTGCTGCCGCCGGACGAGGACGCGGGCGTGCTGACGGTGGTGCGCTGCCCCGTCGCGGCGTCGCTTAAGGCGAGCGCGTAGACCGAGCCGTCGGCGGCGGGCGCGAGCGAGTGTATCTCCCGGAGCGGCGCGTCGAAGAGGGCGAAGGCTTTGCCTTCGGGCGAGATGCGCAGGATGAGTCCGCTCGGGTCTGTGCCGGCGTAGAGATTGCCGCGCGCATCGACGGCGAGAGAGATAACGTGCGTCTCGTTGATGTCCAGAAGCAGCGACTCTTCGGGCTTGGCCGAGGCGGCGCGCACGCGGTAGAGCTTGCCGGTCTCGCCCGTGCCGACGACGAGCGCGCCGTCGCTTAAAACGGCGAGCGACCAGATGTACTTGTCGGGCGGGTCGAAGAAGACTTCGGCTCGACCGTCCGAGCCGATGCGATAGACCTTGCCGTCGGGCGACGTGCCCGCGTAGAGCGCCGCGTCGCGCCCGACGACGAGCGCCGTCACGTCCAGCTCAGCCGCATCGTAGACGAGCGCGCCGCGCCCGTCCGCGCCGACGCGGAAGATGCGTCCGTCGTGCCCCGTGCCGAGATAGACGTTGCCCGCAGCGTCCGAGGCGCTCGACCAGATGTAAGCCTGCTGCGTGTCGAAGACCTGCGTGAAGCGCGGCGCGAGCATCAGCGCCCCCGTGTCCGTCACGGAGACGCCGCGCGCCTCGCCGTTCAGAAGCTCGGCGCGCGAGTTGGTCTCCCACACCACAGGCCCACCGGCGCGAGCCGTCGCGGCGAACAGGATGAGCGAGAAGAAAAGAGAGAGGAGTTGAGCGGCGCGAATCGAAGTTGTTTTCTTGTTCATTAAAAAAAGCGTCAGAACCCTTCGCCGACGATAACAGATTTTCAAGGCCAATCCTTTGACCGGCCTTCGGGCTTACCCCTTCGGAAATCATAACCGAAAGAATCGCATTTACCGAACGGAGGGCGAAGATGAAAGGCAAAGGGCGAAAGGAAAAAGTGAATTTTTCAGCAACGTCGGAAGCGCGTGCGCGCACGCGACGGCGAACAGGACGGTCACGTTCCGAGGCTTCAACTGCCGACGTATCTGGCGTAGAGCGAGCGCGCCGTCGCCGTGTCGTCCGTGCCGCGAATGATGGCGCGGGCGTCCTGAAAGACGGTCAACTCGTACTCGCCCGCGCTGAGGCGCACGAGATATGGATTGGCTTTCACCTCGCCGGAAGCTTTGAGACGAGCGGCGAGCGCGTCCAAGTCAACGCGCGTCGCGCGTCGAGGTGAAACCTGCACGGCGTTGCGCCCGCAGAGCACGGTCAAGAGGTCGCCCGCTTCGGCTTCTAAAGTCTCGAAGCGCCGGAGCGCGCAGGTCGGGCAGGCCGGGTCGGGCTCTGAGAGCGCGAGCCGCCTCCACTCGTTGCGCCAAACGTCGAGCTGCATCAGCGAACCGTGCAGGCTCTCGGTCTGCCCTGTCAGAAGCTTCAACGCCTCGCTCACCTGTAGGGCGGAGACGAGCGCGATAATCGGCATGATGACGCCGGAGGTATCGCAGGTCGGCGCAGAACCGGCAGCCGGAGTTTCGGGGAAGACGCAGCGCAGGCAAGGCGAGAGGTGCGGCCTGACCGTCATCGTCACGCCGTAGGAGCCGACCGCCGCGCCGTAAATCCAATTCACTCGATGCTTGACGCAGGCGTCGTTGACGAGGTAGCGCGTCGTGAAATTGTCAGTCCCGTCGAGCACGAGGTCGCAGCCTTCAATCAGTCGCTCGACGTTGGCGTAGCTGACATCCGCCACCTCAGCTTCGGTCTCGACCTCCGAGTTTATCTCCGCGATGCGCCGCGCCGCCGCCACCGCCTTCGGCAGACGCTCGCGCGCGTCCCTCTCCGTGAACATCGTCTGCCTTTGCAGGTTCGATTCCTCGACGAAATCTCTATCGACGATGCGCAGACGCCCCACGCCCGCCCTCGCCAGCGCCTCGGACTGCGCCGAGCCGAGCGCGCCGCAGCCGACGACGACGACCCGCGCCGCTCGCAGGCGACGCTGACCCGCCTCGCCTATACGGTCGAATAGAATCTGCCTGCTGTAGCGTTCGCTCATGCGTTTTAGCGTTGGCTTCTTTCAAGCACGTCTTCGGAGGTCAGCCCGTAGAGCGGCGGCGTCCGCACGTCGATGAGCGAGAGCATCATGTAGATTTGGCCTCGGTGATGAGCCTCGTGCTCAATCATCGAGCGCAGCCACTTCCAGACCGTAATCTCAGCGCCGCCCGGCGTCGTGCACTTCAACTGTAAATCGTCGTCGCCGAGCGTGCGAAACAGTTCGAGCGATTCGGCGTGCATCCGTTCCATAAACTGAATCACTTCGTCGTAACCTTCCGCCAGCTCCCGTCCATGACCCGGATAGCGGCTCGGTCTGCGCACGGCGTTCTCCGCAAACATGTAGCGCTCGGTAGCAGCGAGATGCCTGACGAGGTCGGCGAAGGTGAACTTCCCTTCCCTGTACGTCCAGTCGATGCGCTCGCGCGGGATACAATCGACTACTCGCCGCGTCCGCCCGCGCACCTTCTCGAAGTAGTCCAGAAACTCTTCCACCGATTTAGTCTCCACCAGCACCTCCTTCCGCGAGAAGAGACGTTAGATGCCGGATGTCAGTCAAAAGCAGCGCTTTCTTCTTCGACCGACATCCGGCATCCGACCTCTTCCTTTTCAACTTCGGCGAGAAACTTCTTTACCTCCGCGCGCGTGCGCAGCCAGACGATGCGCTTCGACTGCGAATACTGTCTGACGAGCGCCAGCACTTTCGGCCTCGACGTTTTACCGAAGCTCCAAATCCACGCGAGGAATTTCAAATCCAGTTTTTCATGGCAGCCCTCGGCCATGTCGGGTCGCGTGCCCTGCTTGTAGAGCATCCATCTTTTAAGGACGCGCCAGATGCAGACGAAGCGCGAGAGGTCTAGGAAGACGACCGTGTCGCACGCCTCGAAGCGCACGTCGAGCGTCGCGCCGAAGTTGCCGTCCATAATCCACGAGTCGCGCCTGACAAGCTCTTCAACCTTTCTGCGCCACTCTCCTTTCGGCGTCTCGACCCATCCCGGTCGCCAGTGCTCCACGTCGAGATGAACGACTTCTATGCCGAGAATCTGGCCGAGACGCCGTGATAAGGTAGACTTGCCCGCTCCGCTTGAGCCGATAACCATAACCCTCTTCATGGCGTTTCGATTAACAGACGCCGACGCCCGAGTCGGATGCTCGACGAGCACCTCAGCTTCCATCTCAAACCCTCACTTCAAACTGACGCTCAAAGCCTCAAGCGTCGCTATAATTCGGACATCGCCGCCTCTGCCGCCTCGCGCATCGTTTCGAGCGGCGCGTCCGTGCCCGTCCAGAGCTTGAACTGCGCGGCGGCCTGCGCCACGAGCATCGAGAGGCCGCCGGCAGTAGCGCAGCCAGCCGCGCGAGCTTCGCGCAGAAAACGCGTCTCGGAAGGATTGTAGACCAGGTCGTAAGCCAGGCGTGCGCCCTTCAGTTGTACGCCCGACACGGGCGTCTCGTTCTCGTGTCGCCCGCGTGTGCCGAGGGGCGTGGCGTTGACGACGAGGTCGAAGCCGTCGAAGCTGGCGGCGGCGAGCGAGGCCGATTGCGCGTCGAAGTCTCGCGCCGTCGAGCGCGCACGCGCCTCGTCGCGCGCGAAGACGGTGGCGTGCGCCCCGCGCTCGCGCAAAGCCCAGAGCAGCGCACGTGCCGCCCCGCCCGCGCCGAGGACGGCGACGCGCGCGCCGCCTATCGTCAGGAGCTTTTCGAGCGGCGCGAGAGCCGCCGCAGCGTCCGTGTTGTAGCCCCGAACAGCATCGCCCTCGACCACCAGCGTATTGACCGCGCCAATCTCGCGCGCCGAAGCTTCAATCCAATCGAGATGCGGAATGACCGCGCTCTTGTGCGGAGCGGTGACGCTCAGGCCGCGCAGTCTCCACGAAAGCTCACGCGTGCGTGGATGCACCATCCGTCGCATCAGGTCGCCCGCGTCGCGCACCTCGAAGGGGAGATAGACGGCGTTTACGTCGCAGGCGGCGAAGGCCGCGTTGTGCATGTGCGGCGAGAGCGAATGTGCGACGGGAGAGCCGACGAGGCCGGTAATCAAAGTCTGCTCGTCGATGAAGTCGATGCGATAGATGCGTCGGAGTTGGGCGGCTGAGAGCTGCCCGGGCGCTGTCGCCTGCGTGGCGTCGAGCGAGCCGTAGGTGAGATACGCGCCGCGCGAGGGCGCAAGGATGCGCGTCGGGATTCCAGCCTCGCCCATCGCAACGGCAATCAATTCGCGTCGCTCGGCGCGTGCGCGTTCGAGCAGGCGGAAGATTGGAAGAGAATCGGCGACGACATTTGCGAGCACGGCGATTTTGAAAATGCGGGCGGGCGTCTTCGTCATGCGCTCGTAGATTTCGTCGAGCGACGGGGGCACGCCTTTGAAGTCGTGATGCGAGCAGATGAGGACGAAGCGGCGCGCGAGCCGCGCGAGCGTTTCCTGTTTGAGCGTTTCGAGCAGGTCGAGTTCGAGGTCGGCGAAGTGGTCTTGAGTCGTCTCTTCTTCGGCGGTCGTCTCTTCTGTGCCGGAGGCCGACTGGCAGAGGCGCGTCCAGAGTTGTGCGCGCTCGTCGAGGTCGAGAGAGCGCGCGCCGCCCTGTTCCGAAGGGCGCAGCGTGAGGATGAGAGGGCGCGGCGACTGGCGCAGGAGCGCGTCCAGCTCGCGCGGGTGCGAGAGAGCATCCAGCTCGGAGGGCTCGAGGCAATCGAGGCGCAGCTCGACGAGGTCGGCGAGCGGTGCGGCGCGCTCGAATGCTTCCTTCAACTCGCTCCGGCGGCGGACGCAGATGGGAACGCAGAGGCGCGCGTGTCTGGCGCTGTTCATGTCCACAGGCGGCAAGCGAGCGACCGGGAGCGACTAAGGCGACTGGCGCTCGCGCGGCGTCGCGTCGAGATGGCGGGTCGTGCCTTCGGTGACGCTGGTGGGCGGCGAAAGAAACTCGGAAGTGTCGCGCGAGGGAAGCTCTTGCGCTCGCGGCGTGGACGGGATGGCCGTCGAAGGCGTTTGCAGAGGCGGCGCGAGCATCGCGCGTTCGCGTCGTGCGCTTAGAACTCTGGAGACGCCGCTACCGAGCGCCGAGAACGCAGGGATGATGAACCAGACCCAGATAACCCACCCCTCGCGCACGAGGACGAGGCCGCTCAAAAAGACGATGAGGAATGCCAGCCCGACGAAGATGTTCGTCACGCCCTTCTCGTACATCCTCACGTCGTCCACTTCTTCTTCTCCGCGCTCGCGCCTTCTCGCACGAGCGCGATGGCGGCGGCTGCTGCCCCTCTCCACAAGCTCTTTGCTTTCAGCCTCCGGCAAGCGCCCCGTCAAAGCCTGCGGCACGAGGCTTATATCCGCCCCACACGCACGACAAAAACGCGCGCCCTCAATATTCTGCGCCGCACACTTAGGACAAAACATGCTTTCGCCTCCAATCTATTGAAATGATGAATGCGGCAGTGTGAATGATGAATGAGTTTTCAGTTTCCAGCAGAAGACAGCTTTTCTGAAAACTGAAAACTGAAAACTGCTTTCTGCTTTTCGTTCATCATTCCGCATTCCGCGTTCCGCATTTTCTTTGTCGCAGCGCTTCGTAGAGCACGACGCCTGCGGCGACCGAGACGTTGAGCGATGCGATGCGACCGTGCAGAGGAATACGAACGAGAGCGTCGCAGCGTTCCCGCACGAGGCGACGCAGCCCCGCGCCTTCGCCGCCGAGCAGGAGCGCCGAGGGCTGCGTCCAGTCCCACGCGTCGTATGCGAGCGGGGCGTCGGCAGCCGTGCCGATTGTCCAGATGCCGCGCCGCTTCAGCTCTTCGACGAGCCGCACGACGTTTGTCGCGCGAGCCACCGGCACGTATTCGAGAGCGCCTGCGGCGGCCTTCGCCACCGTGTCGGTCAAACCGGCGGCTCGACGCTCGGGCAGAAAGAGCGCGTGCGCGCCCGCGCATTCCGCCGTTCGCACAATCGCGCCGAGATTGCGCGGGTCTTCGACGCCGTCGAGCACGAGGGCGAGCGGCGGCTCGTTTGTCCCGATGCGCGCGGCCAGAGAGTCGAGCAACTCGTCCGGGTCGAGGTAAGCGGCGGCGGCCACCGAGGCGATGACGCCCTGATGATTCGCGCCCGCCGCCATGCGTTGAAGCTCCGCGCGCGGCGCACGCCTGACGGGAACTCCAGCCTGACGCGACAGCTCCAGCAGCTCGCGCAGACGATGCTCGTGCGCGCCCTCGGCCAGAGTGATGCGCTCAAGCTGCCGGCTCCCCGCGCGCAAAGCTTCGAGCACCGGCAGCAGACCGTAAAGCTGCGTCTCGCTCTGCGGCTCGTCGTCTCCGGCAGCCTCGCTCGCAAAGCGTGGCTCTGCGGCGCGTGAAGGACGTGCGTCGCGCTCGCCGGAAGGATGCTCTTTCGTCCGGCGCGAAGGATGATGCTCCGCCGTTCGCGGGTGAGATTGATGCTGAGACGGATGCTGGCCGGGCGTCTCGTTTGAAGAAGCTTTATCTTTTGGAGAAGCTTTATCTTTGGCGAGACGGTAGTCGTCGCGTTCATGCGCGGCGCGAGCGTCGTCGCCTATGCGACGCTCGGGCGCTTGCTGGCGTGCGGGCTGAAATCGCCTGCGGCCTCTGTGCTGTTTCATATGTGCAGAGAGCCTCTCACGTCTGCGCTGCGGCCTCTTCTGACATCAGGCTTCTTCGGCGCAGCTCGAAGCAGAGTCGCGCGTAGCGCGTGAACTGGGGCTCGTTGGAGACGACGGCGCTCGACTCGACGTTGAACTTGCCGGGGCGTTCGCGCCTCAGGCCGCGCGATTCAGTTCGACCCGCGAGCGGCCAGATGAACGCGAGAAGGTGACGCACGCGCCAGTAATCTTCGTCATAAGCGGCAAGGGGCGCGCGTGCGCGCAGAAGCTCGACGAGCGTGCGGAAATTTTCGGCGGCGAGCAGAGCCTTGCGCTCACCAAGACAGGAATAATCGAAGCTGTCGCCCTCGATGCGCCAGTGTCTCTGGCCGGCGTCGGCGTCGTGAAAGAGGTCGAGCACGTTCTCGTCTTCGGCAATCTCGCGCGCGTCAACCATCTCGCTCTGCATCCCCAGGTGCGTGCGCCGTTCCTCCAGCTCGACCCGCCGCGTGAACAGACGCCCTCTCACGAGCGCCCGCAACTCTCTCCACCCGACCGCCTGCGTCTCGCCGCCGACGGCCTGCGCCCTCAAACCGTCTTCCGACAACTCAAGCCGCCTGATACGAAACGGCATCGGCGCTCCCATCTCCAAAACCTCGTCCGGCACAACCGAGACCTTGAAGCCCAGCTTCTTCAGACGCTCTTCCAGCAGCCCTGCTTCTTCGAGCGACGCGGCGCGAGCCAGGGGCAGCGCCCGTCGCGCTTCGATGATGCGGACGAAATCCGCCGCTTCGAGTCGCAGCAGCTCGGCTGCTTCCCTCTGCGACTCGGCCGGAGACGAACCCGTCGAAGCTTCGACGGGCAGCAGGACGACGTTGAAGCCTTGCTCCCATTCCTCCAGAGGCCGCAGCGACGGGCGACGCAGCGCGGCGTTCGCTTCGTCGAAGGGAAGCTCCGCGCCGCAGTAGAGACAGTTCATGCGCGTCGGCGGGTTGGCGCGCTCACACTCGCGGCAGCTCACCATCTGCTCGCTCGAAAACCCGCGCGCCTTCTGCACCGGCGACGACGACAAAGCGTCCGCTTCCTCTTCCCTTTCCTCAGCCAAGCTTTCTCTCCTTTGCCTCGATTATACAAAGGCAAGGATGAAGGCGGAAGGCGGAAGGCGGAAAGCGTGCTGATTCGAGTTGAGAAATTACTCTTTCATCCTTCCGCCTTCATCCTTCATACTTGCTGTTCATCCTTGCTTTTGTATAATCGCTGGCGATTGATTTCGACGTTTGAAGAGCTTTCTTTTCATTGTCCTTCGGAGATATGGCTCTCATCTTCGTAAATAGAACGCCCGGGCGCGTGTGGCTGCGCGTGAGTTTGTGCCTGACCTCGGTGCTCTTCTCTTGCGCGTGCGCGAGTCTTTCGCGTCCGCCGGAGGCCGGACGACCGCGCGCGGCGGGGCCGCCCTATCCGGTCATTCTCGGCGCGAGCGAGGAGCGGCGCGACCGCGCGCTCGCCGCCTGGACGACGCTCGCCGACGCCTCCGGCATTGGCTCAGGCTCCGAGCCCGAGCTGCAACCCGTGACGGCGACGCTGCGCGCTCTGCCCGCGACGACTCCGGCGGCGTCGCTGCGTCTGCCGAAGGTCGGCGGCGAGGGCGCGAAGCAGACCGAAGAGGAATTGCGCGAGGCGCTGCGTCGCTTCATCGCCGACGCCGCGCCTCTGCTCGGCGTCGTCCCCACAGAGCTTTCGCTCGTCGAGCGCGCCGACAACGCCGATTCCACCCGGCGCGCACGCTACCAGCAGCGCCCCTTCCTCTATCCGCTCCGCGCCGGATACGGCGTCCTCGAAATTAACTTCACTCCCGATTTGCGCGTGACGGCCATCAACAGCACCGCCATCCCCGACACCGAACGACTCCGCCGCGCCCTCAACAACGTCCGCACGCAGCTCACGCTCCTGACGGCGAAGGAGACTGCTCTGCGCCTCGCCGGTCGCACCGTCACCTACAGAGACGACGCAGGGATGGAGCAGACGCTCTCTATCCCCTCGGGCGAAGAGGTCTCCATACGCGAGATGGTAGTCTATCCAATGAGAAGTGCTGCCGACCCGAATTCTCTGGAGCTTCATCTGGCATGGGAAGCTTCGGTCGGGCGCGCGAACCCGCTCATGGTCTACATCGATGCGGTCACGGGCGACACGCTCGCCGCCGCGCCGCCCGCCTCTCCCGACCCCGACAAAGCTCCGCCTCGACAGACGACGACGGCGCAAAGCCTTCCTTTTTAACATGGCCTTAATCTTTTTAGCTTGACCTTCAAGCCCGGCGGCGGCATTCTAGGCAAGGTGGTTATCTTGATATTTGAAATCGAATGACTTTGACGGAGTATTTTTTGCATGCATTTTGACCCTACGAACAACATCTCCTGGCAACTCGGTTACAGAGGTAGAGTCGCGGTTTTCATCGACGGTAACAATCTTTTCCACGCAGCGCGGTTTCACAACATCGACATCGACTACAACAAGCTTCTCCGCGTCCTTTTGGGCGACGGGAGGCTTCTGCGCGCCTTCTTCTACACGGGCGTCGATGTCGGTGCGGAGCGCCAGCAGGGCTTTCTGCTCTGGATGCGCCGCAACGGTTTCCGCGTCGTGCAGAAAGAGCTGAAGACCTTCTACGACGGCACGCGCAAGGCCAACCTCGACGTTGAAATCGCTGTCGATATGCTCTCGCTCGCAGGCCGTTACGATACGGCTGTGCTGGTTTCGGGCGACGAGGATTTCGTCTACGCCGTCAACGCCGTCGCCTACAAGGGCTGTCGCGTCGAGGTGGCGGGCTTCCGCTCCAACACCGCGCCCAAGCTCATCGACGTGGCCGACTACTTCATCGACCTCGGCGAGATTGCAGAGAAGGTACGCAAGGAAGCCTCGCACGTCGGGAATCGTTACTACGAGCACCACCCGCACCACGACGACCATCCCCCGACCTATCTGCACAACGGCCACGAACAGAACAACCAGAATCACGGCGCTGGCGCAAACAACCTGCCCAACGGCGGCGGCGGCGGCAGCACCGGCAACAACGCTTCGCACACACCCGCTCATCTACAATCTTCCGCCAACGCCTCCGGCAACAACCACCGAGAAATTTTCGACGCCCCGGCGGCGGGCTCCATCGACGAGGCAGGAATCGGCGAAGAGGTGATAGACCAGTTCCCCTCAATCCCCGGCTTCATCCGCGTCACCGACGACCAGTAATGCAGTGACGAGTGACCAGGGACGAGTGACGAGCAAGAGAGAAAGAGAAGTAAATCGTCAATCGTCAATCGTAAATAGTGAAAGACAGTTCTCTTTCGATTCACCATTTACGATTTACTATTCACCAGCTTTTAACTCGTCACTCGTCACTCGTCGCTCGTCACTGTTCTTATGAAGTTGTTTAAAGTCGAAGAGGCGAACGCTCTGCTGCCGACGGCGCGTGGTATCGTCGAGGCTGTTCAGCGAGCGTACAAGCGTCTGGTCTCGTTTCGTGACGAAGCGCGGCGCGCGGCGGAAGGAGCCGAGCAGGGTGGCGGAGGCTTCGCGCCGGGCAGCGGCGCTTACGTCGCCGCGCTTCTCAGCCTGGTCGAGCGCACGGGCGAGCTTGAAGCCTTGGGCGTGCAGCTCAAAGACCACGCGCGCGGGCTCATCGACTTTCCATGTATGCGCGACGGGCGGGTCGTTTTGCTCTGCTGGCAGCTCGGCGAGGGCGACGAGATTCAGTGGTGGCACGACGTAGACGCGGGCTTCGCCGGACGACAGCCGCTCTGATGATTCTTTAGAGCGACGCTCTTCGGAGCTTCAACATCAGTGACAGAGAACAAAGACACAGCTTCAAGCGTCTCCGACGATAAGACCGACGCCCGACCGACGCGCTCGCTCTGGCGAGAGTATTTCGAGTCGCTCGTCGTCACCGCCGTCATGGCGCTCTTCTTTATGACCTTCGTCGGGCAGGCCGCAGCGGTCCCTTCGGCCTCGATGCAGAACACCATCCTCGTCGGCGACCACTTCCTCATCAACAAGTTCATCTTCGCGCCCGGCGAGACGCTGCCCTTCCTCCCGCAGCGCGAAATCCGTCGCGGCGACATCATCGTCTTCAAGTACCCCTCGGACATCGACACCAACGAAGTCGTCATCCGCTACCAGACCTTCTACATCAAGCGCGTTATCGGCATGCCCGGCGACACGCTCGAAGTGCGCGGCGCAAACATCCTCATCAACGGGCAGGTTCTGCCCGAGCATCGCGCCACCCGCGAAGACCGCACGACAGGCGACGAGAAGGCCGAGATGAAAATTCTCGACAACCCGCCGCGCGGCGCGGGCGAGCTGCCCTACACCGTCTACTACGAAGCCGACACGCTCCAGCCCGCCGCGCAGAGCATCGAGCCAGCCTCCGTCTCATCCTTCTTCAAGTTCGGCACCAACGGCCAGCCCGTCACCATCCCCGCCAATCAATACTTCGTCATGGGCGACAACCGCGACAACAGCTCCGACAGCCGTCGCTGGGGCTTCGTCCCGCGCGACCTGATTATCGGGCGCGCGATGTTCGTCATCTGGTCTTACGACGAAGGCGCTCCTTCGAGCGGCAATTTCCTCATCGACTTCTTCAAAAACACGCGCTGGCGGCGCACCGGTACGCTCATCCGCTAGAGCCGTTTCCGTCTCTTACAGCACGCTTCTCATACACTTTAGAAGCACTTTAGAAGCGACCCCGCCGTCCCTCGCACCGACCTCCGCCGAGTCTCCACCCAGCATGTTGTAGCTTTTCGACCTGCAACTACTGTGTCTGGTATATTTTCTGGTTGACGACTTAAAGTAGTTTCTGATAGCATCCGCCGCGACTCCGCAAAGCGTTTGGGTTTACAGGCGTCGCCCGTCGTCCCAGACACACAAAAATTCTTAATTTTGTCTCAAAAAGGGAGGCTCCTCCGATATGCAATGTGCCGCGTGCCGCGCCGTATATTCCAATGCGCTCGACGCATGCCCACGTTGTCACAAACCGGCGTCCACCTCCGCCCCCGACCCGGAAAAGACCGCCGCCACCTGGACAACTACGCCGCGTGCCGAAAACCGTGCATCCGCTTCCACTTCCAACTCAAACGCGACGAGCGACGCCGCGACCGGCACCGCAACTGCCACCGCCACCGCGACGCAAGCTCCGCCCGCATCCCTGATAGAGTTTCCAGGGCGCACGGCTCCGCGCCCGCAGTGGCGCAAGGATTTGAGCGAGCGCGTCCGCGAAATCCAGCAGCGCAAAGCACGCGAGGCGGCGCTCGAACAGGAAGCCGCACGCCAGGCGGCGGCAGTTCTGGGCTACCATGCCGACGACACAGCGCAGGCCGCCGAGCAGGAGGCGGATGAAAACCGCGCTCATTCGCTCGGACTCGTCTCTTCGCGCCCCGACGCGCCGCCGCTCAATCCGCTCGTCGTCGCAGCACTGCGCCGTATCGAGCGAGCGCGCCAGCCCGCCCCCCCGGCCTCAAAATCTCGCACGTCGCAGGCAGGCGCGGCCACCGCCGCCGCCATCGCCTACGCGCCCGAAGAGAGCTACAGGCCGGAGCCCGACGCACAGACCTTCAAAGCCCCGCCCCCGACGCGTTCCGCTTCTCTCGGCGTGCCCTTCGCCGAAGCGCCGCACGCGCCCGAAGCGTCGAAGGTAGAAGTGTCGGCCTTGAAGACGGAATCGTCGGCGCAGAAGTCGGAGCTTCCCTCCGAAGTCCTGCGGGCGGAAGCCGCGCGTCCCTCCGCCGAAGCTGCACGTTCGTCGTCCGGCCTCGTCGTGGTTTCGGCGCAGCAGCCGCAGCCCTCGGCGAAAGCCGAAACTGTCGCTCAGGTTTCCAAAACAGAACTGCCGCGCGCCGCCAAACCCGAGTTGCCTGTTGAGACAATCGCAGCGACGGCAGCGGACGCATCGACGACCGCGTCGATAACTCCCGACGCCCGCGCATCCCTGGCCGCGACAGCCGCCGCGCCCGCGCTCAAAACGACGCGCACCACCGGCAGCCTGAGAGCGACGCATGCCTCGAACGGCGACGTGCTCACGCAGAAGCGCGAGATGGAGATAACGGATGCCGCCAACTGCGTCCCCATCGTCGAGACGCATTCCTACAACGACCGCGCGCCGCTCGCAGGCCGCCTCTTCGCCAGCATCGCAGACCTGCTCATCGTCCTCTTTCTCTCCGCGCCCTTCGCCGCCATCATCGAGCTGACGAGCAGCCATTGGAACGACCGTCGCGTGCTCGCCTCGATGCTAGGCATCCTCGTCATCGTCATGTTCATCTACCTTGTCGTCTCCACAGGGCTCATCGGTCGCACGCTCGGCATGCATCTCTTCTCCCTGCGCGCCGTCGATGCGCGCTCGGCTCTCGTCCCGACGACCGGACAGTCCGCGCGCCGCGCCATCTTCTACATGCTCTCGCTCGCAACCTTCGGGCTCGGGCTGCTCTATGCGCTCTTCGACGCCGAACGCCGCACGGCGCACGACCACCTTTCGGGAACCATCGTCGTTCACGAATAAGCCGGACGCCCGACCGGAGCTTTTACATCCAAACAGCACGAATAAGCCGGAGGCACGATTTTTCGCCTCCGGCGTTTTTGTGTTCTAATGCTCCAAAGCACGCATCAACAGTTTTCCTTATGAACGACCCGACGCTCAAAGCTATCGTCGAAGAGATTGCGCCCGCCCTCGTCGGTCGTGCTTTGGGCAAAATCTTTCAGCTCGCGCGCGCCGCCATCGTCATCGACTTTCGCACGGCGGACGGGCGCTATCTTCTGCTCTCGGTCGAGCCGAGCCGCCAGCGTCTCTACCTGATAGGGCGCACGGTGCGCGAGCTTGAGCGGCAGTCAATCGCGCCGTCGCCCTTCGCGCTCGCGCTGCGCAAACACACGGGCGGCGCACCTCTCCAGTCGCTCACAAAGGACGAAACCGACCGCATCGTGCGCTTCTCTTTCGACGCGCGCGACGCCGCCGGAGACGCGCGCGAGCGCACGCTCGTCGCGCAGATGACAGGACGCTCCGCCAACCTCTTTCTGCTCGACGAAGAGCAACGCATCATCGATTCCATCCGCGCCGCGCACGGCGCAGGTCAGCAGACCGGCGACCCTTACGAGCCGCCTTCACGTACCACCTCCGCCGATACTGTTGAAGCGCCTTCGACGCAGACGGGAGAGACGACGCAACCGTCGCAGCGTATCTTCGAGCGCGGCTCGTTCGCTTCCCTCTCTGAAGCCCTCGACGATTATCATCACCGCGCGGAAGAAGCTCACACCTTCGATGCGCGCGCCGCCGCCCTCGCCGCGCGTCTCAGGCAGTCCGCCGAGAAGCAGCGCAAGCTTCGGCGCAACCTTGAGCGCGACCTCGCCGCGCACGGCGACGCCGAAGCACACAAAAGAGTGGGCGACCTCCTGCTCGCCAATCTCGCCAACGCCGAGCGACGCGGCCAAATCGTTCGTCTCACGGACTACTTCGCCGACGATGCGCCGACCATCGAGCTTGAGGTTGACGAAAACCGCAGCTTGCAGGAAGAGGCCGCCCGCGCCTTCTCGCGCTACACGAAAGCGCGGCGCGCCGCCGCCGAGATTTCTCAGCGTCTCGAAGCGATAACGCGCGACCTCGACAGGCTCGAAGCCGAGCGCGCAGCGCTGCAAAGCATCATCGACGCGCGCGACTCCGATGCCCTCGAAGCCTTCGCCAGAGGCGAGCACCGGGGCGCGCAAACGGGCGACACACGAAGGGCTCGCACTTCGTCGGCTTCGACTGGCACACACGCCGCGCGCTCCGCGTCGAAACAGAAAGCGACGCAGACGGTCGCGGGCGCGCGTCGCTACGTCTCGTCCGACGGCTTTGAAATCCTCGTCGGGCGTGGTGCGAAAGATAACGACTATCTCACTTTCCGCGTCGCGCGTTCTCAAGACCTCTGGCTTCACGCTGCCGATTATCCCGGCTCGCACGTCATCGTCCGCCAGCGTGCGCGCAACGAAGAAGTTCCCCACCGCACCGTCATCGAGGCCGCACAGCTCGCCGCCCACTTCAGCCAAGCGCGCAAAGACTCGAAGGTCGCCGTCCACTACACGCCGCGCAAGTTCGTCTCCAAAATCAAAGGCGCAGCCCCCGGCCTCGTCCGCCTCTCAAGCTTCCGCACGCTCCTGGTCGAGCCCCGCGAAAGCATCGAACGAGGGTGAAGCAGTTTTCAGTTTTCGGTTTTCAGTTTTCAGAAAAGAAGCAACTGTCTTCTGCTGAAAACTGAAAACCGAAAACTGAAAA
>DASWNP010000055.1:0-123720 GCA_036399175.1 Pyrinomonadaceae bacterium | reverse complement strand
TCAGGAAGTCTTCATTCAACTCTTTCGTAAAATCGGAAGCTTTCGCGGAGAATCTGCTTTCACCACCTGGCTTCACAGATTAACAGTCAATCAGGTGTTGATGCATTTCCGAAAGAAAGGCATCAGATTAGAGCAGACCACAGATGACGGAGAGACGCCCGTGCAGGTTGTTCGTGGCACAGAGAATCCGAATCAGATGCCGGTGGTGGATAGAATTGCGTTGGACAAGGCAATCAGCCAGTTACCGCCGGGATACAGGACAGTGTTTGTGTTGCATGATGTGGAGGGGCACGAGCACGAAGAGATAGCGAGGATGCTGGGATGCAGTGTAGGGACGAGTAAATCGCAGTTACACAAAGCGAGGATGAAATTGAGGGGATTGCTCAGGCAACAGAATCTCAACTCCTAGCTTCCAACAACGTCGCCCGATTTTCCCTACGCGGTTCGACCTCAGACGACCGGAAGGGCGATAAACGGTACAAAAAAAGCTTTGCAGTCTCCCCAAGACTGGCTTGAACTGTTTGAGACGAAGCGCGCCGCGCTCTCCTTCTTCAGAAGGATTCGGTCTTCCGAACCCGAAATCCTGCACACGCGGCGTAAGGCGAGAGGTTACAGGAAATGAATTGCGAGAAGTGCCAGGATTTACTCAGCGATTTTCTCGAAGGCACGCTCAGCGGCCAGGATAGCACCGTCTTCGGCGCGCATCTGGAAGAGTGTCTGAGCTGCGCCGACGTGCGCGAGGAGCTGCATTCGATTGTCAACGTCGCACGCGAAGTCCACGAGCTGGACGTTGCGCCGCCCAACGCGCGTGCTCTCTGGGTGCGTATTCGCAACAGCGTCGAGATAGAACTGGAAGCCAGTCGCGCCGCCGAAGCAGCCGCCGCGTCGGCAGCCGCCGCCAGAAGCGGTTCGGGCTTCTGGGCTGATTTGATGAGCAAACGCTGGGAGCTTTCGCTGCCGCAGTTGACGACAGCCGTCGCCACGCTCGTCTTCGTCGTCGTCACGGTCACGGTAGTCGGCGTACAGGGCTGGCGCACCAACGAGACGGCCTCCGGTAGTGCCTCTTCTTCGAGCGGCGCGAGCGACTACCGGGGCGGGAGCAATTTTGACGCCGCCGCCGATGCGCTCTACCACGAGACTTACCTGCAACAGCAGGAGACGCGCATCAACTACTGGAAGCAGCGCGCCGAGGCTCGCAAGGCCAGTTGGAATCCGCAACTGCGCAACTCTTACGAGAACAGCGTGAACGTGCTCGACCAGGCCATCGCGGAGTCCTGGAGCGCCCTTCAGCGCGACCCGCACGACGAGATTGCGCGCGAGATGTTAGATTCGGCCATACGCGGAAAGATGCAGCTTCTACAGGATTTCTCCGACCAGTAAAATGATACCTGCTCTTTCTGAAACGAACGCCCGCGCTCCCCTCGCCAGAAAGCGCGGGCGCATCACTGTCAGCCGTCATGCAACGCACCGCCGGATTCAGAGCTTGATGAACCATCTACTCGCAAGCAGTTCTTCCTTCGGTATGCGCCGACGCCTGCGCACGTCTCTTCAGGCATCTCTCGCGCTGCTCGCGCTGTTCACCTCGCTCGTCTTCGTTTCATCCGAAGCCTCCGCACAGAAACGCATCACGGAGAAATACCCCGTGCGCAACAACGTGCGCCTTCATCTCAACAATCGCTCCGGCACGATTACGGTCGAAGCCTGGAACAGGAACGAGATTAAAATCGTCGTCGAGATGGAATCGCCAAACGCGCGCTTCTCGCCCGAGGTCAACGCCGAGGGTCTCTTCATCGACGTGGTGCGCGACAATCGAGGCCGCCCCGATGTCGGCGACGTGAACTTCAAAATCAACGTCCCCGTCAACTCGATGGTTGACTTAGAGACCCGGCGCGGCAACATCACCGTGCGCGGCGTCGAAGGCGCGATGATGCGCGCACACGTCACTTCAGAAGGCGACATCGAGCTGACGGGCATTCGCAGCTCGACCGTCATGGCCGGAAACACCGTCGGCAACATCGTCTTCGACGCCGAGTTGATGCGCGGCGGAATCTACGAGCTGCAATCCCTACAGGGCGACATCAGCATTCGCATCACGGCCAACTCCGGCTTCCGCCTGATGGGCTTGGGCCCCAACATCAATCTCGGCGTCTTCGGCGCGCGCGGCGAGTTTCAGTTCTACGGCGCGCGTCGAAAAGTCATCGGCAAAGTCGGCGAGGGCGGCGCGACCTTAAACGTCAACAACCAGTTCGGCACGATTACCTTCATGCCCCGCTAGAGCGTCGCGCTCGCGTGCAGAAGCTTTCCGAAAACGGCGGACGCTCTCTTCTCTCCAAAGGATTGAAGCGGCGTCCGCAGCTTTTTGAGATAACCGCAGCTTTGAATAACTCTTCCTGTCTGAGGTGACAGAGCTTGAATAAATCTTCCTTCCACTCGCGCTCGCTCAGCCGCGCCGCGCTTCCACTCTTCGCCTTCCTCTGCTGCCTCCAAGCGCTGCTCGTCGCGCTTCCCGCCGACGCCGCGCGCACCCAAAAGAAGCCCGACGCTTCTGCCCGCCCCGTGCCCACGCCCTCCGCGCCTCTACTCACGCGCACCTCGACGCTACGCGAAACACGCCGCCTCGGCTTCGGCGGCATGGTCACAATCTACGGCGCCCCCGAAGGCTCCATCACCATCGAAGGATGGCCGCAGAGCCAGTTCGACGTGACCGCCGAGACCGAGCTTCGCGCCCCAACCGATCAGGACTTAACGCGCCTCGCCGCCGTCAACCGATTTCTCCTCGACGACGACCTCAACCACATTCGCCTCGTCACGACGGGAACGCACGACCGCAAATTTATGAAGCGCGCCGCTAAAAACTTCCCCAAGCCTCTGCTCTCGATGCCCTGGAAGATTGACTATCGTTTGCGCGTCCCCGCCGCGACCGACCTCGAAATCTACGCCGGACGCGGCGCGCTTCGTCTCGCAGGCGTCGAAGGCGCGCTCCGTCTCAACGCCGGAGACAGCGACGCCACTTTCGCCCTCTCCGGCGGCGATGTCGAAGCCACCATCCAGCGCGGCTCGGTTCTCTTTCGTCTGCCGTCGCGCAACTGGCGTGGTCGGGGCGCAAACATACGCCTCGGCACAGGCGACCTTACTGTCGAGCTACCGGCCAACTACAACGGCGACCTCAACGTCGAAGTCCTCCGCAACGGCCGCATCGAAAACTCCTACCCCGCGCTCACCCCGCGCGAACGCACCGACCCCTCTGAGCGCTCCCTCCAGGCACGCGCCGGAAGTGGCGGCACGATGCTTTCGTTCACCGTCGGCGACGGCACGCTCCGCATCAGGCAAGCCCCCTGAAGCCCGCCGCCGAGTCCCTGACAGGATTTCAAATCAGCATCCACTTCAAAAACCTTCCTAAGACCGCCGCGACCGGCCTCCCTTTCACTTCATCCAAACCCCGCTCCCGGCCTTGCGACTTTCACCATTGGACACTAGACTTGCGCCTTGCTTTCTCTCTGCAAACTCTCTCTTCTGGAACAACACATGGCCGTTAAATCAGACACATGGATTCGCCATATGGCCTCCGAGTTCGGCATGATCGAGCCCTTCGAGCCTCATCAGGTCAAAGAGGTCGAAGGCCGGCGCGTCATCTCCTACGGCACTTCGAGCTACGGCTACGACATTCGCTGCGCCGACGAATTCAAGCTCTTCACCAACATCAACAGCACCATCGTTGACCCCAAAGATTTCGACTCCAAAAACTTCGTGGACATTCGGGGCGACCACGTCATCGTCCCCCCCAACAGCTTCGCCCTCGCCCGCACCATCGAATACTTCCGCATCCCCCGCAACGTCCTCACCATCTGCGTCGGCAAGAGCACCTACGCGCGCTGCGGCATCATCGTCAACGTCACCCCCTTCGAGCCCGAATGGGAAGGCTACGTCACCCTCGAATTCTCCAACACCACCCCTCTGCCCGCCAAAATCTACGCCAACGAAGGCGTCGCCCAAGTCATCTTCTTCGAGTCAGACCAACCCTGCGAAACCTCCTACAAAGATCGCGGCGGCAAATACCAACGCCAACACGGCGTCACCCTGCCAAAGCTCTGAATTTGTTTACAATACAACTGGAAACATAAGTTGTCAGTGACTGCCAGCTTATGCTTCCAATAGCCCTCTGCCAACTTATGCTTCCAGAACACGCTCATGAAAGTAGTGCAGCGCCGACTAGAACCAGTGCTGGTGTCATTTTTAGTCGCAGCTAAAATGACCCACGCCCGACCTGATAATTTTTATATAAAGTATGTTCGGACAGGTCGCCTGAAACCAGTCCTCAATGGGAAACGGCGTAGCGAGTGTTACTTTTCGTTGGAAGACGTGGAAGAAATTATTAATCTTACAGAACAAACAATCACTGCTTCTAAAGTCGCAGCTATT
This sequence comes from Pyrinomonadaceae bacterium, assembly GCA_036399175.1. Taxonomy (GTDB): domain Bacteria; phylum Acidobacteriota; class Blastocatellia; order Pyrinomonadales; family Pyrinomonadaceae; genus DASWNP01. The sequence goes on along the minus strand of DASWNP010000055.1, from coordinate 119,301 downwards.
TGCAAAACCAATGAGTCGTGTATCCATAAGTTGACTGTAGCTGGCGAACTTAAACCCATATCAGGGCCGAATGTTGACGGCTTTGGTCACAATTTGTACCTAAGAACTGATGTTGAAAGGTTTCATGCAGAAAGAGAAGCCTTTAAAGGAAAACGTGCTAACGAGGGCGGAGCTTCTCGCTATGGCAGACCGGCTGGGCCTAAGCGGCAGCCGGTTAGGAATAAGATAGAGTCTCGGCTCAGGCAACTTATTAAAAGGTGGAGCGCTAAGACGAGAAACCAACCAATAACCGGTACCCACGACTCGCCGCACGTCGCGCACGACCATTCAGTGGAGCGCTAAGACGAGAAACCAACCAATAACCGGTGCTAGGCTACACCGTCAATTGTTGAAGGAGGGTTACACTGTGAGCATCAATACAATTTATGTGTGCCTCCGTGAACTCCGCCAGCAAGCTAGTTCCCACTAATCCACTTTTAGATAAGAGTCTGAGAATTGGCATTATGTCGCTGCGACCTCTGAAACATAGCATCCTTAAGTGTCTATCACGGCAGAGATACCCTTTTACTCGTGACAGTGGTGCTATTGAAGCCGTCGCTTGCAGTCACCCTTATCCTGAATGATGTCGTGCCTTTCGGAAGTTGCTCCAGAGCGATTTCATAGTTTGGCCTTGTTAGACCCGCGGCCAGCGTTTGCCAGCCTGCATCTTCGTCGGAACTCACCTCGACTTTATAGGCCACCTGTTGTCCTTCTATAACTTTACTTTCCCATGAGACTAAGATAGTGGCATCTTTTGTCGCCGGGGCGATCACGTTTACTGAATTGATGAGGTTCAGACCTGTCAGACGCAGTTTCCCAGTCTGCGGCGGCCGTTTGCCGACGATGTAAGTATCCGCTGCCGATTCAATCTCAGTCTCGCCCTCCTTTTTGAAGAGAATCAGTTCTATCTTAGCCGCTCCGGTTATGTAAGGGATGATCGCGTCAATGAGGCCGGACGAACCCGCGGGCGCTTCCGAAGGCGGCTGGCTCGCGGGCAGCGCCTCGCGCTCGCCTTCCATCTCAGCTATATTCAGATCAGGCCGTTCTGGCTCCACGTTTGTCTCATAGGGCCGGACGAAAAACTGGCCCAAGGGCTTATCGTCCTTGTCTCTCAGGCGAATCATGATCGGGTGCCCGGCCCTTTTAACCGCGACGTTCGCGCCGGTCGTGATGGAGCGGCGGCGCGCGCTGGTGATGCGGCCTTCGAGCTTATCCAGGTTGACGGTCGCAACCACCTGAATGAAGTCCCCTCTGTCCAGACCGTCGTCTTGCGACGCCTTGCTCGTCTCTTCCGCGAGACCGCTGGTGATCATCATGGATTGCGCCGTGGCGGTCGAAGTAGCTTTGAAGCCCTCGGACAGCGGTACGGGAAGGGGGGGCGGCGTGGGGGCGGGCGTGGGGTCGAGCCTGTTCTCCGTCAGGAGCCGGGAGAGAATTGCGTTGTAGGTGTAAGAGCTGAGCCATCGCTTGGCGCAGTAGGTCATCACGTCCGTCCACTCGGTGCCGGGCAGTGCCCTCATTGGCAGCGACGGGGTGAGCTCATAGTCGCCGACATCGAAGCCGATAAACTCTTCATCTTGGTTCGAGAGTTTCCCGCCCTGAAACTCATACTCCTTATCATCATTCGTGTTGTCGTTGCAAAACCCTGGATGCTTTCGACCCATCGTGTGTGCCAGCTCGTGCCCTGTGTAAAAGTCCGCATACGAATCGTCGGTGTCCCACTGATAATCCTCATACTGCGCAGGTGAGCCTGTCGGGCCTGAAGCGACGGCTGGCGGGAACATAACCGCGCCGGGCGGTTGACTCGAACAACCTTCCATAAAGCCCCCCTTGTCAGAAACTAATCCAAAATAGCGGGTAGAAAGCGTAGCCAGCCGGTTGGCTATCTCCGTGCCGCGTAGGTCTACGAGGTAGGAGTTTGCGTCGTTGCAGGCGTATCTGAAGTTCGGGCTGATAACAGCATCGATAGTGCTGTACCCAGGGACAAAGAGAAGCTTCGCTCGTGCAACCGGATAGGCTCTGGCGAGCCATGACTTGGTAAGCGAGACATCCTGCGTGGTGGGCGTATGTACGGCGCCGGAGTCGCCTCCCACGTAATCGAGCCCGACAAGCCGGATTCTCAAGGTCGGCGAATCGATCACATCAACTTCTCTGAACTTGGATAAGCAGTTGTCACAGGCGAGAGCCTCTGCCGTCATCGCGATGTTCTGGCAGGTTCGCGGCCCCGCCGGGTCGTATTCGATCAGCGATAGCTGCGCACGAAGTTTGCCCGTCGTTTGGCCCGCGGGAAGAACTATCTCGGAATCCGGTATCCGAAAATTTAGGCTCGCGCCAGCGTCCCTCCGTTTGCGTGGAACGTCGCCGTTGAGCGCGGGGTTCACCTCGACGCTCTGGAACGAGTTGAACTGCTTCGTCTCACCGCCGGGTAACGTCAGGCTTAGCACGCCCCTGACCGCGACGCACTTGTCCGACTCATAGCTCAGATAGACCCTCACCACGGTCGTCTTACCCGCGACGATGGGCACCCTGTGCTGCATGTCCTGTACGGACTGTGTAATCTCGAAATCTTCAACCGTGATCCGGCCGGGGGTAGCCCCAGCCGCGGCCGGAAGATTGAATCCTGTCCGTGGCCGATTCCCGGATGCGTGGCCCAGTAGATTCTCTGCGTGCGCACGGCTGGCCGTCGCTGCGGGGACGAACAGTGATAGGAAGAGAAGTAGCAAACTGGTCATGAGAATGTTACCCACGGCGGCTGGAGTTGCTCCGACTACTTTTAAAGACGCTCGGCATCGGCGGGAGCGCACTTCACGTCGGCGCTCCCGCCGATGCTGGGCGGGGCAGTAGGTGGTGGTGGCACTCGCCGCCGCCAGCTCAGTCTCTCACTTGCTCCCGAAAGGCAACTTGTAAGTCAGGGCGAACCCGACGTGCCACCGATAGTTCTTCTCTATTGGTAGCTCGTCAACGGCGGTCGGGATGGCGGCCCCCTCGAAGAGGTTGCCCCCGAGCTTCTGCTGTCTCCCGGCGTAACCGCCGACAGTCAGGAACAGCTTGTCTTCGAGCATGCTCACGGACGGCCCAACCAGGTATTCGACATCCGTTCCCTTGTTGTCGTTCTTAGCCGTGATGCCCAACGAGATGTGCCACCCGTCGATGGGCCCCATCTGGCTGTGCGGCAAGCGGCCGTTGAGCATCACGAGCGGGGCGATGCGCGACGAAGAGTCTTCTTTCAGGCCAACGATGGTGGTCAGGTTGGGCTTGCCGTCGTTGAGCACCAAGTTGCCCTGTAAGTCACGCTCGAAGCCCTGCACCCGGATGAACTCCCGCTTGCGCAGGGGAGAAAAGACCAGCCCGCCGGAGATGGAGAAGAAAGGCGCCTCGCCGAATTTCAGGACGATGGAGTCGGCCTTGACCAAATCCTGAGCCTTAGCGTTCTCCTCCGCGAGGCTGGTTCTTTGCAGACTGAGCGTGACCTCCTTCGTCTGCCTGTACGGGCCGAACTCGTGGGTCTCCATGAAGTTCCGCGGGTCGCTGCTCACCTTCTCCACGGTCTCCTTGATGTCGTCCATTTTCTTCAACTCGTCGCCGATAGTCTTGAGGGACTTGTCGTACTTGTCGGCCAGCGCAAGGAAGCCTTCAGTGGCCACCTTAATGCTACTTATTTCTTTTGGATCGACGCAGGCCGGGTATGTCCGCTCAAGCAGATCGGCGCGCACCTGGAACGAGCGCGCTAGGACTCTGAGTGCCTCCACCTTCTTCTTCAGGCCCTCTATCTCATTAGGGTTGGCACCAGGATCCGGCACGTTAAGCAGCGTTTTCGAGGTGCAGTAGAGTTCGGTGTCGGTGTGATGAGCCTCCAGCAGCACCTTCCGCAGCGGGTCATACTTGTCCTTGCGGGCTTTGTTGTCGTTGCCGAGCTTATTGATGTCGCTGGCGATGGAACTGCTGGTTTGGACAGCTTGGTCTCTCTCGGCTTTAAGCGCCTCAAGTGCAATCGTAAACGCGCCAGTGCATGTGGGATTGCCTCCTCCGGCGATGTTATTACCCCTGGGGTTAGCGTTCGCCTTAGTCTCCACGGCGCCACTTTCAGCCGTCAGGTCTGTGATGACACCCCCCAGTAGGGGCAGGAACTTGCCGAGCGCGGTCTCCTCGACGCCGCGGGTGTTGGAGTTGAAGGTGTACTTGTAGAGGTACGGGTTCTTGTTGGCGACGACGACGTTGACCGTCTCGTCTTTTTTGAACTCTTGCTTGCCGATCGTATCCCCGTCGCGGGCGTCGATGATGAACAACTGCCCCGCCGGTTTCTGGGGGGCATCGGCGCACGTCGCCACCGCCTGCGCGGGAGCAACCGGGGCGCTTTCGTCATTCGAAGCGGCGTCGGGCGCGGTGCTCATGTTCACGTTTTCAAACCGGCCCCCGAACGGGCCTTCGGCCAGCGCCGTCGTCACCTCTGCCTGTGCAGTGTCCGGCTGCCCGATCGAATGCTGCGCGGCTGGGGTACCCTGTGGCGGGACGAAAAAGTTCAGTACCGGAAGCCCCTGAGACGAACGCGATGTCGCCGCGCGCGGTGCGGCATCTGCCGCGGGCGCCTCTTTGTTGACCGGCACGAGCCTCGGCCTTTCTACCCTTGATAAGCGAATGCGCGGGGCATCCACCTTCAGACTCAAGGACAAGATTAATACACCGCCCGCGGCCGAGGCGTCCGTGACCTTGACTCTGAATTGATAAGGCTCGTCGCGGGGTGCTCTGGGCATTCCCGCGAGGGTACCGCTGGGACGCATAATGAGTCCCGGTGGTATCTCCCCGTCGGCAAAAGACCATTTGAAGAGAGCGGTGCGCCGCCCAGTCTCTAACTTCAAGCCGTATCTTTCAATGAGGACTTTCTCGATGCTCACGCGGTAGGCTTCAGTTACTTGGCCATCCGGTAGGACAAAGAGTTTGGGTAGATCATTCGCCCGGGCGGGTAGTGGCGTGCCGTACAAGGCGATCAAAACACACATGGATAGGACACGGATTAATCTCATTGATTCCTCCCGAAAGGCGTGGCATTCGCTATGTTGTGCCAGCCAGACATCTAGCTGGCATGCCTTGCAGCCTAGCTTCGTTGGAGCGAAGCCATCGCCTATACCTTCAGGCAAGCCGAAGGCCAGCACTATGCGCTCCGGCGGTAAGACCCCGCCTTGGCTGCTCCTGACTTCCTATGCCTTCCAATGGCAAAAACGTGTCGGGAGGAAAGTAATTATTTTGATCGGGTGGTGCAGTCAGTAATAGAGATGAGAGGAAAGAAAACGGTTTATACGCGAGAACCGCAAGGCGGCATGCATCGAACAGCAGCTTTAGCTATCGTCTGCTACATCAGCAAACTCTTGCAATGTAAGATACATTGGGATAATTTGCTCTGCATTGGCCGCTCACCTTTCCCATGAATTGCACCGATCAGGTCACATATGAATAAGGAGATAATCGATTAGCTCAGAAGAGCCACCATTCAATAATTTATTAGCTTGGCTAGACTCGGATCGTGAAGCCGCGGGCCGGCGATACGAAGTCATCCGCGCCGGGTTAATAAGAATTTTCGTTTCCAAAGGCTTTAACGACGCTGAAGACTTGGCTGACATGACAATTGATCGTGTCATCCGCAAGTTGCCGGAAATCAAGGACGAGTATGTAGGAGAGAAAGAGCGGTATTTTCATGGGGTAGCCCGCAACATTATTAGGGAGGCTGGACGGCGGAAAGAGATCGCAACCGATGAAATCCCCGAACGCATCACCCGGCCAGCTAAAACGAGCGATAAATACGACTGCCTACTTGAGTGTCTTGAACCGCTGCCCGCTCGGAGACGCGAACTGATACTGGATTACTACCTGTATGAGGGGAAAGATAAAGTTGAGTGTCACCGACGTATGGCTGAGGAGTTGGAGATAAGTGTAGGCGCCCTGCGGACGCGTGCGCACCATATCCGGCGCGATCTGGAAAAGTGCGTCCTGCAATGTGCTAAGAATCTCGCGGTAAAACAAAAAACCTCCTTGAGAGCATTATTAAAGAGGCGACACGTGGTAGATGTTACCAGCAAGGAGCGTCACTCATAGTCCAAGACGATCACAAACGACTGAGGCAATACCTGCTCGGCCAACTCGCTGAGGCCGATGAGGAACAGGTAGAGCTGCGCCTGCTGACTGACCCCGACTTTTCCGAGGAGTCAGACATCATTGCCGACGAACTAATAGACGAGTATGTGGACGGCAAATTGTCGGCGGCTGAACTCAAGCAGTTTGAAGAGTATTTCCTCAAATCCCAGGCGCGGCAGGACAAGCTCGATTTCGCGCTGGCGTTGAAGAAGCGGAAGGCCGAACTGCGTTGGGCAAGAACATTCTACAGATTCTACCTGCCCATAGCCGCCACTGTACTCTTCGCGCTCGGTCTGGGTATCTGGCGCGCCTTCATTTACCAGTCTGAAGTTAATAGGGGATTAGATGCCCTTCAGGTGGCCTTCAACAAAGAAAGGCCCATCGAGGCGCGCCTCTCAGGTTTTAAGTATGCGCCCGCGTTCCGGCAACGCGGCGCGCAGGAGACTATTGATTACGTCTCGCGCGACCGTGCTGCAAGATCGCTCCTCAACGCAGCCGAAAGCCCGAGCGCCGATTCACATCATGCGCTGGGCAAGTACTACCTCGCCGAGCGCCAATTCGACAGGGCGATAGATCAATTTAACGCTGCGCTGAGTCTTGAACCGCGAAACGCACGGGTTCACAGCGATTTAGGTGCTGCCTTATTAGAAAAAGGTAAAAGCCGCGCCTCTGAAGGCGGGCAAGGTGAGGTGGTGGAGGAGTTCGCTCAAAGTCTAGACCATCTTAACAAGGCCCTCGAACTGAATGATTCTCTGCTCGAAGCGCTCTTTAATCGTGCATTGCTTTACGAGCAAATGGTATTACCCCAGCGGGCCGAGGACGATTGGCGGAGGTATCTTGAGAAGGATCAGAACTCCGAGTGGGCGGACGAGGCGAGACAAAATCTCAGGCGGCTCGAAGAGGGGAGAAATAAAACTTCTGAGAATAAGGAGGAGCTGTATCGCAAATTCCTCGACGACTATCATGCCAAGGATGACGAGGGAGCTTGGCGAAATATCACTCTCAGTAGCGGGCGGGTGGGGAATTACATCGTCGAAAGATTAGTTGATGACTACCTGAATATAACCGCGAAGGGCCAGCGTGGTGAGGCCATAGACAGACACCGGATATTGCAGTACATCGGAGCGATGAAGGAGCAACGGGCGGGCGATCTATATGCTTCTGCGCTCGCGCAATTCTACCGGTCCATCACGCGCGAGCAGGCTGCGGCACTTATCAGTGCGCGGCACTTGATGGAATTGGGTCAAGAGCAGCTCGCTTCGGCTCAATTCGCCTCGGCGCTGAAATCACATAATGAGGCCAAACAATTATTCGACAGAGTAGGGGATGAACCGGAATCCAGGCTTGCAGAGTACTGGGTCGCTGTCTGCCACCAGCAACTTAATGACAAAGACCGGAGCGCGCTGCTGTTTCAGAATTTGGTAGACACCTACGAGAGGGAGAACTATAGGTGGCTGATTGTGAGATCGCTTAACGGCTTGGCGTATCACGAAGCACTGCTGAGTGACTTCTCAAAAGCCGTAAAGTACAGCCTGCGGTCTTGGGAAATAGCAGAGCAGACCTCAGAAACCTATGGCAAAATTTCGGCCTTATCCTCCCTCATGCAGAATCATCTCTACCTCGGCAACCGTCAGCACTCTCTCAGTAATGCCCGACTGTTGCTGGCTTCCGACTTCAGCTCGATGGAGGCCAAGCAGAGATGGGTGACGTATAACGAAGTTGCCTGGACTCTTAGTTCTCTCGGCCTCAATGCTGCCGCCGCCGATTATCAAAAAGTCGCCCTACAGTTAGCTCTGGAACTTCAAGAGCCATCGATAGTGTCTCTCTCTTTCGTACGTTTAGGCGTCATGTACGGGAAATTGCCGAATTACGACGAGGCTTTCAGAAACATCCAGCAGGCTATTAAGGCGGTGGAATCTCATTCCGGCGAACCTTTCGCTCAGCATATGATCGCCTACGCGTCTTTGCATCTGGGCAACTTGTACAGGCAGGCCGGGGAGCTGGATAAGGCGATCTCCAGCTTCAACTCCTGCATTGATCTTTACGACAAGCTCAACCTGCCGGCCTTCGTTTACCAAGCACGCAAAGGGAAACTTCTCTCACTTATCGCTGCCCATGACATACCGGCGGCCCAAGAAGAGCTTAACGTCACCGTGAGCCTCTATGAAGAGTATCGTTCCAAGTTTGCGGAGGAGAGTTATAGAAACAACTTCTTCGATCTCGAACATGAGGTCTTCGACGTTGCCGTAGATTTCGAGTATTCAGTCGTAGGCGACCGCGCCCGGGCGTTTGAATACTTAGAACGTAGCCAGGCTAGATCCCTACTGACTCTGACGCGCGCCAGCCCGCAGGTATCCCACGAAAGCTACGGCCCGGAATTGATCACCTTGGGCGACTCACAACCCCTCGGCCTAGCAGAACTCCAGAGCCACCTGCCGGAGCAGGTGCAGATACTACAGTACGCGGTGCTGGAGAGCCGGGTCTTAATCTGGGTTGTCTCGAAACGAGGTTTTCAGACCGCGGCAACCGAAATAGCAGCACATCAACTCAAGGAAAAGATTGAAGACTACTTACAGTCCACGCGAAGCCGCGAGGAAGCAAAGACATTACAGGCGGCTAAAGACCTTTACAGTATTTTGATTACCCCGGTTGAGCCATTCCTTGATAGAGATAAGCAGGTCTACGTAGTTCCCGACAAGATTCTTGTATATGTGCCGTTTGGCGCACTTATCTCACCTCTCTCTGAGAGGTACATGATTCAGGATCATCTCCTCGCCATGTCCCCAAGCTCTAACATTTTTCTGGCCTGTACTCGCGCCGCGGGGGAAAAAGGGCGGGCGTCCGAGGAGATGCTGCTTGGCGTTGGCAATCCCACTTTTGACCGACGAGAGTATCACGACTTTCCCGAGCTGCCCTCGTCTGCCGCAGAGGTAAACAAGATAGCCGATTTCTATAACTCGCGGCTGGTATTCGTCGAGAAAGAGGCTACCAAGGGAATGGTGGCGGGTGAAATGGAGAAAGCGGATGTAATACATTTGGCTTCTCACGCCATTACAGATGAGCGGTCTCCCCTGCGTTCAAAGTTGCTATTGGCAAAAGGGTCAGGGTCGCTCCCACAGATCGACTCGAACGACGGGGTGCTACAAGCTTCAGAGATGTACGAGCTGGCTCTCCCGCGCGCGAGGCTGGTCGTGCTTTCCGCCTGCCAGACGGGGAGCGGCCCTTCGTTTCGCGGCGAGGGGATGATGAGCTTGGCTCGCCCATTCCTGGCCCGCGGTGTCCCACTCGTGGTTGCAAGCTTGTGGACGGTTGACTCGGACGCTACGGCGGAACTGATGGTCAACTTCCACAGGTACCGGAAGCGCAAGGGGTACACGACCATCGAGGCGCTACAGCGCGCACAACTGGACATGCTGAACGGACCGCGGCAGCTATACCGGCAGCCGTACTACTGGGCTTCCTTCAACCTCATCGGTGGATACGCCGATATGTAGACAAGGAGAGATAACCGTGAGCGAACAGCAGAGCGAGCAAACAGCCAACGCCGCGCCGGCGCCGGCGGTCGACCTCATATTTGACGGACTATTCTTCTTGTGCTTTAACACGGGCGGGAAACCGGCCGTTAATGACCCCGCTGGCGAATGCCGGGTCGGATTCTTAACCACGGCCCAGCAGCACGAGATAATTATTAAAGGTAGGCGAAGAAACCCCTCTATTCCCGATGTGGTGAAACCGGTTTTCGAACACTCTCTGTCCCACGCCGAGGCGCGTCGCATCGACATCGACCTTAACGTGCCCGGCGTTGTGTCTCCGAGCGTTACGCGAAAAGGGCACGAGCAGGTTCTTAATCGATTTACGCGCGACCAATCAAATGAGGAGTACTTCAAATGGATTCTCGACCTGGAGAATCTTGAGATGCACAACACAAAATTGCCACTGATCCGGGGTGTGCTGAAGCCCGTGATGCACATCAACATCGGTGAGTTCTATTCCAGGAAATTGAGTAATGTCCATTACTTCCGCACCAAGGTGGACGCGGATAACAAGAAATTTGGAGCGGTGGCTGCGATCACCGGGGTGAGAATCGCCACCTTGCCCCGAGGTGAGGCATTCTTGAATATAGGAGATAAGCCGCCCGAGTCGCTTGTCGCACCGGCAGGCGAGACGTTCGAAGTGCTCTTCCAGAACCGCTGCTTCAAGTGCGATCAGGAGGAACTCGGAAGACTTCACCTGAGTGATTTCCAACTCCACTACCACGCCTTCGACGTTCAGGTGCTGGACCAATTTGATTTCGATTTTGATGATGTAGCCACCCCGCCAGCTATTTGCTATGCCGCCAGCGGCAGCCAGACGACGGACATCTAACAGGGCTTTAAGCCCGTGTCCTAACAGGTCCCTCTATGGGGGCTGTTTAGTGGCTTCGTAAATTTCAACATACGTGCGAAAACTGCGAGGTTTTTGCACTTTATGTGCAAAAACCTTTTCAATATATGAGTGAAGAGCGCGCGTAAGCTATTGATTCGTTAGGGGAATTTCAACATTTGCGCGATCCTACAGAATGTTGGTTTGCGCATAAGTTGAAAATGCCGGCAGGTTGGCATGAGCCCTCCGCCATTCTGGCGGAGGGCTCACAGTTGCATAATAATAAAGGTTGTTTGTTGAGTCCAATGTAATAAAATAGTCTTTTGAAAACGTACACTTTGGTAAGTATTATGAAAATCACTCTCGTTAATCCACCTAGATCCTCATATGACATCAGTGAGCTGAGCCCCCCACTTGGTTTGTTAAGACTCGGCACGGGTGCACGCCATGTAGGCGCAGATGTGAGTATCGTTGATTTCAATCTTCTCTGGCACACTGATGAAAAGCTTCAAAGCAACTATTTCTATCAATCTGCCTTAGACTTACTGCTGGAAAAGGATTCGGACATTTACGGCTTCACTTCCATGGCAGTCGATTCTCATGTCTGCTTACGGCTTGCAGAGGCGCTCAAAAAAGAGAAACCTAACGCGGTAACTGTTTTCGGTGGAACTCATTTTTCTAGTATTGCCCCTCGCTTGCTAAGCGACTTCCCATGGGTGGATGTTGTTATTCAAGGAGAAGGCGAGGATTCGTTTAAGGATCTAATTAAGCAATTAGCCAAAAAAAATGCGAAAGCACCTTCAGCCGAAACTCGGAGCCGGATCATACCTTTTACGAGGGGTGTAAATGACGAAGGTTCGAGCGCCTTACAATTCCCAGATTATAGTCTTGTAGATCTCCAGACATACTTTGAATTGAATACGCAAAGGATTTGCGACTTTGAAGGTGGCCGCGGATGCAGATTTAAGTGCGCTTTCTGTTACAGCCCGGTTCATTACGGCAGAGTACAGCATTTCGAGATCGATAAAAGGATCGAAGAACTCCGACTACTGAGGAATTTAGGTGTCGAACATGTCTCCTTCGTAGAAGATAATTTCCTAAACGACATATCCATTGCCATTCAGTTCTGTCGAGAGTTAGAAACCGCTCGCCTAGGGCTAACGTGGAATTGTTATGCAACATTCCCGCAGATGAATACCGACGTCATAACTTGGATGGCACGGGCGGGTTGCACGTCGGTCTTTACGGGAATTGATGCTGTGGGCATGACATCACAGAGATCCTTCCGTAAAGGCTTCTTGCGAAGCTTTACTGCCCTAGAAACTAAGCTGAACGAATGTATGGAAGCGGGTATATTACCTACCTGCGCCTTCATGCTAAGTCCGCCCTCACACCCTTGTGGAGTTGACACTGAAGAAGTTCTCAAGGCGGCATTAGGGGCTCGAAACTGCGGCGCGATGGTACGGCTGAACACACTGACTTTGTATAACGGCACCGCATCGCAATCGTCGGTTTCGGCCCAATTAGTGGCCGACAATCTGAGGCCACGTTTGTTACTCGACGTGCCTGACGTGGTCGAGACTAATGCTTACGCCGATAAGTTCCCGGAACTTTTCCCATTCCACTCTCGATATGTTCCCAAAAGGGAGTGGAAAGATTTCATGCAAGTAATTCATTGCCTCTTTACCTTGTATTTCTGCTACCCTGAAACCTTAGAGTCGTTATGGGAGGAGAAGAACATTACCCCCATCCATATAGCCAAGTCTGTCATTGAAACGCTCGGCGATCTCACAACTATCGATAAGCTAGACCGTAGGGGAAAAGAACTCGAAACGGCAGCCATTTTCTTGAAAGGACTATCAGTTTCCAGTAACATCTGCGGGCCGCTCGAGGCTGAGAGCGCGGCTCTTGGAATTTCATTGTAAATAGGGTTGTTTAACTCCCACGGCAGTAATCCGACGGCTCTCTTCGGAGGTTAATTATGACAAGTAAGAAGGACCCCTCCACTCAAGACACGGCTCACGGCAAATTTGTTAAGACAAAGGCAAGCGACACCCGCCGAAGCGGGCCGATTATATTGCCTGTCGGCCAGGAGAATGTCTTCGTGGTGGCAACTAAAAAGAAGGAAGGTCAAGAGAAGAAGTAGCGAAGTATAATACCGCTCACGGCAGTCACCACGATGCCTAGCACAAGCGGGTGGACAAGCCTGCTTGCTCCTCGACCTCTTCCCGAGCTAGGAGGTGGGCATTGTCTGTATTACACGACTTCGTAGAAGATATTAAGCAGTACAAAGAATACCGGCGTGCTGGAAATAAAGTTGAGGCGCGCAAGAAGTTAAAATACATAATTTTTACGGGACTGGCGACCGTCGCCACAGTCGTAACCGTTATTACGCTCATAATTGGAGCCATAAGACGGTATGTCTATTCTCCTTCTCCCTCTCCTACTCAAGTCTACAAAATTGCTGTCGTAGGCCCCGAAACAGGTAGCGAAAAAGCTACGTGGAATTACATCCTGAATGGCATTAAGACGGCGCAGTTAAAAGAACGCATAGGCAAGGTTGAGGGATCCTCGCTAAAGATCGACTACTTCGATGATGCGGGCAACGTCGCCATCAGCCAAGACATTGCGAGAAAAATTTGCGCCGACCCGGGCTACGTTCTAGTAATGGGTTTCGTTGAGAGCAGTGTCGCTAAGCCGGCCTTGCCGATTTACTCCAACTGTGGGTTGTCGGTCATCTTAGTGGCAACAACTAGCACTACCCTCACCGCAGCTAATAAAAATCAATGGAGCGCGCCCGTCCTCCGCCTTCCGCCTTCTAACGATCAGCAAGCCGTTCAAGTGGTCAACGCCCTCGGGGACACGTTCGGCACCAATCCGTGTAGACTTGTGGTTTTCCTCGACGGCGAGAATAAAGAATACTCTGACAATCTGTTGGAGCAATTTAGAAACGTCTTAGGGGCAGACAAGCGTACGAGATGCACCATTCAAAGTCGTGATGTTGAAGTGTTCAAGGCTGGCGATTTGGAGCAGCCATTAACCCAAAACCTTGCAGGGGCGTCGAGCGCAGACGTCATTCTGTTTTTCGGAATGACGGACAAAGCTACGAAGCTGCTCGCGGCATTGGACAAAGTACGTCGTGACCTTCGACTTCCTAAGACGAAGCCTATAGTTGTCCTCAGCGACGGCAGCACCACATCAAACCTTATTGATGAGGCTAAAGAAAGTGCAAGATGTGTATGGGGTTCCTTCCCTTATGGCGAGGCGCGAGATTTTATGGATAACATTCCGCATGAGGTGGCAGACATCCCATCTTTTTTCGCGTACGGGCATGATGCTCTATTGATTGCGATGAATACGATTTCGGACGTGGGTGATAAGGTAACGCGTGAGACCATAAAGGTGGAGTTTCAGAAGCTGGCTAAAGAGAAGGAAACACTAAGGGGGATGAACGGCATATACGAGTTTGCATACGACGGCGGCCTACGGTTCTTTTTAGATCCGAAGGAGCAGAGCCGAATTTTGGGGCAATACCATTTGTGGCAAGTCCGTTCCCTAAGTGGGACGCTGAGATGGGATCACAGAACATGGCGGGACAGCCTCGCGCAAGGATGTCCTGATTGATGTTATGGGCTCTAACTAAATTACAGAAATGGTCTGTTCTGTTACGCCCGCTCCTAATAGTTTAAGCCCACTAACCCTCCCTCAATCTGGCTGCTCCCCTTACGGAATCTTAGATTGTTACCTGCCTCAGAGTTAGAGCTTGGCCTCACAAAACGGGCTCAAAATATCGCCAGTCTTCGCCTAGCTTAATATTAGTCCGAATGCATAGTATCCTTGCACTATAATTGGTGCTAGAGAGTTCCGCTGTTATTTAAATGCGGGAAATAAAGACACAACTCATAGAGGCTCATGAGTTTCATGCTCCCAGAGGGTGCTCAGCGCGTACAGGATTTTATTACCAGAAGTGGGGCCGATGCAGTAGTCCGTCTACTTCCGGAGAGCACTGCTACAGCACGGCGGTATGAAGTATCAATTCAACGGCATTTACACCGAGTGCTAATACTCATTTCGTCGTCCATCAGGAGTGTGGCCGCTTTTCAGACCAATCTATTGACAGCATCTTGAAGATACCCGGTTTCAGACTCGTTCCGCCCGTATGTAGATGAGCGGGCAGCAGTGGGAGCTGTTTGGAGGGCACGGGGGAGAATCTGATTCTCCCCCGTGCCCTCCGTGTCGAAAGAGCCTCAAATGCTTAGCAAGGTGGAGCCCCCTGATGGTCTCAGATGTGGTCCTGCTGATTTCTGATTCTGGATAATTGTACTTTCGGCAAGCTGTCGCTTCCAATTTGAACTTTCGGCAATAGGATGCTTCCAATCGGAAAGGCATGAGTTGTAACTACTATCGAAAATAAAAGGCTTATAGACCGTCAGCGGCAAAGACATGCTTCCAATAACGCCTGGCAAACCTATGCTTCCAGTCGTTAAAGAAAGTATCAGTTAAAAATCCAACCAGTTTACGATGTAGATTTTTACCTGATTAGTCCCATTTCAGATTTGATTTCGTTTCGTATATTCGAGGTTGCTGTCATTGCCACGGTATAATCTTTCACCACATACCAATAATTTTTTAGGGTCCGTTGCCACGCCGGACAATTCGTCCACGCTATGGTAAGCGCAGCAAACGCTGAGTCGGGTGGATGTGGTGCAGTTCGGGCTGGCGGTGTGGAAGACTAAGCTGTCGAGTAGAAGCATGCCCCCTTTAGGCATAGGGATGGGAACCGCTTGATTGATGAGGTCTGCAAACACCGAGTGTTCGTCCATCCACGTGCCGCCGTTATTCGGCGTCCCGACGTAGGGCAGGAACTGTGAGCCTGGGACGACGCGAGTGCAACCAGTTTCCACGGTGGAAGTGTCGAGATACACGATGACCGTGACGACCGCCCTTGACCATTGCAGCACGTCGCGGTGCAACCGGGTAGACGCCTCGCCGCTTCTGTTGAAGGTCGCGTGATTATGCCGGTTCAGCACTAACTCGATGTTAGGGCCCAAGAGAGACTTTAACGGCTGGAGGAGCGCGTCGGAAGTGAAAACCTGCATGAAGACGGGGTCTCTATCAATGATGTTATCGAGCCTGGTGACGCAGCTCGCTTCGTTGCGCCTCAGTGGCCCGACCCCGGCCTCCGCCTGAGTCTCTATCACTTCACGCATGCGCTCCACCAGGTGCAGAGGGATGGCCTCGCTTAACTGGAAGAAGCCGCAGTGCCTGAAGAACCTCACCTGCTCTTGAGATAGGTACATAAGGTATCCTGAGGGGCAACGACGCGCTGAGAGGGCAGTGCACTTAAACGGTGAAAAATTGGGAAATCGAACTGAGTTGGGATCGGGCAGTAGACAGCCGGTGCGGAGTGCCGAGGTCAAGTAAGTACCTGCTCCCGTTGCTGAAGGCAAAGAGGCCGCCGCTTTTGGCCAAGCTCCTAAGCAACCCCTGCTCAATCTTGCCGGTTCTGTCCTCGGGCGCGCACCGGCTACCAAGGGCCGCCACGTTAAAGACGTAAACGCCGCTGTTCGTGTAAAACCTTGATGACCGATAGGCGCGGACTTCCACCTGCCGGTCCTGTGCCCACTCGTGCAAGTCTATGACTTTGCCGCCCGCATCGACCTCGACTGCCCCGGGGTGGGGCTGATCCATGCGGTCACTTGCCACGAGGGTACAGGCCGCCCCGCTCCGGATGTGGGCGCGCAAAAGCTGCCTGAAATCCACATCAACAATCGTGTCCCCGTTTATGCATAGGGCGAGGGGCGTGCGCAGCCGGGCGTGGCAGTGCCACAGGGCTGAAGCATTTTCGTGGAGGCCCGTGTCGAGGCTGTAGCGGATTTCAAGTCCAAACGCCCTACCGCCGCGCACGTCTTCGATAATGTCCTCCGTGAAGGGGGAGACGCAGAGGATGACTTCTTTCAGGCCCGCGTCGTGGAGCTGATTAAGGAGCCCGTACAGGTAGGGGTTCCGGTCGAGTGTGACGAGGGCTTTGGCCCTGCCTGATAGTTGACTCTGTAGCCGGGTCGCTCGCCCGCCGCAGAAGACGACCGCCGTGCAAGAGCGCATCAGAACCCCGTCGCTCCATGAGGTCTCCATGGGCAGAGTATAGCAAATCCGGCGCGCGCGATTAAGCTTACCTTCGCGCGCGGCATTCGGTTTAAGCAGTTCACGGCGCGTGCGACGCCGGGTCGTCCCACAACAACCTGTTGAACTCCTCGGCGGGCACGTGAAGGTCTAGTTGAGCCGTAGGCGGGAGGGATGAGCGCTCAAAGCGGTTACGCCCCGAAAGGATGCTCATAGAGATGACAGCCTCCATGGAGCGTGCGCCGTGCCGGTACTCGCTGACGGTCAGCAGGGCGCGCAGCACGCCTTCGTCGAGGTTGAACAGCTTGCGCCCGTCCGCGACCCGCTCGACGATCGAGCGCGGCGCGTGTTCATTGAGCTGCCCGTTCAGGATGATCGCCCTTCTAATGACGTAGAGCGGATCCTCCACGGCGTTGGGTAAGGGATCGAGACCCCTTATGTTCAGGTAGCCCCGGAGGCGGCTGATGAAGTCCGGGACTTTGCGCCTCTTCGCGACCTCGTCCTCCGGCCTCGCGTACTTTTCCTGAAAGCCCTTCATCGTGTACTCGGTCCCGCCGGCAAAGATAAAGACCGCGCGCCCGATGGCGTGCGTGACCTGCCCTTCCTGAAAGAGGCCGTCCTGCATGGGGGCTAGGAAGTAGCGCAGCCAACCTAGGGGCTGGCGGTTCAGCGTACTGTCAAACTCGTCCCAGAAAACCAGCGGGAGCTTACCGCGCAGGGCCTCGTCGCGGATTTGATGGAACGCGCCGCGGAGGTCGTCCGGGTTGGTGAGCTGCGACAAGTTGAACGTCAGGGGCTTGAACTTGATGCCCTTGAAGGCGTTCTCAGCGAGTTGCTTAATGCCGAAGGATTTGCCGGAGCCCGGCGGGCCGAAGACGCCTATCGAGAGGGGGCGCGAGCCCGCGCCGCCGTCGGGCCTCTGCGCCGCGTACTCGTTCAAGAGCCGACGTATGCTCCTGTAACCCTCGATCTCTCGGCGGTCGGCCACCAGCAGCTTGCCCAAATGGTAGACCGGCATCTCTTTCACGAGCACGTCAACGCCTTTCGTTGCGACCTGTTTGGCCAGCTCGTACAGGCTGAGTTGATTCTGTTTCGCCTGCTCGGCGAGAATCGTCCAGCCCTCATTAACCCCAGACCCGCCTGCCGGGTCGAACTGCGGCACCTGAACGACCCCCCATGTCCCGGTTGGAGTTCCGGTTATCTTGTCGAGCACGCGGTCGGTCGGGAAAGCGATCCCCTCGCTGCCCGTCGGCGGCTTCAGCATGCTGAAGCCGTCCCGGTACAGACTCCGCGATGCGTCGAGGCCGCTCTTGATGGCTTGCGTTAGTAGCGCCGGCGTCGGCGACTCGGCGGGGAGGCACTGGAAGAGCGCACTCGCGATAGCTCCCATGATGCAATATGTGAAGCCCTGGACGCGCCCGCTGCGCGAGTCGCGCCAATCCTCTTCTTCCAGCGACCTGGGGTCGTATACCAACCAGCAGTTGAGGGCGGGGGGCTGGGCAGCCGCCTCGCGCGGGGCAGTCCCGCCGCCATTCTCGAACAGGACGGCGGCCGAGGCGGTGAAGCAGACTACGATGAACGCGCAGTCTTTGAACTGCGACAGTGCTTGATTTTGCAGAACCTCCGAATAAAGGTCTTGGGTAGTTCGCTCCCACGAGAGTTGGCGGCTGACGAATACCTCGCTCTGGCGTATATCGTCGACCGTCGTCACAGCGATGAGACGTGAGCAGTGGTTCTTCAGAAGCTCTTCCCACATCCGCTCCCTGAGTAGAGGACGGCCGCTGCGGATAAGAAACCACGAACCCTTCAGCGAAGCGGAGGCGTACCGGCCCCACCATTCTGCATCGTCACGAAGGCCGTGGCCCTTGTCGTCCAGCACGACCAGGCTCGGCCTCTCCCCCGCCTGTAGAGGGGGAGGTGTCCGCGAGTCGGCTGCGGGCTGGCTGCCGAGAAAATGGCTGATGCGCCAGACCTTGGAATCCGCCTCCCGGCCTTTGCTTTCGTCCGGCGAGCGCTCATATTGGTGCCACACACTGTAGAGGCGCGGGAAATTCTCGTGGCTCCCGTTCGGCACATGTCGCGCGATGACCTCCCACCCGTTCCCGGCCGCCTGATTTCGTCCGACCCTCCGGGCGACGCCGCCAATCAACTCCCCGAGCAACGCAGCCCCGCCTTCGCGCATAGCGAACGGGACTTTCTCATTCCCGATGTGCCAAAGCGACGGGTAGTCCGGCGAGCGCTGACTGGCGATGTGGCAGTCTATCGTCACGTCGCCGTCTACTACCGCAATGCGGCGCGCCGAGTCCGAGTCGCTGTGCTCCTCCGAGGGGACTGGTGGTACGTAGGCTGACATCGCTTCGCTCCTTTTCTGCTGCCGCTAGATGTAATCCGGCGGTAATCGCGGGTGCCTTGAGCGCGGGCAAGGTGGGCCCAGGTGCGTGCTTACCCCTTTCGCCGGCTGACCGCCATCACGCGCTCGTAGATGGCGATGGTTGCCCGCGCCGTCTCGCGCCAGTCATACTTGAGGGCGTGCTTGAGCCCCTTGTCGCGGAGGCTCGCGCGCAACTCGGGCTCCGCGAGCACCCGCAGGATAGCGCCGGCGATGGCCTGCTCGTCTAGCGTATCAACCATCACGCCAGCGTCACCGATGACTTCTGGAAAGCACGTCTGGTTGCTAGTAATGACAGGCGTGCCGCAGCGCATCGCCTCAAGCGGCGGGATCCCAAAGCCCTCGAAGTAAGACGGGTAGACGAAGCAGAGTGCGGCAGTGTAAAGCGAAGGTAGGTCTGCCTCGGGCACGTAGCCGGTGAAGATTATGTGGTCGCGCGCGGCGCTCATGCTGGCCGCACGAAGCGTCTCCTCATAAAGCCAAGCGCGCTTGCCCGCGATGACCAGCTTCGGCATTGGGGCTGTCGAGCTGCCGAATAGGGAAGCGTAGGCGTTGATAAGGCGTGGGATGTTCTTGCGTGGCTGGATGGAGCCGACAGCGAGGATGTACTCGCCCTCAACGCCGTACTTTCTGAGCGTGCGCCTGACCTGGTCTGCGTCTTCGACAGGTTTGAAGTTCGACGAGGCGGCGAGCGGCGTCGCCGTGACTCGCCCGGGCGGCAGGTTGTACGTGCGCAGAATATCCTCACGAGAGTAGTCGGAGTCGGTGAGTACGTGCGCGGCGTAGCGCGCCGTGCGCCGCACGGTGAGTCTCATCTGCACCCAGCTACGGCGCTTGAACGTTTCCGGTAGGTGCTCGAACGAGAGGTCGTGAATCATCGCTACGACATGACAGGGCGCGTATGGGGGGGCCGTGTATTGCACGTGGAGGATGTCTACGGGGCGGCGGCGCAGTTCGGCCGTGAGCGTGAGCGGGATGCGCACGATGGGCGTGTGCGGCAGCGTGCGGCGGAGCGAGACGTGCGGCCAGCGACCGGCGTATCGCTCGACGGCCTCGCGCTTCGTCACGTACAGCGTGTAACGATTCTTCGTGTCTATCTCAGCCAGCGCCTCGATGAGGTTCGCCGCGTACGTCTCGTTACCGCCCAACCCCGTGCCTATGGAGTGGGCGTCGATTGCAATGTGCAACGAATGTCGTTCCCCCTTCTCGTGTTGCCGCCCGGGCGACGAGCTTCGCTTCCCGGGATTACGCCGCGCCTGGCTATGGCTCCTCGGACGGAAATTTTGACACAAAGATAGTTAATACAATAGAGTTGTGCGGCCGGTCACTCGGAGATGATACTACGCCGACTCCGCGAACATATACTCACCCGAACGAGTTAAGAGCTTGGTTTAAATGAGAATAGGAATAGACGGAATTCCCCTGGCAGAGGTGAAGACCGGGGTTGGCCACTACACTTTCGAGCTCGCACACCACCTAGCCCTCGCCGCTCCGGATGACAGGTTCGATCTTCTGTCACACTTACCTTTTAACGAGTCGGCCCTCGCGGGTCTCGACCCTCAGCCCGCGAATTTAAGTTTAATTCAGGAAAGGGTCAATCGCATCACGCGGCACTGGTGGGCCGTCGGACTCCCGCTCTATATAAGGACGCACTCACTCGACCTCTTTCACGGCACGAACTACGATGTGCCTCTCTGGGGGGGGTGTCCTTCGGTGCTCACGGTTCACGACCTCTCGCTTTTGCTCTATTCGGAAACGCACGAGGCGCGTCGCGTACGCCGGGCGAGGCGCAGGCTCCCGCTCATGACGCGCGCGGCCACAATGATCATCGCCCCGACGCGGAGCGTCAAGCGGGAGATCTGTGAACATCTGCGTGCCCCGGCTGACAAGGTCGTGGTTGTCCCCGAGGCGCCGCGAAGCTCATTCCGCCCGCTGCCTCCCGAACAGTCCGCAGAGGTGCGCGCGCGGTTGCGCGTTGAGGATAACTTCATACTTTACGTCGGTACCATCGAGCCTCGGAAAAACATCCTGACCATCGTGCGTGCCTTCGAGGAAGTGCTAAGCGAGACGCCGCTCCGCCCGCAGTTGGTGATCGCGGGCAAGAGAGGCTGGTTGACCGACAAACTGTTCGCGTATATAGAATCGGCGGCCCTGGGCGACAGGCTGCACATGACGGGATATATTTCCGACAGTGACCTGCGTGCTTTGTACTCGTCGTGCGGACTCATGGTCTTCCCGGCGCTGTACGAGGGCGCCGGACTACCCCCTTTAGAAGCCATGGCCTGTGGAGCGCCGGTCATTACGTCTGACACGCCGGCCATCTCGGAGATGGTGGGCGACGCCGCGCGCCTTGTTCATCCGACGGACTACAAGGCGCTCGCGCGGGCCATCACGGAATTGCTCGCCGATGAGGCCGCCCGAAGATCGCTCAGGGCGGGCGGCCTGAAGCGTGCGTCTCTGTTTACGTGGGAGAGAGCCGCGCGCGGCACATACGAGGTCTACGAAGAGGCGCTCAAAAAGCACCGGGGCGGCGACAAGAACTGACGAATCCCGCTGCTGACCTCAAACGCGCTGCTCCGAGGCTCTTCTTTTCGGTAGCTCGCCGTTCTGCACCCGGCAACGCTGCTCGCCGCAAAATTCTTTCAGTTGACAACGACGTGTGACGGGTGTTTTTTGCGGCACGATTAGTCTGTGCTGATTTATGGCCGTGCGGAGGCTGGCATGTGATTTGTTTAGGTGAAGATTCGGGAGAGGGAAGCTTTCTTTGCGAAGGAGGAGATTAGAGATGCGTAGATTTTTGAAAGGCATTCGCGCGGCGGCTGCTTTGGTCTTGCTCGCGTCGGTGGGTGCGTCGGGCGCGTGGGCGCAGAAGGCGGCGACGCGGCAGGACGAAGACTCGCGGGGCTACTCGGAATCGGTCGGCAAAGGCCGCCAGCGCGATGCATCGCGCGACAAAACGGTGGAGACGGATGCGGTGAGCATCCTGCGCGCGGCTCGCACGATATACATCGAGCCGAGCGAGCGCATCGACTCGAAGTATCTCGAATACAAGCTCGGCAAGCATCCGGAGTTTCAGCAGTGGAAGCTCTCCATCGTGAAGGACAGAGATAAGGCCGACCTCGTGCTGAGCGTCCATCAGCGTATGCTCAACTACATCTTCAGCATCGAAGACCCGGAGACGAGCATCGTGGTCGTCAACGGCAAGGTGGTGGCTATCAACGACCTCGTCGCCGCCGAAGACATCTCGAAAGAGATTATCCGGCGCATGAAGAACACGCGCGCTCTGGCCGTCGATTAGCGAATGCGGGCGCGGATTTCGAGCGCATCCGGAGTTTGAAGTGAATGCTGAAGGCGAAATCGTGTCGGTCTCGCGTAGGAGAAGTTTTATGAAACGATTGGTCGAGGTCGTTGGCTGGCTGACGGCCATCCTGCTCTTCATCTATGCGAGCCGCGCCGTCTTCGCTTAGAGCAGATTTCCGAAGCGCCGACGGCGCGTGAATAGCAAAAGGGCGACGCTTCCGAAGCAGCGTCGCCCTTTCGTCCGTCTTGGAGATGTTTTGCTCGTGCTAGTCGGCTGCGGGCGCGACGGCGCGGACGGCTTCCGAGACTCCCTCGGCGTATTTCTCGAAGTTCTCGTTGAAGCGTCGGGCGAGGTCGCGCGCTTTGAGGTCGTATGCCTCTTTGTCACGCCAGGTGTTGCGGGGCGTGAGCACTTCCGAGGGCACGTCGGGACAGGAGACGGGCACGGCGAGACCGAAAATCGGGTCGGCTTTCGTCTCCACCTGCGCGAGCGTGCCCGTCAGGATGGCGCGAATCATGGCGCGCGTGTAGGAAATCTTCATGCGCTGGCCTTCGCCGTAGGGGCCGCCAGACCAGCCGGTGTTGACGAGCCAGCAGTTGGACTTGTGCTCGGACATCTTCCTGCCGAGCAGGTCGGCGTAGACGCCCGGATGCAGCACCATGAAGGGAGCGCCGAAGCAGGTCGAGAAGGTCGCCTGCGGCTCGGTCACGCCGCGCTCGGTGCCCGCGACTTTGGCCGTGTAGCCGGAGAGGAAATGATACATGGCCTGCTCGGGGCTGAGGCGCGCGACCGGCGGCAACACGCCGAAAGCGTCGGCCGTGAGCATGATGATGTTCTGCGGGTGTCCGCCGTAGCCTTCGGGGACGATGTTCGGGATGCTCGTGAGAGGATAGGCGGCGCGCGTGTTCTCGGTCTTGGAGGCGTCGTTCAAATCGAGCGCGCGGGTTTCGGGGTCGTAGGCGACGTTCTCAAGGACAGTGCCGAACATGCGCGTCGTGCGATAGATGTCGGGCTCGGCTTCGGGCGAGAGCTTGATGACTTTGGCGTAGCAGCCGCCCTCGAAGTTGAAGACTCCGTCGTCCGACCAGCCGTGCTCGTCGTCGCCGATGAGACGACGTTCGGGGTCTGCCGAAAGAGTGGTCTTGCCCGTTCCCGAAAGGCCGAAGAAGATAGCCACGTCGCCCCGTTGGCCGACGTTCGCCGAGCAGTGCATCGACATCACGTCGCGCTGCGGGAGCAGGTAGTTGAGAATCGTGAAGACGCTCTTCTTGGTTTCGCCCGCGTAGGACGTGCCGCCGATGAGAACGAGACGCTGGCTGAAGTCCATCAGAATGAAGGTGGGCGAGCGCGTGCCGTCGCGTTCGGGGTCGGCCTTGAAGCTCGGCAGGTTGATGATGGTGAACTCGGGCTTGTGGCTCTCTGAGTCGATACGGCCGTCGTTGATGAACATGGTGCGCGCGAAGAGCGAGTGCCAGGCCAGCTCCGTGATGATACGCACGGGCAGACGATAGCGCGGGTCGGCTCCGGCGTAGGTGTCCTGCACGAAGAGGTCGCGCCCGGCGGTGGAGGCCATCATGCGGTCGCGCAACTGGTTGAACTTCTCCGGCGAAAACTCCTTGTTGACCTCGCCCCAGAAAACTTTGTCGGCGCTGGAAGGCTCGCGCACGATGGCTTTGTCTTTGGCCGCGCGTCCGGTGTGCTCGCCCGTATCGACGATGAGCGCGCCGTGATTGGAGAAGATTCCCTCGCCGCGCGCGGCAATCAATTCGTAAAGCTCAGGCGTGTTGAGATTCCAGTAGACGTTGGCGGGCTCTTTGATGCCGTAGATGTCGAGCCCGACATCGGTGAGCTTACGTCCCATCTCGCGCGTAATGCTCTGCTTGGTGGCGGTCATTACATTCTCCTTAGAAAAGCAGGTCGGAAGTAGGAAGGCGGAAGGATGAAAAAGAAAATTACTCAACTCACTTGAGAGACTTTCCGCCTTCCGCCTTTATCCTTCCTCCTTGCTGTTTTGTCTCTGCTCGGCCAGCTCGCGCAGGGCGACGGCGAGGTCGCGTGCGGCTCGCTCAAGGCGGTCGGCGCAGGCTTCCAGTTCTTCGACGCTGTCGCTGGTGCGGAGAGTCACAGCCGCGCGCGCGGCTTCAATCTGCGCGTTGAGTCGTTCGGCAGCCGTTTCGGTCTCCTGCTCGGCGCGCGAGAGCGGCGGTTGAGTTGTTCCCTGTTTACCTGTGCTCACAAAAAATTATCGACTCGGTCGGCGCTGCCGTCCTTCGGCGGCTGGAGCCCCGTCTTCGTCGCCTCTCTGACAAACGCGGCGCCTACTGAAAGCAACCGCGTTCGATTAAATTAAGAATTATTTCGTATCCCCGATTCTTACATCAACCGGCGCATCCGAATCAAGCGACGCGCCGCCCCAATCTCACACGAGCCCCGCAAGCCGATACCTTTTCGACCTGCGTCGCCGCACATGCTTCACTTGCGATGCACGGGCATCACGCGTCGAGAGAGTAGCTTTAACGCAATACCAAAGGCGCTTCGAGAGTTTAACCGATGGGGCACGCGGTTTTATTTAAGGCAGCACTTTATCATTAACCTCGCGCCTTCGACAACTACGAGAGAGGTCGGAGGTCAGGGGTCGGAGGGCAGTGAAAGACACAAAGCGAAGACCAAAGCAGAGACGAAAGCGAAGACCGAATCTTCGGCTTTTGACTGGTTTCTGACCTCTGCTTTCAGAGTTTGAGCGCGCGGACGAGGGCTCAGGCGAGGGCTGTGAGGAGGGCGTGACTGAAGAGGTTGAGGACGAGGGCGGCGCGAGGGCGAGCCTCTCATCCGCCGCCGCCTTCGCAGACTAAAATCGGCCTCCGACTAGCAGCAGCATTTTTCCGTATCCATCTCCGGCTCGGCTATCTCTTTCATCTCGACGCCGACAGCGCCAAACGTCACGGCGTAAATCTTCCCGCGCCAGAGCCGCAGTTGCGCGCCGCGCGGAAACTCGTCCTGCCAGTACATCTCCTGGCCTTTGTAGACCTGAAGAAAAGTTCCCGCCGCGCTTTCGTGCCTGCCTTTCACGTCGAGCACGACGAGGCAGAACTCGTCCTTGTATTTCGTCGCCTGTGTGAATTCTCCCGAACCGTAAGAGCCGCCGCCCGATCTCTGCCGACCTGTTGCGGCGTCGAGCGTGGCGTGAATCATGTCTCTGCCGAAGACGTGAATCGTATCGCCGACGACGACCGGCTGGTTGATGATGAAAGGCTCGACCGAGATACTCTCTCCCGACCATTGCCAGACGACGCGCCCCTCGCCGTCGAGCATGTAGAGCCTGCTCGATGCCGCGTCGGTCAACAGCAGTCGATTCTTCGAGACGACCAGAGGCGCAATCTCGGGCACTGGAGTCGAAGTCTCCGGTGCGGGAGGTGTAGGCGGCGGCATCTCAGAGTCAGCCGTCGCAGGCGCGGGCGCGACGAGCCTAACCTTTCCTTCGACGGTCGAGGGCACGGACGCTTCTCCGAGCGCAGAGACCAGCGCGACGAGAAACGCGCCCGCCAGAAAAGTGATGAACATAAGCGCGAGCCGCCATGCGATGCGTCCCGCTCCCGGTGTGATGTGCTTCATCGTCTTCTCCAATCTGTGAATCTGAATCGGTGCTGTCGCTCATGTTGCGCCGCTTCTGAAGACGGCGCGAGGCGGCTGCGCTCAGCCACGCGGCGTGTTAGCTTCCGCACGCGCGGCGCGTCCTCCGCCCCGTCTGCCTGTGGATAGCCACATTGAAAAAGAAGAGGTCAGAGGTTAGAGGTCAGAGGTCAGTCAAAGACGTAAAGCAAAGACCAAAGCAGAAACGAAAGCCGAAACCCCTTCTTCGGTTTTTACTAACCTCTGACCTCCGACCTCTGACCTCTGTATAATGGCTCGTATGTCGATTCTGATTGCTGAAGACAACGTGGCGCAGAGGCGCTACCTGCGCGAGCTTTTGGAGCGCGAGTTCGCCGCGCACTCGCCGGTCATCGAGGCGGCTGACGGCGAGGCGGCTATGCAGCTTGCGCTTGAGCACAGGCCGGAGCTGTGCGTCTTCGACATACAGATGCCGCGCCTGTCGGGCGTCAAGGCGGCGCGCGCCATCTGGCGCGAGTACCCTTCGGCGCGCATCATCTTCTGGACGCAGTTTCCGCACGAAATTTATATCAACGAGATACGCAAGATTGTCCGCTCGGTCGAGCCGCAGCCCGCCTACGGCTTCATTCACAAGAACAACCCCGAGTCGCGTTTCCTGCGCTTCGTCGCTGCCGTCCTCGAAGACGGAGCCGACATGATTGACCCGGCCTTCAAAGACTCTTTCAAGCGACCTCTCCTCACCGAGTTTGAAGCAGAAGCCCTCTACTATCTCGCGCTCGGACTCTCGAACTGGGCCATCGCCCGCAAGTGCAGCTTGTCTCTGCGCGGCGTCGAGAGCCGCCTCGCCACGCTCTACGAAAAGCTGTTCGTCGCCACGCCCGAAGGCACGCCGCACGAGTCTTACGACAAGCTCGCCTACAACATGCGCACCCGCGCCTTCTTCGAGGCTCTGCGTCGCGGTCTGCTCAACAGCGACGAGCTTGAGAAGGCCGCCGCAGAGCTTGACTCATGGATAGAACGCGACCGCCGCCGCTTCGTCGAGGAATCCAAACCGTGAAAATCTTCGGGGGAAAAGGGAAAGGGGGAAAGGGTAAAGGGGAGAGGCGCGGCGCTCTGCTCAACCGTTTCTCCCTTTTCCGTTTCTCCCTTTTCCCTTTCCCCTTTCCCCTTTTCCCCCTCTGTCTCTTTCCTCTTTTGCTTCTATTCGCCGTCGCTCAGGAGACGGGCGAGGTGAGCGAGAGCCGCGCGTCGGCGCAGGCGACGAATCTGCACCAGTGGGGCGCGGTGACTCTGTTTCACGGGCTGCCGTCGGACAGGGTGCGCGCCATTGCTCAGGACGGCGAAGGCGTGATGTGGTTCGGCACGGACGCGGGGCTGGCGCGCTACGACGGCAGGCGCACGCAGACTATCGCTGAGGGAGGACTCTCGGGAAGACGCATCTTCGCGCTCAGGTTCGACCGCGAGGGCGCGCTCTGGATTGGCACTGACGCGGGCGCGGCAGTGCGTCTCTCCAGCGGCGAGTATCGTCGCATCGATGAGACCGAGGGCAAGGCCGTCACTTCTCTCCACATCGTCGAAGAAGCGGCGGAGACGGGCGTGGTCGTCGTCTTGGCGACGAGCGCGGGCGAGCTTTTCTATTGTCGTTTGAAAGAGAACGTGTTTGAGACGCGCGTCGTTCGAGACCGTTTGCTGCTGGGCGTCGGCACGGACAATCGCGCGGCGTCGGAGGCAGAGACGCGCGCGCCGCTCGAAGTGACGAGCGCCGTGCAGAGGGGCTCGACGCTCTTCGTCGGCACGCGCGGGCGCGGCTTCCTCGCCGTCGAAGAGAGCGGCACGGTGAGAGAAGTCTACAGTCGTCCGCGCGCGTACTTCGTCGAGGCTGCGCTCGGCGACGCGCAGGGTCGCATCTGGTTCGGCGCGCAGACGACGGGCGGCGACAGCGGCCTCTACGAAAGCGACGAGACGCTTGAGCACCCTGCAAAGGTGCTCGCCGGAGCGACCGGCACGGTCAAGGCGCTCTCGTTCGACTCGAAGGGCGATCTCTACGTCGGCACGGACGGGCAGGGCGTCTTTCGTTATCGCGGACGCACGCGCCTTGAGCATTTCACCTTCGGCGGAACAAAAGGCGGCCTGCGCTCCGACCACGTCTATTCTATCTTCATCGACCGCGAAGGCGTCGCATGGTTCGGCACAGACCGGGGCGTCTGTCGCTACGACCCGCACGCGCTCAGGAACGAATCGCTCTCCGAAGACGCCGCTTCGGGCATCTCTGTCCGCACGCTCTTTCAAACCTCGCGCGGACGACTGCTCGCGGGCACGACGCGCGGCCTCTTCGTGCGCGAGCCGACCAGCGCGACGACCGCCGCATGGCGCAGTATCGAAGCTCTCTCAAATAAAACGGTCTATGCCATCGAAGAAGACGCGGGAGGCTTGCTGCTCGTCGGCGCGTCGAGCGGCCTCTACGTCGGCCTTCGACCCGCACCCGCCGTAGAGACGACCGAAAAACTCTCGACCGCGCGGACGACGCCCGGCGATAAAACTCCGACGACCGAGCCAGCCGTCGCCGGTAGCGTCCGCGCCATCGAAAGCTTTCGCGGCTCAACCTACATTGCGACCTACGGGCGCGGAGTCGAGCGGCTGGAAAGAACCGAAGAACGTCTGCGCCGGACGTTCGTCTGGCCTGCGGGCGGCGACGCTTCAGCCGCCACTACCTCGCAAGCGCGCAACGTCCTCAGTCTCCACGCCGACGATGCGGGCGGGCTGCTCTGGATAGGCACGGCTGGCGCGGGCGTCTTCGTCTACGACGGCGGGCAGGTCAGAACCGACCCCGCGCTCGCGCCTTTACAGACGAGAAGTATCAATTCAATCGGCGGCTCGCCGGACAGAGGTCTCTGGCTCGCCACCGAGCGCGGTCTCTATCTCTATCGCGCCGGTACACTCACCGAGGCCGTGCCCGATGTCGATGCGCGCAGCGTCGTCGATATTCCTTCAACCGCGTCGTCTTCTGCCTCTGCCGCTCAAACGCGGGCTCAAGCCTGGTGTGCGACGGCGGGCGGCGGCCTGCTCAAGGTTTCAGTTGACGAGCTGTTCGGCGTGATGGTTGCGCGTTTCGACGTGGAGCAGGGCTTGCCGTCGCAACAGGCTTTCTCGATTCTTCACGTGCGCGAAAGTCGAAGCGACGCGAACCGAAGCGACGCGAGCGGCGAGGCGTCAATCGCTCCGGCCGGTTTTGCGGAGTCGTCGTCCGCCACGTCGGAGGCTCTATGGATAGGCACGGCGCGCGGCGTTTCGCGCTACGAGCCGGGGCGCTTCTCTCCCGCCGTGAGGGCGACGCGCATCACGGGCGCACGCGCGCACCAGCCGGAAGAATTGGGCGCGGGCTTGCGTCTCGAATACCCGCAGAACAGCCTCGTCCTCGACGTGGCCGCCACCAGCAGCCGAACCTTCCCCGAACAGTTTCAGTATGCCTTCCTGCTCTACGACGACGCGGGGCGCGTCATCAAGCGCAAGCTGGCGCACGACGCGCAGTTTCAAGTCGAGAGTTTGCGCGCCGGGCGCTACCGCGTCGAAGCGCGAGCCTATACTGCCGACCTCATCCCTTCCGCGCCGCTCGCCTTCGACCTCCACGTCGCACGCGCGCCCTTTCCCTGGACGACCACCGCGCTCTCCGTGCTTCTCTCGCTCGCCGTCGTCGCGCTCGTCTGGGGCTCTGTGCAAAACGCGCGCCTCGCGCGCACGGGCAAGGCTTTGATGGAGGCCAACCGCCAGCTTGCCGCCGCGCGTCTTCAACTCGCCAACGAAACCGAGGCCGAGCGCCGTCGCATCGCGCGCGACCTGCACGACCAGACGCTCGCAGACCTGCGTCGCCTCATCCTGCTCACAGACCAGCTTCCGGCAGTCGCAGGAGCATCGTCGCCTTCAGGCTCGAACGGCGACCACCAGCACGAAACTATCGAACCCGCGCGTCTGCGCACCGAAATCGAATCTATCTCGAACGAGATTCGACGCATCTGCGAAGACCTCTCGCCTTCGGTGCTCGAAAACGTCGGCTTCGCCGCCGCGCTCGAATGGGCTGTCGCCGAGCGCGTCGCGCATCTGCCCGCCGATTGCCGTTTCACCTACGAGTTCGTCTGCGACGACGAGCTTGAAGAGCGCCTGCGACTTTCGCCCGGCGTGCAGATGCAGATTTACCGTATCGTGCAGGAGGCCGTCAGCAACATCTGTCGCCACGCCGCCGCCAGTCAAGTTCGCCTTAAAGTTGACCTCGACGAAGAAGACAACCTCCTGCTCCTCTTGGAAGACGACGGGCGCGGCTTCGACCTCGACAACAAGCGTGCGCGCGGCGGTCGCGGCCTCGCCAACATACGCGCCCGCGCCATCATCATTCAGGCCGAAGTCGGCTGGCACAAACGCCCCGACAACGGAACCGTTTTCACCCTTCGGAAAAAGATTGAGAGCCGCTCCCAAACCGCCTGAATCTCGTAGCAAAACCGCGAAAATCTGCCCCTTGAAGCAGCGCCCTAAAGCTCGCCTCCGGGCATCTTTTTCGCCCCTTTTCGCATCTGAATCTTCAAGTTGGCAGAAAGCTTTAAAGAACTCCTGACAAAGCCATATAGCGACTCACCAAAAGCATCGACCAAAGTTTGTCATTCTTCAGCTCAAATAAATCGGCGGGCACAGAAGGTCGGCGTTTCGCGCGCTCTCGCGGTGTAAATCGCCTCTGCCGGAACTTTCTGGTCGTGTGAATACGTATTAGCTCAGGCCGGCGGGAAATCTGAACGGTAATTTTGAAGAAATCGACTTAATGAAGAATAATCTCCTAAAAGCTTCCATATTTTTCGCCCTCCTGCTCGCGGCTTCGGGGCAGGCCGAGGCGCAGAAGAAGACGGCTCGGAGCAAAGCTGAGCCGCAGGCGGTCGCCGTTGCCGCCGAAGAGACGGATGAGGCGAAGCGTCGCGCCGAGTTCAGGAAAGAGTTCATCAAGGCAACCGAAGACTACAAGGCGAGCCTGCAAGCCCTTCTGACCTCTTACCAGACGAGCGCCGAGCGCGTCGCCGAGAAGCACGAGAAGCTCAAAGAGCTTTACCGCGACGGCCTCATCGCGCGTCGTGAGATGGAAGCGAGCGAGACGACCGTCGCCGAAGCGCGCACAAAAGTTGAGGAAGTCCGCACGCAGTTGGCGCAGGCCGAGCTGGCTCTGGCCGCCGCCCTGAAGCCGCCCACCGTCGAAGAGACGGCGAAAGTAAATCCTGCTCTCGCTTCGATGCCTGCGCCGCGCGCGTGGTCTACCGGCAACGCGCGGATAGACAACCTGATTCGCTTCTACGGCCAGCGTTACGGCGTTGACCCTTATCTCATCTACTGCGTCATGCACCAGGAGTCGCGTTTCAACTCCTACGCCCTCAGCTACAAGGGCGCGCAGGGACTCATGCAGTTGATGCCCGGCACGGCTGCCCGCTACGGCGTCACCAATGCGAACGACCCGGCGCAGAACATCATGGGCGGCACGCGTTATCTCAAAGACCTGCTCCAACTCTTCAACGGTCGCATCGACCTCGTGCTCGCCGGCTACAATGCCGGAGAGGGCGCGGTGATGAAGTACGGCTACCGCATCCCGCCCTACCGCGAGACGCAGAACTACGTCCGCACCATCGGCGGGCGCTACATGCAATCCGCCGACCCGAAGGCCAACGGCAAAGTCGCCCTCACCGGACAGACGCGCACGCGCAAGTAAGTCTCTTACAGTTCAGACCGAAGACAGTTGAGAGGGATGCTATCTCGAAGTAGCATCCCTCTCATCTTTTTTCATTCTGCCGCCGCGACGGCTTCTCCGGCCAATCGTTGTCTCCGCGCCTTCCGCTTGCCCCGCCGTGCGGCTCATGCTACCGTTTTCGCTTTCACTTGAGGGCATGAGGGCAGGCTATAGTCGTCCTCGATATGAGGAGCAATGATTAGACCTTTTCAGGGCAAGCACCCGCAGATTCACCCGACCGCTTACATCGAAGAGAGCGCGCAGATTATCGGCGACGTGCACATCGGAGAGCAGTCGTCCGTCTGGTTCAACGCCGTCGTGCGCGGCGACGTGTTCTACATACGCATCGGCGACCGCACGAACGTTCAGGACGGCACGGTCATCCACGTCTCGAACGGAGTGCACGCCACCATCCTCGAAGACGAAGTGACGGTCGGCCATAACGTCACGCTGCACGGCTGCTACGTCGAGCGCGGCTGCCTCATCGGCATGGGCTCGGTCGTGATGGACGACGTGCGCATCGGCGCTTACTCCATCGTCGCCGCCGGGGCGCTCGTCTCGCCCGGCACGAAAGTTCCGCCGCGCTCGCTCGTCATGGGAGTGCCCGCGCGCGTCAAACGCCCTCTGACCGACGAAGAGGTCGCCGCCCTCGACGTTTACTGGCAGAACTACATCGGCTACACGAAGCAATACAGACAAGAGTCCGGAGTTTGAAGTCTCGGAGTCGAAGACAGATGCTTTCTGTTTCGGCTCCAGACTCCAGACTTGAGTTATGTCGGCGAAAACAGAAGTGGCGCGCGGACGCTTCCGAGAGTTTTATCGACGAGCTACGCCCTGACGCGGCTCGGCTTCACGAATTTCACGATTCGTCTCAACCCCCGGAGAGGGCTCGCAGGCCGGAAGAGATTTTCGATGCCGTTCGCGGCGTCAGGTAAGCGGTCGAACAAAGTGAAGAGTCATTATCATGCTGGATAACCTGGGAGAATTGGAGCGGACGCATTCCTGCGGCGGGCTGCGCGCGGAGCACGTCGGGCAGACGGTGGTGTTGATGGGCTGGGTCGCGCGTCGGCGCGATTTCGGCCCCCTCACGTTCTTCGATTTGCGCGATAGAGACGGCATCACTCAGGTCGTCTTCAACGAAGAGACCGCGCCGGGCGCACACGCCAAAGCGAAGGAGGTGCGCGGCGAATACGTCATCGCCGTCACGGGCGAGGTGGTGCTCAGGCAGGAGGGGCAGCGCAATCCGAAGATTACGACGGGCGAAGTGGAAGTGCAGGCGCGCGAGCTTCTGATTTTGAACGACGCGCGCACGCCGCCCTTCCAGCTCGAAGTCGCAAGCTCCGACGCACTGGCGAGCGAAGACGTGCGACTGAAATATCGCTACCTCGATTTGCGACGCCCGCAGCTTCAGTCGAACATACGCCTCAGGCATCGCGCCGTCGCGGAGATTCGGCGCTACATGGACGAGCAGGGATTCACCGAAATCGAGACGCCGATTCTGATTAAATCGACGCCCGAGGGCGCGCGCGATTACGTCGTGCCGTCGCGCCTGCACGCGGGGAAGTTCTACGCGCTGCCGCAGTCGCCGCAGCTCTTCAAACAGCTCTGCATGATTGCGGGCTTCGACAAGTATTACCAGATTGCGCGCTGCTTCCGCGACGAAGATTTAAGAGCCGACCGCCAGCCTGAGTTTACGCAGCTCGACGTTGAATTGAGCTTCGCCTCGACCGAGCAGGTCTACAGGTTGATAGAAGGCTTGCTCCTGAGAGTCTTCCGTCTGATGGGCGCTCAGCTCGAAGTGCCGTTTCCGCGTCTAACCTACGCGGAAGCCCTGCGCCGCTACGGAAGCGACAAGCCCGATTTGCGTTTCGAGATGGAACTTAGAGACCTCGCGCAGTCGATAGAGGGGACGACGTTCGCGCCCTTTGCCTCGACGCTCGAAGCGGGCGGCGAAGTGAAAGGCTTGACGGTCAGTGGCGGCGCTGCCTACTCGCGCAAAATCCTCGACGAGCTTCAGGAGCACGCGAAGCGCTACGGCGCGGGCGCGCTCGCTTGGATAAAGCTCGGCGACGAAGTTTCGTCATCGCTCCTGAAGGCGCTCGGCGAAGAGGCTATCGCCCGCATGGCTGCGAGCGCAGAGGCCGAGCGCGGCGACGCGGTGCTCGTCGTCGCGGGCAATGCGAAGACGGTCGCGGCCAGCCTCGGCGCTCTGCGTAACGAAGTGGCGCGGCGCGAGCGTCTGATACCGGAGGGCGTCTACAAGCCTCTGTGGGTGACTGAGTTTCCGATGTTCGAGTTTCACGAAGACGACGGGCGCTACTACGCGATGCACCATCCGTTCACGTCGCCTCTGGACGAAGACCTTCCGCTCTTTCGACGCGCCGTCGAGGGAGGCGAGACGAACTTGCTCGGCGGGCTTCGCGCGAAGGCTTACGACGCGGTCGTCAACGGCATCGAGGTCGCGGGCGGCTCGATTCGTATTCACCAGCGCGACGTACAGCGTCTCGTCTTTCGCGCGCTCGGCATCACCGAAGAGAAGGCGCGCGCACGCTTCGGTTTCTTCCTCGACGCGCTCGAATACGGCACGCCGCCGCACGGCGGCATCGCTTCCGGCATCGAGCGCCTGATGATGGCGCTCACCGGAACCGAGAACATACGCGACGTAATGGCATTCCCCAAGACCGCCTCGGCGGCTGATTTGATGATTGACGCGCCCGGCGAAATCGACCAGCAGCAGTTGAAAGAGCTGGGCATTCGTATCGCCAGAGAGTAAGCGCTGGAGGCGCAGAGCGTGCGCGCATCGTCGTCGTCCGCCGCAAGCGTCGCCGTGTGCGAAAGGGAGCGAGCGTTTATCGACCATATCATCAGCATCTCGCAGGCGCAGGTTGAAGAGATGTACGCGCACGCGCGCGAGGTTCGCCCCGAAGAGTGCTGCGGTCTCGTCGGTGGGCGCGAGGGCGAGGCGCGAAACGTCTACCGGCTGCGGAACGTCTCGGAAGAGCCGGAGCGCGCCTACAGCGCTTCGATAAAGGATTTGATAGACGCGCAGAAGTTGATGCGCGAGCGCGGCGAAGAGCTTCTCGGCATCTACCACTCGCACCCGAACTCAAGCGAGCCCGCGCCTTCCGAGACCGACGTGCGGCTCGCCTATCATCCGTCGGCCATCTATTTTATCATCGGCTTCACAGACGAAGACGAAGCCAGGCTCAGAGCATTTCGTTTCTACATGCACGAAGGGCGCTCAGAGGCGGCCTCCTTTCGCGTGTCGCAGAGTTGAGGCTTACGAGGTGAACCTCGAAGGCTCTCCGGTCGTATTGAGGAAGTGAATGATGACTGAGAAGCGTAGCAAATACGACACCGACCCGCTCGACCCGGACTTCGTGCGCCGGACGCAAGAGAGGATGGGCGGCTCGACTTCAGCGCCGACCAGCGACGTGTCGCGCGAGCGCCCGACCGAGCCCATCTCTCAGCCGACCGAGAGAATCCCCGCGCCGCAGGAGATATTGGAAGACCCGACGCGCAGACTCGGCGAGATGCCGACGCCTTCTCCCGCGACGCAGCCTTTCACCGACGCCGCGCGTCGCACCGCAGACGAGCCTTATCCGCCGTCCTCTTATCCGTCGGTCTTCGTGCCGCCAGTCTACCAGCCACCGGCCAGCCAGAATCCGTATGCGAACCCGACGCCGCCTCATGGCACACACGCGGCGCAGCCTCCGCAGGTGCCTTACGGCGCGCAGAGCGCCAAGCCTTCCAAGCGACAGGTAGCGGGCTTGGGTCTGCCGGAAAACATCTCGATGGTTCTGCCTTACGCTCCCTTCTACGTCGGCATCGTCGCCTCTCTGGTCGAGCTGCTCTTCGTCCCGCGCAGCGAGCACCGCGTGCGCTTCCACGCCGCGCAGGGGCTCGCCTTGCAGCTCGCCATGCTCGCCGTCTCCTTCTTCTTCGGTCTCGTCCGCACCGTCACCGACAGCAGCTTCGGCGGCTGGCTCTTCTCTCTGGCCGCCTTCATCTTCCTCCTCGTCTCCATGATTCGCGTCTGGAACGGCGAACAGCACCGCATCGCACCCCTCGACGAGCTGAGACGCAAAATCGACCGCCAGTTCGAGCCGAGACAAGAGAAACGATGAACGCTGAACGCTGAACGCTGAACTGAAAACAAAAAGCTTTTGCTTTCATTCCGCGTTCCGCGTTCCGCGTTCATCGTTTTGTGTTAAGCTCTCCCTTTCTATTTTCGGAGATGCTTCGCTCTACATGAGAAGGAAACTTTTCGCGCCGACCGTTGTGTTTGCCCTGCTCGTCGCCTCCGTGTGGCTGCCGTGCGAATCTGCGCGGGCGCAACTGCGCTCGCGCCTGCGCCGCGTCAACCCGACGCCGACGCAGGGGCGCACCCCGCGCGGCTCTTCGCCCACGTCAGGCCAGAACGCGCGCCTTCAGGCAATCGCCGAAGACTATCTGAAGGGCTACTTCGCCTTCAATCCGTCGGCGGCCACCGCGCTCGGGCTGCACCAGTACGACACGGCGCTCGAATCGCGCAGCCGCGACGCGGTGGCGCGCGAAGTCCGTCGCTTGAACGCCGCGCTCGCCGACCTCTCGCGCATACGCGAGTGGATGCTCTCGACGGAAGCGCGCTTCGACTATCTCGTCCTCCAATCGCACGCTCGCGCGCAGCTTCTCGAACTCGAAGAGATTAGAACCTGGCAGCGCGACCCGAACGTCTACAATCGCATCGCAGCCGAGAGCATCGACAACATTCTCAAGCGCAACTACGCGCCGACCGAGCAGCGTCTCGACGCCGTTCTGGCGCGCGAGCGGCAGATTGCGCGCCTCCTCGAAGAAGCGCGCTCGAATCTCGACGCTCCGCCGCGCATCTACACCGAGACGGCCATTCAGCAGGCGCGCGGAAGCCTCGACTATTTCGCGCGCGTTGTGCCGCAGATGATTGAGCGCGCCGGAGGCGGGCGTCTGAGCGCGTCGCGCCGCGCCGAAATCAACGCGACGAACGAGAGCGTGCTGGCCGCGCTTCGCTCCTTCATCGAATGGCTGGAGCGCGACCTCCTGCCGCGCTCGACGGGCGACTTCTCCATCGGCACGGAGAATTTCCGGCGCAAGCTCCTCTACGAAGAGATGGTCGAGACGCCGCCCGCGCAGCTTATCCGCGAGGGCGAGAAAGAGCTTCGACGCACGCAGGACGAAATGCGCGCCCTCGCCGAAGAGATTGCGCCGGGTCGAGGCGTCCTTTCGGCTTTGGAACTTCTCGGGCGCGAACACCCGACGGCTGACGGCCTCGTCGGCGAAACCCGGCGCGAGCTTGACCGCATCCGCGCCTTCGTCCGCGTCAAAGAGATTCTCACGCCGCCCGCTAGCGAGAATCTCTCCGTCGCCGAAACGCCAGAGTATGCGCGCTCCACGAGCTTCGCTTCGATGGACACGCCCGGCGCTTTCGAGCGCGTGGCGACCGAGGCTTACTACTACGTCACGCCGCCCGACCCCGCGTGGGACGCGCGCCGCACCCAGGAGCACCTGAGCTTCTACAACGCCTACGCCCTGCCCGTTATCTCCATCCACGAAGTCTATCCCGGCCACTATTACCAACTGCTCGCCGCGCGCAACTCGCCTTCGCGCGTGCGCGCCGCTCTCGGCTCGGCCTCCTTTATCGAAGGCTGGGCGCACTACTGCGAGCAGATGATGCTGGATGAAGGTTTCGGCGGCAACAATCCGAAACTCAGGCTCGCGCAGCTACAGCTCGCGCTGCTGCGTCTCTGCCGCTACCTCGTCGGCCTGCGTATGCACACGCAGGGCATGAGCTACGAAGAGGGCGTCGAGTTCTTCATGCGCGAGGGCTACCAGCAGAGAGTCAACGCCGAGCGCGAGGCGCGGCGCGGCACGATGGATCCGACCTATCTCGTCTACACGCTCGGCAAGATGGAGATATTGAAGCTGCGCGAAGAGTGGCGCAGGCAGATGGGCACGTCGTTTCGCTTGGGCGATTTTCACGACCGCCTGCTGAGCTACGGCTCGCCGCCTGTGCGTGTCGCTCGCATGGCGCTTCTCGGCGACGCCGGTCGGGCATCCACTTCATCAGTCAACAATCGAGGCGCATCGTCGCCGTCGTCTTCGACGGAGATTCCCGTCAACGAGTTTTCGCAGATAGATTTCTCCGTGCTGGCGACGGGCACGATGAGCGGCTACGAGGGCGGGCGCACGGCGCAGATGATTTCGAGCGCAGAGGAATGGCAGCGCGCGTGGCGTATCATCGGAGGCGAGAGACCCTTGCCCGAAGTCAACTTCAATACGCGCTCTGTCCTCGTCGTCTATCAGGGGCAGAGGCCGACGGGCGGCTACAGCATCTCGATTGAAGAAATCCGTCGTGTTGGCACTGTGCTTGCTGTATTCCTCAACGAGCGGCGTCCTGCGTCCGGAGATATTACGACGCAGGTTATCACGTCGCCTTTTGTTGCAGTTTCGATTCCGCGTCCGCCTGCGGGCACGACCGTCAGCATCGCCGAGCCGGTTGAGGACGGAAGAACGTCGGCGGGCGAAAAGCCGCCGATTCGCAAGAAAACCGTGACACCTCGCACGCGTCGCAGCCGTCGGCGCGGGTTGCGCCGCCCATAGAAGGCCAACCGAAGGGTGCGAGGGGTCATCTAATAGAGAGCCACCGAAGCGACGCTGCTCGCAATTCGACGCGAGCAGTTGGCCTTCGAGAGTGGCGGGAATTGATACTCTCTCCCGTGTTTGAGCGCCTCTACCGGGCAGGTTTCGGCAAGGTAGACCAGAAGCAGAGGGAGACTCGCAATCGCAGCCGTTAGGGAAGCGGCACGCCCTCTGAAGATTTTAGAGACTTCGAGGCGGCGTGCCGCTTCTCGTCTTTGGCAAAAGTTTCAAAAGCGCTCTTTGTGGAAAGGGTTTTGGAGGAGGGAAAGATGACTAATACGAACCAGCGTCGCGCGCGTGGATTGATGGCTTGGATGATGGCCGTCGCTCTTTTGGCGATGCCGCTCGCGTCGCTTCAGGCGCAGACGAGAATAGAAGTTCCGCGCAATAAATACGACATCAGAGAAGACATACAGGCCGGACAGCAGGCCGCGCAGCAGGTCGAACAGCAAATGCCCATCCTGCGCGACGGTTATACGGAGCAGTACGTGGAAGATGTAGGGCGGCGACTCGTCGCGGCCATCCCCGCAGAGTTTCAGCATCCGGAGTTTCAGTATCGCTTCCGCGTCGTCGATGCCAGAGACATCAACGCCTTCGCTCTGCCGGGCGGCCCTATGTACGTCAATCGAGGCATGATTGAAGCCGCGCGCTCGGAAGGCGAGATGGCGGGCGTGATGGCGCACGAGATTTCGCACGTCGCGCTTCGACATGCGACGGCGCAGGCCACAGAAACGCAGAAGTATCAAATCGGCTCGGTGCTCGGACAGATTGCAGGCGCAGTTATCGGCGGCGGCATCGGTCAGGTTATCGGCGCAGGCAGCCAGATAGGCTTCGGCGCGGGCGCGCTCAAGTACAGCCGCAAGTATGAGACGCAGGCCGACATCCTCGGCGCGCAGATTATGGCTCGCGCCGGTTACGACCCGCGCGACCTCGCCAACATGTTTCGCACCATCGAACAGCAGGGCGGCGGAAGCGGCGGCCCCGAGTGGCTTTCGAGCCACCCGAATCCCGGCAATCGCTACCAGCGCATCAGCCAGGAAGCGGCGATGTTGAGAGTCAACCCGAACAGCGCCACGCAGGACACGCGCGCCTTCCAGCAGGTGCAGGCGCGTCTGCGCGGAATGCCTCGCGCGCGCACGATGGAAGAGATTGCGCGTAGCGGCCAGCGTAACCCGCAGCAGGAC
Organism: Pyrinomonadaceae bacterium; assembly: GCA_036399175.1. Lineage (GTDB taxonomy): Bacteria > Acidobacteriota > Blastocatellia > Pyrinomonadales > Pyrinomonadaceae > DASWNP01. The sequence goes on along the minus strand of DASWNP010000055.1, from coordinate 79,762 downwards.
TCGCGCTACCCGCAGGACAACCGTTATCCCAACACCGGCTACCCGAGCGGCGAGCGCGTCGCCTATCCTTCGGGACGTTATCGCACGGCGGGCAACGACCTCTTCCGCGCGAACATTCCTGACAACTGGCGCGAGCTTGCCAACAGCCAGAACTCCTCGACCTACGCTCCCGAAGGAGCTTACAGCCAGCAGGGCGAGATTTCGCACGGCGTCATGTTCGGCATCGACCGCGAGCAGAGCAACAATCTGCAACAGGCTTCGCAGCAGTACATCCAAGACCTCTTGCGGGTCAACACCTACCTGCGCCAGCAGAGCGGCTTCCAGCGCACCAGTGTCGGCGGTCGAAACGGTCTGGCCACGACGCTCGCCGGACGCTCGCCTCTGACGGGGCAGACCGAAATCGTCACCGTCGTCACGACCATGCTGCGTAGCGGCGACATCTTCTACATGATCGCCGTCGCGCCGCAGAGCGACTATCGCAACTACCAGAGGACGTTCCAGAGCATCCTCAGCTCGGTTCAAATTAACAACAACTACTGAGGCCCAGCGCCTCGCTAACCTGACACGGAGCGAAAGGTCTGTTACTTCCGACAGACCTTTCGCTTCCGTTGTTTGCGAAGAGGAGAGCAAGAGTTATGGCGAGAGGTTGGGAGAGCAAATCGGTCGCCGACCAGATGGAACAGACGGACACGCGCGCCGCCGAGCAAGCGACGAGGTATGAAATCTCGCCCGCCGTCCGCGCGCGCCGCGAGCGGCTCGAATCGCTCAAGCTTTCACACGCGCGCACCTCCGCCCAGCTTGAGCGAGCCACCGCCACCGCCCACCGCGAAATGCTTCACCGCACGCTCCGCGCCCTCGAATCCGAGATGGCAGAGCTGCGATAAAACCTTTGGGGGAAAAGGGAAAGGGGTAAAGGGTAAAGGGAAAACAGCAGGCGCGGCGGCTGAGCGTCTTTGTCTTTCCCTTTACCCTTTACCCCTTTCCCTTTTCCCCTTTCGCTTTTTTAGCTGTTCATCTTTTCGCCGCATTCGGGGCAGAATTTCGGCGTGCCTTCGGGCTGGTGTCCGCAGCCGGCGCAGGACGGGCGCGCAGGTCGGGCGGGCGTCCCGCATTCAGGGCAAAACTTCGCTGTGCCGACATCCGTGCCGCACGAAACGCAGGATGAGGCGGCGGAAGCGTTCGCCGCCGGTGACGACGCGTTAGCCTTTGAATGCGACTGCCGACCGGGAGCTTTGACGGTTGCGTCGGCGCTCATGTCCGTCTTCGAGGCGTAGTCGGTCTGGCGGGCGCGCTCATGCAGTTGCTCGCGCGCTGCGTCGGCTTTAGCGCGCGCGTGTGAAGCGGCGAACTCTTCGTGGTAGTCGGGCGCGCACTCTTCGCACTGTCCCGCCTGCTCGTTCCAGCAGACCTCCGGACAAACCCACTTGCCGCAGCGCGAGCATTGATGAAAATGCTGCTTGCCCTCTTCAACCGCCGCTTCGAGCGCGGCGTCGTGCGCCTTGCCGCCGACCGAGCGTTGAATATCGTAGGCCGAATTGCCTGCGGAGCTAGCCCAGCCGCCGAAAAAATCGCCCGCCGCACGCAAAAGCGACCCGGCAGTGCCGAGCGTCGAGGTCTGGTAGCGACTCAGAAAACCGTTGCCGCACTTGTCGCAGAAGAACTTGAACTGGTAGCCCCTGTCCGTCGAGAGGTCTTCGTAATTATTAACGAACCGAATCAGCGCCATTTGCGAGTGACTCCTTAAAAAGTGATGGATGGACAATGGACGATGGACGATAGACCATCGACGATGGCCTGCTAAGAAAAAGCTTAGTATTGTCCGTCGCCGCCGGTCAATCTCGAAACTCCGCTCGCCGTCCATCGTCCATCGTCTATGGTCTATCGTCGGTTATCTTTTTCGCTTCCTGCCAGAGGGCTTCCATCTCTTCGAGCGTCGCCTCTTCGAGAGCGCGACCGCGCGAGCGCAAGCCCTGTTCGATGTGACGAAAGCGGCGTCGAAACTTTCGGTTCGTCAGCTTCAGCGCGGCTTCGGGCTCGACCTTGAGATGGCGCGCGATGTTGGCGACGGCGAACAGCACGTCTCCAAGCTCTTCGCGCACGCGCGTCTCGACGGCCTCACGAGCGAGCGCGTCTTTCGCCCCGGCGGCTTTTTCCTCCGTCCGCTCTCTGATGGCGGCGCGCAGCTCGTCTATCTCTTCGTGAAGCTTGTCGAAGATGTCTTCGACACTCTGCCAGTCGAAGCCGACGCGCGCGGCTTTCGTGGCGAGCTGGTGAGCTTCCATGAGCGCGGGCGCTTTCGTCGAGACGCCGTCGAGCAGGGAAGACTCGGACGCCGTAGCGTCGCTCTTGTCTCCCGCACTCTTGTCTTTCGCGGCGGCGCGTTTCTCTTCGGCCTTGATGGCTTCCCAACTGCGAAGCACCGCTTCGGAATCTTCTGCGCTTGCTTCGCCGAAGACGTGCGGGTGGCGTCGAACCATCTTGGCGTGAATCGAGTCGGTCACGTCGTCGATATGGAAGTCGCCGCGCTCGTGCGCCACCTGCGAGTAGAAGACAATCTGAAAGAGCATGTCTCCAAGCTCGTCGCGCAGCTCCGAGGCTCGTCCCTCGCGCGCCGCCTCGACCGCCTCGAAAGCTTCGTAGGCTTCCTCCAAAAGCATCGGCGCGAGGCTCGCGTAGGTCTGCTCCCTGTCCCAGGGACAGCCCTCCGGCGAACGCAGCCGCGCCATCAACGCGACCAAATCATCGAATGTGGCAGGCATGCGAACAGTCTAAAGTTTCAGGTTTAAAGTCTCAAGTCGAAACTTCTCGGAGCGGAAATTCTTCGCAAATCTGTCGGTGAACGGGGAAGACAATCGCAGCCGCCGGACTTCAAGCTTCGAACTTTAAACTTGAAACTTTGAGCTTGAGACTGTTCTGAGTGGGTGCTACCATCGAAGCCGAAAATCAAGCTGTCATTAAAACTGAAAAAGCGCGGCTCGCGGATGCTTCCGAAGCCGTGCGGGGTTGGGTGTCGAGATGAGTGAAGAAAAGCCTGTTTTCAAAGTCAAAGACCGTCGTCTTTTCAATCCTGACGGCACGCCGCGCGAAGTCGAGCGCGAGGACGAGCCGACGCGCGGTGCCTCTTCCGAGGCGACGCCCCCAAGCTCTTCCGCCGCTTCGACCGGCGACGCTTCCGCACGCGCCGCCGATACGTCTCCGCGCGCCGCTTACCCTGAGCCGCCCATCGAAGCTCGTCAAACTCGCGGCGGCGAGCAAGCTTCGGCAGCCGACGCCGGGGCAGCCTCCGACCCGACCGCCTTCGTCAATCTACTGATGTTCATTGCCTCGCCTGCGGCGGCGGCTCTCGGCATCAGCGAGCATCCCGACATGCCCGCACACGACACAGACCTTCCGTTCGCCAAGCACTGCATCGACCTGCTCGGCACGCTCAGACAAAAAACCAAAGGCAATCTCATCCCACAGGAAGAACAAATCTTCGAGGGACTGCTCGCCGAGCTGCGCATGCAATACGTCGCCCTCTCAGGCGGGCGACCCGCCGTCCGCCCGCCCGGCGCAGGCGGCAGACGCGGCGGCGGCGGCTTCTCCGGCAGCGACATCACCGGGGGAAGGTAGAAAAGTCTGGAGTCTGGAGTCTGAAGTCAAAGACAGATGCTTTTGGTTTTGACTTCAGACTCCAGACTCCAGACTCCAGACTTTCAATGAAAGTGACCATCCTCGGCACGGGAACTTCGACGGGCGTGCCTTCCATCGGCTGCGAATGCGAGACGTGTACGTCGGACGACCCGCGCGACAAACGCCTGCGCGTCTCCGTGCTCGTCGAGCACGACGGCCAGAGCGTCATCGTCGATACCTCTTCGGACTTTCGACAGCAAGCGCTTCGTCATCGTCTGAAACGGCTCGACGCCGTGCTCGTCACGCACTGCCACGCCGACCACATCTTCGGCCTCGACGACATCCGCCCGCTCAACTTTCGACACGGCGCTCTCGGCGTCTACGCCAACGAGCGCGCCTGGAAAGACATCCGACGCATCTTCCAGTACGTCTTCGAGCCGACTTACATCGGCGGCGGGCTGCCGCAGGTCGTCGCGCATACGGTCGTCGCGGGCGCGCCCTTCTGTCTCTCGCCCGACCTCCACGTGCTGCCGCTCGAAGTGATTCACGGGCGTCTGCCCGTCGTCGCCTATCGCTTCAACGATTTCGCCTACGCCACCGACCTGAGCGAGATACCGTCCGAAACTCTGGAGGCCATGCGCGGCCTCGACGTGCTCGTCCTCGACTGCCTGCGCGTCCATCGCCCGCACCCGACGCACCTGACACTCGAACGCGCACTCGCCTACATCGAAACCTTGCGCCCGCGTCGAACCTACCTGACGCACATGGCGCACGACATCAAACACTCACGCGACTCCGCCCTCCTGCCCCCCGGCGTCGAGTTCGCCTACGACGGACTGGAGATACAATGCGGAATGCGGAATGCGGAATGATGAATTAAAAACAGAAAACATTTTGTCTTTCATTCATCATTCATCATTCCGCATTCATCATTCTCTTTATGCGTCTCTTTCACGGAACAGATAATGCGGAGATTGCGCGCCCGACGGTGTTGACGCTCGGCGTCTTCGACGGGCTGCATCTCGGCCACCAGTTGATTATGCGGACGGTGGTCGAGCGCGCCCGTGCTGCGGGGGCTGTGCCGACCGTCGTCACTTTCGACCCGCACCCGCGCGCCGTGCTTCATCCCGAATCTGCGCCGCCGCTTCTGCAAACCTTCGACCAGAAGCTCGAAGCCCTCGGCGTGCTCGGCATCGAGCAGACAATCGTCGTGCGCTTCACGCGTGAGTTCGCGCAGGTGCGCGCCGAAGAGTTTCTGCGCGACGTGGTGCGCGACCGCCTGCACGCGAAGGAGGTCTATCTCGGGCGCGGCTTCGCCTTCGGGCGCGACCGCGAGGGCAACATCGAGCTGCTGCGCGAGGCGAGCGAGCGTCTGGGCTTCTTCGCAGACGAAGTGCCGGAGGTTCGCCTGCGCGGTCGGCGCGTCAGCTCAAGCCGCGTGCGCGAGCTTCTGTCGGAGGGAAGAGTCAATCTCGCGCGGCGTATGCTCGGGCGTCCGTACGGAGTGGAAGGGCGCGTCGTGCGCGGGGCGGAGCGCGGGCGCACCATCGGCTTCCCGACGGCCAACCTCCAACCGCAGAACCGCGTCATACCCAGACGCGGCGTTTACGTGACTGCGACCTTGATTGAAGGCGCTTGGCGGCGCAGCGTGACCAACATCGGCACGCGCCCGACCTTCGAGAAACAGAGCGAACCTTCCATCGAGACTTACGTAATGAATTGGAGCGGCGACCTCTACGGCGATGTCGTCCGCGTGCGTTTTCTCCGACGCCTGCGCGACGAGCGACGCTTCGCTTCCGTCGAGGAATTGAAAAGGCAGATAAAGCTCGACGCAGACAGAGCCGCTAGCTATTTCGAGAGAAGCGGCGCGCGACGCTCTCTCGCGGTGGCCTGAAGTTTCGGGTTCCAAGTTTCAGGTTTCAAGTTAAAAGCCCGGTCGATGGCTTTCAAGCTTGAAACCTGAAACTTTGATTTGTAGCAACAGAATTGAGACAGGTTTAATTTATATTCGAGATTATGGCGGCAACCGAACGAAAGAGAATCGGCGGCGAGACAGGCACGAACGCCCAGCCGGGCAGCGGCTCGAAGCCGGACGGCGAAAGCGCGCGCGAAGTCGCCCTCGTCGTCTCTCAGCCCGCAGAGCGCAACGCGGCGTTGCAACCGAACGTGGCTCGCGTCCGACCGCGAGCGGCGAGCGTAGCCGCGACGACTGCCGCCGACTCGGACGCGGGCAGCGGAATTGAAGGCGCGTCTCAGCAGAAATTCGGCTGGCGCGGCTGGTGGCGCGCGGCGCAGATTGTCCGCGTGCTCGGCACGCTCTCTCTCTACCTGTCTCTCAATAACTACGACGCGCGCGCCAATTTCATCCGGCGCATGGCGGCGCGTCTGCGCGAAGAGGCGCGAGCGCGCGGGCGCATCGCGCTCTTTCAGGAATGGTCGCGTGACGTTGACCGGCGTGCGCTCGACAAGCTTACTCGCCTTGTTCGCTACTTCGTCTTTCGAGGCGTCGAGGGCTCGGCGACGAAAGAGGCGCAGCTTGAGCATCAGGCCGCGTGGCTCAAGCGAAATCTCATCGCGCTCGGCCCGACCTTCATCAAGATTGGACAGGCGCTCGGCACGCGCGCAGACCTCCTGCCGCTCGCCTACATCAAAGAGCTTTCGACGCTCCAAGACCAGGTTCCGCCCTTTCCCACTTCCGAAGCTTACGCGCGCATCGAGCGCGAGCTTGGGCGAAGCCTCTCCGAAGTTTATGCCGAGATAGACGCCGAGCCGATTGCCGCCGCCTCGCTCGGACAGGTCTATCGCGCGCGTCTGCACACGGGCGAAGAGGTCGCCGTCAAAGTTCAGCGTCCCAACCTGCAAGAGACCGTCAGCTTCGACATCGAAGTGCTCGGCCGACTGACGCGCCGCCTCGCGCGTTACCCGCAGGTGAGCGAAAACGCCGACTGGGAAGGGATGCTTAGAGAGTTCCGCGAGACGATTTTCGAGGAGATGGACTACGCGCAGGAAGGGCGACACGCCGACCGCTTCCGCCGCAACTTCAAAGACTGGAGAGTCGTCCACGTCCCGCGCATTCACTGGGCGCACACCACCTCGCGCGTCCTCACGATGGAGTTCATACGCGGCACGAAGGTCACAGACCTCGAAGCGTTGCGCGCGCGTCGCATCTCTGCGGTCAAGGTCAACCGTCTGCTCGTTCGCACTTACCTCAAGCAACTGCTCGAAGACGGCTTCTTTCACGCCGACCCGCATCCGGGCAACCTGCTCGTCATGGACGACGGACGCCTCGCTTTCTTCGATTTCGGCATGACCGGCAAAATCACGCCGCAGCTTCAATCGCTGATGGTCGATGCCTTCTTCCACGTCGTCTCGCGCGACGTGCGCGGGCTCGCGCAGGATTTGCTCAACCTAAACTTCCTCAAGCCCGGCTACGACCCGACGCAGGTGCTCCCCGTCATCGAAAGCCTCTTCCAGCACTACATCAACCTCAAGCTCGGCGAGGTCAACTTCAAAGAGCTGACCTACGAGCTGGCCGAAGTGATGTACGACTACCCCTTCCGTCTGCCCTCGAACTTCACTTACATCATGCGCGCGCTGATGACGCTCGAAGGCATCGGCCTCGTCACCGACCCCGAGTTCAGCTTCTTCGACACGGCCAAGCCCTACGCCAAAGAGTTCATGCTCCGCCGCGAAGGCAAGCACTTCCGCAAGCTCATCCTCGACAAAATCACGGGGCGCGAAACCGAAGGGCGCATCGAGTGGGGCAAGATGTGGAAGCTCGCCAAGATGGCCGCAAAGATGTATCTGGAAAAATAGCTCTGCCGAAAGCTTTCGGCGAACTGCCGAAGATTAAAGGGCGACAACTCGACTTCGAGTTGTCGCCCTTTGTGCTTTTGGAGAACGCGCTAGCTTCTGCCTGCTTCTCTGAGGGCGTTGAAGAGAAGAGGGTAGGTGGCGAGCGATTGAGCGCGGTACTGTGGGCGGAAGCCGAAGAGGATGATGCGCCCCTGTCCGAGACCGACTTCGACGAGGGCGGCTTTGCCGCGAAGTCGTTCGCCACCGAGCAGCCAGCCGGAGAGTAAGGGGTCGGCGTTTTGCGGGTAGCGCGCGATGATGCGGACGCGCTGGAGGGCGACGGGGTCGCTGACTATCTCGAAGGCGGGCGAGTCTTCGACCCATGCGATTGACTGGCGGGGCATCCCGTTGGCGACCGGGTGCGCGGTATCCAGCTCGACGCGGAGAATCGAGCCGGGCGCGTAGAACTCCGTTCGCTTGAGGTCGGCGGTCACGTCGCGCAAGGGGAGCTTGAGCTGTTCGACGGCGAAGTCCGAGGCTTCGTTTAAGCAGATGAGCGTGCCGCCGCGCTCGACGAACTCGCGCAGCGCGCGGACGCCTTCAGCGCCGAGGCCGCCCGTGTACTCTTCGGGCATCGTGCCCCGCCGGTGGCCTTCGAGGATGGCGCGCGGCGTCTGGTCGGGGATGACGACGGCGTCGTACTTCGCCCGCAAGTTTCCGGCGCGCATCTCTCTGTCTTCAATCGACGCGACGCCGTTCAGCCTCCTATCCTGTTCGAGCATCCAGCGCGTCCAGCCTTCGTCCATCGAAGGGACGTGCGACTTGTAGAGACCGATGCGGGTTTGATGGACGCCGTGCCCGCCGCCGAAGCCTCCTTTGAAATCGACGCGCCTGTAACGCAAAGGCGCGCGGTGCTCCACGACCTCGACGCCCATCAGGAGCGGAAGCGTGTGCGCCGTCACGTCGTAGGGCGGGATGGGTCGGCCTGTGGAGTCGCGCAGGTCTGGATAGCGCTGAGTTTCGAGCAGCGTCTTGGCGAAAGCGCCGTAGGGCTGGCTGAGAGGGATGACGGCGGTGCGGTTGAAGAAATCGACGGGGCGACGATTGGGCGCGCGCATGTATTCGACTTCGACGCCGCCGCGCCGGAGGATACCGATGAGGGTTTGGCGTCGAAGGTTCTGCTCGTGACTGTCGGAGGGCGGCAGGGTGTATGCGAAAAGCTCGCCCGGCCTTCTCGGGCGGACGGCTTCTCGCCCGACTTCGTAGAAGCGCCTGAGCCAGCGCTCGCGGTTCGAGGCGGCGTGACGCAGGAGGTTGAAGGCGGCGGTCGTCATGTAGCTCGTGATGTCGCGCATGTGCCACTCGCCGCCGCGCCAGACATCGGGGAAGTTGGGTGAAGGCTTGCGAGCGTCGTAGCCTTCACCGGAGCGCAGGTCTTCAAAACGGACGTTGATGGGCGTGGCGATTCGCGCGGAAGCCGTCTCGGAGAGAATGCGAACGCCGCCGTGATAGTGCGAGTAGGCGCGCGCGGGCGTCCACGCGTCGTAGGTCGAGTTCCATGTGATGCCTTTGAAGCCTGCGGCGCGCATCTCTTCGGCCATGAAGCGACCGAGTTCCGTGTAGCCTTCGATAATCTTCTGCGGGACGTTGGGCTCGACGGGCTGCATGTAGGGCGGCAGGAAGAGACGCGAGCCGAACGCGCCCTGCTGGTGTATGTCGTGGACAATCTGCGGACGCCAGACGTTGTGAATCTTATCGACGGTAAGCTGCGTCTCCCTCTGGGTGAAGGCGTACCAGTCGCGGTTGTTATCGTGGCCGACGTACTTGTGATAGAGGATGGGCGGCGACGTGCCCTCGTAGGGAGTGCCGAGAGTGCGGTCGTACCAGTTCTTGATGATGTCGACGCCGTCCGGGTTGAGCGAAGGGACGAGCAGCACAACCGTGTTGCGAAGGATGTTCTGAACTTCCGGCTCATCCGAAGAGGCGAGACGGTGCGCGATGAGCGTGCTCGAAAGATAGGAGCCGACCTCGCTTGAATGAATGCCGCAGGTGATGAGGACGATGGTTTTGCCGCGCGCGATAAGCTCTGAAGCACGCGCGTCCGCGTTTGCGCCGAGCGTGCGCGGGTCGGCGAGACGGCGTTGAATCTCACGAAACTCGCCCAAGCGCGCGAGGTTTTCGGGCGCGCTGATGGTCGCCATGACGAAGGGCGCGTCCATCGTCGTTCGTCCAATCTCCTCGAACCGCACGCGCGGAGATGCGGCGTCGAGCCTGCGAAAGTATTCGACGACGCTCTGCCAGCTTGCCAGTTTGCGGTCGTCGCCCGGACGAAAGCCGAGCACCTCTTCGGGCGCAGGGATGCTTCCGGCGGGAGCGACTGCGGTCACTTCATCTGCCGAGCGCACGCGGTCGCGGCGTTGCCGCGCAGGCTCGCCGCCTCGACGCGCGTCGCGCCTCTGCGCGAAGGTCGAGAAGGGAAGAGTTACAGTCAGGATGAGTGCGAGAGACAGGGCGCGTCTGAGCATTCTAGGTCGAGACCTCTGGCGTCGTTTGAGTTGGCAAAGCGATTGAAGGAAACGAATCGAGCCAGAGTCTAGCAGGAGAAAGGGCAAAGGGAAAAAGGAAAAGGGCAAAGGGCGAAAAATAGGAGAAGCTGTCGGCTTTTTCCTTACCTTTGCCTTTGGCCTTTTTCCCTTTGCCCTTACTTTTCCCCCTTTGCTTTGGGCGCAGAGCGCGTGTAAAGTAGCATCCATCAAGTGCCCCTTCGTGCTCTCCAATTTAGAATCTCAACCGGAGGCTTACTGTCATGGCGACTGGAATCGTTGACGTTACCACGCCTACTAATGAATATCCTGACATTGTCGGAACACGACCGAGCGAGCCGGACGGCGGAGGCGGCGCTGGAAGCTTTCGCCCGTACATTCCGGCGAACACTCGTCTGCCGGAGCTGACGCCTCTGCCGCTCATCGTCGGCACGCTGCTCGGCATGGTTTTCGGGGCATCCTCGCTCTACCTCGTTTTGAAGACCGGCCTGACCGTCAGCGCCTCGATTCCGGTGGCCGTCATCTCGATTACGCTCTTTCGTCTCATCTCGAAATTCGGACGCCGCAACGCCACCATCCTCGAAAACAACATCGTGCAGACGGCAGGGTCGGCGGGCGAATCAATCGCCTTCGGCGTCGGCGTGACGATGCCCGCGATTATGATTCTCGGCTTCGACCTTGAGTTCACGCGCGTCATGCTGGTCGCCGTGCTCGGCGGGTTGCTCGGCATCCTGATGATGATTCCCTTGAGGCGCGCTCTCATCGTGCAGCAGCACGGCATCCTGAAATACCCGGAGGGCACGGCCTGCGCCGAGGTGCTCAAGGCGGGCGCTTCGGAAGAGTCGAAGGCTGCGGCGCGCGAGGGCGACACCGTCGTAGACGACACGGCCAACACGGGGGCGAAGACCATCTTCGCGGGCTTCGGCCTCGGCTTTCTCTATCAGGTCTTGATGGGCGGTTTGAAGAGCTGGAAAGACACGCCTGAAAAAGTGTTCGGCGCGCCTTTCAAGGGCGGCTCGGTGGCGGCGGAAATCTCTCCGGCGCTTTTAGGCGTCGGCTACATCATCGGGCCGCGCATCGCTTCGATTATGGCGGCGGGCGGCGTGCTCGCTTATCTCGTCCTGATTCCGATGATTAAATTCTTCGGCGAGTTTTCGACCGGGATTGTTCCGCCCGGCACGGTGCCGATTAGCGAGATGGGGCCGAACGACATACGCGGCGCATACGTGCTCTACATCGGCGCGGGCGCGGTGGCGGCGGGCGGCATTATCTCACTGGTGCGCAGCCTGCCGACCATCTGGCACGGGCTCAAGGGCGGCCTACGCGACCTGCGCGGCGGCCAGGACGCTTCGGCCTCCGTCGCACGCACCGACCAAGACCTCTCGATGAAATTGGTCTTGGGCGGCATCATCGCGCTCGTCGCCATGATTATGATTGCCCCGCAGCTTCACTTGCAGGGCAACATCCTCGGCGCGCTGATGATCGTCGCCTTCGGATTCCTCTTCGTCACCGTCTCGTCGCGCCTGACGGGCGAGATAGGCTCTTCGTCGAATCCGATTTCCGGCATGACGGTCGCCACGCTCTTGCTCACCTGTCTCATCTTCCTCTTCCTCGGATGGACTGGCCCCACTCATTACGTGACGGCGCTCTCCATCGGCGCTATCGTCTGCATCGCCTCTTCCAACGGCGGCACGACCTCGCAGGACTTGAAGACCGGATTTCTCGTCGGCGCGACGCCGAAATATCAGCAGGTGGCGATTCTCGTCGGCGCGCTCGCCTCGGCGCTCGTGCTCGGCCCAATCCTTCTGAGTCTCAACGATTCCTCGACCGTCTACCTGACGCGCACGATGTTCGTGCCCGTCAAAGAGAACACCGGACAACTTGAGACCGGCGTCACCACTTCGATGCAGGCGTTCGACGAGACGGACAAACCGGCGACGCCCGGCAACTATCGCATCTTCAAGAACGAGGCGGCTGCTGCGGGCGGCGCAACCACCGTCGCGGGGCTCGACGCGGGCGAGTATCTCGTCAACGACGCGGGCAAGGTCGTCTACAAAGTAGAGCGCTCGTTCCCGGCGGAGCTGCGCTTCGACCCGTCGCAACTGGGCGGGAGCGAGCAGCTACAGGGGCCGCAGGCCAACGCCGACAAGAACAGCTACCGCGTCGTTCACAAGACCGACAGCCAGAACGGCCCGGCGGGTAAGTATCTCGTCAACGAACAGGGCGTGCCCGTCTATTTCGTCGACCCCGGCATCAACGGCACGCATCGCGTCCGACCCGACGGGACGACCGTTGAAACCAAGTACGACGCGCCGAAGGCGACTCTGATGTCCTACATCATCAAGGGCATCCTCAATCGCCAACTGCCCTGGGGGCTCGTTCTGCTCGGCGTGATGATTGCCGTCGTACTTGAGATGGCCGGTATTCCGTCGCTCGCCTTCGCCGTCGGCGTCTACCTGCCGCTCTCGTCTTCGAGTCCCATCTTCATCGGCGGCATGGTTCGCTGGCTCGTCGATAGAAGCATGAGGAAGCGGCTCGCGCATCGCAACATGACGGAAGACGAGCTGGTGGCCGAAGGCGACAAGAGCCCCGGCGTGCTGATGGCTTCGGGCTACATCGCGGGCGGCGCGCTGGCAGCCATCGTCATCGCCATCCTCGCGGGCGTGCCCGCGCAGGCGCTCATCAACTTAAACAGGCGCATCGACGCGTGGGCGGCGGGAAATCCTCTCCGCACCGGAGACTCCTCCGACATCCTCTCGCTTATTCCCTTCGCCGTGCTCACCGTCCTGCTCTATCTCGTCGGGCGCGAATTGCTGCTTCGCAGTCGTCCATCCGGCGGAGCCTCCGACGGCTACGGCGGTTGACAGCGCATCTGACGGGTACAGATAATAAATACGGTCGTCTCCGACGCGAGCGCACAGAGGCTCACGTCGGAGACGGCTGGCAACCTTTCCGGCTCTCCCGCTCTCCAAATCTCCGTCCGGCGCTCATCGACCACCCCGGCAGCAGGACGCCGCGCCGCGCTTCACTTTCAAGCCACGTCGAGGAAACTACTTTTCAGATGAACACACGCACGCCGCAACGCCGTCTCAGCCCGCCCGTCTCTGCAAACGTCGCGTCCGCCTCCGCGCTCTTCCTTCTTCTCTTCGCAGGCATCGTCGGCGCTGCTACTGCTCAAACTTCTCCGGCACAGAAGCCCACGCCCGCGCCTTCGTCCTTATCGTCCACTTCGCGCACGCCTTCGCAGGTCGTTCGTGAGTTTTACAAGGCGATGCGCGAGCGGCGCTTCCGCGAAGCCTTTGCGATGTCGATTTACAACCCGGCGGTCGAAGGCTTGAGCGCGACGGAGTTCGAGGAACTTCGACCAGACTTCGAGGAGATGGCCGTCGAGTTTCCCGAAAAGGTCGAAATCAGCGGCGAGCAGATTAGCGGCGAGACGGCGACAGTCTTCGTCAAGGTAGTCGAAGCCGGGGCGGAGAAGCTCAAGCCGACCGAGCTGATGCGCGCGGGCAATACATGGATTATCGGCGGCAGAAGCGACCAGGCGGTGGTCAAAGAGCGCGGCAAGCAGTTCTTCTTCGAGGCGCGCATCGAGGCGCACCACTCCTTAGTCGAAGACATTTTGAAGCGCATCGCGGGCGCGCAACTGATTCACAGCGTCCAGAACAACGGACAGTACGCAGACCTCTCGACGCTCGTGCGCGGCGGCCACGTTCCGCAGGACGTGCTCGCGCCCGAAACCACCGGCTACAAACTCAACGTCAACGTCGCCAAAAACGGCAAAGCTTACACCGTCAGTGCCGAGCCCCTGCGCTACGGTCGCACGGGTCGCCTCTCTTTCTTCATGGACGGCAAGGGGCTCAGAAGCCGCGACACCGGCGGCAAACCTCTCAAGCCCTGACCGCTTCACCAATCGACGCTTCCGACGCCCGCCTCACAGCCCAGCTCTGACATTTGCGCCCGCTCGTTTCCGGCAGCTACAATACGCGCGAGACAACAGTCGTTGATGCCTGCTCGCGTGCCGTTCCCCTTTCGATTAGAGAAATCCCTTTGACGATTTTGCGCTCGCGGCGCGGTTTGAGAGCGCGTCGCCCTCTGGAACTCTCGCCTCTCCCTTGAATCCCGACGGCACGCTCCCCGCGAGCGCGTCAAATGAGGTGGAAGGCAACATGCCAGAGTTAGTCCGCACCATCGCAAACCGACTGCGCGAGTTTGTTGGAAACCGACGTTACGCTCCGCGCCGGCGCACGCACCTGCCCATCACCGTCTCGCTCCTCGAAAAGAAACCGAACGCCGCCAACTCAGCCACACGTCAACCCTCGCTCACAGGCCGCACACACGACCTCAGCGCCACCGGCCTCGGGCTCATCCTCCCCGTCATACGCATCGGTGGCCGCTACCTCACCGGCGACAGCCAGCAGCTTCACATCAATCTGGAACTACCCGCCCGCCCCGTCGTCCTCCACGCCATCCCCGCACGCTACGAACGACTCGAAACCGACGACTCCCAAACCGGCTACTTCATCGGCGCACGCATCACCCACATCGCCGACGCCGACCGCGCGCTGCTTCTCGAATACATCGACAGCTTGGCGAAATGATGAATCAGTTTTCAGTTTTCGGTTTTCAGTGTTCAGAGAAGAAAAGATGCCTTGTGCTGAAAACTGAAAACTGAAAACTGAAAACTGAAAACTCATTCCATCCCGAATCTGAGCAGGCCGAATTTGTGCGGGGCGTGGAAGCCGGGTTCGGGCGTTTCGGTGGGTTGCCAGGCGAGGTAGCCGCGCGCCTCGCCTGAGCCGACGCAGCGATAGAGATTGACGCGCCAGATGTCGCCCGCTCGCGGCGCGCGCTCGGAGCTGGCGGGAATCAGGGGGGAGAAGGGAACGCGGATGGCGATGGCGACGGAGCCGGGGTCGATGCGAGCGGCGGCGGACATGCCGGAGCGGAAGTCCCAATCGGTGTGGCGCTCGTCGCCCGTCAGACGCAGAGCGAGGTCGAGCCACTCGCCGGTGGGCGCAGCCTCAAACTCGAAGTAGCGCTCGGGGTCGCTCGCGTCGGGCGCGATGAAGATTTCGCACACGTCGCGTTCCCAGAGACCGATAGTTTTCCGTTCGAGCTGCGGCTCGGGATTGACGACGAGCGGCTCGGACTGGCGACAGATGAAACGCACGCTCAACGCCTCGTCCGTCCAGATGATGCGCGCTTCGGCGCGGCGCTCGGGCGGAGCTGAAGCGCCCGACCAATAGCGCGTCAGATGAACAGGTCGCGCCCGCTCCCACTCCGCGTGGGCAAATTCCGCGACGCCCACCTCGGCGCTCGCGCGCCGCGCTTCGACGGTCTCTATAGTTTCGAGTCTCAAGTTTAAAGTTTAAGGTTCAGATTTTGAGCTTCAGGTCTCAAGTTTAAATCTCAAAGCCGCGCAGATGAACTTTAAACTTGAAACCCGAAACTTAAAACTCTTCAGTAGAGGCTTCGCACCCAGCCGCCGTCTACGTGCAGCGTGACGCCTGTGATGTAGGAGGCGCGCTCGGAGGCGAGGAAGGCGACGGCGGCTGCTATCTCTTCGGGGCGCGCGAGGCGTGCCATTGGTATCTCCGAAGCCCACGTCGCAATCATCTCTTCTCTGGTCTTTCCCGCCGCGCGTCCGCGCAGCTCGGCCACTTCGTCCTGATGCTCGGTGAGCGTGTAGCCGGGCGCGATGTTGTTGACCGTCACTCCATCGGCGGCCACTTCGGTCGAGAGCGTCTTAGCCCAGCCGGTGAGACCTGCGCGGACGGTGTTCGACAAAAGCAGCCCGTTGATGGGTTGCTTGACGGAGACCGACGTGATGTTGATGAGACGACCCCAACGCTGCTCGCGCATCGAGGGGACGACGAGACGAGCGAGCCGGACGGCTGAGAGCGCGTTCAGCTCGAAGGCGCGGCGATACATTTCGAGGTCGGTCGTCGTGAAGTTCGACGAGGGCGAGCCGCCAGCGTTGGTGACGCAGATGTCGATGCGTCCGGCTTCGCTCAGCGCACGCTCGACGAATCGCTCGGCGTCTTCGTCGCTCGTCACGTCGGCGCGCAAGCCAATGGCCTCCGCGCGCGTCTCGCGCCGAATCTTCTCCGCCGCTTCTGCTGCCCGACCTTCGTCGCGCGAGCAGAGATAGACGCGAGCGCCTTCGCGCGCCAGCTCAAGCGCCGCCGCGTAGCCGATGCCCTGACTCGCCGCCGCCACTACGCCCACGCGCCCGCGCAAACCCAAGTCCATCTTTGAAGTCTCCCTTCTTTATCGTTTGAGCGCCCCGAGGCAGGCATCGACGAGCCGCGACGGGTCGGCGTCGTGAAAGACGTGCGCCCCGCTCTTCTTCTGAAGCGTTTGCAGCAGCCGCGCGGCCTCGTCGGCGACGCCGCCCGTGCCCGTCAAGCAGCCGATGATTTTCCCTTCGTCGTGCGCGATGGTCAGCTCGTTGAGCGCGCCTATCGAGCCGCGTATGATGAGCACCACGTCGCAGGAGCGCACGAGCACGACGTTGCGCCCCTTGAGACCGAAGCCCGTGTAGATGAGCACGTCGGTTTCATCCGTCGGCAGACGGTAGAGCGTCGTGTGCTCGCGCTCGTTCGACGCCGGAGAGATGCCGACGTGCAGCGCGCCCGCGCGTCTCGCTGCGCCGCCGACCGCGTGCGGCAGCCCCGTCGTCGCGCCCGTCAGCACGACCACGCCGCGCTCTCCCAGCTCGCGTCCCAGCGCCTCGGCCTTCTCGCGCAGCTCTTCGACCAATCCCTCACCGAGCGTGTCGCCAGCCGAGCCCATCACTCCGACTTTTAATTGATTCATCGATTCATCGGCTCATTGATTCATTGGTTCAATCGGCGTTCAGCATCTCTTTTCATCCTGTCTATCCTGTCCATCCCTGTTAATTCCGGTTTCTTGTCTGGTTCGCATAGCAAACTTGCGGGCGATGATAGTTGATGCGGTTCTGTTTGTTAATCGCCTGAGAGATGTATGTCGGTGGCGGGCGGCAGGCGGGTCTCGGCTGAAACCGGAACTTCGGGCGCGGCGTCTGCCGTTCTTGTCTGCGTCGGCTCTTTGTTCCAAAGGCGGCGCGTGGAGAGCCAGAGCAGGCCGGGCAGGAGAAAGAGGATGCCGATTGAGACGGTGACGGCGCGCGGCGACCAGCCGAAGCTGTCCATCAGTTCGCCGACGGCGTAGTTCGAGGCAGCCATCGTCAGCGTGAGCAGCGTCAGCTCGGCGGCGAAGACTCGCCCGCGAAATTCGTCTTCGACCGTTCCCTGCAAGAGCGCCGTCGAAAAGACCCAGAGGATGCTGCCGCCCATGTGCGCGAGCGCGACGGCTGTGAGCGCGAGCATGAAATTCTCCGCGCGTCCGAAGACGATGTAGAAGACGCCGCCGACGAGAAAGGAGAAGCCGATGGCGAGCTGCATGCCGCGCCGCGTGCCGCCCGAGAGGCGCTGCGCGATGAAAGGGCCGAAGGCCGTGCCGATACCGCGCGCCGCGTAGAGCACGCCGATGCCCTTCGCCCCGCTTCCCGCGACGGGAAAGATTTTCTCGCCGAAGACGGCCAGAAGCGCCAGTATGCCGCCGCCCAAGCCCCACGCCGGTTTCACCAGAAGCGTCGCCAGAACCTGCGGACGAGCGCGCACGTAGCGCATGCCTTCGAGCGTGTCGGCGATGCCGAGAGCTTTCATAACGGTCAGACGAGTCTTCGGTCTCTCGGGTCGTTTCGGCAGGCGTATGCGCGCGATGAGCGCGGCGGAGGCGAGGTAGCTTACGGAGTCGAGCACGAAGGCCGCGTCCGTGCCGAAGCTTCCGGTGACTGCGCCGCCGATGGCCGCGCCGAGCGTGAGCATGACAGACCACGTGACGGAAGAGATGGCGTTGGCCGGAACAAGCTCGCGCGGCGTGACGATAGAGGGAATCGCGGCGGTCTTCGCGGGCTCGAAGAAGGTTGAGAGCGCGAGCTGGAGAACCGTCAGCGCGTAGATAATCCAGAGCTGTTCGGGGCGGCGGATGAAGAGAAAACCGAGCACGATGAGGGCGCGCAAAAGGTCGCTGACAATCATAATCGTGCGCCGGTTGAAGCGGTCGGCCAGCACGCCCGCGAGCGGCCCCATGACGACGCTCGGAAGAAAACGCGCGATGAGGATAAAGGCGACGGCGCGGCCTGAGCCGGTCAGTTCGAGGACGAGCGTGTAGACGGCGATGGTGTCGAACCAGTCGCCGAGCTGGCTGACGACCTGCCCGAGCCAGAGCTGTCGGAAGTTGCGGTTGCGCTTGAGCAGCTCCAGATAGCCGACAGGCCGCCGGTCATCTTCGTACACGTTGGCCCCCACTCGCCTCCTTGTCCGCCGCGCGAAAAAAGCTTGTCGAAGAATTGAGCCCGAGAGTGCGCCCTCGGGATATTACTTGTCAACCGCAGCCCTTTCGTTATTGAATAGCGCGCCGAGCCGACGGCTGACCCGTGACCTTCGTCGCCGATTCACGGCTGACGAGCGAGCGCCCGCAACCCTCCAGAGCAAACGAAGGTGAAGAGAAGATGGCCTCGATGATTAAATGCCCGACCTGTTCGGGCGACATGCCCGGCGACAAAATCGTCTGCCCCTCGTGCGGCGCTTCGGTCAACTCGTCTCTGATGCCGACTCGCTTGCAGGAAGACGACCTGGAGCGCCTCGCGCCGACGAGACACGCTCCGCCGCCGCGACAGAGAGCTTCTACGCCGTTCAGCACGGCCTCGCACAGCTCGCTCGACGGCGCGCGGTTTATTCCGGGGACGATGCTGGACGGGCGTTACCGCATCGTCGGCCTGCTCGGCAAGGGCGGGATGGGCGAGGTCTACAGGGCTGACGACCTGAAGCTCGGACAGACGGTTGCGCTCAAGTTTCTGCCCGAAGCAATCGCGGCCGACGGCGCGACGCTCGCCCGTTTTCACCGCGAAGTCCGCATCGCACGACAGATTTCTCACCCGAACGTCTGCCGCGTCTTCGACATCGGCGAAACCGAAGGGCAGCATTTCCTCTCGATGGAATACATCGACGGCGAAGACCTCTCGATGCTGCTCAGGCGCATCGGTCGTCTGCCCCCCGACAAGGCTCTGGAGATTGCGCGCCAGCTCTGCGCCGGTCTCTCCGCCGCGCACGACAACGGCGTGCTTCACCGCGACCTCAAGCCTGCCAACGTGATGATTGACGGGCGCGGGCGCGCTCGCATCACAGACTTCGGTCTCGCAGGTCTCTCGGAAGAGTTTCGACCGGACGAGCTGCGCGCGGGCACTCCGGCCTACATGGCTCCCGAACAGCTCAAGTCGGGCCAAGTCACCGTCAAGAGCGACCTCTACGCGCTCGGCCTCGTGCTCTACGAGCTGTTCACGGGCAAGCCCGCCTTTGAAGCTTCGACTTTGCCTGAGCTGCTTGCGCTGCACGAGAAATCGACGCCGACGAGTCCTTCGTCTCACGTCAGAGAGCTTGACCCTCTGATCGAGCGCGTCATCATGCGCTGCCTTGAGCGCGACCCGTCGGCGCGTCCCGCGTCCGCGCTTCAGGTGGCGGCCTCTCTGCCCGGCGGCGACCCGCTCGCCGCAGCCCTCGCCGCAGGCGAAACGCCCTCGCCCGAGATGGTGGCAGCCGCGCCGAAGCTCGGAAGCCTGAGCCACGCGCGCGCCGCCGCGCTCGCCGTCTCCGTGCTCGTCGTCCTCGCGCTCACCTGCTACGTCACGAAGCAGACGGCGCTCTACCGGCTCGTGCCGCTTCCGAAGTCGCCCGAAGTTTTGCAGGAGCGCGCGCGGGAGATAAACCGCCGGCTCGGCTACACGCAAGCGCCGCTCGACCAGGCTTTCGGGAGCTACATCGACCGCTTCTACCTGCGCCACGTCTTGGAGAACGAATCTTCACCCGCGCGCTGGGATAAGCTCTCGACCGGACAGCCCGCCGCCATCTATTACTGGCACAGGCAGAGCCCGCGCCCGCTCGATACGCAAAGCTCGCAGTACGTGCGCTACGAGCTTCCGCCGCTCGATGTCTCCGGCATGACCAACGTCATGCTCGACCCCGAAGGAAACCTTCGACAGTTCATAGCCGTCGCGCCGCAGAGGGAAGAGCCGCTCAAAGAAGCGCCGCCCGCCTTCGACTGGTCGCTGCTTTTACGCGAGGCCGGTTTCAACCCCGCAGATTTCCAGCCCGTCGAATCGACGTGGGTTCCGCCGCGCCCCTCCGACACGCGCGCCGCCTTCGACGGCTTCTACCCGAAACAGCCGCAGATTAAAGTCCACGTCGAGGCGGCCAGCTATCGCGGTCTGCCCGTCTACTTCGAGGTCATCAACCCCTGGGACAGCCCCGACCGGCAGGAAGCGCCGTTGCCCAGCTCGGGCGACCGCCTGCTCATCGCGCTGATAATGGCGGTCTTTCTGCTCGTGCTCTTCGGCGGGGCGCTGCTGGCGTTCAGAAACCTGCGACTCGGGCGCGGCGACCGTCGCGGCGCGTTTCGCCTCGCGCTCTTCCTCTTCACGGCGCTGCTCGTCGCGTGGGTTTTCGACAGCCATCACGTCACGGGCTTCGGCGAGTTTCTTTTCTTCGTGCACAACCTGCAATACATACTCTTTCAGGCGTGCTTCGTCTGGTTCATGTACATCGCGCTCGAACCGCTCATGCGGCGTCGCTGGCCGAACCGCATCATCTCCTGGACGCGGCTGCTCGCAGGAGATTTCCGCGACCCGCTCGTCGGGCGCGACATCCTCATCGGCGCGCTTCTGGGAAGCGGCCTGGCCCTGAACAACCTGCTCGTCAACTTCGTCCCGCAGTGGCTCGGCTGGCCGCAGGGCGTCCCGCACTTCGACGACCAAAGGCTGCTCGGCATACGCTACGTCACGAGCGGCTTCGTCTCGCTCTTCTCGGCGAGCTTCTGGTCTTCTTTCGTCTACATGTTTCTGCTGCTGCTGCTCGCCATCGTGCTGCGCAGAGACCGTCTCGGCGTCGCCGCCTTCTGGCTGATAATTTTCCTCGCGCTCTGTCTCGGCCTCAACGAGAAAGGAACGCTCTCGCCGCTGTTCGCCGCAGGCGGGGCGACGATTATGACCGTCGGACTCTATCGCTTCGGACTTCTGACCACGATGGCCTCCATGTTCTTCTTCCACTGTTGGGTCTCCCTGCCCATCACGACGGAGCTTTCGGCCTGGTACGCGGGCGATTTCACGCCCGCCCTCGTCTTCTACGTGGCGCTCGTCGTTTGCGCCTTCTACACTTCGCTCGGAGGCCAGCCGCTCTTTCGCGGCGGCTTCCTCGAAGAATGAGGAAGAGCGGCGGTGAAGATACCGCAAGAAGTTGCTTTCGCCCGACCGGCCGCACGAAGAGAACCTGCGGCGCTCTTTTCTCGTATGACTGTGCGTACCGACGCCAGATGCAGATAGGCCGACGCCGCGCGACTCTCCGAAGCGGCTCGCGTCGCCCTTCTCCGAAGCTCCGGGCTGCGCCCCTTTGTTTCAGTCTCAAAACTCTAAGGTGAAAAATATGTTCTGCCCGCAGTGTGGAACGGAATCGTCTTCGAGCTATCAATATTGTCGCTCGTGCGGCGCGAATCTGAAGGTGATTGCGAAGGCCGTCAGCCTGAGCGAAGCCATCGCGCGCAGCGACCGGGGGCCTCTGCCGAAAATCAAAGAGGCGCTCAAGAGTCTCAAGGTCGAGCAGGTGACGGAAGACGTGTCTCGCGCCCTCGAACAGGTCAAACACGAGATAGCCAAAAGCGCCGACACCGCGACGCCGAAACCCAAATCCAAACCAGCATCCTTCTCATGGAGAAGACAACCACTGACGCCCGAGCAGCGCCGCGAACGCTCCATCGGCAAGGGCATCCGACTCGTCTTCACAGGCGTCGGCCTCTCGGTCTTCCTCTACAACTTCGCGGGCGCAATCGTCCTCAAGATTCCGCCGCCAGACCTCGCGCGCATCCCTCTGGAGCTTGAGCCCGTCATCCAAACCCTCTGGCTCGTCGGCGCAGTGCCCGTCTTCTCCGGCATCGGCAGAATCGTTTCGGGGCTGCTCATCCGTCCCTCGAAACAACTGCCCGCAGCCGCTCCGCTCGACGAAGCAGCCCAACTCGAAGAAGCGCGCGCCGCCGCCCGCAACGCCGCGCTCGCCGCTCCCACGCGCAGCGTCACCGACCACACGACCGAGCTTCTCCAACAGGAATAAGCTTCGACGAAGACTCATCACGCCGCAGAGATACAGAGAGCGCGGAGAGAGACCAGCACTCGAAGCACTTGCGCTCCCTCTCCGGCTCGTCTCTCCAAACTCGACGTTGAATCTTCTTCCCTCCATCCAATCGACGCCGCGCCCGCCTCGCTCATCAATCTCACTTCCCATTCTGACCGAGGCATCAATCTGACCCGTCACGTTGATTACAATTCGTTAAAGCCCGCGCAGAACTAACTCTCGCCTCGCGCACGCCGACCCGCTTAATCCGCGCTTTTCGCTTCAACTCGCTACGAACACGCTCGCGGCACGCCGGTTGTTAAGAGATAGTGTGCGGCTTGCAGAAGCGCTAGATAGCGCTTCACGAACTCTCCGCACGGAGTTCGTAAAGCCGCACCAATTTCTTGACAACACGGATGCGAGCGACCGCCGATGCCGCAGGCTTTCACTTTTGCCCGGAGAGAGCCTGCGCAAGTTTCTCACCCCTGAACGGCGGGCGAGTGCCAACGCCCGCCGCTTGCCCCTCCGTCGCCGAGAGCGAGAAGCGATTTGCTCCCGCAACTCGCTCTCGGCGACGGGCGTTTTCTCGCACCGGCCGAAGCCTTTTCCGGCCAGCGCAAACGCTCGAAGAGATTCGACCCCGAGCGACAAGTGACCGGCTCTCTCTTCAGCCGCTCGCGCACGAAAGAGATTCTACTCGCAGGGCTCGGAAGTTAAGGCTTGTCTACATAAGAACCGCAGCAACGCTGCCGGAGGACGGGGTGAGATTCATCGACATGTCAGACTACAATCGCGCGGCCAGGCTCTACTGGTTCGCGTCGGTCGCGCTCGGAGCAGTGGCGTGCATCTGGGCTCTCGTCTCCTGTCTGGCCTTCAGCGCCTTTGAGTGGGCGCAGTTGCTCGTTCTCCTGAGTCTCGTCGTCATCTCCAGCGCCCGCCCTATCCCTATCCCGAACACGATTGCCACCGTCACCGTCGCCGACGCTTTCATCTTTCTCGGCGCAATCTTTCTCGGCAGCCCTTCAGCCGTCCTGCTCGGCATCATCGATTCTTTCCGAAGCTCGCGCCGCACCAGCCGTCGCATAACGAGCTGGCTCCTCGCTCCCGCCGTCATGGGCTTGAGCGTGCTCGTCGCCAGTCGCGTCTTCTACTGGATGCTTGAACTCTCGACCGGCCATCGTCTCGAAGTGGTCGGGACAAGCTCGCCGCTCGGCCTCGGACAACTGCTTTTGCCGCTCGTCTCGATGGCGCTCGCGCAGTATCTCGTCAACGGCTCTCTGGTCGCCCTCTTCTCGTCTCTCAAGAGCGGGCGCTCGGTCTGGCAGTCGTGGCGCGACGGTTATCTCTGGACTTCGTGGACGTTCTTCGCCGGTGCGATGGCCGCAGGCTTCGTCTACGAAGCCATCAAGAGCTTCGGGCTGCTCTACGTGCTGCTGAGCGTGCCCGTCATCGCCGCGACCTACGCGACTTACAAGACTTACTTCGACCGCGTCAACGAACAGACGCGCGAGGCCGCCGAGACGAGCCGCATTCACCTCGCCACCGTCGAAGCGCTCGCCACCGCCATCGACGCCAAAGACCAGACGACGCACTGCCACGTCCGCCGCGTGCAGCTCTACACCGCGCGCATGGGCGAGTTGATGGGGCTCTCGCCGAGCGAGATAAAAGCCCTCAAGGCGGGCGCGCTCCTGCACGACATCGGCAAGCTCGCCGTACCCGACCACATCCTCAACAAGCCTGGAAAACTCACCGCCGCCGAGTTCGACAAGATGAAGATACACACGTCGGTCGGCGCGCAGATTCTCGAACGAGTGAATTTCCCTTATCCGGTCGTCCCCATCGTGCGCTCGCATCACGAGCGCTGGGACGGCGAAGGATACCCCGACAACCTGAAGGGCGAAGAGATACCGATAACGGCGCGCATTCTCTCCGTCGTCGATTGCTTCGACTCGGTGCGCGAAGACCGTCCCTACCGTCGCGGACGCACGCGCGAAGAGGCCACGCAACTGCTGCAACAGGGCGCGGGCACGCACTTCGACCCGCGCGTCGTCGAGCTTTTCATCAAGCACCTGCCCGAGTTCGAGCGCGAGGTTGCCACACTCGGCCTCAACCAGCACGGCTTCACCAACGAAGAATGCGAGCCGCGCGCGCTGCTCGAAGGAGCGTCTTATCATTCGGAGGCTGAGCGCCGGCATCAGCGCAACGGCAAACCGCGTGAGGGCGAGGCCGCATCCGCGACGCCGACAACCTTCACGCCGCCCGCCTATCTCGACCAAATCAAGGACGCCCACCGAGAGGTCTACGCCCTCTACGAAATCGCCAGCACCTTCGGCTCTTCCTTAGACATCGAAGAGACGGTCTCCGTGCTCGTCAACAAGGTCGGCCACATCGTTCCCTTCGACACCTGCGCCGTCTATCTCTTCGACGAGATAAAGGGCTACGCCACCGCCGCGCACGTGGCGGGGCGAAACGCGGCGGCGCTGCGCGAGCGCTGCGTCGCACCCGGCGAGGGCGTGGTCGGCTTCGTGCTCGCCAATCGTCTCCCGGCCACGCAGTTCGACGCCATGCTCGATTTCGTCGGCGTCGAGCTTGAGCCCGACACCGAATATCGCTCGATGATTGCGCTGCCGCTCGTCAAAGACGAACGCATGCTCGGCGCAATCGCCGTCTATTCCTTCGAGCCGCGACGCTACACCGGCGACCATACGCGCATCCTCGATACCATCGTGCATCTCGCCTCCGACGCCGTCGCCAACGCCATCCACCACGCCGAGACCAAATCCAACGCGCTCACCGATACGCTCACGGGTCTCCCCAACGCTCGCTCGCTCCACCTGCGCTTCGACCAGGAAGCCTCGCGCGCGCGCCGCACGCGCCGCCCCTTCCAGGTCATCATGCTCGACCTCGACCACTTCAAGCAGGTCAACGACACCTTCGGCCACAAGACCGGCGACCACGTCCTGCGCGAAATGGCGCGCATCCTTCAGGCGCAACTGCGCGAGTACGATTTCCTCGCACGCTATGCCGGAGACGAGTTCGTCGCCATCGTGCAGGACACCAATGCCGAGCAGGTCTCGGAGCTGAGCGAGCGCATCGAGACAGCCGTCTCACGCTTCGCGCTGCGCGTGCGTCCCGACAACTACGCACGCGTCGGCATCAGCGTCGGCGCTGCCACCTACGGCACAGACGGCGACACCCTCGACCAACTCCTCATCGCCGCCGACAAAGCCATGTACTCCGTCAAGTCAGACCACAAACAACAGGAACGCACCCTCGCCGACAAATCCGCCCTCAACACCGACACTCTCGCCTCGACAGCAATCAACTAAACGATGAACGCGGAACGCGGAATGATGAACTAAAGACGAAAGCTTTGGTTTTATCGTTCCGCGTTCATCGTTCCGCGTTCATCCTTTTCTTGACTTTCCCGCCTGTATCGCTTTCAATTCAGAGAGGGCGTGCGGGCTCTTCTGCTTTGGAGGAACTTCCCGCCAGCGCCGACCGAAATCGCCAGACTTGAACCGACGGCCGCCAAAGCCCCCCAGGCCGAAACGAAAATCCCATAGCAATTCCAGAGTTTGCAACCCGATGTCATCTCTCTCTACAACCGGCGTGAAAACCGCGAGGCTTTTGATTGTTGACGACGACGCGCAGATGCGACGCTCGCTCAGGCGCACCTTTGAAGAGGAAGGCCATCATGTGATTCACGCCGCCGACGCGCCTTCCGCCCTGCGTAAGCTTCATCAGGAGGGCTGCGACCTCATCCTGCTCGACATCGAGCTGCCCGGCGTCGATGGCCTCGCGCTCTGCCGCCTGCTGCGCGCGCAGGCGGCCACCAAGCGCCTGCCGATTATCATTATCTCTTCACACGAAACTGAGGAATACAAAGTCGGCGCGTTTGCCGCCGGAGCTGACGATTTCGTCGTCAAGTATTCCACGCCGCGAGAGCTTGTCTCGCGCGTCGGCGCGCACCTCGAAGCCGCGCAACGCGAGCGTGCTCTCGAAGGCAGCAATCGTGAGCTTGGTTTCCTGGCAGACTTGGGGCGCGGGCTGCTCCGCGCGCTTGAGCCGCTTCAGGTGGTACGACGCGTTGCGGGCGCGACCTACGAGGCGACAAATGCGACGCTCTGCGCCGCCGTCCTGATGGAGTCGAAGCCGGAAGCAGGATTCGACGCCGCGACCTGCGTCTTCGACCGCGAAGGCAGCGCCGAGGGGGCGTCGCTTCTGCGTCTCGAACGTTTGCAGGCGTGGCTCGCGGGCTCGCCTTCGGCATCTTTGAGACAGGAAGCGACCGGAGAGTTTTTCCTGCGCGATGAGAAGCACACGCTCGAATACGTCGCGCCGCTTCGCTTCGACGGGCGGGCGCTCGGCGCGCTCATCGTCGCCTTCGACCGTGCGGAAGATTGCGGCGCAACCGAGAGCCGCCTCGTCGATGCCGCCGCGCAGCAGGCCGCGCTCGCCGCACACATCTCTTCGCTCTACGAAGCCGCGCGAGCAAATTCCGTCACGCTCGCCAAAGAGGTCGAAAGGCGAACAGCCGAGGCCGAGGCGCAGCGTCGCTTCACCGAAGCCATCATCGACACGCTGCCCGTCTCGCTCTACGCCGTTGACCGCGACTACCGCGTCGTCGCATGGAATCGCAACCGCGAGCTTGGAGGTCAGGGCATTCCTCGCCGCGACGTGCTCGGTCGAAACATCTTCTCTGTCCTGACGAAGCAACCGCGCAAAAAGCTCGAAGACGAATTTCGCCGCGCCTTCGAGACCGGGCAAATCGAGCGCATCGAGCAGGAGACGACCAACGCCGACGGCGAGACCAAACACTGGCTCGTCAGCAAAGTCCCGATGCGCGACGAGCACGGCGAAGTTTCGCACGTCATCACCGTCGGCGAAGACATCACCTCTCGCATCGAGGCCAACCGCGCCATGATGCGAACGGAAAAGCTCGCGGCGGTCGGTCGCCTGGCCGCAGGCGTCGTGCACGAAATCAACAACCCGCTCGCAACCATCTCGGCGTGCGCGGAGGCTTTGGAGTCGCGCGCCGCCGAAGGCGTCTTCGGGGAGTCAATGGAAGTGGCAGACCTGCGCGAGTATTTGCAGCTCATTCGCAGCGAGGCTTTTCGCTGCAAGATGATTACCAACGGCCTGCTCGATTTCAGCCGCGCCCGTCACGGGCGACACATGCCCTTCTACATCTCGGATGTCGTCGAGCTGGCGGCGCGTCTGCTGCTGCATCAACGTCGCGGCGAGCGCGTTGAGATAGTCGTCGAAGCCGACGACCAGCAGGCGCAAGTCCTCGGCGACGAAGGGCAGTTGCAGCAGGCCGTCATCATCCTCGCCGAAAACGCCATCGACGCCATGGCGCAGGGCGGAACGCTGACGATGCGAACGCGCTCGGGCGAGGCGGGGACGGTCGTCGTCGAGGTGAGCGATACGGGCGTCGGGATTGCGCAGGAGATTCTGCCGAAGATTTTCGATCCCTTCTTCACGACCAAAGAAGTGGGGCGCGGGACGGGGCTCGGACTGGCCGTCTGTTATGGTATTGTAGAAGAGCATGGCGGGCGCATCAGCGTCGAATCGACGTTGGGGCGCGGAACGACTTTCACACTGACGCTGCCTGCGACTTCCCCTGATGGAGACCGAACAGCTTGAGCGAGAATAACTCACCGCAGCCGGCCAGAATCGTCGTGGCCGAAGACGAAGCCAACCTGCGTCTGGTCATTCAAAAAGAGCTTCAGCGACTCGGCCACGACGTGCGCGTCGCTCCCGACGGCGAAGCTGCTCTGAAGCTTCTGGAAGAGAGCAACGTCGAGGTGATGCTCTGCGACATCAACATGCCGCGCATGGATGGCATGGAGCTTTTGCGTCGCGTCCACCAGCGACCCAACCCGCCGGAAGTCATCATGCTCACCGGGCACGCCACCGTCGAGACGGCCATCGAGGCGATGAAGCTCGGCGCTTACGATTATCTCTCGAAGCCCTATCACATCTCGGAATTGGACGTGCTCGTCAAGCAGGCGGCGGAAAAGAAACGCCTCCGCGTCGATAACCAGAGACTCCGCGCGCAGCTCGCGCGCCAGAGCGAGACGCCCGAGATTGTCTACGTCTCCGACGCGATGCGCGAAGTGATGCGGCTGGTCGAGCGCGTCGCGCCTTCTGACGCGTCCGTGCTCCTGACGGGCGAGAGCGGCACGGGAAAAGAGCTGGTCGCACACGCCATCCACCGCCTCTCGAAGCGCGCTGAGGGCTCTTTCATCGATTTGAACTGCGCGGCCATACAGGAATCCCTGCTTGAATCGGAACTCTTCGGCCACGAGGCCGGAGCCTTCTCTGGCGCGAAGGGACGCAAGCTCGGACTCTGGGAATTGGCTGACAACGGCACGATTTTTCTCGACGAAGTGACCGAGCTTCCCGCGCAGCTTCAATCGAAGCTGCTGCGCGCCATCGAGACCAACTCCTTCTATCGCGTCGGCGCGGTCAGGAAGGTACAGGTCAACGTCCGCATCATCGCGGCGACGAACCGCGACGTGAACGAGGTGGTCGGCGACGGGCGCTTCCGCGCCGACCTGCTCTATCGCATCAACGGCTTCCAAATCTCTCTGCCGCCCCTGCGCGAGCGCGCCGAAGACATCGAGCCGCTCTGCAACCACCTCCTCAAGAAGCTCGGCGGCACGCACCCGCCGCAGCTCGCGCCCGAATCCCTCGCCGCGCTTCGCAGCTACCATTGGCCGGGCAACGTCCGCCAGCTTCGCAACACGCTTGAGCGCGCCATGCTGCTCGCCAACGACAGTCTCATCACGCCCGCCGAATTGCCGCCCGAAATCGCCAATCCTTCGCAAACCTTCGCAGCCAGTACGGCTACAACTGCGAGCGCCGCGTCCGCCGTCGCACCTGTCGCCGCCGTCGGAGCGACGCCGCAGGGCACGCCGCCCCTGCGCGAAGTCGAGCGTCAACAGATTCTCGCCGCACTCGAACAGACGGGCTGGCATCGAGGCAAGACCGCCGAAATCCTCGGCATCTCGCCCTCGACGCTCTACCGTCGTCTGCGCGACTACAATCTCATGCGCCGCATCTGAAGCGCGCCCTCTCCCGAACGGCTGTCTCTATTCCTCCGACGCCTCCGCTTATGAAGAACAGCCGCGTCACGCTCTCCGAATGCTCCATCTGCCGCCGCCTCTCCTCGCACAACTACGCTGACCTCCGCGACAGCCAACTCATCCCCGAACACTTGCAGCCGCTCGTCGGCGCTTCGCCCGACGACCTCCCGGCCGAAGAGATTATCCGTTGCCCCGTCTGCGGAACTTCCTATCTATACCTCTACAACTGCGGCTTCGGCGAAAACGACATCGAGCTGCGACGCATCACCCCCACCCATGCAGGCCGCGACCCCGACCTCGCATCTCTCGCCTCCGACCTCCACAGCCCCGACGAAGAAACTCGCGCCCACGCCTCCCGCTCTCTGGTAGAGTATTACCTCTGGAAAGACATGCCCGAAGAGGCCGAGGCTTTGACCGGGCACGAAGACGAAATTATCAGGTCGAGCGCCGAGGCAGCGAGGAAATACTATCTTCAACGCAAGCAGCTCGAATCCTAAATACGACGCGTCGAACCTCAAATCCTGCCTCACGGTCGGAGACGCGGGCGAGCTTGCACTGCCTTCAATATTTTCGTATTTCAATAGAGCGACGGCTACCGGCTTCTCATAGCCCGTCGCAAATCTCTGATGCTGAGAATACTGAGAAAGACTAAAGCTTACGTTGCTTCGATAATCGCGCTCGTCGTCGGCATCGTCCTCGGCGGCTATCTCTTCTCCGACACGCAGCCGCGCTCTTTCCTCGCGCTGCATAGATGCGGCGGCACGTGCATGCAGCCGAAAGACCTCGCGGGCTTAATGGCGTCCATCGGGATTCAGAAATTCCCGGCGCTGATTCCATCCGTCGTGTTGGAGACGGAGAAGACGATCGTCGTCGAGCATCCCGCGCCGGAAGCGCGCCTGCATTACCTGATTTTTCCCAAGAAGGACATCCGCAACATCGCCGAAGTCTCAACCGCGGACGAAGAATATCTTCTGGATGTCGTGCGCGTCGCGGGCGAGCTGGCGCGAGGGAAGAATCTGACTCGATACCGTTTGATTACCAACGGGACAGGCTTTCAGGGAGTGACCTACCTGCATTTTCATTTAATCGCCCAATAGAGCTGGATGCGGATTTCCTGAGTTTGGCTGACGGTGGTTTTGTTAGGTACTCTGAATATGAGGACGAAGATGAGAATACGGAAACTGTTGTTGAGCGTTGCGTGCGTCATCTTTGCGTTGATGTGCGTGAGGGTGGAGGGGCAGGTGAAGAATCTGACGCCGGTGGAGCGAAGGGCGCAGGACGTGTCGGCGCTGATTCGCGCCAATCCGGGAGACTATGAGAAATACTTTTCGACAAGCTTTCTGGCGCAGGTTCCGCCCGAAAGGCTGACGCCGATTTTCGTCTATTACTACACGAATCTCGGTCGCGTCTTGAAAGTCGAGACGAAGACTCTGGAGAGCCCGCTCGCGGGGCAGTTCAATTTCATCTTCGAGAAGAATGCGAGCGTGCCGGTCAATATCGCGGTGGACGCGGCTGAGCCGCACCTGATTACGGGGCTGCTGCTCGGAAATCCCGTCAGCCTTTCGGGCTCGCTCGACGCGCTGGCGGGCGAGTTCAAGGCTTTGCCGGGCGAAAGCTCTCTGCTCATCGCACGTCTCGCCGGCGATAAGCTCGAACCGCTCGTCGCACACAACGCGGAACGCCCGCTCGCCGTCGGCTCGGCCTTCAAGCTCTACGTGCTGGCGGAGCTTCTTCGCTCCGTCAATAAAGGCGAGAGAAGGTGGACGGACGTAGTAGCGCTGCGCCCCGAAGCCGTCTCGCTTCCAAGCGGCATCCTGCACAGGTGGCCTGTCGGCTCGGCGCTCACGCTGCAAACCCTCGCCGCCCTGATGATTTCGCAAAGCGACAACACGGCGACAGACCAGCTTCTGCTCCACCTCGGGCGCGAACAGGTCGAACGCGCGCAGGCGCTCGCCGGACACTCGAAGCCCGAGTTGAACATGCCTTTTCTCTCGACGCTTGAGATGTTCAGGCTCAAAGGCGAGCGGGGCGGCGCTTCGGCGCGCAAGTATCTCGCGCTCGGTGTGCAGGAGCGGCGCGCATTTCTCACAGGAGCTTTGACGCAGGTCGATAAAGGCGCGATTGCGTTCGCCGGAGAGCCCGCTTACGCCGATTCGATTGAGTGGTTCGCCTCCGCGTCGGACATGAGCCGCGCGATGAATTGGCTGCGCCTGAGCAGCGAGGCTGAGCCGGGCAGACAGGCGGGCGAAATCCTCGCCATCAATCCCGGGCTCGCCGTCTCGAAAGAGAAATGGAAGTACGTCGGCTACAAGGGCGGGTCTGAGCCCGGCGTGATGAACATGACCTACCTGCTGCAATCCTCGAAAGGCGATTGGTACGCCCTCTCCGCAAGCTGGAACAACACGAAAGCGCCCATCGACGAAAGCAAGCTCGCCAGCCTCGTCGGGCGAGCCATTGAGCTTATGCCGTAGTCCAAACAAATTAACAGGGATAGACAGGATAGACAGGATAAAGACAAACGATGAACGCGGAATGAAAGACAGAGTTTTCTGCTTTCATTCCGCGTTCGTCGTTCATCCTTCCGCGTTTCTATCTATCCTCCGCCGCTATGCGTTTTCTGTTTGGGCTTTCCGAGCGTGCGGCGTGCGGATTCAGCATCCTTTGTGCGACCCGTGCGCAGGTAAAGCTCGGCGAGTTGTTCGAGCACGACAGGCGAGGCCGGTTGGAGTCGGAGCGCGGCTTCGTACTGCTTGATGGCCTCTTTGTCGAGGCGGTCGAAGGTGAGCATCTGCGCGAGCTTGACGCGAGCGTGAAACTCTCCCTCGACGCGCGCGAAGCTCTTGAAAGCTTCTTCGTAGTTGCGCCTCTGATACTGGACGAGGGCGATTGATTCGGCGATGCGCGTATCGTTGGGCGCAGCGCGAGCCGCCTGCTTGAGACGCTTCAAAGCGCCGCCGTAATCGTCGGCCAGGTAGAGCGAATAGCCGAGATTGTGAAGGACGGACGAGTTGTAAGGCGCGAGGCTCAGGGCGCGCTCGTAATACTCCCTGGCCTGCCTGTGCTGCCCCGTGCGGTCGTACGCCTGACCCAGAAGATTGTTGGCTTCGACCAAATCGGGGCCGACCGTTGCAGCGACGGAAAGCTCTGCAATCGCTTCGTTGAGGTAGCCGTAATAAAGCAGCGCGCGTCCCTGCGAGAGATGGTCGGAGGGCACGCCTTCGATGAAAGGCTTCCACTCGCGCGGCTGCTGCGGCTTCTCCATCAACGCCTCCTTCGCCGTCGAAGGCTTGGAAGCAACGAGCGTCGAAGCAGCGTCGGGCGCGGGCGCTACGGGTTTCGCCGCGTCGAGCGTGTTCTCTGTTTTCTCCCTCAAATCCTCGCTCTGCTTTGCCGGAGGAAGAACGGCGGTCGGCTGTCTCTGCTCCGCGCCCGCGCCCGCTTCAACTTTACGCGCCGCAAACCCCTCGCTCGTCTTGCGCTTCCTGCCGCCGCCGAAGAGTTTTCCTAAAGCCCTGAACGGAGCAGTGACGACGCGCACGAAACCGTTGCCGCGCTTCTTTGAAGTCTGCGCTGCATCGTCGGAGGATTCAAAAGTCGCCGCCGAGACGTGGCTCGCGCCGCCCGGATTAAGCGCCAGGCTTCCGAGCGTCGGCGTGCCCGCCAGAGACACGGCCAGCACGAGCACGACGAAGACTGAAATGATTGTGCGTCTCAGCATCTTTGAAACTTCTCTCGACGCCTTTCAAGAGCGCGCGTCCGAATGATTATAGGTGAGGCGCGCCCGAATGTAAAAAAGGTCTCCGCCCCTTCAACCCGGCACAGAAACGGCGAAGCCCCCGGCATGAGGCCGGGGGCTTCGTCGCAAGATGGACAAGATGGGTCAGAGCCTCGTCGAGGCTCTATTTGCCCGTGTTGAAGTACTGGATGCAGTCGCCCTGATTCTTGAAGGCGGGGTCGTTGAACCTCGTGTAGCCGCCGTTCTTGCACTGCTCCTTCGACCGAGGTCTGGTGCTCGGGTCGCAGGCATCGCCGATGCCGTCTCCGTCCGTATCCGTCTGGTTGGCGTTGGGCGTGAGCGGGCAGTTGTCTGCGGTGTCGGCCACACCGTCATTATCGTCGTCGGGGTCGCAGGCGTTGCCGAGTCCGTCGCCGTCGGTGTCGACCTGACTGGCGTTGGAGACGAGCGGACAGTTGTCGGTGGTGTCCGCGACGCCGTCGTTATCGTCGTCCGCATCGCAAACGTCGCCTTCGCCGTCGTTATCGTTATCCGCCTGATTGGTGTTGGCGTTCGACGGGCAGTTGTCCCTGCTGTCGGCGACGCAGTCGGCATCCGAATCAGCCTCGAAGTCGTAGGTGATGGTGTTGCCGCCGTAGCCGATAGTGAGCGCGTCGGTGGCTGCGATGAGGCCGGGGTTGCCGCCGCCCTGATTGATGCCGAAACCGCCGAGGATGACGGCGTCGGGGTTGTTCTGGACGATGTAAGCCCACGTTTGGTCGCAGGCTGCGGTTGCACCGGCGCACATGCCGTTAATCGGCCTCGTCGACCACCAAATGCCGCCGCCTACCGCATTCCAGGTCTGCCACTGGTCTTCAACGACAGCACCCTGCTGCAGATTGTAGACCGGCTCGAAGACCAGTGTGCTGAAACCGCCAGCGACGTTCGGCCCGTTAAAATCTATGACAAGATTGATGGCGGGCAGAACTCTCTTATCGGGAGTCGTGGAGGCGCTGCTGCGATAGGTCGCATAACTCATCTGGGTGATGCTGCTGAGCGGCACGCCAACGTGGTCGAAATTGAAAAGGAAGACCTTGTCAGAGCCGACGGGAGTCTGCGTGTGGAAGCTTCCTTCGCCGAGGGGCGGCTGTCCGGGGCCGGGGAGGAATTCGCCGATGCCGGGAGTGCCGCGAGGGGGAACGCGCGTATAAAGCACCCAACTATCCGTCGGCGGAGTGTCTTCCACCTGACGTGTGACATCGCATTCGGTGACGGCGACGGTGGTCGCCACAGCAGCGACGCGCGTCGTCAAGCTGCTCGTAGCAAGCGCAGCGAAGGCCGCGACTGCCACCGCGAGAACAAACACAAACAATCTCTTAATTCGCATAAATCGTCTATCTCCTAAGTGGGGGCAAGCTTCTGCGTTTAGCACGCAGAGCGGTTGAAAGTTGGGGAACTCGAAGCCC
This sequence comes from Pyrinomonadaceae bacterium, assembly GCA_036399175.1. GTDB lineage: Bacteria > Acidobacteriota > Blastocatellia > Pyrinomonadales > Pyrinomonadaceae > DASWNP01. The sequence goes on along the minus strand of DASWNP010000055.1, from coordinate 45,352 downwards.
TCGGCTTCATCCCGTTCATCGCGAGCGAAAACCTCGCGTTGATGATTAATATTGATGCTGAAACAACTAACCCGATTTTTTGAATATCTGAGCGAGGAGCGTTTGCTGACCTGCTTGTCGGGGAATTACATAGATGTTTGCTGAGCAGAAGAGGTGCAGTCTGGCAGCGGAATTACGATGGCCTTTAGCCGGATCGAGGCACGGCGTTTTGTTAATGCGGTGTGCATCATAAAGGAATCGCCGCCTACTGTCAAACCACATCAAAAAGATTTATAGAGAAACCCCGCGCTGCACCGAACGAGAGCGTCGATGCAAAGTTTTTGCTTAGAGAGCATCCGTCTCGTCTATCACGACGATGCGCCGTCAGGAGGGAACATTTACGCACGCGTTGGGTAAAAACCCACACGATTGTTCAGTAAACCCTCGGACGGACGATGCACGAGAGCATGATTGCAACTCACAGGCCATAAGCGGCTGTCGAATTTTCCGGCGGCGGGAGCAAGGCGAGAGAAAGGCAGATTGACGAGGGCGGCCTTCCGACTGACCCGTCGGAATGATTGCTCGACAGAAGATAACAAACGGCGTCAAAGCTCCGGCGTTCCGCAAGAGCGTGAAGTCAGCCGCCAGCTCCGAAACCCCAGACTCACCCGCGTGGCTGCTTTCGCTAATACAGGTTGCAGAAGAGACGCAATGCGAAGCTTTTACCGGAAAATTCAAGACCGACGCCGCAGGCCGGAAGCATGCGACTCCAGCTACCCGGCGCTCTCGTCGAAGACCTTTCGATATTTTTCCGGGATGGGGACGGCGCGCCTCTCGTCGAGATTCATCGAGACCTGCACGAGCGTCGCCTCGGCGCACGGTACGGCGTCGCTCGCGCGCCGCAGTCGATACTCGAAGCTCGCGGAGCTTCGCCCCGTACGCGAGACGGAGACCTCAACGTCAACCTCGTCGCCGTAGACGAGCGGCACGAAAAACTGAGCGCGCGCGTTGACCGTCGGAAAGCCGATGCGCTCGTCTGCCATCAGCCTGTCGTAACTAATCCCGCACCGTGCCGCGAAGAACTCCTCCATCGCCACATGGCAATAATGGAAAAGCACCGGATAGTAGACGAGCCCGGCCGCGTCCACGTCGGCGAAGCGCACGGTGATGCGTGTAGAAAAAGACATGATTGGTAAATGGTAAATCGTCAATCGTAAATAGTAGAAGACGGCTCTTATCTATTTACCATTTACGATTCACGATTTACGTCTTTTAGTTTCTTTCTGTCTATCTTACCCCGGTCGTTTTTGGGCAGGGAGGCGACGAACTCTATCCAGCGCGGGTATTTGTAGGGAGCGATTTTGGTTTTGACGAAATCTTTGATGTGCTGCTCAAGCTCGCTTGAAGGCGAGCTGCCTTCGCGCAGGACGAGGAAGGCTTTGGGCTTGACGAGGCCGTCGCCCGCGTCGTGGCCGACGACGGCGCATTCGAGCACGGCCTGATGTTGCAGCAGGCAGTTCTCTATCTCGACGGGCGCGACGTAGATGCCGGAGACTTTCAGCATGTCGTCGGTGCGCCCGTGATACCAGTAGTAGCCCGCTTCATCGACGTGAAACTGGTCGCCGGTCGTACACCAGTCGCCCGCGAAGGTCTCTTTGGATTTCTCGTGCGCCTGCCAGTAGCAGAGCGCCGCCGAGTCGCCCCTGATACGCAGCGTTCCCATCTCGCCCGTCTTCAAAGCGCGCCCGTCGGCATCGACAATCTCCGCCTCGTAGCCCTCGACGATGCGCCCCAAGCTTCCCGGTTTGACATCGCCCGGACGATTAGTGATGTAGATATGAAACATCTCCGCCGAGCCGATGCCGTCGAGAATCTCGACGCCGAACGTCCTCATCCAACGCTCGTAAAGCTCGACCGGCAGAGCCTCGCCCGCCGACAGGCACATGCGTAGAGACGATAAATCTCTTCCCGACGCGCCCTCGACGTTGAGCATGCCGTTAATCATCGTCGGCACGCTCGTCAGGATAGTCGGTCGGAAGCGTTCGATGACCTCGAACATCTTTTCGGGCGTCGAGCGCTCGGAGAAGAGCGCGGTCGCGCCGCCGACCGAGAAGGGAAAGAGCAGGTTCGTGCCCGTCGCGTAGCCGAAGAAGAGCTTCGGGACGGAGACGGTCAGGTCGTCGGCGCTGACGCCGAGCGTGCGCTTGGCGTAGATCTCCGTGTTGAAGGGCAAGTCGTGCTGGAGATGAACCGCGCCCTTCGGATGTCCGGTCGAGCCGGAGGTGAAGAGCCAGATGGCCGGGTCGTCGCGGTGCGTATCGGCGGGCACGAGTTCATCCGGCATCGCGTTGACCGTTTCATTGAAAGAGAGAAAACGCCCGCGCTCGCGCCCGACGACGAGCGTCTGCCGCAGGTGGCGCGCGTCTTTCGCCGCCGCGCCGAAATTCTCCAGAAGCGATTCGTGGACGACGGCCACGCGCGCCCGCGTGTATTCGAGATAGTACCTGTAATCCTCCGCAGGCAGGAGCGGGTTGACCATCGTGATAACCGCGCCGATGCGGCTCGCGCCGAACCAAGTCCAGACGAACTCGGGGCAATCCGGCAGCACTATCAGCACGCGGTCTTCAACCTCCGCGCCCGCCTCGCGCAGAGCGTTGCCCGCGCGGTTCGATAGCCTCGCAGCCTCGCCGTAAGTAAAAGACTCTTCGCCGTAATAGAGACAGGTCTTGTGCTCGCGCCCTTCCTCGACGTTGTGGTAGAGGAAGTACTCGGCCATGTTGAAGCGTTCGGGGAATTGGATGCTCATAGCTGCTGTGGGTGGGCGAAGGGGCAGCCCGTGCCGCCGTGTTTGGCGTCAAGATAGGTGCGCGCTTCCCAGAGTTTGGGGTTCGGAAGCATAGGTAAAAGGCGCGGGTTACTTTTGAAGTTGCAGTTTGTGGAGCATGGCGAGGATAGCTGCTTCGGCGGTTGCGTACTTGTCGAATCCTCCGCGCTGATGATTGCGCGTGTCAAACTGGAAACGAAAGAACCATGCCTCGTGGTGCAGACACTTGGAATACTCTTTCCAGATTTGCATAGAGTACTAATTCAGATGCAGAAGCACATAGTTTCTGGCATTGCGTCGGTCGTTCATTAGTCGGACAAAATCAGGCTCAGTTAGCGCCCACTTCATGTGTTCATCTAGAAAAGGTTGAAACAATCTGTTCGGAGAATTGTCGTCGTTGATTATTCCAATCTCACGCGAAACCCGGAGTATTAAGTCTTCGTCTTTAGTCATTCCCACCGCTTGAAATAACCTGTGTTTTTCTGCGTCAGTATAATTCTTTGGGCGTGAGTAGTCTCTAAGAGAATTTTGCTGTTGTTGATGCGGTTGTGCCTTTTTCGGCTGCGGCGGTACAACTAATTGTTTTGGCTGTGGCGGTATGGCTAGTTGTGGCGGCGTTGTTGTTGCCTTACTCACATCTTTCTCGATTGGTATGGCTTTAGACTCTACACGCTCTGCTACGTTGTTGTGCTCCCTGAAATATTCGGTGTGAATGTAAACCATCAACGCCGCCGCCAGAAGAAAGCAAGCGGCAACGCCAAGCGCGATTATCAGCACATCACTTTTTTGGCGGGCAGACTGTGTCGGTGCTTCAGGGGTAAGTGCTACGGTCGTGCGCTCGTCGGAGAATATAGGCTCGACACGTTGAGGCGCGGGGAAGGGCGTGCCGCAATTAAGACAACGCTCCGAGTGGGCGTGCTGGCGCTCCCCGCAACGACGACAAAACATAACGCGCGTCACCTGTTTAGAGTTAGCCCCTACTGTACGCGAAGAATATCATAAACCGATTAAATCATCCCACCTATTCGAGCTATGACGATTCTAGGGCAAATCTGCCGTTAAAATCTCGCTTAATCTGATTTAGAAAACGGGCAGGTGGCTGAGTGAGTTGTATTTAGATACGTCCGCGCTTCCCAAAGCTCAGGGAAGAATTTTTTGTCGAGCGTGGTTCTCAGGTAGCCGACGCCTTCGGAGCCGCCCGTGCCGCGCTTCGTGCCGACCATGCGCTCGACCATCTTGACGTGATGCGAGCGCCAGAGCGAGAAATACTCGTCGTGCGAGATGAGCGTTTCGGCCAGTTGAAACTCTTCGTAGCGCTGCTCGAAGTGAGTGATGATTTCGAGGACGGCGCGCGTGCGCGCGGCGTAAGAGCGTCGGCGTTCTTCTTGCGAGGCGGCGGGCTCGTCCGGGGGCGCGTCGAAGCCTCGGCGACGGAGCAGGGCATAGAAGGCGTCGCCGAGCGCGGGAGATTTCAGACGGGCTTCGAGACGCGTGCGCGCAAACTCGTCGTTTTGAAAAGCTCGGACGACCGCTTCCTCCTTCAGCCCTGAAATGAACTCTATCTCGCGGAACTGCATCGACTGAAAACCGCTCGCCGGATTCAATTCATCTCGAAAGCCGAGAAAGCTGATGGGAGTCATGCTCTCCAGAATGTGTATCTGATTGACGAGCAGTTTCTCTATCTCGACCACGCGCGAGAGCGCACGCGTGGCGAGCGGCGCGCGGTCTTCCTGCATGGCGAGAATCGCAGCGTCCAACTCGTGCAAGACCTGCTTGAACCAAAGCTCGTAAGCCTGATGAATCGTGATGAACAGAAGCTCGTCGTGATGCGCCGGGTCGGACAGACACTCCTGCAACGCGATGAGGTCAGCCACCCGCAGGTAGCTGTTATATGAAAGCGGCGCTCCGCTGCCGTATTCTTTATCCATAATAAAACAGTGAAGAGTGACAAGTGACGAGTGACGAGCAAGACGGAAGACAAGTAAATCGTGAATCGTAAATCGTAAATCGTGAAACCCAGTTCTTATCTATTCACGATTTACGATTTACGATTCACGGGTTTTTAACTTGTCACTTGTCACTCGTCACTGTAGTTAAAACGCGGCGCTGGCGGCTTCGTGCTCGGCGTAGGCGCGCGTGTCGATGATTCGGCGGATTTCGCGTATGACGATTTCCAGTTCTTCGTCTTCGGTGTAGAAGTGGGGGGAGATGCGTATGCCTGCGCCGGGGCGATAATCGACGATGATTTCGCGCGCGATGAGTTCTTTGGTGACTGCCGCCGCGTGTTCGACGGCGACGGTAATCGTGCCGCCGCGTCGCGCAGGGTCGCGCGGGCTCGTGACGCGCAGGCCAGCTTCTTCGGCCAGCTCGATGAGCCGCGTCGTTTGCCGGATGCTCTTGACGCGAATGCGCTCGACGCCGATTTCGTTAATGATTCGGTAGCCGGACTGCGCCGCGAAGAGGGCGGGGATGGCGGGCGAGCCGTGCAGGAAACGCGCGATGTTCGGCGCGTAGCGGATGGGCGCGGCCTCGAAGGCGAAGGGCGCTTCGTGCGCCATCCAGCCGGTCACTTTCGGCTCAAGCTTTTGATGAAGGCGAGGCGCGACGTAGAGATAACCCGCGCCGGGGCCGCCGCAGAGCCACTTGACGGAGCCGCCGGTGGCGAAGTCAACGTCGAGGTCTTTGACGCTGAAAGGGACTGTCCCCGCCGATTGATAGGTGTCGAGCACGACGAGCGCGCCAACCTCGTGCGCGCGCTCGGTGATGGCGCGGGCGTCTTGCAGAAACGCGCTCTTGAAGAGGACGTGAGAGATGGGAACTAAGAGCGTCTCTTCGTCGATGGCGGCGAGCATCTGTTCGAGCGGGACGGTCGTGCCGTCTTCGGAGCGCACCTTCTCGATGCGAAAGCCGCCGCCGCGCGCGTGCGCTTCGTAGACGTACTTGACGGAAGGAAACTCCAAATCCGAGTAGACGATTTTGTTGCGCTTAGCTCCGGCGGGCAGCGGATTGAAGCAGGAGAGGATGAGCGACTGGCAGACCGAGACGTTCTGGTGCATGACGACCGTGCCGGGCTCTGCGCCGATGATGCGCCCGACCTCGTCGCCCAGAGTGAGAGGCATGTCCCACCAGCCTTCAGCCCATGCGCGCACGCCGCGCGTCGCCCACATCTCGGCGTAAGTCTGTAAGCTCTCGAAGGTCTGGCGCGGCATCGCGCCGAGGCTGTGCGAGATGAGATAGACCGCCCCGTCGAGAATCGGAAACTCTCGCCGCCACTCTAAAAGCTCGTCGTTCAAATTCTGTTTTCTCCCACGTCGAAGAATCCGGCGAAACGCTCGAAGCATCATGCCAAAGAGGCCACAGGGAAAGTCTAACGAAGGACGCCGGATGTTCAGTATATTCGACCGTCAGATGTCGCGTCCATTGCTCGGCCGGAGGGGCGGCGTGTTGCGGCTGAGCCTGATGAGAAGAATGCTATACAAGAAATCATGTGACGACGCGCCGACGAAAGAGCGCGCCTCGACGGCGGTCGTCTCGCCGCGCGCCTGCGTTTCACGTCTCTCGAAACAGTCAGGCGACGGTCTGCTCCATCAGCTCGATGCGGTTGCCGAAGGGGTCGAAGAAGGAGAGACGCTTGAAGCCGGGCACAGTCTCTTCCTCTTTGACGCGCACGCCGCGCTCGCCGAAGAAGGCTCTGATGCCTTCGAGATTCTCGACCTCGAAGGCGGGATGACGCTTGTAGGTGCTTCGAGCCTCCTCGATGCCGAGATGAAGCTGGATGTCGGCCATCTCGAACCAGAGACCGCCACTCGGCTTGAGCACGTCAGGCTTCTCTATCTCCTTCAGGCCGAGCAGCCCGCCGTAAAATTCTCTCGCCTGCGCCTCCGCGCCCGGCGGAATCGACACCTGCACGTGATTGAGCTTTTTGAACTGAATTTTCATAGCGATAAAAGTCTGGAGTCTGAAGTCTGGAGTCTAGAGTCTGGAGTCGAAAGTCTATGGTCATAAAGACGGAATCTGTTTTGACTTCAGACTCCAGACTTTAGACTCCAGACTCCATGATAAACCTGCTACACTTCGGTTGAAAACTATGTGGCGTCCCCCAAATCCAATCAAGCACGCGATACCGGAGACGCGCTGGCCGAGCGCTGAAGAGGCACGGCGGGCGCTTCTGTTTCAGCCTATCCGCGTCGGCTCGCTCACGCTTGAGACGCGCACATGGGTTCCGGCAATGGTTCCCTGGCGCGCGACTGACGACGGCTTCGTCACCGAGGCCAACCTCGATTGGTACGGGCGTTTCGCCGAAGGTCAGCCGGGCGCAATCGTCGTCGAAGCGACCGGCGTCAGAGACATTCCGAGCGGCCCGCTGCTGCGTATCGGCCACGACCGTTACATCCCGGGCTTGCGCCGACTGGTCGAAACCGTCCGGCGCGCGAGCGGCGGGCGCACGCGCCTGCTGATACAGATTATAGACTTCCTCGCCGTCAAGCGTCGCCCGGAAAAAGAGAGATTCTTCGAGCGCTTCCTCGCGGTCGGAGAACGCCTCCGACGCGCTCTCGCGGAAGCGACCGGAGACGAAGGCTGGCGCGAGCGCGACGAGCGGGAGGTGCGAGCATTTCTCAAGTCGGCAGGCGAAGAACTGCTCGAACGCGTGCTCGACGAGCGCGAGCTTGAGTCGCTTCGCTTCGGCTACCGCGAGCGCGTCACCGACGTGCACCTGCCTCACGTCAGGGAGCTGCCCGAAGTGCTGCCCGCAATCTTCGCCGACGCCGCCGAGCGCGCACGCCTCGCGGGCTTCGACGGCGTCGAGCTGCACTACGCGCACGCCTACACGATGGCTTCCTTTCTCAGCGCGCGAAACAATCGAGCGGACGGCTACGGCGGCGCGCCCGAGAATCGCGTGCGGTTGCCTCTGGAAGTTTACGAGGCGGTGCGCGAGCGAGTTGGGCGCGACTACACGGTCGGCGTGCGTTTCCTGAGCGACGAGGTTATCGAGGGCGGAAGCCGCATCGAAGATGCAATCTATTTCGGGCGCGAGTTCGCGCGTGCGGGCTTCGATTTTCTCTCGGTCTCGAAAGGCGGCAAGTTCGAGGATGCGAAGCAGCCGAAGGTCGGCCACGCCGTCTATCCTTACACGGGGCAGAGCGGCTACGAATGTATGCCGACCGTCATCTCCGACGAGCGCGGCCCATTCGCGCGCAACGTCTCGCTCGCCGCAGAGATTAAGCGCGCCGTCAACGCCGACGGACACCGCACGCCCGTCGTCGCCTCCGGCGGACTCACAACCTTCGAGCAATGCGAAGCCATCCTCCGGCGCGGCGAAGCCGACATCATCGGCGCTGCCCGCCAATCGCTCGCCGACCCCGACTGGTTCCTCAAAACTCTCAAAGGGCGCGGCCACGAAGCCCGACGCTGCACCTACACCAACTACTGCGAAGCTCTCGACCAGACGCACAAGCAAGTGACCTGCAAGCTCTGGGATAGACTCGAACTCGACGAGCCCGGCGTCACCCTCAGCGACGACGGACGCCGCCGCCTGCTCCCACCAACATGGGAAGGCAAAGGGCAAAAGTAAAAAGGCAAAGTAAGAACAGCTCGCGCGCGCGCGTCCTGCCTTTTGCCCTTTGCCTTTTTACTGTTTACGGCTTTCACAGCGCTTCGTTGAGCAGGCGGGCGAGGCGCAGGCCGCCGCGAGTCAACTGGTCGTCGACGATGAACCAGTTGCGGTCGTAGTAAGTTTGCCCGAGCCTCTTGTTGGGTGGGATGCGGTAGGCGTTGCTCTTCGAGAGCTGCCAGGATTGTTCCGCCCATTCGACAGGGGTGCCGCCCTGAATCGAGGCGACGTTCGCGGCGGGGATAACTTCGAGCAGCGCGTCGGCAAATTCTCTGTCGCTCAACTGCGCCTGCCCGATGATGCCGCTATCCCATACTTTGTGCAGATTCGTCTGCGCTCCGAAGAACCTCACGTTTATCAGATTGCCGCCCCGGTCTTCGGGAAAACCGGCGTGAAGCGGCTGGTGAATGTCGCCGAGGAAGTGGATGAGAAATTTCAGGGCTTCGCGGCGCGCGGCGTCCGGCCTGCTCGCGTCGGCGAGCGTCTCCCTGTTCCGGGCTATCGCTTCGACGATGCAGTCGCCCTTGCCGGGAACGTCCTCGCAGTGCTGGCTCGCGTCGTAGCCTGTAGCGTCGCGCGAGATGTTGACGAAATGCCAGCGCGCGGTCTCGGGTCGCTGGCCGATGATGGTGTCAGGCCAGTTGGCGGCGTTCGACATCTTCGTAGCGACAGCGGTTGACGAAGAGCCGCCGAGCAGCCGACCTACTTCGGCGCGTGCGGCGTCGTCCAGATATTCGGCGGCGATGAGCGCCGTGATTCGATGACCCGACTGCCCCCACGCGCCGACGCGCGAGGGGGACGCGGCTATCAGGCAAAGAACCGAGACGATGCTGAACAGAACTCTCTTTCTCAACAAAACTCTCCTGGTCGGCGATGTCATGGCGTGATTTCTCCTTTCGAGAGGGTGAAGGGAAGGCCGAACGCTTTGGGGCGTGGGCGGTCAGGCGTCGGGCGCGTGTGAGCGAGGATGTAAGGCTACCGAATGAAGGCTCGAAACCGGCTTGAGGAATACTCAATTAGCACGCCGTCCGAAAGAGAGTCAAGAGTCAGTCGGAATCATCAAAGAGAGTTAAGAGTCAGTCCGAATCGTCTTCGCCCTCTTTATTCTCTGCACGACTCGTTAAGGCTCGACGCTCAGGCGCATCTGCCGTCGCCAACGCATCCGCAAACAACGCTTCACGCACGGATGATTGCTCCGCTTGTGACAGCCGACGAAATGCTCCGACTAACTCCTGCGCCCGCTTCGGCTCCGTCTCCTCGACGCCGGGCACATCGGATGGCAGTAGCAGTATGAGAGCGAGCGCGGCGACGTAGAGCGCGATGGTGAAGAAGGAGATGTAGCCTGTGGCGGGCGCGAAGGCCGGAGCGTCGAGCGTGCCGAGCGTTGCGCCTTCGAGCAGGAGGCCGGTGAGACGCTTGAGCCAGCCGCCGTCGGGAGCGTAGAGGCTTGAGAGCAGCATGTGCTTGAGGACGAAGGCCGTGCCGAAGAGGACGGCGAGGCTTCTCAGGAGTCGGCGCGCGTCGAAGGCGGAGAACTGATTGTTCCAGAGCGTCCAGAGAAAGAAGAAGGAGAACATCCAGCGCAAAAGTCCCGCTTCGGGCAGCACGGAGTTGAACGCCTGCGCGGAAGCGAAGAAGAGCGCCACGAGCGTCAGCGCGTTTGCGACGTTCGCGAGCGCCGTCTGCGCGCTCGAAAACCAGGCGCTCGGCTCTATCAACCGACCACGCACGAACAGAAGCATCAGCAGCACGGCGAGCAGAAGCGTGATGAGCGGCGGCGGGATAAAAACGAGCGCACCCTCGCGCGCCGGGTCAGCGTCGATGCGAAGGCCGCCGAGCAGCGCCACCGTCAGAAGCAGGGTCGGCAGCACAAGGTAGCGCGCGAGCGCGCGATTCCTGTCTCTCATCGGATGATAGACCATAGACGATGGACGATAGACGGAAGCCTGACGACGGACAATGAACGACGGACAATGGACGATAGACGGAAGCTCTCTGCGTATCATGCAGAGTCCATCGTCTATGGTCTATCGTCCATCGTCGGTTCTATCGTCCATCGTCCAATCCTTATTTCCGCTCACGAAAAACTTTGAGCGGGTTGGCGTCGCTCAAGGTGTTTGCGAGTCCCTGTTCAAGCTCGGCCTTCAGCTCGGAGGCCGAACGAAGCTGTAGGTCGGAGTCGTCTGCGACGACGAGCGTGCCTTCGGGAGCGAGGCTGATGGCGAGGTTGACGGCTTCGAGCCCCTGTCGAAAGAGCGCATCGTCGTTGTAGAGGCGTCCCCAGCCCTGTCGATAGAAGGCGTAGGCGATGTAGAACTGCGTGCGCGCGTCGCGCCGCGCCGGGTCGGCTCTAGCCCACTCGTCGCGCGCCGCCGCGTACTGCTCGCGCCGGAACATCTCGCGCGCCGACTCGAAACGCGCGCGGTCAACCTCGTAAGTTCCGGCGGCGACGCTTGCGCCCGTCGCCGCCTCGCGCACGGTGCGCGGCTCGGTCGCGTAGAGCCAGATGATGAAGGCCGCGTAGAGAATCGTCCACGCGATGCCGACGCTTTGGATTAGCCTGTGTCGCATTGCTATAATCGAGGCCGTCAACCTTTTCAGTTGATGCTCGGCTATTCTAACTCAAACGGAGTTTCCCCTAAATCATGTTGAAACGATTGCTCATCTCTATCTCCCTCGTCGCCGCACTCGCCGCGACTGTTGCTAACGCGCAGAAGCACGACGGGCACAAGCACGACCAGAAGGAGCACGCCGGTCAGCACGGCGACAAAAAGAAGCGCGAGCCCTCGCCTGAGACAAAGAACGTCACGCTCGCACAGGACGAAGTGCTCCGGCGCGGCGCGGCGCTCGGAGAGTCGCCCGTCGTCAAACTGGCAGACGTGTTGAGCGAGCCGAAGAAGTACACTGGCAAGCGCGTGATTGTCGAGGGCGTCGTCGAGCGCGTTTGCCAGAAGCAGGCGTGCTGGATGGAGATTGCGCCGGAGAAGGGAGCGCGCGGCGTGCGCGTCCAGTTCGGCGACCACGCCTTCTTCGTGCCCTTCAATTCGGCCGGCCTGCGCGCACGCGCCGAAGGCGAGGTCGGCATCAAGTACCTGACCGAAGCCGAGGCCACCCACCTCGAACGCGAAGGCGCAAGAAACTTCACGCGCGACAAAGACGGCGAAGCCACCGAAATCACCTTCGTCGCCACCGGACTCGAACTGAGAAAATAGACGATGGACGATAGACCATAGACGATAGACGGAAGCTCTCTACGTATCATGCTGAGTCCATCGTCCATCGTCCATCGTCCATCGTCCATTGTCCGACAAGCTATGAAGCCGTTCAAGATTCGTGATGTTCTGATTAGTCCGCCGCTCGTGCTGTCGCCGATGGCGGGCGTGACGGACGTGCCGTTTCGTTGTCTGTTGAAGCGGCGCGGCGGGATTGGTCTGACGGTTTCGGAGTTTATCTCGGTCGAGGGCTTAACGCGCAACAATCCGAAGTCGAAGCGGCAGATGCGCTTCTTCGATTACGAGCGCCCGTTCGCCGTGCAGATTTTCGGCGGACAGCCCGAGCGCATGCGGATGGCGGCGGAGATGGCCGAAGAAATCGGCGCGGATATTCTCGACGTGAACTGCGGCTGCCCCGCGCCGAAGGTCGTCAAGCACGGCGGAGGCTCCGGCCTTCTGCGCGACTACGCGCGGCTCGAAACGATTCTCAAAGAGATAAAGAAGGCAATCACGATTCCTCTCACTATCAAGATTCGCGCGGGCTATTACGACAACAACATCAACGCCGTCGAGACGGCGCGCTTGGCTGAAGCCTGCGGCGTCGAGCACATCGCGCTGCACGGGCGGACGAAAGAGCAGGGCTACAAGGGACGCGCCGACTGGGATTTGGTCAGGCAGATAAAAGAGGCGGTGAGCGTGCCCGTCTCAGGCAGCGGCGATGTCGTCACGGTCGAAGACGCCCTCGCGCGCTGGCGCGAGACGGGTTGCGACGGCATCCTCATCGGTCGCGGCGCGATGGCGAACCCCTGGATTTTCCGACAAATCGAAGAGACCTTGAGCGGCCTCAAGCCCTACGAGCCGACGCTCGAAGACAAACGCAGCGTCCTTCTGGAATACTTCGACCTCCTGCGCGCAGACATGCCCGAGTTTGCCGCCATTGGTCGCATGAAACAGCTCGCAGGCCAGTTCACGCGCGGACTGCCCGGCGGCTCTCGCTTCCGGCAGGTCATCTACCACTCCCACTCCGTCAACGAAATCCTCGACCGCATCTGCGAATACTTCCAAACCGTCGCCTCCGGCCAGACCTACCTCGGCGAAGACACCGACGCGCCCGCAGACGAAGAAGCCCCTCTACTCGATTCCTGCGAAGTAGCTGTTTAAAAGCCGTAAATCGTGAATCGTCAATCGTCAATAGTTAAGACCTGTTCTTACTATTGACGATTGACGATTCACGATTTACGGCTTTTACAGTCCTAGTGGTCGAGGAGTTTTGCCGCCGAAGAACCAGCTTGCGCCGACGCGGAGGCGGTGCTGCCAGGTGGGAAGACGTGTGGTGTAGAGGGCGAAGCGTGCCTGACGTGCGAGCGCGCCGCCGAGCACCTGTCCGGCGGCGAGCACGGCGGCGTTCTCCGTGCCGAGACTGACCGCCTCGCCAAGCTCGACGAAATGTCTCTTGCCCGGAACGCTTCCATCGAGTATGGCCTGAATGTTTTTCACGACGAGGTCGGATTGCTGAAAGGCGAGCTGGGCTGTGCCGGAGAGACTCGGCACGACATCCGTGTAGCTGGCCGCGTCGCCGAGCGCGAAGACCTCCGCGTGGCCGCGCACCTGCAAGGTCGGCTCGACGATGATGAGGCCGCGACGGTCTTTCTCCACCTCCAGCTTATCGACCAGAGGATTCACGCGCACGCCCGCCGTCCAGACCACCGCCGCCGTCTTCACTTCCGTCTCCGAGCCGCCGTGCTCGAAGACGACTCCGTCCGGCGCGACGCGCACCACGCGCGTCCCCGTGTGCACCTCGATGCGAGCCTCGCTCAAAGCCTTCTCCACGACGCCGCGAATCTCTGTGTCCATGCCGGGCACGACCTCGTCGCCCATCTCCAGAATCAGGATGCGGGGCTCTCCGCGCAAACCCCTGCGCGCGAAAGCATCGCGCAGAAGGTCGGACATCTTGGTCGAAAGCTCGACGCCGCTTGCGCCCGCGCCGACGACGGCGAAGGTCACGGCGCTGCGCGCGTCCTGCGGCGCGGCGTCGGGCTGAATGCGGTCGAGCGTGTCTATCATGCGCTGCCGGAGCGCGTCGGCGTGCCGGATTTTGCGAAACGGCATCGAGTATCTCTCCGCGCCCTCGATGCCCCAGAAGTTCGTCACACCGCCGACGGCCAGCACCAGCACGTCGTACCCGATGCGACGCACGCGACCTGCCACCGACACCTCGCGCGCCTCGAAATCAATCTCCGTCACCGCACCCTGAACGAAGCCCACGCGCTCGTCGAGCAGTTCCGTGTAATGCGGGGCGATGTGCCACGCCTCGACCTCGCCGCTCAGATACTCGTAGAGCATCGGCGTGTGCAGGAAGTGGTCTTCCGGGCAGATGAGAGACACCTCGCCCATGTTCGCTACGCCGAGCGCCGTGAAGAGCCCGCCGAACCCACCGCCAACTATCACGATACGCGGTTTGTCAGATGCCATCGTCGCTCTGTCCTCTTGTCAGGGGATGTCAGTTCGGCGGGCATCGTAGCAGAGATGCGCCGCACGCGCACGCCTTAACAGGCTATTTCGGTCGGTCGTTCAATCTCGACGCCGACTCAGAAAACAGACCGCTCGCTCGTCCCGAGATGCAAAAAACTTTTCATTGTTGCCCCCCGGCAAAAGATGTAAGCTATCTCTCAACAGTCGGCCAGACGGAGGCGAGCGACCCATGAGCAGCGACAACCCGACTCAACCTCAAAACGACCCCCGCTCCTTTGAAGAACGCATCTTCGCACGCTTCGACGCCCTCGACACGCGCTTCGACCGCTTTGAGGCTCGTCTGGACAACGTGGAGAAGCGTCTCGACGCGCTCGAAGCCAAGCAGTACGACACAAAACCTATGTGGGAGCGTGCCTTAGCTGAAATCGCCGAGGTGCGCCAGCAAATTTCGGCTGTCAACCATCGAATTTCGGTTATCGACGAGACGCTCGAACAGATGAACATCAGGATGGATCGGACGCAGGCGATGGTCTTCGAGATGCGCGCCGACCTCCGCGAGTTTTTCCGCCATTTCAAAGAGCACGCCTGATTTTTCGCCGTCCCTCTGGCCTCCGCGCGGGCGGAAATCGAGCCTGAATTTAGTCTTCAGCTTCCCGAATCCCTTCCGTTGCGTCTCTTTCTGCTCGCTGGACAGTGCGGCGCGGGGCGTGCTAGATTGTCTCGTCAGCTTTAATAACTCTTGCGGTTGCCTGAGGATACAGGCGGACTGCGGTCTGGGAGGGCCATCACAAACAGTGTCGTTAGCCAAAGAAGTGAAGGAAAGAATCGTCAGCGAATATCGTACTCACGAAGGAGATACGGGCTCGCCGCAGGTACAAATCGCTCTGCTCACGCAGCGCATCAACGAACTCACCGAGCATTTCAAAACACATAAGAAAGACAACCACTCGCGGCGCGGCCTGCTCAAGATGGTCTCGCAGCGCAGAAGCCTGCTCGATTATCTCAAGAGCCGGGATATTGAAGGCTATCACGGACTTATCGGCCGGCTCGGCCTGCGTCGCTAGAACGCGTCTACCCGTAGGACAAGCCGGATTGAAAAGTCAGAGTGATGACCGACTGACGAGGCTCGCCGAAAAAGCGCGGCCTCACAACGAACACGCCAGCGTCCAAAGAAAACTTGACGGTCGTGCCGAACGTGACGGCTCAAAAAACTTCCGTCGAGCGGACGCAACGAAAGCCTCTAGCAGAAACGCTAAAAGGGCGGCGCTCAAGCTTCACGTTAGAAGCGAGCGCCGCCTTTTTCAGATTCTCAGCTTGACTTAAACGGACATGGACGAGCAGTCGCCTCACGTAGCGCCCGCCCGTCTTCCGCAGAAAACCAAAACTGCCCGGCGACACGCGACGGATGAGACGTTCGCGCCCTCGCAAGCGAAGGAGCAGGTCGTTCGGAAGGAGAGTAAACACACATGGAAACAAGGAAATATCTTAAAGAAACCATCAAGGTGGGCGAGCGCGAGCTGTCGGTTGAGACCGGACGCGTCGCCAAGCAGGCCGACGGCTCGGTCGTCATCCGCTACGGCGACACGATGCTTCTGGTCGCCGCCGTCGGCGCGCAGACGCCGCGCGAAGGCATCGACTTCTTTCCGCTCACGGTCGAATACCGCGAGCACAACTACGCCGCCGGGCGCATCCCCGGCAATTACTTCCGGCGCGAAGGCCGACCGAACGAGAAAGAGATTCTCACGAGCCGTCTTATCGACCGACCCTGCCGCCCGCTCTTCACCGAAGGCTACCGCAACGAGACGCAGGTCATCGCCTCCGTCATCAGCGCCGACCCCGATAACGACCCCGACGTTATCGCCATCACCGGCGCTTCCTGCGCGCTCTATCTCTCAGACATCCCGTTTTCGACGCCGATTGCCGGTGTTCGCGTCGGGCTCGTCGATGGCCGCTACATCATCAACCCGACCTACGACGAAGTGCGCGAGTCGCGGCTGAACCTGATTGTGGCCGGGACGGAAGAGGCCATCGTGATGGTCGAGGCCGGAGCGAAAGAGGTTTCGGAAGAGATTATGGTCGAAGCGCTGATGCTCGCGCACAAGGAGATTAATCGTCTCTGTCGCTGGCAGAAGGAGCTTTATAAGGCGCTCGACATACAGAAGCGCGAAGTGGTTGCGCCCGTTCTGAACGAAGAGATGCTCGGCGAAATCGAGCGCAACTACACGGAGCGGATGCGCGACGCTTTGAACACCGAGACGCAAGGCAAGCAGGCTTCTTATTCGGCGGTCGATGCCCTGAAGAAAGAGGTCGTCGAGTCCTACCCCGAAGAGCAGCCCGAGCAGCGCCTGATGGCGAAGAAGATTTTCGACCATCTCAAGGAGAAGATTTTCCGCGACGACATCCTCAACAACCGTCGCCGCCCCGACGGTCGTCGCTTCTCCGAGATTCGTCAAATCGACTGCGAAGTCGGCTGGCTGCCGCGCGTTCACGGCTCGGCTCTGTTCACGCGAGGCGAAACGCAGGCCATCGTCACTACCACGCTCGGCACGAAAGAGGACGAGCAGTTCATGGACGACCTTGAGATGGGCGAAATCAAGCGTCGCTTCCTTTTGCACTACAACTTCCCCTCCTTCTCGGTCGGCGAAGTCGGTCGCTTCGGCTCGCCTGGCAGACGCGAAATCGGTCACGGCGCGCTCGCCCGTCGCGCGCTCGACGCCGTTTTGCCCGAAGAGTCGGAGTTTCCCTATTCGCTTCGCATCGTCTCGGACATCACCGAGTCGAACGGCTCCAGTTCGATGGCGACCGTCTGCGGCGGCTCGCTCTCGATGATGGACGCGGGCGTGCCGATTAAATCGGCGGTCGCGGGCGTGGCGATGGGGCTCGTCATGGAGGGCAACAAGTACGCGATTCTCTCCGACATCGCGGGCGCTGAAGACCACTACGGCGACATGGACTTCAAAGTGGCGGGCACAGCCGACGGCATCACCGCCCTCCAGATGGACATTAAAATCGGCGGCATCAACGCGCAGATTATGGCCGAGGCTCTGGAGCAGGCGCGCAAAGGGCGTATGCACATCCTCTCCGTGATGGAGAAATCCATCAGCACCGCGCGCGAATCCATCTCGCCGCACGCGCCGCGCATCATCCAGATTAAGATTAACCCCGACCGCATCCGCGACGTGATTGGGCCGGGCGGCAAGATGATTCGCTCCATCGTCGAAGAGACCGGAGCGAAAATCGACGTGGAGGACGACGGCACGGTCTCCATCGCCACCTCGAACAACGAGGCGGCGCAGGCCGCCGTCAACCGCATACGCGGCCTCACCGCCGAAGCCGAAATCGGCGAAACCTATCTCGGCACCGTCTCTCGCATCGTCGATTTCGGAGCCTTCGTCGAAATCTTTCCCGGCACCGACGGACTGCTCCACATCAGCGAAATCGCCGAGCATCGCGTCCGCGACGTGCGGGACGAGCTGAAAGAGGGTCAGCAGATAATGGTCAAGTGCATCGGCAAGGAGGGCAACAAAATCAAGCTCTCCAGAAAGGCCGTCCTTCGGCAGGAGAAGCAGAAGGCGGAGGCCGCCGGTGGCGGAGACGGCGAGTAAAATCGCCGTTCACCACTAATTTTTGCAAGTGAAGGGGTTCGCACGCACACGCGAGCCCCCTTTTTATCTTGACACGAACCGCGCGCGGGCTGTTTAATTGGCGCGCGAAATTGGAATTACCAAGCTATTCAGCATCTTTCTCTCAATGTAGAACCCTTCGGGGGATTTCCCGCAAATAACAGGGAAAACGGACGCTATCGAGCGACGCGCCAGGCGGCAGACCCCGAACAGAAGCGAGACCTTTCCCTCGAAGCGCGAAAAAGCTTTCCCGCTTCCGAGGGCGAGACGAGCGAGAAGGCTTTCAGAGTCGCCGGTCGCTTCTGTCGAGAGCGGATCAGGTCTTCCGCTGCCGCGCCGTCTTCGCTCAAAACTTTTTTTGAAACGCCTGTTAGGAAAGCCGGTACTCTTTCGAGCCGAAAAAGCTCTCTTCTTCTCTCAGGGATGCCGGAGTATTCAGGAGGACGACCACACGATGAAGCATCAAGCTTTTCGCCTCTTTGCTGTGATGCTCAGCGTTTTGCTCATCACGTCAACGTCGGCTCGCGCTGGCAGCATTCTCTACTCAGACGTGGCGCAGTCAATCGTTGACGGACGGACGGGACGCCCCAGAATGGAACTGCGCCTGCGAGCCATCTCGCAGAGCAGCCGGCTGCCCTTCACGGGCGCAGCAGCTACGGCTCCCGGCAGCAACACAAAAGCGTCGTCCACCGAAACACAGGATGGCACGCAGACGCCCACGACCAGCACCTCTTCCGCCGCCCCGACCGTCTCCGTGCAGACTCCGCAGGGCGAAGTGACCGGACAGGTCGATACCGTCGATTTGGGCGACGTGACCGGCACGGTCTGCGACTGCGGCGAAGTGCCTCTGGCCGGAGGCGGCTTCCCGCTCTGGCCGTTTCTGTTCACCCCGCTCGTCTGCGTGACCGGCATCTGCACGCCCAACGGCGAAGAGGAATGCGTCGTCAACTGCGGGCCGCCGCCTCCGCCTCCGCCTCCGCCGCCGCAAATCCCTGAGCCCGCCACGCTTCTGCTCTTCGGCTCGGGGCTGGCCGCGCTCGGCGCACGCGCTCGTCGCCGTCGCCAAAACGGCAGCAACGCACGTCGTCAAGCCTCGGTCGAAAACGACATCAACGCGGAGGAGGACTAAGGCCGTGTCGAAGCAAACACAGTCGAAGGGCGCTGATGCTGCGAGTCTGCCGTCGCGCCGTCCTCTTTCTTCCGCCCTGCTGCTCGCGCTTCTGGCCTGCCTCGTGCTGACGAACGCGCCGACCTTCGCGCAGGGCGGTGTCGAAGAGCCTGAGCCGAAGCTTCGCAAAGGCCTCGGGCGCATACAGGTTTCGACCACCCCGGAAGGCTACCCGATTTTCATCGACGGCAACGAGGCCGGTAAGACGACCACCTTCGTCCGCCGCTTCGATTTGCCCGAAGGCCCCCACACCGTCCGGATTCTTTTCCCGCCCGACGCCAACGGCAGAGAGAATACCTGGTCGCACACCTTCAACCTCGTCAGTGGACGTAGAGAGTGTGTCAATCTCAACTACCGTCCGCGCACCATCTCGATTCCGCGCGCCACCGTCTCGCCCTGTCCCTATCCGGTTAACGTCTCGGCTCCGGCCACCGTCAACGACGGCGACATCATCACCTTTACGGCGGGCGTCGATTACGAAGGCCCCTCGGCGCTCAATTACACCTGGACGGTGAGCCCGCCTTCGGCGCGCATCGTGAGCGGCGCGGGCACGCCGACTATCACGGTCGATTCCACAGGGCTCGGGCGGCGTCGCATCACGGCCATCCTCGTCGTCGATGACGGCTCTGGCGACCGCAACTGCCGCCAGACTTCGCAGGCTTCGACGAGCGTTCTGGCCGCGACCGTCACGCCCATCAAGCCGCAGCGCTTCGACGAGTTTCCCTCCGTCTCCTTCGACGACGACAAGGCGCGGCTCGATAATTTCGCCATCGAGCTACAGAACAATCCCGGCGCGCGCGGCTACATCATCGCCTACGCCGGAACGAACACGCGCCCCGGCACGGCCGACGGCCTGGGCGAGCGAGCGCGCCGCTACATGGTGGCGACGCGCGGCCTCGACGCCAGTCGCATCGTCGTCCTCAACGGCGGCTACCGCGAGCGCAACTCCTACGAGCTTTGGCTCGTTCCCATCGGCGCAGAGCCGCCACAGCCTTCGCCCACAGCGCAGCCCGGCGAATATCGCCCTTCGCGCCGCCGAGGACGCTGATAGAGACTGAAGAACTTTAGCGACGAGCCGCGAAGAGGGAACTCGCTCGCGGCTCGTCGCTCTTTACGGTTGACGCTCTTCGTCGGCCTGTGGTAACAAACCCTCGAAGCGAATCCCCCGAAGTCAGAAGAGAACTCAAACCACATGCGCGCCAGACAAGCGCGCGAACCTTTGAAGGAGGATTGCGGCGTATGGCAGAAGGTGAAGGCGGAGGCAACACGGGGATTGTGGCGATTCTGGTGATTTTCATTATCGTCGTCGTGCTTGCCTTTCTCGCGTGGCGCGGCGGCATGTTCGGCGGCAAGTCAACCAATATCGACGTTGACGTGAAAACGCCCGCCCCGGCCAGCAACTAACAGCGCACTCGCTTTAACAGCTCACGAAAAGGAGCGTCTCCTTCGGGCGGCGCTCCTTTCTTCTTTTCATTTCCCGCGCCCTACTGGTATGCTCGTGATTAGTAAATCGTGAATCGTAAATCGTAAATAGAAGAAAGCCAGTTTTCTCTATTCACGATTTACGATTTATCATTTACGAGTTTTGGAGGTTTGAGCCAAGTGCCTGCACCGAACATCGAAACCATCGTCTCGCTCGCCAAGCGTCGCGGCTTCGTCTTCCCCTCTTCGGAGATTTACGGCGGGCTCGGCTCGGCGTGGGACTACGGGCCGCTCGGGGTCGAGCTGACGGGCAACATCAAGCGTCTCTGGTGGCGCTGGCTCGTCTACGAGCGCGACGACATCGAAGGGCTCGATTCCTCCATCATCCTCAACCGTCTGGTCTGGAAATACTCCGGCCACGAAGCGACCTTCAACGACATGCTCGTCGATTGCCGCGAATGTAAAAGTCGTCTTCGTCAAGACAAATTAGATTCAATACCTGTTAGTAAATTAGAGCCAACTCAAGAAGCCAAAGACGTTGGATTTGGAGCGACTGAAGTAACTATTCAGAATGAGTTGTTCAAATGTCCAAACTGCGGCTCAACGAAATTGACTGAGCCGCGCGCCTTCAACACGATGCTGCGCACCACCGTCGGCGCGGCTGCCGAAGAGGACGATTACCTCGCGCTCGCGTATCTGCGCCCCGAAACCGCGCAGGGCATCTTCATCAACTATCTCAACGTACAGCAGACGATGCGCCGCAAGCTTCCCTTCGGCGTCGCGCAGATAGGCAAAGCCTTCCGCAACGAAATCACGCCCGGCAACTTCATCCTGCGCACGCGCGAGTTCGAGCAGATGGAGCTTGAGTATTTCATCCGACCGGGCGAGGACGAGGGTCTGGTTGACGAATGGGTCGAACGCTACGTCTCCTGGTACACGGGGCTCGGCCTGAGCCGTGACAACCTGCGGCTCGTCGAAGTTCCGGACGAGGAACGCGCGCACTACTCGAAGCGCACGGTCGATGTCTACTATCGCTACTTCCCCGAGCGTGAAGAGGAAGAGCGCCAGTGGGAAGAGCTGATGGGCATCGCGCATCGCGCCGACTACGACCTGCGCGCTCATTCCAAGAACCCTGCGGACGCCGAAGGCAAGCGTCTCAACCCGGATTCGACCGAAGACCTTTCTTACTTCGACGAGGCCACCAAGCAGCGTTTCTACCCGCACGTCATCGAGCCGTCAGCCGGAGTCAACCGCTCGATGCTCGCCTTCCTGATGGACGCCTACACCGAGCGCACCAACGACAAGGGCGAGAAGCGCGTGATACTGAAACTTCACCCTGAGCTTGCGCCGATAAAAGTCGCAGTGCTGCCGCTCGCCAAAAACAAGCCGGAGATTGTCCAACTGGCGAAGGCCGTCAAGCAGCAGCTTCAACCCACGATGCGCGCCGTCTACGACGACACGGGCGGCATCGGCAAGCTCTACGCCCGGCAGGACGAAATCGGCACGCCCTTCTGCGTCACCGTCGATCACCAGTCGCTCGAAGACGAAGCCGTCACCGTCCGCGACCGCGACACCTGGCAGCAGGAACGCATCAAAGTCGCCGAGCTTCGAGAACACTTACAGAAAAGATTAGTAAATCGTGAATCGTAAATCGTGAATAGATAAGACCTGTTCTTTCTATTCACGATTTACGATTTACCATTCACGAGCTATGCCAATAGTCAAAAAGAGAAACGAGCGCACGGAGGCGCGGCTGCTTTTGGAATCGGATGAGCCGGTTGAGCTGCCGCCTGCGGAGATTGAAGAGAAGCAGGTCGTCTTGCAGTTCGAGACGTTAAGGCCGTTCATCCCTGAGCTGGTCGAAGCCTTGCGCGAGGGGACTCTGGCCGAGCCCGTGCCGGTGATGTTGGACGGCTCGACCTTCGTCGTGCACGGCGCGACGCGCAGCTTCTGGGTCAAGCTCTGGCACGCCGGAGGCGACCTCTCGCGCATCGAACGCGCGCAGGTCATCAGTTGCATGCCCTCTACGCGCGGCGTGCAGATTATCGTCGGCGAACTTGAAGAAGAGGATTTCGACGAAGACGACTTCGATGATGAAGACTCAGGCCATGAAGACTTCTATGAAGGGGACGACGACCTCGCCGGCGAAGACGAAGACGACCCCGACGACCTTGAAGAAAGCGACGACCTCGACGAAGCATCCGCCTCTGCCGACGACGATTCCCCGGCGGACGACAAGGACGAGCCAGGAGTGCGCTAATCAAAACTCGCTCCGGCGCTGCGACCTCTTCCGCCGGAGCGCCGCCGCGCTTCCGCTCCCAGCAATAACGAATCTCAATACACGTTGACTTCCAAAATCCAACTCCCAACTCTCAGACTCCAGACTTTAGACTCCCGACTCCAGACTGTTTCCTCCGATGCCCTCTGAAATTCCCTCCAAGATTCTGCGGCTGGCGCAGGCCGTGCGCGAGGCGGGCGGGCGGGCGCTTCTAGTCGGCGGCTGCGTGCGCGACCGTCTGATGAATCGGCGGGTGAAGGATTGGGACGTGGAGGTCTACCGCGTCGAGCCCGCGCGGCTCAGAAAACTGCTCGACGAGTTCGGCACGGTCAACGTCGTCGGCGAAGCCTTCACGGTCTATAAGCTAGGGCATAACCTCGACGTTTCTCTGCCACGCCGCGAGCGCAAGGCCGGGCGCGGGCATCGAGGCTTCGTCATCGAAGGCGACCCGCACATGGCGTTCGATGAGGCCGCGCGCCGACGCGACTTCACCATCAACGCCATCCTCGAAGACCCGCTCGAAGCGGAAATCATCGACCCCTTCCGAGGACGCGACGACATTCGAGCACGACTGCTTCGCGCCGTCTCGCGCGACACTTTCGCCGAAGACTCTCTCAGGGTGCTGCGAGCCGCGCAGTTCGCCGCCCGCTTCGAGTTTCAAATCGAACCCGACACCGTCGAGCTTTGCCGCACGATTGACCTCTCAGACCTTCCGCCCGAACGCGTCTGGGGCGAGCTTGAGAAGCTTCTCCTTCATGCCGAGCGCCCGTCAATCGGCTTCGAGTGGCTTGAGCGTCTCGGCGCGACCGCGCAACTGTTTCCCGAAATCCAAGCCCTCAAAGGCGTCCCGCAGGAATACGATTGGCACCCTGAGGGATGGTTGTTAGAGCCGCTTGCTGTGCCGCCGCAGTCGTTCGAAGCAAGCGTGACACAGCCCATTGGCGTGAATGGGAGTTTTTCCTTGCGGGAGTTCTTTGCGGAACCGTCCGCAAGCTCGACAATGATCCCAACTAGCCACAGCGCAGCGCACACACAAACCCATAACACCCTTCCGGCCTCTCTCCCAACCGCAGATAGCGCAAGGACGAACGATAGTGAGCCGACGCCTTCCGCTAGCCCAACAATTCTCGCACAAGCCGAAAGCCTTGTGTGGTCTTTCAGCACTACGACATCTGGCGCAAATGAAATTGTCAGGGTCGTGTTTGAGATTCCGCTCAATCGTGTGCGCTCGATTGTGCGCAGAGCCGTCAACGACTTCGAGATTGTTAGGGGAGTTATTCATCCGGTTGCCGTCTTTGTGATGAACATGCTCCCATCGTTCAAGACGCCGACCGAGCTGCAACTCCATGATAAGTCGGTGGACAGGAACAGTCCCATTTCGCTCCTTCCAACTGGTGTACATGTAACCTCGGTTATAGTGGATGCGCGAGCGGCGTCCATTAATGGTGATGTACTCTTTGACTTCGATTTGGCGATTGTAAGAGATGCTGAGTTCATTCATAACGGTGAGGGCGCGCCGAAGCCGCAATCCTTTCTGGTGAAAATCGGTGATGTGTTTTATCACACGCAACTCACTCTTGACCGCGCGCGAGAGTTGATAGAAGGGCTCGATTATCCGAGGCAGTTGACGGTGATGCTGGCGGCGCTCTGCCATGATTTCGGTAAGCCTTCGACGACCGAGTTCGTCGAAGGGCGCTGGCGCTCGCGCGGGCATGACGAGGCTGGCGTCGAGCCGACGGAGCGTTTTCTCGACCGCCTACGCATTCACACCGTCTCGGGCTACGACGTGCGCTCGCAAGTTCTGGCGCTCGTGCGCGAGCACTTAAAGCCGGGCGAGTTTTATCAGCGGCGAGATGAAATAGGCGACGGCGCGTTCAGGCGTCTGGCGCGGCGGTGCGAGCTTGAATTGCTTTACCTCGTAGCGCGCGCCGACACGCTCGGTCGAAACGCTCCTCACGTTCCGCCCGAGCGCCGCTACGACGCCGTGCCGCAGGAGTGGTTCATCGAGCGGGCGAGGCAGCTCGCGGTTGAGAAGCGCCCGCCCGCGCCTCTCCTGATGGGAAGGCATCTCATCGAGATGGGACTCAAGCCTTCGCCGCTCTTCGGTCGTATCACGGATGCGGTCTACGAGATGCAGCTCGACGGAAAGGTTTCGACGCTCGAAGAGGCGAGGGAGGCCGCGCGCCGACTGCTCAAAGAGGAAGGCGAAGGCTGAGGGGGTCGAATGAAAGAAGCATCAACCTCGAAAGGGAAGAGTCGGTTATCGAAAGAGTGAGCCCGAAGAGCGTCGCTTTGGTGCGAGTGAGGGCGTTGTTGTAAGATATTCGGAGCAAAGTTTCGATGCTGCAATAGTAAAGATGCCTGCGCGTGTTTGAGACAGTGCCTCGCGTCTGATTCCCCACTTTAAGGAAGAAAACCATAATGATTGATTTTGAATTGACCGACGACCATAAGGCGATACGCCAGAGCGTGCGCGACTTCGCGCAGAAGGAGGTCGCCCCCCGTATCAAGGAGCTTGACGAGAAGCAGCAGTTCGACCGCTCGATTCTCGACAAGATGGGCGAGCTTAACCTGCTCGGCGTCTGCATCCCGGAAGAGCTGGGCGGCGCGGGCTTCGACTACATCTCGCTCGGATTAGTCTGCGAAGAACTCGAAGCCGTCGATACCTTCATGCGCGTTATCATGTCCGTCCATACGGGCTTGAACAGCCTGACGCTCTACGCCTGGGGCACGGAAGAACAGAAACGAAAATACCTCGTGCCGCAGGCCAAAGGCGAGAAGATTTCGACCTACGGGTTGACCGAGCCGGGCGCAGGCTCGGACGTGGTCGGCGCGCGTTCGACCGCGCGACGCGAGGGCGACGAGTGGGTCTTGAACGGCGAGAAGATGTGGATAAGTCTGGCGGACGTGGCCGACAATTTCCTCTTCTTCTGCTGGACTGACGAAGAGAAGCGCAAGCGGCGCGACCATTCCGGGATGTCCTGCTTCATCGTCGAGCGCGGGATGCACGGCTTCTCTTCGGGCACGATTCACGGCAAGCTCGGCATCCGCGCGGGCAATACGGGTTACTTCTCTTTGCAGGACGTGCGCGTGCCCGCCGAGAACATGGTCGGCGAAGAGGGCGAAGGCTTCAAGATAGCGATGTTCGCGCTGGAGCAGGGGCGCTACACCGTCGCCGCCGGAGCGACCGGCATCATCCGCGCCTCGCGCGACGCGTCAATCGCCTACGCACTTGAGCGTGAAACCTTCGGCACGAAGATAGCGAATCACCAGCTCGTCAAACAGAAGATAGCCGAGATGGAAGCCGACTATCAGATGAGCCACCTGCTCTGGCTGCGCGCCGGATACCTGAAGAACATGGGGAGGACGAACGTCCGCGAGACGAGCCTCGCCAAGTGGCAGGCCACCATTCGCAGCGAGAAGGCGGCCTCGATGGCGATTGAAGTGCACGGCGCGAACGGCTACTCGAACGACTACCCGGTCGAGCGCTACCTGCGAAACTGCAAGGCGGCCATCATCTACGAAGGCACGCGCGACATCCACACGCTCATGCAGGCCGATTGGGCCCTCGGACTCAAGAAGGAGAAACCCGCGCGCAGGACGCTTCCGCCCTGGACGCCATCCGAATCGAGAGAAGCCGTCGCGGCTGACTGACGAGCGGCGTCCGAGCGGGCTGCGTAACAGGCAGACGTGAAATAACCCGGCGAGCCTTTCAAAGTGGCTCGCCGGGTTATTTCGCTTTGATGCTTGAGATAATCTCTTCTAAGCCATGACGGTGACGGTGAGCGTCTGTTCCTGCCATCTTCCATTCGTATCGAGGACGAGGATGGTCTGCTCAAGCTCGTTCTGGTGAAGCGAGCGGAGGTATTTGACGAGCTGGCGGTGGTCGCCTTCGCTGATGTCGGTGATGCGCGCCTTGATGACGCAGTTGAGGTCGCCCGCTTTGTTCGGAGAGTCGTCGTGGGCTGTGATGAGATAGCCGAGGCCGGTCTCGCGTTCGTCAAGCTCGGTGTAGCTGAGGGCGGCGGCTTGCAGGCTGATGGAGCCGGTCGGGAGCCCGAGCGTGAGCTGGAGAGTGGCGGATTTGCCTAGAAGCGAGCGGTTGCTGAAGAGAATAAAGGGGCCGACCAGCTCAAGCTCAAGGGCGCTCAGGGCGCGCGTGTGGCCTGAGAGCTTGAGAGTGCGCGGCACGCCGTCGGATTTGGGCGCGGTCGGAATCGAAATGATGAAAGGGAGCTGAGCCGAGGCCAGCTTGATGTCTTCGTCGAAGAGGTTTGATTCCAGAGGTCTTTTCATTTTAACGCCACCTTGTCTCGGGATGTGAGGACTCTAACTTCCGTCTCTCTAGTTCGCCGCGCACCGTCGCTCGGGGCTTGCGCTCGGCGGCGCACGGTTCTGTTATATCAACCCGTGTGCCAACTGCGTGCGCAGGCGCGATTTTTGATTTCGAGCCATTTTAAAGGTCTCGGAGAGATTTGCGGCCGGAGGAACGGGCGCGTGCGCGCGAAGCCCTGCTGTCATCTTGAAGGATATGTGTCAGTCAGTTTGATACTAAAGAAAATGCTCCGGCCTTAAAACCGGAGCATCTTCTTTAGCTTTCAATTCAGACGCGGGCCCTCTGAAATCAGCTTTACCCGGCGACGTGTACCTGCACGGTGCGTCGAGAGGTGTTGCCTCCGCGGCTTCGCCTGAAGCCGTCTGGATGTTGAAAACCGGAGCAGCCACCGAGGGAAGGGGTTTCGGTTTCGGCTGCTCCGGCCTTGGCTCATCTTGTGTGTGAGCCTTGGGGCGAGACTTTGAAAGCGGGCGGGAAGCGTCCGCGCGCGGTTACTTCGCGGTTCACCTTAAAGCCAACTCGACGACGACGATTTCGGGCGCGGCGTTCTTTATCGAAGCCGTCTCTCTTCTGGCGTTGCGCTCGCCGGCCGACTGCGGCAGTATCCGGCCTTCGCCGCGACTATCCCAGATGGAGGCGAGGAAATAGCGTTCGCCGTACTTGTTGAAGACCATGCGCGAGCGGCGCGACGTTCTGGTAGCTTCGACGACGCGCGTCGATGCCATTGAACTCTGCTTGTCGCCTTTGCTGAGAAGCAGCAGCAGTCCGTCGTTGCTTGAACTCAACTGCCGGATGGTGTATTCACCAGCCGAGAGCGCGCGGCTGCCGACCTGGAAGTCGAAGGGCACGTCGGCTGTGAGACGGCCTCCGGTCTGCGCGGAGGCGGAGATGGCCGTCAGGCCGACGAACAGACTTAAGAAAATGTAGCCGATGCAAGTACGTCTTTTCATGGTCTCCTCCTGCCGGGGGCTGCCGGCGCGGCTCGAAGCGGCTCGCTCGACGGATAGGTCGGATGCGGTCTCTCTCCGCGCATTGCGGCTTCGAGCCAGTCTCTTTTCAATCAGGCCGTCAACATCTTCTGCGGCCTTATCCGTCGTGCCTTTCTACATTGACAAGCGGCGTGCCATGCGCCGAAGCGGAGACTGAGGAAGAGCCGCGCGGGCGTCTAAGTATTTGAGAGAGACGGGGATAAATCGAGACGAGACTTTCGCGCGCAGAGGCTTCGCCGCCCAGCCTTTTAAGCGCGCTCTCTATCCTTTGAGATAGACCAAACCACCTGAGACTATCTTTTCGGATAGACTCTTCGGACGACCGGACGGACGCGATGAATCCGAGACTCGCCGCCATCGCCGGGCCTTTGAAGGACGCCGTTCACCCCTTGAGCGACGAAGAGTTGTCGATTGGCCGCAGCGTCTCCAACCACCTCTCCATCAACGACAGCCGCCTTTCTCGACAGCACTGTCTCATCACTCGGCAAGGCGGGCAGTTCAAAATCAGAGACCTCGACAGCTCGAACGGCACTTACGTCAACGGCGTCCCGATTAAAGAGAAGACGCTTGAGCACGGCGACCAGATTTCTATAGGCGATTTGCGCTTCGTCTTTCTTTTAGAGGAGGGCGACGCGCCGCCGCCGAAGCAGAATTCCGTCCACCTGAGCGAGCGGCAGCTCGTCGCGCGTACGACCATCCGCCTGCGCGTCGAAGACGCCATCTACCTGCGCCCCGAGCGCATCCTCTCTTCGCTTCCGCCGCTCGCACAGATGGCGCGCGACCTGACCGTGCTCCTCAAGATAAGCAGCACCATCAACTCCCTACGCGACATAGAGGAGCTGCAACGCCAACTGCTGGAATTTATCTTCGAGGTCATCCCGGCAGAGCGCGGCGCGATTCTGCTCGTCGGAGAAAACGCCGACGACATCATCTCCGTCTACGGCTGGGACAGGATTTCAGCGCCGGAGCGCCCCGTCGAGGTGAGCCGGACAATCGCGCGACAGGTCATCGAGGACTCGGCGGCGATTTTAAGTAACGACGTGCTGGAGAGTCTTGAGTTTGCCGCCGCCGAGAGCCTCATCTCTTCGCGCATCAGCTCGCTTCTGTGCGTGCCGCTCGTGCTCTTCGGGCGCACGCTCGGCGTCGTCTACCTGAGCACGACCAACGCGGACGTACGCTTCGGCGAAGACCACCTGCAACTTCTCACCGTCATCTCCGGCATCGCCGCCGTCGCTCTTGAAAACGCGCGCCGCATGCAGTGGCTCGAAGGCGAGAACGAGCGCCTCAGAGCCGACAGCCTGATAGAGCACAACATGGTGGGCGAGAGCCGTTCGATGCGCGAGGTCTACCAGTTGATTGCGCGGGTCGCGCCGACCGGTTCGACCGTCCTGATTCGCGGAGAGAGCGGCACGGGCAAGGAGCTTGCGGCGCGCGCCGTCCACACGAACAGCCCGCGCGCTGCCAAGCCCTTCCTAGCGATTAACTGCGCCGCTCTCACCGAGACGCTTCTGGAGAGCGAGCTTTTCGGACACGAGAAGGGCGCTTTCACCGGCGCGCTCGCGCAAAAGAAGGGCAAGCTCGAAGTGGCCGACGGCGGAACGCTCTTTCTCGACGAAGTCGGCGAGATGACTCCCGCGCTTCAGGCGAAGCTTCTGCGCGTCTTGCAGGAGCGGGAGTTCGAGCGCGTCGGCGGCACGCGCACGCTCAAGGCGGACGTACGCATCGTCGCCGCCACCAACCGCAACCTCGAAGAGAGCATCCGCGACGGCAGCTTTCGTCAAGACCTCTACTACCGCCTCAACGTCGTCTCCTTCGAGATGCCGCCGCTTCGAGACAGGCGCGAGGACATTCCGCTTCTGGCTAACTACTTCGTCGCCAAATACAGCGAGCGTTTCAACCGTCGTGTCTCCGGCATCTCTACCGAAGCGCGTGCCTGTCTTACGAACTACGATTGGCCGGGCAACGTCCGCGAGCTTGAGAACGCCGTCGAGCGCGCCGTCGTGCTCGGCTCGACCGAGCGCATCCTGCCCGAAGATTTGCCCGAAACGATTCTCGAAATCGAGCAGCCCACGGGCGCGAGCCCCGGCGTCACCAAATACCACGAGGCCGTCAAGGAGGCCAAAAAACAGCTCATCCTCAAAGCCATCGACGCCGCTACCGGCAACCTCACCGAAGCCGCCAAACTCCTCGGCGTCCATCCCAACTACCTGCACCGGCTCATACGCAATCTCAATCTGCGCGCCGCTTTGAAGAAATAGGAAAAGCTGTAGTCTTCAGTCCAAAAAGCTGCGGTGATTTGCGGTCACGCCGAACGCATAATTGCCCTTCCACCTCTATAAATTCCGCCCGCGCTCTGATAGTATACGGCTGCTTTTCACGTTTGCCTGCGTTTGATTTAAGAGCAGAAAAATTCACGGCAAAACTTCTTTCGCGTCGGAGAATGTATTGAATGGGTAATGAATTGAAGACGGAGCATATCTCTCTGGATTTTCTGCGCGTGTGCGAGGCGGCGGCCATCGCCTCGGCGCGCACGATGGGACAGGGCGACCGCAAGTATTCCGACCACGTCGCCGTCGAAGCGATGCGGCAGGTGATGGACACCGTTCCGATGCGCGGGCGCATCGTCATCGGCGAGGGCGAGCGCGACGAAGCGCCGATGCTCTACATCGGCGAAGAGGTCGGCGCGGGCTTCCGCGACGGAGGAGACCCGGACGACCCGGAGGTTGACATCGCCGTTGACCCCCTTGAAGGCACGAACCTCTGCGCGCTCGGCGCAAACAATGCCATCTCCGTGCTCGCCGCCTCCGAGCGCGGCGGTCTGCTGAACGCGCCCGACATCTACATGGACAAAATCGTAGTCGGGCCTTCGTCGCGCGGCGCAATCGACATCGACGCGCCGGTCAAAGACAATCTCAAGAACATCGCGCGCCGTCTGGGTCGTGATGTCGAAGATTTGACCGTCATCGTGCTCGACCGCTCGCGTCACAAGCAGTTGATTCAGGACGTGCGCGCAGCGGGCGCACGCATACGTCTCATCAGCGACGGCGACCTCTCGGCGGGCATCTCGGCGGCGGTCGCGGGCACGAACATTCACGCTCTGATGGGCATCGGCGGCGCGCCCGAAGGCGTGCTGACCGCCGCCGCGCTGAAGTGTCTGAACGGCGAGATACAGGCGCGCCTCTGCTTCGACCCCGAAAAGCTCGGCGTCGATAAAGACAAAGTGCCGCAGCACGACGAAGTCATCTGCCGTCTCAAAGAGATGGGCATCAACGACCCCGACAAGATTTACGATACGAACGACCTCGCTCCCGGCAAAAAGATTATCTTCGCCGCCACAGGCGTCACCGACGGTGCGCTCCTCAAGGGCGTCCGCTTCTTCGGCGCAGGCAAGCGCACACACTCGCTGATTATGACCACCGAGTCGCGTCACATACGCTTCATCGACACCGTCCACGTCGAAGGCGGCCCCGATACGGTGATTAGATTTTAATGATGAATGATGAATGCGGAATGATGAATGAAAAGCAAAAAGCAGTTTTCAGTTTTCAGTAAAAGGCATCTCTTCTTTTCTGAGAACTGAAAACTGAAAACTGAAAACTGAAAACTTATTCCGCATTCCGCATTCATCATTTCCTGAATATGCCTGCTTCTCTCTACGGATACGTGCCGCAATGTGTGAAGGCCGAGCAGAGGCTTGAGCCGCGCGGGCGGGCTTTGGCCGTGTGGGTGGCGGTCGTGGCGGGCGGGCTCTTGTTCGTCGCGTCGATTACAGGCGCGCCTCTGGCTCTGGCGGGCGGGCACACGTTTTACGCGGAGGTTATCTATAGAGGATTTCGCTTCGCGTGCCATCAGATGCCGGAGCGCTCTTTTTACCTGGCGGGACATCCTCTGGCCGTCTGCGCGCGTTGCACGGGGATTTACGCGGGCTTCGCCGTCGCGGCTCTCGGCTATCCGCTGGTGCGCTCGATGCGGCGCGTGGACACGCCGGGACGCGTCTGGCTTCTGGCGGCGTCGCTGCCTCTGGCTGTGGATTTCGCGCTCGGATTTTTCGGCGTCTGGGAGAATACGCATCTCTCGCGTTTTGCGACGGGCGCGCTCGTCGGCGCGGTGTCGGTCTTCTACGTCGTGCCGAGCCTGCTGGATTTGGTCTGCTCTCGACGTTGGCGGGATTTCTTCTCCTTTGAAGCGGCGAGGGAAAAGAGAGAGAAGGCTCTGCCGCGTGAATCTCGTTCTTCGGGCAGTTAGCAAGGAAGGATGCCTGCAAAAAGCTTTACCACTCTCCTTAAACGAAGGTGAATCAGACGATGAATAACAAGATGAAACCGGCGTTGATTGGCGGCGTTGTCGTAGGTCTTTTATCGGCCATTCCGTTCATCGGCGCGCTCAACGCATGTTGCTGTCTGTGGGCTATTTTAGGAGGACTGCTTGCCACTTACCTCTACGTTAAAGGCTCGGCCACACCGGCGAGCCCCGGCGACGGGGCAGTGCTCGGTTTGATTGCGGGCGCTATCGGCGCGGTCATTTACGTCATCCTCGGACTTCCGCTCGGCCTGCTGACCGGCAACGCCACGCTCTCTTTGATGGGGAACGTATTCAGCAACATCAGTCCGGAAGCGGGAGAGGCGATTCGGCAGTCTGCCGCGCAGATGGAAAATTTATCGATGGCGCAACGCCTCGTCGCTTCGATACCGGGCGCATTGATTGGTGCCGTCCTGCTGATTATCTTCTCGACCATCGGCGGCCTCCTCGGCGTGCCCCTTTTCGAGAAGCGCAAGGGCGGCGCTGTCGGTACGCCTCCGCCTCCTCCATCTTACGGCGGCGGAACCGGCGGCGCGTACTAGCATCATCAGACGCCTGCGGTCTGAAATGGACGAACGCTTAAGCTCGTCCTCGTTCTTCTGGCTGCTCGGACGAGGACGAGCCCCGCGCGTTTTGCGGCGGAGAAGCTCAAAGGTCGAACGGGTGCGTCCGATCGCACATCTGCCGTCTGCGGCTCGCCCGAACCGCCGCGTGCGCTTCGCCCGTCAACCTACTCGCGTCCGGCTGGCCGGTAGCATCTTTGCGGGCTACAATATGCATCCAAGCGGGCAGCGTCGAAAGCGCTTTCGACGCTGCTCGTTTCGTGTGCGCCGTCTCTGTTGGTCGAGCTTCCTTTGATGAGCCTGAATCCGGAGGAAGCATCAAGGGGCACGCTGAAGACGACCGGAGACTGCGGAAGTTTCGGGTCGGATGATTTTTGAGAACAACGCCGATGTCTTCTTCCTTCCTGCTCTCTCTTTCCGGCTCCGCGCCGAGCCCCGGCGAGCTGCTCCAGCTCTACTTCGACGAAGCCTTCGCCAAAACGGCCTCCAACGTCAGCCCGCTCTACCGGCTCGACGCCTTCGACTGGACGGTGCTCATCCTCTACTTCTCCATCCTCGGAGTGCTCGCCGTCTACGGCGCATATCGCGTCAAGCAGGTCGTCGATTTCTGGCGCTACCGTCGCATCGAGCCGAAGCCCAAAGCCTTCTTCGACGCTTCGGAGCTTCCGCATATCACCGTCCAGCTTCCGCTCTTCAACGAGCTATACGTCGTCGAGCGTCTGCTACAGGCCGTGACGGCTCTCGACTACCCGCGCGAGCGACTTGAGATACAGGTGCTCGACGATTCGACCGACGAGACGAAGGAGGCTGCGAGCGCTGCCGTCGAACACTACCGGCAGAAGAGTTTCGACATTCACTACGTCCATCGCGCCGACCGCACCGGCTTCAAAGCGGGCGCGCTGGAGAACGGCCTGAGGACGGCCAAAGGCGAGCTGCTCGCCATCTTCGACGCCGACTTCGTGCCCAAGCCCGACTGCCTGCTCAAGCTCGTACACTACTTCACCGACCCGCTCATGGCCTGCGCGCAGATGCGCTGGTCGCACATCAACGGCTCTTACAACCTGCTGACGCGCCTGCAAACCATCATGCTCGACGGCCATTTCGTCGTCGAGCAGACGGTCAGGAATCGAACGGGCGGCTTCTTCAACTTCAACGGCACGGCTGGCATCTGGCGTCGTCGCGCTATCGAGCTATCGGGCGGCTGGCAGCACGACACGCTCACCGAAGACACAGACCTCTCCTTCCGCGCGCAGTTGATGGGCTGGCGCTTCGTCTACCTGCTCGACGAAGACGCGCCCTCGGAAGTGCCCGTTGACATCAACGCTTTCAAGGCGCAGCAAAGGCGTTGGGCGAAGGGCGTCATGCAGGTCGGCCTCAAGCTCTACCCGCGCATCTGGCGCGCGGCGCTCCCGCTTCGCGTCCGGCTTGAGATGTTCTTCCGTCTGACGGGCAATATCAGCTATCCCCTGATGATTGTCGTCAGCTTTCTACAGTTTCCCCTGCTGCTCGTCCGCTACAATCAGGGCTTCTACAACCTGATGCTCTTCGACCTGCCCGTCCTCTTCTTCTCGACCCTCTCCGTCATTCTCTTCTACGGCTCGGCGGTCTGGTACTTGGACGCGCCCCGCGCACGCCGCTCGCGTCTTCTTCACCTGCCGCTCGTCATGGCCGTCGGCATCGGCCTCGCCTTCTCGAACGCCCGCGCGGTGCTCGAAGCCCTCGTCGGCATCAAGTCCGAGTTCGTGCGCACGCCCAAGTACCGCGTCGAAACGACGAAGGACGCCACCTGGAAGCGCAAGAAGTACAGGCGCAAGCGCGGGCTGCTGCCGCTCCTTGAACTAGCCTCCGCCCTCTACTTTCTCTGCGCCATGCTCTACGCCGCGCACATGGGGCTCTGGCTGACGATTCCTTTCCTCAGCCTCTTCTTCTTCGGCTACGCCTACATCGGCACGATGAGTCTCGTTCAGAACATCAGCGCCCGACGCCTCTTCGCCATCTTCCGCCCGCTCGCCTTCGGACGGAGATAACGAGCGGCTGCTGTCTTATAGCAGCTTGCAACTGATTACGACCGTTTAAAGGCGGGCTTGCCCGCCGTCTCACGTCGAGACGGCGGGCAAGCTCACCTCCAAACTAGTGTTGGAGCAGTAATACTCATTTGCAAACTGTTATAAGAAGCTGTTTGGAGGATGGAAAGGTTTTGTGTCCCGCAAGGGACTACTGACAATAGCCCAGCGATTTATCGCTGGAAACAATCCGAGAGAATTTTCCTTGAGTCCCGTAGGGACGGCTGATTGAAGCATTCAGTCATCCCTACGGGACTCAAGGCAGATGCCCATGCCAATTCCCAGCGATGAATCGCTGGGCTATTCTCAAACGTCCCTGCCGGGACTTTTCAAACGCCTCCTAGGCGGCGCGACCGAGAAGTGGTTTGACCTTGCGGGCGAACTGGAAGAGGAAACGGTCGCGGCGGAGGATTTCGGTGCGATTGAGGGCGTAAAGGTCTAGTTGGTCGCGCGAGCCGTAGCAGGTGGTGAAGGCGGCGAGGTAGCCTGTTTCTTCGGCCAGTCGGCGCGAGGTTTCGTTGAAGTGGCCGCCCGGATAGGCCAGCACGCGGCAGGGCTTGTCGAGCAGCTCTTCAATCTGTTTCCTCGACTCTTCAAGCTCGAACCTCGTCTCTTCCGGCGAAGTCTGATGCAGCAGCTTATGGTTGACGGTGTGCGAGCCGAACTCGATGCCGTGACGCGACATCTCAAGGATGTCCTCGCGTGAGAGGTGCGCGCGTCCGCTTTCGCCTTCGGAGAGCGCCTTGTCGGAAGTCAGACCGATGCAGGAAGGGATGAGAAAGATAGTGGCCTTTATCGACAGCTCGCTGAGGACGGGGAAGGCGTTTTCGTAGTTATCCTTCCAGCCGTCGTCGAACGTCAGCGCCACGCCGTTCGGCGGAAACTCTCCGTGACGATTGAGGTGCTCAATCATCTCCGAAGCGGTGTAGAACTCGAAGCCCTGCTTTTTGAGGAAAGCCATCTGCCTCGCAAACCTGCGCGGCGGCGTGTAGCCGCCCCTGATGCGCGCGTCGCGCGGAGGGCGGGCGATTTTATGATAAAGCAGGAAAGGTTCAGACATACACGAGCCTCGTCTCATACATCTTCAAAGATTCGGTTCTTCGAAGATGCTCACGTCGGAATCGCCGCGCGTGAGAAACCAGTTGCTTCTCTCGTACATTAAATCCTGCCGGTCGAGAGTCCCGGCCATGAAGGGCGGCGAGGCTTTGACGCGCCAGAACCCCAAACGACCGAGCGCCTGCTCGACGCGCGGATCGAGCACGTCAGTCACCAGCCCGCCCGCGCGTCTTTCGAGCGCCAGCCCGAGCGCGCCTTTCAAGAGGATTTCAATTACCTGCTCGCTCTTCTCTCGCCCGTAGCAAAGGTCGCTGATAGCGGCTTTCGGCGGCGCTCCGCCGGGGCCAGCCTTCCTGACGAAGACGACAGCGTAGCCCAGCAAACGCTCGCCCTCAAAGTAGCCGAGCACGTCGTACTTCTTTCCGGGCTGCTTCATAAACTGCCACTCCAGAAACCGCGAGCTACGAACCACCGCGCACGGCCACTGCGCGGAAGCCTCCTGCCAGAGCCGGTCGAAGGAAGCGTCGAAGCTCGTCAACTCTCGCAGAGCGCCGTTCGTCCCGTCGGCGGGCGCAGGAAGACTCTCACGACGCGGGCGAAAAGGCGCGTAAGCGAGATTCGCTAAGTGTCTCGCCGCGCCGAAGCGCGCCACCTCTTTCAGGGCGTTGCCCGGAAACAGTTGCCGATGATAGCGATTGATGCTGCCGAGCGAAACCCACTTATGGCTGCGCAGCACCGCCTCCGACTGCTCGTTATAGCCGAGCGCAATCATCGTCGTGCAATACGTCTCGCGCGCCATCTGCATCAGCCCCTTGCCGAGCTTGCGCCCACGATATTCCGGCAGCAGTATGAAATCTATAATCCAAAGCGCCCGCCGCTCCTCTTCGCCAACCTTGAGCCTCACCGGAATGGCCGCCATCTGACCGACAACCTCTGCGCCGCTCCTCACTATCCACAGAGGCACGTCGTCGAGCGCCGCGTGCGGGTTCTCCAAAAAATGCCACCTCCAAAACTTCGGGTCGCTCTTCAGAGGCTCGCCCGGATAAGCCCTCCGTAGAAAAGCCAGCAGCGCATCTTCGTCCGATAGCTCGAACTGTTTAATCTGAACGTCGCCCGCCATTCCCCACACCTGATACCAGAATGAATTACTGAACGCTTTACAGTTTGTCGCCTGCCATTGTCAGGCTCGAAGCAGCACAAGGCTCAAGACTGCGGACGAATCCTAACTTTGCCGTGTGAGATAACACTAAAGGCATGAGCAAATTCAGAACCTCGCTCTTTAAACACACCTGAGACTATTTCAGCTTTCAACTCGGCAGACAAACCCGCCAAACGCATGAGCACCACTCCGCCGGAACTCAGCCGACGCTCACGAAATACCAACTCTCCGAAATCTTTATCTGCCGTCAACAGTAAGGCTGTTATTTCATTCGCCCGTTCAAGGACAACATCATCCGAAACGCTCGGCTCCATCTCGGCAATGTATAGAACAACGTGTCCGTCCTGCCGCAGTCTCTCGACAACTTGCCGCTCGACTCCCTCATCTGCCAGTAAATTCATGCGGCTTTCTTCGGAGGCAGGCTACGAACAGCCTGCGCCGCATACGCCAGAGCCGCGGAAACAGCTTCTCTAGTTAATCGCGGGTGAGATTCTAAAAGCTGCTCAACCGTCTCTCCCGCAGCTAATTTCTCAAGAATAAGCTCGACGGTAATGCGCGTGCCTACTACTACAGGCTTGCCCATCATCACATCAGGGTCGGATTGGATAAGATTCGTGTCCATAGCATCTCAAATTATACCGCACAACCTGCAAGCGCCTAATAGCCGTTGCAGCGCGAGGATGTTGCGAAGAGTCGCCACCCGGCGCGATTGTGCGGCGTGCAGGGGCATGCTAACGTGCGGTTTTCGGGGCGGATTAAATCTCAGCCGGAAGTTTGCTTGACCGGCGAGGGGCGGCGCGCTTACTATCCGGCTTCGCTTGATGGCGCGTTCAAGGTGCGCCAGGCGCTCACGTCAAAAGGGTTTCGCTCTTGTCGCTCGATGCCTGAGAGGGCATCTTCTGTTCAGCTCAAAACAAAAGTTAATCGAAAGAGGAATCACATGCTCAGACATTTTTTCCCTGTGCTGATGCGGTTGGTGGCGTCGTGTGTGTTGGCGGTGCTCATGTCGGTCGGCCTCTACGCTCAATCGCAGGCCACGACGGGCAACATCGAAGGACGGGTGCTCGACCCGCAGGAGGCGGCTGTCGTCGGCGCGACCGTCACGGCGATTAACCAGCAGACCGGACTCGAAAGAACGGCGACGACGGACGACGAAGGCAACTATCGTCTCATCCTCCTGCCGCCGGGCACGTACACGGTGCGCGCGAGCGGTGGAGGGTTCGCGCAGTCCGAGCGGCGCGACATCCCCGTGACGGTCGGCGGAAAGACGCCGCTCGACGTGGCTCTGTCTGTGACGGGCTCGACCGAGACGGTGACGGTGACGAGCGAAGCTCCCGTCGTCGAGACCTCGCGCACTTCCATCTCGACGACCGTCAACGAACGTGCCATCGAGAACCTGCCGGTCAACGGTCGCAACTATCTCGACTTTGCGACGCTGACGCCGGGCGTCGTCCGCGACCCGACCCGACAGGGCGACCTCTCGGTGGGCGGGCAGAAGGGAACTTTGAACAACTTGCAGGTGGACGGCGTCGATAACAACAACACCTTCTTCGGCCAGGCGTTCGGGCGCACGGGCGTGCGTCCGCCCTACCAGTTCTCGGAAGAATCGGTGCAGGAGTTTCAGGTCAACCAGAACGGTTTCTCGGCGGAGTTCGGACGCGCGGGCGGCGCGGTCATCAACGTCGTCACCAAGTCGGGCACGAACGCCTTTCACGGCGGCCTCTTCGAGTATTTCCGCGACGAAGCCTTAAACGCCAACCTTTCGAGCACCAAAAGCTCGCAGGCTCTGCGCGGCCTGCCCAACAAGCGCCCGCCCTCACAGATTAACCAGTTCGGCGGGCGCATCGGCGGCCCTATCGTCAAGAACCGAGCCTTCTTCTTCTTCACATACGACGGCCAGCGCACCAACTTCATCAACCCGCTTGAGCCTCCCGCCTTCGCCAGCCAGTCGGCGGCCATCCAGGCGCTCCTGCTGCCGCGACTCAACCCTTACTCGGTCAACCGCGACCAGGATGTCTTCATGGCGAAGGGCGACTTCCAGCTCAACCAGAGCAACCAGCTCTCTCTGCGCTTCAACCGGCAGAACTTCACCGGCGTCAACAATGAGTTCACAGGCACGCTCGGCACCGAAGAGCACTCCGGCAACAGCTTAGCCAGGACGACCACCTTCTCCGGGACGCTCGCCTCGACTTTAACCACGTCGGTCGTCAACGAGTTTCGCTTCCAGTTCGCCCGCGACGAAGAGCCCGGCACGGCCAACAGCGACGAGCCCGAAGCGCAGATAAACACGGGACAGGGATTCCTCCTGCTCGGTCGAAACAACTTCAGCCCGCGCGAGACGACGATTAAACGCGTTCAGTTCATCGACAACGTCTCCTACGTGCGCGGCGCGCACATCTTCAAAACCGGCCTCGACTTCAACTTCGACCGCACGCTCAATTTCTTCCCGGGCTTCTTCTCCGGCCAGTACACCTTCTCTCCCATCACGCTCTCCACAGGCGAGAGCCTCAACGGCTACCAGGCGTTTCAGCGAAACATCCCCTCCGGCTTCACGCAGCGCTTCGCCGGGGCGGGCACGTCCGGCGCGACCACCAGACCCAACACTTCCGACTACGCCTTCTACGTGCAGGACGACTGGCGCGTCACGCCCAAGCTGACCTTCAATCTCGGCGTGCGCTACGACCGGCAGGTGCTCGCCCGTCCGCCGATTCAAAATCCAGACCCCGCGCTTCTCGCCGCAGGGCTCGACACCAGCCGCCAGCCCGAAGATAACGACAACTTCTCGCCGCGCCTCGGCTTCAGCTTCGCGCCCGACGAGCGAACGGTCATACGCGGCGGCTACGGCCTCTTCTACGGACGCACCACCGGCATCATGCTCGGCACGGCTCACAGCGGAAACGGCATCCAGACCACCGGCATCACTTTTTCGAGCAACGCTGCCATCGTCGCCGCCGGTCTCGCTTACCCGAACATCCTCTCCGCTCTTCCGCCCGGCGCAAACACCGGACGCCCAGACCTCTTCCTCTTCGCTTCGGACTACGAGCAGCCCTACGTGCAGCAGGCGCGTCTCGGCTTCGAGCGCGAAATCCTGCGCAACACGAGCTTCTCCGTCACCTACCTCTTCTACAAAGGCGTCCATCTCTCGCGCACGCGCGACATCAATCTCTTCGCCCCCGTCGAAGTCACCGCGCCCGTTCAGGGAAGCACGGAGACGTTTACCTTCACACGCTTCCCCGGCACAGGTGCGACCAATGCGGCGCGCTTCACTTCGACCACCCCTCTGCGACCCTTCGCCAATTACAACCGCATCAGCCTCTTTGAAAGCTCCGGCAACTCTCGCTACGACGGGCTCGCCTTCCAGGTCGTTCGCCGCTTCGCCGACAATTTCCAGTTCCTCGCCTCCTACACCTACTCGAAGGCCAAAGACGACAAGCCCGACCAGACGGCGGTCGTGCCCGGCGGCGGCGACGATGCCAAGATAGCTCAGAACCAGCTCAACATACGCGAAGACTACGCCGCCGCCGACACTGACCTGCGCCATCGCTTCGTCTTCAGCCCCATCTACCAGTTCGGCAGATTCACGCGCAGCCAGAACCCCTTCTTACGCGCGCTGCTGAGCGACTACACCTTCTCCGGCATCGTGCAGGCGCAGAGCGGCTTCCCCTATTCAGCCACCATCGGCATCGACCTCAACCGCGACGGCAACGCGCGCAACGACCGCCTCCCCGGCACAGCCCGCAACCAGTTCTACACGCCCGCCACCTACCAGTTCGACGCGCGTATCACGCGCGCCATTCGCTTCGGCGAGTCGAAGAGTCTCCGGCTCATCCTCGAAGGCTTCAACCTCTTCAACCGCAGCAACGTCGTCGGCGTCAACGCCAACTTCTACAGCCGCGTCTCCTTCAACAACAACGGCACGGTGACTTTCACGCAGCCAGCCGCCACCGCCGCCTTCGGCTCGCCCCGCCTCTTCCTCAACGCGCGCGAGCTTCAACTGGCAATCAAGTTCGACTTCTAACGATTCAACCCGTCGAGCTTCGACAAACCGAAAGCGGCGCGGCACTCAAGTGAGTACCGCGCCGCTTTCGGTTTTCGTTCGCTCAGTCTCGCGCCGGAGGTTTAACGTCGCCCCGCGTTAAGGATGCGAATGAGCGCGAGGAAGATGTTGAAGGCGTCGAGGTAGAGCGAGAGCGCGCCTGCGACGTATTCGTTGGTCGGATAGCGCCGGATGATGTTCGAGGTATCGTAGAGCACGAAGCCGGAGAAGAGCAGGAGCGTGGCCGCCGCGATGGCGAAGCCGAACGCGCCCGAGCCCACGAGGAAGATGTTCACCAGACCCGCGAGGATGATGACGATTAAACCCGTCACGAGCATCCCTCGCATAAAGCTGAAGTCGCGCTTCGAGATGAAGACGTAAGCCGTCAATCCGCCGAAGATGCCGACCGTCAGCAAGCCCGCCTGTGTAATCGAGTCGGGATTGGTCTGTCTGACGACGTACATGAGCGGCGAAATCACGATGCCGGTCAGCGTCGTAAAGCCGAAGAGCGCCGCCAGGTTGACGCCCGGCACGTGCCGGACGGCCTGCGCGCCCATCACTCCGCCGAGCATCGCAAACAGCATAATCCAGGGATGCTCGAAGGCGAACGCGAGCAGAGGCTCGAACGACAGCCCGAGCGCCACGCCGCCGATGGCGAACAGCGTCGCCGCGAAAAAGAGCGCGTAGACCTTCCGCACGAACGACATTCGCTCGGCCACCGTCGCCTGCGCCGCCGTGCTCGACTGAAGACTGCCCCATCCGCCTTCGCCCGTCGGCCATGCGTCGGGGCGGTTGTAACGTTGATTGTTCGATTGAAACTCGTTCATGCCGTAAATTTCCTCTATGTCTTTGGGAGAAATTGCCAGCCCAATCGCCGGCGTAAATAAGATGCTAAGGCGTTCGCCGTAGATGCATTCTCAAGCCGTAAGTATACAACAGACCGGCATGCTCAAGGATTATCTCAGAACGCCTTTTGAGCCCTCGCGCCGCCGACCCGCTCAGGGCTTGACCGCGCCGTGACGGCGCAGGATTTCCAGCGTCCGCTCAAGCGGCAAAGCTTCGACCGTGCGGCCGCGCCCCGTCATGCTCGTCGCGCGAAAAAGCGAATTGTAGATGGCCTCTTCAGTCGCTTCGACGACGGCGAGAAAAAGCGGCGACATCGCATCGTTCGGCAGCACTTTCACCTCTCGCGGCGTGTACGCGCTTCCGCCCGCCGCGCGCTCGGCGACGCGGATGCGCGCTTCAGGCGCGGTCGAGAAGGCTATGCAGTAGTCGCCGCTTCCGTTCGTTGCCGCCGAGCCGGTGCGCGCCAGCCCCATCATCGCGCGTGCCGCCATTCGACGAAGATTGCGCGCATCGACCGGCGCATCCGTCGCCACGACGACGATAATCGAGCCATCGGCATTATCTTTCGACTCCGATGCGACGCCTTTCGGCTCCGCGCCCGCGCGCTCCAATTCCTCTCTGAGATAATAGCGGCCAAGCTCGCGCCCGACCGGAGCGCCGTTGATTGTGAGCACGCCGCCGAAGTTCGTCTGCACGAGGACGCCGACGGTGTAGCCTCCGAGCGCGGGGGGCAGACGCCTCGAAGACGTTCCGATGCCGCCCTTGAAACCGAAGGCGACCGTGCCCGTGCCCGCGCCGACCGAGCCTTCCTCGACCGCGCCGCCGCGCGCATTCTTTATCGCCGCGAAGACCTCCTCGCGCCCGTTGTGTCGCCCGCGTATATCGTTTAAGTAGCCGTCGTTCGTCTCGGCGACGAGCGGGTTGATGGATTGCACGTCCTCGTTGCCCGGCAGCGCGAGCATGTAATCCATCAAAGCATCGGCGACGCGCGGCACGCTCAAAGTCGAAGTGAGCAGGATGGGCGTCTCTATCTCTCCAAGCTCATTCACCTGCGTCGAGCCCGCGAGCTTGCCGAAGCCGTTGCCGACGAAGGCCGCGCCCGGAACTTTCTCCCGAAAAAGATTGCCCGCATGCGGGACGATGGCCGTCACGCCCGTCCGCACGTCAGCGCCGCGAATCAGCGTCGCATGTCCGACCCGCACGCCCGCAACGTCCGTGATAGCGTTCAGCTCGCCGACGGGAAGCACGCCGACCTTGATTCCCAACTCACGCGCACGCGGCCTCGACTGATTCTGCATCTTCGACCGACCGGAAGCCGCCAGCCCCGACGCACCGGCGACTCCAAGCACCACCACCAGAAGAAAGGCTTTCAAGCTCGCCTCACAAATAAGAGTTGATTTTGCGCTTCAGTGGTTTATCATCTTGCCGCAATCTTTTCAACGAAGACGGACGATGGACGATAGACCATAGACGATAGCCAAGCCGCGTCTCTCGTCTCTGCCTCGCGTCTGTCGTAGGGCAGCTATGGCCGCGTCCCGCGCGCCGGTCTTTTGTCCATCGTCTATGGTCTATCGTCCATCGTCCAATAACGGAGGGAACAATGAATCGAGAAGGTCGGCTCGTGGTCGGGAAGATGTGCGCGCTCAGGAACGCGTGTGCTCTCGTCGTCATGTTGACGTTGATTTCAGGCTCGGCCATCGCGCAGAGAAGGCCGCGCCCCGCGCCGACGCCTTCCGCTACCGCGCGCTCGACGGGGATGGACGAGGCTTACGGCGCGCGGATTCGAGAGTATACGACCGAGCCTTTTTTCCTGACCGAGCTGGTAGACCATCTTCCGGCTTCGGCCACCGTGCCGTCGCCGGAGAAGGTGCTCGGCTACGTCGTCGGCGCGCCGAACCGACTGACCTACACGAAGGACATTCATCGTTATTTCCGAGAGCTTGAGCGAGCCGCGCCGGGGCGCGTGCGCGTCTTCGTCGCGCCGGAGCGGAGCGAAGAAGGAAGAGAGCAGCTGCTCGTCGCCATCAGCGACGAGTCGAATATCGCGCGGCTCGACCGTCTGAAAGAGATAACCGCGCGCCTCGCCGACCCGCGCCGGACGAACGAAGCGGAAGCCCGACAATTCATCTCGGAGGGCAGAAATTTCTACTGGGCTTCGGGCTCGATTCATTCGCCCGAGACCGGCTCGCCCGAGATGTTGATGGAGCTGGCGTATCGTCTCGCCGTCGAAGAGACGCCGTTTATCAATTCCATCCGCCGAAACACGGTCGTCCTCATTACGCCTGTGCTCGAAGTTGACGGGCGCGACCGCATGGTTGACCTCTACAACTATCGCAAGGCCAATCCGGGCAAGCCCGCGCCCTCTCTGCTCTACTGGGGCAAGTACGTCGCGCACGACAACAACCGCGACGGCCTCGGCATGGCGCTCGCGCTGACGCGCAATCAGATGAAGACCTTCCTCGAATATCACCCACAGGTCTTGCACGACCTGCACGAGTCCGTGCCCTTCCTCTACACCTCGACCGGCACAGGCCCTTACAACGCATGGCTCGACCCGATTGTCATCGACGAATGGCATCAGCTCGCCTATCACGAGGTCAACGAGATGACGAAGCGCGGCGTGCCCGGCGTCTGGACGCACGGCTTCTACGACGGCTGGGCTCCGAACTACATGTTCTACGTCGCCAACGGGCACAACTCCATCGGGCGCTTCTACGAGACCTTCGGCAACGGCGGCGCAGACACGCTTGAGCGCACTGTCGGTCAGCAGTCGCAGCGCGAATGGTTTCGACCG
This sequence comes from Pyrinomonadaceae bacterium, assembly GCA_036399175.1. Taxonomy (GTDB): domain Bacteria; phylum Acidobacteriota; class Blastocatellia; order Pyrinomonadales; family Pyrinomonadaceae; genus DASWNP01. Next base: position 622 of record DASWNP010000055.1, on the reverse strand, counting down.
AACCCGCCTTTCCCTCGCGTGCGCTGGTCTCTGCGCAACAACGTCAACCTGCAACAGTCGGCCATCCTGCTCGCCATGAATCACGTCTCGAACAACCGCGAGCAGTTTCTACAGAATTTTTACCTGAAGAGTAAAAGGGCGATTGCCAAAGCGACGAACGAAGGGCCTGCGGCCTACGTCATTCCCAGCGACGAGGCGCGTCCGGTCGAAGCTGCCGACGCCGTTAATCTTCTGCGGCTGATGGGAGTCGAAGTCCATACCACGACGCGCGATTTAAACGTCGGCAGAGAGAAGTTTCCGGCTGGCTCTTACGTCGTCCGCATGGATCAGCCCTACTCGCGCATGGCCGACATGATGCTCGACACGCAGTTCTATAACGTCAGCGACCCGCGCCCCTACGACGACACCGGCTGGACGCTCGGCGCGATGCGCAACATCAAGACGGCGCGCGTGACCGACCGTTCGATCCTGCAAGCGCCGATGACCCTGCTCACCGCGGACGCCTCGGTGCGCGGGCGCGTCGCAGGCTCCGGCCCGAACTTCGTCATCAACCACAACACGGACAACACACTCGCCACGCTCCGCTTCCGTTTGAAGGACGTTAAGATGAGCGCCGCCGAGG
>DASWNP010000054.1:0-4685 GCA_036399175.1 Pyrinomonadaceae bacterium | reverse complement strand
GTCGATAAGCTGCCCAACGCCTTCTTCAAAGTGCGCCTCGACAACACGGAGCACATCGTTCTGGCACAGGTCTCGGGCAAGATGCGCAAGAACTTCATCCGCATCCTTCCGGGCGACCGTGTCACCGTCGAGATGTCTCCCTACGATTTGACTCGCGGGCGGATAACTTATCGCTACAAGTAAAGTCTGGAGGCTGGAGTCTTGAAGTCTGGAGTCAAAAGCAAAAGCATTTGTCTTTGACTCCAGACTCCGAGACTTCAGTTTGTTCTCGAACGGGGGTGATGCTTCTTCGGATTTAGAAATCCTACGCCGTTCAGGTAGAAGCGGCGCATCAGTCGAACTTTAAGATGCACGGGCGCTTGCCAGAAGACCTCGTTGTTGGCAAAATAACGGGTCGATTCAAGGGCTTGCTCGCCGAAGCGTCGTCAGACATCGACGTAAGACTTCGACCGTGATGCGTCACGTTGATAAATCAGAACTCGTTTGAGAATCTTAATTGGAGAGAAGAGATGGCAACTGTATCGGTTAATCAGGGTGAATCAATCGAAAGCGCGCTCAGGCGCTTCAAGCGCAAGGTGATGTCGGAGGAGATTATCAAGGACGCCAAGAAGCACGCCTTCTTCATGTCGCGCGGCCAGAAGGCGAAACTCAAATCCGCCCTCGCGCGCAAGCGCAACAAGCGCAAATCGCGTCCGCCGCAGCGTCGCGGCTAGACCCGAAAGGCTTCGACAGCCACTTAACAATAAAGCGCGAAGGCCGCACGTTTCTATGAGCGTGCGGCCTTCGCGCTTTCGTCTTTTCGCCGGACGCGCTTTCCGGTTTTTCGTCTACAGGTTTTCGATAGGCACGGGCTCTACCTCGTCGGCAAGCTCGAAGCCGAAGACGCGCGAATAGAAGTAAAGCTCGCCATCGAGGGCGCGCTTGATGTTTTCGGCGCGACGAAAGCCGTGCTGCTCGCCCTCGAAGGCGACGTAGGCTACCGGCAGCCCCTTCGCGCGTAGAGCATCGACCATCATCTCGGCCTGATTCGGCGGCACGACCTTGTCTTCCAACCCTTGAAAGAAGATGACCGGACAGGAGAGCTGCTCTGTGAAGTGGATGGGAGAGCGCTCGGTGTAGAGGTCTTCGCGCTCGGGGTAGGGGCCAATCAGACGGTCGAGGTAGCGCGACTCGAACTTGTGCGTGTCGCGGACGAGCGCGGCCAGGTCGCTGACGCCGTAGTGGCTCGCACCGGCCTTGAAGAAGTCGCGGAAGGTGAGCGCGCCGAGCGTGGTATAGCCTCCGGCGCTGCCGCCCGTGATGGCGCAACGCGCGCCGTCAATCTCGCCTCGCTCGGCGAGGTAGCGTGCGCCGTTCACGCAGTCGTCTATATCGACGATGCCCCATGTGCCGTCGAGGCGCTGGCGATAGGCTCGCCCGTAACCGGTCGAGCCGCCGTAGTTTACGTCGAGGACGGCGATGCCGCGCGTCGTCCAGTATTGAATCTCAAGGTGCAGCGTGGTCGTGGCAGCAGAGGTCGGGCCGCCGTGACACATGACGAGAAGCGGCGGGCGCTCGCCTTCGGGCGCGACCGAATCGGGATTGCGCGGCCTGTAGAAAATGGCGTGCGCGGTCAGTCCGCCTTCGGTTGGAAACTCGACCGGCTCGGCAATCGAAAGATACGCAGCATCTACTTCGAGGTCGCTCGAACGCCGGAGGATTTTAAGCTCGTGCGTCTTCAGGTTGAGTTCGACGTTGGCGAGGCGCTCGGTCGGCGAGCCCGCACCGAAAACGGCGCGCTCGCCTTTAACTTTGACGGAATTGAACTCGGTGTAAGGAATGTCTATCGGCTCAAGAGAGCCGCTTGTGAGGTCGAGGCTCGCCAGCCGCCAGAGCCCGCGCTCGCCGTAAGTGCAGATGAGTCGGTCGGCGGACGAGAAGGCGTAGGTCGAAAGCCCGAAAACCCATTGCGGCTTGCCGAACTCGGCCTCCATCTCGCACAGCGCCTCGATGCTCTCGCCCTCTTCATTCCAGCGATAGAGATTCCACCACCCGCTTCGGTCGGAGACGAAATAGAGCACGCCCGACGGCGACCACTCGGGCTGAAAAATCGACTCGTCCGCGCCGCCCGCGACCAGACGCTTCCGCGCCAAGTTGCCCTCTTCGTCAAACTCTCCGACCCAAAGCTCGCAGCCGTCCCAAGGCATGTTCGGGTGATTCCACGTCAGCCAGGCCAGACGCCGGCCGTCGGGACTCACGCGCGGCGACGAATAGAAGTCGTTCCCCGAAACGAGCACGCGCCCGCCGTTCGCCACTGACGCTTCCTGAGCGCCGCTCTCAACCGCCTCCGCATCGATTTCCAGAGCGACGATTGTATTGACGGCCTCGCGCCCGGCCTCCGTGTGGTCTTCGCGTACGGCGATGAGGCGACGGCGCGTGCGGTCGAAGTTCGCGTCGGCGTAGCGCAAATCGATGGCGGGCGTAAGCGGCTGCGGCTGCGCGCCCGGCTTGACGCGATAGAGACGCTGGTCTGCGAAGTTCGAGAAGTAGACCGTGCCGTCGGCGACCGTGTAAGCGCCGCCGCCGTATTCGTGTACGCGCGTCCGAGCGTTGAACCCTTTGGGAATGATGTCGCTTCTTTCTCCGTCAGGCGTTTGCCGCACGATGCACACGCGCCCGCCCTCCGAGGGTCGAAGCTCGCCCCAGTAAACGTCCGCGCCGTCGAGCGCCACCTGTCCGAGCCCGACCGTCCCTCGCACGATGAGGTCAGACGTAATCGGCGATTTCCACGAGCCGTACGGCGCAACTCTCTTCTGATTCATACTCTCTCTTCTTATCCTTTTCTCTCTCGCTTGATATTTGAGGCTTAGAGCTTCCGACAAAAGCAATTCAAACAAAGACAAATGAGGAATGATGAATGATGAATGATGAATTAAAAGACAAGATGCTTCTACTTTTCATTCATCATTCCGCATTCCGCATTCATCATTTCTGTTAGTTCGGTCTTTCCAGTGGCGGCGCGACGGCGCAGAAGTCCTCGGCGAAGCGACGCGCATACTCGTCGAGCAAACCGCGCACGCGCTCCTGCTCTGGCGAGCGCACGATGAGCCCCGCGTGATAACGCTTCACGACGCGGTAAGCGACCTCCGGGTCGTCGTAAGCGGAAGTATCCGGCTGCTGCTGCCGCGCCAGAGACAAAACTATGCCGCTATACTCGCGCCGCGACGCTTCGACTCCGACCCTGTGCTCGTCGCCCGCCAACTCAATCTTCGCCCACTCGCGCCAGAGATTGACGCCGCTCGCCGCCTCCACGTTCTCCGCCGTGTAAGCGCCGCCGACGCGCGCCGCCACCTCCAGAAAATAGAAACGCCCGTCGCGCGCCGCCTTGATAAACTCGGCGTGAGCCGCTCCGCGCCGCAGCCCCAAACTCGACAGCAGCCGACGATTAATCTCAAACAACTGCCGCTCGTCCTCCGAATCGTGCTCGACCGTGTAGGAGAGAAAGACGCCGCCCTCATGCGCCACTTCCATCGGCGGGCGACCGTAACGACTCGCCCACTGAAACGCCACCTCGCCGCCCTCCGTCAGCGAATCGACGTGATACACGTCGCCCGCCACGAAGCGTTCGAGCAGGTAGTAGGAGGATTGTTCGTTGAGTGCCGCCCGCGCATCCAGAATGTCTATCGCGCGCCAGACCTGCTCCGAGCCTTCGAGCTTCTTGATGCCCATCGCCGACACGTCCGAGCGCGGCTTGAGCACCCAGGGCGACGGCACGCGGCTCATAAACTGCCTCAGCGCCTCGTAGTTCAGCACGTGCACGAACGGCGGCACGAGAATCCCCGCCTCAGCCGCTCGCACACGCATCGACAGCTTATCCCGAAACACGCGCGTCGTCGTCGTCCCCATCCCGGCCATGCACAGGTGCTCGCGTATCGACGCGGCGAGAAGCACGTCGTACTCTTCGAGAGCCAACAATCTATCGACCCTCTGCCTGCGCGCAAGCTGCGTCATGATATGAAGAAAAAGCTCCGGCGTCGCATCGTCCGGCACAGGGATGATTTCTTCTATGCTCTCTCGCGGCCACTCTTCGCCCAGCGTCCTCTCCCTCGTCAACAGAAACACACGCGCGCCCTGCCGCCTGCACTCGCGTATAAACTCCGCCCCCTTGAAATAGCTCGCCAGGCACACCACGTTCAAAGCGCGCGCTTTCGCCTCACCCACAGCCTTCGCCCTCTCAAAACCGACCCTGAAATCTCCGAGCGTTCACGCAAGTTCGCAACGCAGTATATCTCTTCACGAACAGAACGGCACACCCCCGACAGATGCCAACGCGCCCTCCGACGAAGAACCGACAGCAAACCTTCCGCTTCAGCCCCATCCCGCCAAATTGCCCCGCACACTAATCTTCGCCCCGCCGGTTTTCCCGCCACTCCCCAAAGACGAAGCGGCGGCATCCATGACTCTGGATACCGCCGCCTTCATCTACTTTCAGCGTCTCTCTTAAACTTCAGCCTACCGCCGAGACTCTATCTCACTCACAATCCGACAGGCTTCCGGCCACGAGGTCAGTAGATATTGAAGTTATATTCAATCGTTATCCACTGCGATACTGCCCGCCCGTCCTTCTGCGCTGGCTGAAATCTGATCTGTCTCGCCGCCGCTATCGCCTTCTCCGTCAACCCGTCCGGCAATCCCTTGATTACCGA
>DASWNP010000053.1:0-73196 GCA_036399175.1 Pyrinomonadaceae bacterium | reverse complement strand
CGGGAGTCTAAAGTCAAAGACAAATGCTTTTGGTTTTGACTTTAGACTCCCGACTCTAGACTTTAGACTCCCGACTCCTTTCATAAATCAGCCTCATGCCTTCGAGCGTGAGCGTATCGTCTACGGTTTCGATGAGTTCGGAGCCGGTGGCGATGAGGGGCGCGAGGCCGCCGGTCGAGACGACGCGCACCGAGCCGCCAAGCTCTTCTATCATCCTGCGTAGAATACCATCGACGAGGCCGACGTAGCCGTAATAGAGACCCGACTGAATCGAGCCCACCGTCGATGAGCCGATGACCTTCTGCGGACGTTTGATTTCGACGCGCGGCAGACGCGCGGCGCGCACGAAGAGCGCGTCGGAAGAGATTGTGATGCCGGGCGTGATAACGCCGCCGAGATAGCGCCCTTGTGCGTCGATGGCGTCGAAGGTGGTAGCCGTGCCGAAGTCTACGACGATGCAGGGCGCGCCGTACTTGTCGAGCGCGGCGACGGCATCGACGATGCGGTCGGCTCCCACGTCCGAGGGCGGGTCGTAGAGAATCTCCAGCCCCGTGTCGGTCGTGTGGTCGATGAAGAGCGGCGAAAGATTGAAGTAAACTTCGGCCATCCGCTTGAGAGTGAAGTTCAGGGGCGGCACGACCGACGCGATGGCCGCCGACGTTATCTCCCTGAAATCAATCCCCGCCAGCGCGAAGAGATTGCGCGCATGCACGCCGTATTCGTCCACCGTCCGCTCCCGCGTCGTCGTCAGACGCCAGTGCGCGCGCAGATTCGCCCCCTCATAGACGCCGAGCGAAGTATTCGTATTACCAACGTCGATTACTAAAAGCATGACAGAGAAATGATGAATGCGGAATGATGAATGATGAATAAGTTTTCAGTTTTCGGTTTTCAGTTTTCAGCAGAAGACATCTCTTCTTTTCTGAAAACTGAAAACCGAAAACTGAAAACTGCTTTCTGCTTTTCATTCATCATTCATCATTCCGCATTCATCGTTTTAATACCTCCTCAATCTCATCACTCGCGTTCTTCGCGCCGTCTTCGCTTCTGACCTGGCGGCCTATGCGCTCGGCGGTGCGGGTGTAATCGGGGTTGTCGAGCAGTTGGGCGAGTTCTTTTGCGAGCTGCGCGGCGTCGTAGCGTTTTCGGGTGAGCGTGCGGGCGACGCCGAGGCGAGTGAGGCGTTCGGCGTTGTCGGGCTGGTCGTGGTTGAAGGGGACGACGAGCGCGGGCTTGCCTGCGCGCAGGACTTGCGCCGAAGTGCCGATGCCGCCGGGGTGTACGACAACGCTTGCGCGCGGCAGAAGCTCGCCGTAGGGCGCGTAGTCGAAGGCGGCGATTGAGTCGGGCAAGCTTGTGCGCGGCAGATTGCGCGTTGCGTCGCCGACGAGCAGGACGGCGCGGCGTTTGAGTCTTCTGACGGCTTCGAGGGCTTCGGTGTAGAAGTTGCCGGGCTCCCAGACAGCCGACGAGCCGAGGGTGAAGACGACGGGCGCTTCTCCCGCGTCGAGAAAGGCTTCGAGTTCGGGCGCGAGTCGCGTGCTTTCCGGCGCGGCGTCCTTTCGGTCGTAGAAGCAGAAGCCCGTGACGCGCGTCTGCGACGGCCAGTCGGGCTGCGGTGCGGCCAGCGCGGGAGAGAACATCGCCAGCACGCGGCGTGGAGAATGTTGACCTTCAAAGATAGGATTTGCGCCGCGCGGAAGACCCAGCTCGGCGCGCAGCTTGTAGACTTCCTCAGCCCACGAATCGACTCGCAGCTTGACGAGCCTGAACAACCCGCTCATCAACGAAGGGCTCAAGCTCGACACGAGCCGGAAGAATTTCACCAGAGAGGGAAACGGCGGCGGCACGGGCGGGTCGTAGCTTGAGTAGAAATGTATCGGAGCGAGCACGGTCGAAACCCAGCGCAGCTTCATCTTCTCGGCGACGATGGGCGCTGCGTAAGTAATCATGTGTGTGACGAGGAGGTCGGCTCCGCTCGACGCTTCGCAGAGGTCTCGGTAAGTCTCCCGAATCGGCTTGATGAACAGCTCCTTGATGATAAACTCGCCGCCCGTCCTCACGTCCATCGCTCGGCGCGAAAGCTCCGCGATGGCCTCTGTGTCGTCGGGCGAAGGAAGGTTCGGACGCAAGGGGGCGAAGTCTATCCCGTTGGCTTCAATCTTTTCGCGGTAAAGCTCGCTGGTCGCAATCGAAGGGCGATGTCCTCGCGCCTTCAATTCCAGAGCGAGAGGGATGTACGGATGAACGTCGCCGAACGAGCCGAAGGTTGTGATGACGATGCGCTTGCCCGCGCCATGTCCGTTCATCTAATCAATCCCGCGCGAGCCGTCACGCTCGCTATCTGAGAGCAATGCTCGACCGACTCACTTATTCAAGCCCTGACCGCAGAGACATCTCCGGCGTGCAGCGTCCTGATTTTTCCGTCCGAGGTTTCTACACGCAAAGCGCCGTCGCTTTCAAGTCCGCGCGTCGTGCCTTCAAAGCTTTCGGTCTCGGTCTCGACGCGCACGCGCCTACCTTGCGCGTATGACGAGCGTGCGCTCCACTCGCGGACGGTCTCTTCGGCGCCGCCCGAATCCTGCAAACGCGCGTAGCGCTCGCCTATTGCGCGCACGAGCGAGGCGAGCAGGGCTTCTCGCTCCGGCGTCGTACCCTTTATCTCTTCGATTGAGATGGCGGAGTCTTTCAACTCCGGCGGGTAAGCTTTCCGCGAAAGGTTGATGCCGATGCCGACGACGCAGGCTCTCCCTTCAGGCGTCTCGACCGTCTCGGCCAGAATGCCGCAGAGCTTTCGCCCCCGCGCCAGAATATCGTTCGGCCATTTGATGTCCGGCTCGACCTCGCAAGCCTCCCTGAGCGCGTCCGCGACGGCCAGCGCCGCCGCCAGCGTCAGAAGCGGCCACCTCCCGGCTTCCAGACGCGGGCGCAAAACGATACTGAAATAGAGTCCCGCATCCTTCGGCGACGCCCACATGCGCTCGCGCCGCCCGCGCCCCCGCGTCTGCTCGCGCGCCACGATGCACAGCCCCTCGGCCGCGCCCTGCGCAGCCTGTCGCGCCGTCTCCGTGTTGGTCGAAGGCAGCGAATCGAAGTGAAAGATTGTCGGTTGCAATCGTTTCAAGCTCATACAGCCGAACTCTCAACCCTTTTTCTCAAGACAGGTCATTTTTCACCCTGCGCAGCCACCTTTCACGTTGCGCAGCCATGTTTCGCGCTGCGCAGACCATCTTTCGTGCTCTGCCGGTAGTTTTTCACTCTCGACGAGCCGTTTTTCATACGTCGCGTATCGTCTTCGTGTTGACGGTGGTGGATTTTGAGTTGTTCGATTTTGATTTGAACGGATTGCGGGCTGCCTTCAAGACGGTTTTTTTCGTCTTTGAGGCTGGATTCGACAGCTACTATTCGGCGCGCGGCGACTGTTTCATGGGATAACTCACAGTAGCGCGACGAACTCGTCTGCGCTCAGTCCTGCTTGACGGATGATGGCGCGCGAGTGTTCCCCGGTCGAGTTCCTTGTGAATCGGGACGGTGGTCTGCGCGGGCGGCGTCTGTCGTATCATCGTTATATGGCTGCCGCGCTGCCTGTAGATGACGAACCCGGCTTTCTCAAGCGCCTTCACACATTGCGCGCCGGAGATAACCGGCAATTTGCTCACGCGGCGACCTCTACCATCTCGACACGGTCGTCCGGCACAGGCTCGCCGCGCTCGCGTAACACTTCTTCATGCAGGGCGATGGCCTCACGTATATTTTTCAGCGCATCTTCACGAGTTCGACCCTGGCTGATGCAGCCCGGCAAGCTTGGGACTTCGGCGACCACGTATCCGTCCTCACCCGGATACAGAATGACTCGTCTAATCATCTACGGTCTTCTCCTTAGTCTTATAGCTCTCTCTCACACCGCAACTCGCTTCAGATGCGATAGCGCAGGAGCGCGCCGACGCCGCCGAAGTTTGCCAGCAGTTCCGGGTCTTCGATGAAGGTGACGCGGGCGGCGGTCTGCTGGGCGCGCGTGACGAGTTCGTCGGCCATGACGACGGAGGGTGTTTCGAGGTTTTGGACAGCGCCGTCGGTTCCGGCGACGACGGGCTCGCCGGTGATAACTACGTCAAGCTCCGAGATGTCCTCTTCCAGAGCTTTTATCTCCTGCATCGAGGCCGTGAGCAGCAGCTCATCGACCTGTCCCATCGTGAGGGCTTCGAGCGTGGCCGTCGCGCCGACGACGCCGAGCCCGCCCGAACGATAGGCGTTTATCACTCGCTCGACCTTCTCTGCGTCAGTCTGTGCGTCGTGCTCGCGCAACGATTCCATCGTGGCGTCGAAGATTTCGTGCTCGGGCGCGTTGATGTCGAGACTCACGATGTCGATGACCTTCTCTGCGAGCGCCTTCGGCAACTGCTCGCGCAGGACGGGAATAATCACCTCGTCGCCCGCGAGGACGACGTGCTCTGCGCGCTCTTCGGCGACGATGCGCTCAAGCGTCTCGACCAATTCCTTCGCGTGATGCAGGTGATAATTGTCTGCGTGGCGCTGGAAACGCATCTGCGACCAGCCGCCCGCCTTGTGCCGGTTAATTTTGACGTTCTGTATCTCCTCCGTGTTGATGGCCGTGCCGCGACCGAAGACGACGATGCGGGCGCGGTTTGTGTCGGCGACGAGCGCGACGTAGCGCGGGAACTGATCCATGATGCGCGCGAGCGGGTAGAGATGCGGCTGGTTGTAGATGTAGAGGCGATGATGCTCGATGGGCGCGTCGAGCTGCACGGCCTCGAAGAAGTCGTTCGCTCCGGCGCAGGCGAAGATGGCGACGCCGTTGGCCGAGGGGCGCGTCTCGTCGGCGAGATAGGCGTTGATGCGCTCGACATCGCGGTCGAAGCTTTCGCGCTCGGGCGTGTGCGCGGCGTAGGTGCGTGCCCGCTCGCGGAACTCTTTTCGCAGAAAGCGTTCGTAATTCTGCTGGCCGTGCTGGTCGGCCTGCATGTTCAGGTAAAGACTGATGACGGGCAGCTCCGTTGTCTCAAACGCCGCCAGGCGATCCATTAACTGACTGAGCGATAAGCCTCTCTCACTTGCTGACATCTCTCTTTCTCAAGCCCCTTTCTGCTCTCCTGATGTGGTAAAACGTGCCCCCAAAATTGATGGCAAACGAGGCGGTGCGGAAACGTCCCAACCCTTGCAGCGACTCTTCAATTTAGTGCCGGACAGGGTCGAGCAGGCGACCTACCCGCCGTCGCGCCGACACGCTCCCGCACCTCAAACCGTATCTTCGGGGGAATAAACAGAAAGGATATTAGCATGCGCTCTCTGCGTGCTCCAACTTAGAGGAGCAGCCCTGCATGAGCCGAGGGGCGACGCTGTTTGAAGCGATGGGGCTTTAACTTCCCTTTGCTTGCGGGCACGTCGGGCGCACAGAGCTTTTCGTTCTATCGCCTTGACTCTCGAACTGCAACGAGGTTAGGATTCGCCCCTCCACAAACGTCACCCTCTGGATTTTCCTCCGGTGACTGCTTCCCGCTAACAGTCGTTCGAGCAACTCGCTTGATGTTTTCCACCGCTTTTTGAATGGAGATTAAAGAAATGTCTCGCACAGCCAGCTTGCCACTCTCAAGAAGACTCATCATCTCTCTCACAGTCGTCGTCGCCTCGCTCTGCGCCGCGCTCGCCGCCCTGCCCTTCTGTCTCGAAACTGCGCGGGCGGCCAACATGCTTCAGGGCGGCTACGAGTACATCAACGTCTACGCCTCTGATTGCGTCACGCCGAAGTCGGTCTTCAGTCTCGGCGAGACGGTCTGCGTCCAGGCCGGAAACTTTCCTCTGACTCCCGGGACAGAACCCAACTACAGACGTTTTCAGTGGATTTCGCCTGACAACAACGTCGTCGATACGACGGGCATCAAGGCAGACCCGCAAAACGACAGATACATCATCCCCACGAGCGGCCAGTTCGCACAGGTCGGCACGTGGTACATTAAAACCATCAACTCGCGCGGCGAAGGCGAGGCGGGCGGAAGGTTCATCGTCCGCAACCTCAACATTCGCCTCGCCGACATGACGATAGGTAAATCCGGCCCGCAGATTGTCCTCCCCGGAGACAGGGTCGAATATAAGCTGACCATCCGCAACGCAGGCCCGGACACGGCCACCTCCATCGAGTTTATGGACGAAGTTCCGACCAACATGATTTTCGTCGCGCTCAAGCAGGCGTCGGGCGGCTTCTTCGAGTGTACGACTCCCGCGCAGGGCGAGACAGGTCGAAGCGTCTGCCGCACGAAGGGCATGAGGCTCGACGAAGAGGCGACCTTCGTCTTTTATTATCAGGTCAATCCCGACCTCAGAGATGGCACGGTCTGCGGCAGCAACGCGCAGGTCACAACCCTGACGGAAGAGAGGGACAAAACCTCCAACACGACCTACATGGAATCGACCGTCTCGATTCCTAACGACAACCCGGAGCCGCCCCCCGGAGAGCCGCGCTAGCCGCAAGCGGGCAAGGCGACTCACCCGTTTGGCCGTTTCATCGCCAAAGAAGAAGGCTGACGTTCGAGTAGAACGTCAGCCTTCTTCGGTTTCATGCTCTGAATGTTTAGCCGACGAGGCCGCGAAGCTTCGAGGGGTTGAAGGTGTGGCCGGGAAAGAGCGTCTGAAGGCGAACCTGGCCGAGATGTTTCTGCGCGACTTCGGCGAAGAGGTCGCGGAAGTCTGTCGTGAGCGCGAGGTCGCGTCCTTCGTAGAGCTTATCGCTCGTGAGCCCCGGCCATTCGCCGTAAACTTTCCCGCCTCTCACCTCGCCGCCGACGACGAACATGGCGTTGGCGTGGCCGTGATCCGTGCCCCGGCTTCCGTTCTCGCGCGCCGTCCGACCGAACTCGGACATCGAGAGAATCAGAACGTCCTGCATGCGCTCCGCGCCGAGGTCTGTGGTGAGCGCGGCGATGCCTGCGGAGAACTGTTGCAGCAGATTGGCGAGCTGGCCGCGCGCCGCGCCCTGATTGACGTGCGTGTCCCAGCCGCCCATCTCGGCGAAAGCGATTTCGAGGCCGACGCCCGCCTTGACGAGCTGCGCGATTTGCAGCAGCGACTGGCCGAAGCGTCCCTGCGGATACTGCGCGCCGTTTTCGGGGCGGTACTGCGCGGGGTTGACTCGCTTCAGATAGTTGACCGCCTCGAAGGTCTCCTTGCCCGTGCCGCGCAACAGGTCGCCCGCGCTCTGCTCGTAGATGTCCTCGAAGCCGCCCTGCACGCGCTGAGAAGACTGCCCGGCGCGAATGTTGAAATCGGCGAGGTTTGAGATGGCGAGCGTGGCGGCGCGTCCCTGCATGGCGCGCGGAAGATTCTGCGTCATGGAGACGGCGCGGAAGGGCGACGCCTTCGCGCCAGAAGCGGCGGCTTGCAGGTAACGATTGAGCCAGCCGTCTTCGGTGGACTTCCTGTCCGGCGTGCCGGATTCCATGTAGTCCTGCGCGTCGAAGTGTGAGCGAGTGTTGGCGGGCGAGCCGACGGCCTCGACAATCGCCAAGCGCTTCGCGTCCCAAAGCGACTTGAAGGGCGCGAGCGACGGGTGGAGTCCGAAGAAGCCGTCGAGGTCGATGGCCGACTCACCGGCCGCGCCTCTGCCCGGCCGCGCAATGGCGAGGCTCGGACGCAAAGCGTAATACTCGCTCTCGCCGTAGGGCACGACCATATTGAGGCCATCGACCGCCCCGCGCTGGAAGATGGCAATCAACGTCTTCCGACGCCCACCGGCTCGCGCTCCCGTGCCCGCCGCCTGAGCCATCACCGCCCGCTCAAGAAACGACGGCGTACCCTGCGTCAACGCGAAGCTCGCCAACGCGATCCCACCCGACTTGAGAAAAAATCTTCGATTCATAACTCAACTCCAAAAGCTGGTAAATCGTGAATCGTAAAAAGCTCGTAAATCGTGAATCGTAAATCGTAAATAGTTAAAACCTGTTCTTGCTATTCACCGTTGACGATTTACCATTCACCAGTTCTTTCTATTCACGATTTACGATTCACGATTTACGATTTACTGTCTTTGAAATTCCGGCGTGCCGAGGACGAGGGCGGCGATGCGTGCGACTTCGGGATTGCCGAGGGCGCCCGTCGCGCGCTGGTCGCGTCGGCGAGTTTGTGTCGTCGTGTTGCGCCCGTTCGTGTCTGACGCGTTGGTCGGAAGGGGCGCGTTTGCCTGTTCGCCAAGTTGGCGAAGCAGTGCTTCTCTGGTCTTCGCCGACACGTCGCCCTGTAGGATTCGTTCGAGGAAAAGCTCTACGATGCGCTCCTGACCTGCGGCGCGGCTCGACGCGTTCGTTTCTTCTCCGACGAAGCGCGAAAGCTCGACGCGCGTGCCGGGAATGCGATTGGCGGCGAGCGCGAGGGCGAAGTTGAGTCGTTCGAGCAGCGCGCCCGTGTTGACCCAAGCCTCCGCGCGGTCGGGATAGCCGGTCGGCGCTTGATACTGGTAGAGCGGCTCGCCCATGCGCGCAATCCACTGGTGAAGCTGCGGCGAGCCGTTGGTCTCTGCGCCGAGCGCGCGGATGGCACTCACGGCCAGCTCGAATGGCGTCTTGATTTTGGCGCGGCGAGCCTCAGCCGAGTTGAACTCGGGCGAAGCGAAGAGGGCGCGAAGCGTCTCGCGTATGTCGCCGTCGGACTTGGTGAAAGCCGAGGCGACGCGCTCGACGAGGGCGGGCGGCGGGTCGTCCATGACGAAGCGGCGCGCGAGTTTCGTGGCGATAAAGCGCGCGGTCGAGGGATGGCGCGCGAGGAGGTCGAGAACTACCTCGCCGTCGCGCGCGCCGCCGCCGGAGGGAATCCGTTGGCCGAGCACGAGCTTTTCGCCGTCGTCGTGCAGGCGCGGGTTGAAGTGAAACTGCGCCGCCGTTTCGTCGCCGAGGTAGCCGCGCGGATTGAGAATCGTCCAGCCGGTGAAGGCTCGCGCCACCTCCTGCACGTCCCTCTGCGTGTAGCCGCCCTCGACGCCGAGCGTGTGCAGCTCCATCAACTCGCGCGCGTAGTTTTCGTTGATACCGCGACGCCTACGTTGCTGCTGCGGCGGACGCGCCTGTTGCTGCGCTGACATCTGACCCGCCTGCTGACCCGCTTCGCCCTGCTGCTGCCGCATCATCTCCTGATTTCGACGCAGACGAGCGCGACCTGCGCCCGCGCTCATGCGCTCGCCCATCGCGGGATTCAACATCTGCATCAGGCGGCGACGCCCGCCGCCGCCCCCCATTGGCCGGGCGTTCGGGCTCACGCTCTGAAAGTTGTCGAGATAGAAAAGCATCGCGGGACTTTTGGCCGTCGCGCCGAGCAGGTCGCGGAAGCGCCCGAGGGCGTTGGGGCGAATCACGTCGCGGTCGTAGGAAGTCAGCAGCCAACGGTCTGCGCCTTTGCCCGCGAAGACGTTGAAATGGTTCGTCCAGAAATCGACCATCACCTCCTGCAACTGCCGCTCGCTATAGACCGCGCGCAGAATACGCGAAGCCTGTAGCTCGGCCACGATGCGTTGCGGCGGCTGCAAGCCGCGCTCGCGCATGTATTCGAGGATGGCGCGGCGATACTCTCTGCGCTCCGCGTTGCCGTCGCCGCTCGCACTCGTCGGCGTCGCCGCGTCGCCGTTCTGCTCCGGCATCATCTGACCTGTCGGCGCGTCAGGCGAAGCTCCTGCGGGCTGACGAGATATGTTCCCTGTCGCACCCGTCTTCGACGCGGCTTCGGGATTGCGACGCGCTTCGACGATGGCCGCAAGCTCGGCGGGAAGCTCGCCGCGACGCTGCATCTGTCGCACGAGCCCGCCCGGATTCGGATACTTCGACAGTAGCTCGGCGGAGGTCATCTGGAGCGTCGGCAAATTTCGGAGCTTCGCTTCGACAACTTCGTCGCCAATCTTTTCAGGCCGAAGCTGCTCCTCGATGTAACGCTCCAGACCCGTCCGGCGCACGCGCTCCACGTCGCCCGGACGCGCTCCGAAGCCGAGACGATTCAGGACGTGAACGATGCGCTGCTCTTCGCTCAGACGCTTCGACGCCCCCTCGCTCCGCGCCTGACCCTGCGCGCCCGCGACGCCCGTCAGAAACGCGTTCGAGGCGAGCGCGAGCAGACACACGAGAGCCATCGCACGACGGACGACGAGCGATGCTCTGTTACGTCGTCTGGATTTGAAAGAGTTCATAAAAAATTTCCGCTCCGGTCAATTTGTCTTCTCAAAAAAATCTGTAATCGCAGGCCGTGCGCCCTCCAGCCTTCGCACGGGCTCGCATCCGAGCCGTCGGCCTTCCCGCCTCTGACATTGTGTTAGACGCGGCGTGCCCTTCGTTGGTTGAAAAAGTTCGGGGAGGGTCGAAAACCTGAGAGGCGCGACTTCTGTTAGATGCGAGCCGCGCCCCTCTGGATTGTCCGTCGCTTTTGCAGGTTCCGTAACTTTCCCGCGCTCGCGGAGATTGATTTTCTACCTGAGCGGTCGCGGGTAGGCGACGGGGCTGCGATGTCCCTGACTATCGACGGCGCGGACGCCGAAGAAGTAGTTGTCCTTCGACATGCCGGTCATCGTGTAGGTGTTGACGCGCCCGACCGCGCGTGCGTGCGTCCAGGTGGGCTCGGTCGTTTCGCGCCAGAGGATTTCGTAGCCGGTGAGGTCGGGCTCGGCGTTGGCCGCCCATTGAAGGTCTGTGTCGTTTGTGAGGCGTCGTGTGAGGATGCGAACTTCTTTGGGGCTAGCGGGCGCGCGTGCGAGCGTGGCGAGCGCGGCGGCGTTGACGCGCGCCACCTGCGCGACGTATGGGAAATCGACGAACTCGGGCAGGTCGCCGTACTGTATGCCGTTTTCGACGCGCACGTTCTGGTGCTGGTGGTTGTAGTTCTCGTTTGGCTCGCTGAAGCGGACAGCCGGATAGCCGCGTTCGAGAAACGGAATGTGGTCGCCGCCGCGCAGGTAGCGGTCGCGCCGGTAGACCATCCAGACGCGGAAGCCGCGCACGTAATGCTCGCCGACCTCTTTGATGAAGCGCGCGAGCTGCCGCGAAGAGGAATCGTTTTCGCCGCCGACGCTGCGGCGCGTGCTCGCCTCTTGCTCCGTCTCGTTCGAGGGCACGCCCTCGGAGAAGACGCGCACGGTGCGGCGGTCGCGCACGCCGTTTCCGCCGAGCGTGTTGCCGACGATGTCGTTAGTGAACATGGCCTCGATGTTCCAGTTCTTCTGTTTGGCCTGCTCGGCGTAGTAAGTCGCGCCGAGCAAGCTCTGCTCTTCGCCCGCGACGGCCATGAAGACGACAGTCGCGTCGAACTCGCGCCGCGCCATCACACGCGCCATCTCGACGACAGCCGCCACGCCCGATGCATCGTCGTTTGCGCCCGGCGCATCGCAGACGGCATCGACCGGGCTGCTGCACATCGAATCGTAATGGCCGCTCACGACGTAGATGCGAGAGGCCGACTGCGTTTGCGTGCCGCGAAGCGTGGCGACGACGTTGGTGATAACCGTCGGCTGCGGCACGCGCCCGCGCGGCGGCGGGTTGGCTTCCTGCAAGTAAGACTGCTTCTCGACCGTCAGACGCCCGCCCGAGGTTTCGGCAATGCGTCGAAACTCTTCGTAGAGCCAATCGCGCGCCGCGCCGATGCCACGCGTCGGGTTGTCCTGCGCCGAGAGCGTGTTGCGCGTGCCGAAACTGACCAGCTTGCGAATCGTGCGCTCGACGTTTCGCGCGTCAATCTCGGCGAGCATGCGCGCAATCTCCGCGTCGTGCGCGACGGGCGGCAAAGAGCCTGAAGAAGAGCCCGACCCGGCATCGACTCGCCCCGCGCGCCTCGCCCCTCGCCTCTGCGCGCCGCTCACGGGCGCAAGCATCGAGACACACAACAAGACCAACAGCGACACCGACGCGCCCGCGCGGAAACCTCTCAGCCTTCTTTTCATCTGCGCTCTTTCTTCCTCAAAAGGATGGATGGATTGCTCGCCGCTAAAGTAGCGCGAACCCGCGCGCTCAAGCAACAGGAAGGGGGATGGGGAAGAAAAAGCAGGGGAAAGCCGTGAAGCAAAAGTTGAGCGGTTTTGGTTTTCCCCAACCCCCAACCCCTAACCCCCATCCCCCTTTCCTCCATCCCCCGCTCGTTCTCTTTGAACGAGCAGGCGGCGGAGGATTTTGCCGGAGGGGGATTTGGGAATCTGTTCGATGAATTCGAGCTTGCGAATCTTTTTGTAGGGCGCGACCTGCCCTGCGACGAAGCTGATGAGCGCGTCGGCGGTCACGTCGTCGCGGCGGATGACGAAGGCTTTGGGAACTTCTCCGGCTTCGTCGTCGGGGCTGGGGATGACGGCGGCGTCGGCCACCGAAGGATGCGAAAGCAGGATGGCTTCAAGCTCTGCGGGCGCAACCTGAAAGCCTTTGTACTTTATCAGTTCTTTGGCGCGGTCAACGATGAAGAAGCAGCCTTCAGAGTCGGCGTAGCCGATGTCGCCCGTGTGCAGCCAGCCGTCGGCGTCGATGGTCTGGGCGGTCGCTTCCGGTCGGTTGAGGTAGCCTTTCATCACCTGGGGCCCGCGCACGAGGATTTCGCCCTCCTGGCCTGCGCCTCGCTCCGCGCCCGTTTCGACATCGACGATTTTGCATTCGGTGTTCGGCACGGGCAGACCGACCGAGCCCTGCTTGACTCGCGCAGGGTCGTGCGGAGCCATGTGCGTCGCGGGGCTGGCTTCGGTCATGCCGTAGCCCTGTTTGAGAAAACAGCCGAGGCGCGCGGAGCATTCGCTCGCCACCTGCTCGCCGAGCGGCGCGGCGGCGGAGAAGATTGTCTTGAGGCTGGAGAGGTCGTGTGCATCGAGCGCGGGATGCTTCGCCAGCGCGAGGATGATGGGCGGGACGAAGTGTGCCATCGTCACGCGGTATCGCTCGATGACCTGGAGCGTTAGCTCAAGCTCGAAGCGCGGCATGGTGATGATGGTCGCGCCGGTGTAGAGTCCGAAATTCATAATCACGGTCATGCCGTAGATGTGAAAGAGCGGCAGGACGCAGACGAGCGTGTCGTGCTCGAAGGCGTGGCCTGTGCCTTCTATCTGTAGCAGATTGGCGACGAGGTTGTAGTGCGTCAGCATGACGCCTTTCGGCAGCCCCGTCGTGCCGCTTGAGTAAGGCAGCGCGACGAGGTCTCGGCGCGGGTCAATCGAGACGCGCGGTGCTGTGTCCGCATCGCTTTCGAGGAGTGCGCTGAAGGGCGTCGCGCCTTTCGCTTCGCCGAAGATGAAGACTTCCCTGACCTCCGATCCCTCGACCGCTTCGAGCACCTTCTCGACCAACTGCGGAGTGGTGACGAGATAATCGGCGCTCGCGTCCCTGAGTTGATGCGCCGCTTCGTCGGCTGTGTAGACCGGATTGATGGTCGTATTGATGCCGCCGAGACTGGCGACGGCGTGAAAGACGACGGCGTAGTCGGGACAATTGGGACTGTAGAGGGCGAGCACGTCGCCCTTCCTGAAGCCGCGCGCGGCGAGTCCGGCGGCGACGCGGCGCACCTGCTCCATCAATTGCCCGTAAGTCAGCGTGCGCCCGCTCAGGCCGTCAATCAGGGCGGGCTTCTCCGTGCGCGTTCGCGCCCTCTCGAAGATAAGCTCGGTCAGCGAAATCTCCGGCACGCTCACGTCGGGGAACGGGCTGCGAAAAATCATCGACTTGTCCTCCACCGGATAGA
This sequence comes from Pyrinomonadaceae bacterium, assembly GCA_036399175.1. GTDB lineage: Bacteria > Acidobacteriota > Blastocatellia > Pyrinomonadales > Pyrinomonadaceae > DASWNP01. The sequence continues at coordinate 59,510 of DASWNP010000053.1, read as the reverse complement.
AAAGGCGAAAGGGAAAGGGGAAAGGGGGAAAGGGTTAAAAGGAGAAGCAGGAGCGGGAGCTTGATTCATGCTCCTTCCCTTCCCCTTTTCCCTTTTCCCTTTTCCCTTTGTCTTCGCCGGGTCAGCGAATGCGGTAGGCGCGCCCCTTCCAGACGACGACGACTTCGCCGCCCAGCTCGCGGCTGATGCGAGCGATGCCGGGCTCGTCGGCGACGAGGGCGCGGAACTGTTCGGAGCCGCGCGAGACGTTTGTGACGGATTGCTTCGAGCGATAGGCGGTGTCTATCCATGCGCCGCCGGACTGGCGTCGAAACTGCCGACCGGCGACGCTGCGTGTCTCGTTCGTCGCTTCTCGCTTAGCCTCTTTGGAGTCGGGCTCAGACTCTGAGCTTGATTCAGCCTGTTTTGAGCGGCGACGCGCGGCGGGCTGCTGCGCGCTCCTGGCGGAGAGAGGGCGAGAGCTGCGTGCGGCGCGGTCTTCGTCTCTGCGGCGGTCGTCTTCCGCAGTCTGGACGCGCAACTCTTCGGCCTGGCGTGCCTGTGCGCGCGACTGTTCCGATTCGCCGCCGCCCGTGCCCTTTCCGCCCCCCGTCGCCGAACGATTCATGTTGAAGGTGTTGGCCGCGCCCGGGTAGTTTCTCGTCACCTCGTCTTTGTTCGAGTTGTCGTCGGTCAAAACGTAGGTTGACGGAGCGGGTCGGGGCGACGCTGCTGCGGGCTCGTTCTGCGTCGCTTCCTTCCTGGCAACTTCTGTGGCCGCCCTCTGTTCTAAGGGGCCTGCGGTGGGCGCAGCAGGAGCAGGAGGCGCAGCCGCGTCTGCTGCGGCGATCGTCGTCGCCGACACGCCGCTTGAGAGAGAGGCGGAAGACGGAGGCGCGGCGGGCTGAATCAGCTCGCGGTTGGCAGTCGTCGTCCCTTCGCTTCTCGCTTCGGGCGCACGCGTCTTCTCGCCGGTTTCCGGGCTGGTCGTCAAAGTGCCGGTAGAGGTATTAGCGTCGGTCGTCCCTGTAGTCGCGGTCGTGGTGGTGGTCGTAGTCTGAGATTCGGGCTGAGACTGCGCGGGCTGCATGGCGGTAGAAGGGACGGACTGGGTCGTCTCGTTCTGCCGGGACATGAGAGGCGCGCTCGACTGCTGCCGGATGGCGACGAAAGCGACGACGCCGACGAGCGAGAGGGCGAGGACGGGCGCGACGTAGCGCAGCGTGCGGGGCGCAAAGAGCGCGGCGAGCCACCCTCGCCAACCGGCAACGGATGAAGATTTATCGACCGGCACGGTCGCAGTTGCAGTCGCCGCCGCGTCGCTTCTTTCGACCGCGACGCCCGAAGCCAGAGCGATGCTCGTAACTATCTTTCGGCACCTGTCGCAATCGGCCAGGTGCGCGGCGTAACGCGGGCGCGAGACAGAGGGCAGAGCGTTCTCGGCGTAGGCGACAAGCTCGTCCGTGTCCAGATGCGCCGAGAGAGCGGCATCTTCCGTCGCAGGCGAGTCGTGGCCGTTGCCGCGCGGCTGCGCATCCTTTGTCGCATGAGCCGAATCAGACGCAGAGCCAGCGCCGCCGCGCCGCGCCACTTCCGTGTGGCCGCGCAAAAGTCTGTCCATCTCTTTGTCGAAGTCGGCTTTCATCAAACGTCTCTACAGCTCAAACGGCTCGCCTGCTGCACACGCTTTCGCAGCCGCTACTGGAAGAACGCGCAAAGCTCTTCAATCTTGCGCTCTCCGGCGCTCTCCGGCGCTCGTCCGCGATGCCCGGTCGCGGGGTGCAAACGAGTTCATTCTCTCTTCTCTTCCGAAGCAGTCTCGGCCACGTCGGCCACACCGGAGAGGACGCGGCTCAAATCGGCTTGCAGATGCGCGGCCACCTCCGCGAGCGTGCGCGCGACCTCTTCGCGCCGCCAGCCGTGCTTTGCGACGAGCGCGGATTCGACGCGCTTTCGTATCTCGGCATGAGCGCGCGAAAGGCGGCGGCTCGCCGTCGCCTCGTGGACGCCGAGCACTTGCCCGGCCTCTTTCAGACGCAGCTCGTCGAAGTAGTAAAGCTTGACGAGCAGACGGTCTTCCAGAGCAAGCTGACGGATAGCGTCCGAGAGCGCCGCGTGAACCGCGTGCTCGGCTTCGCTGTCGGCAAAGGCGCGCTCGGGGTCGGGCGCGCTCGCCACGCGGAAGCCGTCGTCGCCCGCGCTCTCTTCGTTTGCCAGCCGGTCGAAGTCCGAAGCCTCTTCAGTCTGCACGAGGCGCGACGTTCGCCTGTGCTGATCGACGGCCAACTGCCCGACCACCGCCCTCAGCCAGCCGCCCAGAGACCCGCAGCCCGAATAGTATGCGAGCTTGCCCGAGGGTGTGCCGTCGGCTCGCCTGCGCAGCCCGTACAGCTCAGCCCAGACCGACTGCGCAAGCTCTTCGGCCTCCGCCTCGCCCGAAGAGCTGCCGCGCGCAGCCGACATCACGGTCGGGCGGAAGCGCTCCATCAAATCGCTCCACGCCGACTCGTCGCCGCGCTCGCAGGCCACGACGAGGATAAGCTCTTCGGCGTGCAGCGAATCGAGAAAGCGTTCGACCTCTTCAATGGAAGCGTCGGGTCGGTCGCGCAGCAGATACTTGTCGAGCGTCGCGCCGACGCGCGGCTCAAGAGCCGACGCGTCGAGCGAGCGTCGTTCGCCCGCACGCGACAGCAGCCGCGCCGCGCCCCGGCGCGCAAGCTCTTCTCTCTCGGCAACCTTACGCTGGCTCATCGCTTTCGCTTCGATGCCCCGCCTGCTCTGACGCGTATGCTATCACGAAGCGCCCTCGCCGTTTCGCCTATCTTCGCCGCGCGGTAAAATCAAGAAAGGAATTAACAGGGATAGACAGGAAGAACAGAAATGCGGAACGAGGAATGATGAATGCGGAATGAAAAGCAGAAAGCAGTTCTTCTTTAATTCATCATTCCGCATTCCGCATTCATCATTTCTGTTCTTCCTGTCCATCCCTGTTTGAATTGCTTTCTGATAAGGAGCACGCTGATGATACGTCGCATCGCATGGTTCGAGCGCAGGTTCGATTTCGACTTGCCGGTCTGGATGTACCCGAACGTTTTGGAGCGTCTGCGCGGCACTCCGGCGCGGCTCGAAGACGCGCTCGGCGCGCTCGCGCCTGAGCTTCTGACGCGAAGGCTCGACGATAAATGGTCGATGCAGGAGCACGCCGGACACCTGCTCGACCTCGGCGCGCTCGACCTCGCGCGGCTTGAAGACTACGAAGCCGGGCGCGACCAATTGCAGCCCGCCGACCTCCAGAACCGCAGGACGCACGAGGCGAATCATAACGCAAAACCGATTGAGAGCATCCTCGCCGAGTTTCGCGCCGAGCGCGCGCTGTTCGTCAAACGCCTCGACGCCTACGACGAAGAGCTTGTCCTGCGCGTCGCCGTCCACCCGCGACTGAAGACGCCCATGCGCCTGCTGGATTTCGCCTTCTTCATCGCCGAGCACGACGACCATCATCTGGCCGCCATCTCGGAGTTGAGACGCGGCTTCGAGACCTGAACGGACGCCGCTTCGAGACCTCAGTCAACTCCCGGCTGCGCACCTTGCGCGCCTCGAACGTGCGGGCTTTGACACTGCTTGCGCGCGTGAGATAGAGTCTCCGGCGAACAACCATGAATCGAAGCAGGAGAATGGACGCTCAGGTAGCATCGTCTTCATCTTCCGTCCGTCCGCCAAGCGGCATCGCGGCGGGCGGCTGGGACGAGAAAGCCTTCCCCGCCGACGCCGTCGAGGACGACAGGGAAGAGACTGAAGAAGCTTTCGTCGAAGACTTGCAGGAGGGGCGTGCTCTGGCCGTCTGCCTCGTCTCGGGCGGGATGGACTCCTGCGTCACGGCGGCCATCGCACGCGAAGAGAACGACGAACTGGCCTTTCTACACGTCTCCTACGGTCAGCGCACGGAGGCGCGCGAGCGACGCGCCTTCGAGGAGATTGCAGACCATTTCGGCGTCGAGCGAAGGCTCGTCATCTCGCTGGAAAGCCTCGGGCACATCGGCGGCTCGTCTCTGACCGACCAGTCGATTCCCGTCGCCGAGGCCGACCTCGCCTCGCGCGAGATTCCGGCCAGTTACGTTCCCTTCCGCAACGCGCACCTGCTTTCGACCGCCGTCAGTTGGGCTGAAGTGCTCGGCGCGCAGCGCATCTACATCGGCGCGGTGGCGGAGGATTCCTCCGGCTACCCGGATTGTCGCCCCGAGTTCTACGCGGCTTTCCAGTACGCCGTCGATGTCGGCACGCGCCCCGAGACGGTCGTCGAAATCAGGACGCCCGTCATCAACCTGCGCAAGTCTGAAATCGTCCGCCGAGGGCTGAAGCTCGATGCGCCGCTCGCGCTCACGTGGTCGTGCTACGCTGCGGAGGAGTTGGCCTGCGGGCGTTGCGATTCCTGCGCCCTGCGCCTGCGCGCCTTCGACGCGGCGGGCGTACGAGACCCCATCGCTTACGCTTGAAAGAGGCGCTTAAAAAGGCGCGCGTGCAGGATTCGCCCGCGCCGGATTTGACAACCGGGAGGGGTGCGGGTGCATCATAATGTCCGGCCTGTCTAACAGTTGCAAAACTCCCCCTTTTACTTATCTCATTTTAGGAGACCACCAACATGAAATACTTCTCTCGTGTCGCCGCCGCCGCGCTTCTGGTGTTGACGTGCGCCTTCGCCGTCTCCGCACAGGTTCAGCAGGTTAGAGGGAAAGTGACGATAAAGCAGGCTGACGGTACGGAAGTCCCCGTGCCGAACGCTACCATAGACTTCTTCCGCGTCGATGTTTCCGGCAAGTTCGAGACGAAAACGAATAAGAAAGGCGAATACGTGCACGCCGGTCTGCCCTTCACAGGCCGCTACACGGTCGGCGTCAGCGCGCCCGGCGCGGCCCCGACCTTCGTCACCAACATAAGGTTCGCCAACCGTCCCGACAACAACGATTTCGTGCTCGTCCCCGGCGACGGCCGGCGTCTGACGCTCGACGAGATTAAGACCGCCGACGCGGCGAACGCTGCCAGAGGCGGCGCAGGAGCAGCAGCAGGAGGGGGCGGCGCACCACCGCAGCCGAGCGCCGAAGACAAGAAGGCCGCCGCCGAGATGGCGAAGAAGATTGCCGAGCTTGAGGCTTCAAACAAGAAGATTGAAGAGGGCAACGTCGTCGTCAAGCGCACCTTCGAGGCGGGCAACGAAGCCTACCGCGCGAAGAACTACGACCAGGCCATCGCGCTCTTCAACGAAGGTCTCGCCGCGCGTCCCGACGAAGCAGGTCTGCTCATCAGCAAGTCGTTCGCCCTGACGGGTCGCGGCGTTGCGCGCTACAACGAGAGCATCCAGAACAAGAACGATGCCTCGCGTGAGGCCGCCTACAAGGATTGGCGCGAGGCCGCCGAGATGGCGGAAAAGGCCGTCCAGCTCACCAAGAGCGCGACGGCCGGAATTGACGCCGCCGCACAGAACAACCTGACGCAGAACCGTCTCGCAGCCCTCAGCGCCCGCGCCGAGTCGATGAAATTCGTCGGCAGCAAAGTAGATAAGGCGCAGGCCGACGCTGCCTTCGCCGCCTATCAGGAATACATCGCCGCCGAGGCCGACGAGGCCAAGAAATCGAAGGCGCGCTTTGACGCCGCCAACGTGTTCTTCGACGCCGGCGTCTACGACCGCGCCGCCGCCGAGTTTCAGAAAGTCGTGGCGGTCGATGCAAGCAACGCCGACGCTTATTTCAAGTTAGGCGCATCGCTCCTTAACACGGGCGACAAAGGCAAATATCAGGAAGCTTCCAACTACCTCGCAAAGTTCGCCGAGATTGCGCCGGACACGAATCCACTCAAGGCAGATGCGAGGTCGCTGCTCCAATTCCTGAAGGAGAACGAGAACATCAAGCCGATGAAGATAGAGACGCCCGGACGCAGCGGTCGTCGTCGCGGTTAAGCGCGAAACCTTTTTTTCGAGAGTCGATTAACTTCAAAACCCACAGCCGCGCCCGAGCATATGCGCTCCCGGCGCGGCTGTCGTTCGTTCGGACATGCGTAAGACTCGCGCGCCGCAAGGATTAGCCCGCGCGCATGCAACGGAGTATGATTGCTCCGGCAGCGCTCAATCAACGCATCAAGAGGAGACCGGATGGACAACACGTTTCAGACCCACGAGCTACAGCTCATCTACACGATTTTCTGCGACGACGTGCGGCTCGAAGCGGGCAACAAGCTCTCTCTGATGGGAGTCTTTCAGAACCTGATGGTCGAGCAACTGCCCGTCTCGCTCGTCAAGTTCGCCGTCGTCAACCACTGGACGGGCGAGGGACAGCATCTCTCCGAGGTGAGAATCCTGACGCCCGACAGAAAGCACCCGGTCGTCGTCTCGCAGCCCACCAGCTTCGAGCTTGCGCCCGGCGGGCAGGCCGACAACGTCAGCTTCTTCGTCAACGTCACCTTCCACCACCCCGGCCAATACTGGGTGCAGACGCTCATCGACTCCACTCTCTTCGACGAGCGCCCGCTCACCATCCTCGACATGAGCGCCCCCCGCCCCGACGCCGCCTCCGAAGCCGTCAACTGAAAGGCAAAAGCCAAAAGTAAAAAGGCAAAGGTGAAACGGAAGCTATTCTTCCTCACCTTTGCCTTTTTACTTTTGCCTTACTTGATGCGGATGAGAGGGATCGAACCTCCACGATGTCACCATCACAGGCTTCTGAGACCTGCGCGTCTGCCAGTTCCGCCACATCCGCGTGTCACGGTTGAATAAATCATACGAACAGGGGCGCGGGAGTGTCAAGCATGCGCTCGCCGCTCGCTCGAAGACGCGCTTTTGCAGGCGCTCCTGGTTGGGCGTCCCTCGTGCGCGGAAAAGCGGAGGGCGACGGGCTGACGCTTCTCAAACGCCCGTCGCTCTCCGCTTATCGAATTTTCCAGACTTCCGTTGCTCTGAAACCCCTGCGGCGTCGATTTTTCGAGTCTGACGTTTCGAGCCTTACGGCCGACCGAGGATGCCGCCGAGGATGTCGCCGACGCCGATGCCCGTGCGCCCGTTTCTGTTTCTATCTTCGTAGCCGTCGCGGTAGCCTCGCTCGAAGCCTTCGCGGAAGCTGCTGCGATAGAGGCTCTGGTCGCCGTAGCTGTCGCGGTAGCCGTTGGTCGCGTCGCGGTACTCACCTTCGTCGCGGTAATCGAAGCGCTCGCCCCTGCTTCGGTCTTCGCGCCCGGCCTCGAAGCCTTCTTCGTAGCCGACGCTCAGAGCCTGGCGGCGAATCTCCGTCCGGTCGTAGCCGCCGGAGTTGCGGTCGCGGCGGCGGCGGCGCTCGTAGCGGTCGTCGTCATCGTCATAGTCATCGTCGTCGTCATAATCGTCGCGGTCGCGGTTCTTCTTATGCTTCCTGCCGCCTTTGTCCCAGCGCCCGTCGCGCGCGTCGTGGCCGTTGACGAAGACATCCTTGTTCTTATTCTTGCCCTTGCCCTGATTCTTTGCGGCGACATCCATCGACGGCGCTGCCAGCACCGCCAACAGCACCAGCATCAACACGCGCAGAATCGAGCCTCGAACCTTCTTGTTCATCATCGAACTCCCTCCCTCAAACCGAAAATCGCGCCCACTCCGGCGCACAAAATTGTCAGGGGAAAAACTGTGAGGAGGAATATTACTTACAATCGACGTGCCGTGCCTGAGACCTCTCTAAATCGTTGGCAGGAGGCTGTCGCGCCGCGTCGCCGCCTGCGACGCTGAACCATTTCGTGCCGCCTCTGACCGTATCGTGTACGCAAGCGCTCAATGCACGCGTCGAAGGCCGCCCGCCCATCGACGCCGTTTGAAACGCTGCCGTCCTCTTCTCTTCGCGCGTCGTCGAGCCTTCGGGTGCAGCGATGATTGCGGGCTGGATGTTCGAGGCGGTTGCGGGCGAGCATGAGCGCTTGTTATAGTTTTGTCGATTGGCACAGACAGAAAAGCACATGCTCGAAGCTACGGCGTCAATCGAAGATTTGCGCGCGCGTCTGGCCGAGGTGCGCCGACGCATCGAGGCGAGCGCGCGGCGTGTGGGGCGTGCGCCGGAAGAGGTGACGCTCGTCGCCGTCAGCAAGACGCACGGCGCGGAGACGCTGCGGCTGGCCGCCCTCGCGGGGGCGAGCGATTTCGGCGAGAACCGCGTGCAGGAGGCGGAAGAGAAGATTTCCCTTCTGGGAGGCGCGCCCGTGCGCTGGCATCTGATTGGGCATCTGCAATCGAACAAAGCGCGCCGCGCCGTCAGGCTCTTCGATTTGATTCATTCGGTCGAGACGCTCGCGCTCGTCGAACGCCTTGAGCGCCTCTGCGTCGAAGAGGAGCGCGAGCGTCTCGACGTGCTCATCCAAATCGACCTCGCGGGCGAAGCCACCAAGACCGGCGCGACGGAAGACGAGCTGCCGCGCCTCGTCGAGCGCCTCCAGACCTGCGAGCGCCTGCGTCTGAAGGGACTGATGACTTTGCCTCCCTTCTACGAGGATGCAGAGCGCGTGCGCCCAATCTTTCGACGCCTGCGCGAGCTGCGCGACGCTCTCGGCCAGCAGCGCGCCTTCGGCTCTGAGGCGGGCGAGCTTTCGATGGGCATGAGCAACGACTACGAGGTAGCCGTCGAAGAAGGAGCGACGCTGGTGCGCGTCGGCACTGCAATTTTCGGCGCGCGAAGGCCAATCCACTGATGAGGGCTTTCGACACGCGGGCGCACGAGGGATGTTACAGAGTGCATAGCACGCGGGATGCGGAGTCTTAAAATTTTATGCAGGTCATTCTGGCTATCTATCTTTTCTTCAGGTATGGCATCGCGGCTGTAGTTATCGCCGTCATTCTACTGATGATTACACGGCTGGCGCTGAACTACGCCGACCTGAATCCCTTCAGCCGCCCGGTAATCTTCGTGCGGCGACTGACTGACCCGCTCGTCAATCCTGTGCGTCGCTCACTGTTACAGTTCGGCTTCGGGCCGAACATGGCGCCGCTCGTCACCATCCTGATTCTGATTCTGGTCGGGTGGTTTGCCCTCCTGCTCGTGGAGGGGGTGCTGAACATGATTGCGGGCGTGCTCTACGCTGTTCCGAGAGGTGCAATCGTTCAGGTCGTCGGCTACGTGCTGTATGGCCTGCTCGGACTTTACTCTCTACTCATCTTCATTCGCATCATTTTTTCATGGGGCATGTTGAGCTATAGCAATCGCGTGATGCGTCTTCTGGTGGATGCTACTGACCCGCTGCTCATGCCTCTGCGACGCATCATCCCGCCACTGGCAATGCTCGACCTCTCGCCAATCGTCGCCTTCATCCTGCTGTGGCTCTTTCAAGCGGCGATTTACGGGACATTGATTAACCCTTTCCCGCTCCGATTCGTCGGCTTCATCAATCCTTGATTTCCTACACTCGGCAGGGTACGACTATCACCTTCGCGGTGCGGGTCGTCCCGCGCGCGTCGAGAAACGCCGTCGCGGGCGAGCACGACGGCGCGCTTCGCGTTCGACTGGCCGCTCCGCCCGTCGAAGGCGCGGCCAACGAAGAACTCAAACGCTTTCTCGCGCGCACGCTCGGCGTCGCGCCCCGCGCCGTCGAAATCGTCTCCGGCCACACCTCCAGGCTCAAGACAATTCGCGTCGCTGGCCTCGACCCCGCGCGTCTGCTCAGTCTCGTCGAGGATAGCTAAAAGCAGTCGTCGGATGCTCGATGTCACTGAAAATCTTTTTGTCTTTCTCCGACCTCTGGCCTCTAACCTCCGACCTCTGCTCTATGGTATATTCCCGTTGCTGCTTCCAAACATTTCGAGACTACTCAAGGAATCAACCGAAGATGTCAGGACATTCCAAGTGGCATACTATTAAACACAAGAAGGGCGCGCTCGATGCCAAGCGCGGCAAGGTTTTCACCAAGCTGATTAAAGAGATTACGGTGGCGGCGCGCACCGGCGGCGGTGATGCGGCGGCCAACGCGCGCCTGCGCAAAGCCGTCGCCGACGCCAAAGCAGCGAACATGCCCAACGACACCATCGACCGCGCCATCAAACGCGGCACGGGCGAACTCGAAGGCGTCAGCTACGACGAGATAACCTACGAGGGCTACGGGCCCGGCGGCGTGGCCGTGATGGTCGATGCCATGACGGACAACCGCAATCGCACAGTCGCAGAGATTCGCCATCTCTTCTCCAAAAACGGCGGCAACCTCGGCGCGTCCGGGGCGGTCGGCTACCTCTTCGAGAAGAAGGGCTACATCATCGTCGAGAAAGCGGCCAAGCCCGAAGAGGAACTCTTCGAGATAGTCACCGATGCGGGCGCAGAAGATCTGCGCGACGACGAAGACAATTTCGAGATTATCACCGCGCCCGAAAACTTCGACACGGTCTTAGACGCCGTCAGGAAAGCAGGCGTCGAGCCGCAGCTCGCCGAAGTCGAGATGGTTCCGCAAAACTACGTCAAGCTCGCCGGAGCGGAAGCCAAGCAGATGCTCAAGCTCATGGAAGCCCTCGAAGACCACGACGACGTACAGAAAGTCTCCGCCAACTTCGACATCAGCGAAGCCGACATGGCAACGGCTTAAAAGCAGTGACAAGTGATGAGTGATGAGTGACGAGTTAAAACCAGTGATGTGTAATGAGTGATGAGATAAAAGCTCTTCATCTTTCACTCATCGCTCATTTACTCATCACTCATCACTTCTCTTCTTGTCTTGCTCGTCACTCGTCACATGTCACTTGTCACTGTTTTAAAGCATGCGAGTTCTAGGCATTGATCCGGGGAGTGAGATAACGGGCTGGGGCATCGTCGAGGGCGATGCGCGGCGTTATGGGCTGGTGGAGTTCGGCGCTTTGAGGGCTCCGGCGCGCGAGCGATTCGCGGCGCGTTTGTTGAAGATTAGCAACGGCATCGAAGATTTAATCGAACGCTTCAAGCCCGACGTTTGCTCTATCGAAGAGGCGTTCTTCGCCGTCAATCCGAAGACGGCTTTGAAGCTCGGACAGGTGCGCGGCGTGGCGCTCGTCGCCGCCGAGCGGGCGCAGTTGGAGATAAAGGAGTACGCGCCGCGCCTCGTCAAGCAGGCGGTGGTCGGCTACGGAGCCGCCGAGAAGCATCAGGTTCAGGAGATGGTGCGGCTTCTGCTTCGTCTCTCCAAAGCGCCGCAGCCTTATGATGCTGCCGACGCTCTCGCCCTCGCCATCTGCCATTTTCATCACTCGGGTCTGCCTGCGCGCACGCGCTCGAACGCACGCGCGCAGCTCGAAGCTTTACTCAACGCGAACCCGCGTCGCCGCGCGTCTCGCTAACCCCTCTTCAACCCCTCTTAACGAAAACGCACGAGCACGGGTCGTCTTTCACTTCCAAAGGAGGACGAAGCCATGCCCGCTCCGCTATTCAAAGGCAGAATCAACTCTGCCTCGCGCCCGACTCTTCTCAACTCGTTCGTCTGTCTCATCTCTCTTCTGACCTTCCTTATGACCTTTGCCGCCGCCGACGCGCACGCGCAGAAGCGTCGCGCAAACGTCAAAGGCGGACGCTCGGCCATCGTCGTCGACGAGAGACTCTCCGCCCTGCGTCAGGAACCAGACCCTTCCGCGCCGCTCCTGCAAAGACTCGGCAGAGGGCGCGTCGTCTCCGTCAACGGCGCACGCCGCACCTCCGACGGCATAAGCTTCTACCGCGTCGCCGTCACACGCCGCACGCGCGGCTGGGTGCAGGCCGACAGCCTCGTCGCCATCTGGCGCAACGGCGACGACCAACGTCTGCTCCGTCTCGTGCGCGCCTCCGAAGACTTCGACCGTCTCGCACGCGCGCGCATCTTCCTCGACGCCTTTACACATTCGCCCTCGCGCCCCGCCGCTCTCCTGCTCTTCGGCCAGGCCGCTCAGCAAGCAGCCGACAAGCTCTCGCGCGAGGCCGCCCGCCGCCTCGACGAGCGCGAGATGGCCGCCGGAGGCGCGCCCCTCCACACATACTTTCTCAACTACACCGGCCTCGACCGCTACAACCGTCAGGGCATCACCTTTACCTTCGACCTCAACGCCAAACGCTACCGCTACGACGGCCAGGCCTTGCGCGAACTCATCCGCCGCTACCCCCAGACCCCCGAAGCCGTCCAAGCCCGCAAACACCTCCAAGCCCTCGGCGCACCCGCCGCCCCTTGAATCGCACGGAAGCGCCCCTCTCTCAATCGTCGATATTCAACCCTCGAACAGCAAAAGGGGCTCGCATCTTGCGAGCCCCCTCTCAACGCCGACGGGCAATTCAGTCCCGTTTTATTCATCTTTGTTGCTCTACACCGATAAAGTTTGAGGACGCAAGCGGCTTTGCACTTTACGGGTCAAAGAGAAGTCCATTACCGGTAGCGATTAAGAATTGCCTGCACTTCAGTCACAATGTTTTCCAGGGAAACGGTCACTTGAGCCGGTTGTTCTTTGAGCCAATCCCGGCGTTCGACAAATCGCTCGGATAATTCCCGTCCAAGTCGCAGATCTTTTAGCGAAACTTGTCCGGCTTCAAACTCTCTGGAACCGGCAATCACTGCCACGACTGCTCCGCGTTCGTCGGCGTATTGAAGCTGTTTTCTAAAATTACCCTCGCCGAGATACATCTCCGCCGGGATTCCAGCACGACGCAAATCAAAGGTTATCTTCTGATAATCAAAAGCGCGGTCTTTATCCATCACCGTCACGATGACCGGAGCCGATAAGTCCTGCGTTCTTAATTTTCCAAGTGTCTCAAGAGCCGCTAACAAACGATCCACTCCAATCGAAGCGCCGGTGGCTGGCACTTTCTCGCCGATAAAACGCTCGACGAGGTAATCGTACCTGCCTCCGCCCGACACCGAGCCGAATTGCCGCTTCTGCCCGGTTTCGTCAGTTACTTCAAAAGTCAGAGCCGCCTCAAAAACCGGCCCGGTGTAATAAGCCAAGCCTCTCACTACCGTCGGATCAAAAACAACTCTATCTTCTCCATAGCCGGCCGCAGTCAGAAACCGATCTATCTCGCGCAGCTCGGCCACGCCTTCTTCGCCTACTTTTGAGCCGCGTATTATTTCTTCAAACCTGTCGCAGACTTTAGTGCGCGAGTCCTCCTGAACGGAAAGCAGGTCAACAACGCGCTGCGCTTGCTCGCCGGTCAGTCGCGCCCCTTCGGTAAAGTCACCTGATTCGTCCGTGCGACCCTCGCCGAGCAGTTGCCTGACGCCTTCGATACCCAGCCGGTCTAATTTATCAATTGCTCGCAATACCGCCCCCGAAGTTTTTTCATCCGAGGGCAGACCGATAATTTCCAGGACTCCATTGAGAGCCTTCCGATTGTTTACTCGAATTACATAATCGCCACGCGAAATCTGCAATGCTTCGAGAGAGTCAGCCAAAACGCAACACACTTCTGCGTCGGCCGCCATCGAAGCGGAGCCAACGGTATCAATATCGAATTGATAAAACTCACGAAAGCGACCAGGCCCCGGCTTCTCATTGCGCCACACTAAACCAACATGGTAACGGCGGAAAGGAAGGGGCAAGGAATTCTTGTATTGCGAAAATACTCTCGACAAGGGAGCAGTCAAATCATAGCGTAAAGCGACCAGAGCATCGTCCTCATCTCTGAATGCAAAGATACCGCCCTCCGCAGTATCGCTTTCAGGCAGGTACTTGCCCAACGCATCGACGTACTCGACGGATGGTGTCTCTAAAGGAGAGAATCCATACCGCTCATAAACTTCACGGATAGTGTCTATCATTCGCTGTCTGGCAAGAACGCTCCCGGCAAATATATCTCTGAAACCCTTCGGCACACGGGGGCGCGGCCGAGGCGTCGAATTATCACTCATCTAAGTATTCTCTTTTATAACGTTAAAATTTGTCGTTAGCTTGTAACGAGGAAGAAGAAAATGGTACTGCCGGGCGGGCTCGAACCGCCGACCTTCTGATCCACAGTCAGACGCTCTAGCCAACTGAGCTACGGCAGCACATCGTTGACAGATTATAGATTCGTGTTTTAATTCGCGTCAATCTTAACCGGGCTTGTTCGGCAAAACTGACCGAGAATATGCATATATTGTCAGGGGTTTCTAGAACTCAAGGGATTAAAGATGATTCAATCATCAGCATGCATCTATGGCGGCTTTATCCGGATTTTTCTGAATAATCAGGCAAGGGTCGTCAAGTATCATCGCGCCAGAAGCGCTATTAGCTTTTCGTGGTAGGTGCGGCTTAAATTCAGCTCTCGTCCGTTTTTTAAAACGACGATGTGATCCCCGTTAAAAAGCGGGTGGAGAGATTTGATGCTATCGAGATTGACGATTGCCGAGCGGTGGATGCGAACAAATTTTTCCGGGTCGAGCTTCGGTTCGAGTCGGGACAACTGCTCGCGGATGAGGTGCTTTTCGTCGCCCGTGTGCAGCTCAAGATAATGTCCGGCAGAACTGATCCAATCTATTTCCTCGGTCAGAACTAAAGTCGTGTGACGTGCGGACTTCACCGGAATGCGCTTCAGGTATTTCGGCTCGCCTCTGACCTCTTTTAATAACCGCCGTAGTTTTTCTTCCACCTCGAAGGCGGGCGTGTGCCGTCCGATTTCGCGTTTGGCGCGCTCGACGGCTTTATTTAATCGCGCTTCGTCAAAAGGTTTGAGAAGGTAATCGACCGCGTTTATCTCGAACGCGCGCAGGGCGAATTCGTCGTACGCAGTCACGAAAATCACCGCAGGCATTTCTTCCGCGCCGATAGTTTCGACGACTTCAAAGCCGCCTATCTTCGGCATCTGGATGTCGAGGAAAACCAGGTCAGGCTTGAGGTCACAGATGGCTTTGATGGCTTCTCGACCGTTGGCGCATTCGGCTACTACTTCCAGCTCCGCATCGTCGAGCAGAATCTTGATGCGCTCGCGCGCCAAGTCCACGTCGTCTACGATAATCGTCCGAATACTCATGAGCGCCTCGTCATCTGCTCCCGAAAAGGAAGCTCGATGCTGACCACAGTTCCCTCACCCGGTAAAGCATCAATCTCGAACCGGTGCGCCGCGCCGTAAAGATTTGTCAAACGCGCCCGGGTGTTTGCCAGCCCTACGCCTCCGTTATTTTGTACTTCGCGCGGCGTTAGACCAAGTCCGCTGTCGCGCACTTGTAATATCAATCGTTCGTTATGGCGTTCGGCACGAACTTCGATTTGCCCGCCCTGTTCGAGCGGCGCGATTCCGTGCTGGATGGAGTTTTCGACGAGCGGCTGCAAAATTAAATTGGGCACTAATGCCGGGAGCGTCTCCGACCCTATCTTCCATTCGACCCGCAAACGACTGCCCATCAACGTCTGGTGAATCTCAAAGAAGGCTTTTAGAAAATCCAATTCTTCCGCGAGCGAAATCTCCTGCGCTTTGTCTTTCCTGAGCGCGAATCTGAACAGGTCGCCGAGTTGAGTAATCAGCCGGTCGGCGTCTTTCGGCGAACGGTAAATCAGCGCCGAGAGGGCGTTCAGGGTGTTGAAGAAAAAATGCGGGTGAAGCTGCATCTTGAGCACCTGCAATTCGGCCTGCTGGAGCCTGAAGGCGCGCTCCTGCGATTCTCGAAAATACAGATACGCCTGCTGGATGGCGACGACCGCCGCATAGCGAACAATTGCGGCGGAAACAAAATTGAACATCAAACTGAAATTAACAAAACTCTCCCTCACGGCCTGGGCTGTGAAAAGTCCGAGCAGCCCCAATCCGGCGTGATAGCCGTAATGTTGAATTACTCCAAAGAAAAAACCGAAAATCAGATGCAGAAACAGGTTGCGCCACAAATGCCTGCGCGCCACGGGCAAACGAAACCCAAGCCATAAAATGAACGGAGTGACGAACGCCCACAGGTAAACGCCCCAGGCGAGCTTGGTAATGGGAATCCACCATTCGACCGGATTCTGATTGTTCGCGTTGTAAAGATAAACCTGCGGAATCTGGATGATAAAAAGAGCCGTATGTGCGGCGAAAATCAGGAGCGCGATGCGCCATATTCGTCGCTTATTAAAGTTGATACGCACCTTTCTCCCGTCGTTTCTGTTGATTTCACTGAATAATCAAAGCTCAGGAGCAGCAAAACTGTTGAGGGATGCGAGGCGGCGCGATACTCAGTTCGGCGGCTCGAAGGTCGAAACGTTTGCGACGCGCACCCAGTTTCCGTTTCGCTTTTCATAAATCATTATGCCAGCGTAAACGAACTTCTGCTCGATTTCCTTACCCGCTTTATCCTTTTGCGTGCGCCTTGACCTGATGCGTGTAATCATCCAGGCCATACTTGCGTCTTTTGAGATACGAACGATTGGCTCTTCAAGGTCGTCCCATTCATAATACTTCGCGCCCCTGAAGTATTCGGTAAATCCCTTTCGCTCGTCTGACGGCTTGGAGCGGGAGATTCTACCACCGCTGACCGAGATGAACTCTTCGCCGGAACCCTTCATCAATAAATCCACGTCCGTCTTAAAGTGCGCCTCCCGCGCAAGCTTGTGCAGGCGTAAAAGCTCCGCTTTCTCCTTCTCCAAATCAACTGTCGATTGTGCCTGAACCAGAGTCATGCTCGTCAGGCACAACAGAGCTAAGGCGAACCGTTTCATAACGACTGCTCCTTCTTCTGCTTGAGGTTCATCTTCTCGAAGCCTCTGCGACCGCCTGACGAAAATCCCTCCAGGCGACCGCCCCGGAGTGAACGGCGACGAGAGTTTCGACATCCAGTTTTAGCTCTTCAACTGTTTTCACCAGCTCGTGATTGATTTCGATGACGGGTGGGATGCCGCCCGAATCCAGAGGCGAAAACATATCGCCCTGAAACAGGAGCTTCTCTTTCGGGAAATAAAACATCACCATGTCATCGACGTGCGAGGTGGGGCCGATGCTGTAAAGCTCGACCGTGCGTTCGCCGTCCGTGAACACGCGCTTTTTCTCGAACGTCTCGATGAGCGGCGGGCGAGGGTTTAAGGCGAGAGTGTCGGGCTTAAGTGTGAATTTCGATTTGGCTATCTGCTCAACGAAAGCTCTGTTGCCGGGCGGCACGACGACAGTCGCGCCTTCGGCAATCAGCTCGCGCAATCCGCCCGTGTGGTCGAAGTGAAAATGCGAGAAGCTGGCGTATTTTATCGGCTTTCCCGGAACGGTTTGCCTGACGAGCTTGATAATGGCCTTCGAGACATTAGAATCGGTCGGAGCTTCCAGAATCATCACGTAATCGTCGAATTCGACGAACATCACGCGGTAGGATTGACCGATTCTTTCGACCAGATATACGCCGTCGCCTACTTTCCGCATGACATCGGCATTTGCCGCCTGCGCCGCCGCAGGCTCGACGAATCCTTCGGGGACTTCGAGCAATCTTTCGCCGTCGGTGAAATCGAGTTTGACTTCCGCATACTCGTTCTCGCCCGTCACCGACTGGTTGACGAAGGCGATTCGCCTGCGCGGGAGCTTGATGTTTCCGACTGTTCTGTAATCGGAGTAGGCGTGCCCGAACGTGATGTCGCCCAACTGCGCGTGGCTGTCGAGCTGTTCGGTGCGCGCCAGTAGATTCGTCCGCGCGTCGAAGTACAAACTCATCTGCGCGCCGTTCTCGGCGGCGAAACTGACGGCGCGGAATTTCCGTCCGTCGATTTCCGCCTCTCCAAGCCACCGCAGAGTTTCGGGGCGCTGCGCCGCGTAAAGCAGAAGCAGGTGCGGGACTTCCGAAATCAACCCGACTTTGAGCTGGCTCCTCGTCCGCTCGTCCAGATTCCGCACCTCCCGGCCACGCCGGTTTTGCAGAAGGTCGATGCCGAACGAGCGTTTGGGCGCAACGACGAAACGAAAGTTAAATTTATAACCGCCCGCAGAATTCGATTGCCCTTCGGTCACGTAACGATTGCCGGAGTAATCAATCAATGTTTTGAAACCGACGCGCTCGAACATGGCGGGCGATGCATTGAAAGCCGCATTCTGTCCGAGCGGATGATTGACTGCCTTGTAATTAATCGTAACTTTATCGGCGCGTCGAATATTTTCCATTCCGCCGAGCGCTTCGAGCCCGGCATCCAAAACCTGTCTGGCTTGTAAATGCGCGCGCCACGTCGGGTTCAGCTTTTCCTGTGCGAAGTTGAGTGAAGCGAAAATCATGAACAATAGAATTGTCAGGCTGGCGACGCCGGTTTTTTTCATCCTGTGACTCAATCCTTTTTTGTTAACTTTGGCGCTGGCCGATGGCTGGAGATGAACGATGCAATTCCTGATGAAATGCCCTCGGCATTTTCCTTAGCTCGCAGCGAAGAATAGAGACAGCAATCTAAAACGGAAATAAAAATGTCCCGAATCGTTTGATAGAAGTAACGAGGCGTGGGATTCCCGGCATCGAGAAGCAGGCTGAATTGAATTCCATTCTTAAGCTTTACCTTCTGTCCGGCATACAAACCCTCGTGTGTTTTTCGACGCGGCTGTGCCTGACAACTCATTCAATCCGACCCCTCGATAGCATGGCTTTCATCGTTCTCTTGTTGCCCCTTGCCTGAATGCTTTATGCTTCGGTGCGGGTTAATTCAGGTGTTAGCCGGCTATCATATTTACGGCTTCAAAGAATTCTATACTTCAGGAGATAGAAAGATGACGACATTGAGGCTCGGAACATACTCGCTCTTTCTGGCTGTCGTCCTTTGGGGAACATTGCTCGGCGGGATTACTTATTCACATCTCGTTTACTTTCCGGTTTATCTATCCGCCTTGCCTGATTCGGCGGTCGTGGTGAACGGGCCTTATGGTCTGCATGAGGCGATATTCTGGAGGACTATTCACCCTCTGCTCATCCTCTCGCTCATCGTCGCTCTCGCGCTGAATTGGAAATCTAGGTCGCGACGCAGGCTTATCTTGACGAGCTTCGCGGTCTATTTTCTAGTCTTGGTAGTCACTCAAATCTATTTCATTCCCGAATTAAGAGCCTTTGAACAAAGCCCTCAATCAAAAGCATCGCCCTCAGAATGGCTTGCGCGTGGGCATCGCTGGCAGAGATTGAGCTGGATTAGGGGCGGCATCATGTATGCCGGGATATTGCCATTACTTCTGGCGCTGACCGAGCCGTTTGCGAAAGCATCCGAGCGGGCAGACACTGGCTGACAACTCATTCAATCCCACGCCTCGATAGCATGGTTTTCAAGATGCTTCCTCTGACTGTAGATTGAATGCCTGACCCGCCATTCTCGTCTATGAGAAGTATGCTGGCGGTGGCGGCGACAAACTCCGGCAGCTCCGGAGACGGCTCTATTCGCGCTTGATAGAGTGGCGGGCGCGCACTTAGCCCGTACGCCGTGCGGGGCATACAGGCAAGCGCGCGCAGCAGGTGGGTTGAAGGGTTTCCCTCCTCTGCGTCGCTATAGAAACGTGGAACGTCCTCATTATTCCAATGACAAAAAGAGAGGCGAGCCGTGTTGATACGGCTCGCCTCTTCCAGAATTACAAGAGAGCTATTTTGGAGGCTGTTCTTCTGGGGACGTGGAAAGTGTCAAGGCTCGGGAGTCGGCTCGCCACACTAAAAAAGTGTGGCGAGGGTTGAGCCGTTCGTTTCGAGTTTAACTGATTTGGGTAAACACACTTGATTGAAGGTTTGAAACTGCCCGAATGACGGCGACGGGAAGCCGATGTTATTCTGCTCTCGCATCCGTATTTCGGTGGCAATTGAGTTGAGGAGAATCTAAAGCGCTACAGTTTGAGCGCAGGCTCGACGCCTGAGCATCCGAGCGTCTTTTGTCTTTATAGATTTGGGTATGGCTTCTGAACGGTGGCGACAAATTGAAGAGATTTTCCAATCTGCCCTAGACCTCGAAGGAGATTCCCGGACGCGGTTTCTGTCTGAAGCCTGCGCCGGAGATGAGAAGCTTTGCGCCGAGGTCGAGGCTCTCATCCAGAGCTACGAGGCCGCAGGGAATTTCATAGAGCAACCCATCGGGTGGCTCGACGACATTAAGTTTGACAATCTGCCGACGCTCAGAATCGAAGAAGAACCGCCGGGCGAGATGCTTGGCAAGCGCGTCGGCGCTTACAGGCTCGCGCGGGAGCTGGGGCGCGGCGGAATGGGGTCGGTCTATCTGGCCGAGCGCGCCGATAGCGAGTTTCGCAAGCTGGTCGCGGTGAAACTCGTCAAGCGCGGGATGGACACGGATTTCATTCTCCAGCGTTTTCGACAGGAACGCCAAGCGCTCGCCGCGCTTAATCATCCGAACATTGCGCGCCTGCTCGACGGCGGCGCAACCGACGACGGCTTGCCCTATATCGTCATGGAGTACGTCAAAGGGCAGCCCGTCGATACCTACAGCGACGCGCATCGACTGAGCGTGCGCGCTCGCCTGCAACTTTTTCTGGAGGTCTGCGCGGGCGTCAGCCACGCGCACCAGAGTCTCGTCATTCACCGCGACATCAAGCCCTCGAACATCCTCGTCACCGAAGAAGGCGTCCCGAAGCTGCTCGACTTCGGTATCGCCAAGATTCTCGACCAGAGCCTCTCCGACGAAACGCTCCAAAGCACCGCGACAGCTTATCGCCTGATGACTCCCGAATATGCCAGCCCGGAGCAGGTCAGAGGCGAAAGCGTGACGACCGCCAGCGACGTTTACAGTCTCGGCGTGCTGCTCTATCTGCTGCTCACGGGACGCCGTCCATACTATTTTCGCAGCCGCCGATTAGAAGAGATGACGCGCATCGTCTGCGAACAGAACCCACCGCGACCGAGCGCATTGATTAATCGCGCCGCAACGCAGGAAGCTTCGACCGAAGGCTCCGACTCGATTCCTGAAAGCACCTCTTCGCTCACGAAGCTCGCGCACGACCGCTCGACCACGCCCGAGCGCCTGCGCCGCAGCCTCGCCGACGACGTCGATAACATCGTCTTGAAAGCTCTGCGCAAAGAGCCCTCTCGACGCTACACCTCGGTCGAGCAGTTTGCCGAAGACATTAAGCGCCATCTGGAAGGGTTGCCCGTCACAGCTCGGACAGACACTTTCACTTATCGCGGGCGTAAGTTTGTGCGGCGTCACAAGGCCGGGGTCGTGGCGACCTGCGCCGTCGCCGTCGCGCTCGTCGGAGGTCTCGCCGCGACCACCTGGCAGGCGCGCATCGCTCGAATCGAGCGCGCCCGCGCCGAGGCCGAAGGGCGGCGCGCGAAAGGACGCTTCGAGGACTTGCGGCGACTCACGCACTCTCTGATGTTCGAGCTGCACGATGCCATCCATAATCTACAGGGCGCAACCCCGGCGCGTGAGCTGCTCGCCAAACGCACGCTCGAATATCTCGACAGTCTCGCACGCGAAGCCAGCGACGACCCTTCGCTCCAGAGCGAACTCGTCATCGCTTATATCAACTTAGGCGACGTACAGGGTAATCCCTTCTACCCGAACATCGGTGATGCGGCGGGCGCTCTGGAAAGCTACCGCAAAGCCGCGAGCCTCGCCGAATCGCTCTCCAACGCCTCGCCCAAAGATGTGCGTATGCGGCGACGCCTCTGGCTGACTCAGGTCAAAATCGGCGACATGCTGGTCTCCACAGGCGGGACGACGAAAGCGGCCGAGCACTATCGCAAAGCGCAGGCGCTGATTGAAGAGTTGACGGCAACTCGCCCCGACGACAGCTCTCTGCAACAGGACTTGGGCAGCAGTTACGACAGGAACGGGAATCTTCAACTCTCTCTGGACGACCCGGCGGCGGCGCTCGACAGCTATCGACGCGCCCTCGCCATCTTCGAGAAACTTTCTGCCGCCGATTCCTCCAACGATGCCCTGCGCCGCAACGTCGCCAGCAGTCACGGCAAAATCGGAAGCGCGCTGATGAAACTCGGAATGCTTAATCAAGCGCTCTCAAGCTATCGCGCGCTCGTCGAGTTAAACCGCGCGCGTCTCGCCGCAGACCCGGCAAACGCCTTGACGCGAGACGACCTCGCCGGAAGTCTCGGCGCGCTCGCAGAAGCGCAAGCGGCATCCGGCGAATTCGACGGCGCAATGGAAAGCTGCCGACAACAACTGAGCATGTACCAGGAGATGTCGGCCGCCGATCCGACGAACGTGAGGGCTCGTCAAGGTTTGGCGAATGCCCTTGAGCGGCTCAACAGGCTCTCAAAAAAACGGCGCGCCATTAATTGATGGCGCGTGGTGGGCTGTTTCGAGCGTCAGGCAGCTTCAGAATTAAAAGGCAAAGTTATGTCTGGTACTGAAAATAATAACAGTGAAGGTTTGACGAGAAGGTCTTTTCTTGCCGGCACGACGGCGACGCTCGCCGGGCTGGTGCTTGGGCTCAAGGCAGCAGGTCAGCAACCCGCGTCGAAAACTTATGGATTTATTAACGGTCGATGGTTCGACGGACAGAATTTCAGAGACAAGCGGTTCTATTCGGTCAATGGAGTTTTGACTTCTAAAAAGCCCGTCCGGGTTGATTCCGTCGTTGACCTGACCGGCAAGTATGTGATTCCGCCTTTTGGTGAGGCGCACAACCATAATGTAGAAGACTCCGGGCGTATCGACGAGGTCATCCGCAAATATCTTCAAGACGGCATCTTCTACGTCAAAAACCCTAATAATCTTTCCAAAACAAGAGCGTCTCTGCTCGGCAGGATAAACACTCCGAAGAGCGTTGACGTAGTGTTTGCCAACGGCGGTTTGACCGCTTCGGGAGGCCACCCTCTGGGCGTTGTCAAGCGCAACTTAGATCGCGGAGCGAAGCCGGAAGATTGGGCTGAGGGCGGTTTTTATTTCATCATCGATGAATTAACCGACCTTGAGCGCAAGTGGGAGAAGATTTTGGCGGGGAACCCCGATTTCATCAAAACATATCTGCTCTACTCGGAAGAATACGCAAGGCGCAAGGCGGACGAAAAATACTTTGCATGGAAGGGGCTTGATCCAAAGCTTTTGCCTGAAATCGTCCGGCGAGCGCATCAGGCCGGCCTGCGCGTATCAACTCATGTCGAGACGGCAACCGATTTTCACAATGCTTTAATCGCCGGAGTCGATGAGATAAATCACACCCCCGGATTCAGACCGGAGAACGACGACTGGACGAAGTATGACGCCGCTTGCTTTAGGATTTCAGAACGGGATGCGCGGCTTGCGGCTCGGAACCGAGTTGTAGTTGTCACCACGCTGGTGTCCGCCATAGAGCGCGCTTTACAGAAAAAAGAGGGTGAACCTTTCAACAAGCTGCACGACTTACTTGTTCAAAATCTTCAACTATTGAAGAAACACGACGTTCACATTGCGCTTGGAAGCGACAGTTATCGGCAAACGTCTCTGACCGAGGCTCTACATTTGCAGAAGATGGAAGTGTTTGATAACCGCGCGTTGCTGAAAATGTGGTGCGAGACGACGGCTGCGGCGATATTTCCGAAGCGCAAAATCGGTCATCTGAAAGAAGGATACGAGGCGAGTTTTTTAGTGCTAAATGACAATCCGATTCAAGACTTCACAAACGTCCGGAAGGTTGACAAAAGATTTAAGCAGGGAGAGTTCTTGACTTCGGATGCCTTACCTCTCGGGACACACAAGGTATCGGTCAGATCACGATGAATAACTAAACAGATTAACAATCTCTTCCCCGATGGCAAAGCTATCTACAATCTGACTTGCGGGGATACGACAGTCACGATTAGGAACGAAGAACTTGAAGTGAATGGAAAATCATACGGAAAGTTGAGCGAGCATGATTCGGTTCACATCAAGAGCGGCAGCGTCTTCATCAACGGAAAGCAGATGGAAGAGCGGACGGAGAGGTAGGGCACGGCAAGCCTGGCAACAACAAGCGCCCGACCGCCAAGTGTTATGAATCTGCATCGACAGCCCATTTACCTCTTTGCAGATAGCCAGCTCTTGTTCTGGAGAAAGCAAGGAGTTCTCTTTCTCGACTCGCTGCGCCATCTCGTCACGTGTGACACACCTTCTGCCGCCTACATCGGCGCATCCAATGGCGATGCTCCCGAATTCTATCTCATCTTTGAAGCAGCGATGGAAGCCATCGGGATTCGCAGTTGCAGAATGATTCGCCACGCCTTCTCAGCCGAGGATGAATCGTTTTTGAATAAGGCTGACATTATTCTACTGGCCGGAGGCGATGTCGCGTTGGGCTGGGAAGCGTTCGGCGAGATGGGCATCAGGGATTCGATAATCAGAAGATATTATGAGGGTGCCGTCTTGATAGGTGTTTCCGCCGGAGCCGTCCAGCTCGGACTTTGCGGATTGAAAGAGAGCGAGCCCGGACAAGAAGAATTGTTCGACACCTTCAAGCTGATTCCCTTCGTGATCGATGCCCACGATGAGAAGCGCAGGTGGGAAAGACTTCAAAGAGCGATTCGCATTTTAGACGGTGCCGCTCAAGGCATCGGCATACCCGCCGGCGGAGGCATGCTCTATTATCCGAATCAAAGCATCGAAGCTCTTAAAGAACCTCTCTATGAATTCTCGATTCAGGACGGAAAGGTCAAGGAAGCTTTATTAATGCCGAAAAGGTAAATGATTTGACGTTGCGCTTCAGGTCGCCGAACCCGGCTTTCCCGGTTGGGGTCGCGGGCTAAAGCGCCCTTCCCGGTTCACCGGCGAGGCAGGAGAGTCAAAGGCTGCCTCCGTCGGAGTCTCATGCAAGGAGAAAGAATGGAACGTAAAGAAGCATCCGATTACCCGCAGGAGTTGTTAGACCTGTTTCACGAATATCAGCACGGCGACATCGACCGCCGCACCTTCCTCGAACGCGCCGGCAAGTTTGCGGTCGGCGGCCTGACCGTCGCGGCGATTTTCCAGAGCCTGAGACCCAACTACGCCTGGGCGCAGCAGGTCAAGCCGGACGACAAACGCATCAGGGCGGGCTACGAAGTTGTGCAATCTCCCTCGGGGAACGGCTCAATCAAGGGGTATCTGGCTCGCCCGGCGCAAGGGAAAAAGCTGCCCGCCGTGCTCGTCATTCACGAAAATCGCGGACTCAATCCCTATATCGAAGACGTAGCGCGTCGCCTCGCGCTCGCCAAGTTCATCGCCTTCGCGCCCGACGGATTGACCTCTGTCGGCGGCTATCCGGGCAGCGACGAGAAGGGCGCGGCCGCCTTCCGCACGGTGGACGGAAAAAAGATGACTGAGGATTTCGTCGCGGCGGCCAGGTGGCTCAAAGCACGTCCCGATTCCAACGGCAAACTGGGCGCGGTGGGTTTTTGTTTCGGCGGCGGGATGGTGAATCAATTGGCTGTGCGGCTGGGCGCAGACCTCAACGCCGGGGTCGCGTTCTACGGCCGCCAGGCGGGAGCGGACGATGTCCCCAGGATTTCAGCGCCGCTGTTGTTTCATTACGCGGGCAACGACCAACGAGTCAACGAAGGCATCGCGGCTTACGAGGCGGCGCTCAAGGACAACAAGAAGGCATACACGTCATACATGTACGAGGGCAAACAGCACGGCTTCCACAACGATACGACGCCGCGTTATGACGATGCGGCCGCCAAACTGGCGTGGACGCGCACTCTCGAATGGTTCAACAAACATCTGCGGTGACGCCTGATGACATCGGCAGCCGCCGTCGGGTCGCCGCTTTCCTACTGCAAGGTGAGACTGTCAGACCCTCTCTGTCGCCCTTTTCAGAGGCTCTACTCGGAGTTGCTGTTGTTGAGCCGAATGAAATCTGCTCTAGCATAGGAGGCGATTTCTCTCAGCCTCCATCAACTTTAATTATTACTACGCACGAGGCATGCAAATTATTTGGGTCTGGCTGTCTATATTAAACATAAGTGCCGGACTTTGCGGCAGGCGTGCCTTAAAATCATCGTCGCAACAGGTCTGGATCGAGGATTGATTCAGCCTGAGTTCGAGATTCTTGACATCGGTAGAGAATTATCGTAGTGTGCGCCCGCTTCTCACTTGAAGAGTTGTGTCCCCATCGCAACCCTGTAGCTATAGATCAGCACGCGGCCGGTTAAAGGCTTCTCTTCCTTTATTTGATTGTACTCGCTATTGAGGAGGAACTGCTCAGAAGCAGTGGCGAAGTATTTTCACCCGGCTTGTCTAACAGCTAACCTAAACCGATTATAACAACACTCAGGACAACCGATAGCAGCAGCGTTATAGTTTAATAACTGATAGGGGTAAAGTTCTCACACAAAAGATACGCCTACAGTTCCTCGCGCCAAATCCCATATTAAAGAGGATGGGCTTGAGGTGTCCCATGCAACGACACTTTAGGCTGGTGAAATTGTCAGATCTCTCCTGCCACCTGGAGACCTAACATGATGAACTTCATGGAGAGAACCCTTGATATGTCTATCGCCCGCGTATACGCGCAAGGCTACGCGAGCTACGGCGACCTCGGTATCGGGCAGGAAGATTTCAGCGCCCGCTTGATGTCTCTCGTAGAAAAACATTTAGGGGCTAAGCCTTCAAACTCATCGGCAGTCAGTTTCATCGAGAATCTCTATACAAACGATCTCTATCTGACGGCGGCGTGCGCGCGTCGGACGGAAAACGCATGGGAGATTTTCACCAAGCGGTACGGGAGATACATCAAAGATCTCACAGCCTTTGCGACCAGAACGAGTTGCGCCAGCGACCTGGCCGACGACATTTTGATCGACCTGTTTCTGCCGGATCACTCCGGGCAGAGCCGCATCGGTTCATACGAAGGGCGCAGTTCACTCGCCACATGGTTGAGGGTCGTCGTCAGCCACCGGGCAGTCAACGAGCACGAGCGAACACGCCACACGTTTGGGGGCGCGGAGTGCCTCTGTCAGATGGCCGACGAGTTGGCTCTGAACAGGGTCGGGGCAGAACTCAGAGCCTGTCGCTACGAGCGCATTATTGAAGACTCTCTACGCCACGCCTGCCAATCTCTGACCGCCCGCGAGCGACTCATTCTGGTTCTGCGTTTTGAAGAGGAATTGCATCTCGGTCAAATAGCGCGGCTGTTAAACGTCCACCAATCCACCGTTACAAGGCAGCTTGAGAAAGCCTATAATAAGTTGCAAGACGAGATGATCACGACCCTCTCTTCCAAATATCACCTGAACCAATGTGCGATAGACGAATGTAAGGAAGACATATTAGAAAATCCTTCATACTCGATTCTCGCTCTCATTAAGAGCGCGTAAGAGCTAAGGCGGCGCAGTAGTCGCCATCATGCGCCGCGTCTGAAGCGCGGCGCATCTCCGGCCTTTGGCAGAGCCTTTCGAGTTCACCTACCGCTCCCGTCTCGTTGCCCGTCCAGTAATCTCTCCCGCAAGCTCTCAACGCAGTGGAGGCCATCACCAACCGGCTGAAGGCCGGTGCGCCTGTCTACCCGAGACATCCACAGGAGAGAGTTATTGCATCCACCTTCATGCGGCTGACATCATCCTGCAATATTGTGCGAAAGTATTAAAGAAGTGTCGGTTACTGTTTAATTCAAATGCGCGGCTTATCGGCGCGCGTCTCTTCCTTGAGCGACACGCAAGTTCTGGGTGCGGGGTTGTCTATAATACGCGGCTCACCTGAGCGGCGATACCGGGCATTTCGTGCGATGCGCGGTTCCGGTTCAAAGTCTTTGCCGACGACATCCCTTTAATTGGTCGGACAGGCGCGAACCGCAGTCATGCTGTAAAACGAGAGTTACATGAGCGACCAAAAAGAGTTGTCAAATGGGTGTCCATCTTTGGAAACATTAGCGACCTACTTAGACGGCAAGCTCACGGCAGACGTGCGAGCCTGTGTCGAGGCACATCTGGCAGCGTGCAGCGAATGTCGTCGCCTGATATCTGTGGCGCTTAAAACTGAAGACGACGTGCCTTCTCCGCTTCACCCCGACGAGCAATAAACACTCCTGAACGAAGGCCTACCGCGACGAGCTGCGCCCGAGGGCGGGATTCCCCGTCCATCACACCCATCCATCCTGCCGTGCAAATTATCGTCCGTCGATTGTCAATATAACTGTGTGGAATCCCCGCAAGGACATGGAGACCGCACGAGCCTGCGAAAATTTCCCGATGCTTGTCAATCGAGCGGGCGATGAAGTTTTTGCGGGAGACGCGTGAGTGATTTCCGCGCCGCCTCTCTACGGGCGAATAACTTCTACGCGAACGCGCATATCCTGAGGTGTTAACTCTTGAAAGGAGCGAGTTATGCAGCGAGCATCAGTGTCCAAATATCTACGAGCAGGGGTCTACGCAGCATCGCTCATCGGGGCGCTGGCGATGGTTCTGTTCGGGTCTCTCAGGAGCGGCTCCGCCGGTGATCCGATACCCACCATGCGAAACGTTTACGGAGCGCCGCACGCGGTGATTACAATCTTTGAAGTAAAGCCCGGCATGGAACCTCAGTTTCTGGACGCGATGGTCAAGTCCGGCCCCTACAACAAACTGCTCTCCGGTTTCGCCAACGAACGAATCTTGCAGCCCCTCCCGACCGCCGAAAACGGCAACGTCACATATTCCTGCATAGGCCGGTACTACGACATGGGGACGGCTAATTTCATAGAGAAGCAGAGAGACCTGGTTGTCCGGCAGTTCCTCGTGCGCGAGCCGATTCGTCTTGAGGCCAAGCTAGTTGAACACTGGCTCGGCGACTGGGGATGGGAAAGGCAGACGAAGAAACACACGGCCACCCGCGTTGAGCCGTTCAAAAACGACGAGATTTTCCAGCAGCACGTCAGTTCGCTCAGCTACTTCAAATCAGGCTACATAGGTCAGGTAGGTATGCTCGAACTTTTCCCCAAGGGGATGAGCTTGGAGCAGATCAGGGCGGGGATACAACACCACTCCGGCCTGTCGGGCTCCTCGATCTACTCCGTCGGCGAAGAAGGGCGATATGTATGCTACTGCGAATTCTTCAAATCGCCGGGCAGCGCCGAGTTGCCCGCCACCAACCTCGTCGCCTCCAGCGACACCGTCGTCGGCGTGCAGCCCGGCATCGTGGTGCAGAACTACATCCCGCGCTGAGCAGCCTGCGCGCTGCGGTGCTCGTCTGGACAACAATGAGAATCCGAGAGGTGAAGCATGAAAAGCAATTTCGTATGGCGATTGGTCGTGTCGTGCGTAGTCGTGTCGTGCCTGCCCGTGATTTTACTGGCGCAAGAATATAGATTCGAGCGTGCGATTGGGCGTCCGCCCACAATCGGCGAGCCATACGGTCTGACGGTGGATCGCGCCGGTAACATGTACGTCGCTGACCGGACTAACGGAAAGGTGATCACGGTCAGGCCGTCCGGGCAGATAGATACCCAAAGATTTCGGGCGGCCACCAACATGGGGCGTCCCGGCGCAGTCACGATAGACCGCGAGGGTAATCTGCTGGTGCTCGATGAGGAGCGAGGGGCGATTAACCGTTTCTCTTCGCAAGGCGCTCAGATGAGAGGGGTCAACGTGCCCGCTTCCAGAGCGGTGGGCGAGCCGAGCGCGCTGGCCGGAATGGCCGTCGATCCGCAGGGCAACGTCTACGTCAGCGACCAGCGTAACAACGTCATTCAGAAGCTCGACCCGCAGGGGCGACCGCTCAACACGTTCGGCCAGAAGGGCAGCGAGCCCGGTTCGTTCCTCGGGCCGCGCGGTCTGGCGACGGACGCGCAGGGCAACCTCTACGTCGCCGACGAATTCAACAGTCGCATTCAAAAGTTCGACGGCAGTGGCCGTCTGTTGGCAACCTCCAGCCCCCGGACGCTAGGCATTACGATCAGCGAAGGCATGGGGCCGATGAGCGTCGCCGTAGATTCGAAGGGAAACATCTGGGTCGCGGCACACATCATGCTTGCCGCCTATAAGCTCGACCCCAACTTCAACCTCCTGGTGAGGCTGGAGACCTTCGGGCGGCGCAACGGAGAATTGACCGGCCCTGTGGCCGTCGCCGTCGATGCCGCCGACAACGTCTACATCCTCGACCGCAGCCGTCGCATCCAGAAATTCGGCCCGGACGGAAGTTTCATCTCAAAGTTCGCTTTTCCGCCGCCCAAGTTGGGCGAGTTCACCGCGCCCGTCGGGCTGCTCGTCGATAGCGAGGGCAACCTCTTCGTCTGCGACGTGCCCAACTCCCGCATCCAGAAGTTTGACCGCAACGGACGCGCGCTGCTCAGCTTCGGCCAGTTCGGGCAGGGCGACGGCGAGTTCAACGGCGTCGAATCGCTCTCGGCAGACCGCGCGGGAAATCTCTATGTCGTCGATAGCTTCAACCATAGGGTTCAGAAGTTCGACCGCAACGGCAAGTTCCTGATGAAGTGGGGGGCGTTTGGCTCGCACCCCGGCGAGTTCAATCGCACAAAGGTCGTCCACGTCGATCTGCCGCGAGATATCGTCTACGTCAACGACTGGAATAACGCGCGGGTGCAAAAGTTCGATCTCAACGGCAAGTACCTCGGCGAATTCGGCAACACCGGGGCGCAGGAGACGCGGGTCACGGGGCCGTCCGGTCTAGCGGTAGACAAGGAGGGCAACGTCTACGTCTCAAGCTGGTACAACAACGTCGTTCAGAAGTTCGACCGCAACGGCAAGTTTCAGATGACCATCGGCAGTCACGGCACGGGAGACGGGCAATTCAAAGGGCCAGCCCGCTCGACCATCGACGGCGACGGGAATCTGGTGGTGGTCGATTGGGGAAACAACCGCGTACAGGTCTTTGATACGAGAGGACGCTTTCTCACCAAGTTCGGCGGCTACGGTCGTGAGCAAGGCCGCTTCAATCAGCCGGTCGGCGTGACCGTCGATGCGCGGGGCACTCTTTTCGTCAGCGACGCGACCAACGCCCGCGTGCAGGTCTTCAGCAAGAGCGGGGCGCGAGGCGCAACCCCGAAGATGAAAAAAGAGACGCGGGGCGCCAAGCGCGTCTTCGGCCAAGTCGCCATCTACGACGTGATTCCGGGCAAGACCCGGGAGTTCGAGGCCGCGCTGCGCTCGGTGCGCGAGGCGGCGCGCGCAGAGCCGGCCTTCATCAACCAGCGTGTGCTGCGTAACGTCGATGAAATAACTTCGCAGTACGCGACCTACGCCAAGTTCGCAGACAAGGAAGCGGCGGAGCGCAGCCTCAAGCAGCAGTTGGAGAAGGTTCGACCCTTCTGTCGGCGCGACCCGGAAGTGCACCTCACGGAGTTGACTGCGGCTTACTTCACCGAGGGGATCACACAGCGCCCGACGGGCATGGAATTCGGAGCGCAGTTGGTCGGCCAGAACGCGCACATCGGCCTGTTCATACCGCAGCCCAGATATCGTCTGCAATACGACGATGTTCTTCACCAAACGAAGATCCTCATCCGTGACCGGAAGCCGACCGGATATATCGGAGAGGATGTGATGCTCGAAACCGAGCTGTTGACTCCAGAGCGCCAGTCGCCCTATTCGCCGCGCGCCACCGAGCCTTCGAAGATGTCCATCAACTACGGCGAGTATCTGACGATGGAGAACGCCGAAGACTCATACGTGGCGCGACAGCAGAGCCAAGACCCGAAGCTGATAACGATGGAGCGAACCTTCGTCAGTTCGCTCCAGGTGCCGACCCGCTTCTACATGTTTCAGGTCATCGACAACTACAGCCGCGACGAGGCAACCGCCCGCAACTCGACAAGGAACGGAAGAGAGAGGTGAGTCATGTCGGCTTTGACCTTTCAGGCGCAAGGCGGGCAACAAGAGGCGCTGCCATTGTCGATGCTCTCGCAGAGGCGAGTCGGCGTTGCCGGCTGCGGGGTTATCACACCCGCCTTCGGCTCGGCCAAAGTTCTCGCCGACAGCCTGCGTCCGGGCTGGACGCATCCGGCATCGGTTTACCGGCGCACGCTTCCGGTCGAACAACTCAACTCGGCCTCCGGTCTCGCGCCTCGCGTCACTAAGAAGGTGGACAGGTTCTCTCTGTTGGGGGTGGCGGCGGCGCGGGCGGCGCTGAGCGAGGCGGGTCTCGACATGGGCGAGGTCGCGCAGTGTGGAATCGTGACGGGCAACATGATGGCGGGCTGGACGTTCACGGAGACGCAACTGCGAACCCTGCACGAGCGAGGCGTTGAGTGCATCAGCCCTTACTTGGCGACGGCTTGGTTTCCCGCCGCTCCGCAAGGGCAGATCACGATTAATCTGAGGATGCGCGGTTTCGCCAAAACTCTGACGACCGACCGTTGCGCGGGCGTACAGTCGATAGGCTTGGCTTACGACACCATCAGAAGCGGGCGCGCAGACTTGTTGCTGGCCGGAGGGGTGGAAGCCCCCGTCACGCCTTTCGTCGAGTCTGCTTTCGCGCAAATGGGCGGGGCGGCCTCGGAACTGGTGGAGGCCGCCGCCTACCTGTTGCTCTCCTCCGAAATCAGCGCGGGCACGCTCGTCGGCTTCCACTCCACCTTCCCGCTTCCTTACTCGCACGCCTCCCTGATGGAAGTGGTGACAAATCACGTCGAGAAATTGGCGCGCTCGTTGCCGGAGCGATGGCCTGTCAAAACAGTCGTCTGCAATATTCCGGCCAGCGCGCCGTTTGAGATGGACATGGCCTCTCTTCTCAAGGCTGCACTTCAGAACCCTGACTTGAGACCGATTTTTTCGACGCGCATGGTCGGCGAGTGTCTAGCAGCGAGCGGCGCTGTGGCTGCTGTGATAGCGCACGAGATGCTGAAGAGCGAAGGAGCATTCTCTTCCGCGCTCGTGCTCTCGGTCGGCCACCAGTGCGGCGACCTGCTTTGGATGTATCACGCACCTTGAGGGAGGAACTTGCTATGTCTAACACAGAGGTTGATGAGGCGATCCTGACCGCGCTGAGAAAGCTCGGATGCGACGCCGAGGTGATTCTCCCTGTCCATGATTTGCAGTGCGACTTGGGCATCGACTCGACCGAGATGATTGAACTCGCCGTGCTCGTGCGCTCCGAGTGTGGGCTGGAAGCCCAGCGCCTTAACCTCGACGAGATAGTGACCGTCGGCGATCTCGGCAGACAAGTCGAAACGCTGCTCAGACAGTTGGAGACAACGAATCTACGAACGCCGACGCTGGCGAGCACTTGAACAGCCGCACGCTGCGCGCTAACCATCAGGCGAGATGAAGCCCGACTCACGACGCCGACGACGTGAGCATCCGCACCGGGCGTCTGCCTCGCCCGGAATCGCCGGGCAGCCCTGAACTTTCAACACAAAAAGAGACCCGTTCGACCACAGATGAGAACGATGTGGCCGCATCGCAGCCAATGGGAGCAGCCCGTCTCACCGGAGCCGCCAACCGGCGGGCGCTTTCGGGAGGAATCTTATGAGAGCACAAAGAAAGTCTGTGAGGATGCCGCTCAAGCTTCTGTGGCGGGCGTCGCTTCTCCTTTTATGCATGGTCGCCCCGGCTATCACTGCACGCGCGGCCAAGATGCACATTGTTCAGATGTCAGATGCGCCGCCCTACTTCACCCCGCTCAAGGTAGAGGCCGTCGTCGGCGACACGGTGGTCTGGAAGAACGCCGGCCCGCACATGTTCCACGTCGTCACGGACGAGGGTATGTCGATGTTCTCCGACGATATCCAGGTGGGGAAGGATTGGAGTCGCACGTTCAATAAGGCGGGCATCTACCAGTACATCTGCTATCGCCATTTTTTCATGCGCGGGACTGTCGTCGTGCGTAACGCCGACGGCACGCTCACCTCCAATTACGACTACCCCTATCAAGCGGCCTTTAAAGAGTTCCTCGTGCCGACGCCGCAGGGAATACCGCGCATGATAATCGCCAGCCGCATCGACGACACGATGTGGTTTACGGAAGGCGGCGGCGACTTCTACGGCTTTGAGGACATCCCGCCCCAGAACAAAGTCGCGCAGATAGACGAGCGCGGGCGCATCATCGAATACACGACGCCCGCACCCGACGGCAGTAAGGTCGGCGTCGATTCACTTGTCATGGATCGCGCCGGTAACGTCTGGTTCACCGAGCGCCTGACCAACCGCCTCGGTCGCCTGGACAGAGCGGGCAACATTCGTGAGTTCGACATCCCGACGAAGGACGGCTACGCGCTCGGCGTCGATATTGATAGCAAGGGCAACATCTGGTTCGCCGAAAGATACGGCAACCGCATCGGGTGGCTGACGCCGCAGGGAGAGTTTACCGAGATCGAGTTGCCGGATAAGGAGTCCGAACCTCGCACCGTCTTCATCGATGCGCAGGATCGCGTCTGGTACACCGCGCGCGTCGCCAACCAGATCGGTTATTACGACATTAAGAGCAAGAAACTCGTCCGGCTCGAAATCCCGACGAAGGAAGCGCGCCCGGCCGGTATCTGCCAGACTCCCGACGGGGCTATCTATTTCGTTCAGATGGTCGGCAATAAGATTGGCAAAATCGTCGATGGTCAGATCACGGAGTATCTGTTGCCGTCGAAATTCTCAGCTCCGTTCAAGATAGTCGCCGACGCGCAGGGCAACCTCTGGTTCACAGAGGTCTACGGCAACGCCATCGGTAAATTCGAGCCGCGTACAGGGAAAATCACCGAATACAAAATCCCGACGCCCGATTCGCGTCCGGGCGGCATCGCCATCGACCGCAAGGGGCGCATCTGGTTTACCGAACAGAAGGGCAACAAGATAGGCATGTTCGATCCGATTCTGGCGCAGTCGCTGGAAGGGCAAGCTCCTTCGTCTCCCGCCCAAACGAGCGCCCCGGCGGGCAGCCTCTCCGAGTTGATGATCGAGGATTTCAAAATTCCGACCAACGGAGCTTCGCCCGGCAACGAACTCGTCGAAGACAACGAAGGCTGGCTCTGGTTCACGGAGATGTTCGGCAATAAGGTCGGGGCCGTGCATATCCGCACGCAGAAGTTTCGTGAGTATGAGTTGCCGACCGTCTTGAGCTTGCCGGTCGGACTCGCCCGCGACGCGGAGGGCGACATCTGGATTACGCAGTTTCGCGGCAACCGACTCGCGCGCCTCGATGCGGCGACGGGCGCTGTTGACGAATACCCTCTGCCGACCGAGGCGGCGCTGCCCGCAGGTATCGCCATCGACGAGAACGGAGACGTGTGGCTGGCGCAACTCGGCGCCAACCGCATCGCCCGCTTCGACAAAAGAACGCAGAAGTTTGAGGAGTTCGAGTTTCCGCGCGAGCAGAGCGGGCCGCTTCAAGTCGCCGCCGACCGGCGCGGCTCTTTGTGGGTCACGGCCTCAGAAGAACAGGGCAACTACCTCGCGCGCTTCGACCTGAAGACGCGGCGCTTCGAGACCTTCGACCTTCCTACGCCGAAGGCCGCGCCGGTCGGGATGCTGATTGACGGTTCGACGGTCTGGGTTGCCGAGGGGGGCGCGGGCAAGCTCGCCCGTTTCGACATGAGGCGAAAGAAGTGGGAAGAGTTCGTTATCCCCGCCGACAAGTCCGAGCCGGTCAAGATTGCTAAAGACCGGCGCGGACGTATCTGGCTCACCGACGGCGGCGGCCTCGGCAGTAGCGGCGGGAATCGCCTCGCCGTCTTCGACCCGCTACGTAAAACCTTCGACCTGTTGCCGATGAAAACCAGAGAGGCCAAGCCGATGGGCATCGTCGCCGCCTCCGACGGAAACGTATGGTTCACACAGCAAGGCGCAAACCGCATCTCGCGGATTTTGTTGAAAGGAACTGATGATGGAAACCTTTGAGTTCAGCGTCTCGATTGAGACCGAGGGAGAGCGCGTGCTGCGTGCATTCTGGAATCTGGAAGACTGGCCGAGCGTCGCGCCGCACGTCCGCAACATCGACATGCACTACTGCGACAACAACGTGCAGGTCTTGACCATGCACGTCTCGACGAGGGGGCGGCTCGACAGCTTCAAGTCCGTGCGGTTCAAGCAGGGCAATTCCATCTTCTATTTCCAGCCCACGCCGCCACCAATCCTGCGCAGCCACAACGGCGCGTGGCACTTTACGCCTGGGCTCGGTAACACCGTAGTCACCAGCCGCCACTTCATAGAGGTTGACGTGGAGGCCGCCGCCCTCTTTCTCGCCGGTGTCGATGCCGCCCCACCCACCACAGAAGCCGCGCGGCGACAGGTTCAGGCTCTCATCCACAACAACAGCCTCCAAACTATGCTGGCTCTGAAAGAGCGTCTCGAAAGATCACACGGAGAGAATTATGCGGAGCAAGAAATCGACATCGTGGCATAAGCGCCTGAGCGTCGCGGGCGCATCGTTGTTAGCAGCCTGCGCGCTGGCAGGCGCGGCGGCGCTGGCCGCCGACACGAGCGACACCGGAGCCGCGTCGCCGCACTACGACAAGCCGGCGGCCATCTCCAAAGTCAGCGCCCTCATGCACCAGCTACGCTCGTCGGCAGGCAGCCCCTTCACGCTCATCGAGTACGCCGTTCCGACAGCCAACGCCGTGCCACACATCCTCGCCGTTGACTCCGACGACCACATCTGGTTCAGCGAGAGCGGCGGGCAGTTTGCGCGCAACTTCATCTCGTCGCCTCCGGTCAACAAAATCGGTCGGCTCGACCAAAGCGGCACCATCTCCGAATGGGTGCTGGGCGAAGAAGCCTCCAGCCCGATGGGCGTCGTCTTCGACCGCTCCGGCGATTTGTGGATTGCCGAGCGTCTCGGCAATCGTATCAGCCGGTTGAAGAAGAACGGCGGGGTAGAGCGCTTCCCGATACCGACGCCGAACGCGTGGCCGACGGGCATCGCGGTCGATTCAAAAGGTCGCGTCTGGTTCACCGAGACCAAAGGAGACAAGCTTGGCGTCATCGACCCGCGCGACGGGACTCTGCGCGAGTACGCTTTGCCGCTGACGCAGACGATGTCGACCGGCATCGCCGTCGATCACGCCGACCATGTGTGGATCGCCGAGCGCGACGTGAACATCATCGGTCGCTTCGACCCTCAGCGACGCGAGTTCACGCAGTACAAGTTGCCGTCGCCGGACTCCAAACCGTGCGGAGTGATGGTGGACGAGAAGGGCACGGTCTGGTTTTCCGAGAGGAGCGGCGGCAAAATCGGAACGATCGGTCGTGACGGCAGCATCCGTGAGTTCGCCCTCCCGGACAGGTTCAGCGGCCCCTTCATCATGGTCTCAGACCGGCGCGGCGACGTGTGGTTCTCCGAACTGTTCTCCGGCAAGATAGGGCGCTTCATCCCGCGCGAGAACAAGTTCGAGCACTTCCCTATTCCCGGAGCCAACTCTCACCCGGCGGGACTCGCACTCGATTCAAAGGGCAACATCTGGTTCGCACAGCAATCGACGAACAAGCTCGGCCTCATCGTGCGGACAGACCTCTCTTATATCGCTGGCGAATCCCCCGAAGGGAGAAGGACGACCGCCGGTGAGGCCGCCGGTTTTCAGTTCAAAGAGTTCGAGATTCCGACTCATCAGTCCATCCCCGGCATCGTCGCCGTAGACCGCCAAGACACCATCTGGTTCACGCAGATGGGCGGCGGATTCGTCGGGCCCGGCTTCCCGCCCGGCGCGCCCGGCAGCAAAATCGGCTATATCCGCGACGGCGTGATGCGCGAGCTCAAGACTCCCACGCCCGAATCAGGCCCGACCTCGCTGGCGAAAGACCCTTGCGGCGACGACATCTGGTTTACGCTGAGGGCTGCCAACAAGATCGCGCGCGTGCGTAACTTCGAGGTGACGGAGTACGACATCCCCGTGCCGGAGAGTCTCCCCGTCGGTATCGCGGTCGATAACGACCATCACGTCTGGGTGGCGCTCAGCAACGCAGCGAAAATCGGGCGACGCACGCCCACGGGCGAATGGCGGTTCTTAGACCTGCCCGACCCCGACTCGCAGCCACGCACCATCTACGTTGACCGTTGGAACGAGGTCTGGTTCGCCGAGAAGGTAGGCAATCACATCGGCCACATCGACCGGCAGAACTGGCGCGTCGAGCGTTGGAAAATTCCGACGCGCGTCGCTTGGCCGCTGTCGCTTGAAGCAGACGAGGCGGGAAACCTTTGGTTCGCCGAGATGCGTAGCGACAAACTCGGCGTGCTCGACCGCCGGACGAAGGTCATCACCGAGTATCAACTGCCAGTCCAGTCAGCACCCTTCAAAATCATCCACGACCAGCAGAACGCCGCCCTCTGGGTTTCGACCGTCTTCGCCAACGCCATCCTGCGTTTCGACATGGCGAGCAAGAAGGTCACAGCCGCCTACAGGATACCGAGCGAAGGGGCGTGGATCGGCGGTCTCGACCGCGACAGTAATCATTGCATCTGGTTCAGCGAGCAGTTCGCCAACAAGATCGGTCGGCTGTGTATCGATGGAATCTCCGTTTCTCGTCCGGCTTTGAGCGCGCCCGCTGCCGCGCTGAGAGAGAGGTGAGCGGGATGGAGACGCTAGAATTTCTCTCGCATCGGGTGGCCTTCGCCGGACTGCCCGAAAAGGAGCTTCAACAAATTCTGGATTGCGTTCGAGTCGGCGAGACGTGGTCAGAGGCGTGCATGAGAAGCGCCGGAAGATTGCGCCGACTGGCGGCAGACTCGCCGCCAGCCGACCGCCAAGCGACGGCTCAGGCGTGGCAGAGGGCGGCGTGCGCTTATCACGCCGCGAGTTTCGGCCTGCACCTTGAGCCGGAAAAATACGTGCAGCTTGGACGGATTCTGCGGTTGCGCGGTCTGGCACGCCTCGCCCACAGGCGGGCGCTGCAAGTCGATGCCGGGATGGGGCGTCAAATCCAAATCCCGTTCGAGGCAGGGGCGGTGGAGGGATACCTGCGAGCATCCTCGCGGCCGGGTGCGCCCGTCATCGTGCTGCTCAACGGCTTAGACTCGATTTGCGAAGTTGAAATGCACGCCTTCAGTTCCTGGCTGCTGGCGCACGGTCTCTCGGCGCTGTCGCTCGACCTTCCAAGTTCTTTCTCTTCGCGGCCACGCAGGCCGAGCTTCGCGGTCGAGAAGCTTGCGACGCCTTTGGCCGACTGGATCAACGCGCAGACGCAGTTTGCCCGTAGTCGCCTGGGCGCATTCGGCGTCAGTTTCGGCGGACACCTCGTAGCCCGCCTGATGGCTGGCGATGCCCGTTTCCGCGCGGGCGTAAGCGTCTCTCCTCCGGCATGGATAGGGGCGCACGAGCTTCAGCTGAAAAGGGTGCGTCTGATGTTCGCCTGCGCCTTTGACCTGCACAGCGAGTCGGAGATCGAAGCGACCTCCGGACGCATCTCTATCGAGCACGTTCCACGAGCCGAGGGGCGCATATTAATGCTTCAGATGCAATACGACCAACTCTTCGGACAAGAGCACGCCGACGCGTTTCGCGCATGGGGGCGCGACGCCGTCGAGGTGCGCCGTCTCGCCGCCGAGCACGTCGGGACGAGTCTGGCGCATCGTTGGCTTCCGGAGGTTTGCGATTGGCTGAATCGAAATCTCAGTTGAATCATCGAGGTGGGATTATGCTTCTGAAAACTATCGCTCTGCTCCTCTCGTGTGCTGTCGTGACCTGCGCTCAAACGGCTGCGCCGCGCGCAACGCGCAGCCCGCTCGGTGCGCCGCCGCCGGCTCGGGTTGAAGCGCGAGCTTTTTTTCGTGAGTACGCGTTGGATCATCCCGGCAGCGGCCCGGCCATCGTCGCCATCGACGAAGACGATAACGTGTGGGTGGCGCTTGCCAAGTCCGGCAAGCTCGCGCGCTTCGCCAACGGCGCGGTCGAGCTTTTCGAGACGGGCGCGCAGAGTCGCCCCGTCGGTCTCGCCGCCGGGACGCGTGCCAATGGTCATCCGGGCGTCATCTGGATCGCCGCCAGCTACGACAATAAACTCATCCGTTTCGACATCGCCAGCAGGCGGACGCGGGAATTTAAAATTGAGGGTGACAATAGCTGGCCTTTCAATGTGGCGCTCGGGCCTGACGGCTCGGTCTGGTTCACGCAGAGGGCATCGGCCAGAATCGGTCGGCTCGATGCGGCCACAGGCAAGGTGCAGCATTTCGATCTGCCGACGGCCAACAGCGGCCCGGCGGGTCTCGCCGTTGACCAGCGTTCCGGTCGGGTTTGGTTCACAGAGAGCTACGCCGACGCCGTCGGTGTTCTCGACCCGGCTGACGGGCGAATCAGAGAATACAGGATGAGCGATTCGAGCACGGGGCTTGTGAGCGGGCCTGCCGGACTCGCGCTCGACTTTTGGGGCGGCGTCTGGTTTGCCAAACTCGAAGGCAAGCTAGGGCATCTGCCGGCTGGCTCAGACACAGTCGAGGTGATAGATGTCCCCTCTGAAGCGAAGCGTCCGGCGGGCATCGCGGTGGCCTCCAACGGCGATGTTTGGGCGGTCGCGCTGGACGGCAATCTGCTTCTCCGGTATAACCCCGCACGGCGCAGCTTCATCCTCTATCCTTTGCCGACCGGTCGCCCCGACGAGCAGCCCGGCGCTCCGCCTTTAGCGAAGACTTCCCGCCCCTTCGGCATCGCCATCGACCGTCAGGGTAACGTCTGGTGCTCCGAGCAGTACGCAGGACAACTGGCCGTGCTCGACGTTGCCCCGCCCGTGCTGAACATCCTCTCGCCCTCCGGCACGGTTCGCACGGCGGAGGCTCTGCACACAATCAGGGCGTTGGATCGGGTCGGCGGCGTGCAGCGACTCGTCGTCACGCTTGACGGCAAAGTGGTTAAGCCCGCGCAAGGGCGCTTGAACCTGCGCGACCTTCTGCCGGGCAGACACAAGCTGGAGATAACGGCGACTGACGCCGCCGGCCTCAGCGCTTCGGCGGCGATGAGCTTCGACTATGCGCCGGGGCAGATAGCCTTACAGGAAATACTGCGAGACCTCAGGCCGTCGGGCAAAGCGGGCGAGGAGGCGCAGAAAGATTTACTCGCCTCCGCGCGTGATTTGTCTAAAGGAGACCTGCGCGCCAACCTCGACGCGCTGCGAAGGCAACTCGGCGCCTCCGCCAAACTCTTCCGGCAGTTTCCAGAGAAAGTTCTCGACGCGGTCATCGAGTCGCAGAAGGAGAACGCGGGGCAGACGGTAGAAGTTCGGCTTCTGGATGAGCCGCCCTTCTTCTCGCAGAGGGAGGTCGTTCTGCGCAAGGGCGACACCGTGCGATGGAAGTACGACCCGCCAACTAACGGACATTCGATTCCGTCCAATCTGCATCGCATCGAGATTGAGGGAGCGAACATGCGCTCGCAGATGCTGCGCGCCGGTGAGAGCTTCGCTTTCCGCTTCGAGCAGGCGGGCGAGTTTTTCGTCAGAGATACGGAGACCAACGGCGCGCCTATCGTCGTGAAAGTGGTGAGCAGATGAACTTGCTGCGGACGACGCTTATCGACCTCAGTGTCCCGCTCGCCCCCGGCCCCTCTGAAGCCGTGCCGGTCGAGATCGAATACATGCCGCACGATTGCGGCGGGAATCACCTCGCGCAACTCGTCGGCATGGAGACCTCAAGCCTTCCGAACGGACTCGGATGGGCGAGCGAGAGGGTCAGCGCGATCACCCATTCGGGCACGCACATTGACGCCCCCTTCCACTATTCGCCGCGCTGCGGCCAGCGTCCGAGTCGCACCATCGACGAGATACCGATCAATTGGTTCTTAGGTGAAGGCGTCTGCGTGCGTGTGGACGCCGTCGGGTGTGAGCGTCCCGTCGAGATGGACGAACTGCACGCCTTTGAAGAGCGAAGCGGCTATCTCGTCAAAGCCGGAGACATCGTGCTCTTTCAAACCGGGGCTGCGCCCTTCTACGGCACAGCCGATTACATGGAGCACGGGCGCGGCCTGTCGCCCGCGCTGGTCGAGATGCTGTGCTCGCGCGGGGTTCGCGTCTTCGGCACGGATGCCTGGAGCATTGACCCGCCCTTTCGTGTGATGCGCGAGCGTCTCGACACGCAAGGGGCGGAGTCTGTGTGGGAGGCGCACTTCACGGGGCGCAAATTTGAGTTCTGCGCGATGGAGAAACTGTGCAACCTCGAACGTCTTCCGGAGCACGGCTTCTTCGTCGTCTGCTTTCCGGTGAAAGTCCGTCGTGGCAGCGCCGCGTGGACGCGCGCCGTCGCCCTGCTGTTTTGAGAATAACTATCATGTCTACGAGACCGGCACTGAAGTTGGCGTTGCTGCTGAGCTTGGCCTGCGTGCTCTACTCGGTCAGCGCCCGCCCGTTTGAAGGGCGAGAGCCGCCGCCGCCGAGCGACGGGAGGGCAATTGCTGCCGTTAAGTGTGCCGCGTGTCACACGTTTCAAGCGACGGAGCAACCCGACCCGATAGAGATGGCGCGCAGCAAAGCCCCGACGCTCGCCTACTCCGGCAGCAAGTTCAAACCGGGATGGATGGCTAAATGGCTCGCCGCGCCTTATCGCATACGCCCCGCCGGATACCTCCCATACCGCTACGTCGTCAGTGCTGCGGACGGCGATCAGGTGGATAAATCCCTTCTGCCGGAACACCCGTCGCTCATAGACGTGGAGGCCGAAGCCGTCGCCGCCTACCTCGAATCTTTGAAGAAGGAGTTGAACGCGAGCGAACCTGCTCAAGTCGTGACGGAGGTTCGCGCGCAGGTTCACTTTGAAAAGATTCTGGGATGCAGCGCCTGCCACCAATCGCGCCCCGGACTGGGCGGCCTATCCGCCCCCGAACTCTATACAGCCGCCGAACGTCTCGACCGCCGTTGGGCGACAGCGTTCATCAGCGACCCGACATACTGGCGCCCGGGTCTCATGCCCAAACCGTCCATGCGTAAAGAGCAGATGGGAGCCATCGTCGAGTATCTGTTTCAAACGGCAGAGAGGCAGGGGCAGACGCGCCCGCTCGCCGCGAAGGTTGAGGGGGCGCGCGCTCTGGCGAGCACGGACGGCGCTCCGCCGTCGAACGACCGCGCGCGAACGCTCTATCTGGTTTACTGCTCGCAGTGTCACGGCGTTCAGGGAAACGGCAAGGGCATCAACGCCCCCTTCATGTTTGTCTCGCCGCGCAACCACACGTCCCGGGAGGAGATGGGAATGCTGACCGACGAGCGGCTCTACGCGGCGATTAAGCTCGGCGGCAACGCCGTCGGCAGGTCGGCCATGATGCCGGCGTGGGGAGCCGTGATTAAAGATTCCGACATTCAACTGCTGGTGGAATACTTACGTTCCTTGAGCGGCGGGGGAACTGTGGGAGGCCGTTGAAGCGATGAGATGCAACGATCAGAGGCGTGTCGTTATCACTGGGGTCGGGCCGGTGACGCCGGTCGGCGTTGGGCGCAAGGATTTTTGGGCAGCCATCATAGATGGGCAGAGCGGGACGCGCGCTCTGACCGATTTGCAATTCGGCTTCCCCGTCGAGTGTCTGAAGTCGCGCGTCGTCGCCAGTGTGCGGGAAGAGCTGCTGCCGCCCGACGGCGCGGATGCTCCCGGCGGGCGTCACTTCCGGCTTGGCGAGTTGGGCTTCAAGCTGGCGTTGCAGGACGCGGGACTTG
This sequence comes from Pyrinomonadaceae bacterium, assembly GCA_036399175.1. Classification (GTDB taxonomy): domain Bacteria; phylum Acidobacteriota; class Blastocatellia; order Pyrinomonadales; family Pyrinomonadaceae; genus DASWNP01. Next base: position 16,310 of record DASWNP010000053.1, on the reverse strand, counting down.
AGGACGTGCGTGGGTGTCGCGCCAGCGTCGTTCTGGGGAACGCTGTCGGCGGCACGACGGCGATGGAGGCCAGCTTTCTCCAAATGGAGGAAGGCGGGAGGCTTAATCCCGCGCGTGCTCCCTCAGACCTGGCTCGCCAAATGTCATTCCACAGCATGGCTTATGAATTGGCGGCGGTCTGCGGTTGCGAAGGGCCGGTGCTGACCGTCTCGACCGGCTGCACGGCGGGGCTGGACGCCATCGCCACAGGCTTCGAGCTTGTTCGGATGGGAACTTCCGACATCGCCCTGACCGGCTCCTCGGAAGCTCCGCTGACGCCGGTCGTCTTCTCCGCCTTCGACGTGATCGGCGCGCTCACACGGCGCAACTCCGACCCGCAGCATGCTTCGCGTCCATACGACCGTGAGCGTGATGGATTTGTGCTCGGCGAGGGCGCGGCCTTCATGGTGCTGGAGGAGCGCGGCCATGCCCTCCGGCGCGGCGCGCACATCTATGCCGAGTTAATCGGCTTCGCTTCCTTGAGCAATTCATATCACATGACGGACTTGCCCGCCGACGGCGCGGCGCTGGCCGAGTGTATCTGTCTGGCCTTGAAGGACGCGCGCATCGGCGCTCTCGACGTAGACCACATCAACGCTCACGGCAGTTCGACGAAGCAGAACGATCTCTGCGAGACGAACGCCATCAAGTCGGCGCTCGGCTCACGCGCCGCTCAGATTACCGTCAACTCACTGAAGTCGATGGTCGGCCACGCGCTCGGAGCCTCCAACGCCATCGAGATGGTGGCCTGCGCTCTCGCTCTCGATAAGCAACAGCTCTTTCCGACGACCAACCTCGATTGTCCGGACGAGGGCTGCGACTTGGACTACGTGGCGAATCACGCACGCCGCGCCAGCCTACGGCACATAGTCAAGCTCAGCAGCGGCTTCTCCGGCATCCATTCGGCGATGGTGATGTCGGCAGCCACTTAAATCGGAGGAGGTTCGGCGAAGCGTGTTACGACGAGACGACACGGGTCGGGTGATGACGGCGGCCTTAGTCTGCGCGCTCTCGATAGCGGGCTGTTTGGGCGGCGCGTCGGCTCTCGGTCAGCACTCGGTCTCTCACAGGGTCAAGTCCTCAGCAGCGGTCAAAGGCAGGCACAGACCGGCACAGCCACAGCCGTCGAAAAGCTCTGCCGACGGCCTTTTCAAAAAGCGGGGGCCTTACCAAGAGCAGGGGCGCACCATCTGGGAGTACGTGTTGACGGTGGCGGAGCAGGAACACAAGCTCGCCGACGGCACTCCTTACAAAGTCTGGGCATTCGGCGGGAGCATCCCCGCTCCAACTCTCATCGCGCGCGAGGGCGATTGGGTTCGCCTCCGCCTCGTCAACGAAACTTCCGTCCCGCACACCATCCATTCGCACGGACTCTTCGTACCGCAGCGAATGGACGGCGTCCCGCCGTCGCACGGTACGGCGCATCACGGCGCGAATGCCGCAGGCAAATCCGCGCAGCCCGTTGAGCCCGGCGAGAGTTTCACATATGAGTACATCGCCCGGCCTGCCGGAACGCATTTCTATCACTGCCACTTCAACACCAACGAGCACCTTAATCGAGGCATGGCCGGGGCGCTCATTATTCTGCCGCGCGTGCCCGAGCCTGAAGTGGATAAGGACATCGTGATGCTGCTACAGGAATGGAACAGCCGATTCGCGCGCGGTGGTCAACTGGGCGGGCCGCGTGAGATGTACGACTCCGACTTCTTCACCATCAACGGCCATTCGTTCCCCGCAACCGAGCCGGTCAGAGCCGAAGTCGGAGAAGTGATTCGTCTGCGATTCATCAACGCTGGCGCGCAGCCGCATTTCATGCATCTTCACGGCCACAGCTTTCTGGTCACGCACAAAGACGGCGCGCCGATGGCCGAGCCGCTTGAGATGGACACCGTCGCCGTGGGGCCGGGGGAAAGGGTCGATATAGTATTCGTCGCAAACAATCCCGGTGAGTGGCCTCTACACTGTCACGCCGCAGCGCATCAGAGCAACGCCGGCATTTATCCGGGCGGCATGATGACTCACGTCTTCGTCGGTAAGCTCGATTCTCCGGCCGAGGGTGAGGGGCCGGTGGGGCCGGGCGTCGAGCAGTTAAGAGCAACTTGGCGTCACTCTGCGCTAAGACATTTAAGGAAATAGCACCGTGACTCTTCTCGGATATTGCGCGGTCGTTGCGCTATCGCTTGTCGCCCGCCGCATCTCCGACGATCCATGCTTTGTGGACGATCTACTGGCCTATCGAGAGCGACAACTGTGGGACAGATGCGTAACCATCAAGAGAAGAACGGAGTTCATCGGCGGGCGTCTCGCGGCAAAGCTCTGCGCGACCCTCTACCGTAATGCTCTGGGACTTCCACCCAAGAACCTAAGCGCGATAGAGGTCTACCCACTCTACGACCGTCGCCCCGTCTGCTTACATGACGACGGGTTGTGTCACTCGGTATCAATCAGTCATTCGCACGGGTGGGCCGAGGCGCTCGTCCCGGCAGGTAGAGGGCGTGTTGGGTTGGACATAGAAGCCGCAGGCTCACGCGTGCGTCCCGCCGCCAGCTTTTTCACCGAAGCTGAATTATCGCAACTCGGAGGGGCCGAGGAGGCTCGCCTATATTGGACGCTCAAGGAAGCTTACGGCAAACTAACAGGGCAAGGCGTCATCGGATACGTCCACGACATGAAAGTGCTGCGCCATGAGGGTCGCTTGTGGCTCGCAGTTCCTGAGAGAATCCACAACATGAACGGCTGTCTGCTGTCTGCCGGTACTTATGGGCGGTTGGCTATGTCGGTCGGTTTCAGCGATGATGTCGGCACTGCGTTGAAAGGGACGAAAGATGGGACAGCAAGTTGATTGTAAAGTTAAATTCAAAGGTAAGACTTCAAGCGGTAAGGCTATGCTTGAGACCGAAGCCTTACGCTTTCGCGGCGACTACCGCTTGGATATTCCTCTAAAGAATGTGAAATCCGCCGAGACGGCTGAAGGTCTGCTGAAGATCAACTTCGAGGGTCAAACCGCTGTCTTTGAACTAGGCGCACATGCGGAAAAGTGGCTGTCGAAGATTCTCAACCCGAAGGGCTTGCTCGACAAGCTGGGCGTTAAACCTGACGCGAAAGTCGTCTTGCTCGGCGTCTCGGATGAAAGTTTTTTACAGCAGTTGAAAGAACGAACCTCGAATGTTTTCACAGGTAGATTGACGAAAGGTGCCGATATTATTTTTCTGCGAACTGAAAGCAAGCAAGCGCTCCGTAAGATAGACCGATTACAAGACTACATGAACAGAGATGGCGCGATCTGGATAATCGCACCCAAAGGTAAACAGCATATCAAGGAAAGTGACGTTTACGACGCCGGAAAAAGGGCTGGTCTGGTAGATATCAAACTGGTCAAATTTTCGCAGACCCACACCGGTCACAAACTGGTTATTCCTCTCGCCAAACGCTAACATTCACCACATGAGTTAATGAGCATCCAAGAACTTTATTCCGGAGAACAGAACTTTATTCCGGGATGACAGTCGTGTCCTTGTTCTTTATTCCTGAGAGGGATTTGATTTGTCACAGGGCAGGGATTTGATTTGTTCCGCTTATCGCGGTTTCGGGGGATTTGAATCATCCCGCTTTACTTCAAGTAGAGTTGGGAGACCCTGCTACTTGATTCAAAGATTGCCACTTATGAATCATGCTTCATAAGTCACCATCCAAAAATTATAATAACATTGTTTTACGGTTATGGGAATACCCTCCAATATAAAGATTGCAGGGTAGTAATTGAAAATAGTATAAATACTCACGTTGATATGAGCATAGAGGCGCAATAATGGTTTTAAGTCTATTAAGGCATCAGCGAAGCGTCGCTTAATCTTTGGAGTGCAATTCAAAGTATATGACGCAGCCTAGAGACAAAACCCTCATGTCTTCTTCAGCAATGGTTTAACCTACGGATCCTTGCTGCTGAGCAAGTCTATGAGATCCGATTCTTCCTACTCTACGGCATCAAAGTTTTGTACTTTATATTTCGAGCCCGGAATTAGCTAAACCTAGCACGTGTTGGCATGTCGCATTAGCTGTCTAGCGAAGAAGACAGAAGTATATCCTTCCAAGTAAAGTCAGCGAGGGTAAACGAAAGCATAATGAATAAGTAAACTCAACACGTAGTTCTTTACCCACAGCCTCACGCGCAAACACTCTACACCGTAAAAGAAACTAATCCCTTTTCGAGGGGTGACTTCTCATGAATAGTGCAACCGGAGAATAACCTCCGGCTACCCATCTAAATTAATAGGAGTCCATCATGACACTAGAAGAGATGCTTCAAGGTATAAATGTTTTGGAGATTAAAGGCTCTCTCGATATATCTATTAGTTCTCCGGCTTTTGATTCTAGAAAGGTCGAGCAGGAAGGACTCTATGTAGCAGTGCCTGGTACACAGGTTGATGGGCATATTTTCATCGAAGGGACTATTGAAAAGGGAGCCCACGCAATAGTTTGCGAGAAGTTCCCGGAGCATATTCACCCTAACGTAACTTACGTCAGAGTTGCTAGCAGCAGTGAGGCACTAGGGCAGATCGCAGCTAACTTCTACAATCGGCCTTCCGAACGTATGAAACTTGTTGGGGTAACAGGAACGAATGGTAAAACGACTACGGTAACGCTGCTTGCGAGAATATTTCGCGCTCTTGGGTATAACGTCGGCTTCCTATCTACTATCCGGAATCAGATAAATGAAGATATCATTCCCTCTACACATACTACGCCTGATGCAATTCAAATAAACGAATTAATGCACGGGATGGTTGAGGCAGGGTGTACATACTGCTTTATGGAAGTTACCTCACATGCAATCGTGCAAAATAGGGTCGGAGGGTTAGTGTTTTCAGGAGGCGTATTTACTAATCTTACTCATGACCACCTTGATTACCATAAAACGATGGAGGCCTACTTCGACGCGAAGAAGCAGTTTTTTGATGGTCTCGGTAGCGGTGCCTTCGCTCTTAGTAATATAGACGATGAGCGTGGACACCTCATTATAAAAGATACGAAAGCGTCCAAGAAGACATACAGCCTGAACTCGCAATCTGATTTCAAATGCCAAGTGATGGAAACCAATGCAGCAGGTCTGGTTCTCAATTTAGATGGTTCGGTGGTTAGAGCTAAACTTAAAGGGAGATTCAATGCCTACAATATTCTAGCTGCTTATGCAGCCTCTTTGTTACTTGGGGGTGATAGATCAAGAATTCTTGAGGTAATTCCTGAATTAGATCCGGTAGAAGGGAGATTCGATTTTGTCCCAGAGGTCAAAGGCATTTCAGGGATAGTGGATTTTGCTCATACCCCAGATGGCTTGGAAAAGATCTTAGCGAGTGTCAATGAGGTTAAAGCTGAAGGGGGAAGGCTAATAACAGTGGTCGGCTGCGGTGGTGACAAAGACAAAGAAAAGCGACCAGAAATGGGCAAGATCGCTTATGAAAATAGCGATGTCGTTATTCTAACCTCAGATAATCCTCGCTCAGAGGATCCGCTAGCGATCATTCAAGACATGCAACAAGACTTTCCTGTAGTGATTGGAGATAAGGCACTGATTATAGTTGATAGGAGAGAAGCAATACAGAAAGCCTGTAATATGGCTCGTCCTGGCGACATTGTGCTTGTGGCAGGGAGAGGCCATGAGAAGTATCAGTTCATCGGCAATCAAAAAATCCCTTTTGAAGATAAAGTCGTTCTGGAAGAGAGTCTTATGGCCGTTAGATAACTAAAATTGCTTCTACCGAGGTCTTATATGAGCAGAATCGTTACGTGGCTACATCTATCGGATCTTCACGCTGGCAACCCTACAAATTGGGAAGTTCAGCAAGTTACCGATACGCTATTAGATGATTTTGATGTTATGCAAAGGACCTACGGACTGAATCCGGACTTGTTCGTGTTTACAGGTGATGTAGCTTTCGGACAACCTTTAAACAAAGAGAGTCCGGTTATGCCATCTCAGTATGAACTGGCGCAAGGTTTTCTCAATTCTGTGCGCCAATCTTTTGGCAGTGGGAGCGGTGTTCCGCTGGAGAACGTATTTATAGTACCTGGTAATCATGATGTTAACCGACTGAGCGTATTAGACTCCGACACTGAATATTTGGATCGGCAGACGGATATTTATAAGGTCAATGAGATTATCGAAAAGAAAGCAACGCAATGGAGCCGCTTTGCTTCCAGGTTGAGCGAATATAGAAACTTTCTAGAGAAATATAACTATAAACATCTTTTGGAGGATCCTGATCGCCTTGTATATAGCAATGTCAGGGATGTGGGAGGTTGCAAAGTCAATATAGCCGGTTTCAATTCCGCTTGGTCAAGTGGCAGAGATAAAGAGAAGGGTAAATTGTGGTTGTGCGGTCGGTGGCAACTTAGTAAGGCATGGCACGATCTCAGGAAAGCCGATCTGTCAATAGTCCTCATGCATCATCCGGTTAACTGGTATACAGAGCACGAAGACCCCTCAGTGTCTACGCTCCTCGAAGGCAACTTCAACTTCTTTCTACATGGGCACCAGCATGACATTTGGGTAGATGAGAGAACTAATGGTCATGTCAGAATTGCTGCTGCTGCCTGTTATGACCGTATAGATAGAGACAATGGTTACAACTTAGTGCGCCTAAACTTAGACAATGGGGAAGGGCAAGTCTGGCTTAGGCAGTATGACAGGCGAACCGGCACTTGGAAGGCGCAGACAATACCTGGCCATACTGACTTAGAAGGAATCTGGGAGTTGAAGGAGTGGCAACACTTTAAAGAGCGACACGGAGGTGCTGCTAGCTCTCCACCGCGTATGACCCGCGCCGCCTCAATTAATGCTGCAAGTGCAGCCATAACAACTGACCCATACCCAATGCATCGGCGAGTTTATCTGACACAAACGCCGATTGGGCGGGATGTCGACAGAGATAATGCAATAGACTTGTTACGAGATAGACGCATACTCCTTCTATATGGGTCGCCGGGGCAGGGGAAAACAATGCTTGCTAGGTACGTTGCTGTCACGCTGAATGAAAGTAACCAGTACCCAGATGGAGTCTTCGAGGTAGATCTCCAAAATGAAAAACAAGTAACAAATATAAGTAAACAAATAGGTGGTGCCTTGGGTGATCCAGATGCGGCTAACCCACTAAACCTTCTCTCATCAAAAAGGGCTTTAATCATCCTTGACAGTTTTGAATCGATTCTGCGCAACAACAACATAGAACAGGTTGGACGATTCCTGAGGAGCTTGATTGACTCGCTTTCTGGTGGGTCTACCGTAATTATCACAAGCCAAGTCCGGTTTGATATAGCGGGTTTAGCGTTGCAGCCAGTTAAGGTGCTAAGATCTGAAGACGCTATCAAGTTGTTCCATCTGGAGTCAAATTATCTGTTCAAGGATGAAAGCGAGGAAAAAGTTGCAGACTTTATCTCGGATAAGCTTGGAAGGCACGCTCTCTCTATTAAAATCGTTGCCCGGTTCAGTTACTCCGCAAAAGTTGATTTTGACAAGTTGAGCAGGCTCTGGCAGGAGAAGTTCGCTGATATTGCTGAATTCAAAATTAATGTTCCGATAGACGAAAAAAATCTCACAGCCTCATTCGAATTAAGTTATGAGACGTTAGAGGATGAAGAGCAACTTTTCTTCCTCGCCATGTCACTCCTTCCTGACGGCATACTTGGAAGCCAAGTAAGTGAGATTTGGGGAGATAAAGAGACGACTGCAATAAAAGCATTCGCCATGCTAGAAAATCGTTCTCTTATCGAAGGCGAAGAACGTCGCCATAAGATGCTCGGGCCTATATTCCTTTACGCCCAGAACAAGAGGCGCTCTGTTGAAAGTAATCGTACCCATCGGCTGCGCGAGGCACTTGCACAGAGTGCAGAGGCTATTGACAAATTTTACTCAACCTTCGTGCAGACGCACGCCCCACAAGGGGAAGATAAAGATCCACGCTATAAGAATCAGCTCATACAAGAACACTTCCATAACATTCATGCATTCCTTGATCGGCGAATAGATCCATCAACAAATCCATTAACACTAGCTGCGGCAGAATGCGTCTTGCTTCTGTACTGGGCCTATCACAACAATCTTAGTGGTTACAAGAATGTTATTTCCTCGGCAGAGGACGCTGTCCATTACTTTGATAGGGCGGCTGACGTCTTTCGAATCAATAACGATATGGAAAAAGTGATGAGCTGCCGTTATTACAGCGGTAATATTCTGTGGCTCCGCGGCGAGAATGAGAGGGCGCGGCCATATTTCCATGAGGTTCTTAACAGCGGATACAGCTCAACAGAGATTAAATATGAAACAAAGCGTGCCTTTGCACATTTTGAATACAAAATCGGTAGCATCCGCAATTCCGCCAATCTATATGAGAAGTATGTGAAGGAATCATACGAAGAGATGAATCCTCAATACAGGTTAAAATGCTGGACAGGTTTGCTGGATGCTTATCGCAAGCTTGAAGAATTCGATGAAGCTGAAAAATGTTTCAAAGCTGCCATGGCGGATATGGCTCAGATCCCAGATGTTTCTCTTAACATCCGTGGAAACATAATTCGTGGTTACGCATACGTATTGCTTGTTCAAGCTAACTTAGTAGGAGCTAAAGATAAATACCTAGAAGCGCTCGAAATATTCTATAAAGTATCTGAATTTGGACAAGCACACTGCCGCCGTGGATTAGGCGATGTTTACGTGCGTTTACAAAACTTTGATGGGGCAGAAAACGAGTTTAGCCAAGCTGAAAAGCTCTATGACAAAGCGGGCAAAAATCCTAGTCTTGGCGTAGGACTTGTTCTCCTGGGTCGTGGGCGCTTGGCTTTAGCTCGTGGTGATTTGTCTAACGCCTTAGGTTTTTTCAAGCAAGCTGCTGACCTTTTCAGCCCACAAAATCTTAACGAGCCCTTTGAGCAGGCACAAGCTCATGAATTGATTGGGGACGCCTTGAGGCGATCATTAGATATTGAGGGGGCATTAGGCTATTACCAATTAGCACTGAATCGATATGAACGTACGGACTGTGAAAGGGCTGCCTCACGAGTTATGCAATTAATCGCACGACTCGAAAGTGCGCTTCCGTTGAATTAATGATTTGTAAAAGATTTGTTGCTCTATTCTTATATATTGATCGAATGCCGCTCACAAGATAGAAACAAGACTTAAAAATATAAGAATGGGTAATAAGAATTTTTATTATGTTGAACAGTTATAGCTCACCGAAGTTGCCCAAGACGCATGCAGGATGACGAGATGGATCCGCGCCACTTAACAGTAGCACTAATAGATTGACTGCCGAGAGGGTTCAAGCCAGATACTGGCACTGTCTTTTCGCGTATCTGAAAGATGAACGAGGAGGATTGCATGTCCTTCAATACCATTGGAGACGCACTCAAAAGTAAATCCCGCGAAGTCACCCCGGCTTTCAGCGAAGTCGCACTCTTCAAGCAGTTAATCAAAGAGCGGGCGCACCCGTTGGATTTGATACGCGAACTCCTGTCTAACTCCGGTGCCGAGCAGGTCGGGGCTAGAAAGATAGAGATCAGTTACACTCGGGATAAGGATGGTCACATCTTCGAAATTTCGGATGATGGATGCGGCATGAACTACACGGGAAACAAGGACATTCCCGGTCGACTCGATAAGTTCCTTGGCCTTGGCCTCTCAGGCATTGTTGGCCTTGCGGCTGATGAGTTCTCGTGGAAGGGGCTCGGCTCGAAACTGTCTTACCAGTCGCGCCGAGTCGAGATCGAGACTTGCGCCGGATCTCCACATCAGATGTACGATGTTCGGGTTAATGAGCCGTGGGATACGTTGGATAACGGTAATGTCCCTCGCCCTCGAATAAGCGAATACCCATCGCAAGCTCCGGGAACGAAGATCAAGGTAATTGGTCACCCGCCGCACCAGAAGGAAGAGCCATTTACCTTTGACCAAATTCGCGCTTATCTTCTCCACAGAACTTTCGCGGGATTCACGCGAAAGCGACCGCATGAGCCCGAGATTTGGCTTTCCGTCTTAGGTCAGACTGAGTGTGTTCCGTTCGGGTTCCCTGAGTTCAGCTCAATTGATTTTGATAGCTTCGCGCATGAGGAGCTTAAACTGGATGAGTCCGTACAAACTCTATTCATTAATCTTACTCCTAAAAGCGTCAAGACTATGCAAATCCGACTCAAGGGCTTCGTTACATGGAAGCCAGATCGATATGAGCTTGCTGGTAAGAACTTGAACACCGGTCTCATCCTGTCGGTAAAAGGTATACCGTATTTTAACCTCGATATGGAGGAGTATGGAGCCACATCAATCCGCACTGCGCGCCCCGGCGAGGCTCGCACATGCCTTGTCGTGGAATGCGATGCAATCCAAGACGAGATGAACATATCGAGGAGCGCCCTTGTCGATTCCTCTAAGACCCTCGAACTAAAGAAGGTAGTAACTGAGCTTTTCCAGAGGGTTGAGTCATCCGAAACATACCTCGCTTTCCGACGACTGTCCGAGCGCGAGAAGGTAGAGAAGCAAGGAGGCATTCTTGCAGAAGAGAAGCGCAAGATAGAACAACCAGATCAAAACTGGGTAGTCTTAGAGAGAGCAGGAAATGATCCCGTTATCCTTATACGAGAACCTCAAAATGAGGCTGAGGTTAATGCCTTAATCTGGAAACTGGAAGCGTTCGGAGCGCTTCCCTTTGAGACCTTCACTACCTTAGCGTACATTGGCGCTGCGAAAGGTCCGGATCTGCTAGTAAACTTCCAAGAAGACAAAAGTAGCGAGCCCTCTCGCGCCACAGTAGTTGAGGTTGAAAATAACTTCTACAACTACAAGACGCATGGCCATACGCCTACTCAATATCCAAAGGTGCTCTGTTGGGACGTGCCGGCCAGCGGCCGTAAAGCCAAAATCAATAAGACCCCGAAACCGTACAAATTCACCTTAACCACGGACGAATATCAGGTCCACATCTTCGCAATAAAATACATGGACAGCATAAAGGTTCTCTCTAGAGATGACCTCGGAAAAAGAGGAATTAAGATATGAAGATATGGCAATGCGCCAGGGTTAACTGGTATACATCTGGGCACTTTCCAATTCTACATGCGCATACTTGATGCATTCCTTGCCCGATTTTCGCGTCGTTAAAAACTAAAAACTGAATGTATCGTCTAAAGGTCTGAGAAAATATCGCTAATGCTGAAGCGCTCAGAACTCTTTGCCGCTCCAATATCATGATAATCATAGTCGGAAGGATCAGGGGTGTTCTCTCTAATTTCCTTAGCTAGATCAGCTAGTTGGAACGCTTGATTTTGGAATGTGTCAGCGTGCTGTTTTAACTCGTTAGAAACCTCTTTTCTTAGGAAAGATAATTTAGAGAGGCCCTCGTAAATAGCAGAAAGCTCCTCAAGCTTTCCTACCTCCCTCTCGATTGCCTCCACATCGTCATTATCGAAATAGTAGTTGTCGTTTTCAGCTTCATCGATGCCACGCTTTATATATAAATCAATTAAATCGCTAACTATGGGTTTAATATTTGGCTTAACTAAAAAGGTAGGATCATTTTGATCAAGCAATGCTGCTAGCTGTTGAAACTCATCAAAATCAGATGGGTCAAAGGATGAGCTTTCAAGGGCCCCCTTTGTTGCTTTACTAATTTCATTAAAAAGCTGACTAGGGTTTACCGTTGGAATATATCTTTGTGAAAGAGCACGCGCTGAATAAAACATCTCTAGCTCTAACACCGTCCACTCATATTGACCTGCTTGGGCGAGGTCAACAATCTTTCCTATGACATCATCAAAGAGTAGCCTAGAGTATCTCTCGGGTATTTGAACCGATGAATCTTTGCGGGACTCAATCAGGATTGCACGATAATTGTCGAATAGTATTCGAAGAACGGCGTAGCCCAATTCCAAAAGTTCTTTAGCTCGCTCTGCGCAGAGCCTCCAATCCTCTTCATTCAAAAGAAGAGGGACTTCACGCGCTCCTCGTGTCCCTCCGCCGATAGAAGTAGCCAATGCAATGCCTTGGGCACTGCAATGGGAGAGGTAATGCCTCCGAAGACGCTCATCTTGAGCGAAAGCTTCAACCACCATATCCATTGCGCTAGGGTGCATCCAGTAAAGCTTCGTTCCTGCTTCGCTTTGAGAGCGATTCACAAAAGCCTCACTCAATTCATCAATTATTAAATCGAACGGTTGTAGATCCTCTTCAGGACAGATAGCTTCATAGCGCCTACGGACATCTTCTAAATTTGGAGTTCCTAAACTACTTGCCTCTACCATCGCGAATAAAAGCCACCTATGTGCAGCAGCGATAGCCTCAAAAGTTCTTCGCATGCTGATTGTCGGACTGCTGAGGCTCGTTTGGATTATTTGAGCAATAAGACCCACAGAGAGGGTGTCAACGTGAGGTTGAATCTCATGGAGGAGCACTTGTCTGACGAGTCGCTTAATCCTCTCAGGAGTGAAGTAAGTATTGCCAATGATTTTCGAAGCCTCACGCCTTACTACATTTTTTACCTGAGTAGAAAAATCTGCGGTCTTGGCATGACGATAAAGGATTAGAGCCTTCTCTCTCTCTGTAAGACTTCCAGCGTCAACCGTGACCTCACTCAGTTTAGGGAAAATATCATTAAGTCCGCTGACATCAAGTGAGTCTTTAGCAATCTTCAGAAGATGAATTCGGCTTGTAAATATAAGCCAGTGATTAGAATCCAACCTTCGGAAAATATGTGGAAGGTCATCTTGCCACTTACTGACTCGACCCGGATCGTACGTAATCCGACCGAAGAAATCATCGGCAAAAAAAACTTGTTTGTCTTCATAACGATAGCTCTTGAGAAAATCATCTGATGATCGACATTCAATGGCAGACCATCCGTCGTTCATTTTCGTTAAGGAGATAATTCTCCCTATCGTCGTTTTACCCATCTCCGGCATGCCTTCAAGAATTACAAAAAAATATTTTCCAAGTTTGGAGAGGGCATCATAGTAGGCTGCCGTTGGAACAAAAACACGTACCAAGTCTTCAGCCTCTTTAATAGCGGTTTCACTCCTAGCTAAGATGTCAGCGTTTAGACGTTCACTTAAAAGGTCTTGCAGATTACGTAAGCCGAGAATTTGTGGGAAGGCTCGCACAACTTTTGGATTTAGATCTAGTAGCGCGCAAATGTCTCCCCCTCCCTGTGAAATTACATTGGTGTTCGGCAGCACTCCTTTTATTAGCCTGATAATTTCATCCCGCGTGGCAGGAAACAGTACAGCGTTCGTCAGGAGAGTATAAAAAGTGGGGGGGAGGCCAGTCTCTTTCTCTGATCTCATTGCACTCGGCACGTACGGCCTTCAAAACAAGAGGTTGGGGATTCGCGCCTGCGGCGTTAGCCCCTTCAACAAACTTACATTGGAATAGAAAAGGGCCCTCTTCCTGCGTGCCAGATGGGTATTTGAGCGGTCCCGAATAATAAGCATCACGCCCATTGTCCCTTCGCCCACCCCAAGCCTCAATGCCCGGACCAAGAGAAGCCTTCAAGAGAGTTTGAATTAATTCTTCAAACTCATACCACCCGAGTTTATCTAAATCGTACCTAATCATAGAGGGATGATAAGGTAAATAGTGGAAATGTTGTAGAGCTAACATTGCTGAAATAACGCAGTACTTAAAATAGCATGGCATTTATTAGGACACTCGTATGCACAATTTTATATATTTCTGAGTAAGCCCAAGATAAGTATTACGAGTTTCCTTAGCTGGTTTCACTGTTGTTACAATGTACGATCTATGGGACACTATCAGTCCAGACTCTCGGCGTTGCTAATCACTCTTTCATTGCCTAACTCCGTGAGTTAGCGAACTGAGTCAGTCAATTTAGTTGAATTATGGAATTGAGGAAAAGGGAGTTTGAGAGTGTCGAAATTTAGTTTGGATCCACTCATCGGTCAGTCGTTTGATGGATACTCATTGGGGGAAGTTTGGAATGGGTTTGCTTGCCCTTACTTTACATTCGAACAAGCCCAGCGTGTCGCTGATGTGTCTCGACGTTTCGGGTTTGGCGCTTGGTATGATGAAGACTTAGACCAATTTGTCTTTGCAGGTGAAGATGAGAGTTCTGACCCCAATGAATGTGAATCGTTTCCATCAACCATGATTGACGGAGCTAAGTTTTACCCAATAGGGGCGTTCACATGGATTTGGGAGGAGATTAAAGAATGAGGAATGCCTCAGGCTGGGCGATACAAGCTGTGATTAATGTCTAATCAAATTTCAGCGACCGATCTTAACTGTTTCAAGTTAAGAGTGTAATATAACAAAACACGCTTTGATTGGCTCTAGCTAAAACTTCACAAATCAGGAGAAATAAACATGCCCGCAATAAAATACTTTGAAACCGCTCGGGACGTTATCGAAGGAAACCTTGGCGGTATTGCGGCACAGCGAGGAATTACGCGTGAAGATGCTCTCGAAGATATCAAACGACATCTTGTAAACAACACCAAAGAATGGAGGTCTGGCCGACAGCCTAACATCCCATATGACGACCCTCTATGTCGAATGGCTTATTTGTATGGGATTGCCGCTGCTAACGCAAGCCAGATTGAAGATGTAATCTCTCAAAGCCCAAGCCTCCAAGAGTATATAGATAATGTTCAGCGGGAAAAGGGGCATATTGAGATTTGCAGTTTCGGTGGAGGTCCAGGAACCGAGCTGCTGGGACTTGCTAAGTGGGCGGAATTGAGAGGCGCGAGAGACCAATTAGCAGTAGATTTCTTAGTTTTGGATCGAGTCAACGAGTGGTTAGATAGCTGGCAAGCTATAAAGCGCAATATAGACAAAAAGTTTCGTGAAAACTTTGGAGCGAACAGAAACGCTTGGCCTCTTGTGTGCTCTGGCAGTTTCTCCTCTGTAGATATAACGAGAACTGAGAACGTAGGAAACTGGGGAAATATATTTGGTCAAGACATATATATAATGTGCTACATAATCTCGGAGGTCTTCGATGATGTTGAAGACCTCCGATCATTCACTAATAATATGGCCTCTCATGCGCCTGCGGGCTCAAAATTCATATTTGTAGATCGCAACGAACAGCGGTGGAAAGATGAAGTAAAGCTTATGGCTGATAATGCAGGAATTGAGTTATCAGATTTCCATGTGACCAATTCGACCATGGATCCATATACAGAAGATAAAACAGATTTAGGGAAAATATTTGAGGAAGTGGGGAGAAATCCTAGGGTCCGATGGAGTTCCTTCTGGGTAGTAGGTACAAAGGTATAATCATCTCAACGCCACTTTGGGCTGTTCAGATTTAATTGAGTATGTGCCAAGAGGGCCTACTTTTGTGAATAATAGTTTATCGCTAAGGAGTTAATTAAGTGATAGCTAAGACGGAGGGTCAGATAAGTTTTAGATTTGAAGATGAAATAAAGAATCCATCTCACCCTGTCTCTGAAACGCTTCTTATGCCTGACGCTGATGTGATTTTTTATAGCAGCTACTTCAGTAAAGAGGAAAGTGACCATATACTTCAAAAGTTATCTAACGAGGTGACATGGAGGCAGGATAAGATTACCTACTATGGTAAAGAAATGGATCTGCCTAGATTAACTGCTTGGTATGGTGATTCAGGCAAAGCCTATACGTATTCAAACATTGCTATGAGCTCAGACGAGTGGACGCCGACGCTACTATACATTAAGAAAAAAATTGAGGAGGCCGCGAGGGTAAACTTCAACAGCGTCCTCTTAAATCTCTACCGAAATGGAAGAGATGGTGTATCTTGGCATCAAGATAATGAGCCGGAACTTGGTAAGGAACCTGTAATTGGTTCGGTAAGTTTTGGGGGAACACGAAGATTCCAGTTCAGACACAAAAAGAGAAAAGAACTAGGTAAAACTGAGATCGATTTAACGCATGGCAGTCTATTAATTATGAAAGGTTTGACTCAAATATACTGGCAGCATCAGATACCTAAAACTTCTAAGCCTGTTGAGCCGAGGATCAATTTGACTTTCAGAGTAATACAAAATAGTAAAAGCACCCCACCGCAAGCGGTGGGGCTTTAGAGTGATTCACTCGAACAACTCTATTTGCGTGTCTTCTGCTTCTTTGTGTCGTTGAATATATTTTCTGGAGCTTGTCTAGAACAGCGATAGAGAAATAGGCTGTTCCAGTGGCTCAACGGTTAATCAAAAACAGTAAGCTGACGAACCGCCAGCTCAACGAGTTAATCAGGTACTTCGCTTTGGAAGTACCTGCGAGCCGCGCCGCC